>CAWDPP010000052.1:0-342032 GCA_963804235.1 uncultured Alphaproteobacteria bacterium
CGGCCGCTGGGTCGAGCGTACGCTCGTCGCGCGCGGACTGGCGCGCGTGCACGGCACGGCCGACAATCGCATGGGCCTCGCCGCGCTGCTCGCCGCCGAAGCAGCGGCGCGCGCGGCTGAGCGCGGCCTGTGGCGCCAGAAGCGCTTCCGGTGCGCGCGGCCTCCGCGGTCGCGCAGGACGGCGGTACCTGGCAGATCGTCGAGGGCACTGTTGCGCACGTCGCGTTCGGCGAAGGCGCGGCCTTCGTTGATCTCGGCGCGCGCGAGGCGGGCGCGCTGTCGCTGCGCATCGATCGCGCCGCGCTCGCGCTCTGCCGCGCGGCGGGGTCGATCCGCACGCGCTCGCCGACGCGCATGTCCGCGCGGGTGGCTTCATCGACGGCAGCGCCGTCCGGTCCTCGACATCACTTTCCCCGAGCAGATCGAGAGGCTGGCGCAGCGCGGCGAATAATGCCTCGCGGCATCGCCCCATCGCCTTTGCCGGGCGATGCGCTATGAGTTTCGTTCTCGGAAAAGAAGGAGGCTCTCGATGAACAACAAGGAAGTGCACGACACCGGGCTCGCCATCCGGCGCGAGGTCTTGGGCGCGGCCTATGTCGACAACGCCCTGCGCTCGGCCGACGATTTCTCGCGCCCGTTCCAGGAATTCATCACCGAATATTGCTGGGGCGCGATCTGGGGCCGGCCCGGGCTGCCGAAGAAGACGCGCAGCATCGTCAATGTCGCCATGCTGACGGCGATGAACCGCCAGGCCGAGCTCAAGATCCATCTGCGCGGCGCGTTGAAGAACGGCTGCACCAAGGACGAGCTCATGGAGGTGCTGCTGCAGACCGCGGTCTATTGCGGCGTGCCGGCCGCGGTCGAGGCGTTCCGCACCGCGCGCGAGGCGTTCAAGGAAGACGGCGGCTGAAGGGGGCGCTGCGTCGCCGTCGCTCGGCCGGATGGAGCAACGGTTTCCTAACCGCGATGACGGGCGAATATATATCCCTTGTTTCGCGCCGCATGATGTATGATGGGGCATCGTATTGCCGTCCGATGGCTCTGAGCGCGAAGCGGACCTCGCTCGCAGCGACCGCCCGGACCTCCCCCACCGCGGAGACAGCGCCGATGACCGAAATCCAATATCTGCTCGAGCGCGCACGATCGTGCCGCAACGTGGCGCGCACCAGCGTGATCGCGCGCGACATCGATCGGCTCGAAGAGCGCGCGTTGGAGTTCGAACGGCAGGCCGCGACGCTCGAGGCGCGGCTGCAGTCGCGCCTCTGAAAGGTCGAGACGCGAATGGAAAATTATCACTTCACCGTGCTTGGCGTCGGCGGACACGTGCTGGGGGAACGGGACGCCGACTGCGTCGACGACTTCCAGGCCGAAGCGGCCGCGCGGATCCTGTTGCTGTTGCGCGGAACCTTGGTCGTCGAGGCGCGGACCAACGGCCGCCTGCTCTACTCGGTCGCACGCTAGCCGGGCTGGCCGCGCGGACTCAGCTCTCCTCCGGCGGTTCGTCGGGCGTCGGCTCGAGCGGGTCCCCTTGCCGCGCCGCCTTGCGCTTTTCGACGAGTTCCTGACGCTTCTGCAGCTTCTCCTGCTTGCGCAGCTCCTTGACGCGATTGCGCTCGCTGCGCTGCTGCCGGTAGTTGGGTCTGAAGGGCATCGGCACCTCCTTCTGACGTGGGGGGCGACCGCGCGGCTAGGCCGTGGCGGCGGCGTAGCCCGGCTGCGTCAACGTCAGGACGCCATCGGCGACGTTGAGCCAGCCATGGTCCTTGGCGAAGCTCACGCCGCGCTCGAATTCTATCCGCGTGACGCCGTTCGGAGCGAGCAGGTCGCGCAGCGTCGCCGCCGCGAGCATGCGCCCGGGCGTCGCCTGATGCTTCTCGACGAAGCCGCGCAGGATCGCGTGCGCCAAATCTTCGGGCGTCGGCATGTTGGCCGCGGGACCGCCGTTCGGCCCCTTGTCTTCGCTGGGGCCGAAACGGCGCGCGATATCGCCGGCGTTCATCACGACCGTCCCGGACGGGTCCCGGATCGCGGACACGACGAAGCCGAGCTTCACGAAATGCGCGGCCCGCTCGAGCGCGGTCGCCTCATTGGGCGTGCGAACGATGCTCCAGTTTCCGTCCGCGCGCGTGGCGGTGTCCCAGAGAACGGTCCATGGCGGACCGCTGTCCGGCGCCACGATGTGATCGCCGCTGACCACCATCTTGCGCAAGTGCTGCTTGGCCATCGGAGATTCTTCCTCTCTGCCGGCGCGGGCCGGGTGACGGGACGCGCCCGCACCTGTGAACCGGGCTCGGTGTGCATGGGAATGGCGGCCTGGCGCGCGTGCTCGACGACGCGCAGGCGGAGCCGCGTGAGCTTCTCGATCGCGGCGAGGAAGGCGCGCTCGGAGGGATCGCACAGCGCGATCGCCACGCCCGAAGCGCCGGCGCGCGCGGTTCGTCCGATGCGGTGCACGTAGCTCTCCGCCTCGTTCGGCATATCGAAATTGACGACATGGGTGATGCCGTCGACATCGATGCCGCGCGCGGCGATGTCGGTCGCGACCAGGACCGGCACGCGACCGTCGCGGAAGGCTGCGAGCGCCCGCTGCCGCGCGGTTTGAGACTTGTTGCCGTGGATCGCGTCGGCCTCGATGCCGGCCCGCGCCAGTCGCTCGGCGACGCGGTTGGCGCCGTGCTTGGTGCGGGTGAAGACCAGCGCGCGCGACATCGCGGGATCGCGCAGCAGACTGGCAAGAACGAGCGATTTCTCGGCGGCGGCAACGAAGATGACGCGCTGATCGACGAGTTCGACCGTGGTGGCCGGCGGCGCCGCCTCGGCGCGGACCGGCTGGCGCAGGATGCCGGCCGCGAGCTTGCCGATGCTGTCGGGCATGGTGGCGGAGAAGAGCAGCGTCTGACGCTCCTTGGGCAAGAGCGCGATGATCCGCCGCACGGCCGGAAGAAAGCCCAGGTCGAGCATGCGGTCGGCCTCGTCGAGGACGAGCACCGTGAGCCGGTCGAAGCGCACCGCCTTCTGCTCCCAGAGATCGAGCAGGCGGCCCGGCGTCGCGACGAGAATGTCGACGCCGCGCATGAGCGCATCGACCTGCGGCTTCTGGCCGACGCCGCCGAAGACGACGGCGCTGCGCAGCGGCATGTGCCGTCCATAGGTACGAAAGCTCTCGCCGACCTGGACCGCGAGCTCGCGCGTCGGCGTGAGGATGAGCGCGCGCGGCGCGCGCGGGATCCCGTCGCCGCGATGATCGGCCAGCCGTTGCAGGATCGGCAACGCGAACGCCGCGGTCTTGCCGGTCCCGGTCTGGGCGAGGCCCAGGACGTCGCGGCCCGCCAGCAAGGGCGGGATGGCTTGCGCCTGGATCGGGGTGGGGGTGAGGTAGTTTTCGGCGGCCAGAGCGCGCAACAGCGGCTCGGCAAGGTGGAGATCGGAAAATGAGGTTTGCAACATCAAGCTTTCATCGTCAGGGCGGGGGCCGCACTCGCACCGAATCGATGCGTGCGGAGCAATCGCCGCTTCACCCTGGATGAAGCCCGTCCCGCGCGACCAGGAAGTCCGGTTGACGAATGATGTCTCTGAAAACGCCGGCGAAAGAAGCCAAGCGCGTCGCGCATCCGCGAGAGTACTGCTGGGCAGCTACATGGCGGTCGCGCGCGCCAAAGTCAAGAGCGGCGACGGCGCGTCGGCGCACCGGTTTCGCCCTCGACGCGCGGGGCGGCCCGGTTTCCACCCGGTTCCCAATTGTAATGGGCAGTGAGAAGGCGCATATAGGCGGCGCCAGTTTCCGCTTCGGCGCTTGCCGTACCGCCCACAGGCGATCTTCAAGAACCCATGAGGCCGACGCTGCGTCGCCTCGCGTATCAGCGCGCGGCGTGGTCCAACGCATAAAGGAGGCCACGATGGCTATTGGTACGGTGAAATGGTTCAACTCGCAAAAAGGCTTCGGCTTCATCCAGCCGGATGACCAAGGCAAGGACGTGTTCGTGCATATCTCCGCGGTCGAACGCGCCGGTCTTGGTTCGCTGAACGAGGGGCAGAAAGTCCGCTACGAAGTGGTCAGCGAGCGCGGCAAGCAAGCCGCCGACCATATCTCCCTCGTCGCCTGACCGCAGGAGCGCCAGCGGCGACCGCACGGTTGCCGCCGGCGCTTCCCTTCTCGTGCATTCGCTGCGGCGGTCGTCCGGACCCAACGCTAAAGGATTCGTCATGCCCAGGGCTACAGACCGGTCGGGCGCCCCTCAGCGAAAGGCGGAAGCGCTCTTGGCCGAACGGACCCGGAAAGAGACCGACCGGCTGAACGATCGCGAGACCGATCGCCGCGTGCAAGACGAGAAGGTTGCCCGCCTGCGCGGGCTTCGCCTGGCCAAGGAAGCCGCGGATCAGAGCGGCGCGAAACCTGTCGCTCCGGGCGCCGGCAAAAAGGCGGCCACGACCGCCTGAACGCGCCGAAATTCGTCTCGCGCGCCGTGGTCAGCGGCCGAACGTCAAGCGCAGGATGATCTGCGACGCCGGCGAAAGCGGTGCCGCTTCGCCGCGATAATTTCCGCGGATCAGCACGATCTCCCCGACCATCACCGTGGCGAGCACAAGCAACGCCATGAGCGCCTCGAGCCGCAGCGTGCGCGTGGCGGCCTTGGCCCGGTGCGGGCGCTTCGGGCTAGGGCTTTGCGCCATCTGGCCCCGCCGCGAGGCGGCGGCCCTCGGCTGCGGCGGACCAGCGCGCTTCGACGGGCACGTCGCTGTAATGTTGCAGGGCGCTGAGACAGGCGTGATAGGTCTTGACCGCGGTCGCGACGTCGGCGTCGTCGGTGCGCTGATGCGCCGTCAGGACTGCCGACAGGATGGCCGCGACCACTTCGTTCTCTGCCATGACGTTTTCCTTGTGCTTGCAGGACGTCGGCGTGAAATCCGGGTGTCGAGCCAAATAACGCTTGGGCGCGCCGCGGAAATTTTATGACGTTTTCAAGGATGCCAAAATAGTCGCTGAGGCCGATCACGGAAAATAATTGAATCGTCAGCGTAGTACGTAGGGAAAGCGGCGGCAAATTATTTGGCCACTCGATTGTTTCGTTTTTGCTTGCTCGAAAGGGTGTGGCGCCGTACGCCCCCGCGTTTGCGCCCGCGCTCCCCGCCGCGCGCGCGGCCGCGCGGATGACAAGGACACGAGCGAACGCTAACTTCCGATACAGGGTGCGTGGGCACAGGCTGAACAGGGTCGGAAATCCGCCAAGTCATTGCGTCCCCGTAGCTCAGCCGGATAGAGCAACGGTTTCCTAAACCGTAGGTCGCCCGTTCAAGTCGGGCCGGGGACGCCATACATTTCGAACTGGAGACGGGATGGCGAAGAACGTTCCATCGCGGCGCGCGCTTTTTACGGCGATCTTTGCCGCGGTGCCGGGTGCGGCGGCGGCGCAGAGCTCGCTGCTCGATCAGGGCCGCAGCCTTCTCAACACCGCGCCGGGCGGGGCGGCGGCGCCTCGGTCCCGGGCGCGGGCTTGAGCCAGGGCGAGATCGGCTCGGGCCTCAAGGACGCGCTCAAAGTCGCCTCGCAGCGCGTCGTCGGCCGGGTCGGCAAGACCGACGGCTACAACGGCGATCCGGCGATCCGGATTCCGCTGCCCGATCCGCTGCAGAAGATCGAGGGGCCGCTCAAGTCGGTGGGCGCCGGCGGCATGCTCGCCGATCTGCAGACCCGCATGAACCGCGCCGCCGAACAGGCCGCGCCGAAGGCGCTCAACATCTTCACCGGCGCCGTCTCGAAGATGTCGATCACCGACGCGCGCACGATCCTCGACGGGCCGAAGGACGCGGCGACGCAGTATTTCAAGCGCACGACCACGTCCGAGCTCACCACCTCGTTCCGCCCGATCGTCGACAGCTCGCTGTCGAGCGTCGGCGCCGTCAGCACCTTCAAATCGGTGCAAGGGCGCGCCGCCACGGATTCCCTTCGCGGGCCAGGAGGTGCAGAGCTTCAACCTCACCGATTTCACCGTCGGCAAGGCGCTCGACGGGCTGTTCCACTACATGGCGGTGGAGGAGGCGGCGATCCGCACCAACCCGGCGGCGCGCACCACCGATCTTCTGAAGAAGGTGTTCGGCTGATTTACTTGAGGATCGCGCGGCGGCAGCGTTGCGCTCGTAGCGGCGACTACACCCACACCTGGATGACGTAGTCGTAGGCGCCCTGGCTGTTCACCATGTCGACGCGCTGGCGCTTGATGCGCCAGCCGCCGCTCGTCTTGCGCAGCGTGTGGAGATAGGAGCCGGCGAAATGGCGCGTGACGTCGCGC
This sequence comes from uncultured Alphaproteobacteria bacterium, assembly GCA_963804235.1. Lineage (GTDB taxonomy): Bacteria > Pseudomonadota > Alphaproteobacteria > ATCC43930 > CGMCC-115725 > DATJLY01. The sequence continues at coordinate 6,288 of CAWDPP010000052.1, forward strand.
CGGAACTCCATCATGTGGAAGCGCGAGCGCACCGTGACCTCGCCCGCCGCGCTCGCGCTCGATCATCACGTTCGAGACGACGTGGTTGGTGCCCCAGTCGGGCGCCTGCGACCACGCGTGCGGATGCGTCACGCGCTTCATGCGCACGCGCATCATGTTGCGGTCCTCATAGAAGATCGACGGCACGCCCTCGCCCGTCGTCTGCTCGGGCGCGGCCGGCATCCAGTAGATGCCGTCGCGATCGAACAGCTCGATGAACTCCTCCCACTGGCGGCGGTCGAGCAATTCCGCCTGGCGATAGAGGAGTTGTTCCACCTCGCGCAGCGTGTCGGCGCCGTTGGCGGCTGCGGCCGCGCGCTTAGCCGGGCCGCGGGCCGCGCCGGCGGCGCGCTTCGCCGGCGCTTTTCGCGCCTTCGCCTTCGCTTTTTTTGCCTTGGCGCGCGCCATGTCTCACGCCGTCGCCATGAAATCGGCCCAGGCGCGGAACTGGTTGCGCATCGGCGCCTCGCTCGTGCCCCAGCGCGATTTCACCACGTCGCCCTCGACATCGTCCTGCCCGGCGTGGCGGTGGAAGCTCACCCAGTCGCCGCCGTTCGGACGAGAGGCCCTGGTGGCAGCGCCAGAAATTCTCGAGGTCGTCGGCGTTGACCATGGTCGAGGGCGAGTTGACGAGGTTGTAGTAGCCGAGCGCGCGGCGATAGATCGCCTCGGGCGCGCCCTTCAGGCGGAAGTGCCAGATCTCCGTCAAGGTGCGGTCGACCGACAGCGGCCGCACCGCGCGCAGCTGCTGCAACGGCGGCTGCACCGACAGGCCGGGATAGAGCAGCACGTGATGGATGTTGACGCCGAGGATCTCCTCGGTGCGCTCCTTGCCGTAATGCTTCCGCATCGCCGCCTCGTAGGCGAGCGTGTCGGGGTCCTGCGGCCGCAATCCCATGTAGCCTTGCAGGATGCAATGGCCGTTCCTGTGGTTGACGGTCTGCACCGTGTCCCATTTGTGGAACGGCAGCGTGAAGGCCGAGAGATAGTGATAGTCGAGCGGCGCGTGCCCTTTCCTCTTCTCGATCTCGTGCTCGACTTCCTCGGCGGCGCGCCCGGTCAATTCGTGCGTCACCGACGGGTGCAGCGCGTCGAGCTGGTTCTCGAGGAAGATCTTCCAGTTGGAATGCTGGATGATGCGGAAGCAGGTCGGCACGATCTCGACCTCGCCCTCGGGCGCGCGGTCGCACATGTCGTCGAACGCGATGCGCGCGTCGCCCAGGAACTCCTTCAAGCGTCGGCCCGTCCTCGGCGAGGCTCGCGAACACGAAGCCGCGATAGGATTCCACGCGCGGGGCCGGTTTGATGTTGAACTGCGGATCGTCGGCGCTGAGCCGCGTGCCCTCATAGCCTTTCGGCAGCGGGATGCTCTCGACCGTGCCGTCGGTGCGGTACTGCCAGGAATGATAGGAGCAGGTGAACACCTTGCCGGTGTTGCCGTGCCGGTTGCCGCACAAAAGCGCGCCGCGATGGGCGCAGCGGTTGTAGAGGACGTGGATGGTGCCGTCCCCATGCCGCACCATGATCATCGGCTGGCGGCCGAGCTGCACGGTGTAGTAGTCGCCCGCCTTCGGGATCTGCAATTCGTGGCCGCAATAGAGCCACACCTTGTGGAAGATGCGCTCCATTTCGAGATCGAAGATGGCGGGATCGCTGTAGACCGTGCGGTGAACGCGATCGCTTTCCACCAGTGGGGCGAGATCGCCGGGGCCGTCGCCACGCATCGCGGCACCTCCATGACAGGGAAACGTCGCGCCGATCTAATCGCAGGGACGATCCGCGGTCAATCGCCCGGCTTGGCGGCGAGGTGCGCCTCGAGATCGAAGCTGCGCTGCGCCATCGCCTCGCGCAGCGCCGGGAGCGCGGCGGCGACGGCAGCCGCGCCCGCCGCGATGCATTCGGCGGCGCGATAGAATTCGAGCGGCCCGATGTGGCCGACCTCGGGCCGCAGCACGATCGCCGGCGGGTCCTCGGCGAGCCGGATGCGGCTCATGCGCGTCTGCATGATCTGGAGCGAGCGCGACATGGCGCCGAAGGCGCTCGGGCCCCCTTTGCGCCGATCGAGCATGCGGCGCATGAAGCCGCCGGTGATGCCGCGCCGCGCCGGCAGGGTCACCTGGTCGGTCTCGAAGGTGAGGGGCGCGAGGATGCCGGCATTGACGTCGACCGCGATCACGATCTCGGCGCCCAAGGCGCGCGCGAGCGAGGCCGGCACCGGGTTGGTGAGCGCGCCGTCGAACAGCCACCGTCCGCCCAGGTGGACCGCCGGGAAAAGCCCCGGGATCGCATAGGAGGCGGCGAGCGCGTCGACAAGCCGCCCCTCGCGCAGCCACACCTCCTCGCCGTTCGCGACATCGGTCGCAACGCAGCCGAAGCGGCGCGGCAGCGCTTCGATCCTGGTCTCGCGCAGCATCGGCTGCAGCACTTTGAGGACGCGGTTGCCGGCGATCATGCCGCCGGCGCCGAGCTTGAAGTCGAAGAATTGCGACACGCGCAGGCGGTTGAGGCGCCGCACGTATCGCGTCGAACTCGCCGAGCTGGCCGGCGAGATAGATCCCGCCGATGACCGCGCCGATCGAGGTGCCGCACACGATCGCGGGCGCGAGCTTCGCCTCGTCGAGCGCCGCGAGCACGCCGATATGCGCCCAGCCGCGCGCGCCGCCGCTGCCCAAGGCGATCCCGAGACTGACCTGCCCCGTCATCCGCCCTCGCTTTGCACCGATGCGTACCAGAAGCCGGCGCACGAGATGGCACCCGCCGCAAGGCACGCCCACAGCACGGCATCGTAGCTCGCCCGAGGCACTCCACAAGAGCGCCGCCCCCCACGGCGCCGCGGCGCGCGCGAGATTGGTCGGCAGCGTCAGCGCGCCGTTGATCGCGCCATAGCTCTCGCGCCACAGCAGCTCCGGCACGGCGGTGCCGCGCACCACGGTGATGACGCCGTTCGAGGCGCCGAACAGGAGATAGAAGACGAAGAGACGCGGCGAGCGAGGACGGCAGCAGCAGCAACAGGATCGAGAGCGGCAGCACGGTGAAGCCGAGCCGCCCGACCAGCACCGCGCTGGCGCGCCGCCCCAGCGCCAGAAGCGCGATGCGTCCCGCCACTTGCGCCGGGCCGAAGAGCGCGATCGCCGACAGCATCGTGGCGGTCGGCACGTGGCGCTCCTCGAGCAGCGGAATGATGTGGAAGGTGAGCGCCGAGGCGACCGCGCCATAGGCGGTGAAGGAAAGCCCGAGCCCCCAGAACGCCGGATGCTTCAAGGCGCGGCGGAAATTCTCATCGAACACCGGGCCGCGCGCGCGCGGCGGCGCGCCCGCGACGGTGCGGTCGCGCAGCCAGAGCGCGTGCACCGGCAGGCAGAAGACGGCATTGACAAGCGCGAGTGCCACGAGCGCGCTGCGCCAGCCCCACGCCTCGATCGCGAGCGCGGTGAGCGGAATGAAGACGGTGCTGGCAAAGCCGCCGACCAAGGTCATCGTGGTGATGCGCAGGCGATAGGTCTCGGGATGAAGCCGCGTCAGCACGGCAAAGGCCGGCTCGTAGAGCGTCGCCGCCAAGGCCACGCCAAGCCCCATCCAGATCGCATAGAAGGCGGCGAGGTCGTGGTCGCGCGACCACAGGAACAGCAGCGCCGCGCCCAGGACCGAGCCGAGGCTCATCACCGCGCGCCCGCCGGCGCGGTCGATCCACGCGCCGACCGGGTATGACGCGAGCCCCGCGAGCGCGAGCCCGGCCGAGAGCGCGCCGTTCAATGCCGTGCGGCTCCAGCCGAGTTCGCGCTCCATCGGCACGACGAACAGCGAGAAGCTGTAATAGATCGAGCCCCACGACACCAACTGCGCCGCCGCCAACGCGAAGACGAGCGCCCAGCCCTTCTCCCTCATCCCCTCCCCCCTCGAGGGGGAGGGTTAGGGTGGGGGCGTGCCACGCCTCAATTCAGCCGCTTGATCGCCTCGTCGACGAGGCTGAAATCGACATACTGGCTGACGTCGATGTTCTGCTTGATGACGCCGAGCTTCACCTGCGTCTCGATCGAGCGCTGGATATCCGCGATATCGGCATGGCCGTTGGGATTGCGGAAGTAATCGCCCTTCTGGCCGTCCTTCTTGAACAGCCAGCTATCCCACACGGCGGCCGGGAGCTTCGTCACGTTGACGGCGATCTGCACCGCCGCGTCGTGGTTCTTGGGATCGAAATACCAATGTTCGGCGCGCATCGCGTCCTCCATGAAATCGGCATGGCGGCGCGGTTCTTTTCGATGAAGCCCGAGCGCGCGACCCACATGCCGAGCTGGGTGATGCCCATCGCGTCGCCCTGGGTGAAGAGCGTGCGCGTCGCGTCGCGCACCTTGGGGTTGGCGGTGAACGGCAGCGGCAGCGCGATCATGTCGACCTTCTTGTCCATCAGCTCGGCCGGCATCTGCGGGATCGGCACCTCGACCACGGTGACGTCGCGCTTGTTCACGAGATTGTGCCGGTCGAGCATGGCGTGGAGCGGCACCTCGGTGCCGCTGCCGAACGCGTTGATCGCCAGGATGTGGCCTTTCAGATCGTCGATGGTTTTGTAGGGGCTGTCCTTCAGCACCATGTACTCGTTGCTGTAATAGCCCGGCACGCCGTCCTGCAGCTCGTCGGCGATGATGCGCACGTCGGTCATGCCGGCGTTCGCGACGGCGATCGGCAAGGTCGTGAAGCCGAGATTGGCGATCTCGAGCTCGCCCGCGGCGAGCGCCTGGATCAGTTCCGGCGTGCCTTGGAAATGGACCGCTTCGAACGTGTAGGACTTGTTCAGGTGCGGCGCGAGCTCGGGCTTGGCGAACAGGATGGTCGCCCAGTTCGACACCGGCACGATGTAGGACAGCCGGATATGCAGCGGGTCGGCCTGGGCCGTCGCCGCGCCGAGCCCCGCGAGCAGAACGCCTGCGGCGATGGAAGCCTTGATGCGCATTGTCCCCTCCCTGTGGTAGCCGCGATGATCGGCGGCGGCAATTCTGTTGTCAACGAAGGCTGCGGCGGCACTAGCCTTAGGGAAAACGCGGGAGGAAGCATGGCCGAGCACCTGGGGTTCATCGGCGTCGGCCGCATGGGCGGGCCGATGGCGGGCCGGCTCATCGACGCGGGCCACAAGCTCACGATCTACGACACGAATGCGGCGGCGCTGACGCCGCTCGTCGCGCGCGGCGCCGAGCGCGGCGGGCTCGCCGCGCGATGTCGCCGACCGCGTCGAGATCGTGCTGGCGAGCCTGCCGACGCCCGACATCGTGCGCGCCGTGGCCGTGGGCGAGGGCGGCGTCATCGCCGGCAAGCGCGCGAAAATCTTCGTCGATCTCTCGACCACCGGCCGGCGCACGACCGAGGCGATCGCCGCCGCGCTCGGCGCCAAGGGGATCGCCATGGTCGACGCGCCGGTCTCGGGCGGCGTCGCCGGCGCGAAGAAAGGCACGCTCGCGGTGATGGCGGCGGGCCCGCACGATCTGGTGCGCCGGATGGAGCCGGTCCTCGCCGTGTTCGGCCGCGTCTTCGAGGTCGGCGAGCGGCCCGGCCTCGGCCAGGTGATGAAGCTCGCCAACAACCTCATGTCGGCGACCGCCATGGCGATCGCGTCCGAGGCGATCGTGATGGGCGTCAAGGCCGGGCTCGACCCGCGCACCATGGTCGATGTCATCAACGCCGGCAGCGGCCGCAATTCGGCGACGCAGGACAAGTTCCCGAATTCGGTCCTCCCGCGCAGCTTCGATTTCGGCTTCGCCACCGGCCTCATGGTCAAGGACGTGAAGCTCGCGCTCGACGAGGCCGAGGCGCAGGAGGTGCCGATGTGGGTCGGCAGCGCCGTGCGCCAGCTGTGGCAGTTCGCGAGCCAATCCTTGGGCCCCGGCTCCGACATCACCGAGCTCGTCAAATGCCTCGAGCAGTGGGCCGGCGTCGAGGTCGGCGGCAACCGTTGAAGGGGAGGGGGCGACCGATGAGCTACGAAGTCTATGCCGTGCGCTATGCCCACCACGACCGGCCGATGCGCGAGAATTTCCTCGACAACGATCCGCACGAGGGGCGCGGCCCGTTGGACTATTTCGTCTGGGCGATCGTCGGCGCGGGCAAGACCTATGTCGTCGATACCGGCTTCGGCGAAGTGGAGGCGAAGGCGCGCGGCCGGCAGTTGCTGCGCACGCCCGCGGAAGGACTGCGCACGATCGGCATCGATGCGGCGAAGGTCGAAGACGTGATCGTCACGCACATGCATTACGACCATGCCGGCTCGCTCGATCTCTTTCCCAATGCCACCTTCCACATCCAGGACCGCGAGATGCGCTATGTCACCGGGCGCTCCATGACGCACCGGCTGCTGCGCAGCTCGTTCGCGCTCGGCCGATGTCGAGGGCATGGTGCGGAGGGTATATCAGGGCCGCGTGCGCTTTCACGAGGGCGATGTCGAACTGGCGCCCGGCCTCACGCTGCACTTCATCGGCGGCCACACCATGGGGCTCCAATCGGTGCGGGTGCTGACGCGGCGCGGCCATGTCGTCGTCGCCTCGGACGCGGCGCATCTCTACGCGCATCTCGACGAGGGGCGGGCATTTCCGACCGTCTACAATGTCGGCGACATGCTCGAAGGGCACGTGACGCTGCGCCGGCTCGCGAGCTCCGAGCGCCACATCGTTCCCGGGCACGATCCGCTCGTCATGCGGCGCTATCCGCCGGCGCGGCCGGAGGTCGAAGGCATCGCCGTCCGTCTCGATGCCGATCCCGCGGCGTGAGGACCCGCGCCATCTGCCGAAAATACAGGCTTTGGCAGGGCGCGGATTTGTGCATTATATCCGCCGAATCGAGCCGCATCTCGAGGCGGCCGGGGAGGGATCATCACGATGTCGCACGATTATCTGACGCGCCGGCGCCTGCTTGAAATGGGCTTTACCAGCGTTGCCGCGCTCGGCGCCTCGACGCTCGTCTATTCGCCGTGGCGCGCCGCCTATGGCCAGGCCAGGGCCTACAAGATCGGCAGCATCCAGCCGCTCTCCGGCGCGGCCGCGGCCGGCGGCAAGACCGCGCTCGTCGGCTTGCAGATGGCGGTCGACCGCATCAACAAGTCGGGCGGCATTTTGGGCCGGCCGATCGAGCTGCACGTCGAGGACGATGAATCGAAGCCCGACGTGGCGCGGCGCAAGGCGGAAAAGCTCGTGACCGAGGACAATATCGACGTCCAGGTCGGCGGCTTCCTGTCGAACATCTGCATCGCCTGCATGCCGGTGTGGGAAGACCACAAGATCGTCAACATGATCAGCGTCTGCCTCGACACCGTGCTGACCACGACGAAATGCAACCGCTACAGCTTCCGGCCGTTCGACTATGCGCCGGCGCAGGCCGTGGCGTTCGCGCCCTACCTCGTCAAGAACCTCGGCAAGTCGTGGCACATCGTGTTCGCCGATTATGCCTGGGGCCAGGCGACGCGCGACGCCTATGCCGAGCAGATCAAGAAATCCGGCGGCACGATCGCCGGCACGACCGGCATCCCGCTCGGCACTGCCGACATGACGCCGTTCCTGTCGAAGATCTCCGGCGATTTCGACGGGCTCTTCGCCATCTTCTTCGGCAATGACGGCGTGACGATCGGCAATCAGGCCTACGATCTCGGCCTCACCAAGAAATACAAATGGGCCGGCGACGGCGCCGTCTCGGAATCGACCAACCTTCCCGCGCTCGGCGCCAAGATCAACGGCTTCATCGGCATCAACCGCTACCTGCCGATCTTCGAGCCGCCGCTCGACACGCCCGCGCACCACAAATTCTTCGACGAGGCGGTGGTGCGCCTCAAAGCGATCGATCCCTCGGGTCCGCTGCCCGACCGCTACGTCCAATCGAATTTCGAGACCATGAACTGCCTCAAGGTCGGCATCGAGAAATCGAAGTTCCAGGGCGCCGCCGACACGATGAAGCTGATCGAGGCGCTGGAAGGCCTCGAGATGAAGGAAGGCGACGATTTCCCGCAAGGCGACAAGGTGCTGCGCAAGGAGGATCACCAGGCGTTCCTGCGCGAATTCATCTTCGAGGTGAAGGACGGCACGGCCAAGGACGGCAAGTTCCACATCCTCGAAACCGTCGCCAAGGAAAAGACCATGTTCCCGCCGGCGTGCACGTTCTCGGCGTGACGGGAGTTTCCGCGCTCGATCTGGCTTCCCCGGCAGAAGGCGCCGGGGAAGTCCGTTCGGGGCCCTTGCTGCGCACCGAGGACCTGACCGTCCGCTTCGGCGGGCTCGACCGCCTTGAACCGCATCAATTTCGCCGTACGGCGCTCCGAGATCCGCGCCATCATCGGCCCCAACGGCGCCGGCAAGAGCACCTTCTTCAACTGCCTCACGGGCGTCTTGCGTCCGTCCTCGGGCCGCATCCTGCTCGACGGCGAGGATGTGACGGGGCTGTCCGCCGACCGCGTCTCGCAGAAAGGCGTCGCGCGCTCGTACCAGATCACCAACATCCTGCCGAACGCCACGACGCTCGAGAACGTGCGCATCGCCGCGCAATCGCGCCGGCACGGCTGGAGCCTTCTGACGCACCATCGCTCCTTTCGCGACATTCTGGAAAAGGCCGAAGCGGTCTTGGAATCGGTCGGGCTCAAGGACAAGGCCGCGGTCGAGGCCGCCAATCTCTCGCACGGCGAGCAGCGCAATCTCGAGATCGGCATCGCGCTCGCGACCGAGCCGCGCCTCCTGTGCCTCGACGAGCCGACCGCCGGCATGAGCGCCGCCGAGACGCACGAGACGATGGCGCTCGTGCGCCGCATCGGCAAAGACCTCACCATCCTCATCGTCGAGCACGACATGCAGGTGGTGATGGAGCTGTGCAACCAGATCACCGTCCTGCATTACGGCGAGATCCTCGCCGAAGGTACGCCCGCCGAGATCCAACGGAACCCCAAGGTGCTCGAGGTCTATCTCAAGACATGAGCGCCGATGCGTCCGCCTCCGCCCTCGTCAAGGTCGAGGACATCCACACCTATTACGGCAAGAGCCACATCCTGCACGGCGTGTCGCTCGAGGTCGGGAAGGGCGAGGTGGTCGGGCTTTTGGGCCGCAACGGCGTCGGCAAGACCACGACCCTGAAGGCGATCATGGGCCTCGTTCCGCCGCGCGAAGGCAGCGTGCTGCTCGAGGGCGCGCCCATCACCAGCCTTCCCGCGCACCGCGTGGCGCGGCTTGGCGTCGGCTACGTGCCCGAGGACCGGCGCATCTTCCGCCTCCTCACCGTCGGCGAGAATCTGCGCACCGGGCTCGACCGCACCGGCGTCGACAAGGCGCGCAAGGCCCAGCTTCTCGACAAGGTCTATGCCTTCTTCCCGGTGCTGGCCGAGCGCCGCAGCCAGGCCGGCGGCACGCTTTCGGGCGGCGAGCAGCAGATGCTGGCGATCGCCCGCGCCATGATGCTCGAGCCGAAGATCATGCTGCTCGACGAGCCGACCGAGGGGTTGATGCCGCGCATGGTCTCGCAGATCGGCGCGATCATCGACGTGCTGCGCCAGGACGGCGTCGCGGTGCTCCTGGTCGAGCAGAACGTGCCGCTGACGCTCGCATCCTGCCGGCGCGTCTATTTCATCGAGAAGGGCATGGTGCGCCATCACGCGATGGCGTCGGACATTCGCGTCGACGACGCGGTCGTGCATCAGTATCTGGGGATCTAGGCCCGTGCTGCAGCAGATCCTGATCCAGACGCTGAACGGCATCATCACCGGCATGATCCTGGCGCTCGTCGCCTCGGGCTTGACGCTCATCTTCGGCATCATGGACGTGGTCAATTTCGCGCATGGCGAATTGTTCATGCTGGGCGCCTATGTCGGCGTGCTGACCATGGCCGCGACCGGCAATTTCTGGCTGGCGCTGGTCGCGGCGACGCTGGTGGTGGCGCTGCTCGGCGCCGTCATCTACGTCGTGGCATTGCGCCCGCTCTTGGGCCGCGATCCGCTCAACACCATCCTCGCGACCTTCGGCATCTCGCTCGTCCTGCAGAATTACGCGCTGTGGCAGTTCGGCCCCGTCGCGCGCAAGATCGGGGAGCCCTTCACCGGGCAGTTCACGCTCTTCTATCTGGTCTATCCGTGGTACCGCGTGCTGATCGCGGTTCTGTCGGCCGCGATCATCGGCGGCGTCTGGCTCTTCCTCAAATACGGCAAGTTCGGCATCTGGATCCGCGCCACGACGCAGGACCGCACCATGGCGCAGGCGATGGGCATTCCGGTGCCGTTGGTGCTGACCGGCGTGTTCGCGATGGGCTCCGGGCATGGCGGCGGCGTCGGGCGTGCTGTTCGGGCCCTTGGTCGGCGTCAACGCCACCATGGGGCTCGACTGGATCCTGCAAGCCTTCATCGTCGTCGTCGTGGGCGGCATGGGCAGCCTCGGCGGCTGCATCGCCGCGTCCATATTCATCAGCCTGCTCGAGGCTTACGCCGCGCTCTGGGTGAGCCCGTCGCAGTCGATCATCTTCGCGTCGGTGGTGCTGATCCTGACGTTGTTGTTCCGGCCGACCGGCCTGTTCGTGCCGACGCCCGAAATGACGGCGCGCGAGAAATACGTCTTCTGGGGCGTGTTCTGCGCGGTCGTCGGCCTCCTCGCATTGGCGCCGCTCGTGCTGCCGGAATTCTGGCGCCGCTTCCTCACCGAGATCCTGATCTGGGGCCTGCTTGGCGATGTCGTCCGACATCCTCATCGGCTATACCGGCATCGTCTCGTTCGGCCACTCGGCCTTTTTCGGGCTCGGCATGTATGGCGCGGCGGCCGCGCTCATCCTGGTCGAGCGGCCGAATTTGTGGCTCGCGATCCTTGCCGGCCTCGTCGCCGCCGCGGCCGTGGGCGCGTTCGTGGCCTATTTCGCGACGCGGCTCAGGGACATCTACTTCGCCATCACGACCCTCATCTTCTCGCAGATTTTCTACGTCGTCATCTTCACCTGGACCGATGTCACGGGCGGCGAGAACGGCCTCACCTTCAGCCGCCCGCCGCTGTCGCTGCCCGGCATCTTCTCGGTGCGCTTCACCTCGACGACCATGCACTGGTTCGTGCTCGCCGTGGTGGCGGCGTCATATCTCATCCTGCGCCGCATCACGCACGCGCCCTTCGGCATGGTGCTGCAATCGATCCGCGAGAACGAGGCGCGCACGCGCGCGATCGGTTATCCGGTCGAGCGCTACAAGATCGTCGCGGTCATGATCTCCGGCCTCTTCGCCGGCCTCGCCGGAATTCTCTACGCCGTGCAGAACGAGTTCGCGGCGCCCGACTTCGTCTTCTTCCTCGTCTCGGGCGAGGTCGTCATCTACAACGTCATCGGCGGCCTCGGCACGCTCGTCGGCCCGCTTGGTCGGCGCGGCGTTCTTCCTGCTGCTGCGCGAGGGGCTGTCGCGCTTCCTGACCGAGTATTATCTCATTCCGCTCGGGCTCATCTTCATCGCCATGGTGATCTTCATGCCGCAGGGTCTCTTGGGCTTCCTGCGCCGGCCCTTGAACCGCTGAGCGCGATGAGCGCGGCCGCGCCCATCGGCATCGTCGGCGGCGGACCCGTCGGCATGGTGCTCGGCCTTTTCCTCGCGCGGTACGGCGTGCGCTCCGTCCTCTTCAATCTCGACGAGACGAGCCGCATGCACCCGAAGGGCAACACCCACAACGCGCGCACGATGGAGCATTACCGGCGCCTCGGATTGTCGCCCGCGGTGCGCCGCGCCGGATTGCCGATGGATGATCCGACCGACGTCGCCTATTTCACGCGCTTCAACGGCTGGGAGCTGGCGCGCCTCAGCATGCCGTCGGAGAACGAGAAGCTGGCGCGCGTAGAGCGCTCGCCGCGCTTCGACCAGGAGCCGGAGCCGCTGCACCGCGCCAACCAGATGTATGTCGAGGCGCTGCTCTTCGACCGCGTCATGCGCGAGAAGCTGATCGAGAAACGCTTCGGCTGGCGCGCGACAGCGGCGGAGCAGGACGAGGGCGGCGTGACGCTCGGCGCCGAGCGCGTCGCCGACGGCGCGCGCGAGGAATGGCGCGTCCTCTATCTCGCCGGCTGCGACGGCGGGCAGAGTTTCGTGCGGCGCACGCTCGCCATCCACTATGGCGGCTTCCGCAATCTCGAGCAGGCCTATATGGGCGGGCCGATGATCGCCACCTACCTGCGCCTGCCGACCGTGCTCCGCGACGTCATCGGGCGCGAGCGCCGCGCCTGGATGTACAACGCCATCAATTCCGAGGGCCGCATCGTCTTCGTCTCGCTGAACGGCGAGGACGAGTTCCTGCTGTTCACGCGCGCGCCCGAGCCCGGCACCGCGCCCGACGACGACGCCATCCGCCGCCACGTGCAGCGCGCGGCCGGGGCCGAGATCCCGGTCGAAGTTCTGGGCCACAATCCGTGGACCGCGGGCGTCGCGCGCGTGGCGCACTCGTTCGGCGCGGGCCGCATCGTGCTCGCCGGCGATTCGGTCCATCTCTTCACGCCCACCGGCGGCTTCGGCATGAACACCGGCATCGACGATGCCGCGAACCTCGCGTGGAAGCTCGCGGCGCTGGTCCAAGGCTGGGGCGGCGCGAACCTGCTCGGCTCCTACGAGATCGAGCGCCGGCCGATCGCCATCCGCAACACCACCGCCGCGCGCACGCTGGCGATTTCCGTGGGCGACATGCCGGTCACGGACAATGTCGAGGAGCAATCGCCCGCGGGCGCGGCGGCGCGCGCACGGCTCAGCCACTACCTCGGAACCTTGGGCGAGGAGTTCGCCTCCTTGGGCGTGCAGCTCGGCGCGCGCTACGACGGCTCGCCCATCGTGATCGAGGATGGCGCGCCGCCGGCCGACGATCCCATCACATATCGCCCGTCGAGCGTGCCGGGCGGCCGCGCGCCGCATTTCTGGCTCGGCTCCGGCCGCGGCATCGGCGATTCGCTCTACGACCGGCTCGGCATCGGCTTCACCTTGCTGAGTCTGGGCGCTGCAGCCGACGGCGCGTCATTCGTCGCGGCGGCAAAGCGGCGCGGCGTGCCGCTCGACGTGCTGCACATCGCCGACGACGAAGCGCGCGCGTTCTATGAGCGCGACTACGTCCTGATCCGCCCCGATCAGCACATCGCCTGGCGCGGCAACGCGCTGCCCGCCGATGCCGACGCGCTCCTGGCGCGCGTCACCGGCGCCTAACGACGCACCAGCGCAAAGGCGAAATCGCGGCCCTGGCCGCGCCTCATCGCCAGGTCGATCCACAGCATGGCGTAGGGCTCGAGCAGGCGCGCGTTCTTCATGGGCCCGGCATCGACCGGCTCGAATCCCAAATCGCTCAACAGCGCGGCCACCGTCGCGCGATGTTTCTGATCATCGCCGGCAAAGAACATCACCGGCCGCGCCGGATAGCGGCCGGCATTCGCCATATTGCCGAACCCGGTCGTGTTGAGCGTCTTGAACACCGCGGCGCCCTTGGCCCAAAGGGCCACCATCTCGCCCGCCGAGGTCGTATAGCCGAGCGACAGCGCGAGGCCGCCGTCGTCCATCTTGAGCGGGTTGGTCGCATCGAGCACCAGTTTGCCGGCAAGATCGCCGGCCGTGCGCAGCGCCGCCTCGGTCGCGCCCCAGGGCGTCGCGATCAGCACCACTTCGGCCGCGCGCGCGGCGTCCGCGACTGGTGCCGTGGCAAGCCCGGCATATTTCGCGGGATCGCGCACGCCGTATGTGACCGCGTGCCCCTTCGCCGCCCAGCTCTTGCCGAGCGCTTGGCCGACATTGCCGGCGCCGATGATTGCGATCTTCATGCTCTGCCTCCGCTTGTTTGTTGGGCGAGTTTACGCCCAGCTTTCCTCGTCGAGGAGCGGCGTCCAGTGCGGATCGCTCGGCGCGATCCGTTCCGGCGGCGCGGTCTCGTCGTAAAGGAGGCGCGCCTCGGGCGGCGGCCCGCGGCGCGCGCCGAGTTGCTGGACGACGAGGCGTGCGGCGCTGCCTTCCCTGCATCACCGTCACGGCCTCGCCGACGCGCACGGGATGATGCGGCTTCCGCGCCACCGCGCCGGCCACCGTGACGAAGCCCGCTTCGCACAGCCGCGCCGCGAGCGAGCGCGTCTTCGCCATGCGCGCGAACCACAGCCACTTGTCGATCCTGACGCTGGCGCTCTCGCTCATCTCAGAAGGCGCAGCTCCTTCAGTTTCGCGAACGGACCGTCCTTGTGCGGCCGCGCGCGCCGGCGCTGCTTGCCGTGCGCGGCCGGGCGGTGGCGGCGCGTGTGGAACAGCGCCTCGCCGTTCTCGCCGGCGCTGGCGCGATAGCCCAGCGCCGCCAGCAGCGCCGCAAGCTCCGCGACGGGCGCGCCCGCCAGCGAAGCAAGCTCCGCGCTCGCCGCGAACGGGCCTTGCCGCGCGAGGCGCCGCGCCGCCGCCGCCACGCGCTCGAGCCGGTCGGCGCGCAGCACGCGCGGGCCCAGCACGGCAAACCCCATCGCGGCATACGCCTCGTCATGGATTGCGGCGTCGCGCGGGGCCGATGTGCCTTCGGGCGCCGCCGGGATGGCAGCGCCGGTGCGCGCCGACCACAGCAGCGCGCGCAGCCGCGCCGCCTTTTGTTGCAGCAGCGGCTCGAGATAGACCGACTCGGTGCCAAGCCGCACGCCGAGCCGCGCCAGCGCCTTGCGGTCGGCGCCCTTGAGCGCCGCCGTGAGCGCGCCACGTCGCGCGCCGGCAGCGTGCCGAGCGCTTCGGCGAGCTGATAGACGAGGCCGCGCGCCGGTCCCGCAAGCTCGGCCGCGCGCGCGCGATAAAGCGGCCCGAGCCCGCGCTCCAAAGCGGTCCGGCGAGGAAGAGCGCCAGGCGCTGGCGCACGCCGTCGCGCAAATGCCCTTCGAGAAAATCGCTCGGCAGCGGCTCGACGCGCGGAGAAAGCGCGCTCTCGCCCGGCAGCAAGCGCCCGACCGCGCCGCCGCGCCACAGGATCTGTCCGCTCGCGGCAAGCTCGAACTCGGCATCCTGCGCCTCGGCGAGCTCGCGCGCGCGCGCCGCGATCTCGCCGCGCAGCACGCGGTTGGCCGCGGCCAGCAGCGTGCGCCGCTCGCCGTGATCGGCGTCCTCGTCGGGCACGAAGCGGAAGCCGTCGAGGCGGCCGACATAATGTCCCTCGACCTTGACCTCGCCGCCGCGGCTCACCGAGGCGAGAAGCTCGCGCGCGGATTCGAGCCGGCGCACCAGGAATGCCGAGCGGCGATCGACGAAGCGCTGCGTGATGCGGTCGTGCAGCGCGTCCGACAGCCGGTCCTCGATGGCGCGGGCGCGCTCCTGCCAGTGCGCGCTCGCGGCAAGCCATTCCGGCCGGTGCGCGACATAGGTCCAGGTGCGGATATGCGCGATGCGGCTCATCAGCGTGTCGATGTCGCCGTCGGTGCGGTCGAGCTGCGCCACCTGGTCGGCGACCCAGTCGACCGGGATGCGCGCCTCGGGCCCGGCGAGGTGGCGATAGATGCGCGCCAGGAGCCGCGCGTGCGTCTCGCTCATCACCTTGCGGAAGTCGGGGATCTGGCACACTTCCCACAGCAGCCGCACGCGCGCCGGATTGTCGGCGCTCTCGGCGATGTCGGGCAGGCGCGCGAGCGCGCGCAAGGCCAGGTGGTCGTCGGCCTCGGGCGCGAGCGTCAGCCCGCGCGTCACCGGCCGCGCCTCGAGGCTCGCGAGCAGGTGCCGCGCCGAGCGGAAATCGAGCTTGGCGTTGCGCCAATAGAGCCGCTCGAGCGGATCGAAGCGGTGGTTCTCGACCGCCTCGACGGTCTCGGGCTCGAGCTCGTCGAGATCGGCGGTGGTGCCGAACGTGCCGTCGCTCATGTGCCGTCCGGCGCGGCCGGCGATCTGCGCGATCTCGGCCGGGCTCAGGCGGCGCGGCGCATGGCCGTCGAACTTGACCGTGCGCGCGAAGGCGACATGGTCGAGATCCATGTTGAGGCCCATGCCGATCGCGTCGGTCGCGACCAGGTAATCGACCTCGCCCGACTGGAAGAGCCCGACCTGGGCGTTGCGCGCGCGCGGGCTCAGCGCGCCCAGCACCACGGCGGTGCCGCCGCGCTGGCGCCGGATCAGCTCGGCCAGCTCGAACACGTCGGCGATCGCGAAGGCGACGACGGCGCTGCGCGGCGGCAGCCGCGTCACCTTCTTGGCGCCGACATAGCGCAGCGTGGAAAAGCGCGGGCGGCTCGACGAACTCGGCGTCGGGCACGAGGCGGCGCACGAGGCCGCGGATCGTCTCGGCGCCGAGGAACATGGTCTCGGCCAGGCCGCGCGCGTGCAGCAGCCGGTCGGTGAAGACATGGCCGCGCTCGCGGTCGCCGCAGAGCTGGATCTCGTCGACCGCGAGAAATTCGACCGGCCGGTCGAGCGGCATCGATTCGACGGTGCAGACGAAATAGGACGGGTTCGGGCGGGACGATCTTTTCCTCGCCGGTGATGAGCGCGACGGCGCGCACCCCCTTCAAGGCCACGATCCGGTCGTAGTTCTCGCGCGCCAGAAGGCGCAGCGGGAAGCCGATCATGCCGCTGCGATGGCCGAGCATCCGCTCGATGGCGAGATGCGTCTTGCCGGTATTGGTCGGCCCGAGAACGGCCAGAACGCGCGGCCGGGAAGACACGCCCATCACCTCAAAATCGGGGGATTCACGGCGAATGGCAAGCCCCTCAGCCGGCGGTTATGGCGCTCCGGAATTGCAGCGGACCGGCGATGTAGCGGAACGGCTCGAAAGTCGTGCCGGTGCCGCGGACGGTGATGTCGCCGAAACCGAGCATGCGGCCGAGCAGGCCTTGCTCGACATCGACGCTCTCGACCTGGGCGCGGCTCATCTCGATCGTGTGGCGGCGGATGAGGCCCGTTTTGTGGATGATGCGCCGGTTGGTGACGGCAAGCTCGGTCGTGGCGCGCGTGATCGCGGGCCCGATGGCGAGCGCCAGGCCAAGGACGAGCGCGACCGCGGCAAGGGCAAGGAGCGCCTGCTGCGCATTGCCCTGCTGCGCGGACCGCGGCGCCCACCAGCACCGCCGCGGCGATGACGAACAACAGCGTCCGCCGCCACAGGAAC
The DNA here is from genome assembly GCA_963804235.1 of uncultured Alphaproteobacteria bacterium. Lineage (GTDB taxonomy): Bacteria > Pseudomonadota > Alphaproteobacteria > ATCC43930 > CGMCC-115725 > DATJLY01. The sequence goes on from CAWDPP010000052.1 coordinate 23,370, forward strand.
CACCAATGGATGCGCGTCGCGGCGATCACCTCTTCGCCCGGCTGAAGCACCTGCGCGACATAGCTCATCCACGTGCACCTCTCGTTCATTGAACAGCGCCCTTGGCGCGCCGGCCACGAAAAAAACACAAGGCGAATCGCGACTTCGCCTTGACGGACACGTGCGCACGATCCCACGATGGTGCGTGCTCGTACATTCTTGTTCTGAGGCAACTGTCCCACGGCCGCGGTGCGCATCGCCATGAGCGCCAAATCAACGACGCGCATCAAGGGCGAACGCGACGCTCTTGACGAATTGGTTACGCATCGTCCGCGAACTCGCGTAGCGATAGGCATTTTTGTCGCGCTGCTCTATTTCGGAATTCTGGCCTTCGCCGGAATCTTCATATCGGGCGCGGTAAATTCGCTCACCGACCGCGGTGCCGTCGCGCATGCGACGATACAGCGCCTCGACCGGCGCGACGGGCGATTCCGCGAGCGAAACGGCGCAAGTCTCGCCGCCCGAGTCGCCGCGTGCCGCGCCCGCGCCCAAGCCTGCGCCGGTCGTCGCGGCCGTTACCGCGCCACCGCCTTCCGCGCCCGCTGTCGCGGCCGTTCCTGCGCCGCCGCCTCCCGTGCACCGTCGTCGCGGCTGTTCCGGCGCCGCCTGCGGTTTCCGTGACAGCGCTGCCGCCGGTTGCCGTCCCACAGCGCGTGCCCAGTGTCACCGCCGCGGTACCGCCGCCGGCAGCATCCGCGCCGCCGCAGCCGAGGGTCATCGCCGCCGTGCCGGCGCCGCCCGAGGTTGCGCGGCCGAGCGCTGCGGCGCTCAACGCGCTGGCGCCGGCGTCCGCGCCGGCGCGAGGCGATGCGAGCGATCAGCAAGCCCTTCTGGATGCCGGCGATGCGCGGCTCGCCGACGGCGACATCGCTTCGGCGCGACTTTATTACGAGCGCGCGGCGGAGGCCGGCAATGCCCGCGCCGCCCGGGTTCTTGGCAACAGCTACGATCCGATTTTCCTCGTGCGCTGGGGCGTACGCGGCATGAATAGCGACAACGAAGAAGCGGCACGCTGGTACCAGCTTGCCGGCGCGCTCGGCGACGGCGAAGCGAAGCAAGATCTTGCGGCGCTGTCGCACCACTGACACAGGTTCCGAGGGGACTCGCATGCACGGATTGCTCGCACGCAGCCTGGCGCTGGCCGCTTTCGCGGCGTTGCTCGTGGCGCCCGCCATTGCGGCCGACCAGAGCTTCGATCGCGGTACGCGTGGCGTCGTCGAAGTCGAGACCGGCGATACGGCCGGCATCGCCAGCCAGATCGCCGCCGATCTCGCGGCATTGCTCGACGACGGCGCCACGCGCCGCGTCGTTCCGGTGCTGGGCGACGGCGCCTTGCAGAACGTCGTCGATCTCAAGGTCCTGCACGGCATCGACGCCGCCATCGTCGAGGCGGATACGCTCGACTATGTGCGGCAGCAAAAACTCGTTGCCGGCGTCGATACGCTCACCTATGTCGCGCGCCTTTATAATGAGGAATTCCATCTCCTCGCGCGGCCGGACATCAAGACTGTCGCCGATCTCGCCGGCAAGAAGGTGAATGTCGGACCACCGACCGGCGGCACGCCGGTCACGGCGCGGAATTTCTTCGGAGCGCTCGGCATCGCGGTGACGACGACGAGCGAGCCGACCGATGTGGCACTCGCCCAGCTCGCGCATGGCGACATCGACGCGGTGGCGCTCGTCGCGGCGAAACCGGCGCCGCTCCTGCGCGCGGTCGATCCGGGCCAGGGCTTGCACTTCCTGTCGCTGTCGTTGAAGGGTCCGCTGACCAAGTCCTATGCGCCGACGCGGCTCACCGCCAAGGACTACCCGGGCCTCATCGGCGAGGACGCGCCGGTCGATACGATCGCGGTCGGCACCGTCCTCATGGCCGCCAATCTGCAGCAGGGCAGCGAGCGCTATCGCAACGTCATCGCGTTCTCCGACGCCCTCTTCACGCAGTTCCCGACGCTGCTCGAGCCGGGCCACAACGCGAAATGGCGCGAGGTCAATCTCGCCGCTGACCTGCCCGGTTGGAAACGCTTTCCGGCGGCCGAGCAGTGGCTCGACGCGGAACATGCCGGTTGCGCAGCAAAAAGGCGCTCCGGTGGATATGAAGTCCGTGTTCGAACGCTTCCTGGACGAACGGCTCAAGGCCACCGGGGCGGGAATGACACAGCAGCAGAGGGACGATCTGTTTACCCAGTTCGAACGCTGGCAGACGCAATCTGCTTCCGATTCACATTGAGTGCGAGGGCGCCTGCCATGACGCCGATCCGCCATCTTGGCGCCGCTACGATTCTTCTCGCCGCGATCGGCATTCCGGCGCATGCGGGCGCGCCGCAGCCGGGCGGCACGCTCGAATTCGCCGTGACCGTCGAGCCCAACGATTATGACTGCGAGGACAACACCTCGTTCGCCTTCCTGCAGCCGGTCGCGCCGCATTATTCGACGCTGCTGAAGTTCGACGCGCAGAGCTATCCGCAGATCGTCGGCGACCTCGCGAAATCGTGGCTGCAGTCGCCGGACGGCCTCACCTACAGCTTCACGCTGAAACCGGGCGTCACCTTCCATGACGGCACGCCCTTCACCTCGGCCGACGTGAAGGCGACCTACGAGCGCATCCTCCATCCGCCGCAGGGCCTCGTCTCGGCGCGCCAGGTCGATTACGGCGCGATCGACACCATCGACACGCCGGCGCCGCTCCAGGTGGTGTTTCATCTGAAATGGCCCGATGCGGCGATGCTCGCGAATTTCGCCTCGCCGTGGAACTGCATCTACAGCGCGGCGAAGCTCGCCCAGGATCCGATGTATCCGAAGACGCAGATCCTCGGCACCGGGCCGTTCACGTTCGTCGCGCACGAGAAGGGGAAATACTGGCGCGGCGCGCGCTTTGCGCATTATTTCGAGCCGGGCCGCCCCTATCTCGACGCCTATCAGGCGGATTTCATCCCGCCCGGCCAGGTCATCGCCGCCTACAAGAGCGGCAAGATCATGGCCGAGTTCCGCGGCGTCACGCCGGCGCAGCGCGACGATCTTGCCGAGACCATGGGCGACCGCATCACGGCGAGCGAGAGCCCGTGGCTGTCGAACCTGCTCGTCGTCTTCAACACGAAGAAGAAGCCGTTCGACGACGCGCGCGTGCGCCGCGCATTGTCGCTCGCGATCGACCGCTGGGGTGCCGCGCAAAAGCTTCAGGACACGACCTTCCTGAAATATGTGGGCGGGCTGATGCGGCCGGGCTCGTCGATGGCGGCGCCGGAGGCCGAGCTCGCCTCGCTCCCGGGCTTCTCGCACGACATCGAGGGCTCGCGCGCCGAGGCAAAGCGCCTCCTCGCCGAGGCGGGCGTCAGCGATCTGCACCTGAAGCTCATGGAGCGCGACATCCCGATGCCGCACGACGCCGGCGCCCAGCTCCTCGTCGAAAGCTGGCGCGCGATCGGCGTCACGGCCGAGATCGACAAGCGCAACATCTTCGACTGGCAGAAGGCGGCCGAGGCCGGCGATTTCGACGTGGCGCAGGATTTCCAGGGCGATTTCTACGACGACCCGACGATCCAGCTCACCAAGTTCGTGTCGCACGATCTTTCGCCGATCGACTATTCCGGCGCCACCGACCGCTATCTCGACGCGCTCTATGTCGGCCAGGCGGTGACGACCGAGGCGGCAAAGCGCGCCGCCATCGTGCGCGCGTTCGAGCGCCGCGCCCTGACCGAGGCCTATACCGTGCCGCTGCTGTGGTGGAACCGCATCGTCGTGACGTCCTCGCGCGTCCAGGGCTGGGCCATCACGCCGAGCCATTTCATCGGTCAGGATCTGGCCGATGTCTGGCTCGCGCAGTAGTCTCGCCGCCGGAAGGACGGTGCCATGACGAACGCGACGCCCAATGCCTATCCGGTGCCCAAGACGATGAAGGCGTGGGTGCTCGGCAATCCCGAGGAGCTGCACCTCGTCGAAAAGCCGGTGCCGGAGCCCGCCAGCGCCGAGGTGCTGGTGCGGATCGACGCGATCGCGGTGTGCGCGACCGACATCGAGATCATCAAGCACGGGCTCCCGGCGATCGTCGATGGCGGCTCGCCCTTCAACCGCAATTTCACGCCGGGCCACGAATACATGGGGACGGTGGTGAAGCTCGGTCCCTCGGTCGACGAGTTCGAGATCGGCGACCGGGTCACGGTCGAGGTGCATGCCGGGTGCGGGCGCTGCCAGCGCTGCCGCGAGGGCATGTACACCTCGTGCCTCAATTACGGCTATCACGCCAAGGGCCACCGCGCCAACGGCTTCAGCACGGATGGCGGCTTCGCCGAATACGCCGTCAACAACGTCAACACCATGGTGCACGTGCCCGACGACATGTCCGACGAGGAGGCGACCCTCGTCGTCACCGCCGGCACGGCGATGTACGGGCTCGACGTCATGGGCGGCATCATCGCCGGCGAGGGCGTCGCCGTGGTCGGGCCGGGGCCGATCGGCTTGATGGGCGTCGGCGTGGCGAAGGCGCTTGGGGGCAGCTCCCGTCATCCTCACCGGCACGCGCGAGCGCCGGCTCGAGATGGGCAAGCGCCTCGGCGCCGATCACGTGGTCAATGTCGGCAAGGAGGACGCGGTCGCCGCCGTGCAGCGTCTGACCCACGGCAAGGGCGTGCAGTACGTGCTCGAATGCTCGGGCGCGGGCAATGCGCTGAACGAGGCGGCGCGCATGGTGAACCGCGGCGGCCGCATCTGCCTTGCCGCGTTCCCGGCCGACCCGGTGCCGGTCGATCTGGCCTATATCGTGCGCAACAACATCTACGTGTTCGGCATCCGCGGCGAGGGCAAGAGCGCCACGCACCGCGCCGCCGCGCTCATGGCGCAACGGCGCTTCGACGCCAAGATCATCCACACGCACACCTTCCCGCTCGCCGACGTGCCGACCGCGATCCGCTACGCGCGCGACCGGGTCGAAGACGCGATCAAGGTGGTGGTGAAGATGCGGCAGAGCTGAACCGGAGGGGAATGATGGCGCTGTTGAAGAAGCTCTATGTCCAGGTGCTGATCGGCATCGCGCTCGGCATCGTCGTCGGCGAGGTCAATCCCGCAGCTGGGCGTCGATCTGAAACCCCTGGGCGACGCCTTCATCAGCCTCATTCGCGCCGTCGTTCCCGTCATCATCTTCGTCACCGTCGCGGTCGGCATCGCCAAGATGGGCGACATGCGCCGCGTCGGCATGGTCGGGCTGCGGGCTCTCATCTATTTCGAGGTGGTGACCACGATCGCGCTCGTCGTCGGCCTCGTGGTCGGCAACGTGTTGCAGCCGGGCGCCGGCCTCCACATCGATCCCGCCTCGCTCAACACGAAGTCGGTCGATGCCTACGTCACCGGCGCCAAGTCCCTCACGGTGGTCGATTTCCTGCTGCGCATGGTGCCGACCAACATCGTCGGCGACATCGCCAAGGGCGAGATCATGCCGGTCCTCGTCATGGCGGTGCTGTTCGGCTTCGCGCTCTGCCACATGGGCGAGCGCGGCCAGCGGCTCGTCGCGCTGATGGACGATTTCATGCACGCGATCTTCGGCGTCGTGCGCTATGTCATGTACCTGGCGCCGATCGCCGCGTTCGGCGCGATCGCCTTCACCATCGGCAAGTTCGGCTTCGGCACGCTCGAAGGCTTGGCGAAGCTCATCGCCAGCGTCTATGTCACCTCGATCCTGTTCGCGCTCATCGGCTTCGGCCTCATCGCGCGCATCTTCGGCCTCCGGGTGTGGAAGATCGTGCGCTATTTCAAGGAAGAGCTGCTCATCACCTTCGCCGCGACCTCGGGCGAGGCGATGATCCCGCGCGCGATGGACAAGCTCGAGGCGATGGGCTGCTCGGAGGAGGTGGTGGGGCTCGTCCTGCCGGCGGGCTTCTCGTTCAATACCAACGGCACCGCCATCTACATGACCCTCTCGGTGCTGTTCATCGCGCAGGCGTGCGACATTCACCTGAGCGTGGGCCAGCAGTTCTCGATGCTGTTCATCATGCTGTTCACCTCGAAGGGCGCGGCCGGGATCGCCGGCGCCGGGTTCGTGGCGCTCGCGGCGACCTTGCCGGTGGCGGGCGTGCTGCCGATCGGCGGCCTCGCGCTCCTCCTCGGCGTCGACCGCTTCATGTCCGAGATTCGCGCCATCACCAATCTCTTCAGCAACATCTTCGCCACCGTCGTGGTGGCGAAGTGGATGGGCGAGCTCGATGAGGTTCGCGCCGCCAAGACGCTCGACGGCATCGTTGCGCCGGCGCTGGCCGAATAGTCAGCGGTCGTATTCGGCCGAGATGTCCTTGCCGGTGTAATCCTTCATCCGCGCCGTCGCGACGATCGAGATGACGGCGCAGAGCAGGATATAGAGCGCGATCACCCAGCCGGTCTTGTAGGCGGCGAAGAGCGCCGTCGCGATCAACGGCGCGGGCCCCCCGGCGATGATCGAGGCGAGCTGATAGCCCATCGACGCGCCGCTATAGCGCAGGCGCGGCGTGAAGCTCTCGGCGATGAGCGCCGCCTGCGGCCCGTACTGCATGTCATGCGGGATGAGCGACAGCACGATCGCAAGGAAGATCGCGACCGGCGCCATCGTGTCCAGAAGCCCGAAATAGACGAACCCGAACACGCCCATCGTCGCCGCGCCGATGATGTACATCCTCTTGCGGCCGATCCGGTCGGAGATGTGGCCCGAAATCGGGATCGAGAAGAACGACACGAACGAGGCGACCAGCACCGCCGTCAAAAGCATGTCGCGCGACATTTTCAGCGTGCCGGTGCCATAGGCGAAGATGAAGGCGGTGAAGATGTAGAACGGCGCCTGCTCGGACATGCGCGCGAGCGCCGACAGGATCATGGTGCCGGGCTGCTTCTTCCACACCTCGATCATCGGCGCCTTCTCGATCTTGCGTTCGGCGACGAGCGTCCGGAACACCGGCGTCTCGAGGATGCCGAGCCGGATCCACAGGCCGATCGCCACGAGCACGATGCGAGAGGAAGAACGGGATGCGCCAGCCCCAGCTTATGAAGGCGTCGCCCGACATCTGGCTGAAGGAGAGGACAGCGAGGTTGGCGATGAACAGGCCCGACGGAACGCCGAATTGCGGCCACGAGGCGACGAGCCCGCGCTGGCCGGTATGGCGCGCCCATTCCATCGACAACAGCACCGAGCCGCCCCATTCGCCGCCGACGCCGATGCCCTGGAGCGTGCGCAGCACGGTCAGGATGAACCGCGCCCCAGATGCCGATCGAATTGTAGCCGGGCACGAAGGCGACGAGGAACGTCGCGATGCCCATCAGCATCAAGGTCGCGATCAGCGTCGATTTGCGCCCGATCCGGTCGCCGTAATGGCCGAAGATGGCGGCGCCGACGGGGCGCGCGATGAAGCCGACGAAATAGATGCCGAAGGCGTTGAGCGTCGCGGTCAGCGGCTCCTGGTTCGGGAAGAAGAGCTTGCCGAACACCAGGCCGGCCATGGTGCTGTAGAGGAAGAAATCGTACCACTCGATGGTCGTGCCGATGGTGGCGGCGACGACGGCGCGGCGCAACTGGCGCGCGTGCTCCTCGGCCGGAAGCGCCGCGACGGCGCTGGCGATGGTGGCCATGGCGGTTCCTTCCCCAGGTTTTTCTGCGATGCCCGCGAAAAGCCTAATCCGTCGCATCGCCGGATCAAGGGGTTGCACGAAGCCGGCCGCATGCACAATTCTGCGGCGTCGGCGCAGACGGGGAGCATCCGGGTCGGGCCATGGCAGGCGAGACATTGAGTTTCCAGGCGGAGGTGAGCCGCCTTCTCGAGATCGTCGCTCACTCGCTCTACAGCAACAAGGACGTGTTCCTGCGCGAGCTCATCAGCAACGCGTCCGACGCGTGCGACCGGCTGCGCTATGCGGCCATCACCGACCCCGCGCTCATCGCCGGCGATCCCGAGCTCAAGGTCACGATCCTGCCCGACAAGGCCAAGCACACCATCACCGTCGCCGACAACGGCATCGGCATGAACCGGCAGGAGCTGATCGACAATCTCGGCACGATCGCGCGCTCCGGCACCGCCGCCTTCGTCAAGGAGCTGTCGGGCGACGCCAAGAAGGACGTGGCCTTGATCGGCCAATTCGGCGTCGGCTTCTACTCGGCCTTCATGGTGGCGGGCGAGGTCGAGGTGCTGTCGAAGAAGGCGGGCGAGACCGAGGCGTGGCGCTGGGTCTCGAACGGCAAGGGCGAATTCTCGGTCGAGCCGGCCGAGAAGCCGGGGCGCGGCACCGTCATCAATTTGACGCTCCATGACGAGGACGCCGAGTATGCCGATGCCGAGCGCCTGAAGCACATCGTCCGCACCTATTCCGACCACGTCGCGCTGCCGATCGTCATCGAGGCGCAAGGCAAGAAGGAAACGGTCAACCACGCCGCCGCGCTCTGGATGCGCCCCAAGAGCGAGATCACGGACGAGCAGTACAAGGAGTTCTATCACCATGTCGGCCACGGCTTCGACGATCCGTGGCTCACGATCCATGCGAAGGCGGAAGGGACCTACGAATACACCACGCTTCTCTTCGTCCCCGCGGCGAAGCCCTTTGACCTGTTCGAGCCGGCGCGCAAGAACCGCGTCCGGCTCTATGTGCGGCGCGTCTTCATCACCGACGATTGCCAGGAGCTGCTGCCGCCCTATCTGCGCTTCCTGCGCGGCGTGGTCGATTCCGAGGATCTGCCGCTCAACGTCAGCCGCGAGATGCTGCAGAAGAATCCGATGCTGGCCAAGATGCGCGGCCAGATCGTCCGCCGCGTCCTCGCCGAGCTCGGCCGCAAGGCCAAGGACGCGCCGGCCGAATACGCGTCGTTCTGGGACAATTTCGGCGCCGTGTTGAAAGAGGGGCTCTACGAAGACGCCGAACACCGCGACGAGATTCTGGCGCTCGCGCGCTTCCGCACCACGTCTGCCGATGGGCTGGCCGCGCTCGACGATTATGTCGCGCGCATGAAGCCGGGCCAGGATGCGATCTACACCATCACCGGCGACACCGCCGATGCCGCCGCCAGGAGCCCGCAGCTCGAGGGGTTCCGCGCGCGCGGCATCGAGGTGCTGCTTCTGACCGATGCGGTCGACGAGTTCTGGATGCCGGCGCTCGGCGACTACAAGAAGCATCCGTTCAAGTCGGTGACGCGCGGCCAGGCCGATCTCGAGAAATTCGCGGCGCCCGACGAACAAAAATCCGATCCCAAGCGCGACGGCGCGGTCGCAAGCCTCATCGCGCTGGTGAAGCTCTCGCTCGGCGCGGCGGTGAAGGATGTGCGCGCCTCCACTCGGCTTGACCGACAGCGCCGTCTGCCTCGTCGCCGACGAGGGCGACCTCGACATCCATCTCGAGCGGCTCTTGAAGCAGCATCGGCAGCTCTCGGAAGAGGCCAAGCGCATCCTCGAGATCAACCCGCGCCATCCGCTCATCGCGCGGCTCGCCGATCTCGCCGGCCAAGAGGGCGCGGCCGACGCGCTCAACGACTTCGCCTGGCTGCTGCTCGACCAGGCGCGCATCCTCGAAGGCGAGGCATTGCCCGATCCGGCCGCGTTCGCGCGCCGCATGTCGGGGCTTCTGGCGAAGGGGCTGGGCGGACCGGTCTAGCGCGGATCGATGCGGCGGGCGGCGATGACGGGGCCTTGCCCGGCCGACTGCACGAGCACGGCGATTCCGCCGGTGCCGAGGTTAGCCACCTCGTTCTGCGGCACCACCAGCTCGAGCGACCAGCCGGGCCAGGCGCCGATCCGGCGGTAACTGCGCACCGCCTGGTAATCGACCGCGGTCCGGCCCGCATTCTCGCCGCGCAGCACCTCGGTCTCGTGCGGCTTGTCATAGCCGATGAGCCAGATGTCGGCGGGCGACTTGGCCGGGGACTCGCCGGCGCCGACCTCGACGAGAAGCGCCCCGTCCTCGCGCCAGCGCAGCTCGAGATCGAGCGGCTGCGCCCGGTGCGCCACCGCATCGCGGATCAGCCCTTCGATCGCGTCGTGATCGGAGCCGACCCCCTGCGCGGCGCCCGCCACGACGATCTGCGGCGTATAGACGAAGCGCTCGCTCAGGCTTTGCAGATAGCCGCGCTGGCGCGCCGTCGCCCACGGCTTCGCGAACGGATCGGTCCAGCCGATATAGTTCCAGTAATCGACATGGAACGCCAAGGGCAGAAGATCGTGCCGCCCGGCCAGCTCGCCGAGATAAGCGTCCGCCGGCGGGCAGGAATTGCAGCCTTGCGACGTGTAGAGCTCCACCACCACCGGCTGGCGCTCTTCGGCCGCGGCGGGCAGTGCGCACAAGAGCACGATGAGGGCGAAGGAGCTTGAAGCCCGCATAGCCTCATCCTGACGCGCCGGGCGAGCCGACGCCAAGTCATCCGGAATCACGCCTTGGTGAGGACGCCGCCCATGCTATCGTTTCGCTAAACAGTATGAAGGGGAGCGACATGATCGTCGAAATGCGCACTTATACGATGCATCCCGGCAAGGCCCGCGATTGGCTCGAATTTTACGAGAAGAACGGACTTCCGGTGCAAAAGCGCGTGCTCGGGCGGCTCGTCGGCTTCTTCACCACCGAGCTCGGGCCGCTCAACCAGGTCATCCATGTGTGGGCCTACGAATCGCTCGCCGACCGCGAGCAGCGCCGCGCCGCGCTTTTGCAAGAGCCGGAATGGCAGGCTTATCTCAAGAACAATCCGGCCCACCTCATCGCCACGCAGGAGACCAAGATGCTGGTGCCGACGTCGTTCTCGCCGCTGAAATAGTTATCGGCGGTCAGCTATCGGCGATCGTGCCGTTAACCTATGAGTCGTGGTAACTGCCGGGCCGGCGAGCACGTTCGGTTGGCGGAATCGCGCACTACGGCTGACGGCTGACGCTTCGCCTCACGCCGCCTTCATCATGCTGCGCAGCACGTAGGGCAGGATGCCGCCGTGGCGGAAATATTCGAGCTCGTCGACCGTGTCGATGCGGCACAGCAGCGGGATCGTCTCGACCTTGCCGTCCGCGCGATGGATGCGGCAGACAAGATCGATGCGCGGCTTCAATCCCGCGGCAATGCCGAGGATGTCGAAGCGCTCGCTGCCGTCGAGCTTGAGGCTCTGCCGGCTCGTGCCGTCCTTGAATTGCAGCGGCAGCACGCCCATGCCGACGAGGTTCGAGCGGTGGATGCGCTCGAAGCTCTCGACGATGACCGCCTTGACGCCCAGCAGCTTCGTGCCCTTGGCCGCCCAGTCGCGCGACGAGCCGGTGCCGTATTCCTTGCCGGCGATGATGACGAGCGGCACGCCCTCCTTCTGGTAGAGCATGGAGGCGTCGTAGATCGGCATGACCTTGCCGTCCGGCATGTGCTTCGTCATGCCGCCCTCGACGCCCGGCACCATCTCGTTCTTGATGCGGATATTGGCGAAGGTGCCGCGCACCATCACCTCGTGATGGCCGCGCCGCGCGCCATAGGAATTGAACTCGGCCGGCCGCACCTGGTGCTCGAGGAGATATTCGCCGGCGGGCGATTCCTTCTTGATCGAGCCGGCGGGCGAGATGTGGTCCGTCGTGATGCTGTCGCCGAGCACGGCCAGCTCGCGCGCCATGGCGATGTCGGAGAGCGCAGCGGGCTCCTTCGGCATGTTGTCGAAATAGGGCGGGTTGGCGAGATATGTCGAGCCCAAATCCCACGAGAAGGTCAGGCCAGTGAGGAGCTTCACCTTCTTCCACTCGGCCGGCCCCTCGAACACGTTGGCATAGCGCTTCTTAAACATCGGCTCGTCGACGCCCTTCGCTACCGTCTCCGCGATGTCGCGATTGCTCGGCCAGATGTCGCGCAGATAGACGGGCTTGCCGTCGCCGTCCTGCGCCAATGCGTCGCGCGTCACGTCGACATTCATCGAGCCCGCGATCGCATAGGCCACGACGAGCGGCGGCGAGGCCAGATAATTCGCCCGCACCAGCGGATGGATGCGGCCCTCGAAATTGCGGTTGCCCGACAGCACCGCCGCGGCGACGAGATCGCCCTCCTCGATCGCCTCGGCGATGGGATCAGGGCAGCGGCCCCGAATTGCCGATGCAGGTGGTGCAGCCATAGCCCGCGAGCGAGAAGCCGAGCGCATCGAGATCGTTCTGCAAGCCGGTCTTGGCGTAATAATCGGAGACGACCTGGCTGCCGGGCGCGAGCGAGGTCTTGACCCACGGTTTCACGCGCACGCCGCGCTTCACCGCGTTGCGCGCCAGACAGCCCCGCCGCCAGCATCACGCTCGGGTTGGACGTATTGGTGCAGGAGGTGATCGCGGCGATCACCACCGCGCCGTCCTCGAGCTCGTAGTTGGCGCCCTTGACCTTGACCGGCGCCGCTTTCTTGGTGCGGGTCGCAGCGAGCTTCGGCAGCTCGCTCGCGAACGACTTGGCGACGCCGCCGAGTGCCACCCGGTCCTGCGGCCGGCGCGGGCCGGCGAGCGACGGCTCGACGCTGGCGAGATCGAGCTCGAGCGTATCGGTGACGACGGGATCGGGCGTCTTCTCGTCGTGCCACAGGCCTTGCGCCTTGGCATAGGCCTCGACCAGCTTGACCCGCGCCGGATCGCGCCCGGTCAAGGTGAGATAGCGGATCGTCTCGGCGTCGACCGGGAAGAAGCCGCAGGTGGCGCCATATTCGGGCGCCATGTTGCCGATGGTGGCGCGGTCGGCCAAGGCGAGGTTGGCGATGCCGGGCCCGAAGAACTCGACGAAGCGGCCGACGACGCCGTGCTTCCGCAGCATCTGCGTCACGGTGAGGACGAGGTCGGTCGCGGTGGCACCTTCTTTGAGCGCGCCCGAAAGCCTGACGCCGACCACTTCCGGCAGCACCATCGAAATCGGCTGGCCGAGCATCGCCGCCTCGGCCTCGATGCCGCCGACGCCCCAGCCCAGAACCGAAAGCCCGTTCACCATCGTCGTATGGCTGTCGGTGCCGACGAGCGTGTCGGGATAAGCGATGGTCTTGCCGCCCTCCTCGGTCGTCCACACCACCTGCGCCAGGTATTCGAGATTGACCTGGTGGCAGATGCCGGTGCCGGGCGGCACGACGCGGAAATTGTCGAATGCGCTCTGGCCCCAGCGCAGGAACGCATAGCGCTCGCCGTTGCGCTCGAACTCGATCTTGACGTTCTTGTGCGAACGCGTCCTTGCTGCCGAAATTGTCGACCATCACGGAATGGTCGATGACGAGATCGACCGGCGAGAGCGGATTGATGCGCTTCGGATCGCCGCCCAATGCGCCCATCGCCTCGCGCATCGCCGCGAGATCGACCACCGCCGGGACGCCGGTCAGGTCCTGCATCAGCACGCGCGCCGGGCGGAACGCGATCTCGCGCTCGGACGTCTTGGTCTTGAGCCACGCGCCCACGCGACTTGATGTCCTCGACCGTCACCGTGCGGCCGTTCTCGAGCCGCACCAGGTTTTCCAGCAGCACCTTCAGCGAGAACGGCAGGCGCGAGATGTCGCCGAGCCCGGCGGCGGCGGCGGCGGCCTCGAGGCTGAAATAATCGTAGCGCTTGCCGCCCACTTCGAGAGTGCGGCGGCATTTCAGCGAATCGTGGCCGGTGACGGACAAGGGCGGCTCCTCGTGCGGGGGGCGGCGCGGAAAGGCGCCGCGCTCCGCCGCTGCTACCGCTTTAAGGGCGCGAGATCAAGCGGAATGGCGCCAATCGCTATCGTCCGGCGCGCTTGAGCGCTCGGGCGATTTATGATCGAATCGTCCGTGCCGCCGGTGCGTCCGATCCGAGGATTGTCACGAATGTTAGTGAGCCGGTGCCTTGCCCTCGCGTGCGGTCTTGCCGCCATCCTGTGCGCGCCTGCCCGGGCTCAAGATTATGTCGTGATCGATTCGTCGCTGCCCGCGCTCGCCAAGGGCGCGACGCTTGCCAAGGGCGCGAAGCTCGACGTGCCGGCCCAGAACCGGGTCGTGCTCATCACCAACTCGGGCCAGCTCGTGACGATCACCGGGCCGCTATTCCGGACCGCCGCCGGCCGCGACCGGTACGGGCGTGGCGGGCAGCGATGCGACGAAAGTGCTGGCCTCGCTCCTCAATCATCAGCAGACGGAAGTCGGCATGGCGCGGGCGATCGAATCGCATTGGCGCGACGCTGCCGTCGCGACGCGAACCGATGTCTATGCGATCGATGCGAGCGACGGCGGCGACACGTGCCTGCCCGACGCGACGCATGCCGAGGTGATGCACGACCCGGCCGCCGCTGGCGCCATGACCGTGAAGTCGCTGACCGGCGCCGGCGAGGCCAAGCTGGCCTGGGACAAGGGGGCGGCGCGCCAGGCCTGGCCCGCCTCGTTCCCGCTTTCCGACGGCGACATGGTGTCGTTCGAGCTGTCGGGCCAGGACGTGGCGGCGATCGCGACCATCCACATCCTGCCGGCGCAAGGCGCCGCCGACGACGTGGCGCGCGCCGTGGAGCTTGCCAAGGCGGGCTGCGCGGACCAGGCGCGCCTTCTCCTCGGCGTCATCGCGAAATCGGCGAAATAGCCGCGCCCGCTCAGTTCGTCGCGTCGCGCAGGTCGAACATCTCGTCGCCGTTGAAGAACCAGCGCGGCTTCTGCGCATAGCCGTGCGCGATCTTTGCTGCCAATTCCGGCACCTTGGCCTTGGCGTACTCGCCAAGCTCGTAGATGCTGACCTTGCCGTCCTTGTTGCCGGCGGCCTCGGTGTCGGCGGCGCCCTTCAAGCCCATGAGCAGCGCCTCGGTGAACACGCCGTGCCCGTCGACGCCGTCGAACGCTTCCTGCTGGCTCGACGAGCCGGCGAGGATGAAGCGGCCGGTCGCGTGGCTGATCTGCTTGCCGACGGTCTGGTCGCGGGAATCGCGCTGGATGCTGTCGTCGACGGCGAACGCGCCGCTGTAGCACGTGTCGAGCACGATGATGGCGCGCGTCGTGGGAAAGCGCGACAGCCGCGCCGCCAGATCGTCGTAGGTGAGGGCATGCTTCCTGATCGAATCGTCCTTCGCGTCGGGCAGATCGGCCGGCACGTAGTAATACTTGCCGTCGAGCGCCACGCCGTGTCCGGCCAGGAACACGAAGACGAGATCGTCGGGCTGGGTGCGCTTGGCGAGCTGGTCGAAGGCGCCGTCGATCGCGGCGAGCGTGGCGCCCTGGTCCGTCAGCACGATCGCATCGACGTCGGCGAAGATGTCGTGCTTGGTGTCGCCGTGCATGATTTCGGCGACGCCCTTGGCGTCGGCCGCGGCGTTGGCGAGCTGCGGAATGTCCTTGCCGGTATATTTGTCGATGCCGATCGCGAGGAGGCGCATGACCGGCTTCGTCTCGGTAGCCGGCGTATAGCGCAGCGCCAGGAGCGGCCGGTCCTTGGCGCCGGTCTCGATCTCGCGCGCGCCGTTGAACGCCGACAGCATGATGAGGTTGGCGCCCGGCTCGAGCTGGACCGTGCGCTCCTCGCTGTCGACGCCGCCGCTGATGCCGCGCGACCCGCCGGCGGCGGTCACCGTCGCGCCCTTGTCGCGCACCACGATCGGCCCGACGCCGCCGCCGCGGTCCTGCACCTCGAAATGGAGCACGACCTCGGGCGCCGCCGCCTCGCGCAGCTGCATCTTGCCGCCGGCGCTGCGCGTCTGCTCGTCGGCCGGAATGGGCTCGCATTTGCCGGCGATGCAGTATTCGGTGAGCTTCAGCTCGGGCGGCAGGCCCTTGCCGAGCACGCTGCGCACGTCGCCGATGCGCGCGAGCTGCGCCGCGATCTCGGGCTCGCCGTCGCCGCGGAATTTCTGCACGACGAGGTCGCGGCGGAAGAACAAGGCGTAGAGCTGATCGACGCGCACGAACGCCGCGCCCTTGGGGCGGCCCTGGTCGAGCTGGTTCAGGTGATAGCCGATGAGCTGCTCGCCGCCCTCGCCGTGGTCGAAGAAGCCTTCGGGCGTCCACAGCACCCAATGCTTGCCGTCGGGCTCGGCGAACAGGCTCAGGATCTCGACGCCGTCGGCAAGCCGGTACCAGCGGATCGTGCCGTCGCCCAAGGCCGCCACGGCGAGGCGCCGGTCGGCCGACATGTTGACCGCCCACGCCGCGGCCGGGATCGCCGTCCGCCACAGCGTGTCGCCGTTGCGATAGGCCCTGAGGAAGAAGTCCGTGCCGAGCAGGCCCAGCTCGCCCGCGGCGGCGGCGCTGCGCGCCTTCTCGTGCTCGTCGAGCGCGAGCACGCGGCCGTTGAGCTTCGGCTTGTCGCCGTTGCGCCAGTCGGCGAACCCGGTCGTGGCCGGAACATGCATCGTTCCCGTGCGCCTTGGGGTCGAGCTCCAGCGTGCCGGCCAGCACGTCGAACCGGGCCGGGCTCTTGCCGCCCTGCGCGAAGCCGAATTCGACCGCCGCGCCGTCGGCCGAGACGGCGAAGCCTTTCTCGCCGTCGCGGAAATCGGCGTATTGGCGGTCGTGGCGGAAGACGGGCTTGCCGTCGGCGCCGATCTTGCCCCAGGCCGGCTCGGCGCTGGCGAAGGCGAAGCCGTCGGCCAGGCCCGCGAGCGCCGTCACCGTGTCGTCGCTGACGGCGATGTCGGTTTGGTCGGCGAAGCGCCAGCGCCGCACGAACTTCTGTCCGCTCGCATCGCCGTAGGTGCCGCCGGCATAGAGCGCGCCGCCGTCCGGCGACCAGGCGACGACGCGAGAGCGCGCCGACCCGCCCGCTCTCGCCCTTGCGCTCGCCTTGCGGCTTCAGATCGGCGCCCGCGAGCAGCAGCACGGCGGGCGCATCGAGCAGCCCCACCGCGACCGACGAGCCGTCATGGTTGAACTCGACCGCGAACGGCTTGCGATGGTCCGGCACCTGGTAAGTGGCGAGCCGTTTGAAGGCGGCGTCGTAGAGCCGCACCTTGCCGTCGAGCGAGCTGGTGACGAGCCGCCCGTCCGCGGCGAAGGCAAGCCACGCGATGGCGTCGGCATAATCGCTGTCGACAGTCGTGACGGAGAGCGCCTTGGTGTCGACGACGCGCAAGCCCGCGCGCGTCGTTGGTGGCGGCGGCGAGATAGCGGCCGTCGGGCGAGAAGGCCAAGTGCGTGATGGCGTCGGTCCCGGGGCCCAAGGCGATGCGGCCGAGCCACGTCCCGGCGGCGCGGTTGAAGAGATAGATCTCGGAGCTGCCGTCCCACGCGATCCCGGTATAGCCGCCGACCGCGATCGTCTTGCCCGAGGGCGACAGCGCGACGGCGTAGAGCCCGCCTTCGGGCCCCGGGCCGATGAGGCCGCGCAAGGTCGCAACGAGAGTGCCGTCCGAAGCCGACCAGACGCGCGCGGTCTTGTCGTCGCCGACCGTGACGATCTGCCCGTCGGCGGCATCGACCGCGAGCCCGTCGATGGGCGCGCCATGCATCCCGGTCTCGATGCGCAGGTAGGGCGCCGTCGGGATCGCGTCGGCGTGCGCCCGCGACGGCAGCGCCAAGGCAAGGATCAGAAGCCACAGCGCCGCGAGAGCGGCGGATGCGCCGCGCCGACGCACGAGCCCGGCTTGGGGCTCAGGCCGCCCCGTGCAGCGCAAGCCCGGGCGGCAGGCGGCTGATCGAGCCGCTCAGTTCGAACGCGCTGCCATTGGCATCGGACTTGGCGGTCGCGACCTGCTCGTCGAGCCCCTTGCGCTTGAGCTGGTTCGAGTCGGTGAGCTGGGCGACGCCCGCGGCATCGACCGGCGGCGGCGCTGTGACCGGAGCGGGCGTGCCCGCCGTGCGCAGCAGCCGGCTTGCGACATAGCCGGTCCGTCCGTCCGCAAGCTTCACGTGCGTCCAGTCGCTTGGCGCTTCGCCGGCGACCGGCATCACTTGCTCGCCCGGCGCGAGGGCCGCGATCTGCCGCGCCGAGGCGTCGCCTTTCTCGCGCACCCGCGCCGCCTCGTTCGCGACCAATCCGCCGCCGGCCGGTCCGGCGCTGGCCGGAGCCGCCGACTGTTCGCGCGCCGCGGCCTGCTGCTGCGCGTTCGGATTCATCTGCACGATCTTGTCGGACGCGTTCTGATATTCGTTGCCGCGTTCGGCCATCTTCGAGCCGAGCCCTTGGGCGAAATCCACGTCTTCGAGGAAGAGCTGCTTGATGCGCTGCAGTTTCGCCTG
Source organism: uncultured Alphaproteobacteria bacterium (assembly GCA_963804235.1). GTDB lineage: Bacteria > Pseudomonadota > Alphaproteobacteria > ATCC43930 > CGMCC-115725 > DATJLY01. Next base: position 41,471 of record CAWDPP010000052.1, read on the forward strand.
CGGCGTCATCGTGCGTGATGCGCTTTGCCGCGTAGTCCGCCTTGACCGCGTCGGCGCTTTGGATGCGGCAGGTGCGAACGGCGCGGAACGCGGCGCTCACCCCGTCGATCTCGCCGTTCTCGCGGTTCACGTCGTCATAGACCGAGCTGGTCAGCGAGGCCGGATCGCTGTTGGCCTTTTCCTTGGCGAGATAATAGCCGCCGAAGCCGCCGACGAGGGCGCCCGCTCCGGCGCCGATCGCCGCCGATTGCGCGTTGCCGCCGATCATCAATCCGGTGAGGCCGCCGGCCACGGCGCCCATCGCCGCGCCCTGGATCATCGCCGAGAAGAAATAATCGTGATAGGCCTTGAGCGCCTGGCGCTGCGCGCCGCAGACATCGTCCGCCGCGACCGTATAGCTGCCGCCGCCAAAGGGCCCCGCCGAACCGGCGCAACCGGTCAAGGCCACGAAACTCGTCAGCAAAGCCGCCGCCAAGCCGCGGCGATGCGCGCCTTCCGATTAGTTTCATTATCATTCCTCCCCGCAACCGCCACTTTATCTGAGGCGCGCCGCTCGATTCAATGGCGCTTCAGGGGCGCTCGCTCCGCGTGCCGCGCGAATTCGTGATCGAATTCCTTCGTTTTGCCACAATTCCTTCGAATTCGTGTCCCATTCCGGCTGTCTAATCCTGCGCAGGTGAGAGGCGGGCTCTGCCCTCCCCCATCTCCGCAGCGGTCGATCCCCCGACCGCTTTTACCAAAACGGCCTCGGTCTCCCCCCACCGAGGCCGTTTTTCTTGAGCGCGGCGCCGTGCCATGATCGCCCGCTTCATGGCGCAGCCCGCACTTCCCCCCAACGCCTTCGCCGGAATCGGCCTCGCCTGCCGGCGCGGCGAGCGGACCGTGTTCGAGCGCCTCGACTTTGCGCTGCCGCCGGGCGGCGCGCTCGTGCTCACCGGCAAGAACGGCAGCGGCAAGTCGAGCCTGTTGCGCCTTATGGCCGGTCTCACCCCACCCCTTTCGGGTGTCCTTTCCTGGGACGGAACGGATGTCGCCGAGAATCCTGCCGCGCACCGCGCGCGCTTGCACTTCATCGGTCACGCCGATGCGCTGAAGCCGGTTCTGACCGTTGCCGAGAGCATCGCCTTTTGGGCCGGCATGCAGGGCGGCGGCGCGCCCGGCGCGGTCGATCGCGCGCTCGACCGCTTTGGCCTCGCGCCCCTTGCCGGGCTGCCGTGCCGCGTTCTGTCGGCGGGGCAGCGCCGCCGCGTGACCCTGGCGCAACTCGTCGCGAGCCCGGCGCCGCTGTGGCTTCTCGACGAGCCTTTGACCGGCCTCGACAGCGAGGCGGTCGCCGATCTCCACGACGCGATCGCGGCGCATCGCGCCGGCGGCGGACGGATCGTGCTGTCGACGCACGCGCCGATCGATCTTGCCGGATGCGCGAGCCTGTCGCTCGCGGATTTCGCCGCACGCGCCGGCGCGGCCGCATTCGCGTGAGCCCGTTCGCCCGTCTCGTGCGGCGCGATCTCGCGCTGTCGTTGCGCCAGGGCGGCGACGCCGCCACCGTTCTGGCGTTCTTCGTGCTGACCGTGATCCTGTTTCCGTTCGGCGTCGGGCCGGAGCCCGTGCTCTTGGCGCGCATCGCCGCCGGCATCTTGTGGGTGACGGCGCTTCTTGCCGCGCTTTTGTCGCTCGACCGGCTGTTCCAGGCCGATTACGAGGATGGCAGCCTCGAAGCGCTGGCGCTGATGGCGCTGCCGCTCGAGGCCATCGTGGCGGCGAAGTGCCTCGCGCACTGGCTCGTGACCGGCTTGCCGCTGACCCTGATGGCGCCGATCCTGGCTTTCCTCCTGCATCTGGATGGCGCGGCCTATCCGGCGCTCATCCTCGGCATGGCGCTCGGCACGCCGACCTTGAGCCTGATCGGCGCGGTCGGCGCCGCATTGACGCTCGGCGCGCGGCGCAGCGGCGTGCTGCTCTCGCTGCTCGTGCTGCCGCTTTACATCCCGGTGCTGATCTTCGGCGTCGCCGCGTGCGAGGCGGCTTCATCGGGTTTCACCGCACGCCCGCATTTGCTGCTGCTGGCGGCGCTGGCCGCGTTCGCCGCGCCCACGGCGCCATTTGCCGCAGCGGCCGGATTGCGCCAGGCGCTCGAATAAGCGCGCCACATGCGCTAGGACTCTTGACGATGCATCGCTTCGCCAATCCGGCGCGTTTCATGCGGATTTCCGCGGCGGTTCTGCCGTGGTGCGGCGCGCTCGCGGGGCTCTCGATCGCGCTGGGCCTGGCGCTCGCCCTCTTCGTCGCGCCCGCCGACTATCAGCAGGGCGAGGCGGTGCGCATCATGTACGTGCACGTGCCGGCCGCCTGGATGGCGAGCTTCGTCTATGCCGTGATGGCGCTCGCGAGCGCGGTCGGGCTCATCTGGCGCCATCCCCTGGCCGACATCGCCGCGCGCGCGGCGGCACCCCTGGGCGCGGGCTTCACGCTCGTCTGCCTCGTCTCGGGCTCGCTCTGGGGCGAGCCGATGTGGGGCACGTGGTGGGTGTGGGACGCGCGGCTCACCTCGGTGCTGGTCTTGTTCTTCCTCTATCTCGGCTACATCGCGCTGGTGAACGCGTTCGACGATCCGGCGCGCGGCACGCGCGCCGGCGCGGTGCTGGCGATCGTCGGCATCGTCAATCTGCCGATCATCAAGTTCTCGGTCGATTGGTGGAACACGCTGCATCAGCCGGCGAGCGTGTTCCGCCTCGGCGGGCCGACGATCGCGCCGTCGATGCTGTGGCCGCTCCTGGTCATGGCGCTGGGCTTCATGCTGTTCTTCGCGGCGATGCTGATGGTGCGGATGCGCACGGCGCTCCTCGCCGCGCGGGTTCGCGTCCTGCGCATGGCGGCGAGCGAGGACGAGGCGCGCGCGCCGCGCCGCCGCCCGCGCGCGCTCGAAGAGGCGCGCTGATGGACACGTTCAGCATTTCCTCGCGATGGGCGGCTATGCGCGCTTCGTGTGGCCCGCCTATGGCGCGGCGTTCGCGGTGCTGGCGTGGATGCTCGCCGACAGCGTCGGCTCCTACCGCAAGGCCCGGCGCGCGCTCGACGCGCTCGAGCGGCAGCTGCGATGACGCGCAAGCGCAAGCGGCTCTATCTCGTCTTGGGCGGTCTCGGCACGCTCGCGGTCGTGAGCGGCCTCGTGCTGTCGGCGATGAGCGACAATCTCGTCTTCTTCTACAGCCCCTCGGAGCTGCACTCGAAGGACGTGCCGGACGGGCGGCGCGTGCGCATCGGCGGCCTCGTCGAAAACGGCAGCGTCACGCACGAGGCGGACGGGGCCACCATCGAGTTCCGCGTCACCGACGGCAAGGAGGATGTGCCGGTCACCTATAAGGGGCCGATCCCCGATCTCTTCCGCGAGGGGCAGGGCGTCGTGGTCGAGGGCGCGCTGACGCGCGACGGCAATTTCAGCGCGGCCGAGGTGCTGGCCAAGCACGACGAGAACTACATGCCGAAGGAAGTGGTGGACGCGCTGAAGAAATCCGGGCGCTGGCAGGAAGGCGCCGCGACCGCGGGGGCCAATCCGTGATCGTCGAGCTCGGCCATTTCGCGCTCGTCCTCGCGCTCGTCATCCAGTTGGCGCAGGCGAGCCTGCCGCTCTGGGGCGCGGCACGGCGCCATCTCGGGCTGATGGAGCTGGGGCGCGGCGCCGCGCTCGCGAGCTTCGTCCTCGTGGCGCTGGCGTTTGCCGCGCTCATCAACGCCTATGTCACGTCCGACTTCTCGGTCGTCAACGTCGTCCAGAACAGCCACACCGACAAGCCGCTGCTCTACAAGATCACCGGCGTGTGGGGCAACCACGAGGGCTCGATGGTCCTCTGGGTCTTCATCCTGACGCTGTTCGGCGCGGCGGTGGCGTGGTTCGGCGACAATCTGCCGCCCGAGCTGCGCGCGCGCGTGCTGGCCGTCCAGGGCATGATCGGCAGCGGCTTCCTGCTCTTCATCCTGTTCACCTCGAACCCGTTCCTGCGCGAGATTCCGGCGCCGGCGAACGGGCAGGGCCTCAACCCGGTGCTGCAGGACCCCGGCCTCGCCTTCCATCCGCCGTTCCTCTATCTCGGCTATGTCGGCTTCTCGGTCGCGTTCTCGTTCGCGGTGGCGGCGCTTGATCGAGGGCCGCGTCGATGCCGCCTGGGCGCGCTGGGTCCGGCCGTGGACCCTGGCCGCGTGGTGCGCGCTCACCATCGGCATCGCCATGGGAAGCTGGTGGGCCTACTACACGCTCGGCTGGGGCGGCTGGTGGTTCTGGGATCCGGTCGAGAACGCCTCGCTCATGCCGTGGCTCGCCGGCACCGCGCTGATCCATTCCGCGATCGTCGTGGAAAAGCGCGACACGCTCAAGAGCTGGACCGTGCTGCTCGCCATCATCACCTTCTCGCTGTCGCTGGTCGGCACGTTCCTGGTGCGCTCGGGCGTGCTCACCTCGGTGCATGCGTTCGCGGTCGATCCGCTGCGCGGCGCCTTCATCCTCCTGCTGCTGCTCGTCGCGGTCGGCGGCTCGCTCACGCTCTATGCCGTGCGCGCGCCGACGCTCAAGGGCGGCGGCCTCTTCGCGCCGATCTCGCGCGAGGGCGCGCTGGTGCTCAACAACCTGCTGCTGTCGTGCGCCTGCGCCACGGTGTTCCTGGGCACGCTCTATCCGCTGTTCCTCGACGCCGTGGGCGGCCCCAAGGTCTCGGTCGGGTATCCGTTCTTCAACCGCACCTTCGCGCCGCTGATGGTGCCGCTGCTCGTCGCGGTCGCGGTGCGGGCCGCTGCTGGCGTGGAAGCGCGGCGATCTTTTGGGCGCGCTGCAGCGCCTCTGGGTTGCCCTTGCCGCGGCCATCGTGGTCGTGCTCGTCGGCCTTTACGTCACGCGCGGCGGGCCGGTGCTGGCGGTGCTGGGCTTCGGGCTTGCGGCCTGGGTCGCGTGCGGCGTGCTGATCGAATGGGCCGAGCGCACGAGGCTCTTCCGCGCGGCGCCGGCGAGAGCGCGCGGCGCGCGCTGCGCCTGCCGCGCTCGGCCTATGGCATGACGATCGCGCATCTGGGCCTTGCCGTCGCGGTCGCGGGCTTCGCCGCCTCGGCCTTCGAGCAGGAGCGCGATCGAGGCGATGCGCCCGGGCGATGTGGTGGCGATGGCCGGCTACAATCTGCAATTCCGCGGCGTCGAGGAAGTGCAGGGCGCGAACTTCAGCGCCGACCAGGGCGATTTCGTGCTGAGCCGCGGCGCCGCCACCATCGCCGTCCTCCATCCCGAGCGGCGCTTCTTCCCGCTGCAGCAGCAGACCACCGGCAAGACCGCGATCCACACCAATTTCCTCGCCGACTTTTACCTCGCGCTCGGCGATCCCGACGGCAAGGGCGCGTGGGCGGTCCGGGCCTATTGGAAGCCGCTGGTGCCGTGGATCTGGATCGGCGCGGTCATCATGGCGATGGGCGGCCTGATGAGCCTGTCAGCGACCGGCGCTGGCGCGTCGGCGCGGCGCAGCCCGCGCGCGTGCGCCCGCTCGCGGCGCCGGCCGAGTGACGCGTCCGCCATGACGGGCAAGCGCATCCTGTTTCTGCTGCCGCTCATCCTGTTCGTGGTGCTGGCGGGATATTTCTGGCTCGCGCTCGAGAACGGCCGCGATCCGCACGATCTGCCGTCGGCCATGATCGACAAGCCGGCGCCGAGCTTCTCTCTGGCCGGCGTCGATGGCTCGGCGGGTCTCGACCGGAAGGAACTCGGCGGCGGCGTCACGATCGTCAATTTCTTCGCCTCGTGGTGCATCCCGTGCCGGCTCGAGCATCCGCTGCTCATGGATCTGGCCAAGCGGCTCGACGTCCCGGTCTATGGCATCGCCTGGCAGGACAAGGCGGACGACGCGACGCAATTCCTGCAGCAGCTCGGCGATCCTTATAAAGGCGTCGGCCTCGACGAGAGCGGCCGCGTCGGCATCGATTTCGGCGTCTATGGCGTGCCCGAGACCTATGTCGTCGACAAGGCGGGCCGCATTCGCCTGCGCCATGTCGGCCCGCTCACGGCCGAGGACGTGGCGAAGGAGTTGGCGCCGCTCGTGCGCGAGCTCGGCCGGTCGTGAGGCGGGTTCTCGCCGCAGCGTTCGCGCTCTTCGCGCTCGCGGGCGCGGCGCGCGCGGTCGAGCCGGACGAGCTGCTGGCCAATCCGCAGCTCGAGGCGCGCGCCCGCGCGATCGGCAGCGAGCTGCGCTGCCTCGTCTGCCAGAACGAATCGATCGACGATTCGAACGCGACGCTCGCGCACGATCTGCGCATCCTCCTGCGCGAGCGGCTCGTCGCCGGCGACACCGACCAGCAGGCGACCCAGTACATCGTCGACCGCTATGGCCAGTTCGTGCTGCTGAAGCCGCCGGTCGAGCCCGCGACCTATGCGCTCTGGTTCGGCCCCGCGTGCCTCCTTCTGCTCGCGGGCGCGGGGACGGTGTTTTACCTGCGCCGCCACCGGCCCGGCACGGCGGACGGGCCCCTGCCGCTCGATGCCGATGAGGCGCACCGCATCGCCGAGCTCTTGGGCGAAGGCGAGCGCTGATGCTGCTGCCGCTGGCGCTGGCGCTCGTCACGGCGATGGCGCTCGTCGTCGTGATCGCGCCACTGATGAAGGGGCTTGGCGTCGGCGCCGCCGCGGCTCGATTTCGACCGCGCGGTCTATCGCGACCAGCTCGGGAGCTCGAGCGCGACCGCGCCCGCGGCCTCATCGGCGAGCGCGAGGCCGAGACGGCGCGGCTCGAGATCGAGCGGCGGCTGCTCGCCGCCGACCGCGCCGATCGCGCGCCGCCGCGCGAGGGCCGCGCGCTTCCGATCGCTGCCGCGGCGTTGTCGCTCGCGCTCGCCGCCGGCGCCGGCGCGCTCTATGCGTTCCTCGGCTCGCCCGGCGTGCCGGACGAGCCCGCCGCCGGCCGCGTCGCCGCGAGCGCGGGCGGCGCGAGCGAGCTCGAGAAAACCGCGCAATCGCTCGCGGCGCAGGTTCAGGCGAAGCCCGACGATGCCGAGAGCTGGGCCGCGCTCGCGCGCACCGAGGCGGGTTTGCGCCACTGGCAGAAAAGCGTCGATGCCTATGCGCATGCGGCGGCGTTGGCGCCCGCAGCGCAGCGATCTCTTGTCGGCGCTCGGCGAGGCCGAGACGTTCGCCGCCGACGGCGTCGTGACGCCGAAGGCATCCGGCGATTTCCAGAAAGCGCTCGCGCGCGATCCGGCCGACGGCGTCGCGCGCTATTACCTGGCGCTTGCCGACGCGCAGGCCGGCAAGACCGACGCGGCGATCGCGGCGTGGCAGAAGATGGCGGCCGAAGCGCCCGCCGATGCGCCGGTGCGCGCCGAGCTGCAGCGCCGCATCGACGAGACCGCGAAGGAAGCCGGCATCGCGCCGCCGCCGCTCGCGCCGCCCGCCGCCGCGGCCGCTGCGTCCGCGCCCGCGCCGGAAGCGGAAGCAGCGCCGCCCGGTCCCGATGCGGCGCAGATGGCCGCCGCCGCCAACATGACGGCCGGAGAGCGCCAGCAGATGATCCGCGGCATGGTCGAAAAGCTCGCGGCCGAGCTCAAGCAGAATCCGGGCGACCGCGACGGCTGGCTCCGCCTCGCGCGCTCCTATTCCGTCCTCGGCGAGCGCGACAAATCGGCCGACGCCTACGACGAGGCGGCGAAGCTCGATCCCAAGAATGTCGAGATCAAGCTCGGCGAGGTCGACGCGCTCTTGGACGGCAACGCGCTCGACCAGCCGATCCCGCCGCGCGTCGTGGCATTGTTGCACGAGGTCGAGGCGCAATCGCCGCAGGAGCCCGAGGCGCTGTGGTATCTGGGCCTTGCCGCGGCGCAGGCGAAGAATCCCGTCCGCGGCGGCGGAATACTGGAACCGGCTCCTGGCCGCGCTCCCGCAGGACGCGCCCGAGCGCAAGACCGTGACGCGCCGCGCTGGCCGCGCTCAAGGGGAAATAGGCGCGCCTCACCCGGTCGCGAAATGCGCCTCGGTCTTGTCGCGGATTTCCTCGAACGTGACGCCGGGCGCCATCTCGACGAGCTTCATCGCGCCCTTCTTCTTGTCGATGGTGAAGACGGCAAGATCGGTGATCACCATGTCGACGACGCCGGCCCCGGTCAAAGGCAGGGTGCAGCGGCGCAACAGCTTCGCCTCGGCTCTTGGCGGTGTGCTCCATCACCACGACCACTTTCTTCACGCCCGCGACCAGGTCCATGGCGCCGCCCATGCCTTTGACCAGCTTGCCCGGGATCATCCAGTTGGCGAGATCGCCGTTCTCCGCCACCTGCATCGCGCCCAGGATGGCGATGTCGATGTGCCCGCCGCGGATCATGCCGAAGCTGTCGGCGCTCGAGAAATAGCTCGTCGTCGGCAGTTCCGTCACGGTCTGCTTGCCGGCGTTGATGAGGTCGGGGTCCTCCTCGCCCTCGTAGGGAAAGGGGCCCATGCCGAGCATGCCGTTCTCGCTCTGCAGCTGCACGCTCATGCCCGCGGGTATGAAGTTCGAGACGAGCGTCGGGATGCCGATGCCGAGATTGACATAGAACCCGTCGCGCAGCTCCTTGGCCGCGCGCGCCGCCATCTCCTCGCGTGTCCAGGCCATCCTCTTCCTCCTCAGCCGCGCTTCCGGACGGTGCGCTGCTCGATGCGCTTCGTCGGATTCCTCGAGATGCACGATGCGGTGCACGAACACGCCCGGCGTCATGATGTGGTCGGGATCGATCTCGCCCGGCTCGACCAGGTGCTCGACCTCGGCGACCGTGACCTTGCCGGCGGTCGCCATCACCGGATTGAAGTTCCGCGCCGTCTTGCGATAGACGAGATTGCCCTCGCGGTCGCCCTTCCAGGCGTGCACGATCGCGAGGTCGGCGACGATGCCGCGCTCCATGACATAGCGCTCGCCGCCGAACTCGCGCACCTCCTTGCCGTCGGCGATGATGGTGCCGACGCCGGTCTTGGTGAAGAAGGCGGGAATGCCGGCGCCGCCCGCGCGCAGGCGCTCGGCGAGCGTGCCCTGCGGGTTGAATTCGAGCTCGAGCTCGCCGGCGAGATATTGCTGCGCGAAGAGCTTGTTCTCGCCGACGTAGGACGCGACCATCTTCTTGATCTGCTTCGATCTCGAGCAGGATGCCGAGGCCCGCGCCGTCGATCCCGGCATTGTTCGAGACGACGGTGAGGTTCTTGATGCCCGCGCCGCGGATCGCCTCGATCAGCGCCTCGGGAATGCCGCAGAGGCCGAACCCGCCCGCCGCGATCAGCATGCCGTCGCGCAAAAGCCCCGCCAGCGCCGCATCGGCATCCGCATAGACCTTGTTCGCCATGGGCCCGCCTCCCCGTCCTCCGGACATAGCACGGCGGGACTTCCCGCGCCAAGCCGGGCCTTGTGCTAGAGTGGCCGCGACTCGGGCGATAGCAACGGCAATGTCATGCAGCTCGCAGGTCACGCGGCGCTCGTCACCGGCGGCGCCTCGGGGCTTGGCGCCGCGACGGCGCGGGCGCTGGCGCAAAAAGGCGCCAAGGTCGCGCTGCTCGACCTCAACGAAGCGCTGGCCAAGACCGTGGCGGCCGAGATCGGCGGCGCGGCCTTCCGCTGCGACGTGACCGATGCGGCTTCGGCCGAGGCGGCGGTCGCGGCGGCGCGCGCGCATCACGGTGCGGCGCGCATCCTCGTCACCTGCGCCGGGATCGCCACGGCCGAGCGCATCGTCGGGCGCGACGGGCCGATGGACCTGGCGCATTTCAAGCGCGTCATCGACATCAACCTGATCGGCACCTTCAACCTGATGCGGCTCGCGGCTGCGGACATGATGGCGCTCGATCCGCTCGATGAGCGGCGAGCGCGGCGTCATCGTCGCGACCGCGTCGGTCGCGGCCTACGAGGGACAGATCGGCCAGGCGGCCTATGCCGCCTCGAAGGGCGGCGTCGTCGCGCTGACGCTGCCGGCGGCGCGCGAGTTCGCGCGCTCCGGCATCCGCGTCAACGCGATTGCGCCCGGCGTGTTCGCGACGCCGATGATGGCGGGCCTGCCCGAGGAGGCGCAGAGAAGCCTCGCCGCTGCCGTGCCGTTTCCGGCGCGGCTCGGCGATCCGTCGGAATATGCCGATCTCGTGCTCGCGATCGTCGGCAACGTGATGCTGAACGGCGCCATCATCCGCCTCGACGGCGCGCTGCGCATGGCGCCGCGCTAGTTCAGGGCGAAGGCGCGCGCTTGTCGCGCTGCGGTGCGATCTCGTCGATCGCGTGCGCGAGCTTCACGTCGAGCGCGGAAAGCCCTTCCACGTCGTGCGTCGACAAGATGATCTCGACGCGGTTATAGACGTTGAACCATTCCGGATGGTGATCCATCTTCTCGGCGATCAAGGCGACGTGGCTCATGAAGCCCCACGCCTCGCCGAAGGAGCCGAAGTGAAAGACCTTGCGGATCGCGTCGCGGTCCTCGACATCGGCCCAGCCGTGCAGCTCGCGCATCGCTTCCTTGCGCGCGGCCCCCGTCAGTCTCTCGACCATCGCCATCCTCCTACGCTCCACTTCCCGAGCGCGAGGGTAGGAGTTGCGGGGCCGAGGGCGCCATGAGCGATCTGCCGCCCTCGCTCGCCGATCTCGAGGCGCTCGCCAACCGCGCGCTCGCCGCCATCCCGCAGCAACTGAAGCGGCATTTGGGGCCGGTCGTGATCCGCGTCGAGGATTTTCCCGACGAGGAGACGGAAGAGGAGATGGCGCTCGAAAGCCCGTTCGACATATTGGGCCTCTATCGCGGCGTGGCGCTGCCGCGGCAATCGGCGAGCCATCCGCGCCCCGCGATCGACATGATCTTCCTCTATCGCCGGCCGATCCTCGATTACTGGTGCGAGACCGGCGAACGGCTCGACCGCATCGTGCGCCACGTGCTGATCCACGAGATCGGCCACCATTTCGGCTTCAGCGACGACGACATGGAGCGCATCGAGAACGAAGCCTAGAGCAGGCGCGCGACGCGGGCGCGCAGCTCCGGCAGAAGCTCGTCCGCGAACCACGGGTTCTTGCGCTCCCACAAGGTCGTGCGCCAGCTCGGATGCGGCAGCGGCAGATAGGCGGGAAGGTATTCGCGCCCAGCGCGCCACCGCGTCCGTCATGCTCTGCCGCTCCTTCACGTAATAGGCGATGGCGTAGGAGCCGACGAGCAGCGTCAGCTCGATCCGCGGCAGCTTCGCCAGCACCTTTGCATGCCACAACGGCGCGCATTCCGGCCGCGGCGGCAGGTCGCCGCCCGCCTCGTAGCGGCCGGGATAGCAGAACCCCATCGGCATGATGGCGATGCGGCTCTCGTCGTAGAACGTGTCGCGATCGACGCCCATCCAGTGGCGCAGCCGCTCGCCGCTCCGGTCGTTGAACGAGAGCCCGGTCTCGTGGACGCGCGTGCCCGGCGCCTGGCTCAGCACGAGAAGCCGCGCCGAGGCGCGCCCGCGCAGCACCGGCCGCGGCCCCAGCGGCAGCTCCTTGGCGCAGACGCGGCAGGCGCGCGCCTCGCGCAGCACGCGGGCGAGCGCGCGCTCCTCGCTTTCGCTCACTTCGTCCATCGCCCCAGGTTCTAGCGCGGCGTTTGACATTGCGGCAGACCGCGTGACATATCCGCCCTCAAACGCAGAAGCCGGAAGGAAAAGCCATGCGGAAACTCGACGTCTTCCCGCACATCTTCCCCAAAGCCTATTTCGACAAGATGGTCGAGGTCATCCCCAACAAGGCGGCGGTGCGGCGCTGGACCGCGATCCCGGTTCTGTTCGATCTCGACGCGCGGCTGCGCATGATGAAGGAATTCGGCGACTATCAGCAGATCCTCACCCTCTCCATGCCGGCCATCGAGTTCGTGGCGGGGCCCGAGAAATCGCCCGAGCTCGCGCGCCTCGCCAATGACGGCATGCACGACATCTGCGCCAAGCACCCGAACGAGTTTCCCGCCTTCGTCGCCTCGGTGCCGATGAACAACGTCAAGGCGACGCTCGACGAGATGACGCGCGCGATCGAGAAATTGGGCGCGCGCGGCATCCAGATCTTCACCAACGTCAACGGCCGCCCGCTCGACGATCCCGAGTTCGAGCCGATCTTCGCCAAGATGGCGGATTACGATCTGCCGATCTGGATGCATCCGACGCGGCCCGCGGGCTTTGCCGATTATCCGGGCGAGAAGCAGTCGAAATTCGACATCTGGTGGGTGTTCGGCTGGCCCTACGAGACGAGTGCCGCGATGGCGCGCATGGTGTTCTCGGGCTTCTTCGACCGCTGGCCCAATCTCAAGATCATCACGCATCACCTGGGCGCGATGGCGCCGTTCCTCGAAGCGCGCATCCGCTTCGGCCTCGAACAGCTCGGCACGCGCGAGCTGTCCGAGCCGCATTATGCGAAGATCGTCGCCGACATGAAGGCGAAGGGCCGCAGCCCGGTCGACTATTTCAAGATGTTCTACGGCGACACCGCGATCAACGGCTGGGCGCCGGGCATTCGCTTCGGCCTCGACTTCTTCGGCTGCGACCATGTGATGTTCGGCACCGATTGCCCGTTCGATCCCGAGGGCGGGCCGCTCTTCATCCGCGAGCTCATCAAGGCGATCGACAGCCTGAAGCTCAGCGAGGAAGAGCGCGACAAGATCTACCACGCCAACACGGTGCGGATGCTCAAGCTGAAGCGCTAGTCGAGCCGCGGCGCAGCAGCCGCGCCTCGATCGCCTGCCACACGACGAGCACGGGGAGGCCGATCGTCAGTTCGCGCGCGCGCTTGGCGAGCGAAAGCGCCAGCGCCATGTCGGGCGGCAAGCCGATGAAGGCGCCGAGCACGACATATCCGCCCTCCTGCACGCCCCAGCCGCTCGGCACGAAGAAGGCGGCGCTGCGGAGCGCGTAGATCAGGCTTTCCAGCACGATGATCTGCGGCAGCGGCAGGTGCGCGCCCAGGAACGCGAGTGCCACCCACGCTTCCGCCAGCGACGTGAACCAGGCGCCGAGGTGCCAGAGAAAGCCCCACGCGATCGCGCCGCCGCGGCGATAGATCGCGGCGATCGCCTCGTGCACGCCGCCCGCCGGGCTCTTGTCCCATTCGCGCACGGCGATGCGGTTGGTCAGCCGCTCGAGCAGCAGGAACACGCCGGCGCGCTGCGCCACGACGAATCCCGCCGCCGCCGCGACGCCGACCGCGAGGCCGATGAGCGCCGTCTTGCCGACCTCCGGCGCCCAGCCGCCGTTCAGCAGCAGCGCGACGCCCAGTGCCGTGAAAAGGAGCTGCCCGAACAGCTCGAGCGTGATGTCGACGACGGAGCTTGCGAACGCGACGGCGAGCGACACATGCGCCAGCACGAGGCCGCGCGCGCCGATGCACGGCGCCGCCGGCGGGCGAGACCGGCAGCAGCTCCGATCCCGCGTCGCGCAGGAGACGCGCGCGCGGTGACGATGGCGATCCCGCGCGCCCTTCCCGCGGCAGCAGCACCCACCAGCCGACGCCGCACAGCGCCATCAGGACAAGATGGATGGCGACGATGGCGACGAGGCCGCGCCAGCCCATCGTCTCGAGCGATTTCAGCACCGCGCCCGCGCCGAACCAGGCGACGAGGGCGACGCCGAGGCCGAGCCCGGCGAGCGCGCCCGCGATGACGGCGACATGGACCCGCCGCCGCGCCATGGTGAAGCTCAGCGCAGCGCCGCGGCGATGTTGCCGCCGTCGACCGTGGTCACGTCGCCGGTGGTCTTGAGCGCGACCGCGTGATGGAGGAACGCCTCGGCCACGTCCTCGGGCCGGACCTCGCGATTGAGGAGATTGCCGGCCATGTATTGCTGCTCGCTCAAGCCCCGCGCCTTGGCGCGCGACGCGATCATGTCATCGGTCAGAAGGCCGCTGCGCACGCGGTCGGCATTGACGGCGTTGGCGCGGATGCCGTCGCTGCCATAATCGAGCGCATATTGCCGCACCAGGAACAAGGTCGCGGCCTTCGGCAAGCCATAGGGCCCGAAATCGGCGCCGGGATTGACCGCCTGCTTCGACACGTTGAAGAGCAGCGCGCCGCCCGTCTTCTGCTTCAGCATGATGCGCACCGCCGCCTGCGCCGCGCGCTGATGCGCGAAGAAATTGATCTCGAAGCTCTGCCGCAGCACCGCCTCCGGAACCTCGCCGATGCGCCCCTGCCACGCCGCGCCCGCGTTCGAGACGAGAATATCGACGCCGCCGAAGCGCTCGACGACGCGGTCGAAGGCGGCGCGCACCGAATTCTCGTCCGTCACGTCGCACTGGATCGCGAGCGCAGCACCCCCCAGCGCTTTCGCCGCCGCGCGCACCTTCGCCTCGTCGATGTCGAAGAGCGCCACCTCGGCGCCCTCGCGCATGAGGCGTCGCGCCGTCGCGAGGCCGATGGCGCCGGCGGCGCCGGTGATCGCCGCAACCTGCCCTTGCAGCTTCTTGTCCTGCGCCTTGCCGAGCTTCGCCTGCTCGAGCGACCAGTATTCCATGTCGAAGAGATCGGCCGGGGACAGCGATTCGAAGCGGCCGATCGATTCGGCGCCGGCGATGGTCTCGATCGCGTTCTCGGCGATGTCGGCGGCGACGGCGGCGTCCTTGGCGCTGCGGCCGAGGCCGAACAGGCCGAGCCCCGGCACCAGGATCACGCGCGGCAGCGGGTCGAGCATGATCTTGGGCGGGCTCTGCCCCGCATTGTGCGTGCGGAAATAGGCTTCGTAGTCGGCCATGAATTTCGCCGCGGCCTCGTGCGCCGCGCGCGCGAATTCGTCGATCCGGCCTGCCTCGGGCGGCGGCACGATCAGCGGATAGTTCTTGGTGCGGATGGTGTGGTCGGGCGTCACCACGCCTTCATTGGCATAGCGCTCGAGCTCGGCGCCGTTGACATAGTCGAGGATCGCCGGCCCGGTGCGGTGCGCCATGACGAGGCGCAGATAGGCCCCGTCCTCCTTCGCGTCCTTGCGGCTCACCGCGCCGCGCAGGATGGGCGCGACTTCGGCCGACCGGCGCGATCTTCTGCGGCAGCGTGCGCGCGCTGAAGACGACGTTCTTGCGCCGCGCGAGCCGCTCCTCGGCCATCGTCACGGCGTCGATCATGCGCTCGTAGGATTGCCGCGCCGATTCGCCGAACGTGAAGATGCCGTGCTTCAGCAGCACGAGCCCTTCGACATCGGGCTGCGCCTCGTAGATCTCGGCCGCCTTCTTCGCGAGCGCGAAGCCCGGCATGATGTAGGGCACGAGCGCCAGGCGCTTGCCGTAAAGCTCGACGCAGCGCTCCGCCCCGTCGGGCTGGTCGGCGATCGCTAAGGATCGCCGTCGCGTGCGTGTGATCGACATAGCGGTGCGGCAGGAACGCGTGCAGCAGCGTCTCGACCGAGGGGTTGGGCGCCATCGGGTCGATGAGGTTGGCGCGCTGCACCCGCACCATCTCCTCGTCCGACAGCGCCTCGAGCTTGCGCAGCTTCAGCAGATTGCCGAGGCGCACCGCCGGCAGGCCCGCGGGCTCGATGTCCGCCATGTCCCAGCCGCTGCCCTTGACGCACAGCACGTCGGCATCCTCGCCCATGAGGTCGGGGACACTGGTCTTCAACGAGCTGTTGCCGCCGCCATGGAGGACGAGCCGCTTGTCGCGGCCCAAAAGCCGCGCGCTATAGACGCGCAGCGCGAGATCGCGCGCGACACCCTTGGCGCCGTACTGCGCCACCATCGCGTCGGCGTCGCGTTCGCTCCATGCGCTTTCCATGCCGCGGCATCATAGGGCGCGCGCGCGCCGTTCGGAAATGAGGTTTCGCGCAACGGAATTCGGCCGTACCATCGTGCGGCACAGACCGGGAGCGCCCCATGGCCGAGAAATTGCGCGGCGTCTATGCCGCCGTCCTGACGCCGTTCACGGAAAAGCTCGAGCCCGATCTCGACCGCTTCGTGCGCCACTGCAAGTGGCTCCTGGCGAACGGCTGCGACGGGCTCGCGCCCTTGGGCACCACGGGCGAGGCGAACTCGCTCTCGGTGGCGCAGCGTTTGCAGCTCGTCGAGGCGGCGCGCGCCGGCGGCGTGCCGCTCGCCAGTTGCATCATCGGCGCCGGCTCGTGCGCGCTGGCCGATGCGCTGACCGTGACGAAGGCGGTGGTGGAGGCGGGCGGCGGCGGCGCGCTGCTGCTGCCGCCGTTCTATTACAAGAACCCGAGCGAGGACGGGCTTTATGCCTTCTTCTCCGAGGTCGTCGAGCGTATCGGCGACGCGCGCCTCAAACTTTATCTTTACCATTTCCCGCAGCTCTCGACCGTGCCGATCACCGTGCCGCTGGTCGCGCGGCTGAAGCGCGCCTATGGCGACACGATCGCGGGCGTGAAGGACAGCTCCGGCGACTGGCAGGTCTCGGCCACGTTCCTGCGCGAATTCCCGGGCTTCGGCGTGTTCTCCGGCAGCGAGGAATTCCTGCTCGCCAATCTGCGCGCCGGCGGGGTCGGCTGCATCTCGGCCTCGACCAACGTCACCGCGCCCTTGGCGCGCCCGGTCTATGCCGGCTGGAAGAACGCCGAGGCCGAGGGCTTGCAGCGCGACCTTACCGACGTGCGGCTCGTGCTCCAGTCCTATCCGCTCCAGGCGGCGCTGAAAGAGGTGATGGCGCTCATGAGCGGCGATCCGTCCTGGCGCATCCTGCTGCCGCCGAACCGCGCGCTCGCGCCGGCGCAGCGCGCCGAGCTCGCGGCGCGGCTCAAGGACCTGCCGCAGATGCAAGGGGTGCTGAGCAAGGCGGCCTGAGCCTCGCAAGCGCGCCCCGGCGGCGGTGCCGCGAATAGCGAAAAGTCCTTAAAATGCTCGGCTTTTGCTTAGCAATTTCGTAACGGGTGCAGGCCTTTAATCGCAGCATGACCGGCTTGGGCGAAGGCCCGCGCGAGGAAATGCGCCATCTCACGTCACAGGAATTGCGTCAGGTCCTGCAGCTCCATGAGCGCTACCTCGCGGAAAAGCAGGGCGGGCGCCGCGCGGTGCTGGCCTATTACGATCTGTCCGCC
This sequence comes from uncultured Alphaproteobacteria bacterium, assembly GCA_963804235.1. Classification (GTDB taxonomy): domain Bacteria; phylum Pseudomonadota; class Alphaproteobacteria; order ATCC43930; family CGMCC-115725; genus DATJLY01. The sequence continues at coordinate 58,464 of CAWDPP010000052.1, forward strand.
GCCGATCTCTCCGGCCAGGATCTGACCGGCGCCGATCTCACCGGCGCGAAGCTGCAGCGCACGATCCTCAGCAACGCCAGCCTCAAGAAGGCGAACCTGTTCGGCGCCGATCTGCGCGTCGCCAATCTCAACAACGCCGATCTGTCCGACGCCGATCTGCGCGGCAGCTGCTTGCGCGGCGCGCAGATGAATCGCGCGCGCCTGCCGCGCGCCGACATGCGCAAGGCGCTCGTCATGCGCTTTGCCGACGAGGGCGGCCAGCGCAACAAGGTGATGGAGAACACGCGCACCGATCTGTGCTCGATCGAGGCGAAGGACGCCGATCTTTCCGGCGCGAAGATGGCCGATGCGTCGTGCGTGCGCGCCAATCTCACCGACGCCATCCTGCGCGACGTCGATCTCGCCGGCGCCGATTTGCGCAATGTCGACATGACCGGCGCGGTGCTGGAGCGCGCCAATCTCGCCGGCGCCAATCTCGATGGCGCGACGCTGCGCGGCGCGGTCCTGAGCGGGGCGAAGCTCGCCGGCGCCGAGATGCGCGACGTCGACATCAGCGGCGCGGTGGTCGATCCCAAAAGCCTGCAGACGGCGAAATGCCTGCAGCTCACGGGCGACGATCTGCGCGAGATCTCGCCCGAGGACATGCGCGAGGTGCTGCGCCTCCACGCGCTCTGGCTCGACACCAAGGGCAAGAACGGCCGCCGCGCCGTCTTGACCGGATGCGATCTCGCCGGCCGCGATCTGCGCGCCGCCAATCTCGCGCTCGCCAATCTCGCGCGCGTCGTCCTGCGCGGCGCCGATCTGTCGCGCGCGTCGCTCGCCATGTGCGATCTGTCATTGGCCGATCTGCGCGATGCGCTGCTCGACCGCGCCGATCTGCGCGGGGCGAAGCTGGTGCGCGCGCACCTTGCCGGCGCGTCGCTCGTCCGCGCCAACCTCTCGCCGCTCGACAATGTCGGCAACGGCAAGTTCGACTATCCCGCCAATCTCGAGGGCGCGAAACTGGGCGGCGCCAATCTCGACGGCGCGCGGCTCAATCACGCGAAGCTGGCGGGCGCCGATCTGTCGCGCTCGAACCTCGACAATGCCGATTTGACGCGCGCCGATCTGAACGGCGCCAATCTCGCCGACGCGGCGTCCGAGGGCGCGATCTTCGGCGACAAGCCCGAGACCGCGCGCACGCCGGCGCAGACGGCGTGACGAACTTCCGCCGCTTCAGTGCAGGCTCGGGCTTTTCAAAAAACTGCTGCGGTCGGCCGACTTGACGTCGAGGTCGATGGTGCGCCCGTCGCGATAGACCAGCATCTGCACCTTCGCCCCGGCCGAGCCCGAGCGCCAGATGCCGCGATAGAGCGAGGCGAGGTCCTTGATCTCGTCGCCGCCGACCGCGAGCAGGATGTCGCCCATCTTGAGGCCGGCGCGCTTGGCCGGGCCGGTGTTGGACAGGCCCGCCACCACGACCTTGTCCTCGACCTCGGTGGCATAGAGGCCGAGCCACGGCCGCGGCGGATGGCCGGGCCGGCCGAGCTTGGTCAGATCGTCGAGGATCGGCGGCAGGAGATCGATCGGCACGATCATGTTGAGGTGCTCGGGCGGCCCATGCTCGCGCGCCTGCTGCAGGTGGAGCGAGCCGATCCCGGCGAGCGTGCCGTCGCTCACGATGAGCGCGGCGCCGCCCCAGTTGGGGTGGGCCGGGCTGGTGAAGATCGCCTCGTCGAGCAGGTATTCCCAATATCCGGCGAATTCCTGCTTGGCCGCGATGCGCGCCGTGACGGCGTGCTGGCGTCCGCCGCCGCCGGCGACGATGGCGCGGTCGCCGACCCGGACGCGGCCCGAGCGGCCCAAGGGCAGCGGCGGAATGTTGAGCTTGCCGAGCGCCTGCACGAGGCCGAATCCGGTCTCCTGGTCGTAGCCCAGCACATGCCCCGGCACGGCGCGGCCGTCATTGGTGTTGAGCCAGATCGTGTCGGCCTCGGTGATGAGATAGCCGATCGTCAGCACGAGCCCGTCGGCGCGGATCACGACGGCGTTGCCGCCGCGCTCGGTGCCGAGCGTGCCGGCGGTGAACGCGTCGGCCGGGATCGCCGCCCGCAGCGTCAGCACCGGATCGAGCGTGCGGTCGAGATCGAACGTCCAGTCCTCTTGCTTCGGCTGGGCATGGGCCGGGATTTCCCAATCGCTCGTGGTCGACATAGGACACTCCCTTGGGTCGGAGGGGCGGCGCAGCGCGCCCGCCACGCCTCCATCCTAGCCGCGCCCGGCGTCGCGCGGAAGGGTGGGGCGACGCTATTCCAAATCGCCGCGCAATCCGGCGCGAAGCCGCTTTTGCCGGGCGCGCCGCGCCTTGTCCCGGCGCCGGCGCTCGGCCGCGGCTTTGCTCGGGCGTGTCGGCCGGCGCACCGGCACCGGCTCGGCCGCGCGCCGCACCAGCATGACGAGCCGCTCGAGCGCATCGGCCCGGTTGCGCTCCTGCGAGCGGAAGCGCGCCGCGGTGATGATCAGGACGCCCTCTTGCGACACCCGCCGCCCGCCGAGCTTTATGACGCGCGCGCGCACCGCGTCGGCAAGCCCCGCCTGCGCGATCGTAAAGCGCAGCTGCACGGCCGTGGCGACCTTGTTGACGTTCTGGCCGCCCGGGCCCGAGGCGCGGATGAAATGCTCCTCGATCGCGCGCTCGTCGAGCGCGATGTCGCGCGTCACCGGGATCATGGCGGCGGATTGTGGCGGCTCTCGCCGCGCCGTGGCAATGAACTTCGCCGCCGGCGCGGCGTTGACTCCGGCCCTGCCACACCTGCGGTTTGCGGACGATGGACTCGGACGACACCCTGCCGCTCTCCTGTCCGCGCTGCCAGCGCCAGACGCAGAAGCCGGTGCGCTGGGTCCAGGAGAACACGTTCTTCACCTGCGCCTGGTGCGGCGCCGCGACCCTCATCGACAAGGACGAGGCGACCAAGCTGCTGACGGATTTGACGCGCCGGGAACGGTAAGGCTTGCGCCCCGCCCGCGCTCAGGGCATAGCAGGGCGCGCGAAACCGGCTGGGGCGCATCGCGATGAAGGACATCCCGCTTGGGCGAGCGAACACGCTCGAATTCAATCCGGAGGAGCGGCACACCGCCTCGGTCGTCGGCAATAACGAGGTCGTGAGCACGCCGGCGCTCATCGGCTTTCTCGAGCAGACGAGCCATCGCGCCATCCTGCCCTTCGTCGAGGAGGGCGAAGTCTCGGTCGGGACGCGCGTCGAGGTCGATCACGTGGCCGCGGCCTTTCTCGGCAGCCCGATCGTCGCCACCGTGAAGGTCGCTTCGGCCGAGGGCCGCCGCATCACCTTCGAGGTCGAGGCGCATCAGGGCGGCAAGCTCGTCATGAAAGGCCGCCACGTGCGCGCCATCGTGCGGCGCGACCGCATCGCCGGAAAGAAGGGCTGAGTGTCCAAAGTGCTGATAGCGCCGGGATCGCCCGGGACCGCGACGGCCGCGGTCGAGCTCGCCGTGATCGTGCCGAGCTTCAACGAGCGCGACAATGTCGAGCCGCTGGTCGAACGGCTCAACGCCTGCCTCGCCGGGATCGCCTGGGAAGTGATCTATGTCGACGACAACTCGCCGGACGGCACCGCCGGCGCGGTGCGCGACCTGGCGCGCCGCGACTCGCATATCCGCTGCCTGCACCGGATCGGGCGGCGCGGCCTCTCGACCGCGGTGATCGAGGGCATCCTTTCGACGAGCGCGCCTTATGTCGCCGTCATCGACGCCGACATGCAGCACGACGAGACCCTGCTGCCGCGCATGCTGGCGACGGCCAAGGCCGAGGATCTCGATATCGTCGTCGGCTCGCGCTACGCCGAAGGCGGCACGGTCGGCGAATGGGACAAGGAGCGCGTCCGCATCAGCGGCGTCGCGACCCGCCTCGCGCGCCTCGTCGTCTCGGCCGAGCTCAGCGACCCGATGAGCGGCTTCTTCGTGATCCGGCGCGCGTCCTTCGACCGCGCCGTGCGGCGGCTCTCCGGCCAGGGCTTCAAGATCCTCTTGGACCTCTTCGCCTCGACGCCCGAGCCGTACCGCTTCAAGGAGCTGCCGTACCGGTTCCGCCAGCGCATCCACGGCGAAAGCAAGCTCGATACGCTCGTCGTGTGGGAATACCTGATGCTGCTCATGGACAAGCTGTTCGGCCGCTTCGTGCCGACCCGCTTCGTCCTGTTCGGCGCGGTCGGCAGCTCGGGCATCGTCGTCAATCTCGCGATGCTCCGCCTCATGCTGTTCGCGGCGCCGTTCCCGGTCGCGCAGACGGTTGCGACCATCGCCGCCATGACCAGCAACTTCGCGCTGAACAATCTGCTGACATATCGCGACAAGCGCTTGCGCGGCTACCGCTTCTTCACCGGCCTGCTCTCGTTCTACGCCATCTGCGCCATGGGCGCCGCCGCCGGCGTCGGCATCGCCTCGATCGCGTTCCGGGATCATTACTCGTGGTGGCTCGCCGGGCTCGCCGGCGCGCTCGTCGGCGTGGTGTGGAACTACGCCGTCTCGTCGGTCTTCACCTGGCGCCCGAAATGAGGCGGGCTCACGCCTTCCGGCCGACCGTGCGCACTTGGATGAGCGGCCAGTAGAGGCCGCCATAGACGTGCGCGGCGACGTGCCAGAGGCGCCAGCCGATCAGCCTTTGCAGCGCCGCGAATCCGGGCGGCCAGCGGTGGATGTAAGGGCGCGACTCGACGACCGCGAAGCCCGCGCGCTTGAACAGGTTGCCGAGCGCGCCCGGCGACCACGAATGGAGGTGCTGGTCGAAATCGTCGGCGCGATAGCGCATCAGGATGTGCTCGCACGGCACGACGAACACGGCCACGCCGCCCGGCCGCAAGGCGCGATGGACCCCGCGCAGCACCGCGAGCGGAAAATCGACATGCTCGAGCGCGTTGTCCGACACGAACACGTCGATGCTCTCGGGCACGAGCTCGTCGACCGAGGCGAACACCTCGACGCCGTGCGCGCGCGCCTCGGCCGCGGCGACCGGATTGATCTCGACGCCGACGCGCTGCCGGCACGCGAAATTCATCAGCATGCGGCCGCCGGCGCAGCCGAAATCCGCCACCACGTGGCGCGGCTCGATGAAGCGCGCGAATTTGCGCAGATTGGCCACGGCGGCGAAATCGCCGGTCCTGGCCCAGGCGGCGTAGTAGGTGTCGTCGTAGTGCGCGTTGAGCGCGCTCATGGCGTGCGCTCGCCCTGCTGCGGACGAGGGTAAACGCCACGGTTGAGGCGGGCGTTCCCCGCATGCGGGCGGGCACGATCGGGCGCCTTTATCGTTCTCCAGCACATGAGCCGCCCGCTCGAGGATTACGCCCTCATCGGCGATTGCCAGACGGCGGCGCTCGTTGCGCGCGACGGCTCGATCGACTGGCTGTGCTGGCCGAGCTTCGACAGCGGCGCGTGCTTTGCCGCCCTCCTCGGCACCGAGCAGAACGGCCGCTGGCTCATCGCGCCGCACGGGGCCGCGCGGATAAGCCGGCGCTACCGTCCCAACACGCTCATCCTCGAGACCGAGTTCGAGACCGCGGACGGCGTCGTCGCGCTCATCGACTTCATGCCGCCGCGCGGCAACGCGTCCGACGTGGTGCGCATCGTCGAGGGCCGGCGCGGCAAGGTCGCGATGCACACCGAGCTGATCCTGCGCTTCGACTACGGCAGCATCGTGCCGTGGGTGCGGCGCCTCGAGGACGGCACGCTGAAGGCCATCGCCGGGCCCGACATGACGGTGCTGCGCACGCCGATCCGGCTGCACGGCGAAGGGCTGAAGAGCGTCGGCCGCTTCACCGTGGCGAAGGGCGAGCGCGTGCCCTTCGTCATGACCTACGGCCCCTCGCACCGGCCGCTGCCGCAGGCGATCGACCCGCTGGCCGCGCTCGAGGACACGGAGGCGTTCTGGCGCGAATGGACCGGGCGCACGACCGATTGCGGCGCTGCACCACTCGATCGTGTGCCGCTCGCTCATCACCTTGAAGGCGCTCACCGACGCGCCCACCGGCGCGATCGTCGCCGCGCCGACCACGTCGCTGCCCGAAGCGCTCGGCGGCGCGCGCAACTGGGACTATCGCTTCTGCTGGCTGCGCGACGCGACCTTCACGCTGCTCGCGCTGATGAACGGCGGCTATTACGAGGAGGCGGCGTGCTGGCGCGACTGGCTCCTGCGCGCCGTCGCCGGCAGCGCCGCGCAGATGCAGATCATGTACGGCATCCGCGGCGAGCGCCGGCTTTCCGAGTTCGAGCTGCCGTGGCTCAAGGGCTACGAGGGCTCGCGCCCGGTGCGCGTCGGCAATGCCGCGCACGAGCAGCTTCAGCTCGATGTCTATGGCGAGGTGATGGACGCGCTCCACATCGCCCGCATGTCGCAAGACATGCCGCCCGACGCGGACGGCTGGGCCTTGCAGCGCTCGCTCCTCGACCACCTCGAGACGATCTGGCGCCAGCCCGACGAAGGCATCTGGGAAGTGCGCAACGGCCGCCGCGAGTTCACCCATTCGAAGGTGATGGCGTGGGTCGCGTTCGACCGCGCCGTGCAGGCGGTCGAGCGCAGCGGGCTCGAAGGCCCGGTCGAGCGCTGGAAGAAGCTGCGCGGCGAAATCCGCGACGAGGTGCTGCGCCGCGGCTTCAATCCCACGCTCGGCTCCTTCACGCAGTATTACGGCAGCGACCACCTCGACGCGAGCCTGCTGCTCATTCCGCTCGTGGGTTTTCTGCCGCCCGGCGATGCGCGCGTCAAAGGCACGGTCGCGGCGATCGAGAAGCACCTCATGTTTGACGGCATGGTGATGCGCTACGACACCGAGCGGGATCCCGACGGGCTCCCCGCGGGCGAAGGCGTGTTCATCGCGTGCAGCCTGTGGCTCGCCGACAATTACATCATGCTCGGCCGCCGCGCCGAGGCGCAGGCGATGTTCCAACGCATCGCCGGCCTCGCCAACGATGTGGGCCTCCTGTCCGAGGAATACGATCCGGTGGGGCGCCGCCTCCTCGGCAATTTCCCGCAGGCCTTCTCGCACATCGCGCTCGTCAACACGGCGCACAATCTGGTGCTGCAGGAGAAGCCCGCCGAGCAGCGCGCCGGCGCCGGCATCACGCCGTAATCGGCGACATGACTAAAGGTGGTCGCGCTCCAAATCCTCGAGCGAGTATCCGAGCGCGTCGAGCGCGTCTTCGAGATAGGTCCCGAGCAGCGGGTCGGCGACGAGCCGCCGCGGCAATCGTTCCTCCGGCGCCTCGCGCACGGCGGCGAGCGCGTCGTCCCACTCGGCGCCGTCGTAATCGCCGCGGCCGACGAGGCGCAGCGCCGCCACTTCGTCGAGCTCGTCGCTGTTGAGCGCGATGAGCGCGTCGTGCAGCTCCTGGTAGGCGCCGTTCTCCTCGCGGTCCTCGAGCACCTGGCGCTCGTCGTCGTCGGCCTGGTCCGAGGCGTCTTCCGGGTTGACCGGCTCGACTTCGGCATCGACCTCGTGCGCCTTGACGACGAGGAAGGCGAGCTTTTCGAGCGGAATGGTGAGCGACGGCATGCCTAGCTAACGATGGCCGGCAGGGCCTTGCTCCCCTACCAGCCTTCGAGCCGGAACGGCGCGGGCTCGGCTTCCTCGGTCAGCTCGCGATATTGCCCGCGGAAGTAAAGGAGCGGCCGCGTCGCGTCGCCGCCCTGCGCCTCGAGCGACAGCACGCGCCCGACCAGGATCATGTGGTCGCCGCCGTCGTGGCGGGCATGGACCTCGCATTCGAAGGCGGCGAGATTGGGATGGATGATGGGCGCGCGCTCGCCGCTGCGGTGGTGGCCGCTGTGCCATTTCGCCACGTCGCTCTTGGCGAAGGTGGCCGAGACGTGGCGCTGGTCCTCGCGCAGGACGCTCACGGCAAAGTGCGAGGCGCGCTCGAAGATCGCGAAGCTCGAGATCGAGCGCGCGAGCGCCACCAGCACGAGCGGCGGGTCGAGCGACAGCGAGGTGAAGGAATTGACGGTGAGGCCGCCGACGCTGCCGTCCTCGAGCCCGGCGGTGACCACGGCGATGCCGGTCGGGAAGAGCCCGAGGGCGTCGCGGAATTGGCGCGACGTGAAGCTCATCCGATCCCTCGTCCCGGCATGATGGTTCCTCTCGCTCGACGCCATGACAGTCTCATTCCCGGTGGGCCGGGTTCAAGTGGGTCGTGGGCAGAGTTGTGGGCACGGTATAACAGGGTTGGGGCGGAGGATCGCGATGCGGGTGATGGAGCTTGTCGACTGGGGCCTCGAGCATATCCGGGAAGGAACGCGGCCCGATCCCGTTGCCGGGCCGGGCGAGGTTCTGCTGCGCATGGCAGCCGCGTCGGTCAATTATCGCGACGCGGTGGTGCTGAAGCGCGGCTATGGCCGGCTGTCCGGCACGCTGCCGCTCATTCCGCTCTCGGACGGGGCGGGCCGCGTCGTGGCGCGCGGGCCGGGGGCCACTCGCTTTGCCGAGGGCGATCTCGTTTGCCCCATCATCATGCCGGGCTGGCACGCCGGCCCGTTGCGCCAGGAGCATCGCGAGGCGCTTCTGGGTGGCCCGCGCGACGGCGTCATGCGCGAGCTGATGGCGGTCAGCGAGGCGGATCTGGTCAAGGCGCCGTCCTTCTACAGCGCGGAAGAGGCGGCGGCGCTGCCGTGCGCCGCGGTGACGGCGTGGAGCGCGCTCGGCGCCGCGCGGCTCAAGCCCGGCGAAGTCATGGTGACGCAGGGGACGGGCGGGGTCTCGCTGTTCGCGCTGCAGTTCGCGCAAGCGGCGGGCGCCGTCGCCATCCTCACCTCGGGCAGCGCCGAGAAACGCGCGCGGGCCGAACAGATGGGCGCCGATCACGTGATCGACTATCGCGCCGAGCCGGAATGGAGCCGCGCCGTGCGCAAGATCGCGCCCGAGGGCGCCGATCTCGTCATCGAGGTGGGCGGCGCCGGCACGCTGGCGCAATCGCTGCGCGCGGTGCGCCCGGGCGGCATGGTGGCGCTGATCGGCGTGCTCGCCGGCGCCGAGGCGGCGCTCGATCTCGGGCCGCGTCGTGACGCAGAGCCTGCGCCTCGACGGCGTGACGCTTGGGCCCGCGCGACGCCTTCGAGGCGATGGTGCGCGCGATCGAGCTGCACCGCATCCGTCCGGCGCTCGACGAGCGCCGCTATCGCTTCGAGGAAGCGGGCGCAGCCGTGGCGGCGATCGAAGCAGGCCGGCATTTCGGCAAGATCGTCGTCGGCTTCTAGACTCGAATTGCGCCGGATGAATCCATAAACCGTCGCCCGCGAAAGCGGGGGCCCAGGTGAGCTGCACGTCGCTTACACTGGGTTCCCGCTTGCGCGGGAACGACGGCAAATGGCTCAGGTTGAAAAGCTCGTGCGCTCGACGTGCAATGGCCGGCGGTCAGCCCGGCCATGACGAGGGGAAGATGATCCGCTTCCTCGCCTTCTGCGGCCGCCGCGGCACGGTGCTGCTCGCGGCCGGGTTCTTCGTAGGCCTGGCCGTGCCGCCTTTGGCCGCGCTGTTGCGGCCGCTGCTTTCGACCTTCGTCTTCCTGCTGACCGCATCGACCCTGATCGGCGTCGATTGGCGCGCGCTCGCGGCGCACCTGAAGAAGCCGGTGCGGCTCGCGCTCGTGATCGCATGGACGATGCTGGGCGCGCCGATCGCCGTCGCGGCGGCAGTGCATGTCCTGCCGATGCCGCCGCCGCTGGCCGCTGCGCTCGTGCTGTGGGCGGCGTCGCCGCCGCTCATCTCGGTCCCGGCGATCGCGGCGCTGCTCGGCCTCGACCCGGCCTTGGCGCTGCTCGTCTGGGCGCTCGGCACGTTCCTGACGCCGCTGTCATTGCCGCCGCTCGTCTTGGGCCTCATCGGATTGCCGCTCGACATCTCGATCCTGCATCTGACGCTCAATCTCGCACTGTTCGTGCTAGGCGCGGCAGCGCTCGCGGGCCTCGCGCGCGCGCTCATCGGTCCCGCGCGCATCGCCGCCAACCGCGACGCCGTCTCGGGCCTCAACGTGATGCTGCTGCTGCTCTTCTGCGTCGCGGTGATGGACGGCATGACGCGGGTGCTCGCGGCCGACCCGGCGCGCGTGCTGCTCTACGCCGCCGCCGCGACCGCGGCGAGCGCCCTCCTGCAAGGGTTGAGCTTTCTCCTGTTCGCGCGCCTCGAGCGCGGTGCTGCGCTCACCGCCGGCCTCATCGGCGGCAGCCACAATATCGCGCTCGTGTGGGCAAACCTGCCGTCCGGCACGGCGTCCGAGCTGCTGCTGTTCTTCGCCGTGGTGCAGTTGCCGATCTTCGTGCTGCCGGCATTCTCGAAGCCGGTCTACCGGCGCCTCGCCGCTAGACCGAGAAATACTTTGCCTGCGGGTGGATGACGACGATGGCCGAGGTCGATTGCTCGGGCTCGAGCTGATCCTCCTCGCTCAAGGAAAGGCCGATGCGCTCGGCGCCGAGCAGCTCCAGGAGCGGGCGCTGGTCGGCGAGATTGGGGCAGGCGGGATAGCCGAAGGAATAGCGGCTGCCGCGATAGGCCTGGCGCGACAGCGCTTCCTGGTCGGGCGCGGCCGGATCGGCGAAGCCCAATTCGGCGCGGATGCGCGCGTGGATCGCCTCGGCCAAGGCCTCCGCCATCTCGACGCCGAGCCCGTGCAGATAGAGGTAATCCTGGTAGCGGTCTTGCGCGAACCAGCGCCGCGCCGTGTCGGATGCGTTCTGGCCGATCGTCACCGCCTGGAGGCCGATCACGTCGCGCGCGCTGTCGCTCGCGTCGCGGAAGAAATCGGCGATGCACAGGCCGCCTTCCTTGGCCTGGCGCGGGAAGGCGAAGCGCGCGAGCTTGCTTGCCGTCCGCGCCGTAGAGGATCACGTCGTTGCCCTCGGCGGCGCAGCGGGAAATAGCCATAGACCGCGCGCGGCTGGAGAATGTCCTCGGCGATGACGCGATCGAGCAGGGTGTCGAGGATGGGCCGCAGCTCCTGCCTGGCCCAGACGCCGGTATTCGGCGAGCGTGCGCCCGTCCTTGCGGTAGCCCCAGTGGAATTGATAGAGCATGCGCTCGTTGAGATAAGGCAGGAGCGCCCGCACCGGCACGATCGGCGACGACGCGCGTGCCCCAGAAGGGCGGCGCCGGCACGGCGAGCCCGCGCGACAGCTCGGCGCGTCGCACGCGCAATTCCTCGAGGTCGATCGGCCTGAGCGCCGCCGCCGCCGCATCGCACGCGCGGCCCAATGTGCGCGCGCGGTTCTGCGGCTTCGCCGCGCGCGCCGTCTTCGCGGCCCGCGCGTTCTCGGCGAACGACTTGCGCGCGACCTGGTCCATGAGCGCCAAGCCCGTCGAACGCGTCGCGCGCATAGGCCACCGCGCCCGCGCCATAGGATGAGGCGCAATCCTCCTCGACATAGCGCCGCGTCAGCGCCGCGCCGCCCAAGAGCACCGGCACCGTCAAGCCCTGGCGCGCCATCTCGGCCAGATTCTCGCGCATCACCGCGGCCGACTTGACGAGCAGGCCGGACATGCCGATCGCATCGGCCGCGTGCTTCTGCGCCGCGTCGAGGATGTTGGCGAGCGGCTGCTTGATGCCGAGGTTCACCACCTCGTAGCCGTTGTTGGTGAGGATGATGTCGACCAGGTTCTTGCCGATGTCGTGCACGTCGCCCTTGACGGTCGCGAGCACGATCTTGCCGCGCTTCGGCCCCGCGGCCTTTTCCATCAAGGGCTCGAGGAACGAGGCCGCCGCCTTCATCACCTCGGCCGAGCGCAGCACGAAGGGAAGCTGCATCTTGCCCGCGCCGAAGAGATCGCCCACCACCTTCATGCCGTCGAGGAGGAAGGTGTTGATGATGTGCAGCGGATCGTAGGTCAGGAGCGCCTCCGTCAGATCGTCCTCGAGGCCCGGCCGCTCGCCGTCGACGATGCGCTGCTTCAGGCGCTCCTCGACCGCGTCCGCGCGCTTCCTGCCGGCGCACTTCGCCTCCTTGCGGTCGCCGAAGAGGGCGATGAAGGCTTCGAGCGGATCGAAGCCCGGTCGCCGCCGGTCGAAGATCAGGTCTTCCGCAGCATTCACCTCGCGCTCGGGGATCTGGTGCAGCGGCACGATCTTCGAGACATGGATGATGGCGCCGTGCATGCCGCGCCGCACGGCATGGTCGAGATAGACCGAGTTGAGCACGCTGCGCGCCGCCGGCGAAAGCCCGAACGAGATGTTGCTGAGCCCGAGGACGATCTGGCATTCCGGCAAGTCCTGGGCGATCGCGGCGATGCCGTCGAGCGTCTCGATGCCGAGCCTGCGGTCGTCGTCGTTGCCGGTGCAGATCGTGAAGGTCAGCGGATCGATCAGCAGGTCGGACGGCGCCAGCCCGTACGTGCCGCAGGCGAAATCGTGCAGCCGGCGCGCGAGCGCGAGCTTCGCGCCTGCGTCCTTCGCCATGCCCTGCTCGTCGATGGTGAGCGCGATCACCGCGGCGCCGAAGCGGCGCGCCAGCTCCAGGCGCTTGCCCGCGCTCGCTTCGCCGTCCTCGAAATGGACCGAGTTGATGACCGCCTTGCCGCCATAGAGCTGGAGCGCCGCCTCGAGCACGTTGAGCTCGGTCGAATCGATGACGAGCGGCGCCGCGATCGCGCCGCGCATGCGCTTCACCGCCGCGCTCATGTCGGCGCTCTCGTCGCGCCCGACATAGGCGGTGCACAGGTCGATCGCGTGCGAGCCTTCCTCGGCGAGTTCGCGCGCCATGGCGACGACGCCGTCCCAGTCGCCCTTTTCCTGCATCTGCCGGAAACGCTTCGAGCCGTTGGCGTTGCAGCGCTCGCCGATCGAGAGATAGGCGTTCTCCTGCCGCAGCGGCACCTGGGCGAAGAGCGAGGCGAGGCCCGGGACCCACACGCTTTTGCGCGATTTGGGCCGCGGCCGCTCGCCGCCATAGGCGAGCCGCCGCAGCATGCTATCGAGCGCGGCGATGTGGCTGCTGGTCGAGCCGCAGCAGCCGCCGATCAGGTTGACGCCGAACTCGCCGACGAAGCGCTCCTGCCAGTGCGCCAGCTCGTCCGGCGACAGCGGATAATGCGCGTGGCCCTCGTGCAGCTCGGGCAGGCCGGCATTGGGCTGCACCGAGATGAGCCGCGGCCAGTTCTCGGAGAGCCAGCGCACATGCTCGGTCATTTCCTTGGGGCCGGTGGCGCAGTTGATGCCGATGAGCGGCACGTCCAACGCATCGACCACGGTCGCCGCGGCGGCGATGTCGGCGCCGACGAGCAGCGTGCCGGTCGTCTCGACCGTCACCTGGACGAAGATCGGGATGTCCTTGCCCCCGCGCGCGCGCTTGGCGCCGTTGACCGCCGCCTTGATCTGCAGCGGGTCCTGGCAGGTCTCGATCAGGATGGCATCGACGCCGCCTGCGACCAGGCCCTGGCATTGCACCGCCAGCGCATCTTCGAGCGGCGCATAGTCGATATGGCCCAAGGCTCGGCAGCCGCGTGCCCGGCCCGACCGCGCCGAAGACGAAGCGCGGCCGCCCGTCGCCGCGCCACGCTCCGCCACCGCCTCGCGCGCGATCTCGGCGGCGCGGCGGTTGAGCGAGAAGCGCCTCATCGCCGAGCCCCGCCTCGCCGAGCGTGATCGGCGAGCCGCCGAAGCTGTTGGTCTCGACCGCGTCGGCGCCGGCGCGCAGATGGCCCAGATGGATGTCGCGCACCACGTCGGGCCGGGTCAGGCACAGCACGTCGATGAAATTCTCGCAGCCGCGGAAATCGCGCTCGATGTCGAGCGCCAGCGCCTGCACCTCGGTGCCCATGGCGCCGTCGCACAGGAGCACGCGCTCGGCCAGGAGATCGAGGATATGCGCCATCTCAGCCCGCCGGCGCCGCTTCCTTGGCGGAAAGCGCCGATCATGCGGCAGATGGCGACGATCAGCTCGGCGCGGTTGAGCGTGTAGAAGTGGAACTCCTCGACGCCCTCGGCCTGGAGCCGGCGGCATTGCTCGGCGGCGATCGAGGCGGCGACGAGGCGCCGCGTCTCGGGATCGTCGTCGAGCCCGTCGAAGAGCTGCATCATCGAGGCCGGCAGGCTCGCGCCGCATGCGGCCGCGAATTTCCGCACCTGCGCGAAATTCGTCACCGGCAATATGCCCGGCACGATCGGCACGGTGATGCCGGCGTCCTGCGCGCGGTCGCGGAAGCGCAGGAAAATCTCGGGCGTCGAAGAAAAGCTGCGTGATGGCGCGCGTGGCGCCGGCGTCGATCTTGCGCTTCAGATTGGCGAGATCGGCTGCGGCGCTCGCCGCCTCGGGGTGGGTTTCGGGATAGGCCGCGACGCTCACCTCGAACGGTGCCGCGCGCAGCACTCCCGGCGACGAGATCGCTGGCATAGGCATAGCCGTCGGCATGCGGCGCATAGCGTTCGCCCGGCGGCGGGTCGCCGCGCAAGGCCACGAGATGGCGGATGCCCGCATCCCAATAGAGCCGCGCCACCTCGTCGATCTCGGCGCGCGAGGCACCGACGCAAGTCAGATGCGCCGCGGGCTCGAGCCGCGGTCTCCTCGCGGATGCGCGTGACGGTCGCGTGCGTGCGCTCGCGCGTCGAGCCGCCGGCGCCGTAGGTCACCGAGACGAAGCGCGGGCCGAGCGGCGCGAGCCGCTGCACCGTCTGCCACAGCCGTTCTTCCATCTCGGCATTCTTGGGCGGGAAGAACTCGAACGAGACGGCGGGCCGCGTCATCGCACGGCCTCGCGCGCCCGCGCCGCCTCGCCGGCGCGCGCGGCGCCGTCCTTCCGCGCCAGCCACAGCACGACGGTGAGCTTCTCGCCCGGCAGATGCACCGGCTGCAGCGGCGCAAGCCCGGCCTCGCGGCAAAACTCCATGATCTCGCCGTCGGCGAAGCCGAGGCGGCGGTGCGCATGCTCGGTGCGCAGGAATTCGAGCTCGTGCGGCGCGAAATCGGCGACGACGAGCCGCCCGCCCGGGCGCAGCACGCGCGCGGCCTCGGCGATGGCGCGGCCGGGTGCTCGGCGTAATGCAGCACCTGGTGGATGACGACGGCGTCGAACGAGCCGCCCGGCGCCGGGAGCTGATACATGTCGCCCTGGCGGATGGCGCAGTTGCGCGCGCCCGCGCGCTCGAGATTGACGCGCGCCACGGCGAGCATCTCGCGCGACAGATCGACGCCGAGCGCGCGCTCGACGCGCGGCGCCATCACTTCGAGCACGCGCCCGGTGCCGGTGCCGATGTCGAGCAGGTCGTCGATCGGCTCGTCGGCCAGGAGCTCGACCAGCGCCGCCTCGACCTCGCGCTCGCCGATATGGAGCGCGCGGATGCGGTCCCAGTCTTGCGCGTTGGTGCGGAAATAGGCTTCGGCCGCGGCGCGCCGCTGCCGCTTCACCTGGTCGAGCCGCTCGCGGTCGAGCGCCACGACCGGGTCCTCGGCCGGCAGCATGGCGACGAGCCGCTCGGCCGCGCCGCGCGCGCCGCCGCGCGCCAGGCGATAGAACACCCAGTTGGCCTCGCGGAAGCGGTCGAGCAGCCCGGCCTCGCACAGCAGTTTCAGGTGGCGCGACACGCGCGGCTGGCTCTGGCCGAGAATGTCGGTCAGCTCGCTCACGGTCAGCTCGCCCTCGGCGCACAGCGCCAGAAGCCGGAGCCGGGTCGGCTCGGCGGCGGCGCGCAAGGCGGCCAGAAGCTGTTCCATGGCACGACGCCCTTGGCTGAGGAGTTACCTACCTCGGCATATAAACATATTCGCATATAGTTCTGCAAGTGGAAACCGATCTCGCATCCTGCCTCAAATCTCCGAGGCAGAGCGCTCGCGCCGCTTCACTGAGACCGCGCGCGAACTCGACGCAGATTAGATTGGCCAAGGATTTGAGCGGGCGCTCAAGAAGATCGTGCCGCCGAAGAAGCCCAGGAACCAACCGAAGAAGGGCTATGCGCGCTGTTGCTCTTGCGCGGCGTAGACGAGAAATTTTTCGACCGACTCAATGTGGCTTAGATCATTGTCAAGGCAGGAAATTCTGTCTTCTGACAAGTTCGGCCATTCCAATTCATTCCGATAGCGCCGTGCCATTTCTTCGAGCGCGTAGAATGCCGCCGCAACGACCGCAAATGGAAGTGTTCGAGCGGCTCCACGCCAATCCTCGCCAGGGTGCCTTACCTCCGGGTTCGCTCTAACCCATTGCTGCCAGACGTTGCGGTGGTGAGGATCGGTGGTTGCCACGGCGCGGTCGATCAGCTGCCGCGCATTCGGGGAGAAAATTGCCATGTGCATCTCCACCGATATTTAGACTTTCACGAAGTTTGCGTTCGCGTCCCACAGGATCGCTTTGTAAGCATCGAGTGGCATGTCACGTGCCGGAGACCATGTCCAATGCCCAGGGTCGTCTTCCCAGACGATAAGGTCGTCCGAATATGGTGAACCCTTCGGGAGTTGGTAAGCCGGCCCACGGTATGTCGGCTTTGGAGCGTCGTCGGTTGACACGCCCTTGCCGTTCGCCGTGACCCATTCAGTGCTGCTTGCGTCGAGGAAGGTATCGACATCTGGATCTGCGTCGTTCGATGGTGTGCGAACTTTGTCAAGACCAGCCGACGTGTTGTTCCCGCTACGAAACAGGTCAACGGACGTTGCGCCCATAGGACTTAAACTATGAGTCAAGCCCCAAACGCGTGCAATGCATACTTATTCCTATCAGATACTTTTTCGTTATCCCAAACATACAAAGGGGAATGTGCAATTTTGACATTATATCCTGTGTGGCATTGCACTTCGCGGCTGGGACCGCGAAATATCCATTTCCGGAAACAGAACGCGAGGACAACCCCAACCGCCGGAACGACACGCCGCAGTTGCACCCTGGAATGTTCCGTGAACCAGGGACGAACGCGTGATCGCGGTGGTTGTTACACCGTGTGAATTGTGGGGATAACCGGACTGGCGCCTACCCGCCCAGCGGCGAGATTTGATACAAGGGAAGACTGCGGGATGCGCCGGGGGTTGTGATGCGCAAGTTAATGATTGTCGCCGTCCTTTTGGCCGGGCTGGGGGTCGCGCGGGCGGACGGGCCGCAAAGCCCGGCCGGCTTCGTCGACAGCCTCGTCTCCGACGCGCTCGTCGTCATCAAGGACGAGAGCCTCAGCGACCAGGACCGGCAGGCGCGCTTCGAGGCGCTGCTGCAGCGCGGCTTCGACATGCCGCGCATCGCCCGCTATGTGCTCGGCCGCTATTGGACGGCGGCCAGCGACGACCAGCGCCAGGCCTTCGCGCAGTTGTTCGAGCGCTGGGTGGTGCAGACCTATGCCTCGCGCTTCAAGGGTTATTCCGGCGAGCAGGTCAAGGTCACCGGCGCGCGCGACGAGGGCCAGGGCGCGGTGGTGACGACCGAGATCGTCAGTGCCGCGGGCGCGCCGCCGCTCAAGCTCGACTGGCGCGTCGGGCACAAGGATGGCGCCTACAAGATCCTCGATATCGACGTCGAGGGCGTGAGCATGGCGCTGACCGAGCGCGACGAGATCGCCGCGGTGATCCAGCGGAACGGCGGCACGGTCGCGTCCTTGAACCGCGTCTTCGCCGAGCGGCTCGGCATGGCCGGCACCGCCGACGCCGCCACGCACTGAGCGCGGACGCGAGCGCGAGCTGCGCTCAGGCGCGCGTCAGCGGCTTGTAGCGGATGCGGTGCGGGTGCTCGGCCTCGGCGCCGAGGCGGCGCTTGCGGTCGGCTTCGTAATCGGCGTAATTGCCCTCGAACCACAGGACCGCGCTCATCCCCTCGAAGGCGAGGATGTGCGTGGCGATGCGGTCGAGGAACCAGCGGTCATGCGTGACCACGACGGCGCAGCCGGGAAAATCGAGCAGCGCCTCCTCGAGCGCGCGCAGCGTATCGACGTCGAGATCGTTGGTCGGCTCGTCGAGCAGGATGACGTTGGCGCCGGTCTTGAGCATCTTGGCGAGGTGCACGCGGTTGCGCTCGCCGCCCGAAAGCTGCCCCACCTTCTTCTGCTGATCGGAGCCGCGGAAATTGAACAGCGAGCAATAGGCGCGGCTCGGCATCTTGCGCCGCGTCAGGTCGATCTCGTCCTGCCCGTCGGAGATTTCCTCGAACACGGTCTTGCCGGCGGCGAGCGTGTCGCGCGACTGGTCGACATAGCCGAGTTTCACCGTCTCGCCGATGCGGATGGTGCCGCGGTCGGGGTTTTCCTGGCCGGTGATCATGCGGAAGAGCGTGGTCTTGCCGGCGCCGTTGGCGCCGATGACGCCGACGATGCCGCCGGGCGGCAGGCGGAACGACAGGTTCTCGATCAGAAGCTGCTCGCCATAGGCCTTGGCGAGATGGGTCGCCTCGATCACGAGATCGCCCAGGCGCGGCCCCGGCGGCAGCACGATCTGCGCATTCTCGGGCGCCTTCTCGCGGCTTTGCGTGACCAGCGTCTCGTAGGCCGTGATGCGCGCCTTGCTCTTGGCCTGGCGCGCGCGCGGGCTCTCGCGCACCCAGTCGAGCTCGCGCTCCAAGCGTGCGCTGGCGCGCCGCCTCCTGCTTGCCCTCCTGCTCGAGCCGCTTCTGCTTCTGCTCGAGCCAGCCCGAGTAGTTGCCCTCGTACGGGATGCCGCGGCCGCGATCCAATTCGAGGATCCAGCCCGCGACCTGGTCGAGGAAATAGCGGTCGTGCGTCACGGTCACGACCGTGCCGGGATAATCGGCGAGAAAGCGCTGCAGCCACGCCACCGATTCGGCGTCGAGATGGTTGGTCGGCTCGTCGAGCAGCAGCAGGTCGGGCCGTTGCAGCAGCAGGCGGCACAGCGCGACGCGGCGCCGCTCGCCGCCCGAGAGCGTCGCCACGTCCGCATCGCCCGGCGGACAGCGCAGCGCGTCCATCGCGATCTCGACCGTGCGGTCGAGCTCCCAGCCGTTGGCGGCCTCGATCTTCTCCTGCAGATCGCCCTGCTCGGCGATGAGCGCGTTCATCTCGTCATCGCTCATCGGTTCGCCGAACTTCGCGCTCACCGCCTCGAAGCGCTCGAGCAGCCGCTTGATCTCGGCCAGCCCCTCGGTGACGTTGCCGGCCACGTCCTTGGCGGGATCGAGCGCCGGCTCCTGCGGCAGGTAGCCGATCTTGACGCCGTCCGCGGCCCACGCCTCGCCGGCGAAATCCTTGTCCTCGCCGGCCATGATGCGTAAGCAGCGTCGACTTGCCGGAGCCGTTCAGGCCGAGCACGCCGATCTTCGCGCCCGGCAGGAACGACAGCCAGATATCCTTCAGCACCTCGCGCCCGCCCGGATAGGTCTTGCCGAGGCCCTTCATCACATAGATGTATTGGTAAGCAGCCATGCGAGCGTCTCTAGCAGAGCGGGATGCGGGCTTCAAACGACGGGGTGACATCCCGAGAAAGCGGGGCGCGCGCGGGCCGGATTTTGGCTAGAATGGACCCATGAGCGGACAGCGCCAACTACGCCTCACCGCCTTCATGCGGCCGGTGAGCCTCCACACCGCGGCCTGGCGCTATCCCGGCGCCTTCTCCGACGCGAACTTCAATTTCGCGCACATCAAGCGCTTCGCCCAGACGCTCGAGCGCGGCCGCGTCGACGGCTTCTTCATGGCCGACCATCTGGCCGTCTTGAACATGCCGATGGACGCCTTGAAGCGCAGCGCCACGCCGACCTCGTTCGAGCCGTTCACGCTTCTGTCCGCGCTCGCCATGGTGACGGAGCATCTGGGCCTGATGGCGACCGGCTCCACCACGTACGACGAGCCCTATCACGTCGCGCGGCGCTTTGCCTCGCTCGACCATCTGAGCAACGGGCGCGCCGGCTGGAACGTCGTCACCACGTCGAACCCCGACGCCTCGCGCAATTTCGGCTTCGAGGATCATCTCGAGCACGGCGAGCGCTATGCCCGCGCGCGCGAATTCGTCGATGTCGTCACCGGCCTGTGGGACAGCTGGGCCGAGGACGCCTTCGTGCGCGATGTCGAGCACGGCGTCTATTTCGATCCCGACCGGCTCCACGTGCTCGACCACAAGGGCAAGTATTTCAACGTGCGCGGGCCCTTGAACATCGCGCGGCCCGTGCAGGGCTGGCCCGTCATCGTCCAGGCCGGCGCCAGCGAAGCGGGCCGCCAGCTCGCCGCCGAGACGGCCGAGGCGGTCTTCACCGGGCAGGGCAACATCGAGATCGGCCGCGCCTTCTATGCCGACGTGAAGGGCCGCATGCAGAAATTCGGGCGCGATCCCGAGCACATGAAGATCCTGCCCGGCTGCATGATCTATGTCGGCGATTCGCTCGCCGAGGCGCAGGCCAAGCGCGCGAAGCTCGATTCGCTCGTGCACTATGCCTCCGCCATCGCCACTCTCTCGATCGCGCTCGGCACCGATGCCTCGAAGTTCGATCCCGACAAGCCGCTGCCCGAAATTCCGGAATCGAACGCATCGAAAAGCGGGCGCGAGCGCACGATCGAGCTGGCCAAGCGCGAAGGCTTCACCGTGCGCCAGCTGGCGCAGCGCCTGGGCGGCCATGGCGGGCTCGCCATGCTGGGGACGCCGGCCATGATCGCCGACCAGATGGAGGAATGGCTCGAGACGCGCGCGTCGGACGGCTTCACCTTGCAGATCCCCTATCTGCCGCAGGGGCTCGACGATGTCGTCGACCGCGTCATTCCCGAGTTGCAGCGCCGCGGCCTGTTCCGCCGCGAATACGAGGGCAAGACGCTGCGCGAGAATCTGGGCCTGCCGCGCCCGGACAACCGCTTCTTCGCGAAACGCTGAGACGTCAGGAGGAAACCATGAGCGCCAAGATCCGCCACATCGCCATCTTCTCCGAAAATCCCAAGCGCCTCGCCGATTTCTATGGCGAGGTGTTCGCCACCACCACCACCGGCGTCGCCGACAACGGCGCCGCCTGGGTCACCGACGGCTACATGGACATCGCACTCCTGCCCGTGCTCGGGCGCGCGAACCGCAAGCCCGGCATCCATCATTGGGGCTTCACGCTCGATGCGGCCGACAAGCCCGGCGTGGTCGGCGCGCTTGCAGGAGCGCGGCAGCAAGATCTACAGCCCCTACGTCGATTCGCCCGAGGCGCACCGGCCCTATGCCGAGGACGCGGTGATCGACCCGGACGGCAATCGCTTCGATCTCTCGACCGGCATGCGCAAGATGCGCGAAGGCGGCACGTCGGCGAGCTCGGCCGATGCCAACGGCGCCACGCCCAAGATCAGGCACATCGCCATCTTCTCCGACGATCCGGCGCGGCTCGCGAAGTTCTATGGCGAGGTGTTCGGCCTCGCGACCACCGGCGAGAGCCAGGGCGACGTGTGGGTGACCGACGGCTATGTCGATGTGGCGCTCATCAGCCGCAAGAACGCCAAGGCGCCCGCGGGCATCCATCATTGGGGCTTCACGCTGGCGCCGGACGCAAAGCCGAAAATCTACGCGGCGCTGACCGCGAAGGGCTTGCCGCCCAAGGATCCGCGCGCGGAGAACCCGACGATCGACCGGCCGTTCGTCGAGCATGCCGGCTGGGACATCGACGGCAACCGCTACGACCTCACCACCGGCAAGCGCGACATGGACGTCGAGAAGGCGCGCACGAAGGAGCGCCTCGCCGCGCTCGCTCCGGCGAAGTAGTCGCAGCACCGACTCTCGCCGTCGCTACGCATCGTCATGCCCGGCCTCCGTGCCGGGCATCCACGCGTTCTGTTGCCTTCAAAGGCCAGGGAATACGTGGATAGCGGCCACGATTGCATCACATCCTGATGGGATGCTATGATGGCCACGGATCACGAGCTCGCGTTCCTGTTGAGCCTCGACGGCTACGAATACCGCTTTGCGGCAGGCTATCGGGTTCGCTTCGAGGCGCGAGAGGTCAAGGCCACGACAGGGCGCCCGCATGGAGTCAAATACAGCCTCACGCTGCACGACCCGGAAGGGCGGCGCATCTACGGGCTCGACAATGCGCACCGCGCCGGCCGCAGGCGGCAATTCGACCATCGCCACGTCTACGGCGGGAGCAAAATCGTCGGCTATGTCTATCGGGGCCGGTCGCGCTGCTCGATGACTTTTACCGCGAAGTGGAGCGGATATTGGCGGAACGGGGCGTGAGATGGCGGTGAAGCGCACGGCGAGCTTCGCCGAGTTCAAGGAGTTCACGCGGGAGGTCGCGCGCGGCAAACGCAAGGTTGATCCGCGCGAGCCGAAGGTTTGGTGCGAGCCGAACGAAGGATCGGCGCTGGCGCGCCCCGTGCGCTTTCGCTCGCTCGAGGCCGGCGCGAAGCTGCTGTCTGCGAGGAACCGCGCGCTCCTTCGCACGATTGCCGACCGCAATCCGCGCTCGGTCAGCGAGCTCGCCGCGATGACGGGCCGCGCCGGACAGAACCTGTTGCGCACGCTGCGCAAGCTCGAAGCGGCCGGAATCGTCCGGTTCGACAAGGGCGAAGGCCGTGCCCGGCGGCCCGTCGTGACCGCCCGCAAGGTGCATTTCGAGATCGACCTCGTGGCGGGCTAGGACGCGCCCCCGCCGCCTACCGCTTCGGCGTCATCAGTCCGAGCATCGCGCCGGTCGCATCGGCGACGATGGCGATGCGCCCGACATCGGGAATGTCGAACGGCGCGCGATGGACCGTGCCGCCATTGGCTTCGACGTCCTTGGCGCGCCGGTCGACGTCGTCGACCTCGAGATAGGAGAACCAGTGCGGCGGCGTGCCGGGCGGCACCATGCCGGTCATGTTCATCATGCCGGCGACCGGCGTGCCGCCCGCCTTGGCGATCCAATAGCTGCCGGTCGGCATCTTCATTTCCTCGATCGTCCAGCCGACCGTCTTGGCGTAGAAGGATTTCGCCTTCTCGACATCCGCGGTCATCAGCTCGTTCCACATGAATGCGCCGTGCGCCATGTCGTGCCTCCTTGTTCCCGTTGCGGCGAGCCTAGCACGGCCCGCGTGGCGGTCGCGTGACCTCGCGGTCCAACTCTGCTACCACCCTCGCAACTAACGCAGGCGGAGGCAGGCATGGCGGCATATCCCGAGATTCTCGCTCCACATCGACGGCGAGTGGACGAAGGGGGCGGGCGGCAAGTCCGAGCCCGTGCTCAATCCCGCGACCGGCGAGCCGATCGGCCAGGTGCCGCATGCCGAGCCGCGCCGATCTCGACCGCGCGCTCGCCGCTGCGGCCAAGGGCTTCGCGCCATGGCGCAAGGTCTCGGCGCACGACCGCTACAAGCTCATGCGCAAGGCCGCCGACAACGTGCGCGCCGGGCCGACGAAATCGCCGAGTGGATGACGATGGAGCAGGGCAAGCCCTTGCTCGAGGCGCGGCTCGAGACGCTGGCCGGCGGCGACATCATCGACTGGTTCGCCGAGGAGGCGCGGCGCGCCTATGGCCGCATCATCCCGGCGCGCGCCGACGGCGTCCAGCAGCTCGTGGTGAAGGAGCCGGTCGGGCCGGTCGCCGCCTTCACGCCGTGGAATTTCCCGATCAACCAGGCGGTGCGCAAGATCTCCGGCGCGGTCGCGGCCGGCTGCTCGATCATCCTCAAGGCGCCCGAGGACACGCCGGCCTCCGTGCTCGGCGCTGGTGCGCGCCTTCGTCGAGGCCGGCCTGCCGGCGGGCGTGGTCAATCTCGTCTTCGGCGTGCCGGCGGAGATTTCCGAATATCTCATCCCGCACCCGATCATCCGCAAGGTGTCGTTCACCGGCTCGATCGCGGTCGGCAAGCATCTCGCCGACGCTCGCCGGCCGCCACATGAAGCGCGTGACGATGGAATTGGGCGGCCACGCGCCGGCGATCGTGTTCGAGGACGCCGATCTCGACAGCGCGGTCAAGATCCTCGTCCGCCAACAAGTTCCGCAACGCCGGCCAGGTCTGCATCGCGCCGACGCGCTTCCTGGTGCAGGAGAGCGTCTATCGCCCGTTCGTCGAGAAATTCATCGCCGCGACGAAGGCGCTGAAGGTCGGCGACGGCTCGCACAAGGATACCCGCATGGGGCCGCTCGCGCACGCGCGCCGGGTCGAGGCGATGGAGGGCTTCGTCGCCGACGCCGAGAAGAAGGGCGCCAAGATCGAGACCGGCGGCCAGCCGCATCGGCAACAAGGGCTTCTTCTTCGAGCCCACGGTCCTGACCGACGTGCCGCTCGACGGCGCGCATCATGAACGAGGAGCCGTTCGGGCCCTTGGCGCCGATCGCGTCCGTTCGCGCGACGAGGACGAAGTGGTGGCCGAGGCGAACCGCCTGCCCTACGGCCTCGCCGCTTACGCCTATACGCGCTCGGCCAAGACCGCGGCGCGGCTCGGCGAGGCGATCGAGAGCGGCATGGTGTCGATCAACCATCACGGGCTCGCGCTGCCCGAGACGCCGTTCGGCGGCGTCAAGGATTCGGGCTACGGCTCCGAAGGCGGCTCCGAGGCGATCGAGGCCTATCCTCGTCACCAAGTTCATCACGCACCAGACCGCGGGCTGAGCGCGCGCAGGCGCCGCCGCAACTGGTGATAGCCCAGGCCCAGCGCCGCCGCCGTGCGGCGCTGGTTGCCGCCGTTCGCCGCGAGCGCTGGCTTAGCAACTCCGCCTCGTAGCGCCGCAGCTTTTCGGCGAACGGCACGTCGTTCTTCTCACCCTCCCCCCTTGAGGGGGAGGGCAGGGGTGGGGGGTGCGGAGCGCGCGACGCTATCGGCCGCCACGGTGAGTCGAACGGATCGAGCAGGATGCGCGCCAAGGGCTCGGCCGGATCGGGCGCGCGATAGAGGCTGCGCTCGACCGCGTTCTTCAATTCGCGCACGTTGCCGGGCCACTCATGCGCCATGAGCTGCGCCATCGCCGCATCGGCAAATCCGGCGAAATAGCGCCGGCCCAGGACGCGCGTCATGGCGCGGGCGAAATGCTCGGCGAGCAGCGGAATGTCCTCGCGCCGCGCGCGCAGCGGCGGCACGGTCACCACGTCGAAGGCGAGCCGGTCGAGCAGGTCGCTGCGGAATCGTTGCGCCTCGGCGAGCGCGGGCAGATCGACGTTGGTCGCGGCGATGAGGCGCACGTCGACGCTCAGCACCTCGTTGCCGCCGACGCGGGTGAAGCTGCCGTACTCGATGACGCGCAGCACCTTCTCCTGCACCGCGAGCGAGGCCGACGCGATCTCGTCGAGGAAGATCGTGCCGCCGTCGGCCAGCTCGAAGCGCGATTGCCGCCGCCGCACGGCGCCGGTGAAGGCGCCCGCCTCGTGCCCGAACAGCTCGCTGTCGAGCAGCGTCTCGGCGAGCGCCGCGCAGTTGACGGCGTGGAACGGCTTGTCCCAGCGCGGCGAGAGCAGCGCCAACCGGCTCGCGATCAGCTCCTTGCCGGTGCCGCGCTCGCCCACCACCAGCACCGGCCGGTCGAGCGGCGCCAACTGCGACACCTGCGCCAGCACGGCGCGGAAGGAAGGCGCCTCGCCCACCAGCGGCGGCAGCTCGGGAATGGCGGAATCCGGCATGATATGGCGATTATAGCCACATCATTTGGCGAAATACACCACTTTGCCTGGCCGTCCACGAGACAGTTCCAATCATTTCAATGATTTAACCGTCTGGCACGGTCCCTGCACTGGGTCCCCCGTCATCATTTGGCCCGAGGACCGCCATGGGTATCTTCTCCCGCCTTGCCGACATCGTGAATTCCAACATCAACGCCATCCTCGACCGCGCCCAGGATCCGGAAAAGATCATCCGCCTCATCATCCAGGAGATGGAGGACACGCTCGTCGAGGTGCGCTCGCAGGCGGTCCGCACCATCGCCGAGAAGAAGGAGATGGAGCGCCGGCTCGAGGCGTTGCGGCGCGAGCGCGACGAATGGCAGCGCCGCGCCGAATTGGCGCTCACCAAGGGGCGCGAGGATCTGGCCAAGGGCGCGCTTGCGGCCAAGGCGCGGCTCGAGGACCAGCTGCAGCGCGAGGAGAATCACTTCGCGCTGGTCGCGGCCGGGCTCGACAAGCAGAACGACGACATCGCGCAGCTCCAGGCGAAGCTCGCCGACGCCAAGGCGCGCGAGAAGGGCTTGGCCGCGCGCCACAAGACCGCCTCCACGCGCATCCGCATCCGCACCAATCTCTATGACGAGCGCATCGTCGACGCGTTCGCGCGCTTTGACGAGGTCGAGCGCGCGCTCGACGAGATGGAAGGCAAGGTCGAGGCGTTCGATCTCGGGCGCAAGCCCGGCATCGCCGACGAGATCGTCGGGCTCGAGAAGGACGCGCGCGTCGAGGAGGAGTTCGCGGCCTTGAAGGCGCGGCTCGGCAACCGGATCAAGCCGGCCTGAGGACATTGCCATGATCCACGGCGCCTTCGGCTTCGTCCTCGGCCTCATCTTCCTGGTCGTCGTCGCACCCATCTGGATCGTCGCGCACTACCTCGTGCGCTGGCGCAAGAGCCGGCGCCTCACGTCCGGCGACGAGAAGGCCTTGGGCGAGCTCTACGACATCGCGCGCCGCATGGAGGGCCGCGTCGTGACGCTCGAGCGCGTGCTCGACGCCGAGGCGCCGGGCTGGCGCGCCAAGAGCGGAGACAAGTGATGTGGAACGATGCCCGCTCCCGCCTCTATCGCGAGCCCGACAACGGCGTCATCGCCGGCGTCGCGGCCGGCATCGCGCGCTATTTCGGGATCGAGCCGATCGCGATCCGGCTCGCCTTCGTGCTGGGATTGTTCCTGTTCTTCGTGCCGGCCTTCGCCGCCTATGTCGTGCTGTGGATCGCGCTGCCGCTGCGCCCGCCCGCCTTGTTCACCAACCGCGAGGACGAGGCGTTCTGGCGCGGCCTCGCCACCGAGCCCGACACGACGCTGCAGCATCTGCGCCACCGCTTCGGCGATCTCGAGACGCGGCTCCGGGCGATGGAGACGCACGTCGCCTCGCCCGACTTCGACCTCCAGCGCAAGTTCCGGGATTTGTGAATGAGTTGTCATTGCGAGGAGCCGAAGGCGACGAAGCAATCCCCCGGGAGATTGCTTCGCTCGCGCTCGCAATGACAGCGCAACCAAAGGTGACCCCATGTCTCCCTTGTCCTTCCTCCTCAATGTCGTCTGGCTCATTTGCGGCGGCGCGCTGATGGCGCTCGGCTGGGTCGTGGCGGGCCTCGTCATGGCGCTCACCATCGTGGGCTTGCCGTGGACGCGCGCCGCCTTCTCGATCGCGCGCTACAGCCTCTTGCCGTTCGGCCATCGCGTGGTCGAGCGCGCGCGCTGGACCGGGCACGAGGACCTTGGCACCGGCACGCTCGGCACGCTCGGCAATCTCATCTGGCTCGTGCTCGCGGGCTGGTGGCTGGCCTTGGGCCATTTGGGCGCGGCGCTGCTGTTCGCGCTGACGCATCATCGGCCTGCCGTTCGCCTGGGCGCATCTGAAGCTCGCGGGCCTCGCGCTGTGGCCGATCGGCCGCATGGTGGTGCCGGACGATGCCGTGTCGGCCTACGCGCGCTGGAGATGACGATGCGCGATCCCACAGCACTGGCGCGCGCCGCACTCGCCGCCTTCGCCAGCGGCGACACGGCCGACGCCGAGGATTTCATCGCGCCCGACTACGCCAACCTCGAAAGCGAGGACCGCTCGGGCGCGCGCGGACCGGCGGAGTTCCGCGACACGGTGGCGTGGATCCACCGCTCGTTCGCCGAGTTGCGCTACGAGGAGGTGGCGCTCCTCGCCGACGCGGGCGCAGGTGATCGCCTGGGCCGTTCTGCACGGCACGCATGTGCGCCCGTTTCTCGGGCTTGCCGCCGACGGGCGCCCGTTCGCGGTCGAGCAGGTGCATCTCTTCCGCTGCGCCGGCGGGCGCCTCACCGGCCATCGCGCCGTGCGCGACGATCTGCGCCTGCTCATGCGGCTCGGCGCGCGCATCGTTCTGCCCGACGGCGGCCCGCTCAAGGTGCATCAGCGCCCGGCCGACTGACCCGCCTCAGCGCGCAGCGCGCCCGAATTCGCCGTGTAGTGCAGATGGACGGCGAGGCAGCGGTGGAACGACGTCGGGCCGGCCGCCGCGCGCGACACCACGACCGGCGCCGGCGCGCGCGCGGAGCGGGCGCAACGTGCGGCGCCGGCAGGACGGCCGGGATGCGCGACCACGCGCGCTCGTGCACCAGGTACCAGCCCGTCTTGGTCAGCGCCTCGATCCCGACGATCGAGCCGGCCCATTTCCAGTTGCCCGTGACGAACAGGCTGATGACGAAGGAGTCGACCGTCGCGAAGAGGCGCCAGCTCAGCGTCTTGGCCATGGAGCGCCGCCATGACCGCGTCGCCAGCCGGCGCGCAAACGGGATGACGATATCGATGACCATGTACCCCCCGCGAGAATCCTAGCGGAGGGTCGGCCGTCACGCTTCGTGTCAAATTTGGAGCCCGCGCGCGCCGCACGCGCGCGTCACCAAGAGCACGGTCCTTGCGGCCTCAGCGCACGATATCGAACTCGCGCTGGATGACGGTCATCGCTTCCTCGTACGAGAATGCTTCGCGCACCTCGGCCTCGAAATTGATGATGTCGTTCGGATGCCAGCCATGCGCCTGCGCGACGGTCTGGCAGGTTTGCAGCCGCTTCCAGATGTTGGAGCTGGCGAAGGTGACTCGGGGACGTGTCATGACGGAGGCCATCGGTAACGCAATGAACGATTCCCTTTATTAGGCGGTTGCTTTCGTCAACATCCATTAGGCCTAGGCAACGGTTGCCGGAGTTCCTGTTTTGTTCTAGCCTGCGGCGCGATGCGCGCGTTCGTCAAAGCGGGTTTCCTGGCGCTGGCCGTGCTGCCCTGCGCCGAGGCCGAAGGGCCGGCGCCGGTCGGCGCGGCCGACGTGTGCTTCACGCTCGCCGGCGCGGATTGCGGCGCCTTCGCCGTGGCGCGGATCGACGCCGCGCGCCGCACGCTCCTGGTCCAGGCCTATAATTTCACCGAGCCGCGCATCGTCGCGGCCGTGATCGCGGCGGCCGGGCGCGGCGTCGCCGTGACCGTGCTGGTGGACAAGGTGACGGCCGCGCAGCGCGGCGAGGGCGTCGATGCGGTGGCCGCCGCCGGCATCCCGACCTTCGTCGATTGGAGCCCGCGCATCGCCCACAACAAGGTGATGGTGATCGACGGCGAGATCGTGCTGACCGGCTCCTTCAACTGGACGGTGAGCGCCGAGCGCGTCAATGCCGAGAACCTGCTGGCGCTGCGCTCGCCGGCGCTCGCCGCCTTCTACGCCGAGAATTTCGCGCGCCGCCGCGCCGCCTCGACCGCTTACGCGCGCGAGTGAGGGATGAACGGTCCTCATCCGGCCAAGCGCCGCACCGACATGGGGATGCCGGAAACCCAAGCCTCGGTTACGATGAAGATCAACCGGGGGACGTTTGCGACATGGTTCTTGGCGGCCAGCATGAAGGCGATGGGAAAGGGGCACGTGCGCCTCGGACGATCCCTGAAGCGATGGCGGCCGGCACTCGCAATCGCCCTGATGCTGGCGGGAACGGTATTCGTCGAATGGCAGAAGTCGCGCTCTCCGAGAGCACCTTCGCCGACCCATGAACAGGCGACGAATGCACCATCGAATCCCGAGCCCCAGCAAAAAAGCGGCGCTGCCCCCAATAGCCAAGGCGCATCCGACGCCAATCAAAACGGGCCCGAGAAAGCTCCGCTTATCGTGAAGCCTCCAACACCGGTAAGAGCGCAGACGAAGCCGCCCAAGAGGCCGAACGCGCAGAGAGCGAACAGCGCGCCGAACGGTGGACCGAAGGACTTACTGGCGCTCTCGTCGCGGCGACGCTGCTTCAATTCGGCGCGCTGCTCTGGCAGGGCTATTGGGTGAGACGGAGCGTGGGCGTACTGGCGCAAGCGGAGCGCGCCGTCTTGTTTGTCGTTTGCGGCGATGACAATGTTCAGGAGGGGATGCGAATTGCTCTCTACGACAAGTCCCCACAGATGGTTGCGTCGAAACGTTTTGCCGTTTCGTATCATTTCCGCAATTACGGGAGAACCGCAGCCGTCCGGGCGGATTTCAGCGCCAACATGATCATGGCGGCCGCATTGCCGGAAGTGCCACGCTATGTCCCGGTCATGAATGTCCTCAGAGAACAAGCCATGTCGCCCAACGGCGAGACCGGGACATTCGAGTGCGGCAGCGAGGAGATTTATTCCTACAACACTACCGCCGCAGCCGCCGTCATAGACGGGACCGGACAATCCATTTGGTTTTTTGGGCGCGCCACGTACACCGACATTTTCGGAAACGCTCACCAGCACCGATTCCTGTACCGATGGGAAGGCGAGCGCCGCCGTTTCGTGTCCGCATATGACGAGCGATATTGTGAAGATACATAGCGCGCGCCGCCGCGCCGCCTCCACGGCTTACGCGCGGGAGTAAGGGGAGACCGGCCGAAGGCCGGCTAAGTGATCTTTTTTGGCTTCTCCCCCGCCATTGCGGCACGGATATTCTCTCCCAATTGCAGGTGAAACTTACGCGGGTAACTGCGTGGTGGGGCTTATCTGGGCCGCCCGACGCTATGCGGGATGCGTTGACTTAATCGAATGGCGAGGTAGTCCATTTATCCCACACCTTATCGAGCAGTTCCTTAGTGCTGTCCTCAATGGGAGCGATGCGTTCTCTTGGCGAATGCAGGCACATAGTCATATCCGACGTCCGGCGAGAATTCCTCATTCGCCTTGAGTCGGAGCTCGCGCAACACTCGCGCCGTCCCATGACGACGCTCACGTTCGACAAACGGCAGGCGAGCGATCGCTCTTTAGCGCCGGTGCTCCCGATAGCGTGAAATCCGATATTTGTTCTATCGATAGCAATCCCTGGAGGGACCACATCAAATATAAATGGCATTCGTTTCTCGTCAAATCCACAAACCAGCAATTCACAATCAAACACGGTCACGTATTTATCCATCTGGGCTTTTAGCTCATAGATGTGTCGGTTTATATCGCCGCCAGATGTTGCTTTCTTAATCGCGACCGTGATCATCTGTGGGCGCAGAATTTCGAGTGCTGCATCTCGGTAAAAGCGCGGCGGTAAGTGACCTCCAAAAAGCTTTGGGTTACCGCTCTCGGGCCAGAGAAATTGTGAGCCGCAATCCGCGGCAACACACGCATGATATAGCGCTCGCTTCCCGCATTGAGAGCAACCGTTTTGGCATCATCAAGCGTAATGATTTTGCTCAATCGAGTCCCAAATCCCTCGCTAAGCCGGCATAGCTCGCGCGTTATCCGCCACGCCGACGAAGCAATTCCCACCATCCGCCAAAGATGCGATGCAGACCGTCAAGAAAACCGCCTCATTTTCTGGCCGGGTTTGGGGGTCGGCGAGCATACACCGGGCAGCATGCTTGGCGTAGCCTTGGGCAGGCGACGCCAGCATCTAGCGGCCCGCTGACGGGAGTATACATCGGCCTTGCGAGCAATCGCTTCCGTGAAGCAATCGCGTCGGCTGGAGACTCGCTCAAGGCGTGGCAGTTCTTCGTCCCGGCGGCTGTCGCTTGCGATGCCGTCAAAGAAAATTTCATGCCTCGCGCGATGCTCGCGCGTGAAGACGCCGTCGGGCGCGGCTGCGCCTTCTGGCCTCCAAGTGGACGAACTGCTGGCTTTGCGTTGCTCGGCGCGATCTCAATGTCTGAAATGATCGTTGCGTATTAGGTATGCTCTCATCGTTCTCCGGGCGGCTACTTTCCCGTCCGCACAGCTCACCGCCAGATCGGCGGCAATCCCACTCCATACGCCCTCCTGTCATTCGGCGGGCGGACCGTCCGCCGATCGCTTCAAGAAGGCCAGATATGGGACATCTTCCTTTTGAGTCCGCCTTCCGGAGCTACGCGTCGTGAGGATATGGCGCAACTCGTCGCCTCAATAGAGATAGCGCGCAGCCTCGATTGAGCGGCGCAAAAAACGCGATCCAGACGCAATAGCTATCTGCCTTCCAACTCCGGGGACTACAACATTCTCGTTGCGGACCATCAGTGTAGCTCATCGCGGGCGTGTGTGGTCAGCAATCATGCCACAGCAATGTACAGCACTTCTCGCAGGGGATGCGATTGAGTGAAGCACAGCTAGATCGGTCAGATAAGCCCCGTGCTGGCGCGAAGAATTCGCATGCGCCCCCTCTAACCACGAGTTCGCCTGGACCGAAGCGTTGGCTTAAACGCAGGGGCTCGCAACGTACGGCATAGCCGCCGCTACTTCCCATACACCTTCGCCGCCGCTTCCGCGCTGACATAGCCGTCGGCGACGTCGTTGCGCACCGCCTCTTCGCTGCGCTCGGAGGGCTCGCCATAGCCGCCGCCGCCGCTGCGCTCGAAGCGGATCACGTCGCCGGCCTTCAAGGCGCGCGTCTCGATCGGCCCCAATTCCTCGGCGCCGGTTCGGCCCGGATTGAGCACCACGCGCGAGGCGCGCGGCGGCAATCCGCCCGCGAGGCCCCAGGCGACGAAGCGATGATTGGCCGAGCGCACGGTGAGCATGCTGTCTTCCAGCATCTCGTACTCGCGCGCGTAGCCCATGCCGCCGCGCTGGCGCCCGGCGCCGGCCGAAATCCGCCACGAGCTCGAAGGCGCGCACGCGGATCGGATATTCGCTCTCGATGATCTCGACCGGCGTGCCCGGCGTGAAGTGGCACATCGCCATCACGATCGGCGTGCCGTCATGCGTCGCCGTCCCGCCGAGCGACGTGTTGAGCAGCTCGTACAGCACCGCGGGCTTGCCGGTGCGCGCCGTGCGGTAGCCGATCGATATGGCGCCCGAGCCGAGGCCCGAGGGCGCGACCGCGCGCGCTTTGTTGAGCCGGCCCAGCGCCGCGAGCACGACGTTGTATGTCAGATGCGCGGTCGGGAAATAATGGTTCACCGTGGCCGGATGGCGCGGGCTCACGACGAGCCCCGGCGGAATGACGAACTCGACCGCTTGCGCGATCCCGTCATTGACCGGGATGGTCGGATCGCTCGTGGCGAGGACGGCGAGCATCGAGACCGCCTGCGCCGTCGAGGTGACGAGATTGACCGGCCCCACGGTCTGCGCCGACGAGCCCGAGAAATCGAGCACCAGGCGCTCGCCCGCCTTCGTCGCGCGCACATGGATGCGCACCGGCTTGTCTTTCTGCGCGCCGTCGTGATCGAGGAAGCCTTCGGCCTCGCTCTCGCCGTCGCTCCAGCGCGCGATCTCGGTGCTAAGGCGCCGGCGCGCCAGATCCATGAGGCTCGCCATCACCGCGCGCACCGTGTCGGCGCCGTATTCGTCGCACAGCGCCGCAAGCCGCTCGCCGCCGATGCGCGTCGCGCCCACCTGCGCGCGCAGATCGCCGAGCACGATGTCGGGGATGCGGCTGTTGTTGGCGATGATCGCCTCGACATCGCGGTCGATCCCGTCGGCGCTCTGGAACCGCACCGGCGGCAGCAGCAGCCCGTCGTGGAAGATCTCGCGCGCGCCCGCGCCCGACGAGCCCGGCACCAATCCGCCGACATCGGCCTTGTGCGCGACGCTGACGCCGAATCCGACGACGCTTCCGTCATGGAAGCAGGGCGTGACCGCCACCATGTCGGGCACGTGCGAGCTGCCGGCCTTGTAGGGATCGTTGCTGATGAAGCTGTCGCCGGGCCTGAGGCGTTCGAGCGGCGTGCGCGCCAGCACCGCCTCGACCGCGAGCCGGTACTGCGCGAAGTGGATACTGGATGCCGCCGCCGACGATGACGACGCGGCCCGCCTCGTCGGTCAGCCCGGCCGAGCCGTCGCTTCGATTCGCGCAGGATCGGCGAATAGCCGCTGTGGTAGAGCACGTATTCCATGGTCGCCGCCGCCTCGCGCAATCGGCTTGCCACGACCTCGGTGGTGACGGGATCGATCATGTGTCCTCGATGACGAGAATTCCGTGCGCGTCGACGCGGGCATCCTGGCCCGCGAGCACGATCGTGGTGGCGTCGAACTGCGCCACGATGGCGGGGCCGGCGATGCGGTCGCCGGGCAGAAGGTGCGCGCGGTCATAGATCGCGGCCGGAATGTATAGCTCGCGCTCGAGATCGTAGAGCGGCCGGGAGCCCAGGATAGCGCGCGCGCCGTTGCCGTCGCCGGGGGGCAGAAGCTTCGCCTGAAAGCGCGGCACGTCGATCTCGGCCTGCACGCGGAAGGTCACGATCTCGGCATCCTCGCGCGGCGCCGACTGGCCATAGACCCGGCCGTGCAGCGCGTCGAATGCGTCCTTGATCGCCTCGCGGCTGGCGTCTTTCTCGGATTCCACGGCAAGAGTATAGCCCTGGTGCGGATAGCGCAGGTCCAAGAGCCGCGTCAGCCGCACCGATGATGCGGCAAATCCTTCCTCGCGCGCCTCGGCCAGCGCCGCGTCCTCGAGCGAAGCGAACAGCGCCGCCGTGCGCTCGGCCGGGAAGCGGCTCAGCACGCCCATTTCCGAGCGCAGATAGGAATGGCGCACGGCGGTTTGCAGCATGCCGATCGCGCAGTTGATGCCGGGATGCGGCGGCACCAGCACGGTCGGGATGCCGACGCTCCGCGCCAGCGCCGCCGCGTGCAGCGGCCCCGCGCCGCCGAACGCGACGAGCGCGAACTTGCGCGGATCCTGGCCCTGCTCGCGCAACGCCAAGCGCAGATCGACGGCCATCTGCGTGTCGACGATGCGCCTGATGCCCTTGGCCGTGGCGATCGCGTCGAGGCCGAGCTTGGCGCCGAGACGTTCGAGCGCGCGCCGCGCTGCGTCCTCGTCGAGCCGCAAGGTTCCCGCCAGCGGCGATGCGCCCGAGAGCGCGCCCAGCACCAGGTTCGCGTCCGTCACCGTCGCTTCGGTCCCGCCCTTGCCGTAGCACGCGGGGCCGGGCACGGACCCGGCGCTCTGCGGCCCGACCTTCAAGCAGCCCGTCCTTGCCGATGGCCGCGATCGTGCCGCCGCCCGCGCCGAGCGTGCGCACGCGCAGCATCGGCGTGCCGATGTCCTGGCCGGCGATCTCGCCTTCCGTCGTCTCGAGCACGCGCCCGTCGGCGATGACGCTGATGTCGGTGCTGGTGCCGCCCATGTCGAAGGTGACGACGTGATGGCGCGCGGCCGCTTCGGCGAGCGCCGTTCCGGCGATGACGCCCGCGGCCGGGCCGGAGAGCAGCGTCTCGTTCGGATGGCGCGCGCCCGTCGCAGAGCCGCGTCAGGCCGCCGTTCGACTGCATGAGATAGAGCTGCGGCGTCGTGACGCCCGCGGCCGCGCAGCCGCTCGGCCAGCCGCATGAGATAGCGCTCGACCGTGGGGCCGACATAGGCGTCGATCACGGTCGTCGAGAGGCGCGGATATTCGCGGATGACCGGCAGCACGGTCGAGGAGAGCGACACGCGCACGCGCGGCGCCTCCTCGGCGATGATGCGCGCCGCCGCGCCGCTCGTGCGCGGGGTTGAGGAACGAGAACAGGAAGCACACGGCGATCGCCTCGACGCCACCGCTTGCGAGCCGGCGCACCGCCTGGCGCAAAGCCCCCTCGTCGAGCGGCGTCAGCACCTTGCCCTCGAAGTCGAGCCGCTCGCTCGCCTCCTCGGTCAGGCGCTGCGGCACCAGGAGCGGCGGCTTCTGGTAGAACGTATCCAAGAGGTCGGCGCCGCGCGGCTGACTCCAGCCGCGCGCCTCATAGACGGCGCGAAATCCCTTGGTGATGAGGAGCCCGACCTTGGCTCCGTTGCCCTCGACGAGCGCGTTGGTCGCGACCGTGGTGCCGTGCACCAGCATCGCGACCTCGCCCGGCGCTATGCCGTCGGCGAAGAGCCGCCGCAGCGCCTCCAGCACCGCCGCCGACGGATCGCCGGGCACCGACGGCACCTTGGCGAGCTTGAGCGCGCCCGTCTCCTGCTCGACCGCGACGAGATCGGTGAAGGTGCCGCCAGTGTCGACGCCGACCATCCACGAAGGCAAGCGCCGCGTCCTCCGGTCTCAGCCGACGAGTTCGCGCAGCGGCCGTACCCGCACGAAGATCAGTGCCGTCGTTGCGGCCACGACCATGATCGCGGCGGCAAGCTCCAAGGGCGCCACGAACGCGCCCGTCGCGTCGGCGATCACGCCGCTGACGAAGGGCGAGAGGGTCGCGCCGATGATGCCGCAGAAATTCATGAGGCCGCTCAACGCGCCGTTCTGCGTCGGCGTCATGTCGGTGCAGATCGTCCAGTACGGGATGACATAACAAGACAGGCCGGCATTGGCGACGATGATCATGATGACTGCGAGCGTGCTCGACGCCGTATTCGCCGCGATCAGCACCGTCACGACATAGGTGAGCGCGCCGAGGGCGATGAAGAACTTGCGGTGGATGGCGCCCTGGCGCCAGCCGCGACGGGCGAACCAGTCCATGCCCCAGCCCGTGAGGTTCACCGCCACGAAGGCGACGATGAACGGAAGGGCGCTGAGATAGCTCGCGCTGGTCAGATCGATGTGCCGATATTGCGTCAGATAGATCGGCAGCCAGTTGAGGAAGATGTACTGGCAGTATGGCAGCGCGAAATAGCCGAAATAGAGCGGCCACAGCGCCGGGCTGGTGATGAGCTTCCGGTACGGCACCGCCGGCTGCGCCGCACGCGCCTTGGCTTCCTCGGTGATCGCCTGCTCGCCGACCGGCACGGGATCGCTGTAATTCCGCGCGTAGATCCACCAGAGGCCGGCGGCGGCGAGGCCGATCACGCCGAATATCATGAAGATCATTGCCGCCGAACCAGTCGCGGCGAGGATGGCGCCGGCGGCGGCGACGCCCACCGCGGGTCCGAGTTGCGCGCCCGACTGGACGAAGGCGCCGAACCGGCCGCGCCGCGAATCGGACGAGACGGCGCGGGCAACGGCGGCCGAGCTGCCGGGGATGTAGGGCGCCTCGAACGCGCCGAGGAGGACGCGCCATAACGCCGTCAGCCCGATCATCGCCGGCGCGATCGGCGTGCACAGCACCCAGATCGACCAGCCGGCCATGCAGCCGCCCAAGGTACGGCGCGGGCCCAGGCGGTCGGTGAGCCAGCCGCCGATCGGCATCATGATGAGGTATCCGAGCGAGAACGCGCTCAGCATCAGCCCGGTCGTCGACTTGGTCCAGCCATAGGATTTCGACCAGACTGCGGCGGCGACGCCGAAATTGCTGCGGTCGGCCCACAGGATCACGCTGCCGACGAAGAAGACGGTGGCGCACACCGGCCAACTCATTGGCCGCCGTGCTGTGCGCGGCGTCGGCGCTCGTGCCGATTTCGACGCTGGTCATGACACCCCTCCCGCTCATTCTGCCTGGCGGCGAGCGGGCAATAACCTCGCTCACGCCGGCCTTAGGCGGATTTGAGCACGAGGCCGGCGCGAGCGAAAGGGTCTAGGGTGGCAGATTGGCTCACGGCCCCAGATGGGGCCGTGAAGCCGGGAAGCTCAGATCGCTTCCTTGAGATCCTTGGCGGCGCGGAAGGCGACCTTCTTGCTCGCCTTGATCTTGATCGGCTCGCCGGTCGCGGGATTGCGGCCCATGCGCGCGGCGCGGCGGCGGACCTGGAGGATGCCGAGACCGCCGATGCGGATGCGGTCGCCCTTCTTCAGATGCTTCGTCACGAGGGTGACGAGGTCGGCCATGATGGCATCGGCCTGCTTCTTGGCGATCTCGTGATTCTCGGCAAGCTGGGCCGACAGATGCTTCATGGTGACGGTGTTTTGGGTAGCCTTGCTAGTTGCCATGGTTGGGTCTCTTCCGTGGGTTTATGGCGTTTGTTGTTGCTTCGTGAACCGCGCCAAGCTAGCAAAAATGCGGACTTCTCACCATCGCAATCGCAACTTATCCCCATTAAACCGGCGTTTTTTTCCTGCTCGGCGCGCGCGCTCGGCAGGATTTGCCGTGTCGAGGCGCCTCAAGCCACGCACTGCCGCCAAAATCCTGTGGCACGAGTTTTGCCCATGCCATCGGCATGAAGTGCTTCTCACGCCACGCTCTTCTCGCCGCGGCAACGGTCTTGGCGAGCCTCCCTGCGCCGGCGCGCGCCGACTTCTACGCGCTCGAAGGGCGCTTTCAATGCCTCGGCCGGCCGGGCGCCGTCTGCTTCGACGCAACGCCCGATCCCGCCGTGGTTCAGCCCCCGCCGCGCAACTCGCGCGCGCCCGAATCGCCGAAGCCGGCGCCCGCGGTTGCGGCCGCGCCGCGCGCGGTGCCGCCGCCCGCGCCGGTCGATCCGATCGTTGCCGCAGCGCAGCGAATCGAGCACGGCACGCCCGCGCCCGGCGACATCGACATGCTGCGCCGCGCCGCCGGCTCGGGCGATTCGCGCGCGCTCGAGCTGCTCGCCTGGTGCGCGCTGCACGGCATCGGCATGACGAGCGATCCGGTCGCCGCATATCTCCTCTATGGCCGCGCCGCCGCGGCCGACGTGCCGCACGCGCGCGAGAATCAGGCGCTCGTCTACGAACGCAACCTCAGCCAGACGGAGCGCCAGCAAGTGCTCGACATGGCGGCGAAATCGCGCCTCGACGCCGGCTCGCTCGCGGCGCGCGCGCTGGGCGGGACGTGACATGAGCGCCGCGCCAGTGCTGCTCGGCGATCCCGCCCCGTGGTTCAGCGCCGGGACGCTGGCCGGCGCCGCGATCGACCTCCATGTCGATGCCGGGCGCTGGGTCGCGCTTGCCTTCGCCGGATCGCCCGACGATCCGCGCGCCGCGGCGGAACTGGCGCCGCTCTACGAGGCGGCCACGCCCGGCACGGACGATCACCTCGTCGTCCTCGTCGTCCACGCCGGCCGCCCGCGCGATGAAGCGGCGCTTGCCGCGCGCTCGGGGCCGGGCCTCGCCTTCATCGCCGATTGCGACGGACGCATCGCGCGGCTCTATGGCGCGCCGGAGAAGCCGCGCACGATCGTGCTCGACCCGATGCTGCGCATCGTCGCCAACATCGCCTGGGACCATGGCGCCGGTCACGCCGCGACCTTGCGCACGCTGTTGCAGAGCCTTCCGACGGTCGATCAGTCGTGCGGCGTCCCGCTCACGGCGCCGGCGCTCATCGTGCCGCGCGTGTTGGATTTTGCCCTGTGCGACCTGCTGGTCGGCCTCTACGACCAGGTCGGCGGCGAGGATTCGGGCTTTTTGCTCGACCGCGACGGGCGCACGGCGACGGTGATCGATCATCGCCTGAAGCAGCGGCGCGATCTCGTCATCGCGGTGCCGGAGGTGCGGCACGCCATCGCCGACCAGATCCGCCGCCGTCTCCTGCCCGCGGTCCAGCGCTATTTCCAGTTCACCGTCACGCGCATGGACCGCTACATCGTCTCCTGTTACGACAGCGCCTCGGGCGGCCATTTCTTCCGGCACCGCGACAACGTCAATGCCGGCGCCGAGCACCGGCGCTTCGCCGCCTCGATCAATCTGAACGGCGACTACGAGGGCTGCGACCTCGTCTTTCCCGAGTTCGGCCGGCGCCCCTATCGCGCGCCGGTCGGCGGCGCGATCGTGTTCTCGTGCGGCGCGCTGCATGAGGTGACGCCGATCCGGCGCGGCCGGCGCTATGCCTTCCTGCCGTTCCTCTATGGCGACGAGGATGCGGCGCTGCGGGCGCGCAACAACAAGCGGCTCGAAGCCGGCGAGGCGCAGTATCTGGCCGATGACCACGACCTGCTGATCCCGGCCGCAACGGGCGGATAGGGATGGACGCGCCGGCCGCCGCTCTCGCCGGGTGGACGCCCGTCGCGCTCTCGCTCGCCGAGGGCGAGCTGGCGATCGACTGGGGCGATTTGCGCGGCGTGCGCTTTGCCGAGCCGTTCCTGCACCAGACGGTCGAGCGCTGGGCCGCGCACGACCCGGCGCCGCTCGTGCGCAGCG
The DNA here is from genome assembly GCA_963804235.1 of uncultured Alphaproteobacteria bacterium. Taxonomy (GTDB): domain Bacteria; phylum Pseudomonadota; class Alphaproteobacteria; order ATCC43930; family CGMCC-115725; genus DATJLY01. The sequence goes on from CAWDPP010000052.1 coordinate 98,200, forward strand.
GCCGCGCCACGCTCGAGGCGCTCGACGCCGAGCCATCGCTCGATCCGGCACTCATTATCTTTCACCTCTCGCGCTGCGGCTCGACGCTGCTCTCGCGGCTTCTCGGCCATCTGCCGGGCGTGCTCGCCGTGTCGGAGCCGGCGCCGGTCAACTCGCTGCTGCTCGCCGGCGATGCGGCGACGCCCGCATCATTGCGCCTGCTCGTCCGCGCGCTCGGGCGCAAGCGCTTCGGCGACGAGCGCCATTACGTGTTGAAGCTGTCGAGCTGGAACGTGACGCGCTCGCGCTCTCATCCGCCGGGCCTTTCCCGCGGCGCGGCTCATCTGGCTGCAGCGCGAGCCCGAGGCCGTGGTGGCGTCATTGCTGGCCGATCCGCCCGGCTGGCTCGGGCTGCGCCGCGATGCCGCCGCCATGCGCGCGCTGTTCGGGATCGATGCCGCGCGCGACGACGGCTCCCTCTGCATCGCGGCCGTGGCAGCTTTGTTCGCGGCGGCCCGGACACTCGCGCCCGATCTCGTCCTCGACTATGCCGATCTGCCGGCGGCCGCCTGGGAAGCGGCCGCGCCGTTGCTCGGCATCGCGCCGGGCGCGGACGACATCGCCCGCATGGAACGCGCGGCGCGCTTTGCCGCGAAGGACCCGGTGCCGCGCCCCTTTGCCGCCGCGGCCCCGGAGGCGCGCCGGCTGTCCGCAGGCCTCCGCGAAAAAGTCACGGAAATCCTTCGCCCCCTCTACGCCGAGCTCACCCGGCCAAGGGCCGAGGGCGACAGGGATTTGCGCGCCGGCGCCCGCCTATAACCGCCGAAGCCCACGCCCGCCGGGGCGGCTTTCGGGGCAGGCCGGATTTCCTGTATGCTGCGGCCGCGCGCTGCGCCACCTCAGTCTTCCCGTTCCCTTTCGTACGGCCCGACATGGACGAACTGCGCGTAGATCCGGAACGAAAAACCCGCGAGGGCCAGCCGCCTCCGCCCGTGCGCACGCCGACGCGCCGCCCGTATTTCTGGGTCGGCATCGTTCTCGTGGTGCTGGCGGCGCTGGCGTGGTGGGTGCACACGCGGCCCGCGCCGCAGGCGCCCGCCGGACGCTTCGGCGCCAACGGCGTCCCCATGCCGGTCGTGACGCAGGCGGTGACGAAGGGCGACATCCCGGTGACCTACGATGCGCTCGGCACGGTGACGCCGCTCGCGACCGTGTCGGTCGTGACGCAGATCGCCGGCCAGATCGTCGATGTCGCCTTCACCGAAGGGCAGGAGGTGAAGAAGGGCGACGTGCTGGTGCAGATCGATCCGCGCCCCTATCAGGCGGCGCTCGATCAGGCGGCCGGCCAGCTCGCGCGCGACCAGGCGTCGCTCGCCGAGGCGCGCGTCGATCTCGTGCGCTACCAGAAGCTCGCCGAGCAGAACTCGATCGCGCGCCAGCAGGCCGAGGACCAGGTCTTTGTCGTGCAGCAGGACGAGGGCACGGTGAAGCTCGACCAGGCGCTGGTCGACAACGCGCGCCTCAATCTCAGCTATTGCCGCATCGTGGCGCCGGTCGGCGGCCGCATCGGGCTGCGCCAGGTCGATCCCGGCAATTACCTCCAGGTGGGGAGCGCGACGCCGATCGCCGTCATCACCCAGATGCAGCCGATCACGGTCGTCTTCACGCTGCCCGAGGACGAGCTGCCGCAGGTGATGAAGCGGCTCGCGGCGGGCGCGAAATTGCCGGTGACGGCGTTCGACCGCAGCAACACGCAGAAACTCGCCGACGGCACGCTCTCCGCGGTCGACAGCGCGATCGACGTGACGACCGGCACGGTCAAGCTGCGCGCCGAGTTCGCCGAACACGGACGAGGCGCTCTTTCCCAACCAGTTCGTCAACGCGCGCCTCCTCATCGACACGGTGCAGGGTACGGCGGTGATCCCGACCGCGGCGGTGCAGCGCGGCCAGCCCGGCACCTTCGTCTATCTCGTCAAGCCGGACGACACGGTGAGCGTGCAGAAGGTGACGCTCGGGCCGCAGTCGGGCGACAATGTCGCCGTCAGCCAAGGGCTCTCGCCCGGCGACAAGATCGTGGTGGACGGCGCCGACAAGTTGCGCGAGGGCGCCAAGATCGTGCTGCGCACCGAGCAGGGCACCGGCCGCGCAAGGGGCCGCGCCGGGCGCGAAGGGAGCGCGCTCCGCCACGCAAGGCGCCGCGCCGGGCGCCGCGCAACCGGCCGCGCCGAGCGCCGCGCAACCGGCCGCGCCGGGCGCCGCGCAACCGGCCGCGCCGAGCGCCGCACAACCGGCGCAAGGGACGGGCGGGGGCGGCCAGCAAAATACCGGCCAATGAGCCGCGTTTCCGGCACGAGAGGTTGAGCATCCGCGCATGAGTTCGTCGCGGCTTTTCATTCTGCGGCCGGTTGCGACCTCGCTCCTCATGGTCGCGGTCATGCTGGTCGGCGCGCTCGCCTTCCAGTTCCTGCCGCTCTCGGCGCTGCCCGAGGTCGATTACCCGACGATCCAGGTGCAGACCTTCTATCCGGGCGCCAGCCCCGACGTGATGACGTCGTCGGTGACGGCGCCGCTTGGAGCGCCAGCTCGGCGAGATGCCCGGCCTCGTGCAGATGTCGTCGACGAGCTCGGCCGGCGCCTCGGTCATCACCTTGCAGTTCGGCCTCGATCTTTCGCTCGACATCGCCGAGCAGGAGGTGCAGGCCTCGATCAACGCCGCCGGCAACCTCCTGCCGAGCGATCTGCCGGCGCCGCCCATCTATGCCAAGGTCAATCCGGCGGATGCGCCGATCCTGACGCTCGCGCTCACGTCGAAGACGCTGCCGCTGCCGCAGATCGAGGACGCGGCCGACACGCGGCTTGCGCAGAAGATCTCGCAGCTGCCGGGCGTCGGCCTCGTCATGATCAATGGCGGCCAGCGCCCGGCCGTGCGCATCGAGGCCGATACCAGGAAGCTCGCCGCCTACGGTCTCAACATCGACGACCTGCGCACCACCATCAACAACGCCAACACCGACACGCCCAAGGGCAGCTTCGACGGCCCCACGCGCGCCTATTCGATCAACGCCAACGATCAGCTCCAGGACGCAAGCCAGTACATGGACCTGATCGTCGCCTACAAGAACGGCAACCCGGTGCGCCTCAAGGACGTGGCGCAGGCGGTGCAGTCGTCCGAGAACAACCGCCTCACCGGCTGGGCCAACATGACGCCCGCCGTGATCCTCAACATCCAGCGCCAGCCCGGCGCCAACGTCATCCAGGTGGTGGACGGCATCAAGAAGCTCCTGCCGCAATTCCAGTCCGCGCTGCCGGCCGACGTGGACATGGCGGTGCTGACCGACCGCACCGTGACGATCCGCGCCTCGGTGCACGATGTCGAGTTCGAGCTGTCTTTGGCCGTCGTGCTCGTCGTGCTCGTCATCTTCGTCTTCCTGCGCAGCACGCGCGCGACCCTCATCCCGAGCCTGTCGGTGCCGCTGTCGCTCGTCGGCACGTTCGGCGCCATGTATCTCTTGGGATTCAGCCTCAACAATCTGTCGCTGATGGCGCTCACCATCGCCTCGGGCTTCGTCGTCGACGACGCGATCGTCATGATCGAGAACATCTCGCGCTACATCGAGCAAGGCGAAACGCCGCTCGAGGCGGCGCTCAAAGGCTCGCAGCAGGTGGGCTTCACCATCATCTCGCTCACCATCTCGCTTGATCGCCGTGCTCATCCCGCTTCTGTTCATGGGCGACGTGGTCGGGCGCCTCTTCCGCGAATTCGCGATCACGCTGTCGGTGACGATCCTCATTTCGGCGGCGGTGTCGCTCACGGTGGTGCCGATGGCGTGCGCCCGGCTGCTGAAGCCGGCGGCCGAAACCAAGGAGTCGCGCTTTCAGCGCTGGGCGCGGCTCAAGTTCGAGGGGCTCATCGAATCCTACGGCCGCGCGCTCACCTGGGTGCTCGACCGCCAGGGCGCCACGCTTCTCGTCGCGGTCGGCACGGTCGCCCTCACCGCCATTCTCTATATCGTCATTCCGAAAGGCTTCTTCCCGGTCCAGGACACGGGCCTCATCCAGGGCATCACGCAAGCGTCGGAGGCGATCTCCTACGCCGCCATGGCGAGCGAGCAGGAGGCGCTCGTGGCCGCGATCCTGAAGGACCCGGACGTCGTCAACGTCTCGTCCTATATCGGCGTCGACGGCACCAACACGACCTTGAACAGCGGCCGCGTGCTCATCAACTTGAAGCCCAAGGACGACCGCTCCGACGACGTCACCGCGATCATGCAGCGCATCCAGCAGGAAACGCAGGATGTGCCCGGCATCGCGCTCTACATGCAGCCGGTGCAGGACCTCACCATCGACACGATCGTGAGCCGCACCCAGTACCAGTTCATCCTCGAGAGCGCCGACCCGGTGGCGCTCGCCACCTGGGCCCCGAAACTCGTAGACCGGCTCAACGCCACGCCCGAGGTCACGGACGTGGCGAGCGATCTCGAGCAGAACGGGCTTTCCGCCTATATCAATATCGACCGCGAGACGGCGGCGCGCTTCGGCATCACGCCGGCGACGATCGACAACGCGCTCTACGACGCCTACGGCCAGCGCATCATCTCGACCATCTTCACGCAGTCGAACCAGTACCGCGTCATCCTCGAGAACGCCCCCGCGCTGCAAAAGGCGGTGCGCGATCTCTCGGCGATCTATCTGCCGTCATCGACCGGGAGCGGGCAGGTGCCGCTCTCCGTGATCGCGCGCGTCGAGGAACAGACGGCGCCCTTGCAGATCGACCATCTGGCGCAATTCCCGGCGGCGCAGGTGTCGTTCAACGTGGCGCCCGGCGCATCGCTCGGCGCCGCGGTCGATGCCATCAACAAGACGACGCAAGCGATCGGCATGCCGCAAAGCATCGTCTTGAATTTCCAGGGCGCGGCCTTGGCGTTCCAGTCCTCGCTCGCGAACGAGCTGTTCCTCATCCTCGCCGCGGTCGTCACCGTCTATATCGTGCTGGGCGTGCTCTATGAGAGCTTCGTCCATCCGGTGACGATTCTCTCGACATTGCCGTCGGCCGGGATCGGCGCGCTCCTGGCGCTCATCGCCACCGGCAGCGATCTCACCGTCATCGCCATCATCGGCATCGTGCTCCTGATCGGCATCGTCAAGAAGAACGCGATCATGATGATCGACTTCGCCTTGGACGCGCAGCGGAACGAAGGCATGAGCGCGCGCGACGCGATCTATCACGCCTCGCTGCTGCGCTTCCGGCCGATCCTGATGACGACGATGGCGGCGATGCTGGGCGCCTTGCCGCTGATGCTCGCCACCGGCACCGGCGCCGAGCTGCGCCATCCCTTGGGCCTCACCATCGTCGGCGGCCTGATCGTGAGCCAGATGCTCACGCTCTTCACCACGCCGGTGATTTATCTCGCGTTCGACCGGCTCGCGGCGCGGTTCGGCGTCGAGGGCGGCGTCGTCGGCGGCGAAGGCGAGGGCGCGCCGTCGTGATGCTGTCCGAGACATTCATCCGGCGCCCGGTCGCGACGGTGCTTTTGACGCTGGGCGTGGTGCTCGCCGGCGGCATCGCCTTCATCCATCTTCCCGTGTCGCCGTTGCCGCAGGTCGATATGCCGACCATTTCGGTCCAGGCGCAGATGCCGGGGGCCTCGCCCGACGTCATGGCGACGAGCGTCGCAACGCCGCTCGAACGCCATCTCGGCACCATCGCCGATGTCACCGAGATGACGTCCTCGAGCGGCAACGGCTCGACGCGCATCACGCTGCAATTCGGCCTCGACCGCGACATCGACGGCGCCGCGCGCGACGTGCAGGCGGCGATCAACGCGGCGCGCGTCGATCTGCCGGCGAACCTGCGCAGCAATCCGACCTACCGCAAGGTGAACATCGCCGACGCGCCGGTCCTGATCCTGGCGCTTACCTCCGACACGCTCTCCCGCGGCCAGATCTACGACGCCGCCACCACCGTGCTCGAGCAAAAATTCTCGCAGGTCGAGGGCGTGGGCGAGGTCGATATCGGCGGCGGCGCGCTGCCGGCCGTACGGGTCGAGCTCAATCCCAGCGCGCTCTTCAAGTACGGCATCGGGCTCGAGGACATCCGCGCCTCGCTCAACGCCGCCAACGCGCACAGCCCCAAGGGGGCCATCGAGGAGGGGCGGCTCCACTTCCAGCTCTACGACAACGACCAGGGGCGCGTCGCGGCGGACTACCAGGACCTCGTCGTGGCCTATCGCAACGGCGCGGCGGTCAAGCTGACCGACGTCGCCGACGTCATCGAACTCGGTCGAGAACGTGCGCAACGCCGGCATCGCCAACGGCAAGCCGTCGATCCTCGTCATCATCTACCGCGCGCCCAACGCCAACATCATCGAGACGGTCGATCGCGTCGAGGCGCTCATCCCCGAGCTCAAGGCCTCGATCTCGCCGGCGATCGATATCGGCGTCGCGGTCGACCGCTCGACCACGATCCGCGCCTCCCTGGCCGACATCGAGCGCACGCTCATGATCGCCTCGTGCCTCGTCATCCTGGTCGTGTTCCTGTTCCTGCGCAACGGCCGCGCGACGCTCATCCCCTCGATCGCCGTGCCGGTGTCATTGATCGGCACGTTCGGCATCATGTATCTCCTGGGATTCAGCATCGACAATTTGTCGCTCATGGCCTTGACCGTGGCGACGGGCTTCGTCGTCGACGACGCGATCGTCGTGCTCGAGAACATCACGCGCCACATGGAGGCCGGCATGTCGCGCTTTGCCGCTGCCCTTTTGGGCGCGCGCGAGGTGGGCTTCACGGTGCTGTCGATGAGCCTGTCGCTCGTCGCGGTGTTCATCCCGATCGTCTTGATGGGCGGCATCGTCGGGCGCTTCTTCCGCGAATTCGGCATCACGCTGTCGATCGCGGTGCTGGTGTCGCTCGCGGTGTCGCTGACGCTCACGCCGATGATGTGCGCGCGCATCCTGAACCCGCCGCGCACCGCCAAAGAGGAGGGCCGCATCCTCGGCGCCGCCTCGCGCGCCTTCGACGCGATGCTGCGCGGCTACGACCGCTCGCTGCGCTGGGCGCTCGCGCATCCGGTGAGCGTCATGGTCGTGCTGGCGGCCACGGTCGTGTTCAACGTCTATCTCTACGCCGCCGTGCCCAAAGGCATCTTCCCGCAGCAGGACACCGGCCGCGTTATCGGCATCGTCCAGGCCGACCAGGCGATCTCGTTCCAGCTCATGCAGCAGAAGATGACGCAGTTCATCGCCATCGTGCACGGCGATCCGGCGGTCGACAGCGTCGTGGGCTTCACCGGCGGCGGCGCCGCCAACAGCGGCTTCGTGTTCATCTCGCTGAAGTCCCTGTCGCAACGCAGCCTGTCGGCCGATCAAGTCATCGGCCGCCTGCGGGGCAAGCTCGCGCAAGTGCCGGGCGCCTCGCTTTTCCTCCAGGCGGTGCAGGATTTCCGCGTCGGCGGGCGCCAGTCGAACGCGCAGTACCAGTACACGCTGCAGGCCGACACGACCGACGAGCTGAACAACTTGGGGGCCCAAGATCCTGCAGGCGATGCAGAAGATCCCCGAGCTCGCCGACGTCAGCACCGACCAGCAGAACAAGGGGCTCGAGGCCGACCTCGTGATCGACCGCGCGACCGCCTCGCGCCTCGGCATCAACGCGAGCCAGATCGACAACACGCTCTACGACGCGTTCGGCCAGCGCCAGGTCTCGGTCATCTACAACCCCTTGAACCAGTATCACGTCGTCATGGAGGTGGCGCCACAATACTGGCAGAGCCCCGAAACCTTGAAGGACATCTATATCAGCACCTCGGGCGGCGCCGTCGGCGGCGTGCAGTCGTCGAACGCCGTCGCCGGAACCGTGACGAGCGCCAAGGTGGCCTCGAGCGCGCAATCGGTCGCCTCCGACGAGGCGCGCAACGCCGCGACCAACTCGATCTCCTCGACCGGCCACGGCGGCGCCTCGACCGGAAGCGCGGTCAGTTCGCTCGCCGAGACCATGATTCCATTGAGCGCGATCGCCCATTTCGCGCCCGGCAGCACGCCCCTGTCGGTCGCCCATCAGGGCCTGTTCGTCGCCAGCACCATCTCCTTCAACCTCGCGCCGGGCGCCGCCTTGTCCGATGCCGATGCGGCGATCTCGCAAGCGCTCGCCAAGCTCGGCGTTCCGGCCGCGATCCACGGCAGCTTTCAGGGCACGGCGCAGGTCTATCAGCAATCGCTCGCGAGCGAGCCCTTCCTCGTCCTGGCGGCGATCGCCGCCGTCTATATCGTGCTGGGCGTGCTCTATGAGAGCTACGTCCACCCGATCACGATCCTCTCGACGCTGCCCTCGGCCGGCGTCGGCGCGATCTTGGCGCTCATGGCCGCGAAGACCGAATTCACGCTGATCGCCTTGATCGGCGTCATCCTCCTCATCGGCATCGTCAAGAAGAACGCCATCATGATGATCGACTTCGCCTTGGACGCCGAGCGCAGCCGCGGCCTCGCCTCGGGCCAGGCGATCTACGAGGCCTGCCTGCTGCGCTTCCGGCCGATCATGATGACGACGATGGCGGCGCTTCTGGGCGCGGTGCCGCTCGCCTTCGGCTTCGGCGAGGGCGGCGAGCTGCGCCGCCCGTTGGGCCTGTCGATCGTCGGCGGCCTCATCGTGAGCCAGGCGCTGACGCTCTACACGACGCCGGTCGTCTATCTCTATCTCGACCGCTTCCGCCATTGGGCGCAGAGCCGCTGGAGCAGCAAGACGCAGGGCCTCGCGCCCGGCCCGGCGGGCGCCGAATGAGAGCGCTTCTCGTCACCGCCGCGCTCGCCGCCTTGGCCGGCTGCACCGTCGGTCCCGATTACGGCCGGCCGCCGGCGCCCACGACCCCATCCTTCAAGGAGATCGACGGCTGGAAGCCCGCGACGCCGGGCGAGCCGCAAAGCGGCGCGCCGTGGTGGTCGATCTATGACGACCCGCTGCTCTCCTCGCTCGAGAGCCAGGTCATCGTCTCGAACGAGACGCTCAAGGCCGACGAGGCCGCGTTCCGCCAGGCGAGCGCCATCGTCGACGAGGCGCGCGCCGCCTTTTACCCGACCGTCTCGGCTTCGGCCTCGGCGGCGCGCTCGGCGACGCCGTTGCAAGGCGCGAGCCTGACCCGCGGCGGCGGCGGCGGGAGGAGCTCGACGAGCTACCAGAATTCCTTCGCGATCGGGCCGAGCGCGACCTGGGTTCCCGACATCTGGGGCAAGATCCGCCGCGCCGTCGAGAGCGACGTCGCCAACGCGCAGGCCTCGGCCGCCGATCTCGCCGCGGCGCAGCTCTCGGCGCAAGGGACGCTCGCCGCCGACTATTTCCAGCTGCGCATCACCGACGAGCTGAAGCGCATCCTCGAAGATACGGCCGTCGCCGATCAGCGCTCGCTCGACATCGCCAGGAACCAGTTCGAAGCCGGCTTCGCCGCCGAGACCGACGTCGCCGTCGCCGAGACGCAGCTCGAGACGGTGCAGGCCCAGCTCATCGCCGAGGACGTGCAGCGCGCGACATTCGAGCACGCGATCGCCGTCCTCACCGGCAAGCCGCCCGCCGATTTCTCGATCGCGCGCGTGAGCTATCCGAGTACGGTGCCGGTGGTGCCGGCGGGCGTGCCCTCGGCGCTGCTCGAGCGGCGGCCCGACATCGCCGCCGCCGAGCGCGCCATGGCGTCCGCCAACGCCCTCATCGGCGTGGCGATTTCCGCCTACTATCCCGACATCACGCTGTCGGCCGACGCGAACTTCGCAAGCTCCGCGATCCAGAACGTCCTGTCGCTCGCGAATGCCGGCTGGACGGTCGGCGCCGCGGCGAGCGAGACCGTGTTCGACGGCGGCCTGCGCTCGGCGCAGGTCAAGGCGGCGCGCGCCGCCTATGACGGGAGCGTCGCCACATACCGCGGCACCGTGCTGACCGCGTTCCAGCAGGTCGAGGACAATCTCTCGAGCCTGCGCATCCTCGAACAGCAGGCCGCGGCGCAGGAGATCGCGGTGCGATCGGCGCAGCGCGCGCTGCAGCTCACGCTCAACCAGTACCAGGCCGGGACCCTCGCCTACACCGCCGTCGTCGTGGCGCAAACGACCGCGCTCGGCGACGAGCAGCAGCTCGTCACGATCCTGCAAAGCCGCCTCGTCGCGTCGGCCAACCTCATCGAGGCGCTGGGCGGCGGCTGGGACGCGACGCAGATTCCGGCGCTGTAGCTCCGGCCCTTGCTGTCATTGCGAGCGAAGCGAAGCAATCTCGCGGCGGGGGATTGCTTCGGAGCGTTCGCTCCTCGCAATGACAGCGGCGGGGTGGATTACTTCACGCGCCGCCACGTCATGTCGATGTGGCCGCCGCCGACGGCGGCGGTATTGCCGAAATGCATCTCGGTCGGGGTGATGGCAGTAACGGTGCGCACCTGTGCGACATCGAGCTGGTTCGGGAACGTGCTCGCCTCGAGCGTCTCGCTGATCGTGCGGTCCTTCTCGTTGACGCTATAGACGCCGTAATAGGCGATCGTTCCGACCGAGAGCGCTTTCGCCTCTTCGGGCGAGGGGTTGAGCGCGTCCTTCGACGCGATCCGCGGCAGGTCGCGCCGCGCGATCATGAGAAAGAAGCGGCCGTCCGGCATGAACACGTGGATGCCCTTCGGATGGTCGCCAAAACGCTTCACCTTGGTGCCGTCGGGCAGCGTCTGCTCCCACGCGGCGAGCGTCCAGGTGCCGACGACCTGCTGTTTCAGCGATTTCGCCTGGCCCTCGGCGCCCCCCGGCGCGAGCGCGAGCGCCGCCGCCACCGCAAGTGTCGCGAGGCCGAGAATGGTCCGCCCCTTCATCGCTCCCTCCGTCATGGTCAAGCGTCAGGATGAGGGCTCGGGTGCCGGCCAGCAAGCCACCCCGCCGCGCCGGCCAAGCTCGTCGAACTTGACATTGTACGCAAAATGTGATATGACTGCGACGCTTCGAAGTGGGATCGGGGCGGATGCGGCGGGCAGCGCCGTTCTGCCGATAAAATGCGGCGAAATCGACGCCAAGAGTGATTAGGAGAGGCGGAAGGGCGATCGCGAGACGGCGGAAAATGGGCGCTAATGTATGTATTTTACGGGCATATCAACGAGTTCTGCGGAAAACCTCGCGCCGCATGTCCGGCGCGGATACTCATTCATGGGCATGGCCGCGCGGCGCGCGCGATCCGGGCTGCGAATCGGCGCCGGGGCGGACGATTGCTCCCCCGCGCCATCTCCAGTACCATTTGCGCGAAATAACAGACCGAGAGGACGGCCCCCAAAAGGCCGGGACGCGCCATGACGATGACCGTCGACATGCATTCCCACATCATTCCCAAGGGCCTCGCCGACGCGCTCCGCGCGCGCACCAAGCCGCCGATGATGATCCGCGGCGAGGACGGCAAGGAATATATGAATTCGCTCTTGAACGCCCGCGCGCCCATGACGCCGGGCTTCGACAGCGTCGAAAAGCGCCTCGAGGAGATGGACAAGGACGGCGTGACGCATGCCGTGCTGTCGAACCAGATGCAGGACATCTCGTCCCTGCCGCTCGAGGATTCGGTGCCGCTCTGCCGCGCCTACAACGACGGCATCTCGGCCGAGTGCCAGAAATATCCGGGCCGCCTTCAGGCCTTTGCCGCGATCCCGATGGGCTCGGTCGCGGCTGCGGTCGCGGAGTTCGACCGCGCCATGAGCCTTCCCGCCATCGTCGGCGCCATCGTGCCGGGCGATGCGTTCCTCACGGCAAAGCGCGCCGAGCATTGGGCGCCGCTGCTTGAGACGGCGGACCGGCACCGCGCCGTCATCCTCGCGCATTACGGCCGCTTGCCGAACGATCCCGAGGCGCCGAAGCCCGATCTCACCGACAACCGGCGCCTGCGCATCGGCACGCTCGACATGCAGTCGCGCATCTCGTCGAGCATGCTGACCTTCTGCCTCACCGACTTCCTCGAGAAATATCCGAACCTCACGATGATGACGCACAATCTCGGCGGCAACATTCCGTTCGAGGTCGAGCGCATGGATCATCGCACGATGGTCGACGAGACGCTCGGCACCGAGCTGCCGTCGCAGCGCTTCCGCAAGGCGCGTCTCCTGGTCGACTGCAACTCGCTCGGGCCGCGCTCGATCGAGCGCGCGGTCGATGTCTATGGCGCCGACAAGATCGTGTTCGGCTCGGACGGCACGCATTTCGGCATGGACTGGACCCAGAAGGCGATCAGCGAGGCGCGCATCAGCGAGGCCGACAAGGACCTGATCCGCGGCGGCAACGCTGCACGCACCTTGGCGCGCGTCGTCGGCCGGATGTCCGTCGCCGCGCAGTAGGGCAAGCGGTGTCATTGCGAGCGCAGCGAAGCAATCCCCTTCAGGTTGAGGATTGCTTCGTCGCTCTCGCTCCTCGCAATGACAATTCGGTAATGTAGGGAAAGCCGGTGGCGCCGCGGCGCGATTCCGTGGTGGGCGGGATCGCCTTCATGGTGGCATCGACGGTCGCCTTCGCCCTCGTCAACGCGCTCATCAAGTGGGAAGTGGCGCTCTACCCCATCGGCGAGGTGGCGTTCTTCCGCTCGCTCTTCTCGCTCATCCCGTGCTACGCGATCGTGCTGCCGCGCGCAGGCCTGCGCGTATTCCGCACCGACCGGCACTTCGAGCATTTGAAGCGCGCGGTCTCGCAGCTCTGCTCGATGACCTCGATCTTCGTCGCCTTCAAGCTCATGCCCTTGGCCGGCGCGGTCGCGATCAGCTTTTCCTCGCCCCTCTTCACCACCTTCTTCTCGTTCCTGATCCTGAAGGAGCGCGTCGGCCCGCATCGCTGGAGCGCGCTCGCCGTGGGTTTCCTGGGCGTGCTGCTGGTGACGAGGCCGGGCGCCGGCACGTTCCAGTGGGGCGCGCTCTTCGCGCTCGCCAACGCGGTGCTCATTTCCTCGGTCGCCGTCGCCATCCGCAAGATGAGCGTCACGGAATCGACCGAGACGCTGATCGTCTATCAGCTCACGCTCTTGGCGCTTCTGACCGCGCTGCTGCTGCCCTTCGGCTTCGCGTGGCCGACGCCCATGGATTTTTTCTTTCTTGCGTCCGCCGGGATCGTCAACGGCATCGCGCAATACTGGTGGACGAAGTCGCTTCATCTGGCGCCGGCCTCGGCCGTCGTGCCGTTCAACTACCTGTCGCTCGTGTGGGCGTCGCTCGCCGGTTTCTGGGTGTGGGGCGACGTGCCGACGCCGGGCCTCGTCCTCGGATCGGCGATCGTGGTCGGGATCGGGGCTTTACATCCTGTGGCGCGAGACCGGGCTTCGCGCGCGTGCCCGCGCGCAGGCGTAAGCCCGGGCGTGACGGGCCGCCGCTCCTGACTTATCCTTCCGTCCCATGGCGGCACGATTAAAGCATTTCGGCTGGGGACGCGAAGGCGAGGGGCTCGACGCCGACGAGCGCGAGTTCCTGCTCGCGCGCATCCGCGAGCGGTTCGGCGTCGATCGCTTCGAGGAAAGGCATCCGCCGCGTCTCGAGGATCTGCAGCTCGCGCCATCGCGCCTTCAGCCGCCCGCCTCGCTTGCGGCGCTGTGCTCGAGCGCGCTCTACGACCGCGCCGCGCACACCTACGGCAAGGCCTATCCCAACTCTGTGCGCGGCCTGGCGGGCGATTACGCCGCGGCGCCCGACGTGGTGGCCTATCCGAAGAGCGAGGCAGATGTCGCCGCTCTGCTCGATTGGGCGGGCGGCGCGGATGCGGCGGTCGTGCCGTTCGGCGCCGGATCGAGCGTCGTCGGCGGGATCGAGCCGAGGGGCGCCGCCGAGCGGAAGCGCGGCGTCCTGACGATCGATCTCGGCGGCATGGGCCGCGTCCTCGAAGTCGATCGCGCCGCGCGCGCCGCCCGCATCGAAGGCGGCGCCTTCGGTCCCGCGATCGAGGCGCAGTTGAAGCCGCACGGGCTGACGCTGCGCCATTTCCCGCAAAGCTTCGAGTATTCGACCTTGGGCGGCTGGATCGCGACGCGCTCGGGCGGGCATTTCGCCTCGCTCTACACGCACATCGACGATTTCGTCGAGAGCGTGCGCATGCTGACGCCCAAGGGCGCGCTCGAGACGCGGCGGCTGCCGGGCTCGGGCGCCGGCCCCGCGCCCGAGCGGCTCGTCATCGGCTCCGAAGGCATCCTCGGCATCATCACCGAGGCGTGGATGCGGCTCCAGGACCGGCCGCGCTTTCGCGCCGGCTCGTCCATCGCGTTTCCCGATCTCTTCGCGGCGATGCGCGCGCTGCGCCTCGTCTCGCAAAGCGCGCTCTTTCCGGCCAATTGCCGCGTGCTCGACCCGGCCGAGGCCTACAACACCGGCGCCGGCGACGGCCGCTCCGCCATCATGGTGCTGGCGTTCGAATCGGGCGATCACCCGGTCGACGGCGCGATGAAGCGCGCCTTGGAAATCTGCGCCGGCGAAGGCGGCAAGGCCGAAGCGCCGGACGCGGCCGACGCGCATCTCGCCGGCGCGGCGGGGCGCTGGCGCAACGCCTTCATCCGCATGCCCTATGCGCGCGAGATCACGGTCGGGCTCGCCATCATCAACGACACGTTCGAGACCGCGATCACCTGGGACCGGTTCGAGCGCTTCCACGATCGGGTGAAGGCGGCGGCGCTCGAGGCGATAGAACGCGCGACCGGCCGCACCGGCCAGGTCACGTGCCGCATCACGCACGTCTATCCCGACGGCCCCGCGCCTTATTTCACCTTCCATGCGCTGGGCCGCCACGGCGAATTGCTGGCGCAATGGCACGAGGTGAAGCGCGCCGCGTCCGATGCGCTGATCGACGCGGGCGGCACCATCACGCACCACCACGCGGTCGGGCGCCAGCACCGGCCCTGGTACGACCGCGAGCGACCGCCGCTCTTCGCCGCCGCATTGAAGGCGGCAAAACACGCGCTCGACCCGCAGGGGCTGCTCAATCCCGGCGTGCTGATCGACCCGTAGGCCGATCCGCGCCGTCCTCTTGCAGCAGCCAGCCGATCAGCAGCGTCGCCGCCGCGCCGCCGACGAGCTGCGCCAGGATGAAGCGCGGCGACGTTGCCCGGCGCGATGCCGGCGAATGTACCGGTGAGCGCGCGCGCAATGGTGACGGCCGGGTTCGCGAACGAGGTCGAGGAGGTGAACCAGTAGGCGCCGGTGATGTAGGCGGCGACCGCGTAGGGCACGGTGCCCGGCGCGTGCCGGCTCCCGCTCAGGATCACCGCCAGCAGGCCGAACGTGGCGACGACTTCGCCGACCCACTCCCCGGCGCTGCCGCGAACGTGCGGCGACCATTGCAGGATCGGCAGGCCGAACATGAGGTGCGCGATTGCGACGCCGGCAACGGCGCCCAGCACCTGCGCCAGAATGTAGAGAACGGCGGCGCGGCCGCGCAGACGCGCATCTCGCGGGCGCGGCGGGGCGCTGGCGCAACGCCTTCATCCGCATGCCCTATGCGCGCGAGATCACGGTCGGGCTCGCCATCATCAACGATACGTTCGAGACCGCGATCACCTGGGACCGGTTCGAGCGCTTCCACGATCGGGTGAAGGCGGCGGCGCTCGAGGCGATCACAACGCGCGACCGGCCGCACCGGCCAGGTCACGTGCCGCATCACGCACGTCTATCCCGACGGCCCCGCGCCTTATTTCACATTCCATGCGCTGGGCCGCCACGGCGAGCTGCTGGCGCAATGGCACGAGGTGAAGCGCGCCGCGTCCGATGCGCTGATCGACGCGGGCGGCACCATCACGCACCACCACGCGGTCGGGCGCCAGCACCGGCCCTGGTACGACCGCGAGCGACCGCCGCTCTTCGCCGCCGCGTTGAAGGCGGCAAAGCACGCGCTCGACCCGCAGGGGCTGCTCAATCCCGGCGTGCTGATCGACCCCTAGGCCGATCCGCGCCGTCCTCTTGCAGCAGCCAGCCGATCAGCAGCGTCGCCGCCGCGCCGCCCACAAGCTGGGCGAGGATGAACGCGGCGACGTTGCCCGGCGCGATGCCGGCGAATGTATCGGTGAGCGCGCGCGCGATGGTGACGGCCGGGTTCGCGAACGAGGTCGAGGAGGTGAACCAGTAGGCGCCGGTGATGTAGGCGGCGACCGCGTATGGCACGGTGCCCGGCGCGTGTCGGCTCCCGCTCAGGATCAGCGCCAGCAGGCCGAACGTCGCGACGACTTCGCCGACCCATTCCCCGGCGCTGCCGCGAACGTGCGACGACCATTGCAGGATCGGCAGGCCGAACATCAGGTGCGCGATTGCGACGCCGGCAACGGCGCCCAGCACCTGCGCCAGAATGTAGAGAACGGCGGCCCGGCCGCGCAGTTGACCGCGGAACGCGAACGCGAGCGTGACGAGCGGATTGAAATGCGCGCCGGAAAGCGGCGCGAAGGCGACGATGAGCGCCACGAGCGCACCGCCGGTCGCGATCGAGTTCGCCAGGAGCGCGATGGCGACGTTGCCGCCGGAGAGCCGCTCGGCCATGATGCCCGAGCCCACGATCGCCGCGAGCAAGAGTGCGGTGCCGATTGCCTCCGCCGCGACGCGTCGGCCCAATGAGGTCGCCACGGTGCCGCGCTCTTCGCTCAGGAGGCCGCGTCTTCCGCCGCGTCCAGTCCGATCCGGCCGATCCGGTCGGCTTCGCGCTTCAGCATGAGCCGGTCGAGTTTTTCGACCGGCAGCGACACGAATATCTTGATGCGCGCGTCGAGGCGGCGGAACGCGTCGCGGAATGCGGCCATCCGCACCGCGTCCGATCCTTCCACGGCCGCCGGGTCGGGCACGCCCCAATGCGCGACGATGGGCTGCCCCGGCCAGACCGGGCACACCTCGTTCGCCGCCTGGTCGCACACCGTGAACACGAGGTCCATGTCCAGCGATCCTGGCGCGGCAAACTCGTGCCAGCTTTTCGAGCGCAGCCCGCCGGTCGGCAGTTTGAGCGCGGCGAGGAGTTCGAGCGTCATCGGGTGAACCCGCCCGCTCGGCATGCTGCCGGCGCTGAAGCCGTGGAAGCGGCCTCGGCCCCAGTGATTGATCAGAACCTCGGCCATGATGCTTCGGGCCGAATTCCCGGTGCAGAGGAAGAGGACGTTGTAGACCTGCGCCACGGGCGCCTCACGCCTTGGCGCCGCAGCCGCATTCGGGCGCGGGCGCCGCCGCCTCGGCGATCTCTGCGACGCTCGGCCCGCAGCACGGCGCCGCCGCGACATCGCCGAGGTTATGGATCGGGGCACTCCTGCCGTACACCGTCGCCTCGCCACGGGTCAGGAACGTCTCCCAGGTGACGCCCTGCGGATCGGCGATCCATTGCTTGTCCGACTGCGCGTAGCAGCAGGTCGTGGCCTTTTCCTCCAGCACCGGCCGTTCGGCGCGCTCGAGCCGCGTGTAGACTTCGGCGAGCTCGCCCTCGTCCTCGACCTGGATGCCGAGGTGCTGAATGCCGCTCTTGCCGCCGCGCGCGGAGATCGCGAAATTGATGCGCGGATCCTCCAGCATCCATTTGGCATAGTCGGGCTTCAGAACGCTCGGCTCGCTCGCGAACAGCGTCGAATAGAAGCGCACCGACGCCGACAGGTCGTCGACCGCGACATGGACGTGCATCCGTTTCATGCCGATCTCCTCTTGCTCGCAATGGCCTTGCCGGGTTTCGCCGGGTTGCACGCCGGCGCGCACGAAGCCCCGCCGCAGCAATTCTCGGTGAGATACGCGACGACCGCGTTCATCGCCGCGAAATCGGTCGCGTAGATGAGCTGGCGGCTCAAGCGGCGCTGGGTGATGAGCCCGGCGTGGGTGAGCTGTTGCAGGTGGAAGGTGAGCGAGGAGGGCGGCATGTCGAGCCGCTCGGCGATCGTGCCCGCCGGCAATCCATTGGGTCCGCGCTCCACCAGCATGCGGAAGACCGCAAGCCGCGTCTCGTGCGCCAAGCGCGCCCAGCGCCGCGATCGTTTCCTTGGCGTTCATGGCCGAGGCTCCATATTTCGACGATTGTCAAAATAAGACGCCGCGGCCGCCCTGTCAACGACTTTTCGAGGAATATCGAAAGATAATCAGCCCCGTCACTTCATCGGGCACTGCTCGTGATAGACGTCGTGCCAGCCTTCGGCCGCGGTGCCGCGCAAGGCGAGGCGCAGCGAGCCGTCGGGATCCTTCACCACTTCGGTGAGGTAGATGTTCTGGATCGGATAGTGGTTGTTGTCGAACGCGAAGGGGCCGCGCACCGACTGGAAATCGGCCTTCTTCAGGGCCGCGCGGAAGGCGTCCTTGTTGGACAAGTCGCCGTGGACCGCCTTGACCGCGCTGTCGATGAGATTGACCGCGTCATACTGCAAGGCGGCATAGATCGCCGGCCGCCGTCTGTATTTCGCGACGAATTCCGAGACGAATTTCTTGTTGGCCGGGTTGTCGAGCTCGTAGGACCAGCTCGTCGCCTGGGTGACCCCTATTGCGGCGTCGCCGATCGCCTTGAAGGTCAGGTCGGTGGCGAGCGTGTCCTCGGAGAAGAGCTTGATCTTGTCGTGCAGTCCCGCCTGCGCGAACTGCTTCAGGAACAGGATGCCGGTGCCGCCCGGCAGGAACACGAAGATCGCGTCGGGATCGGCCGCGCGCACTTGCGAGAGCTGCGGCCGCGAAATCGACCTGGCCCATCCACGGCGTATAGACCGGGCCGACCGACTTGCCCTTGTAGAACTTCATCGCGCCGCCGATTTTCTCCCATCCGGCCTGGTAATCGGCGCCCATGAAATAGACCAGTTTGAGGTTCTGCTTGTTCAGGTACTGGGCGAGCGCGTCGTCCCAATCCTCGTTCTCGAACGAGGCGAAGAACGCATTCGCCTTGCAACCCTTGCCGGCGAGTTCCTCGGGGCCGGACAGCGCGCCGACAACCGTGATGTCGGCTTCGCTGAATGCCGGCATCACCGGGATGGTCGTGTTGGAGCCGAGGAACCCGGTCATGAGGTCGACCTTGTCCTCGTCGATGAATTTCGACGCGACCTGCACCGCCGCCGCGGGATCGCTCTTGTCGTCCTCGCTATAGAGCTTGACGTCGACACCGCCGAGCTTGCCGCCGAGGTCGCCGATGGCGAGATCGAAGCCTCGCTGCATTTCCTCGCCGGGCAGCGCGGCCGGCGCCGCTCTTGCTCAGCACGAGGCCAAGCTTGATCTGATCGGCCGCCCGCGCTTGCGTGCCGCAAGCGGCCAGCGCCATCGCCGCCAAAATGATTGCCCGCATCGCCGTCTCCCTTTGGTTTGGTGGCGATACTCGGCTCGATCCGGGACGAGCGTCAAGCGTGCGGCCGGTGCGAGGCGAGCTCCATCCCGGGATTCGGCATCACGACCGCTGTGGCCGGCGGCACGGGCTGCGCCGGCGCGGGATCGGGCGGCTCGGATAGCGCGCGGTAGCGCGGCGTGAAGAACAGGCCCGCGATGGTGCCGGCCCAGATGCTGCCGAAGCGCGCGAGCTTCAGCTCGCGCGCGCCAAGCGCCGCGAATCCTTCGAGGATGCAGCGCGCGAGATAGAGCATGACGCGGCTCCGCGCGTAGAAGCGGCGGCGCAGATAGACGTTGTTGCGGTAATAGTAGCGGGCGAGCCGGATGCGCTCGGGATCGGCGGGCTGCGTCACGGCGCTGAACACGCCCTTGGCCGCGCGCAGATGGCGCACGCGGCTCGATCCCACGAGATAGCCCGGCAGCAGCGCGGTCGCGCGCAGCGTGAAGTCGATGTCCTCGCCGGCGAAATGGAAATCGGGCGAGAGCCCTCCGACATGCAAAAGCGTGGTGCGCGGCAGCAGGATCGAGTTGAGCGTCGCCCAGCGCAGCTTGACGAGGCCGCGGTCGAGCCGGTCGGCCCAACTCGGGCACTGGTGCGGCGCGGCGCGGAGATCGATTTCGGGGACGTTGGCGGGCGTGCCGTCGGCGGCGACCGCGACGCTTTGCAGAAACGCCACCTCGTTCGGTCTTTGGAAATTGTCGCGATAGGCTTCGTAGAGCGCCGCGAGCGCGCCCCGATCGGGAATGATGTCGTCGTCCATGAACCAGAGCCATGGCAGGCCGCGCGCGAAGCCGATGCGGAAGAGCGCGTCATAGCCGCCGGCCGGTCCGACATTGCGCGGCAGCGTATAGACCGCGACGCGCGCGTCGCCCGGCCAGTGCCGTTCCGCGAGCTCCTCGCGCGTGCCGTCCGAGGAGCCGTTGTCGAGCACCACCACCTCGTCGGGCGGCTCGCTCTGGCCCAGCACCGCGGCGATGCACTGGGCGAGAAGGTCCTTGCGGTTGTAGGTCAGGATGAAGGCGCCGATGCCGTTCATAGCGCCGCCTCGAGCGCGGCGGATTGCGCGGCCGGCGCGGTCGGACCGTTCGCCGAACGTGACCCGGTTGAACAGGATGGCTTGCCCTGGAAAGGCGGGCAGCGCCATCCAGCCGGGGCGGCGCGCGAGAAAATCCTCGACCCCTTGGCGCACGCCGCGCGTCCGCTCGCGCAGATAGTCGTTGACGACGATGAAGGCCCGCGGCGTCGTGCGCGACGCGAGATATTCGAGCGATCCGAGGCACGATTCGTAGAGATCGACATCGACATGCGCGAACGACACGGCCTGCACCTCGCCGTGCCGGTCGCTATCGGGAAAGACGCCCGCAATGAGGCGCGCGTCGCGGCCCTCGCGCTGGAACAGCGCCGCGACCGCAGCTTCGTCGTGGTTGCACCATGTGCCGGGGCGAATGCCGCGATCGAGCTCGCTATGGAATTTGAGCGGCGCGAAGCCGTCGAACGTGTCGCACACGAAGATGCGCCGCTTGGGCCAGCGGTTCGACAGGTGAAGCGCGGTGCCGCCGCGGAACGCGCCCACTTCGATGAGCGCGCCCTCTTCGCTCATGCCGCACCATTGCCAGAGATTGGCGAGGCGCGGGGTGTCGAGCGAGCTCAAGTCGCGCACCGCCCGCATCGAAGTGCGGAAGTCGCTCGTCGTTCAGCACATCGAGCCAGCGCGGATCCGCGCTCTTGCCGATGAGGCTGCGCGAATTCCACAGGCACATGAGGCGCCACCGGGCTCGGCGAGCGATGGCGACAGGCGCAGATGGCAGAGCCAAGCCGCTCGCGCGTAGGATTCGCATGGGACCTTTCCGGCGGCGCGCGGACCCCGCATTGCCGCGTGCAATTAACGAGCCGGCCTTGTCCAAGTTTCGTGCGCGCTGCAATCTATCCGACGAGGCCGACACTTCGGGTTGAGCCGTGCTGCGCACAAGCGACGCGCACATTTCCGTGATCAGGTGTTCACCTGACATGCGGCCTCGCCTTCTCTTCGTGTGGGAGAAATTCGGTCCCTATCACATGGACCGCTGCGAGGCTTTGGCCGAGCGCTTGGGCGACCGGTTCGAGATCCTGGGCGTCGAGATCGCAAGCCACGCCGACATGTATAAATGGGCGCCGAGCGGCGAGGGGAAGCGCTTTGCCAAAACCACGCTCTATCCCGGACGCTCGTCGCAGGACCTCACGCAGCTACAGTATTTCCGCGCGCTCCTGCGCGCCGCCGTCGCGTCGCGCGCGCATCATGTCTTTCTCTGCGGCTATCATTTCCCGCCGGTGTTCTTCGCCGCCGTGTGCCTCAGGCTCCTGGGCCGCACGGTCGTGGTCATGAACGACTTGAAATTCGACGACAAGCCGCGCCGGATCGGTCGCGAATTCGTGAAGGCGCTGTTCTATCGGCCCTATCACGCGGCCTTCGTCGGCTCGCCGCGCGCGGCGTCATATCTCGAATTCCTGGGCGTGCCGAAGGGGCGCATCGCGCTCGGCTACGACACGGAATTGCTGCAGCGCATCCGCCGGCTTGCGGGCAGCGCGCCCGCGCCCGGCGGTCTGCCGCACGGCGCGCGCCATTTCACCGTCATCGCGCGCTTCGTGCCGGAGAAGAATTCGGGCCTCGCGCTCGAGGCTTATGCGCTCTACCGCCGATCCGCCGCGGGCCGGCCGCGCGAGCTGTGGCTCATCGGCGCCGGGCGGCTCGAGCAGGCGCTCAAGGCGCAAGTCGAGCAAAGCGGCATCGAAGGCGTGCGGTTCCGGGGATATCTCCAGGAGGAGGGCATCGCCAAGGCGCTCGCGGCGACGCTCGCCCTCATCCTGCCGAGCGTCGAGGAGCCGTTCGGGCTCGTCGTCAACGAAGCGCTTGCCCTGGGCGTGCCGGTCATCCTGTCGGAGAATTGCGGCGCGCGCGACATGCTGGTGCGCTCGGCCGTCAACGGCTACGTGGTCGAGCCCGACAACGCCGAGGGGCTCGCCCATCACATGGGACGGCTCGCCGCCGATCCCGGCGAATGGGCGAGGCTCGCCGCCAATTCGCGCGATTTCCGCGACCTTGCCGACACCGGACATTTCGTTGCCGGGGTCGAAAAGCTTCTGGCCGCGCTCAGTCCGCGGGGACATAGCCCCCGCCCGGGCCCGGCGGAGGAGGCGGCGCCGCTTCGCTCCGAAGCTGCTCCTTGAGGAGATGCCACAGGCGCCGGCGATAGGCGACGAATTCGGGGCTCGCCTTGATCGCCTCGTCGTTCGACCAGCGCGGCCGCGGCAGCTCGATGTCGAAGGTGGCGAGCACGCGGCCGGGATTGGCGGAAAAGATGACGACCGTGTCGGACAGGAAGATCGCCTCGTCGATCGAGTGCGTGACGAGCACGATGGTCTTGCCCTCGGCTTCGAGCAGCTTCAAGAGCTCGATCTGCATGATCTCGCGGATCTGCGGGTCGAGCGCGCCGAACGGCTCGTCCATCAGCAGGAACTTGGGGTTGGTGCTGAGCGCGCGGGCCAATCCGACGCGCTGCTTCATGCCGCCGGAAAGCTGGTGCGGATAGTAATGCGCGAAGCCTTCGAGCCCGACGCGCGACAACGCGGCGGCGGCGCGCGTCTTGCGCTCGGCCGCCCGCAACCCGTGCAGCTCGGACGCGAATTCGATGTTGCGCAGCGCCGTCCGCCACGGCAGCAGGTTGAACTCCTGGAACACCATGGTGCGGTCGGTTGCGGGTTTGCGGACCGCAGTCCCGTCGATGCGGATCTCGCCGGCCAAGGGCCGGATGAGCCCGTGGATGAGGCGCAAGAGCGTCGTCTTGCCGCAGCCCGACGGCCCCAGAAGCGAGGCGATGCGCCCGTCGCCGATGGCAAAGCTCACGTCGTTCAGCACCGGAAAGATATCGTCGCCGTCGGCTCCGCGCGGAAAGCCGTGCGTGACGCCCTCGACCTCGATCATCCCGCGGCCCCGGTCCAGGGCGCCACGCGCCGCTCGAGCGCGCGCAGGCCTGCGTTCATCGCGACGCCCGCCGCCGCCAGGATGACAACGCCGACGAAGATCATCGAGGTGTCGTAGCCGGCGCCGGCCTGGAAGATGAGATAGCCGATGCCCGCGGTCGAGGCGTAGAGCTCGGCCACCACGACCATGATGAGGACGCGCGCGACGGCAAGACGCATGCCGCCGATGATGTAGGGCAGCGCCGCCGGCAGCACGACCTTGCGCAGGATCGCCCATTCCGTCGCGGTGAAGGAGCGCGCCGTCTCGATGAGGCGCTTGTCGATGTTCTCGACGCCCGTCTCGGTGCTGACGACGATGACGAAGACGGCGCCGACGAACACCAAGGCCACGCGCGCGGTCCCGCCGATGCCGAGCCAGATGATGAAGAGCGGCAAAAGCGCCACGGTCGGCACCGAGGCTTGCGCCATGACAAACGGCTCGAGCGTGTCGCGCACGGCGCGCGAGCGTCCCATCAGAATGCCCAACGGCACGCCGACGAGGCACGAGCACAAAAAACCCCAGAACGCGGTCGCGCCGCTGGCCAGGAGATGCGGATAGATCGTGCCGTCGGCAAAGACCTGGACGAGGCGCAACGCCACCGCGCTCGGGCTCGAGAGGAAGAGCGGCTCGACCCAATGGGCGCGCACGGCGAGCTCCCACACACCGAGGAAGAGACTGGCCGCCAGCGCCCGCGTCAGCGGCGTACGCCGGCGCCTGAGCCAAGCCGAGACTGGCGGCGGCCGGTCAGCCTCTCCGCGTCGACCGCATGGGTCGACCTCCCTCTCGCGCCAAGGGGCGGGGAAGGCTCGAACGCTCCCCTTGAAGGGGGAGGGGGGGTGGGGGCGACGTCAGAGCCATCAATACCCGGTACTAGCATGAGTTTGCGGATTTCGCCTAGGCTCGGCACTGGGGCAAGCTGGGAGGTGACCGATGTATCGCGCGACCGATGGGATCGTTCTGCCGACCACCATCATCGGCTCGCTGCCGCGTCCGCACTGGTACACCGAGAACCTGGCCGGGCGCAGCTTCGTCGAGGCGATGATCAACGCGCATTTCCGCGAGCAGTATACCGACGCGGTCTCGTGCTTCCTGCGCGACCAGGAGTTGGCCGGGCTCGACATCGTGACGGACGGCGACGCCCGCTTCGATACCGAGGTCGCGGGCTATAGCTGGTTCTCCTATGCGCTGACGCGGATTGGCGGCGTCACGCTCGAGGCCGCCTATGGCAGGCCAGTGGTGTTCGGCCGCCTGCCGTTTCCGCGCGGCCACATCTTGAACGAGGGCATGGAGGCGCGCGTCAACCCGACGATCGTCGGGTCCCGTCTCGCGCGGCACGCTGCAATACACGCCGCTCTACCTGACGGCGCAGCGCCTGACGACGAAACCCGTCAAGTTCGGCACCATCACCGCCGAGCTGATCGCGCTCACGCTGCGCGACACGCACTACAAGAGCCGGCGCGAGCGCATCATGGCGGTGGCCGAGGCGCTGCACGAGGAGCTTGTGGAGGTGGCCGATGCCGGCTGCCCGGTCATTCAGATGGAGGAGCCACAGGTCCACCTGATCGGCCCGCGCGGCGGCGTCGATGCCGAGCTCAATCCCGATTTCTTCGTCGACGTGTTCAACGCGACGGTGCGTGGCCTCAGGCAGAAGACCGAGGTGTGGTGCCACACCTGTTGGGGCAACCCGGCGCAGCAGCGCATGTTCGCGCGCCCGCAGAGCTACGAGCCGGCGCTCGAGGCCCTGAACCGCATCGATTGCGACGTCATCACCTTCGAGACCTGCGCCTCGGGCGGCATGGACCTCGCCGCTATCGGCAAGCGCATCACCGGCAAGAAGGTGGCGATCGGCGTCATCGACCACCATACGCTCCAGGTCGAGACGCCGGACGACGTGGCAACTCTCATCCGCCGCGCGATGGAACACATCCCGCCCGAGCGCCTGGTCATCGCGTCCGACTGCGGCATGGGCCGCGAAGGGATGAGCCGGCGCCATGCCTTCTTCAAGATGGTGGCGCTCGTGCTGGGCACCAACATCGTGCGCCGCGAACTGGGCGCCAAGGAAGCGCCGGTGCTGGCCGCCGACGAGCGTTTCTCGCTCTTGGAGCGTCGCTGAGGAGAGCGGGAGCGATGGCACAGACGAATCTTCAAGTCGTGCTCGCCGCGCGGCCCAAGGGCGCGCCGCAGGATAGCGATTTCCGCCTCGTCGAGGCGCCGCTGCCGGAGCCGGGACCGGGCGAGATGCTGTTGCGCACGATCTATCTCTCGCTCGATCCCTACATGCGGCTCAGGATGAACGAGACCTCGCACCTGCCGCCGTTCGAGATCGGCAAGCCGCTTTTGGGCGCCACGGCGAGCGTCGTCGTCAAATCGAACCTGCCCGAGTACCGCGAAGGCGAGTTCGTCGTTTCGCTCCACGGCTGGACCACCTACGCGCTCTCGAACGGCAAGGGAATGTTCGGCCGGCCGCTCGCCAAGCTCGACCCGAAGCGCGGGCCGCTCTCGGCGCAGATCTGGATCCTGGGCTCGCCCGGCCTCACCGCCTACAAGGGCCTGCTCGAAGTGGCGCGGCCCAAGGCGGGCGAGACGGTCGTCGTCTCGGGCGCCGCGGGCGCGGTCGGCTCGCTCGTCGGCCAGATCGCGCCGCATGCAGGGCTGCCGCGTCGTCGGCATCGCCGGCGGCGCGCAAAAATGCGGTTACGTGACGGAAACGCTCGGCTTCGATGCGGCGGTCGATTACAAGGCGGGCGACCTCAGGGGCGCGCTCAAGGAAGCGTGCCCCAAGGGCGTCGACATCTATTACGAGAATGTCGGCGGCGCGCTGTTCGAGGCGGTGCTGCCGCTGCTCAACAATTTCGCGCGCGTGCCCGTCTGCGGCAACGTCGCCGAATACAACGCCGTCGAGCGCCGCATCGGCCCCGACCGCATGCCCGACCTGATGCTCGCGATCCTGGGCCACCGGCTCACGCTCAGGGGTTTCGTCGTGTCCGACTTCATGAACGACATGCAGGATTTCGTGCGCGACATGGGCCAGTGGCTCGGCGCCGGCAAGATCCGCTATCGCGAGGACATCACCGACGGGCTCGAGAACGCAGCCGCCGCGTTTCAGCGCATGCTGCGCGCCGACAATTTCGGCAAGCCCATCGTGCGCGTCTCGCCCGACCCGGCGGCCAACTAAATCTCCCTCTCCCCTCGGGGAGAGGGTCGACCGCATGCGGTCGACGGTGAGGGGGCGCGTTATGGCGGTGGAAAGCCGAAACACTCGGCGGCGTTGTCGGCGAAGATGCGGTTGCGCGTCGCCTCGTCCGGGACCCAGTCGAGCATGATGTCGACGAGATCGCCGTCGTTCGGCATCGGCTTGAAATATTGCGGATGCGGCCAGTCGCTGCACCACACGACGCGGTTGGGCGCGTGCGCCACGAGTTTCTGCACGAATGGCTTCGTGTCGGCGAACGGGAAATCGTCGGCGGACGAGAAGCGCGGATTGATCTTGACCCAGCAGCGCCCGGTATCGAGGCAGGCGAGCACGAACTTGAACTCCGCGCTGTCGAGCCCTTTTGCCGTCGGCGGATGGCCGGCATGCTCGATGACGAAGCGCCCGGGCGAGGCCAGGATCTTCGGCCGCAGTTCCGGAATGTTGCCGAGATAGCTCGCCGACCAGCCGTGCTCGGCAACGCGCGCGACGAGGCGCTCGTCGAGCACGGGATCGAGCCGGTGCGCGAACCTGGCGCCCACCACGCCCGCCTTGGTCAGAAGCTCGAGCTCGCGATCGGTGATGCTTCGACCACGGCGCGATGATGGCGCGCAGGCGCTCGGGAAAGCGCCCGAGCCCGTTCAGCACGATCTCGTAATTGTGGCCGTACATCATCGAATTGACGACGACCCCGCGCGTCAAACCCATGGCGGCCTGCATGACGAGCCAGTCGTCGGCCGTCGTGTCCTCGAATTCGAGCTGGCTGAACACGTGGTCGGGCTTCAGCGGGAACTGTTCCTGCGGCCCGATGAAATGGAAATGCGTGTCGCACGCGCCGGGCGGCAGCTTGCATTTCGGCTTCTTGTAGTTGCGCTGGATGGGCGGCGATTTGGCGCGGTTCATGCTTCTCCCCAGACGGCGCGGGCGACCTCGACCACGCGCGCGAGTTTTTGCCATTGCAGCTCGTAGAGCTCGGGATCGGCGTCGCGCGCGCTCGTGGAGAAGCCGCAATGCGGCGACAGCCCGAGCTGTTCGAGCGGCGCGTAGCGCGCCGCCTCGTCGATGCGGCGCTTCAGCATGTCGGCGTCTTCGAGCGATTTCGCGCGCGAGGAGACAAGGCCCAGCACCACGCGCTTGCCCTTCGGCAGATGCCGCAAAGCCTCGAACGAGCCCGCGCGCGGCGTGTCCCATTCGAGGAAATAGGCGCCGATATCGATGCCGCTGAACATTGCGTCGGCGATCGGCTCGTAGGAGGCCGTCGCCTGCCAGCTCGGATCCTGGCTGCGGCAGACATGGATCGCGATGCGCATCCCCTTGGGCGCGCCCGCCACGACCGCGTTGATCGCCTCGACATAGCGCGGCAAAAGCGCGCGCCAGTCGTCGCCGCGCGCCTTCAGGAGCTCCTGCGCGCGCGGGTCGCCGAGCTTCACGAGCGAGGTCTCGTCGAGCTGTACGTAATCGCACCCCGCTTGCGCCAGCGCTGCGAGCTCGGCGTGATAGGCCGCGACGAGATCGGCCCAGAACGCCTCGAGATCGGGATAGACCTGCCGGCTGATATGCTCGCGCCCGGTGCGGTAGTGGATATAGGCCGGACCCGGCAGCGTGATCTTGGGCGCGGCGTGCGCCACCCCCTTGAGGAAGGCGAAGTCGCGCGCGTTCTCGCCGCCGGCCCAGGCGATCTTCTCCACCACCCGGGGGATGCGGCGCGCCATGCGGTTGCCGTGCGCGCCCGATGCGCGCCAGCCCTCCGCCTCCGTCACCGTCACCTTGACGCCGGACAGGCCCGAGGTCGTGAAACTGTCGGAATAGGTGTCGCGCCGGAACTCGCCGTCGGTCACGACCTTGAGGCCGAGCGCTTCCTGGCGGCGCACCACGTCGCGGATGGCGGCGTCCTCGGCCGCCCGGAGCTGGCCGGCGTCGCCGCGCCCCCCCTCGAATTGGGTGCGCGCCGCCAAAAGCTCGGGCGGGCGCAGCAGGCTGCCGATATGTTCGGCGCGGAAGGTCGGGAACGGTGGGAGGTTTGGCATCGTATAATTATTTGCCGTGATCCCCGTCCGGCGCAACGGTCCGTTGCGCTACCATGACGGGAATGGGCGGCCTTGGTAAAATAGGGCCGTCCTTCTCTCGGAGGTTCGCGATGGGTGAGATTCTGGGCCTTGGCGTGACGCATTCGCCGCTGTTCCCGCAGCCGGCCGAGAACATGGCGTTCATGCTGCGCAAGCGGCTCGACGATCCCGACATTCCGGCCGAGGCCAAGGACCAGGGCAAATGGCCCGACGCGATGCGCGCCGAATGGAGTACCGACGGCGGCGCCGCGGCCGGCGCCAAGCACCGCGAGGAGATGCTCGTGGGCTTGCGCCGGGCGCGCCAGCGGCTCGACGATTTCAAGCCCGACTTCATCCTGATGTGGGGCGACGACCAGTACGAGAATTTCCGCGAGGACGTGATCCCCGCCTTCTCGCTCCTGGCCTACGAGCAGGTGAAGGCGCGGCCGTGGGCGCAGGCGACGCGAATTGTCGGCCATGAAGGGCAAGCCCAACGTCTGGGGCGAGGGGCCGGATTTCGAGATCACCATCAAGTGCCACCGCGAAGGCGCGAAATATATCGCCGAGCGCCTGCTCGAGGAGGAATTCGACATCGCCTACGCCTACGAGCCGTTGCACCACAAGAGCCTGTCGCACGCGTTCCTCAACGCCATCCTCTATCTCGACTACGACCGCAGGGGCTTCCCGCACCGCGTCGTGCCGATGCCGATCAACTGCTATGGCCGCGAGGTGATCGGCTATCGGGGCTTCGCCGACAATCTCGGCCACAAGCCGCCGCCCGATCCGCCGAGCCCGAGCCCCAGGCGCTGCTTCCGCATGGGCGCGGCGGTCGCCCGCATCTGCCGCGACAGCCCCTATCGCGTCGCCTTGATGGCGTCGTCGAGCTGGTCGCACTCCTTCCTCACCAAGAAGACCTGGCGCATGGTGCCCGACATCGAGACCGACACGCGCCTCTACAAGGCGATGCTCGCCGGCGATTTCGCCTATTGGCGCAATTTCACCCTGGCCGAGATCGAGGACAGCGGCGGGCAGGAGACGCTCAACTGGTTCGCCTTGATGGGCGCCATGAACGAGCTCGGCCACAAGGTCGCATGGTCGGATTTCCTGCCGACCTATATCTTCAACGCGACCAAGGTGACCGCGATCTTCGCGCCGGCGTGACGGGGCAGGCGATGGCGCGCAAGCCCCACTGGACGCTCGACGACATCCCGTACGGCGCGATCGACCGCGGCGCGATCGCGGGCGACGAGTGCTTCTTCCATCTCATCGCCGCCGCAAGCTTCATCGAGATCACGTCGGACGCCTATACGAAGAACCTCGTCGAATTCTGCGCCGGCGAGCCCGAAGTGGTCGATTGGCTGGAGCATGGTTGGCAGCACGAAGAGGTGCAGCACGGCCACGCGCTGCGCCGCTATGTCGAGACCGTGTGGCCGGAGTTCGACTGGGAGCGCGCCTACCAAAGCTTCATGACGGAATATGCCAGGCTTTGCTCGGTCGAGTTCTACGCGCCCACCCGCGCGCTCGAGATGGCGGGGCGCTGCGTCGTCGAGACCGGCACGTCGAGCTTCTATCGCATGCTTGCGGACGCCGCGCCGGAGCCGGTGCTGCGTCAGCTCACCGCGCTCATCAGCAACGACGAGATCGACCATTACAAGCATTTCTACCGCTACTTCCGCCTGTTCGCCGCGAAGGAGCGGCCGAGCCGCTGGGCCGTCGCGAAGACGCTGCTGGCGCGCATTGCCGAGATCGATAACGAGGACGGTGCCATCGCCTTCAAGCATGTGCGCCTCCAAGCCCGCCCGCGATGCGCCCTACAGCGACGCCGAATACGACGCCTTCCGCCAGCTCGTGCGCTCGTGGGGCATGAACTACTACCGCTTCGACCGCGCCGTCCGCATGGTGCTGAAGCCGATGGCGCTGCCGGGATCGGTGTCGCGGCTTGCCGAGCAGGTCGGCGTCGGCATCGCTCGCCGCCGCCTGTTCGCCTGAGCCGCGCGGCTCGCCGCTCGCCGCCTCGACAAGACCGCGGCGCGCCGACATACTAAAAGCAAACCACGTGGGGGAACGCATGACGGCGCAGGAAAGGTTGCAACCGATTGGCGCAGGGCACGGAGGGACGCCGCTCGTGGTCCTGCCGCTCTTCGCCCTCGTCCTCAATGGCGCGATCATCGCGGCGGCGACATACGGCTACAATGTTGCGTTCCCGGTCAACATTCTGGGCGGCTTCTCCTTCGTCGTGGCGCCGCTCTTCCCGGCCGCCGCGGCGATCGTCATCGCGTTCGGCCTGTGGCGCTATGGCGGCTTGAGCCAGGGCGCGGCGTGGCTCACCGCCTTCTTCCTGCTGATCGCGCCGATCATCACGTCCTTCGTGATGAACTATCTGACCGGCCTCCTGCTTGCGCATCTGTCTGACGCGGCGGTGACGAATTCGCAGAATTTCTATTTCATCCTGTTCTTGAAGGGCGCGGCGTCGGCGGCGAGTGTGCTGCTCGTCATGGCGATCGCGTCGCCCGTGTTCCGGCGCTGGACGACATGGCTCTGGGTCATCGTGCTGTGGGCCGGCGGCGACACGCTGCTGTTCGGGCTCTTCCGCAACGGGCTCGTGACGTCATCGGCCTACCATTACATTTATCCCGTGGTGCGGATGCTCGGCTACATCGTGATCGGCTACGAGCTGCAGCGTCCGGCGCGCCGCGCCGCCTGATCCGCCAACATTCGCGCCATGCCGCAAAGTCTGACGCTGCTGGCGCTACCGGGAATAGGGTTCGTCCGGCCGGGCGACGATCTCGCATCGCTCCTCGCCGCGTCCGTCGAGCGCGCGGGCGAGCGTCTTGCCGATCGTGATGTGCTCGTCGTGGCGCAGAAGATCGTGTCGAAGGCCGAAGGCCGCTATGTCGATCTCGCCACGGTCACGCCTTCGGCGCGGGCCGAGACGCTCGGGCGCGAGACCGACAAGGACCCGCGCCTGGTCGAGCTCATCCTTCAGGAATCGCGCAGCGTGCTGCGCCGCAGCCCGGGCGTCCTGGTGGTCGAGCATCGCCTGGGATATGTCATGGCGAATGCCGGCATCGACCGCTCCAACGTCGATCCCGCCTCGGGCGCGGAGCCGGTGCTGCTGCTGCCGCAGGATCCCGAGGCTTCGGCCGAGTCCCTGCGCGCGCGTCTCGGCGCGCATTTCGCATCGAATCCGGCCGTCATCGTCGCCGACAGCTTCGGCCGCGCCTGGCGCCGCGGCACGGTCGGCATCGCGTTGGCCGCGGCGGGATTGCCCGCGCTCGTCGATCTGCGCGGCCGGCCCGATATTTACGGCCGCCAACTGCGCGTGAGCGAGACCGGCTTCGCCGACGAGATCGCGGCCGCCGCCTCGCTCCTGATGGGCCAGGCCGACGAGGCGCTGCCCGCGATCCTGGTGCGCGGCCTCGACTGGTCGGACGCGCCCCTTCCCGCGCGGCACTTGATCCGGCCCGAGGCGGAGGATCTTTTTCGCTGATGCGCGAAGACGTGCTCCTGCTGTCGGGCGGCGTCGGCGGCGCGAAGCTCGCGCTCGGATTGTCGCGCGTGCTGCCGCCGGGGGCGCTCACGGTCGTCGCCAACACGGGCGACGATTTCGCGCATCTGGGCCTTGCCATTTCGCCCGATCTCGACACGCTCCTTTACACGCTTGCGGGGCTCGACAATCCCGAGACCGGCTGGGGCGTGCGCGGCGAGACCTGGAGCTTCATGGCGGCGCTCGAGACGCTGGGCGGGGAGACGTGGTTCCGTCTCGGCGACCGCGATCTCGCGACCCACGTCGAGCGCACGCGCCGCCTTGCCGCGGGCGAGACTCTCGCGGCGATCAGCGCCGATTTCGCGCGCCGGATGGGCCTTGCCGCGCGCCTTCTGCCGATGTCGGACGATGCCGTGCGCACGCGCCTCCGCACCGACGCGGGCTGGCTCGATTTCCAGGATTATTTCGTGCGCCAGGGCGCCCGGCCGATCGTGCGTGAGGTGGCCTATGCGGGCGCGTCGGCGGCGCGGCCCAACCCGGATTTTCTGGCGGCCCTCCACGACGAGAACCTGCGCGCCATCGTCATCGCGCCGTCGAACCCGTTCCTCAGCATCGAGCCGATCCTGGCGCTGCCGGGCGTGTGCGCTGCGCTTGCCGCCGCGGCCGCGCCCGTCATCGCCGTGTCGCCGATCATCGCCGGCGACGCGGTCAAGGGCCCGACCGCCAAGATGATGCGCGGGCTCGGCATCGCGCCGTCCGCCGCCGCCGTGGCAGAGCGCTACCAAGATTTCCTCGACCTCTATGTGCTCGACCGCGCCGACGCGGAAGCCGCGCGAGGCCTGCCCGTGCCAGCGGTGATCGCGAACACGCTGATGCGCACGCTTTCGGACCGCGAGGCTCTGGCGCGCGCGGTGCTCGCAGCGGCCGATGCGCGGCGCGGGCGCGGCGATGAGCGCGCTCTGGGCCGTCGTGCCGGTGAAGGAGCTGAGCCAGGCGAAGGCGCGGCTTGCCCCCGCGCTCGATGCGGGCGCGCGCCGCGCACTCATGCTGGCCATGCTCGAGGACGTGCTTGAAGCGCTTGCCGGGGCGAACGGGCCTCGCGGGCATCGTCGTCGCGACCCTCGATCCCGAGGCGGCCGCAATGGCCCGGCGCTTTGGTGCGGAGATATCGAGCGAGGACGCCGGGCGCGGCCACACCGAGGCGGTAGCATGCGTGGCGCGCCGCCTCGCCCGCGACACTGCTGCGATGCTGACGCTGCCGGCCGACATCCCGCTCGTCCGCCCCGCCGACATCGACGTGATCGTCGCGGCCGGCGCCAGCGGCCAAGGCTTCGTGATCGTGCCGTCGCGCGACGGCGCGGGCACCAACGCGGCGTTGTGCGCCCCGGCCGATCTCGTGCCCTTGCGCTTCGGCGCGCCGAGCTTTCTCGCCCACCTCGCCGCGGCAAGGGCGCGCGGCATCGAGCCCCATGTACTCCACCTGCCGCGCATCGCGCTCGATATCGACGAGCCGGCGGATCTGGCGGCGCTGCTCGCCGCCGATGCCCCGTGCCGCGCCCGGAAACTGCTCGCCGCGGCCCCGGTGCGGTGATCCAAATGCGTTAACTATCGTAAAAAAGTATGAGTGGCGGCAATGTGTTAACGGCTCGTTCCCGGGTTTCGCAATTCGACAAGAGCGGGCATCTGTGATCTACTGTCGGTTGGTGCGGATGATCGCCGCCGAGACTGTAGGAAAACTTTACAACTGTGCGTCCGGCCGCCGGGGCATTCGGGCTGATGGCTTGAAATACAAGCGGAAATTTACGGTCGGCACCAGTCTTGCATGGTTGATCTCGGAGATAGAGCGTCGATGGTGGAGCACATCCCTACGGATCGGAACGACGCCCAAGACCCGGCTCAGGACGGACCGCCCGCTCGCGGCCGAGGCGAAGCCCGTCGCCGCGACGGCGCGCCGCCGCCTGCTCCGGACCGGACTCATTGGCGGGCCGGTCGCGCTGCTCACGGCCGGCAAGCCGGTCAAGACGCTCGCGTCTACCTATTATTGCAGCTTCTCCGGCTGGAACTCGGCCAACGTCGCGAGCAAGGGCAAGAGCAAGGGGAAGACGCTTTCCCATACGCCTCCGACCGGCAGCTGCAGCGCGGGTAACGGGCCGAGCTACTACGTCGAGAAGTCGGGGAGCACGTACAAGGCCACCACGTATTGGCCATCGGCCTACAGCAAGACGGTCAAATTCTCAGGCCTGTTCCCCTCGGGCCCGGCGTCGAGCTATCCCACCTTGACGGCGGTGAATATCCTCGGCGAACACCCCACCTCGGTTGATGCCCTGATCATCGCCGCCTTGTTCAGTGCGGCTGCCGGCCACGGCTTCCCCTACACGACGTCGGACGTGCAGACCCTGTGGCACACGTACGCCGATAATAGCGGCCAGGACGGCAGCACCACGTACAGCATGGCCCTGCTGTCGTTCCTGCAGCAGCTCGTCTGAGCCTGCTGCGCTTTCCGAACCTCCCGTAAATCGCGATAATGGGGCGAACCGGCGCCGCGCGTGGCGGCGCGCGTGGGAAGAAGCATGGCGGACGTGACGTGGCGCCTCAATCCGGCCTGCGCGCTGAGATGGCGCCGCTGGGGCGACGAGTGGGTGGTGTTCGACGCCGGCGCGGGCGACACGCATCAGCTCGACCCGGTCGGGGCCGTGGCACTCATGTGTTTCGAGGCGGCGCCGCGCTCGCTTGCCGATCTGACGGCCGAGGTCGCGGCCGAGCTCGAGCTCCCCGCCGGCGCGACGCTCGCGGGCAATCTTGCCGACCTCGTCCGGCAGTTCGGCAATCTCGGATTGATCGAGGCGATCGCGCCGTGATCTTGTCGGAGCTCACGGGCGGCGAACTCGCGCGGCGTGCGCAGAGCGGGGCGCTGGCACTTTGGTGCGGGCCGTTCGTCGTGCGCCTCACCACGCCCATCGCCGCGATTCACCGCGGGCTTGCGCTGCAATACGCCGATTTCGCGCTCGCCGACGAGGCCGAATTCGCCGATTTTCACCTCGAGCTCGGTCTGCCCTCGCTCGTCCGCCGCTGGCTCAGCCCGCAAGTCGTGTTCCGCTTCGGCGCCGAAGAGCCGCTGACGCCGTTGGGGCTCGACCAGGCCTTTGCGCTGCACGAATGGGCGCTCAACTGGGCGATCGCCAGCAACGCCAACCACTATCTCATCCTGCACGCGGCCGTGGTCGAGCGCGAAGGCCGCGTCCTCATTCTGCCGGGACCGCCGGGCTCGGGCAAAAGCACGCTCGCCGCCGCGCTCGTCAACCGCGGCTGGCGGCTCTTTTCCGACGAGCTCACCCTGATCGATCCGGCGCTCTGCCGGGTCGCGCCCTTGCCGCGCCCGGTGAGCCTCAAGAACGAATCGATCGCGGTGATCGGGCGCTTCGCTCCGGACGCGGTGATCGGCGAGGTCGCGCACAATACCCAGAAGGGCTCGGTCGCGCACATGAAGCCGCCGGCCGATGACGTGCGGCGCGCGCACGAGGGCGCGGGGCCGGGCTGGATCGTCTTTCCCAAATTCACGGCGGGCGCGGACGCCATGCTCGTCCCGCGCGCGCAGCCCGACACGCTCCTCGAACTCGCGCGCAACGCCTTCAACTATCACATGCACGGCGAAGCGGGCTTCGCCGCGCTCGCCGATTTCGTCGATCGGAGCCGCTGCTTCGATTTCCGCTTCGGCGACCTCGCCGCGGCGGTCGCGGCGATCGAGCGCCTTGCCGCGGAGGACCGGTGATCGCGCAGCCGCTGAGACAGGTGCTCGCCCGGCCCGAGGCGCTCGCCGAGCTCACGCCACGCGAGTGGGAGCGGCTGCTGTTGCAAGCGCGCCGCGCCCATCTCGTCGCGCGCATCGCGATCATCGCCAAGGAGCGCGGCCTCTTCCCAAGCCTGCCGGCGCGTCCGCTGCGCCATCTCGAAGCGGCGCTGACCGCGGCGGATTGGCGCCATCGCAGCGTGCGTTGGGAGGTCGACTGCATCCGGCGCGCGCTCGCGCCCTTGGGGATTCCGATCGTCCTCCTGAAGGGCGCGGCCTATCTCCTCGCCGGCCTTCCGGCCGCACGCGGGCGCATCTTCTCCGACATCGACATCATGGTTCCGCGCGAGCGGCTCGCCGATGTCGAGCGCGCGCTGTTCGCGCATGGCTGGGCGAGCCAAGGCTACGATGCCTATGACCAGAACTATTACCGCCGCTGGATGCACGAGCTGCCGCCGCTCCAGCACGTGCTGCGGCAGACCGCGGTCGATGTGCATCACACCATCGCGCCGCTGACGGCGCGGCTTCCGGTCGATGCGGCGAAGCTCTACGCCGCGGCGCGCCCGCTCGACATCGAAGGCCGCTTCCTCGTGCTCGCGCCCTCCGACATGGTGCTGCACAGCATCATCCACCTGTTCCAGGAGGGCGAGTTCGAGCATGGCTTGCGCGATCTCGTCGACATCGACGATCTGCTGCGCCATTTCGGGCGCGATCCCGCATTCTGGCACGCGCTCGAGGCGCGGGCATCGGAGCTGGGTCTCGGCCGCCCGCTCTATTACGCCGCCGCGCAGGCGCGCGACTTGCTGCAAACGCCGATGCCGGAGGGCTTTCTCGCGTGGCTCGAACGGATCGAGCCGGGCGAGATGACGCGCGGCCTCATGCGCGCCGCCTTTCGCGCCGGCATCCTCGGCGATGCGGCCGAAGGCGGCGTCCCATTTGCCGGGCTGGCGCGCTCCTTCCTCTATGTCCGCGGCCACTATCTGCGCATGCCGCTGCGGCTCCTCGTGCCGCACCTCGTGCGCAAGGGTTTCCGGCGCCAGGCCGAAGCCTAGACCATGATCGGATCGGGCGGAATCGCTCTGCGATCCGTCCGATCCGTGAATCATGGTCTACTATCTTTAGGCGAGAGTAAGATTCACGCTTCGCATGGAAACGCCCGTTTCCACGCGAAGCGATCTTGCTCTAGGCGGCAAAACGCGCGCGGTCGTGCGGCTTGGCGTAATCGACCGGCGTGCCCTTCGGAATGATGCCGGTCGGATTGATCTTCCGGATCGACCAGTAGTTCATGATGTATTGCCGCGGCGTCACCGTCGCCGCCACGCCCGGGACCGCGTAAAGCTCGCGCATGTAGTTGAGCAGGTTCGGATAGTCGGCGATGCGCTGGCGGTTGCACTTGAACAGCGAGAAATAGGCGACATCGAACCGCACCAGGGTCGGGAAGAGGCGCCAGTCGGCCTCGGTGATCTGGCGCCCGACGAGATAGCGCTGCCGCCCGAGCCTTGCCTCGAGCTCGTCGAGCGTCGCGAAGAGGGCGTCGTATGCCGCCTCGTAAGCCTCCTGCGAGCGCGCGAAGCCGCAGCGATAGACGCCGTTATTGACGTTGCGATAGACGAGGTCGTTGATGCGGTCGATCTCGGCGCGCAAGGGTGCTGGATAGAAATCGGTGTCGTCGCCGCTGATGCCGCGGAATTCCGAATTGAGCATGCGGATGATTTCGGAGGATTCGTTGTTGACGATGCGCTTCGTCTTCTTGTCCCAGAGGGTCGGCACCGTCACCTTGCCGGTATAATGCGGCTCGCTCGCCGTATAGGCCTCGTGCAGATAGTGGAAGCCGTTGACGGTGTCGGGCAGGCAGTCGGGGAACTTGTCGTTCTTCTCGTAGGTCCAGCCCTGATCCTTGATGCCGGGCGTCGCGTGCGACACGGAGATCGCGCCGTCGAGTTTCTTGAGCGCGCGATAGATCATGGTGCGGTGCGCCCAGGGGCAGCCCCAGGCGACATAGAGGTGATAGCGCCCGGCCTCGGCCTTGTAGCCCGACGCGCCGTCGGCCGTGATGAAATTGCGGAAGAGGCTGTCGCTGCGGCGGAAATCGCCGATCGCGCCGGTCTCCTGCGGCAGCTCCTCGTCGCGCCACTTGCCGTCTACGAGAATTCCCATCTGATCCTCCGCTAGTTCCGCGTCGCCTCGGCGGCAAGGCGCCGGTCGGCCGCCTCGATTATGCCGAGATCGACGTACGGCGCCACCGCGAACGGCTCGGCCAGGAATCCCATGTCCTTCTGCACGTCGATATCGTGCTGCATCGCTGCGAGGTCCGGCCGCCCGTCGGGATCGCGGTACTGGTCGCCCTTGGTCAGAAGCCACGGCTCGAAATGCGACGGCTCGAGCTTGGTGAAATTGCTGACGATCGCGACCGCCTCCTTGTGGTTCGCGGGATCGAGATACCAGCGCAGCGAGCGCAGGTAATCCTCCATGTAGTCGGTGAGCGCGGCGCGGTTCTTCTCGATATAAGGCTGCCCGCGCCGCGAGCGCCAGGATCTGCGTCACGCCCATGACGTCGCGCAGATGGAAGAGCGGATGCGCCTTCTGCCTGAGCTCGTCGGTCTCGAAGAAGGCAATCGAGGTGATGAGGTCCGCCTTGCGATCGAACAAGAGCGCGTTCATGTTGGCGAAATTCGCCTCGATGATGGTGTAGTCGCGCTTGTCCTCGAGCCCGTGTTGCCGCAGCATCGCCCGTATGCCGATATCGGTGCCGGTGCCGATCACGTTGGTCGCAAGCACCTTGCCCTTCAGGTCCTCGACAGTCTTCACCGGCCCGTCGTTCAGCACGTTGTAGTCGGTCGAGAAATAGCCCGGCACGCCGTCCTCGATCTCGCCGGCGATGACGCGGAGATCGCTCATGTGGCCGTTCTCGACGGCAAAGGCCAAGGACGAATAGGACAGCTCCGCGATATCGAGATCGCCCGAGGCGAGCGCCGTCGTCATCTGCGAGCTGCCGGCGAAACGGATGGGCTCGACCGTGTAGGACGAGCCGAGATGCCGCGCGAGCTCGGGCTTGGCGAACAGGATCGGCGCCAGCGAGGTCGGCACGGTGATCCACGCCACCCGGATTTTGAGTGGCTCCGCCGATGCTCCCGGCGCCGCAAGCGCGAGCGCGAGGCGTCAGAGCCAAGCCGGCAACTGCTTTCTGCAATGCCATCGCCGTTCCTCCCATTTCTCGTCGCCGGCGCGGGGACGACGAGTAGCACTCCTATCTCTTCTTCTCGACCCCCTCGATGAACCGCAGCACCAGCCCGTTGACCTTCTCCGGGTCCTCGAGATTGAGGCCGTGCCCGGTCTCGGGCAGGACCACGAGCTGGGCGCCCGGCAGCTTTTCCCCGAGGAACCGGCTCGGCCCGAGGCACGGCTCGTCGTCGGCGCCGACGAGCACGAGCGCCGGCACCTTCATCGCCTTGACGCGCGCCTCGTGCGCATAAAGCGGCGGCCGGCGTTTCTGCACGCCGCGCAGCGTGTTGGCGATGCCGAGGACGGAGAGCGAGCCGACCTCGCGCAGATAGGCCTCGTAGAGCGCCGGGTTCTTCGCCTTGAGGCGGATGCGCGTCGGCGAATTGCCGAAATTCCTGGCCGCTTCCGCCATGCCGGCTTTCTCGACGCCTTGCGCGCGCGCCTCGGTCTCGACGGCATAGGCCGCCGTGCCGACGTCGGAGCCGCTGCCGATGCTGCACAAGATCACCGAGCGCGCCCGCTCCGGATGGTTGAGCGCGAATTGCAGCGCCGCCGCCGAGCCCATCGACACGCCCATGACATGCGCCGCATCGCACCCGCACGCATCGAGCACGGCGCAGATGTCTTCGGCGGCGATGTCCTGCGAATAGGATGCGACCGCTGGCGGCACGTCCGACGGCGGGTAACCGCGCGCGTTGTAGGCGATGCAGCGGAAGCGCCCTTTCAGCGCCGCCACTTGCGGCGAAAACGAGTGCAGCGTGCCGGCCAGCTCGTGCACGAACACGATGGCCGGGCCGGCGCCCTCGCTCTCGTAATAGAGCCTCGTTCCGTCCTTGGCGGGAGCGTACGGCATGGGTAGCCTCAGCGGTTGCGGTGCAGCAGGCCGCCGTCCATCGTGACGACGGTGCCGCTCACATAGTTGGCGCGATCGGACGCGAGGAACACCACCATCGGCGCGATCTCGTCGACATGCGCCGGGCGGCCATAGGGCATGCGCGCGAAATCCTCGCGCCAGCGGCCCTCCTCGCCCTTGGCGCGCCAGCGCTGCTTCGCCAGCGTGACGATGCGGTCGGTCTCGACCGGCCCCGGGTTCACGGCGACGACGCGGATGCCGTAATCGATGGCGTGCGAGCCCAATGAGCGCGAGAACGCCATGAGCGAGGCGTTGCCGGCCGCGCCCGCGACATAGCCGAAGCTCATGGTCTCGCCGCCGGCGCCGCAGATGTTGATGATGACGCCGCGCTTCTTCTCCTTGAACCGCATGAAATAGGCGCGCGACAGGTTGACGTAGCCGAACACTTTCAGCTCCCAGCCTTCGCGCCACGCCTTGTCGTCGACGGCGAAGATGTCGCCGCCGGGAATGGCGCCGGCGTTGTTCACCAGGATGTCGATGTCGGGATTGGCGGCGACCAGCTTGTCGCGCGCCTCCTGCTGCGACAAATCGAGCGCCATGGTGCGGACATCGACCTGCGCGCTCTTGCGGATCGCCTCGGCCGCCGTCTCGAGCTGATCCTTCGAACGCGCCGCCAGTACGACATTGCAGCCTTCCGCCGCGAACTGCCGCGCGCAGCCCAAGCCGATGCCCTTCGATCCGCCGGTGATGAGCACGGTCCGGCCGGCCAGGTGGAGGTCCATTCTCTCTCCTCGACAATCCCGTTGAGTCGGGGCCATGGTATAGGAAAAGCGAAGCCATCGGGAAGGCCATGCCAGGCGAGAGACATTTCGGCGCGCCGATGAAGCGGCTCGAGGACGAGGCGCTGCTGCGCGGGGCGGGCCGCTTCGTCGACGACATCGACTTGCCGGGCGCGTGGCACGCGGCCTTCGTGCGCAGCCCGCACGCGCACGCGCGCATCAGCGCTATCGATACGAAGGCGGCCCGCGCGCTCCCCGGCGTCCATGCCGTGCTGACGTATCACGACATGCCGCAATGTCTGCGCGAGAACCGCATCCCGCTGCGCGTGCCCAACGCCGCGATCCGCGAGCCGCGCATGCCGTGGCCGCTCGTGCGCGACGAGGTGGCGCAGGCGGGCGAGGGGGTGGCCGTCGTGCTCGCCGACAGCCGCTATATCGCCGAAGACGCGGCGGCGCTGGTCGATGTCGCGTACGAGCTTCTGCCGCCCGTGTCCGACTGCCGCGCGGCCGTGGCGCCGGGCGCTCCCTTGGCGCACATCGATACGAAGGACAATATCTGCGCGCGCTTCGTGCAGTCCTACGGCAATGTCGACGCCGCCTTCGAGCGCGCGGCGCATCGCGCATCCGTCTCGCTGTGGCAGCATCGCGGCAGCGGCCACGCGATCGAGAACCGCGCCTGCCTCGGCCAATACGATGTCGCGACCGACAAGCTCACGCTCTGGGTCGCGGGCCAGACGCCGCACGGCCATCGCCGCGTCAACGAGCTGCTGTTCGGGCTCGATTCCTCGCAGATCCGCATCATCATGCCCGATGTCGGCGGCGGCTTCGGCACCAAGGCCAATTATTTCGTCGAGCAGGCGGTGATCGCGGCGTGCACGCTGCGCTTCAAGCGCCCGATCAAGTGGATCGAGGATCGGCGCGAGAATTTCCTCACCGCGACGCAGGAGCGCGACCAGTACTGGGACATGGAGCTGGCGCTCGACCGCGACGGGAAAATCCTCGGCGTGCGCGGCACGCTGCTTGCATGACGGCGGCGCCTATGTGCCGCACGGCATCATCATGCCGCTCATCACGTCCACCACCGTGCCGGGCCCTTATGTCGTGCCGTCATATCATCTCGAGGTGACGGTCGCCTTCACCAACAAGCCGGGCACGGCGCCGGTGCGCGGCGCCGGCCGCCCGCAGGCCGCCTTCACCATGGAGCGGCTCATGGACAAGGCCGCGCGCATCACCGGCATCGACCCCGCCGAGCTCCGCCGCCGCAATCTCATCGGGCCCGAGCGCATGCCCTATCCCGTGGGCCTCACCTTTCGCGATGGCCGCCCGCTCGTCTACGACAGCGGCGATTATCCCGGCCGTGTTCGAGAAGGCGATGTCGCTCTCGGCCTATCACGAGTTCCGCGCGCGGCAGGAAAAGGCCCGAGCCGAGGGCCGCTTCATCGGCATCGGCATCGGCACGTATGTCGAGGGGACGGGGCTCGGGCCGTTCGAGGGCGCGACGCTGCGCGTGCTGCCGTCGGGCAAGGTGCGGCTGCTCACCGGCGCCGCACCGCAAGGGCAGGGCCATCGCACCGCCTTCGCCCAGATCGCGGCTGACCATTTGGGCGTCGAGCCCGCGTCGATCGACGTCGTCATGGCCGATACCGATGCGATCGCGATGGGTTGGGGCGCCTTCGCGAGCCGCCTTGCGGCGAACGCCGGCCCCGCCATCCACATCGCCGGCGAGCGGCTGCGGCGACAAGATCAAGAAGCTCGCCGCGCACGTGCTCGAGGCGGCGGAGGAGGATATCGAGCTCGCGGACGGGCGCGCGCAGGTCAAAGGCGTGCCGCAGATGGGCCGGAGCTTCGCCGAGCTTTCCAGCATGGCGGGCGGCATGTCGGGCTTCGCGCTGCCGCGCGACGTGAGCCCCGGCCTCGAGGAGACGCATTATTTCGGGCCGGAGCAGGCGGCCTATTGCAACGGCACGCACATCGCCGAGGTCGAGGTCGATCCCGAGACCGGGCACGTGCAAATCCTGCGCTACGTCATCGCGCACGATTGCGGCCGGCTCATCAATCCGATGATCGTCGAGGGCCAGATCCAGGGCGGGTTCGCGCACGGCGTCGGCAACGCGCTGTTCGAGTGGATGGGCTATGACGAGGCGGCGAATCCCACCACCGTCTCGCTCGCCGACTATCTGCTGCCGGGCGCGTGCGACGTGCCGGACGCTCAGCTCACGCATATCGAGACGCCGTGTCCGCTCAATCCCTTGGGCGTCAAGGGCGCGGGCGAGGGCGGCACGATCCCGGCGCCGGCCGCGATCATCTCCGCGGTCGAGGATGCGCTCGTCCGTTCGGCATCGAGATCGCCGAGGCGCCGGTGACGCCGATGCGGCTGTGCGCGCTCCTGGCGGCGGCGGGAGCGCGACGGCACGCAAGTCGTGCTGGTCGTGCGAGGCGTCGAGGCGTCCGAAGCAATGCTCCCGGGGGATTGCTCGCTGCGCTCGCAATGACAAAGCCCTCATCCGAGCGGAGCGCGAAGCGACAAGCCGGCTATGACAAAATTGAAAAGCGTGATCAGGGGAGG
This sequence comes from uncultured Alphaproteobacteria bacterium, assembly GCA_963804235.1. Classification (GTDB taxonomy): domain Bacteria; phylum Pseudomonadota; class Alphaproteobacteria; order ATCC43930; family CGMCC-115725; genus DATJLY01. The sequence continues at coordinate 141,359 of CAWDPP010000052.1, forward strand.
AAACGAATGGCAGCAAGCGCGAACGGCAAACGAACCGCAACTCTATTTTCCCTTCCTCCGCTCGTTTTACGATGCCGTGACGCCGCTCGCGTGGCCGATCGTGCGGCTCGCGGTCGGTTGGAACTTTGCCGTCCACGGCTGGGGCAAGGTCATGGCGGGGCCGGCGGCGCTCGCGCCAGGCTTCGCGCAGCTCGGCTTTCAGCGCGCCCTTCGCGCTCGTCGTGCTGCTCACCTTCGTCGAGTTCGTCGGCGGCATCTGCATCATGTTCGGCTTCTTCACGCGCTTCTTCGCCGCCGCGGTCGCGCTCGAGCTGGCCTACATCACCTTCGTCATGTATTGGCCCAACGGTTTCTCGTGGCTGAAGCGCGGCTATGAATACACGCTTCTGTGGGGCGCCGTGTCGTTCGCGATCGCGCTGAAGGGCGGCGGGCCCTGGTCGCTCGACCGCCGCATCCATCGCGAGCTCTGACGAGCCCGCGGGAACGCGGCTTCGGCCGCCGCCGTTCGCCCTTACGGATGAAGCAGGTTCCGTGTTGGGTGAGCAGATGGCGACGATCCGCAATCCGATCGAATGGAGCGCCGACCAGGTGCGGCTCGCCATCCTCGCGGTCGAGCAGACCGGCGATGCGCTCGGCGAGCGCGCCGATCCGGGGGCGCCCCTGCCGCTTGTGCGGCGCATCGCGCCCGCCGATCTGCGCGCGGCGCTCGCCGCCGGCGTGCGCGACTTCGGCGTACTTCCGCACGGATGTGATCTTCCTCTGTCTCGTCTATCCGGTGATCGGCCTCGTGCTGTGGCGGCTCGCCACGAGCTACGACATGCTGCCGCTCGTGTTCCCGCTCGCCTCGGGCTTCGCGCTCGTGGGGCCGTTCGCCGGCGTCGGGCTCTACGAGATGAGCCGGCGGCGCGAGCTCGGGCTCCCGGTCTCGTGGGCTGCGGACTTTGCCGCGACCCGCTCCCGCGCCTTCGGCAAGATCATGGCGCTGGGTCTCGGGCTCGTGCTGATGTTCGTGCTGTGGCTCGCCGCGGCGCAAGGCATCTACGATCTCACGCTCGGACCCGAGCCGCCCGCCTCGATGGGCGCGCTCCTCGGCGCCGTCTTCACGACCGTGCCCGGCTGGACGCTCCTCGTCGCCGGATGCGGCGTCGGCTTCGTGTTCGCCGCCGTGGCGCTGGCGGCGGGCTTCGTGTCGTTCCCGCTGCTGCTCGACCGCGACGTGACGCTCGCCACCGCGGTCGCGACCTCGTTCCGCGCGGCTTGGGCCAATCCGCTCATGACGGCGCTCTGGGGCCTCATCGTCGCGGCGGGCCTCGTCATCGGCTCGATCCCCGCTTTCTTGGGTCTCGTCATCGTCATGCCGATCTTCGGCCACGCCACCTGGCATCTCTACCGCCGGCTCGTGCCGCGCTAGCGCAGCATCAGCCGCGGCAATGCCAGCGCCAGCGCCGGAAAGGCGATGACCGCGGCCAGCCTGAGGAAATCGCTGGCGAAGAACGGGATGACGCCCTTGAAGATCTCCTTCAAGGGAATTTCCGGCAGGATCGATTTGAGCACGTAGATATTGATGCCCAGGGCGGGTGCAGCACGCTCATCTCGACCACGATGACGAGCACCACGCCCCACCATATGAGATCGAAGCCCAGCGCCTGCACGATCGGCACGAAGATCGGCACGGTCAGGAAGATGAGGGCGAAGCCCTCGATGAAGATGCCGAGCAGGATATAGAACGCCATGATGACGAGGAGGATTTCGGTCGGGCTCGCGTCGAGGTGGCGGATGAAGTCGAGCACCGCCTCGCTGAGGCCCGAGACGTTGACGAACTGCGTCAGCACGAGCGCGCCGAAGATGACGGTGAAGATCATGCCGGTCGTGGTCGCCGCCTCGACGAGCGAGCGCGCGAGGATCGCCCAGCTCATGCGCCCGCGCAGGTAGGCGAGCAGAAGCGCGCCGGTCGCGCCGATCCCGCCCGCCTCGGTCGCGGTGAAGATGCCGAAGGTGATGCCGCCCATGATGAGGACGAAGAGCGCGAGCACGCCCCATACTTTCTTGAGCGCGCCCACGCGCTCGCGCCACGACGCCTTCTCCGCGCGCGGGCCGGCATTGGGCTTGAAGAACGTCACCGTCAGCACGACGCCGGAATAGATCAATATGGACACGAGCGCCGGCAGCAGCGCCGCCAGGAAAAGCTTCGCCACGTCCTGCTCGGTCAGGAGCCCATAGACGATGAGCGCGCCCGACGGCGGCACCAGCATGCCGAGCGCGCCGCCCGCCGCGACCGTGCCGGTGCTGAGCCAGTCGGCATAGCGATAGCGCCGCATCGACGGCACCGCGACCCGCGCCATGGTCGCCGCCGTCGCGAGCGAGGAGCCGCAGATCGCCGCGAACCCGGCGCAGGACGCGATCGTCGCGAGCGCGAGCCCGCCGCGGAAATGGCCAAGCCACTGATGCGCCACCTCGTAGAGATCGTCCGACAGTGCCGCGCGCGAGACGAACGTGCCCATGAGGATGAAGAGCGGCAGGACGGTGAACTGGAAATCGAGCGCCAAGCCCACGATCTGCTGTCCGGCCATCGCCGTCGCCGCGGCAAATCCGTGCGGATGGACGAAGGCGAAGCCGAAATATCCCACCGTCAGCAGCACCAGCCCCAACGGAATGCCGCTGAAGAATCCGAGCAGAAGAAGGACGAGCCCGGCGAGCGCCGCGAACATTATTCGGGGCCTGCGCCCGGCGGGCCCGCGGCTTCGTGGCCACCGGCCGCGCCGCCGCCGCCGAACAGCAGCGTCGCCGCCAGCAACGCCGCCGAACGCGGCGAGCGCCGCGAAGACCGCCACGATCGGCGCTTCCGGCAGGTCGAGATATGTCGTGAGCGTGCCGTCCGCCGCCATGGCGCGCGTCTGGTCGGCGAGGAGATAGGAGACGAACGACAATCCCGCCGCTGCGCCCGCCAGCACGACGACGCGCTGAACGCTGAGCGCGCGGCCTTTCAGGAGCGCGGCGAGCGAGCGCACGGCGATGTGGCGCTGCTGCCATGTGACGAGCGGCAGCGCCGAGAAGATGGTGATGCCGAGCAGGAACGACTTGATCTCCTCGGCGCCCGACAGCGGCGTGCCGAGGAAATAGCGCGCCACCACCTCGACGAATGTGAGCGCCATCATCAGGAAGAAACTCGCCGCCGCCACGGCGGCCAAAACGCGCTCGACCAGAAAGCGGATCATGCCCATTTCATCGTCATGGCCGGGCTTGTCCCGGCCACCCACGTTCTGTCGTTGCGAGCGCAGCGAAGCAATCTCGCGCGAATTGCTTCGGAGCGATGCTCCTCGCAATGACAGTCGCAGAGACGCGCCTCACTTCTGCTCCGCCAATTCCTTCGCCGTCTTGGCGAAATAGTCGTAGGCCGCCTCGCCGTCGATGCCGCGCTCCTTGGCGCTGGCGAGCCAGTCTTGCTTGAAGAAGGCGATCTTGGGCGCCAGTTGCGCCATGAATTCGGGCGAGGCGTGGCTCGACCGCGATCCCGTATTGCTTCACCGCGTCGTCGCCGCGCCGATCCTGGTCGACGAAGCCTTGCGCGACCTGCCGGCTGATCGTCTCGTAGGAGACGCGGTCGATCACGGCCTTGTCCTCGGGCGCAAGCTTGTCGTAGGCGCTCGCGCTCATGAAGAACGAGAACACGTTGTAGCCGAGCTGTCCGGGAAAGACGGTCATGTACTTGACGTAGCGCGCGATCTGGAACGAGATGAGCGAGCCCTCGCCGGTCACCGAGCCGTCGACGATGCCGCCCGAGACATAGTCGAACATCGAATTGCTGCCCTCGGACGGCACCGGCGTCGCGCCGAACGCGTCGACCGCCTGCTTCATGTTGGGCGTCGCGACCCACAGCTTGAGGCCGCGAAAATCCGCGAGCTTCATCGACCGGATGCGGCACGGTCATCAGCGTGTTGCCGCCGTTGACCCAAAGGCCCAGAAGCTTCATCCCCTTGTATTCGTGCGCGGGCTCGAAATATTTCTGCTGCGTGCGCCAGATCGCCACCGTCGCCGCGATCGAGTTCGGCGCGAGGAACGGGATCTCGGCGAGGAACGGCAGCTTGACGCGCTGGCGGATGAAATCGTCGGGGCGTCATGGCGACGTCGGCGATGCCCGATGCCACCATGTCCCATTGCCGCGCCGAGCGGCGCCAACGACGCCGCCGGCATCTCGACCTTGATGCGGCCCTGCGATTCGCGCTCGACCGCCTCCTTCCACGGCTGGTAAAGCCCGACGAAGAACGACGACGTGCGCGGCATCGCGACGTTCATGGTGAGCGTCGCATCGGCCCGCGCCGCGCCCGGCAAAAGCGCCATCAGCGCAACAGCGGCGGCCGGCAGCAGGCGCAGCGAAAGCATCGTCATCTCGAACTCCTTCGTCGTCCCCGCGACGGCGACGCGACGTTCAGCCTACGGTCGGATTGAGCTGCTCGAGCACCTTGCCCTTGGTCTCGATCGCGAAGAAGAACGTGATGAGCGCGCCCAAGGCGGCGAAGATGCCGAACAGCACGAAGATGGCATTGAGGCCCCAGATCGGCAGCATCCAGCCGATGAGAAGCGGCCCCGCCATCGAGGCGAGGCGCTGCCACGCGCCGGCGACGCCGCCGCCCAAGGCGCGCAAGTGGGTCGGATAATTCTCTGCCGTGTATGTGGCGAGGCTCAAGGCCAGAAGGCTCACGAAGATGAAGCTCGCCGAGATAAGCGTCAGCAACAGTTCGGCCGAGGGATGGCCGATCACGCCGAAATAAAGGAGCGGCAGCGCGCCCACTCCGAGCCCCAGGACGAACATCGGCTTCCGGCCGATGCGGTCGATCAGCAGGATCGCCGACAGCGCGCCCATGAGCCCGACGAACTGCAGCACGAAGCCGTAGGAATTCGCGGTCTGCACGTCGAGCTTGTAGACGAAGCGGAAGAGCGACGGCGCCCACGCGGTCAGCCCATAGGTGATGATGTAGGTGCAGATCCAGATGCCCCAGATCGCAAGCGTGCGCTTGAAATAAATGCCCTTGAACAGGTCGGCGATGCGCGGCTTGGCCTCGTTCGCCGCCGGCAGATCCCGCGGCAGCGGCGGCACCGTCTTGCCCTCGCTCTCGGCGATGGCGCTCGAGGCGGGAGAGTGCCGCGTCGGCCTCGGCGATGCGGCCTTGGCTCGCGAGCCAGCGCGGCGATTCCGGCAGCACGGTGCGCAACGGAATGACGAGCAGCGCCGGCACCGTGCCGATGAAGAACATCCACTGCCAGCCGAGATGCGGCACGACCCACAGTCCCGCGAACGCCGCGACCGTGAGCGCGATGGCGAACAGGCACTGGATCGAGAGCGAGAAGGTGCCGCGCCCTTGCGCCTTGGCGAACTCGTTGACATAGGCCGCCATGAGCGGGACCTGGCCGCCCAAGCCGATGCCCTGGACGAAGCGCAGCCACCACATGGCGTCGTAGCTTCCGGCAAAGGCGCAGGCGAACGAGCCGAGCGTGAAGATCAGCAGCGTGATCTGCATGGCCGTGAGCCGGCCGACGCGCTCGGCAAGCCAACCGGCGCCGATCGAGCCGATCGCCTGCCCGGCGAAACCCACCGCGATCAGCCCGCCGATCTGCCCCGCATCGAGCTTCCACATGCCGATCAGCACCGGCAGCACATAGGCGATGGTGATCGAATCGAACGCATCGAAGAACCATGCGGTCGAGATGATGAGCCGCATGTTGCGGTGCCACGACGAATAGGGGAGCCGCTCGACCCGCGCCACGATCTGGCGAATGTCCATGCGCCCTTCGACTGCCGCCATCGTTTCCCCCGTCCTGGTGTGGTTCTTGGTTTGCCCGTGCGCCCTATTGGCGGCGTGCCATCGCGTGCCGTCAAGTGGTTTACCCTCACCCGCCTCCCCCTCTATCATGGCGCGAAAGGTCAGGGAGGCTTCATGTCGCACAATCTGGCGCGCGACCGGCTGGCGCACGGCGAGCTGTCCCTGGGCGTCGGCATCAGGCTCGTGCGCACCGGCGAGATCGCCAAGATCCTGCAGAGCGCGGGCTTCGACTGGCTGTGGGTCGATCTCGAGCACGGGCCCCATTCGCTCGACCAGGCGGCGCAGATCTCGGTGGCCGCGCTCGATGCCGGCATCACGCCGTTGGTGCGCGTGCCGGAAGGGCAGTACGACATGGCGGCGCGCGCCTTGGACGGCGGCGCCTGGGGCATCGTCATGCCGCATGTCGAGACCGCCGAGGAAGCGCTCGAGGTGGTCGCCCACGTCAAGTATCCGCCGCTCGGCCACCGCTCGAGCGGCGGGCTCATCCCGCATTTCGGCTACAAGCAGATGAATGGCGGCGAGCAGGCGCGGCGCGTCAACGAGGACGTGCTCACGGTCGTCATGCTGGAGACGCCGAAGGCCATCATCAATGCCGATGCGATCGCCGCCGTTCCCGGCGTCGATGTGCTGCTGATCGGCACCGGCGACCTGACGCTCGAGCTCGGCATTTCCGGCGACTACGGCAATCCGCAGGTGATCTCGGCCTACGAGACCGTGATCGCCGCCTGCCGCCGCCATCGCAAATGGCCCGGCATGGGCGGCGTCGGCAGCGACGAGTTCATGCGCCGCTTCATCGGCATGGGGATGCGCATGATCCTCGCCGGGGGCGACCTCAATTTCCTGCTGGCCGGCGCGCAGCGCCGCGCGGCGATGTTGCGCGAGGCGAAATAGCCCCGCGAAGAAGGAGGAAGACATGGCAACCACAACCGCGACCTTCACGACCGAGGACATCGAGTATGCGAAGCCCGCCGGCAAGCCGCTGCTGCTGCGCTTCTTCCGGCCGGAGGGGCGCGGGCCTTTCCCGGCGGTGGTCGAGCTGCACGGCGGCGCCTGGCATCACGGCGACCGGCTGGTCGAGAAGAACCGGCACGAGGCGCTGGCCGAGCGCGGCGTCGCCGTCGCCTCGCTCGATTTCCGGCACGGCGTCGAAGGCGCATATCCGCTGGGCGTGGCCGACATCAACTACGCGGTGCGCTGGCTCAAGTCGCGCGCCAAGGATCTGGCGATCCGCCCGGAACTCGCCATTTCCGGCCAGTCGAGCGGCGGGCACCTCGCCATGCTCGTCGCCATGAAGCCCAAGGACCCGCGCTACGCGGCGCAGGCGCTTGCGAGCGCGCCCGCGACCGACGCCTCGGTGCGCTGCGTCGTCATGTCGTGGCCGGTCATCAACCCGCTCTCGCGCTATCGCATGGCCAAGCGGGCTGCCGCCGCCGGCAACGCCTGGGCCAACGACCTCATCGCCGGGCACGACGAGTTCTGGCGCACCGAGGCCAACATGGCGGACGGGAGCTGCACCCTCATCCTCGAGCGCGGCGAGAAGGTGGCGACGCCGCCCGCGCTGTGGCTCCAGGCGCCGGGCGACAACGTGCACGACTACCGCGATCCCGAGAGCCCGTTCGACGGCAACGAGCCGCAGCGCTTCGCGCACGCCTACAAGAAGGCGGGCGGCGAGATCGACCTCGTCTATTTCGAGGCGCCGCTGCGCTGGACCTCGATCGCGCCCACCTCGCCCCCGCGATCCAGGCGTTCGACCGCATCGCCGCCTTCCTGAAGAAGCACCTGGGCTTGATGCGGCTGCACTTTGTTCTCCCTCTCCCCACCGGGGAGAGGGACGACCGCAAGCGGTCGACGGTGAGGGGGTGAGCGGCGGGCGCGACATCGCGGTCGAGGTGATCTGCACCGGCGACGAGGTCCTGACCGGCAAGATCGTCAACACCAATTACAACGCGATCGCGCAGCGGCTCGAGGAAGTGGGCATATCGATCCGCTGGGCGCAGACCGTCGGCGACGACCGCGCGACCTTGGCCGAGGCGTTCCGCCTCGCGGGCAGCCGCGCCGATGCCGTCATCGTCAATGGCGGATTGGGCCCGACGGTCGATGATCTGTCGCAGGAGGTTGCCGCGCAGGCGGCTGGTGTCGATCTCGTCCTCAATGAGGATTGGCTCGCCCGCATGGAGGAGCGGTTTCGCTTCCGCAGCCGCATCATGCCGGCCAACAACCGCAAGCAGGCCATGCTGCCCGAAGGCGCCGAGCTCATCGACAACCCGATCGGCACCGCCTGCGGCTTCGCGCTCGACATCGGCCAGGCGCGCTTCTTCTTCACGCCGGGCGTGCCGCGCGAGCTGTTCCGCATGCTCGACGGCGAGGTCGTGCCGCGGCTTCTCGCGCGCGCCGGCCGCACCGCGGCGATCTTCCTGAAGCGCTTCCATTCCTATGGGCTCGGCGAATTGCATGTCGATGCGCTCTTGCAGGGCGTCGAGGAACTGGCGCCCTCGGGCGCGGTCAAGCTCGGCTTTCGCGCGCATTATCCGCAGCTCGAGACGAAGCTCGCGGTGCGCGGCCGCGACCAGGACGAGGTGCGGCGGCTTTTGGCGCCGGTCGAGGCCGAAGTGCGGCAGCGCCTCGGCAATTTCATCCTCGCCGAGGACGACGAGACGCTCGAAGGCAACATCCTGGCCGCGCTGCGCCGCCAGAACTTCACGCTCGCGCTGGCCGAGACCTTCACCGGCGGGCAGATCTCGGCCCGCATCGCGCCGTTGCCCGGCGCCGAAACCGTGTTCGTGCGCGGCATCGTGCAGCGCCGGTTCGACGAGCCCGCGGCTGCGCTCGCGGCACGGCTCCGGCGCGACAGCGGCGCGACGCACGCCTTGGCCGCCTTCGTCACGCCCGATGAAGGCGCCGACCGGTTCGAGTTCGGCGGCTCGATCGAGCTTGCGATCGCGTCCGCCGCGGGCGTCGCGACGCGCGCCTCGCGCATCGTCGGCGGGCGCGACTGGGTCCGGCTCGGCGCGGTCGAGATGGGGCTCGATTGCCTGCGCCGCTACCTGCTCGGCCTGCCGGTCAGCGAGCGCATCGATTTCGAGAAGGTGTGAGGCGGCGGCAGCGAAAATCGACTGATGCTCCGTCATGGCCGGGCTTGTCCCGGCCATCCACGAGTTCTTTTCGCGCAGGCTTAACACGTGGATGCCCGGCACAGGCGCGGGACTCCCGCGCCGGGCAGGACGCGTCGTCTCCTGGAAAGCGCCTACGCCTTGATGAGCCGCCCGAGCCAGCCGCCCTTCAAGCGCTCCATCTCGTTGGTGAGGCGGCGCCGCTCGGCCTGGAAGTGCGTCTCCTCGAGCGCGCGCTCCTGGCGCAGGCGAAGCTGCTCGGCCTGCGCCTCGCCGGCCGCGCGCTCCAGCGCCAGGGTCCTGCGCCGCTCCGCCTCGGCGGTGCGTTCGGCCGCATCGAGCCGCGCCGCCGCGGCCGCGGCCTCGGCCCTGGCCGCGTCGCGCTCGCGCGTCAGCTCCGCCTCGCGCCGGCGAAAATTGTCGCGCTCGGTTATGGCGTTCTCGAGCGCGCCGACCCGCTCGTCCCAGCGGCCTTCCTGCGCCATCCAGCGTTCGAGCTCGCGCTCGCGCTCCTCGATCATCTCGTGCAGCAGGAGCGCGAGGCGGTCGGCCGAATGGTCGCGCAGCTGCTGGCGCAGCGTCTCGATCTGACCGGAGAGGTGCGCGATATGGAGCTGGACGTCCTGGAGCGACGTCTTGCCCCGCTGCACCATCGGCGCCACCTCGGGCTCGCCGCGGAAGAGCGCGAGCTGGCGCGAGGTCGCCTCGCGCCCGGCATCGCACGGGCTGTCGAGGGTCTCGTCGGAGGGAATGATTTCGAACGGCATCGTTGTTCTTGATCTTGCACAAGAGGGAAGAGCGGGGAAATTGCCAGAGAGCGATTCGGCGCCGCAAGCACAACCGGAAATTCAGCGTGCATTACACTCTCTCTCGTGCTCTCTCGTGGAAAATCCTACGATCGGACCGCAATATCAGGGGCGGGGTGCCGCCTGCGGCGCGGTCCGCGCGGCGAATCGAAGGGGTGCACGCGATGAAATTCTCGGTCTTCAACGGCATGCCCTATGGCCGCATCCGCGAGCCCACGACGAAATGGCCGGTGCCGAACCGCTCTTACGAGCCGCAGCAGGCGCTGGACGCGGTCGCGCGCACGCTCGACGAGGTGGCGATGGAGGACGAGCTCGGCTTCGACTGGATCGCGTGCGCCGAGCACCATTACTCGCCGTTCAACCTCGCGCCCAACGTCACCGTTCTGGCGAGCGCGCTGACGCAGCGCGTGAAGCGCGCCAAGATCGCCATTCTGGGCGCGCTCATTCCGCTTGACCGGCAACCCCGTCCGCATCGCCGAGGAATACGCGATGATCGACAATCTGTCGGGCGGGCGGCTCATTGCCGGGCTGTTGCGCGGCGCGCCCTACGAATATCTCGTCTACAACGTGCCGCCATCCGAATCGCGCTCGCGCTTCGAGGAGGCGTGGGACCTCATCCTGCGCGCCTGGACCGACACCATGCCGTTCGGCTGGGAGGGGCGGCACTATCACTACAAGCACGTCTCGATCTGGCCGCGCCCGGTGCAGCAGCCGACCCCGCCGATCTACGTCTCGGGCTCGAGCCGGGATTCGGGCGCGTTCGCGGCGAGGAAGCGCGTCGGCTTGGGCCTCGCCTTCACCAACCTCGCGCTCGCGTCCGATGCCGCGCGGCATTACCGCGAGCAGGCCGCGGCCGAGGGCTGGGAGCCCACGCCCGAGCAGATCGTCTATCAGCTCCCCGTCCATGTCGGCGAGACCGACGAGGCCTCGCTCGAGGCGGTCCGGCCCTTCTTCGCGCATGGCGGGGTGGTGACCGGCCTCGTCACCGCGAACCGGCTCGTCTCGAGCTCGGGCTTTTTCGGCGCCGGCGACCAGAAGCTGGTGCAGCGCTTCCACAACATCGCCGCCGACGATCCGCACTCGGTCGAGGAGGCGGTCGAGCGCGGCACCATGCTGGTGGGCGCGCCCGACACGGTGGCGCGCCAGGTGAAGCGCCTGCGCGACGAAATCGGCTGCGGCGTCCTCAATCTCATCTTCGACCGCGGCGGCCCGCCGCAGCAGAAACTCCGCGCGATCGAGCTGTTCGCCAAGGAAGTGATGCCGCAGGTGCGCGCGCTATGAGCCCGGCGATTGCGGCCAAGACCGCCCCATGCGCCGGCATCCCGGTGCGCTATCTCGAATGCGGCGCGGGCGCGAAGACCATCGTCTTTCTCCACGGCGCCGGCGGCGCGCCGCCCGAGGGCGCGGCCTTCGTGGCGCTTCTGGGCGCGCAGCACCGCGTGCTCCTGCCCTCGCGCCCGGGCTTCGACGGCACGCCCATCGGGCATTGCCAGAGCGTCACGGACGTGGTGGAGGTGCTGGCCGCTTTCGTGCGCGAGGTGGCGGGCGGCCCGGCGCATGTGGTGGCGCAATCGGCCGGCGGCGCTTACGGATGCTGGCTCGCGATCCTGCACCCCGATCTGGTCGAGAGCCTCGTCCTGTCCGCGCCCGCCGCCTTCGCCGGGCATCGCGCGCCGCCCGCGCCGCAGGAGATGGCGAGCATCCTCTATGGCGACACCCCGTCCTGGGCCGGCCCGCCGAACGAGGCCGAGCGCCAGCGCATCGCCGGCAACGCGCAGGCCAACATGCGGCGCTTTGCCGATACGGCCGAGGAGCTGCGCGCCCGCCTTGCCGAGATCAAGGCGCCGACGCTGCTCCTCTGGGGCACGGCCGATCGGCTCATCCCGGAAGAGGCGATGGCGCCCTATCAGCTCGCGATCCCCGCCTGCACCCGCATTCTGCTCCATGACGCCGCGCACGAGCTGCCGATCGCCGCGTGCGAACCCTGGGTCGGCCTCGTCGCGGATTTCGTCGAGCGCGGCGAACGCTTCGTCGTCAATCGGGGCGAGGGCTAGGCGGGTGCCGCCTCGCGCGCGGCTTCGGCGACGCGCGGCATGACCGCTTCGCCGAACAGGCGGAGCGAGCGCGCGACCATGTCGTGCGGCATCGAGCCGAGCTGGAACGTGCCGACGAGCATCGCGAGGTCGAGCGCCGCGCGATGGCGCAGGATCTGCCGCGCCACTCCCTCGGGCGAGCCGGCCAGCACCATGCCGCTCTCCACCAGCTCGTCGAAGCTCATGGCGATAAAGCCGCGGCGCGCGCTTGTACCAGCTCTCGAAGCTCGCCGGGATCTGGCCCGCTTCGACGAACTGCGTGAAGCGGCCCCACAGGTTCCAGTATTCGAGCAGGTGCTTCTTCGCCTCCGCGCGCGCCTCTCGGTCGGTCGGCGCGACATAGACCTCGCGCGTGAGGCAAAGGCGCGGCCGCGCCGCATGGCCCGCCTTGGCCGCGACGCCGCGATAGAACTCGATGTCGCGCTTGCAGTCGTCGATGAGCGAATCGAGCTGCACGAACGGCAGGTCGCGCTCGGCCGCGAAGGTCAGCGATTCCGCGCTGTTGGCGGTGACGTAGAGCGGCGGGTGCGGGCGCTGGACCAGGGCCGGCGACAGCGCGGCGGTCTTCTCGACGTTGAAGAACCGCCCGCGATGGACGAACAGCTCGTCCGACCACAGGCGCTGCAGAACCTCGATCAATTCGCGGAACATGGCGCGCGAATCCGCGGGATCGACGCAGAACGACTGGTATTCGACCGCCTTGCCGCCGCGGCCGATGCCGATGTCGAGCCGCCCGCCCGTCATCTGGTCGAGCATCGCCGCTTCCTCGGCGACGAGGAGCGGATTGCGGAACGGCAGCACGTTCACCATGTTGCCGAGCCGCATCCTGTGCGTGCGCGCAGCCGCCGCCGCGATCATCAGATTGGGCGCCGGCATCGGCGCGGTCGGCGACAGGTGGTGCTCGAAGAACCAGTAATGCGAAAATCCCATCGCTTCGGCGAGCGCGAGCTCGTCGAGGTGCTGGCGATAGATCTCGCCCGGGGACAGGCCCTGGCGGTAGCCGGTATTGTCCCAGATCGCGAATTCCATGGGCTCGCGCCTCAGTATTTCACCGGCACGAACTGGGTGGTGAAGATCTGGTCGTTCCTGGGCTTCTCCGTGAGCGTGCCCATGGCGATCCACGAATCCTTGATCACCTCGACCGCCTTCGGATCGAACGTGCCGTCGTCCAGGAACATCGAGATCTCGGCATCGTAGGTCTTCGCGCTCGCCGCCGGGCTCATGTCGAGGACCTTGCCCGTGATCTCGTCGGTCTTGTCCTTGTTGGTCTTCATGAAGTGGATGGTGGCGAAGAAGCCTTGCAGGAAGCGCTTCACCACGTCGGGCTTTTCGCTCACCAGGGCGTTGCGCGCGTAGATGACGTGCGTGATGAAGTTGGGCGCGTATTTCTCGAGCCCGATCAGGTTGCGGCCGGAATTCTTCTCCTCGAGCCGGTAGCCCGCCTCGGTCGCGGCGACGATGCCGTCGACCTGGTGCGCCTGGAGCGCGGCGAAGCTCGCATCGAACGTGCCGAGCGCCGCGGTCTTGACGCCGTCCTGGCCCCACCCTTCCTGGATCGCCATCTGCTGCGCGAGCCATTCGGTGAGCGAGCCGGTGGTGGTGATGGCGAGCGTCTTGCCCTTCAGGTCCTGCACGGATTTGATCGGCGAATCGGCGCCGATCAGGATGCTGATGTTGCGCGGCGGCCCGGCGAACGCCGCCACCGGAATCTGCGGCGCGCCTTTCAGCACGAACGCCATCGACGGGCCCGAGCCGAGGCCGAAATCGACGCTGTCGGAGGCGAGCGCCTGCTGCACCTTCGCGTCGCCCCCGGCGCTGCTGATATCGACGCTGATGTCGTATTTCTGAAAAATCCCTTCCGCCATGCCGATGTCGAGCACGGTGAAGGTCCAGGCGACCGAGGCCGCCTTGACCGCGCGGACGGTATCGAGCGCAAGCGCCGGCTGCGCGCCGCACGAAAGCACGCCGCCCGCCAGGATCGCCAGCGCGGCGGCACGGTGTCTCAAATTCATGGCGGCCTCCCGATGATTTGCCCCAACGCTAGACCTTGAACTGGTGGTTCTGCAACGACCGCGCTCACACCTTCTCCAGCACCTTCGACCAGTCGTTCAGCATGTCGAACTCGTGCCCGACGCGCAGCGTCACCGCGAACTGGCTGAAGCCCGCCGCCTTGACCGCGCGCACGCCTTCGACGAGCTGCGCCTCGGTCCCGGTCCAGGTCATGGTGCGGATCAGCTCGGCCGTCACGAGCGCCTCTTCCTCGGGCCGCAAGAACATCAGGTGCCCGCGGTGATTCTGGAGATAGCGCGCGTCGGCCGGCTCGTAGGTCTGATAGACCTTGCGGTAGGCGTCGAAGATGCCCTGGAACTGCGGCGGGATTTGCATGCCGAGCGTGCCGCGCTCGTCGGCCTCGGCGTGATCGTGGAAGATCATCGTGGCCGACGGCCCGGCCTGGGCGCGGGCGCGCTTGCTGTCGGCCGCTTCGCCTTCGGCGAGCACGCAGCCATTGCCGAAGGTGGTGGCGTAAAGGTCCTTCGCATCGCGCCCCGCCGCGACCCACGCCTCGGTCATCGCCTTCAAGGCGGCCGCCGACCCGCGCGGATTGCCGCCGGCCATCCAGCCCGTGCCGAGCTTGGCCGCGAGCGCGCGGCCCTTCGGTCCGAACGCCGAGAGATGGACCGGGATCGGGTCGTCGAGATTGATGAGGCCCAATTCGGGATTGAGGAAGCGGATCTTGTGCGGCCCGCCTTCCTCCGACCATTCCACCGTTTCGCGCGCCAGGAGCCCGCGCACCACGCCGATATAGTCCTCGAGCCGCTTCAGCGTGATGGCCGGCAGCCCGACCGTGCGCCGCGCGGTGAAGCCGGTGCCCATGCCGGCGACGATCCGGCCCGGCGCCAGCGCGTTCAATGACGCGAGCGCCGAGGCCGCCACGGGCGCGGTCCGGTTCGACGGGATGAGGACGCCGGTGCCGAGTTTTATGCGCGAAGTCTGCATCGCCGCCGCCGCCATGGCGACGAACACTTCGGCGTTCAGAAGCTCGGTGTCGTAGAACCAGGCATACGAGAACCCCATCTCCTCCGCGCGCTTCACCACCTTCCAGTGATGCGCCGACGTGGCAAGCTGAATCCCGAACTCCATCGACGGCCCCCGTTAGTGCGCGCCCGCCGCGCCTTCAGCGGGTTAAGTCCCGGGGAGAAGGCGAAGCCGGCGGCAAGCCGTGGTAGATCGCTTGCGGTTCGCATGCGCCTTCGGCCCGTAGGGGAGGCCGCGAATGCCATCACCCGACGCGCCCAGGGAAAAGTCTCTACCGAGCAGACATCCTGCGACAAGGGTACGTAGGCGAACGCGCCGCAAGCGCCGGCCATTGCCGCTCGGAAGCCCGAGCATCGAGCCGACCCTCGCCTTCGTCAGCGCGCCCGCGCGCGTCGGCATCGCGACACGATCGCCCCTCGACCGCGCGCACTCCGCGGCACCGACGAGCGCCTCGCGGAAATGGACGCGATGAAGATCGAATGTCAGGCCGTCTCGCCCGGCCCGTGAAGAGGAGGCTGAGACGCAGCGAATTGGGGCGCGATGCGTGCTTCGAAGGCGAAGACGAATCTCGCGCGAGACGCGCGCGCCACAAGGTCGCAGCGGTCGCACGAAAACCAGGGCCTTGCGCCGGTTCATTCCTCCTCGCCGGCTCGAAGTCGGGATGGCCGGGATAGCGCTCGCCATAGCTCGTCATGAGATATCGACCAACGTCAAGGCGAGGAAATCTCCATCCCGCGCTTCTCCCGCTTCCCGCGCGCGCCGAGGAGTTGGATGTGCTGCTCCAGCGCATCCTTTGGCGCTTCTCGGATGGGCCGCGCATGGCGCGGCTTATTTCGTCGACGCGATCGGCAACCCGCTCGAATTCGACGCTGCGGTCGGGCACCGACCAGGACGGC
The DNA here is from genome assembly GCA_963804235.1 of uncultured Alphaproteobacteria bacterium. GTDB lineage: Bacteria > Pseudomonadota > Alphaproteobacteria > ATCC43930 > CGMCC-115725 > DATJLY01. Next base: position 157,119 of record CAWDPP010000052.1, read on the forward strand.
GGTGCCAACGCCATTCTGGTCCATTTCCTCAATGCTGCGGTTGACGCTCCAGTCGCGCATGACGCGGCCGGCTCGCCATCTCGCCCGTGACCGGCCGAATGTTAGGGCGCACAGACGTGAAGATGCACGTCGGAATCTGCGCCTTGATGTATTTCGAACCGCGTTTCCTGGCGCCGCCGAGATCGAGATGGGCGGTCGCGGCGTCCGTTAACATTCTGCCGGACCGGCGAAATGGGCGCGCACGGCGGTGAGCGGCGCGATCCCGTGGGACTCCTTGCCCACTGCGGGCGCTCACGGCGTCCGAGCGCCGGCAGATCGCCGGCGAAACGCCGCGCGGCTCCGGGCTCGAGGCCGCGCGCTTCGTCACGCCCGGACGTGACACGTGTCTTTTCAACGACGCGACGCGTGCTCTAAATTCCGCGCGGGAGGAATCCGATGACCATTTTCAGCACCGATCGCATTCTCGTCACTCACGCCGGCTCCTTGCCGCGCCCGCCCGACGTGCGCGACATGGTGATGGCGAAGTCGCGCGGCCAGCCGTTCGACCCGGCCGCGCTGTCGCGGCGCCTCGACGGCGCGGTGGCCGAGATCGTGAAGAAGCAGGTGCAGAGCGGCATCGACAGCGTCAATGACGGCGAGCTGTCGAAATCGAACTTCACCGATTACGTGCGCACGCGCATCTCGGGCTACGAGACGCGGCCGGCCTCGGCGCAGCGCCGGCTCGAGATCACGGCGCGCGACGCGACGAAGTTCGCAGCCTATTTCGACGCCAATCCGCGCGCGCGCTTCCCCGGCGCGCCGACCATGCCGGTGTGCGTCGGGCCGCTCAGCTATATCGGCCAGGCGGATTTGAAGCAGGACATCGACCGCTTCAAGGCGGCGCTTGCGGGCGCCAAGGTGGCGGAAGCCTACCTGCCCAGCAACACGCCCGGCACGATCGAGCATTGGATGGCGAACGAGCACTACAAGAACGACGAGGAATTCGTCTATGCCATCGCCGACACGATGCACGACGAATACAAGGCCATCACCGACGCCGGCCTGCTGTTGCAGATCGACGATCCCGACCTGCCGGACGGGTGGAACTGCCTGCCGCGCATGACCGTCGCCGGAATATCGCAAATACGCGATCATGCGCGCCGATGCGCTGAACCATGCGCTGCGCGGCATCCCGAGCGAGAAGATCCGGCTCCATGTGTGCTGGGGCAGCTTCCACGGGCCGCATCACGACGACATTCCGTTGAAGGACATCATCGACATCATCTTCCGCGTCCGCGCCGGCAGCTATTCGATCGAGGCGTCCAATCCCTGTCACGAGCACGAATGGAACGTGTTCGAGAAGGTGAAGCTGCCCAAGGGCGCGACGCTCGTCCCCGGCGTCATCGGCCACTGCACCGATTTCATCGAGCATCCCGATCTCGTCGCCGAGCGCCTCGTGCGCTATGCGCGGCTCGTCGGGCGCGAGAACGTGCTGGCCGGCACCGATTGCGGCATCGGCACGCGCGTCGGGCACGAAACGATCTGCTGGGCCAAGTTCGAGGCGATGGCCGAGGGCGCGCGCCGCGCCAGCAAAATCCTGTGGGCGCGCGGGGCCGCTGCCGCCGCGTCGCGCAAGCCGGCGGCGAAGAAGGCCGCCGCGAAGCGCAAGGCGGCCAAGACGGCAAAGCGCGCGACGCCGGCCAAGCGCGCCGCCGCGCGCCGTCCGGCCGCACGTAAGGCCGCCCGCCGCCGCTGAGAGGCGGACACGGTTGCGTCCGTCGACTGCGCGTGCGGGGCTACGCTCAGGATGAGGGGCGCTTTACAACCTCCTCATCCTGAGCGGAGCGGTCCCTCGCCTCGCGAGGGACCGCGAAGTCGAAGGACGCACGACGGTTTTTTGAACGGACCAAACTCTACGCCCCTCGCACCCTGTCGATGAGAGCCGAGCGCATCGCCGGGCGCATCGTCCGCGCGCCAGGCGACGTGGCCGTCCGGCCGCACCAGCACGAGCGGGCGCTCGTAAAGCGCGGCGATCTGCCGGGTCGGGAGAGCGCCACGACTTCGAGCGGCACGCCTCTGCGCGCGCGCCGCCGCGGCGAGGACGCGTCCCTCGGGCGGGTTGCGGCCGAGCCTGAGCAGCACGAAGCCGCGCCCGAACAGATCGAGGGTCGAGCGGCCCGTCGCGCGAGCCACGCATGCGGCGCGCGCGTGCCCGGCCGCGCGACGGCCACGAATTCGCGCGTCTCCACCGGCGGCCGCGTCGTGCCGTCCGGCACGCAGATCGGCGACGGCTCATAGCAATAGCCGGTGCGCAGATTCTCGGTATAGATCGCCGAGCGCACTTCGCCGGTGCGCCGGAATTCGGTCGCGAATTTCTGGCGCAGCGCTTCGCCTTCCGCCGTGTCCGCGTCGATCTCGGGCCCGGTCGGCAGATCGACCAGGACGCGGAACTCGGCCGTGGACGCGCGCACGTTGTCGAGCGCCACGGGCTTCCTCTCGATCTCGTATGCGTCGAGCAGATGCTCGCCGCCCCAGCCGTGCAGCACGGCCGCGAGCTTCCAGCCGAGATCGCACGCATCGGCAAGGCCGGTGTGGAGGCCCAACCCGCCGGTCGGCGAATTCTGGTGCGCGGCGTCGCCGGCGATGAAGACGCGGCCGGCGCGATAGCGCTCGGCCACGCGCTCGCGCCGCTCCCAGTTCATGACCGAAAGAATTTCATAGCCGAGCGGCGCGCCGGCCAGCCGCCGCATATAGGCGTCGCCGTTGAAATCGGGATCGGCGTGCAGCACCGAAAGCCGCCATCGCTCCGTGCCGTCGATGCCGATGATCTCGCCCCAGGTGCCGCGCGCATCGGTGAAGCGATAGAAGCGCGCCCAGCCCTTGTCGTGGATGTTCGGCAGGTCGGGCGCGCGGAAATACACATTCACGCTGTGCGCGACGATGCCCTCGCCCTCGTAGCTGCGTACGATCGCGCGCGCCACGGTGCCGTCGGCACCGTCGCAGCCGACGAGATAGCGCGCCGCGATATCCTCCGTCTTCCCCGTCACCATGTCGCGCACAACTGCGCGCACGCCCATCCTCGTCGTGCGCGAAGAATTCGAGCGAAGTCATGTGCCGGATCGTCACGTTCGGCAATTCGTGCGCGCGAGCCAAGAGGATCGGGTCGTAGAAAATCTGCGCGCAGCCGCAGCCGGGCTCCGGCGTGTAGGGCAGTTTCGTCTCGGCATAGGACGGCATGCTTCGAGCGCGCGAGCTCGCGGCCGGCAAGGCTCGTGCAATAGACGAAGTCGTTGGGGTGCGTCTGGGGCCAGCCCGCGCGCTTCGCCTTCTCGGCGATGCCCCAGCGCCGGTTCAGCTCCATGCTGCGGATCGAGAGGCCGCTCATCTTCGGCACGCCGATCGAGCCGTCGCGCCGCTCGACGAGGGTGCAGGCAATGCCCGACATGCCGAGCTCGATCGCGAGCGCCAAGCCCACCGGCCCGCCGCCCGCGATCAGCACCGGGATTTTTGCAGAGGTCATCTTCAAATCATAATTGATCGTCGTTCCTGCGAAAGCAGGAACCCAAGGCTACTGCGCGTCGCTTGCCCCCTTGGCCGCCGCCGAACATGCCACTGGCATGTTCGGGCCGAGCGTCCAGTGGACGCTCGGCAGGCGCCAAGCCCGCCTTCGCGGGGACGACGGGGTGAGGCGGCGCTACCTGCCCGCGCGCACGAGCCGGCCGGGCAGCGCGCCGGTGTGCTCGCCCTTCTCGAAGATGGGCTGGCCTGCGCAGATCGTCGCCTCGTAGCCGTCGACGCGCTGCACCAGCCGTTGTCCGCCGGCCGGCAGGTCGTTGACGATCTCTGGCGCGTGGATGCGCATGCCGCCGTAATCGATGAGGTTGACGTCGGCGCGCAGGCCCTCCTTGAGCCGGCCGCGATCGGCGAAGCCGAAGAAATTCGCCGTGTCGTTCGTCTGCCGCTTGACCATCAGCTCGAGCGGCAGGCGCGGTCCGCGCTTCCGGTCGCGCGCCCAATGCATCAGCATGTAGCTCGGCACGCCGGCATCGATGATCGAGCCGCAATGCGCGCCGCCGTCGCTCAATCCCAAGAGCGTCGCGTCGTCGAGCAGCATCTCGCGGATCGGCTCGTGGTCGCCGGTGTTGTAGCCCGTCACCGGGAAGAACAGGAACCGGTCCTCGGCTTCCGTCATGTAATCGTACGCGACCTCGTCGGGCGTGCGGTTGCCCTTCTGCGCGATCGCGGCGATGCTCGCCTCGGGCGGCGGCTCGTAATCGGGCGGATTGCCCATGACATAGATGCGGTCCCAGCGCGTCGCGATGAGCTGGCGGAACTGCGCGAGCTTCTTCAGGATCTCCTGCGACGGCGTATCGGCCAGGATGGTGCGGCGCCATTCCGGCGTCCTGAGCTGCTGGAGTTGCTCTGCGCGCGTGAGGCTCTTCAGCGGCGCATAGCTCGGCCGGATCGAGAACGGGTTGAGCGCCAGCCCGATGCCGAGGATGACGCCGATGGGTCGGCCGGAGATCTGCGCCGTGAGGTGGGCGCCGTTCCGGCGCGCGCGATGCACCTCGCCGATGAGGCGGCGCCAGCGCACCGGATCGGTATAGCGGTCGGTGAGCAGGAACCACACCGGGCGGCCCGTCTCCTTGGCGAGCTTGGTCATCCACGCGACTTCCGCCACTTCGTCGTCGAAGTCGCTGTTCATGCCGAAGGCGCCGGCCCCGGCATCGCCCAAGGCCTTGCCGATGCCGAGCAGCTCCTTCGCCTCGGCAAAGCGCGCCGGCACCATGTCGCCCTTCGTCGTCTTGTGCGAATTGGTGCGCGAGGTGGTGAAGCCGAAGGCGCCGGCCTTCAGCGCCTCGTAGGTGAGCTTGCGCATTTCCGCGATGTCGTCGTCGTTGGCGGGCTCGAGCCGCACGGCGCGGTCGCCCATGACGAAGACGCGCAGCGGATGGTGCGCGATCTGCGCCGCCACGTCGATCGCGCGCGGGAAGCGCTCGAGCGCGTCGAGGAACTCGGGGAAGCTCTGCCAGTCCCAGGCGAGCCCTTCGGCCATGGCCGCGCCCGGAATCTCCTCGACGCCCTCCATCAGATCCATGAGCGCGCCGCGATGCTCGGGCCGCGCCGGCGCGAATCCCACGCCGCAATTGCCGAACATCAAGGTCGTCACGCCATGCCACGACGACGGCGCGAGCAGCGGGTCCCAGGTCGCCTGGCCGTCATAATGCGTGTGCACGTCGACCCAGCCGGGCGTGACGACGAGGCCGCTCGCGTCGATCTCGCGCTTGGCCGGCCCCGCCTTGCCGCCGACTTGCGCGATGCGCTCGCCGTCCAAGGCGAGGTCGCCGGAATAACCCGGCGCTCCGGTTCCGTCGATGATCGTGCCGCCGCGGATGACGATGTCGTGCATCGAGCTTCCTCCCGCTAGAGGCCCAAATGATGCGACGGACGGGGCCGAAGCGCAACGGGCTCCCGCAAGGGGAGCCCGTGGCCGAAACGAGCGCCTCTCGGGGCGCGGGCGCTTACGCCTTGCGGCGGCGGCGCGCGGCCCACAAGCCCAAGAGGCCGCTGCCGAGGAGCGCCATGCTGGCGGGCTCGGGCACGGACGAGACCGGCCCGCTCACGTAATCGACTTGAACGTCGTCGAGATAGTTGTAGCCGGAAGAGCTGTAGCCCTCGAACGTTAGGAGGTGCCGCTCTGATAGAGATAAAAGCTCAGTTGGTAGATGTTGCCGCCGCCATCGGTGATGGTTTGCGACACGCCGGTAATTCCCTCAGCTGGAAAATTGCCCAATTCAAGTGCGTCGTTACCGGAGTTTGGGACTTCGACTGTTCCGTCGTACCCGATAAAGTTCCCGGGATTGACCACCGTCCACTGGTTCGGCACCACGCCAAAATCCTTAATCGTGGTTAATCAAGCATTTAGGCTGGGGCGCGGGCAACGTCTGTAAAATTTTCTGACGCATCCCTTGGGGGCGCGAACGCAATTTCCTTGATTAAATCCTCGCGCGGCGCGAGGCCGAGCGCCTGGAACGCGCCCGCATCATTAACGAAAGCTGCCGGCCGAAGTCGCTTAGGGCCTCCTGACCGTCGCCCCCGCGCAAGCGGGCTTGGCGCCTGCCGAGCGTCCACTGGACGCTCGGCTCGAACATGCCGGTGGTATGTTCGGCGGCGGCCAAGGGGCAAGCGACGTGCGTTATTTCTGGACCCCCGCTTTCGCGGGGGTGACGGAGGGGCGCGCTCTCGGCGATCCCTCTGCGCCCTCCGCGCTGAAATTTATCTTAGCGCGCGTCCTCGCGCAGGAAACGCGCGCCCTGCTCGGCGATCATCATGGTGGGCGCGTTGGTGTTGCCGCTCGTCACGCTCGGCATGATCGAGGCGTCGATGACGCGCAGGCGCTCGATGCCGTGCACGCGGAGCCGCGCGTCCACGACCGCTTGCGGATCGCTCGTCGGCCCCATCTTGCACGTGCCGGCCGGGTGGAACGAGGTCGCGAGGTTCCGGCGCAGATAGTCTTCGATCTGCGCCGCGCTGACGGCATCGGGCCCGGGCCTCAGCTCCGCGCCGCGAAAGCGCGCGAACGCGGGCGCGCCGAGAATCTGCCGCGCGATGCGCACGCCCTTGACCATCCGCGCCACGTCGTCCTCATGCTCGAGAAAGCGCGGATGGAGCTTCGGCCGCGCCGCCGGATCGGAAGACGCGAGCTCGACATGCCCGCGGCTCTTCGGCTGCAGCAGCACGGCGCCCAATCCGAACCCGTGCGTGCGCGAGAGCAAAGCGCGAGAAATCCTTGATCGCCGGCATGAACACGAACTGGATGTCGGGCGCCGGAAGATCGGGATCGGTGCGCACGAACCCGCCGGCCTCGACGATGTTGGAGGTGAGCGGCCCCTGCCGCAGCAGCGCATATTGCAGCACCGCGCCGGCAAGCCACGGCAGCGCGCGCGCCGACAGCGCGAAGCTCCGCGCCGAGCGGTCCTCGACCTGGACCCAGCCGGTCGGATGGTCGTGCAGATTGCGCCCGACGCCCGGCAGCTCGTGCCTGACCTCGATGCCGTGCGGGGCGATGGCGTCGCCCGGCCCGATCCCCGACAGCAGCAGGATCTGCGGCGAGTTGAAGGCGCCGCCGGCGACGATGACTTCGCGCCGCGCCGCCAGCTCGCGCATCGCCGCCCTTGGCGCGCAGCGCGACGCCGGTCGCGCGCTTGCCCTCGAGCCGCACGCGCGCCACCAGCGCGTCCTGCACGATCGTCAGGTTCTTGCGCTGCCGCACCGGATCGAGGAACGCGCGCGCGGCGCTCCACCGCTTGCCGTTCTTCTGCGTCACCTCGTGCGCGCCGAACCCGTCCTGGCGCGCGCCGTTGAAGTCGGGATTGTGCGGATACTGCGTCTCCGCCGCCGCGGCCAGGAGCGCGCGCGTCAGCGGCGAGAGCCAGCGCAGCCGCGCGACATTGAGCTCGCCGCCCGTCCCGTGGAATTCGTCGGCGCCCGCTTCGCGATGCTCCTGGCGCCGGAACACCGGCAGCACCTCGTCATAGGACCAGCCGGGATTGCCCGCCGCCGCCCAAGCATCGTAGTCGCGCCGGTGCCCGCGCATATAGACCATGCCGTTGACCGAGCTCGACCCGCCGGTGAGCCGCCCGCGATGCGCCGGGATCGCCGCGTGATGGAGGCCCGCCGCGCCCTCGTAGAGATAGCCCCAGTTGAAGCCCGCGTCGGACAAGAGCAGCGTGTTGCCGACCGGCAGATCGACTTTGAGCCGCGTGAGCCCCGTGTCGGACGATCCCGCCTCGATCAGGCACACGCTCGCGCGCGCATCCTCCGACAGCCGGTTCGCCAGCACGCACCCGGCCGAGCCGGCGCCGACGACGATGTAGTCGAAGCTCGCGCCGTCCGTCATTCCGTCTCGCCCTTCTTCGCCCTCAGAGATGATGAGGTCGGCCTTCTTGTCCTCGAGCACCGCGTTCATGTTGGGCAGCGCGATCTCGATCGTGGTCACGTCCTTCGCCGGATCGAGCCGGTGCCGCTTCAGCATGGTGCGCGCCGCCATGTCGCCGATGCTGCCGGCGGCGTTCGTCGCGAACACCTTGCCCTTCAGGTCCTCGATCGTGGCGATGCCGCCGTCCTTGCGCACGACGTACTGCGTCGTGAAATGCGTGCCTTCTCCGTCGCGGTCCTCGTCGGCGAAGATGCGCAGATCGGTCATGCCGGCATTCTCGACGGCGAGCGCGAACGACGAATAGCCGAACGGCGCCACGTCGATCTCGCCCGCGGCGAGCGCGTTGATGAGGAGCGGGCTGCCCTGGAAGCGCGTCGTCTCGAGCACGTAGGATTTTCCTTCGTGCCTGGCGATGCCGCTCACCGAAAAAAGGATCGGCGTGATCTCCGCCGGCACGAGCAGCCATCCGACGCGAATCTTCACCGGCTCGGCCGCCCGCGCCGGCGCGCTCGCGAGCGCAAGCGCGAGGAGAAGTCCCCCCGCCATCCGCAAGGCGGCGGAAGTCGTGCTCTCTCTATTCATTTCTCCTCCCCTTGAGCGCCGCGCCCCATTTCGCCGCGATCGCGCGCGCCTCGTCCGCATCGAGCGCCGAGACGCGCGGAAACTCTTCGCGCCAGGCGAACGGCTTGGTCGCGTCGATGATCATCTTCGAATGCGAGGTCTCGCCCCGGGCGCGGCGCGCAGGATCAATGCGCGGGTCGAGCGCCGAGCTCCACGCGTCGCGCACGATATCGACCGACTCCGCAGGTTCCGAGCGCGTCGCGATCGCCCACATCACGTCGGCGAGATCGCTCGGATCGACATCCTCGTCGACCGTGACGACGATGCGCGCCATGTAGCTCTGCGCCGCGGCAATGAGCGCCGCGCGCTTGGCGTGGCCGGCATAGCGCGGCCTGAGCGCCACGACCGTCATGAGCTGCGCCACGTGCTGCCAGGCGCCCACGATGTCGGTGACGCCGTCGGTCTCGAGGTTGGTCCAGATCGCGGCCGCGCGCAGCGGCAGGCCGAAATGGAAGCGCGGCGGCTTCATCGGCGGCGAGCCCAACAGGATCGGATCGTTGCGCCAATGGACGGCATCGACGCGCATGACCGGGGCGGGGCGCTTTTCCGCGGCGTAATATCCGGTGAACTCGCCGAACGGTCCCTCGGGCAAGGTCTCCTCGCTCATCGGCAAGAGCGCGCCCTCGAACACGAACTCGGCGTTGGCCGGCACGGGCAGGCCGGTCGCGGGTGCCGCAAAAATCTCGAGCGGCCGCCCCTTGATGGCGCCGGCGAAATCGTATTCCGACGCGCCTTCCGGCAGATACTCGAAGCCCGCGACGAAGAGGGCGGGATCGGGCCCGTTCACCACCGCGACCGGGCAGGGCTCGCCGCGCGCCCAGTATTTCCGCGCGATCAGCGCGCCGTGCCGCCCGCCATGGTCGAACTGCACCGTCGCTCGCGCGCGCCCGTGCAGCTGGACGCGATAGATCGAGGCGTTCAACCATCCCGTGTCGGGATCGCGCATCACGACAATGCTGCCCGAGCCGATGAACCGGCCGCCGTCGCCTTTGTGCCAGAGCGGCGCCGGGAAGATTCCGAGATCGACCTCGCCGCCGCGCGCCGGAGTTTTCCAGGAACAGCGCGCTCTTCGCCGGTACGGGCGCCAGCGGCTTCAGGCTGGCGCGCCGGCTCTTCCACTCTTTCAGCGCCTCGAGCGGCGGCAAATGCGGATCGATGCCGAGCGCCAGCGCCGCGCGCTCTACGCTCACCGTCGCGTTGGTGAAGACGCGGAACCCCGGCGCATGGCCCTTCACCTTGTCGAACAGCAGCGCCGGGCATTCCGGCGTTCCTGCCGCCACCTCGGTGATGCCGCCAAGCTCGCACTCGGGATCGGCGCCGTCGATGCGGCGGAGACACCCGAGCGCGTCCGCCGCCGCGATGAATCCGCGCAAATCCTGGTAGGAGGTGCCCATCGCGCGAAATTCCATCGTGCGTGCGCGCCATTGTCAATGCGCGGCGTGCGGCCTTAAGCTTCGTCCTCCGGCGTGCGGAGAGGACCATGAAGTTCGGCTATTTCACCCTCAGCGACAATCATTATTCCGGCAGCCCCCGGAGCGCGAACCAGTGCATCATGGACCTGGTCGACGAGGCGATCTATGCCGAGCGCCTCAACTACCATTCCGCCTGGCTCGGCGAGCATCATTTCAATTCGCTGGGCGTCATGTCGTGCCCCGACATCGCGCTCGCCTATATCGCCGCCAAGACCGAGCGCATCCGCCTTGCGCCCGCGGTGACCGTGCTGCCGCTCCATCATCCGATCCGCGTCGCCGAGCAATGGGCGACGCTCGATCTCCTCTCGAACGGGCGCGTCGATTTCGCCACCGGGCGCGGCTACGACCGCGGCGAATACATTCCGCTCGGCGCGCCGTTTGACGACAACGCCGCCGCGTTCGCCGAAGGGCTCGACGTGCTGCGCCGCCTGTGGGCCGGCGACGGGCGCGTCTCGCATCACGGCAAATACTACAATTTCGACGAGGTCGCGATCACGCCGCAGCCGGTGCAGCGCCCGATCCCGATCCACGTCGCCTCGTTCTCGCGCCCGACCGTGGAGCTTGCGGCCAAGCACGGCTTCGGCCTCGTCATCGCCGCCTTTGCCGCCGCCATCACGCTTGGCGGCGTGGCCGAGGCCGTGCGCATCTATAAGGAAGCGTGCGCGCGCCAAGGCACGAAGCCGGGCCGCATCGTCTCGAGCTATTTCATCCATTTCGCCGACAACGCGGCCGAGGAGCGCGCGGCGCGCGAGCGCCAGATCCGCTATGCGCGCGAGTGCGGCGGCGCGGTCTCGCCGGGGACGCGCGAGACGGCACCCAAGACCTACGACTACTATCACGACTTCAAGGACCGCATGCGCGGCACCAAGCCCGAGGATCTCGACGACCGCTCGATCCTCCTCGGCAAGTCCGACCGCATCATCGAGCGCCTCAAGGTGATGGAGGGCTTGGGCTTCGACGAGGTGATCCTCTATTTCAACGTGGGCCTCAAACCGCACGCCCAGGTGAAGGAGGAGATGGCGCGCTTCATGGAAGAGGTGGCACCCGCCTTTGCCGCAACCCGCGTCGCCGCTCAGTAGCTGGTTTAGGTCTTCCCGGGACTTCGGCTTTTTTCGTCATGCCCGGCCTTGTGCCGGGCATCCACGTGTGTCTTCGCGAAAATAGAAACTCGTGGATGGCCGGGACAAGCCCGGCCATGACAGCAGGGGATTGCGTCGCTCCTCGCAATGACAGGAAGGCTCAATAAGGTGCCACCTCGCCTTCGACCGTGACGCGCAAGAGAAGCCGGCGTTCCTCGGGCGAGAAATCGGTGCGCGCGTGCATCGAGCAGCGATTGTCCCACAGGATCAGGTCGTCCGTCCGCCACTCGTGCTCGTAGACCCATTCCGGATTCTCGGAATGGTCGAACACTTCGCCGAGCAGCCGCTCGCTCTCGCCCTCCGGCAGATCGACGATGCGCCGCGTCATCAGGCGGTTCACATAGACGGCCTTCTTCCCCGTCTCCTCGTGCGTGCGGAACACCGGGTGCGTCGCTTCGGCGAAGGCCTCGACGCCCTTGTCGTCGCCGCGCTGCACCGAGCCGTAATTATAATGATGGAACGCGCGCCGCCCTTCGAGCCGGTCGCGCAACCGCAGCGGGCATGCGCTCGTACGCCGTGGTGCAATTGGCGAAGAGCGTGTTGCCGCCCGTCCGCGGCACCTCGACCGAATAGAGGAACGTGCCCTTGTGCGGCATCTTCGCGTGCAGCATGTCGTGGTGGAACATCATCTCGCCGTCCGGCAGCGCGCCGATCGCCTCGCCGTTCTCGCGGATGTTCGAGATCAGCATGATGTTGTCGAGGAGCCGGCCCTGGCCCGGCGGCCGGTATGCGCCCGGCCGCGCCAGCTTGCCGATCTTGCCGAAGCCGGCCGCGACGCGCAGCAGATCCTCCTGCTCGAGTTTCTGGCCGCGGAACACCAGGATCACGCGCTCGAGCCAGATGCGGTAGAGCTCCGCCGCCTCGGCGGCGCCCAAGGGCTGGCTGAGATCGATGCCGGAGATTTCGGCGGCGATATGCGGGTTGAGGGGCCGTGCGGAGAGCGCCATGGCCCTATCATGCCAGACGCGCTTGCTTCGTCAAATGGCGCTATACTGGCGGGTGAGGAGGTGGAGCTATGGTTGACACGCAGAGCATGAGCCTGGGCCATGTCGGCCTTTACGTGCGCGACATGGATCGCATGATCGGCTTCTATCGCGACGTTCTGGGCTTCGTCCTGACCGATCGCGGCGAACGCATCGCCTTCATGTCGCGCGATCCGAGCCAGCATCATCAGATCGTGTTCGCGCCGGGACGCCCGGCCGACGCGCCCGCCACGGTGCAGCAAGTGTCGTTCAAGCTCGAGACGCTCGACCAGGTGGTCGAGGTGAACCGCCGCCTCGTCGCGGCCGGCGTCAAGAATCTCGACCCGTGCACGCACGGCAACGCCTGGTCGGTCTATTTCCCCGACCCCGAAGGGAACCGCACCGAGTTCTATTGCGACACGCCGTGGCATATCCCGCAGCCGTTCCGCAAGCCCATGGACTATTCGCAGCCGAAGGAGAAGGTCGAGGCCGACACGCTGGCGATCTGCCAGGCCGTGCCGGGCTTCAAGCCGATGCCGCAATACAAGAAGGAGCTCGCCGAAAGGCTCGCGGCCGCGTTCGCTTCGCGCTAGCATCGCATCAACCTTAAAAAGCGGAGGATTTGCATGGCGAAATATCTCTTGGTCAGCTTCAAGACCTGCCCCTGGGTGCAGCGCGCCGCGATCGTGCTGCGCGAGAAGAACATCGACTTCGAGTTCCGCCACATCGAGCCGGACAACCGGCCGGATTGGTTCCTCGCGATCTCGCCGCACAAGAAGGTGCCGGTGCTGCGGATCGACGACAAGGTGTCGCTGTTCGAATCGAGCGCGATCTCCGAATATCTCGACGAGACGATTTCGCCGCGCCTTCATCCCGAGGATCCGATCGAGCGCGCGATCAACCGCGCCTGGACCGACTATGTCCCCACCTTCGCCGAAGCCGTGACCGGCAGCGCCTATGCCGACAGCGAGGCGGAATACAAGGAAGCGACCGCGAAGATCCCGACGGCGTTCGAGCGGCTCGAGAAGGCGCTCGAGAAGCAGGGCAAGGGCCCGCTCTTCAACGGCACGAAATACTCGCTGGTGGATGCGGCCTATGCGCCCTTCCTGCAGCGCTATTTCTATCTCGACCGCGTGAAGAAGCTCGGCCTCATCGAGAAATACCCGCGCGTGAAAGCGTGGGCCGAGGCGCTGATGGCGCGGCCTTCGACCCATTCCTTCCCGGACGCGGAGTTCGAGGCGATGTATCGCGCGAACTTGAAGCGTCGCAACAAGTGGGTGTCGCAGTTCGTGAGCGACGCCAAGGTCGCGGCCGAATAGCGGGCGCTCCGGCAGACTCCGGGCGCGGGCGCCGGCGCAATAGCCGGCGCCGCTGCCCGCCCGCCGCCCGAGAAGCGGAGGCCTCATGGCGTCCTTGATCGAGGGCCGCAACGTCACGCTCACCTTCCGGCCCGTGAACCGGCAGCCCGTGCGCGCGCTCCAGGGTTTCGACATCGACGTGGCGGAGGGCGAGTTCCTGTCGATCGTCGGGCCGTCCGGCTGCGGCAAGAGTACGTTCCTCAATGTTCTCCTCGGTTTGATCGCGCCCGATTCGGGCGATCTGCGCTTGCGCGACCGCGCGATCGAGGGGCCCGGCACCGACCGCGCCATGGTGTTCCAGGAATTCGGCCTGCTGCCGTGGCGCACGGTGCAGGCCAATGTCGAGCTCGGCCTCGAATTGAAGCGCGTGCCCTCCGGACGCGCGCCGCGCCGTCGCATCGCGCCTCATCGCCATGGTCGGGCTCGGCGGGCTTCGAGGCGCATTACCCGCACGAGCTTTCGGGCGGCATGAAGCAGCGCGTCGGCATCGCCCGCGCGCTCGCGACCGATCCCGACGTGCTGCTGATGGACGAGCCCTTCGCCTCGCTCGACGCGCAGACGCGCGACCTGATGCAGGCCGAGCTCTTGCGCATCTGGCAGGACGCGAAAAAGACCGTGCTCTTCGTCACGCACCAGATCGACGAGGCGATCTTTCTGTCCGACCGTGTCGTCGTGATGACGCGGCGCCCGGGCCGCACGAAGCGTATCTTCGCGGTCCCGCTCGCGCGGCCGCGCGACTATGAAATGCGCACGACCCAGGAATTCAACGAGCTGAAGCTCGAAATCTGGCACGCGCTTCGGGACGAGATCGTCGCGTGATGTCGGACGAGGCGATCCCGCGCGCGCCTTTCTGGCGGCAGAACCGCAAGTTCCTGCTGGGCGCGTTCGCGGTCGCCGTTTTTCTCGCCGCGTGGCAGGCGGTGTTCCTTGTCGTGCCGCTCAATCCGCTCTTCATCACGACGCCGGGCCTGATGGCCGCGGCGCTCGTCAAGCTTGCGGCGAACGGCGAGCTTCTGACCGATCTCGGCGTCAGCTCCGTGCCGTTCCTCTATGGTTTCGGCGCGGCGATCCTCGTCGGCGTGCCGCTCGGCGTCGTCATGGGCTGGCGCGCGCGCGTCGCCTGGACGCTCGACCCGCTCTTGACCGCGCTCTATGCGAGCCCGCTTGTCGCGTTGGCGCCGCTCGTCGTGATTTTCCTGGGCGTCGGCGTCAGCGCCAAGGCTATCATCATCTTCCTCCTTTCGGTCTTTCCCTTCGTCTTCAACGCCGCGGCCGGCGTGCGCGTCATCGATCCGCTGCTCATCAACGTGGTGCGCGCGATGGGCGGGACCGAGCGCGACCTTTATCTCAAGGTGCTGTTTCCGAGCGTGCTGCCCTTACGTCGTGGCGGGCGCGCGCATCGCCATCGGGCGCGCCTTGATCGGCGTCCTCGTCGGCGAGTTCTTCGCCGCGTCGGAAGGGATCGGCTATGCCATCGCGCGCTTCGGCGACATGTTCGAGCTCGACCGCATGTTCGCCTGCATCCTCGTCATCACGGTGATCGCCGTCCTCTTTACCGAAGGGATCCGCTGGGCCGAGCGCACGGCGTTCCCGTGGCGCGTGCGGGACGAGCGATGAGAGAGGACGCCGTCATCGCCGCGCCCGCCGAATTGTTCGCCGCGCCGCGGCCGAGCCTTTGGCGCCGCATCGAGCCCACGGCGCTGGGGCTGAGCGGCATCGCGCTGCCGATCCTGCTGTGGGAATTGCTGCCGCACGTGTTCGCGCTGAAGGCCGGCACCAAGCTCTTCTTCGCGCCGCCGAGCCAGGTCGCGGTGACGCTCTGGACCATGTTCGCAAGCGGCACGATCTGGGCCCCGCTCGGCGCCAGCGCCACCGGCTTTGCCGTGGGGCTCGGCCTCGCGATCTTGGCGGCCGTGCCGCTCGGCGTCCTGATCGGCCGGTCCGAGACCATGAACGCGCTGCTCGATCCCTTCGTCACCGCCTTCAACGCGACGCCGCGCCTCGTCTTCCTGCCGCTCCTCGTGCTGTGGTTCGGGCTCGGGCTGTGGTCGAAGGTGGTGATCGTGTTCTTCGGCGCTTTGTTCCCGCTCCTCATCAACACCTACGAGGGCGTGCGCAACGCCGACCGGCTCCTCGTCAACGTGGTGCGGTCGTTCGGCGCGAGCGAGTGGGACGTGGCGCGCCTCGTGATCGTGCCGAACGCGCTTCCTTACATCATCGTGGGCTTGCGCCTCGCGATCGGGCGCGCCGTCCTCGGCGTCGTCGTGTCCGAGTTCTTCGGCTCGTCCGCGGGGCTCGGCGTCGTCATGGTGCAGGCGGCGAGCCAGTATCACGTCGACATCGTGTTCGCCGGCATCGTCGTCTTCACGGCGCTGTCGCTCGCCATGACGGGCCTCGTCAAGCTCTTGGAGCGGCGCCTCGCGCGCTGGCGGCCGCAGCGGCCGGGCGGCGAATAAGGCTCAGTTGACGACTTTCGGCTTCACCGGGACGTAGTGCACGTCGGCGAGCGCCTGGTCGAGCAGGCCGCGCGTCACGAACTGCTCGGGATCGGGCAGCGGCTTGTCCTTCGGCCATTCCCCGGCGGCGATCATGTCCAGGCGATGCGATTCGAAGATCTCGCGGAAGAGGTCCTTGGGGAGCGTCGCGTCGAACGTGTCGTGGAGATCGTCCCACAGGAGGCCCGCCTCCTGGTCGTCGTCGATGCCGAGATATTTCTTCAGGATCGGCACCGAGCCCGCCTTGTCGTTGCGCAGATACATGATCGCCTTGGCGATCGCGCGCTCGAAGCCTTTGACGGCGTCGGGATGCTTCTCGACGAAGGGTGCCAGCGTCCAGATCGGCCCGCCCAGGCGCGGGATATAGTCGCTCGTCGTCAGCAGCACCTTGAACCCGGCCTTTTCCGCCTTCACCGCCGAGGGCGCGGTCAGGAGCGCGCCCTGCACGTCGCCGTTGATGAGCGCCGCGACGCGCTCGGGCTCGGCCTGGAACGAGATCACCTTGTAGTCCTTGCCCGGATCCATGTGGAAGATGCGCGACATGACGGAAGCGCCCTCGTCATAGTCGGCGCCGCCGGCGCGGCCATAGCCGAGCGTCTTGCCTTCGAGGTCTTGCGGCTTCGTTATGCTCTTGGGCGTGATGATCTGCCATTGCGTGCCGAGGCTCTGGCCCACGACATAGCGCAACGGCGCGCCGTGCAAGGCGGCGAGCGCGCCGCCCGACGGGATCGGCACGAAATCGACTTCGCCGGCCAGCCCCGCCGTCACCAGCGCCTTGCCGTTCAAGATCACCCACGAGGCATCGAGCCCTTCTTCTTTGTAGAAGCCCTTGTCCATCGCGACATATGTGGGAATGTGGAGGCCGGTGCCGCCCACCGCCATGCCGACGGTGATCTTGGTCTGGGCCGCGGCCGGATTGGACGCCGCGATCGCGGTCGCGGCGACGATCGCCGCCGCCAGAAACGCCAAGCGGAATTCGCGCATGGTCCCCTCCCTGAGATTTTCGCCGATGCTGCGACTCCCTGCTGCCCCTCCGGTGTGCGGAATGCTGCCAGATCAGCGGGTACTCGGTGCGGAGCTCCTTGCCGCCGGCCTGCGCCGGATTGGCGTCGATGAGGATGAAGGCGAAGACGCACGGACCGGGGCCGTTATTGACCCAGGCATGGATCGTGCCGCGCTGCACCACCACGTCGCCCGGCTTGAGATGCACGAGCTTGCCGTCGTCGAGCTCGAGGTCGCAATTGCCCGACAGCAGGATGGCGTAGTCGATCGTCTCGGTGCGGTGCATGAATTTCGGGCTGCCGGGTTCCAGCTGCGTGATGCGCACGACCGTGCCCTGGCCGGTGCCGACATAGTTGTAGCGCTTGACGAAGCCCTGGCGCTGCGCCGCTTCGGCCACATCGTGCGTGGTGTCGACCGGCATCTTGTCGGTCGACCAGATCTCGCAGCCGCTGATGCCCGGGCGGCCGCGCCGCGGCTGCGCCGCCAGCCGCTCGTCGCTCTTCACCACCGCCTTGCCGCTCGTGTCGTGCCCGGTGACGATGCGCCGTATTTCCAGTGCCATCTTTGCCCTCCCGTTTGCGCGACCCATCCTAGCCGACTTGCCGGGCGGCCGCGTCCTCGAACCGCTTCAGCATGTGCGCCGGCACGAGCGCGCGCTCCAATACCACGACGGCGCCGAAGATGATGAGGCCGAGGATCGTCAGATAGAGGATCGAGCCGAATGCGTGCGTCGTGCTGCCGTTCGAGACCTGGAGCAGCAGGAGATATCCCAGGCCCTCGTCCGAGCTGTAGAACTCGGCCACCACCACGCCGATCACCGAGAACGTCGCCGCGATCTTCAGGCCGCCGAAGAACACCGGCAGCGCCGCCGGCAGGCGCAGCTTGAAGAAGGTCTGGACGGCGCCCGCGCCCATCGAGCGGAACAGGTTGATCGTCTCCTGCGACGTCATGTTGAGCGCCACGACCGTGTTGACGACGATCGGAAAGAAGGCGATGAGCGCGATCAGCACCAGCTTCGGCAGGAGGCCGAACCCGAACCACACGACGAGCAGCGGCGCGAACGCCACCTTCGGCATGATCTGCAACGCCACCAGCGTCGGATAGATGGCGTTGCCGATGATTCGCGAGAGGGCGATGGCGAGGCCGCACAAGGTGCCGAGCCCGACCGCGACGCCATATCCGATCAGGATCTCGCTCAAGGTCGGCCCCGCGTGGCGCAAATAGAGCGGCGCGAGGACGATCATCTGGGCGACGACCGACGACGGCGCCGGCAGCAGCAGCTCGGGCACGCGGAAATAATCGACGCCTGCCTCCCAGACGATGAGCACGAGGGTGGCGAAGACGATGGCCGGAAGCGCGCCGCGCACCTTGGTCATGGCGCGCCCGCGCCCGCGCCCGTGCTCGCGCCACCTTCCGCCGGGCGCGGCGTTGGCCGCAGCATCGAGCGGATGCGGCGGACATAATCGATGAAGGCGCCCGTCTCGCTCACATCCTGCCGGCGCGGGCGCGGCAGATCGATCTCGACCGTGTCGAGGATGCGGCCCGGGCGCGGCGCCATCACGGCGACGCGGTCGGCGAGAAAGATCGCCTCGCGCACGTCGTGCGTGATGAACAGCACGGTCCGGCGCTCCTTGAGCCAGACGTCCTGCAACAGGAGCTGGTGCTCCTCGCGCGTCAGCGCATCGAGCGCGCCGAACGGCTCGTCCATGAGCAGGAGCGGCAGGTCGCACACGAGCGCGCGGCACGAGCGCCGCGCGCTGCCGCATCCCGCCGGAAAGCTGGTGCGGGAAATGCTGCTCGAAGCCGCTCAAGCCCACGGTCGCGATCAGCTCGCGCGCGCGGGCGAGGAACGGCGCCGACCGCGTGCCGCGAATCTCGAGCGGCAGCTCGACATTGCCCAAGACCGTCCGCCATTCGAGGAGATTGTGGTTCTGAAAGGCGATGCCGGCATTGGTATAGGGCCCGGCGATCGCCTCGCCGCGAATGAGGATCCGGCCCGCGCTCGGCCGCAACAGGCCCGCGGCGAGCAGCAAGAGCGTGCTCTTGCCGCAGCCCGAGGGCCCGACGATGGCGCAGAATTCGCGCTCGGCGACCGCGAGGTTGAGGCCGTCGAGCGCCGCTCGCCCGGCGAACGCCATGTGCAGGTCGCGGGCTTCGATGAAGGGGGAATCGTGCGCGGTCGTCACGTGCGGTTCTTCTTCGGGCACGGAACGCCTCTTTCGCGGCAAAGTCAAATGTGCGACGAATGGCGCTTCGAGGATGACTGCCAGGTGGAGGTCGCGGATGGCGGTTCCCCAGGCGACAGGTCTGCGCGGCGGCGCGCTTTGCCGCCTCCCTCTCGCGCTCGCCGCGGCCGCGCTCCTCCTCGCGGCCGGCGCGGCCCGCGCCGACGAGCCGTTGCACAAGGTGACGCTGGTCCTCGAATGGACCGGCCTCCAGCCGCAGCATTTCGGCTTCTGGATCGCCAAGGAGCGCGGCTGGTATCGCGACGAGGGCTTGGACGTCACCATCAAGGGCAGCGGCGGCTCGGCCCAGGCGATGCAGATCGTCACCGGCGGCCAGGCCGAGTTCGGCAATGTCGCATCCTCGGCGCTGGTCGAGGCGGCGGGGCGCGGCGAGGTGCCGCTCAAGATGGTGGCGCTGTTCGGCCAGCGCGACAGTCTGTCGATGGCCTATTTCGAATCCTCCGGCATCAAGACGCCCAAGGATCTCGAAGGCAGGAAACTCGGCATCGTGCCGGGCTCGATGCCCGCGATCCTGTGGCCGAGCTTCGCCAAATTGAACGGCATCGACACCCGCAAGGTGCAGCTCGTCGATTGGGACTATCGCAGCTATTACGGCATATTCGGCGCGAAGCAGGTGGACGCATCCGGCAATTTCACGCTCGGCTCGACCGGCTCGTGGCTGTTCGGCCAAAAAGGCGAGATCGTGCATCAGTTCGTGTTTTCCGACTACATGCCGCTGCTCGGCAGCGGCGTCGTCGTGCGCACCGACCTCATCAAGAACGATCCCGACCGCGTCCGCCGCTTCGTGCGCGCGACGACGCGCGCCTGGAACTATCTCGCGACCGATCCGAAGGATGCGGTGCCCGAGGGCGCCGCGATCGTCCATCGCACTTTCGACGAGACGCCGCCCGCCAACATCCTGGCCGAATACGCCTACGAGATGATCCCCGAGCGCATGATCTCGCCCGCGTCGCAAGGAAAGCCGATCGGCTGGTCGAACCCCGAGGAATGGGACAAGATGATCGATCTGCTGAAGACCTACGACCCCGACATGAAGCGCCGCCCCAAGCCCGGCGACGTGATGACCAACGAATTCATATCCGGCTAGGGCAACGAGAACCGAGTGGAGTGCACGGATGCAGCGCCAAAGACCGCCCTTTCGCGCCGACCATGTCGGCAGCCTGTTGCGCACCGAGCCCTTGCGCGACGCACGCGCAAACGCGCCAAGGGCGAGATCGCGCCTGCCGCCTTCAAGGAGATCGAGGATCGCGAGATCGCGAAGATCATCGCGAAGCAGGAGGAAGCCGGGCTCCACGCCATCACTGACGGCGAGTTCCGCCGCTCGTGGTGGCACCTCGATTTCCTCGCCGGGCTCGACGGCGCCGAATGGTACGAGATGGACCAGGGCATCGGCTTCCACGGCACGCAGACGCGCGCCCAGGGCGTGCGCGTCGTAGGCCCGATCGGGATGAGCGGCACCCATCCGATGGTCGAGCATTTCAAGTTCGTCGCGTCGCACACCGGCCGCACGCCCAAGATGACGATCCCGGCGCCGTCGGCGCTTTACGGCCGGAGCGGCCGCGGACCGATCAGCCGCGCGGCCTATCCTTCGATCGACACTTTCTTCGCCGATCTCGGCGCGGCCTATCGCAAGGTGGTGCGGAGCTTCGCCGATGCCGGCTGCCGCTATCTTCAGCTCGACGAGGTCTTCATCGCCATGCTGTGCGACGAAGCCTATAGGAAGCGCGTCGCCGAGCAGGGCGACGATCCGCAGAAACTGGGCGAGATCTATGCCGATCTCATCAACGAGGCCATGTCCGACATTCCGCCCGACATGACCATCACCATGCATCTCTGCCGCGGCAATTTCCGCTCGACCTTCATGGGCACGGGCGGCTACGACCCCGTGGCCGAGATCCTGTTCGACCGGATCAAGGTGCACGGCTATTTCATGGAGTACGACAGCGATCGCGCCGGCGGGTTCGAGCCGCTGCGACGTATGAAGAAGGACCGCGTCGCCGTCTTGGGCCTCGTCACGTCGAAGACGGGCGTGCTCGAAAGCGCGGACCTCATCAAGCGGCGGATCGAGGAGGCGGCGAAATTCGCACCGCTCGATCAGCTCTGCCTTTCGCCGCAATGCGGCTTCGCCTCGACCGAGGAGGGCAATACGCTCGCCGAGGCAGAGGAATGGGCGAAGCTGCGCCGCATCGTCGAGCTGGCGCAGGAAATCTGGGGCTAGGGTCCGAGGAGGATCACATGGCGTCACGCTATAGCGGTGGCTGCGCCTGCGGCCGGGTGCGCTACGAGGCCACGGCCGAACCATACCGCATGGTGAATTGCCATTGCCGCGATTGTCAGCGCGCGAGCGGCTCAGGCTATGCGGCGCTGTGCGCCTTTCACAAGGACACGATCACGCTCTCAGGCGAGGTCCGCTATTACCGCTCGATCTCCGACCGCGGCATGGCGATCGAGCGCGGCTTCTGTCCCAATTGCGGCAACCCGATCACGATCCGGCCGCAGGCGCAGCCGAACGCGTTCTATGTCTTCGCGGCGTCGCTCGACGATCCGGCGCTGCACAAGCCCACGGCCAATATCTGGACCAAGAGCGCGCACCCCTGGGATACGATGGATCCCGCCTTGCCGCGCTTCGAAACGACGACGCCGCCGTCGCCGCCGCCGCGCATAAGTCACGCCGGCAAGGTCGAATATGTGGCGCGGCCGATCGCGACGAGCGCTTTCTCCTCGTTCCACACATCGACATCGACGATGCCGACGCTTCTGCCGAGGCGGCGCACCCGCGCCGTCGCCGTGAGCTCGGTCTTGATCGCGGGGCGCAGGTAATCGACACGGAAATTGACGGTCGGCAATGCGCGGCGCAATGACATGATGAGCGCATAGTCGCCGACCGTGTCGATGATGGCGGCGATCGGGCCGCCATGCCATTGGCCGCTGCCGCGCATGCGCTCGAACTCGGGCCGCATCGCCGCGCGCATGGTGATCTCGCCGCGCTCGGGATCGGCCGCGACGACAACGAGGCCGAGGAACGCGATGAACGGCGAGCGCGCGAGAAAGGCCTGCATCTCCTCGATCGTCATGGGCTTCGCGTCGTCGCTCATGGCGCCACCACGATCTTGCCGAACACTTCGCGCTCCTCGATGACGCGCATCGCCTCGCGCACGTCGTCGAGCGGATAGGTGCGGTCGACGAGCGCATCGAGTTTCTTGTCGCGCACGAGATTGAGAAGCTCGACGATGTCGGCGCGCGCCCAGCTGTTGGAACCCTGGATCTTCAGCTCGAACGTCCAGATGAAGCGGAGGTCCTCCTTCGGATCGTAGCCCGCGGTGGCGCCGCAGGTCAGCATGCGGCCGCCGACCTTGAGACAGCGCAGCGATTTCACCCACGTATCGCCGCCGGTGTAGTTCACCACCACGTCGACGCCGCGCTCGGTGCCGGCCCCGCGCCGCGCCGGCTTGCCGTAGAGGCGCTGCACCTCCGCGACGAAATCGTGGCTCGTGTAGTTGATCGTGCGGTCGGCGCCGAGCCGCGCCAATCGCGCCGCCTTCTCGTCGCTCCCGGCGCACGCGATGACCTCGGCGCCCGCGATCTTCGCGAGCTGCACGCAGCACACGCCGACGCCGCCGCTGGCGCCGAGGATCAGCACCTTCTCGCCCGCCGCCACGTTGCCGTTGGTGCGCATCATGCGCAGCGCCGTGCCATAGGCGACCGGCAGCGCCGCCGCGTCGGCAAAGGAGACGCCGTCGGGGATCGCCACGAGCTGATGCGCGCGCGCGCGGCAGAGCTCGGCCAAGCCGCCATGCGCGGTCTCGCCCATGAGCCCGCCTTCGACGCGGTTGATCGGGTCGATCAGGACCCGGTCGCCTGTCTTCCAGCCGGTAACGCCCGCGCCCAGCGCCGCGATCTCGCCCGCCACGTCGAGCCCCATGATGCACGGCATCGGCACGCGGATGCCCGGCATGCCGCGGCGCGTGAACACGTCGTGATAATTGAGCGATGTCGCCTTGACGCGCACGACGACGTCGCCTTCGCCCGCCACGGGATCGGGAAAATCGCGCTCGACCACGACGCGGTCGGGTCCGCCATGTTCGCGCAGCACGGCTGCCTTCATCGCGGGGCCCCTATTTCGGCAGGAACGCCTCGGTATAGAGCTTCGCCATGTCGGGCGGCGGATCGACCAGCTTCTGGTCGGCGAAGGTCTGTTTCAGGTTGGCGAGCGATTGCGCGTCGAACTTGCAATCGCTGCTGAACATGCCGATCGTGAGGTCGTACTCCTTCGCCATCACGGCCGGCGAATAGCCGGTGAGGCCGCTTTCGATGCTGACGGTCTCCGCCTTGTGCTGGCGCATATAGGCGATCGTCTCGAGCCAGCCGGCGAGGAAGCTTTTGACCGCATCGGGATGGGACGCGATGAGCTTGTTCGTCGCATAGATCGTGCCGGCGGCGACGTTGCCGGCATAATCCGAGACCGGGATGATGAGCCGTCCCTCCTTGTGCTCCTCCCAGTTGAAGATGTTCGAAGTGACGGAGATGTCGGCATCGATCGCGTTGGTGCGGAACGCGGCGAGCACGCCCACGGCGCCGTTGCCGATCGCGACCTCCGTCACGCCGTCCGGCCCCCAGCCTTGGCGCTTCGCAAGCTCCTTCGCCAGCCAATCGGTGAACGAGCCGGCGCTCGAGATGCCGATCTTCTTGCCCTTGAGATCGGCGACCGACTTCACCGGCGAATCATACGGCACGGCGATGCCGATGAAGGGAACGGTCGGGGCTGCGTCGCACACGGCGAGCATCGGCGCGCCCTTCGCGACGAGCGCCATCTCGGTTCCGGCGCCGACGCCGACATCGATGCTGCCGCCGGTCATGGCCTGGCTCATCTTGCTGCCGCCGGTGAAGTCCGCGATTTGCAGCTCGAGCCCGTGCTTTTGGAAAATGCCGAGCTTGTCGCCGACATTGACCGGCAGGATCGGCGACGCGTTGGCATCGGCCTTGCCGACGACGAGCGTCGTCGCGGCGTGGACCGAGGGCGCCAGCAGAAGCGCGAACGCGGCAATGACGAGACTGCACCTGCGAAGCTTGCTCATCGTCCCCTCCATCGCCGCCCGGCCTTTTGCCGGCGGCCCGCCCGTAGCGAGCCACCGCCGTCTTGTCAAACGGCGCGCTCGTCCGAAACGAGCGGCGGCAATTCGGCGAGCGAGCGGATCTGCCGGTCGGGCGCGCCCGGCAAGCGCTCGCGCGGCTGGCCCTGGCGGTTGCACCAGACGGCGCGCATGCCGAAGGCGGAAGCGGCATAGACATCCCACGCATTCGACGATTGGAACGCGATGGCGGCGGCTTTCAGTCCAAGCCGTTCGACGGCCAGCCGATAGACGCTCGGATGCGGCTTGAAGATGCCGACCTCTTCGACCGAAAGCACCGCATCCAGGAGTTCGCCGATCCCGGCGCGCGCGACCGCCCGCTCGAGCATCATGGGCGAGCCGTTCGAGAGGATGGCGGTGCGCAATCCCGCCGCTTTGAGCCGCGCCAGCACGTCCGGCACTTCGGGGAAGACGTCGAGCGTGAGATAGAGCTCCATCAGGCGCCGGCGCAAATCGCCGTCATTCAAGTCCAACGATTCCATCGCGAAATCGAGCGCGTCGCCGGTCACCTGCCAGAAATCCGCGTGCTTGCCTTCGAGGCTGCGGAGCCACGTATATTGCAGCTGCTTCTGCCGCCACAGCGCGTTCAACGGATCGAGCTTGCCGCCAAGCGCGCCGCGGCACCGCTCGGCGGCCGAATTGTAGTCGAAGAGGGTGCCATAAGCATCGAAGACGCAGGCCTCTATCCCTTCGAGCGCGGGCATCCAACCCTCCATCGCGAGCGGGTTCCGAGGCTAGCACGTCCGATCGAGCGTGAACTGGCATTTGCGCGCTTCGCCTTCTAGTCTGGCGCTCGCGTCAGAGGCACGAAGGATGGCGTAGATGAGGTTCGGACTTTTCGACCATGTCGACCGCAACGACCGGCCGCTCGCCCAGCAATTCGACGAGCGCATCGAATTTGCCGCCGCGGCCGACGAGGCCGGCTTCTACTGCCTCCATTTCGCCGAGCATCACGGCACGCCGCTCAACATGGTGCCGCATCCGGGCATTCACATCGCGGCGGTGGCGCGCGCGACCAAGCGCATCCGCATGGGCGCGCTCGTGTTCCTGCTGCCGCTCTATACGCCGCTGCGCTTCATCGAGGAAATCGCCATGCTCGACCATCTGAGCCATGGGCGGCTCGATGTCGGCGTCGGCCGCGGCGTCTCGCCGTTCGAATTGAATTTCCACAGGGTCAACCACGAGCAGTCGCGCGACATTTTCCTCGATGCCTATGACTGCATCATCGAAGGCTTCACGCACGACGAGTTGACATATACCGGCCCGTTCTTCAGCTACGCCAACGTGCCGATGCAGTTGAAGCCGCTGCAATCCCCTTATCCGCCGATCTGGTATGCCTCTTCCGCCGAGTTCGGCTCGCGCTGGGCGGGCGAGCGCGGCCTCCATTTCGTCACGCTCGGCGCGATCGAGACGGCGAAGGCGAACGTCGATGCCTTCAAGGACGCCTACAAGAAGCGCGGCAAGCCGGCGCACGCCAAGCCCGAATTCCCGGGCGGGCTCGCGATCGGCGTCAATCGCCAGCTCGTCGTCGCCGATACCGTCGAGGACGCGCGGCGCATCGCGCGGCCCGCGCACGAGCAGCATTTCGAGAAGATCCAGTGGCTGCGCCAGCGCAACGTCAACAGCATCAACTACACGCACCACATCGTCGGCGGCTTCGACGAAGCGATCGCGGCCGGCACGGTGATCGCCGGCACGCCCGACACGGTGCGCGCCGACATCGAGCGGCAGGCGAAGGCGATCGGCGTCAACTACATGAGCTTCGCCATGTTCTTCGGCAACATGAAGCTCGAAGATGCGCTGCGCTCGCTCAAGCTCTTCGCCACCGAGGCGATGCCGAGCCTCGCCGCGCTCTAAACCGCGCCCGGCCCCGTCGCGGGCAGGCAAATAGTCCTGGATTTCAAGCGGATCGACCGCATAATCGGACCCGGCGCGCCGGGGAGAGACCTGATGTCGGATTACGAGCTCAATCGCGCGATCCACCATGTCTATACCGATCGCGCGCTGACCATGGCGTTCCGCGCCGGCGACTACGCCATGCTCGACGGCTTCGCCCTGAGCGCGGATGAGCGCGCCGCCCTCGAGGCAAGGGATTTCGCCAAGCTCTGGGCGCTCCATGTCCACCCGGTTCTGCTGTTTCATCTCTCCGCGGTCTTGAATCCGCGCGAATGGTATCTCGAAAACGTGGTGCCGAAGATCAAGGACGTGCCCAACAAGTTCTACGATTACTACCACCCGCGCGAAGCTGGCGGGAAAGCCGCCGGGGTGTGAGCCGCGATGGTGACGCGCGACGATCGCGTCGAACCGGCCGCTGCCGCGATTGCCCGCCCGCGATTGGGGCCGCTCCTGGCGCGCGTTCCCATAACCCTCTGGCGGCTTCTCGTCTTCGTCCTGCTGATCGCGCTGTGGTGGGCGGCCGCCGCCGCCACCGGCGAGAATTTTCTGCCGACGCCGCTGCAGACCGTCGCGGCCGCAACGCGGGTGATCGGCGACGGCACGGTGCCGCGCGCGACGCTCGAAAGCCTCATCGTGTTCCTGTCCGGCTTTCTTGCCGCGGCGCTCTTCGCGATCCCGTTCGGCCTCGCGATGGGCGGCTTCCGCATCTTCGGCAGCGCGCTCGAGGGCTACGTCAACGCGCTCTCGGCGATGCCGCGCGTCGCCTTCATTCCGCTCGTCATCGTGTTCCTGGGCTTGGGCTATGAGGCCAAGGTCTTCATCGTCTTCATCGGCGCGGTCATGCCGATCCTCATCAACACCTATGCCGGCGTCTTGAACTGCGACGGCGAGCTCGTCGAGATGGCGCGCTCGGCCGGCGCGAGCAATCTACAGATCTTCCGCAAGATCATGCTGCCGGGCTCGCTCCCCTACATCACCGCGGGGCTGCGCGTCGGCGCGTCATTGGCGCTCATCAACACCGTGGTCGCCGAGCTTTACACCGCCGTCAACGGATTGGGCGGGCTCTTGTCGGTCTATGGCAACAGCTTCCGCATGGCGCCCTATTTCGTCGTCGTGTGTGTCTTGGCCGTCATCGGCGTGCTGGTGATGGCGTCCCTGAAACTGGTCGAGCGCCGCATGGAGCGCTGGCGCTATCGCAGCGAACGAACATGAAGGAATGCCCATGGCGCAGATCGTCTCGGCCGTAGCATCGACGCACAATCCGCGCATCTTCTGGAACCGCGACCAGGCGGACGCGAGCGACCTCGCAACTCTCTACGCCACGTTCGCCAAGGTGCGCGCGCTCGTGGCCGAAACGAAGCCCGATCTCATCGTCGGCATCGCCAACGACCACCTCGACAATTTCTTCTTCGACAATCTGCCGACTTTCGCGGTCGGCACCGGCCCCGTCGCCGAGGGGCCGTTCTGGTACGAGAGCGAAGTGATGCACCTGCCGAGCTACCGCGCCGCGGTGCATCAGGATTTGGCGCAGCATCTCCTGCGCCGCGGCATCGAGGACGGCGTGCAGTTCTCGCAGGTGCACGATTTCAAGATCGACCACGCCTTCACCGTGCCGCTCTCGTTCGTGCGCCCGGAACAGGATTTGCCGCTCGTGCCGATCATGACCAACGCGTTCGGCTATCCGATCCCGCCCAATCGGCGCTGGTACGAGCTGGGGCGCTTCCTGCGCCGCGCGATCGAGGACTGGCCCGGCGACGAGCGCGTGGCAATCGTCGGCTCCTTCAACATGACGGTCGAGGTCGGCGGCCCCAAGATGGGCAACTACAATTTCGAGCTGCAGCGCTGGATGCTCGAACAGATGCGCGCCGGCAACCGCGACGACATCCTCGACACGCTGACCGTGCCGCGCCTCATCGCCGAAGGCAACTCGACCTCGGAGTTCCTCAATTACGTCGCGGTCTCGGGCATCGTCGAGGAAGCGAAGCCGAGTCTTCATCGAGCACAAGCCGGTGAAGGGCGTCGGCACATGTCCGGTCGCGTTCTGGAGCCTCGCATGAGGGTGTTCCCTGTTGTCGCCGTCCTTTTGCTCGCGGTCACGGCGGGGGCGGCGCGCGCCGCTCCGTTCAAGCTCATCGTCACCGAGACCGAGACCCCGCTCGTGCCGAACTCCGTGTTGGAGCTCGCCAAGACGCTCGGCTACTACGCGAAGGCCGGCGTCGATGTCGAGATCGTGCGCGTGCAGCAGACGCCCTCGGCCGTGGCCGCCTTGCGCGCCGGCGAAGGCGACATGGCGAATGTCAGCTTCGGTACGGCCTTGCAGCTCGTGGCACGCGGCCAGATGGAGTTGAAGGGCGTCATCTCGCCCGATCCCGCCTTGCCGTTCCTCATCGCGGCGCAGCAACACGCTCGCCGACCCGAAGGATCTCGCCGGCAAGGTGTTCGGCGTCGCGCGCATCGGCAGCGCCGATTACACGCTCTCGCGCATCGTGCTGGCGAAGCTCGGCGTCGATGTCGGGACGCTGCAATATCTGGCGCTCGGCCAGCCGGCGGTGCGCACCGAGGCGCTCGCGGCCGGGCGCATCGATGCGACCTCCGTCTCGATCGGCGTGTGGAGCGCGATCCCGCAAAAATCGGCGCTCAAGGTGGTGGTCGATCAGGAGGATTTCTATCGGCTCGCGCCCTTCGTCGGAAAGCTCAACGTCGTCACCGCTGCCGTCGCGACCGCCAAGGCGAAGGAGATCGGCGGCGTGGTCAGCGGCATCCTCGCGGCGCTGCACGATTTTGCCGCGAAGCCCGGCCTCTGGGTCGATGCCATGGCGGCGGCGCGTCCCGATGTCGACCGCGACGTGCTGCAGTCGCTTGGCGAAACCTACCGCCAGCAATGGGCCGTCGACGGCGGGCTCGATCCCGGAAAGCTGAAATTCACCACGGACACGCTCTACCGGACCGACGATTTCCAGGGCCTGCGCCGGTCGAGCCGGCGGAATGGATCGACCAGATCGATCGGGATTTCCTCGACGCGGCGCTCGTTGGCGCCAAGAACGGCGTCGCGGCGAAGCCATGAGCGGCGCGGACGCGGGCATCACCGCGCGCAACGTCTCGAAATCCTTTGCGCGCGGCAAAGACCCCGCGCCGGTCGAAGCGCTGCGCCGCGTCACGCTCGACATCGCGCCCGACAGCTTCGTCACGATCGTGGGGCCTTCGGGCTGCGGCAAGACCACGCTGCTGCGCATGCTGAACGGGTTGATCGCGCCCGACAGCGGCGAGATCCGCGTCGGCGGCGCGCCGCCGCGCCCGGGCGCGCATATGGGCTTCGTGTTCCAGTCGTTCCGCCTCTTGCCGTGGCGCACGATCCGCGACAACGTGTCGTTTCCGTGCGAGGTGGGCGGCATGACGCGCGCCGAGCGCGCGAGCGCGCGCTGCGCTATCTCGACATGGTCGGGTTGAAGCCCTTCGCCGACTCCTATCCGAACGAATTGTCGGGCGGGATGAAGCAGCGCGCGGCGCTCGCCCGCGCGCTCGTCGCCGAGCCGCGCTATCTCCTGATGGACGAGCCGTTCGCCAGCCTCGACGCGCAGACGCGCGAATTCATGCAGATCGAGCTGATGCGTCTCGCGCGGGCGCCACCAGGGCGTCACCGTCTTCGTCACGCACAGCGTCGACGAGGCGGTGCTCTTGTCGGACCGCATCGTGCTGCTGCGGCCGCGCCCGGGACAGGTGGCGGAAATCCTCGACGTCGATCTGCCGCATCCGCGCTGGGACTATGACGTGCGCGAGCGCCGCGCCTTCGTCGAATTGCGCCGCCATCTGTGGGAACGCATCCGCGACATGGTGGCATCCGACCCGCAATCGGAATTTTTCCAGCGCGACCCGCGCACGCCGGGCAAGGGCGCGGCGCAATGAGCAAGACCGTGCGCGGCCAGAACGGCGTCGTCGCCACGGGGCACGGGCTCGCGAGCGCGGCGGCGCTCGAAATCCTGCGCGCCGGCGGCAACGCCGCCGATGCGGCGGCGGCGGCGGCGCTCGTGCTCGCGGTCGTCTCGCCGCATGCCGTGAGCCTCGGCGGCGATCTCTTCGCGCTCGTCTACGATCCCGCGGCGGGCGCCGTCTCCGGCCTCAACGCCAGCGGCCGTTCGCCGCGCGCCGCGACGGCCGCGCGCTTTGCCGGCGGCATTCCCGCCAACGGCCCGCTCGCGGCGACCGTGCCGGCGCTGCTTCGGGGCGTCGGCGATCTCGTCGCGCGCCACGGCACGCGCGATCTCGCCGGCCTCATCGAGCCGGCGCTGCGTTTCGCGCAGGACGGGTGTCCGGTGAGCCGCCCGCTCGCGGCGGCCTCTTCCGAGCGCGCGGCGCTGCTGGCGCAGGACGCGGCCGCGCGCGCGCTCTTCCTTCCGCGGCGGCGCGCCGCTCGCCGAGAACGCGATTCTGCGCCAGCCCGATCTCGCGAAGATTCTGCGCGCGGTGGCAAAGGACGGCGTCGATGCCTTCTATCGCGGCGCCATCGCGCGCGATCTCGCCGCCGCCAGCGCGCACAAAGGCGGGCTCTTCACGGAAGCGGATTTCGCCGCGCATGAATCGCTGTGGCAGGAGCCGATCGCGGCGCCGTTCTACGGCCACGAAGTCCTGACCATGCCGCCCAATTCCTACGGCGCGACCTTGCTGTTGCAGCTTCTGGCGCTCGAGGCCGGCGGCGTTCACGCGACTCGATCCCGACAGCGCCGATTTCATCCTCGCGGGATTTGCCGCGCGCCGCGCCGCCTATCGCCAGGCGAGCGGCCTCATCGCCGATCCGCGCATGACCGAAGCGGCGTTGCGGCGCCTGCTCGACGCGCCCGCGGCATCGTCGCCCGGCAAGCTCCCGCGCGAGGCGCGCGACCGCTGCACCACCTGCGCCGTGGTCATCGACAAGGCGGGCATGGCGGTCTCGCTCATCGAAAGCGTCTCGGCGCCGTTCGGCGCCGGCGTCGTGCTCGACGGCACCGGCATCCTGCTCAACAACCGCATGGCGGGCTTCGACACGGAGGCCGCAAGCGCCAACTGCGTCGCGCCGGAAAAGCGCCCGGCCAACACGCTGGCGCCCTGCCTCGTCATGAAGGACGGACGGATCGCCCTGAGCATCGGCACGCCGGGAACGGTCGGGCAGACCTGCACGCTTGGCGCAGGTGCTGGCGCGGATTCTCGCCTGCGGCGAGGATGCCGGAAGCGGCGTTGCGCGCGCCGCGCTGGTCGGTCGATTTCAAGGGCCAGCTCATCGTCGAGGACACGATGGACCGGGCACTCGTGGCGGCGCTCGCCGCGCGCCAGCCGGAAGCGCGCACGATGGCGGCGGGCTGGAACAGTTTCGGGTCGGTGAAGCTCGCGGCCCGGTCGGACGAAGGTTTGTGGGCGCTCGCCGACGATCGCCGCGCCGCGGTTGCGCTGGCGTTCTAGTGTCGTGGTTTCGAAGTTCGTCCCACCATCGATATCGGCCTCTTGGCGAACTTCGAAACCGAAACGACACTAGGAACATAAGTTTGCTAGTGTCCTTCGATTCCGAAATTCGCAAAAAGCCTGATATAGGGATCGGGGCGAATTTCGGAATCGGGACACTAGGGATGGGACATTTCGGATCAGGCACGAAGGGATTTAACCATGCGGAACGGATACCGGGTCATTGACGTCGACAGCCACGTGACGCCCTCGCTCGAGGTGCTGGAGCGCTATGCCGGCGCGGCCGCGAAAGAGCGCTGGCACGAGCTCGATCCTTACGTGCGCGTGATGAAGTCGCCCGAGGGGCGCGGCCATCCGAAAGAGCCGTGGCACACGATCAAGGTCAATCCCATTCCGTACAACCGCATCGCCGGCATGAAGCTCGGCGAGGAGAAGGCCGAGAAGGGCGGCGCCGGCGCGGTCGAGGGCCGCGTCCTCAACATCTCGCGCGAGAATTGCCACGAGCGCATCCAGCACGACAATCCGACGGGCCGGCTCGACGACATGACGAAGGAAGGCGTCGACGTGAACGTGCTGATCCCGGGCACCTGGGCGCCCGCGGCGAGCGCGCTCGATCCCGCCGTCACCACCGGCCTCTACGACGCCTATCACACCTACATGCGCGATTTCTGCTCGGCCGACGTGAAGCGCTTGAAGGGCCTCTTCCTCGCGCCGGGCCGCAACATCCCGTGGGCGGTCGAACAGCTCAAGAAGATCGGGCGCGAGCCGTGGCTCGCCTGCGTCTGGCCGTCCTTGCCCGAGGGCATGCCGATCGACGATCCCGATCTCGAGCCGTTGTGGCAGGTGATGAACGATCTGCATCTGCCGATCATGCATCACAGCTTCTTCTACGAGCCGCCGTATTTCCCGGGCTATCGCGACATCTGGGGCAATTCGGCGATCGCGCGCACCGCGGCGCATCCCTGGGGCGCGCAGCGCTCGCTCGCTTATGTCATCTGCGGCGGCATCCTCGACCGCTATCCCAACATCAAGGTGGGCTATTCCGAGACCGGGCACGGCTGGCTGCCGAACTGGCTGCTGCGGCTCGACAGCCAGGTGCATTACGTGAAGGGCGTGGTGCCGCCGCTGAAGCAGCTGCCGAGCGAGTACGCGCGCCAGGGCCGCGTCTGCGTCTGCATCGAGGCGCACGAGGGCCCGCTCATGACCAAGGCCGTCATGGACATACTCGGCGACAAGTGCCTCATGTACGCGTCCGACTTCCCGCATCCCGAAAGCGACTGGCCGCATTCCGTCGACAACGTGCTGAAATGGGGCAACGTCATCGCGCCGGCGGCGATGAAGAATCTGCTCGCCGTCAACGCCGAGAATTATCTGCGGCTCACCTGAAGCGCGGAGCCGGGCGATGGATTTCGAAAAGGCGATGCGCTTCCTCGAGACCGCGAAAGTCGATCGGCCGCGCCAAGGGGGTCGAGGTCTCGGTCGCGGTGCTGGACGCGGCCGGCCATCCCGTCCTCGTCGCGCGCGGCAAGGAAGAGGCGTGGCACGGGCCTTACATGGCGATGGGCAAGGCGCGGCTCGCCGCCGCCTTCCGCACCTCGACCGCGAAGCTCTTGGAGAACTGGGCCGACCGGCCGCTCTATCCGATGAGCCTGACCGAGATCATCCCGGGCGGCGTCACGCTCAACAAGGGCGGCGTGCCGATCTTCGAGAACGGCGAATGCATCGGCGCCATCGGCGTCGGCGGTTCCTCGCCCGACAACGACCACGAGGTCGCGCGCCGCACCGTCGAGCAGCTGGGCGCGGCCAAACCCGGCACCGGCAAGGACAAGGATAAGGACAAGTGACGAAGAAACAGGCGATCCGCACCGATGGCGCGCCGACGCCGACCGGCCCTTTCAACCAGGCGATCCGCATCGGCAATCTCGTCTTCACCTCGGGCCAGGCCGGGCGCAACCGCGAGACCGGCAAGATGGGCGACATCCACGATCAGGCGCGGCGCTGCATCGGCAACATCGCCAACATCCTCGCCGCCGCCGGCGGCTCGCTCGCCGACGTGGTGAAGGTCACGGTGTTCCTGCGCCACGCCGAGGACTGGAAGAGCTTCAACGAGGAATATGTGAAGCTCATGCCCGAGCCGCTGCCGGCGCGTAGCTCGGCGATCGCCGAGCTCAAAAGCCCGGACATGCTGTGCGAGATGGAAGCGATCGCCGTCCTGTCGGAGTGAGGGAGCGGAGCATGGGGAGTTGCGGCCCGGCGGGCGTGCAGTCCGGCGCAAAAGCACTGCGCAAAAACGGAGGCGACCGCTGTCCGTTTGGTGTGAAGTAGCGCGGCTTGGACAAGCTCCGCCGCTTGAGTCAGCCGCCGTGCGGTTGGAAAAGGCGAGTGATTTTGGACATGAACCGTTGATGTCTGCTCATTGCCATCAACGTGTCCGCATCGAGATCGACAATGGGGCCGTCGCTGGGTTTCTGGGGGTCGATCCACTCCACGACTCTGTGACGATCATCGAGTCGTGCTGTCGCAAAGACGCTGGAATCCTGCAATGGCCAGAACACTCCGCCTTGTGCGATTTCAGCACCCAAGTCAATTACCGTGACTTGGCCAGTGTCCCATGTCACTTCGAGCCTCTGACTCGGCAAGGGTCGAACAGACCTAATGAGCGGCAATTTATCGGTCATGGGATTTAACTCATCGGCATAGCTGCTTGGCCGAAAATCCAGTTCAACGCTAGCTGGGCCTGTCGCGGCCTGCCCCATTGCCTCACGGCATCAAGAGTTACGCTGCGAATTGCGCCTCGCTCAACACCGAAATCGGCTATCCGGATCAACGCTTCGTCGGCGCCGTCAATCGCATGGAAGTGTGGCGGATAGTGATCGTTCCAATGCATCTCTATGCGAATCCCACCCGGGAGGCGCGCAAGACAGGGCATTGAAGCACCGAAAGGTTCATGCCGCCCAAATGCTATCGCATTACCGCGGTTCCCAAGAATGTTTTCTGGGACGGGCGCTCCACAGGAAGGCTCTTGATTTTCGTACGTGTCTATGCTATACATACGTACAATCGGAACTCTGGTTGGAACTTGGCGGAGCATCTCGCAGAAACCCCCAAAAACAAACGGTTTTGAGCGCCAAGAGTGATTGAAAGTACCGGAAGAGCGATTGCGAGACGGGTATGGAAATGCGCAGTTTGAACGCTTTTTACAGTCATATCAAGCGTTTGTGCCGCAAAAGGGCGTCCTCGATGGCGCCGCGATGGGCATGGATGGGCATTTGCCGACTTCCGGCGCGGGACGGCGCGAATTTTCAGCGCGCGGCGGACGAGCCGAACGCTTCGAGGATCGCGCGCGCCATCGCGAACAGATCCTCGTCGCCGCCCTCGAACCCCATGAGCTGCACGCCCAGCGGCACGTCCTCGACCGCGAGCAGCGGCAGGTTGATGGTGGGCGCGCCGATCGCCGACGAGGCGTCGTTGTACCAGGGCGTGCCGACGCGCGGCTGGCCCTTCTGGCCGGGGCCGATATGGGCGAGCGTGACGAACCCGTCGACCGCGCCGGCAAGATCGCGATGGCGCCGGCGCAATTCCTCGCGCGCCGCATTGGCCTTCGCCCAATCCGCCAGCGTCATCTTCGCCGCGCGCGCGACGAACCCCTCGATCGCTTCGCTCACGCGGCCGGGCCGGAGCGTCGAGCCATTGCGGCAACGGCCAGCGAAATTCCCACAGCATCGCGTCGAAGAAGAATTCGGGCGTGCGCGCGGTCAGAATCCTCGTACGCCCCGAGCGCATCGCTTGCCGTTGGCTCGACGATCTCGATCCCGGCCTCGCTGAGCCGGCGCAGCAACGCTTCGAACTCCGCCTTCGAGGCCTCATCCGTCTCGCGCCAGCCATAAGTATATTGCCGCGCGAGCCGCACCGGCCGCCGCGCCGTCGGCAGTTCGGCGCCGCCTGCGAGCGCCGGATAGCCCGGATCGCCGCCGACCGTCGCGGCGATCCAATGCGCCGCCTGCCACGCATCGCTGAGCGTGCCCGCCAGGATGCCGAGATGGTTGAGGCTCGGCGACGGATCGAACCCGCCATAGCGGTTCAAGGCGCCATAAGTCGGCTTGAAGCCGACGATGCCGCAGATCGAGGCGGGGCGGATGGTCGAGCCGCGCACCTGGCTTCCGGTCGCGAGCGGCAGCATCGAGGCCGCCACGGCCGCGGCCGATCCCGACGACGAGCCGCCCGGCGTGCGCGTCAGGTCCCACGGGTTCCAGGTCGGCGCGGGCAGCGCCATGGTGAGTTCCGTCGTCGTGGTCTTGCCGACGATGATGGCGCCGCCCTGGCGCAGCGCTCGACGTGCGCCGCGTCGAGCGACGCCGCGGCATCGCCCGCGAACAGCCGGCTGCCGACCTCGGTCGGCCAGCCCGCCACGTCGTAGCAATCCTTGATCGCGACCGGCATTCCGTCGATCGCCGAGAGCGGCCGCCCGGCGCGCCAGCGTTCGCTCGCCGCATCCGCCGCCGCGCGCGCGGCTTCCTCGTCGCGCCGCACGAATGCCTGCACCTTGGGCTCGAGACGCGCGATCGCCTCGAGGCAGCGCTCGAGATATGCGCGCGGAGTGTCGCGCCCCGCGGCGAAATCCGCCCTCGCCTCGGCGAAGCAAAGATAGCGCGCGGTGCGCGGATCGTACGGCACGGAAGGCTCCGCTCTGTCAATGGGACGCGAGCTTCGTCATTATAGGAGAGCATCTGCCGAGCGAGTATGCCCATGCACAAGATCGACATTCCGCGTTACATGGTCGAGCGCGTCACGGCGCTGCGCGGCAAGGAGCATTGCTTCGAGGATTTCGATCCGGCGCGCACCGCGCTCCTCGTGGTCGATATGCAGAACGCCTACATGATGCCGGGCGTGGCGCATGCGCTGTGCGAGCCGGCGCACGAGATCGTGCCCACCGTCAACCGGCTTGCCCGCGCCGTGCGCGCGGCCGGCGCGCCGGTCGTGTGGATCCACGCCGTCTATGAGGAAGAGACGCTGCGGAGCTGGTCGGTCTCCTACGAGATGGCGGGCGCCGGAGGGACGACGCGCCGCATCGCGCGCCGCTCTGCGCGCGGCAGCAAGGGCTATGAGCTGTGGCCCGGCCTCGAGGCCCTGCCGCAGGACCTCCACGTCGAGAAGAAGCGCTACAGCGCCTTCGTCGAGGGCGCGTCGAACATCGAGGCGGTGCTGCGCCAGCGCGGCATCGAATGGCTCCTCATCGCCGGCACGGTCACGAACGTGTGCTGCGAATCGACGGCGCGCGACGCCATGATGCGCAATTTCCGCGTCATCATGGTGACCGACGCCAACGCCGCCTTCACCGACGAAGAGCACAACGCGGCGCTCACCTCGTTCTATCTCGTGTTCGGCGACATCATGCCGGCCGACATGGTGATCGAGCGCCTCGCGCGCAATCGCCGCGGCGCCGCGGCGGAATGACTAGGCCTTCGCCGCGCCCTTGTACCAGTCGATGATGGCGCTGCCGGTGGTGATCCAGACCGCGTCGTGCTCGCTGATGTGCTGGAGCGCGCGGTCGAGGTGGCGCGCGCGGAACGGATGGCCGATCAGGAACGGATGGATCGCGATCGACAGGATGCGCGGGCGCTTCGCGCCTTCCTCGTAGAGCTGATCGAACTGGTCGACCACCATGCGATAGAAATCCTCGCCCGAGCCGCCGCGCTCGAGGAACACGGGAATGTCGCCGACTTCGAGCGTATAGGGGATGGCGAAGATCGGCCCCTTCGCCGTCGTCATCGCGTAGGGCAGCTCGTCGTTGCACCAGTCGGCGACGTACTCGATGCCGGCCTCGGCCAGGATGTCGAGCGTGTGGTCGGTCTCGGTGAGCGCGGGGCCAAGCCAGCCGCGGCTCTTCTTGCCGGTCGCCCGCGCGATCGTGTCGAGCACGCCCTTGATGATCGGGCGTTCGGCCTCCTCGGGCATGCCGGTGAACAGCATCGAATTGTTGGGGCCGTGCGCCATCCACTCCCAGCCGAGCCGGTTCCCCTCGGTCACGATCTGCGGATAGTGCTCGCACACTTCGGAATTGAGCGCGGCGGTGGCGACGAAGCCGTGCCGCTCCAGAATCTCCATGATGCGCCAGATGCCGACGCGCGCGCCATAATCGCGCCAGGCGTAGTTGAGCACGTCGGGCTTCAGCTGCGCCGTCATCTGCGTCAGAGCGATGGCGGGCTTGCCCCAGTGATAATGCTCGATGTTGGGCGTGATCCACACGGCGACGCGCGCGCCGTTCGGAAGCTTCAGCGCCGGGCGCCCCGTGATCGGCGAATAGGGAAAGCGGCCATGCTCCATGGTTCGGCTCCGTCGCTTAAGTTTTGTTGTTCCAGCGCGGGAAGACGGGCTCGCCCGCTTCGTCCGCCAATGCGATCGCGCGGTAGGGGCAGAGTTTCGCCGCCTTGAGGATGGCCGCGTCGGAGCGCACCCTCCGGATCGCTGACGCGCACCTTGTGCGCGCGGTCCCACGCGAAGTATTGGGCGCGACCTTGCAGGCAATTGCCGTAGGACTGGCAGCGTTTCTGGTCGAGCTCGATGCGGTAGCTCATCGCTGCGCCCCTCAGATCAGGAATTGCAGGAGCGGCATTTCCTGGTCCGAATTGATGAGCAGGACGGTCTTGCGCCTTATCGCGAACGCGTCCGCGCGTCGGCGCAGGACGTGGATCGTGCGCCCGGCCCAGATCTGCTGCCCCTCGCCGCGCGCCAGCGCGAGGATGAAGTTGGAGTTGACCGTGACGTCTCCGCCGCCGCCGGCGTCCTCGATCTCGATGTTGCCGATGACGCGGCGCATTTTGGGCGGCGGATCCTGCGCCAGCACGCCGCCCGTCGCCAACCGCTCGACGCGCTGCTGCAGCCTCTCGCGGTCGTCGTGAGATGATCGAGACATGCCGCCGCGGGTCGATATCGTCCTCGTTGCACGGGATCCAATAGAGGCACTCCTCGCACCAGAGCGCGAGCCAGTCCTTGTAGCGGTGCTCGTCCATGAGCCGCGCTTCCAAGGCCAGGAACCGCTCGACCCTCGCGCGCGCATCATTCATGGCGCGTTCATCAGGCTGGCATAGTGCCGCCACATGCCGCGCAGATGGCACTCGTCCATGGTGAAGCCGCTGACGCCGCCGCCGTCGTGCCGATCGTCTCGCGATGGAGGCCGCGGCCGATGAACTGCCAGTCGTTCGCCTGCGCGCCGACGCCGCGCTGGTTCCTCTCCATGATCTCGACATCGTCGGGCGAGATGAGGCCGGCGGGTCCGAAGCCGAATTCGTGCTCGCGCAGCCGCGCCTCGTTCACCTCGTCGGGCGCGCCTTGCAGCAGCATCGGCTGGTAATAGACGAAGGTCTCGTCGACGCTGACCGGCTGCACGCGCCTGATGTGCGTCATGATGTAGATGAGATTGGGGAAGACGTAGACGAGCGGCGGGATGGTGGAGGTAAGCTGCCGCGCTTTCTCCGCGCCGTAGCGCTCTTCCATCATCGCGACGTAGGCCTGGCGCGCCGGGCTCGGCGCCCGCTTCGGCGGCGCCATCGTGGCGCCGCGATAATCCTCGACCATGTGCCCGCCCGGGAGCGAGCGGATGACGTCGGGGATCTCGTTCTCGTAGAGCGAGCTCATGTCGAGGCCGCTCCGCCGCGCATGCAGCTCGAAGGCGACGCGGTGGATGAAGGGCCCGTGATAATCGCCCTCGAGCGAATTCTCGGGCAGGAATTTCCAGTTGCCGCGATAGCGCAATTTCTGCACGCCGGTGTCGAGCTCGATCTCGCCGGTGGGCGACACGTCCATGAAGAGATCGATATATTCCTTCACCCCGCCCAGATGCTCGTCGAGCGTCGGGCCGGATGGTGCTCGCGCTCGCGAAGACGAGGCCGCGATATGAGGCGACGCGCGGCGCTTCGCTCAATCCGAACTCTTCGCGCCGCAGATGTGCCGTCATATCCCTCCTCGAAGGTCGGCACCAGAAGCGCGCCCGAGCGGGCGTAAGTCCAGCCGTGATAGGGGCAGCGCAGCGTCAGGGCGCTGGCCCCTGTCGCGCGCGCAGACGAGGTTGCCGCGATGCCGGCAGCGATTGAACAGCACCTTTATGCCGCCATCGTCGTCGCGGATCATCAGCACCGGCTGCGCGCCGATCTGACGGCGCACATAATCGCCCGGCCGCTTCACCTCGCTCGCGTGGCCGATATAGACCCAGACCTTGTGCCAGATCGCCTCGAGCTCGCGGGCGAAGATGTCGGGATCGCGATAGAGGCTGCCGTGGACGCGCGCGCCGCTCGCGAGCGCTGCGTAATCGATCGCCCTGTCCGCGGCTGTTGCCATGGCAGAAATTGTCTGGGATTGGCCCTGTCTCCGCAAGCCAATTCCGCCTAGAGTGACGGGCATGGACAAGACCCTTGCCGCCGTGCTGGTGGCGCCGCGCAAGATCGAATTGCGCGAGCTGCCGCTGCCCGAGATCGATGCCGATTCCGGCATCGCCAAGGTCGAGATCACCGGCGTGTGCGGCGCCGACTGGCCGATCTATACGGGCGCGCTCGCGGAATACGCGCGGACGCCGCTCATCCCCGGGCACGAGATCGTCGCCCGCGTCGCCAAGATCGGCGCGCGTGCGGCGAAGCGCTGGGGCGTCAAGGAAGGCGACCGCATCGTCATGGAGGAATATGCGCCGTGCGGGCGCTGCGAATATTGCCTCTCCGGCCGCTACTACATCTGCAACGGCATGAAGATGGAGAAGATGTACGGCTTCACGTCGCTCGACGTGAAGCCCGGCCTGTGGGGCGGCTACGCCGAATATTTCTGGCTCGACCCGCAGGCGCTCCTGCACAAGCTTTCCGACAAAGTGCCGCTCGCGGTCGCGCCCTTCTACGTGCCGCTCTCGAACGGCATCCGCTGGGCCCATCTCGAGGGCGGCGTCGGCATCGGCAGCACGGTCGTGATCCAGGGCCCGGGCGGGCAGGGGCTCGCCTCGGTCATCGCCGCGAAGGAAGCGGGCGCCGCCGCCATCATCGTCACCGGCAAGGCGCGTGACCGCGCGCGCCTCGCGCTCGCGCGCGAGTTCGGCGCGCACCACACCATCGACGTCGATGCCACGGACGCGGTGGCCGAGGTCGCGGCGCTGACCGGGGGCCGCATGGCGGATACCGTCGTCAACGTCACCGCGAACGCGCCCGGCGCGCTTGCCGCAAGCCGTCGAGCTTGCCGCGATGGGCGGCACGATCGTCGTCGCCGGCGAGGCGCACGGGCCCGCCACCGGCTTCGATCCCGACCGGATTTTCCTCAAGGAGCTCACCATCAAGGGCGTGCGCGGCCGCACCGCGCGCGAGATGAAGAAGGCGATCGCGCTGCTCGAATCCGGCAAATACCCGCTCGAGAAGCTCGCGACGCACCACTTCACCCTCGACCAGGTCGAGCGCGCCATCGCTACCGTCGGCGGCGAGGGCGAGCCCGACGCCATCCACGTCTCGGTGCTGCCGCGGATCGGCTAGGGCGGGGACGGGGCGGGGGCGCTGGACGGGGCGCGGGATTTCGCTTCAGGATTCCTCGGGATGGACGGACCGGGAGCGCTGCGCATGAGTTATGAAACGATCGAGGTGAAGCGGCTCACCGCGCATATCGGCGGCGAGGTCTCGGGCATCGATCTGCAGAAGCCGCTGACCAACCGCCAGGTCCACGACATCCACCAGGCGCTTCTCGACAACGGCGTCATCTTCTTCCGCGATCAGCCGATCGACGTGCCGACCCTCAAGCATTTCGGCCAGCATTTCGGCAAGCTCCACGTCCATTCCGCGATGAAGGGGATGGAGGAGCATCCCGAGGTGCGGCTCCTTCATGCCGACGCCAATTCGAAGCACGTCGCGGGCGAGGAATGGCACACCGATCTGTCGTGCGATCCGATCCCGCCGATGGGCAGCATCCTGCACATCCACACGCTGCCGCCCGTCGGCGGCGACACCTGCTTCGCCAGCATGTATGCGGCCTATGACGCGCTGTCGCCCGGATGCAGGCCTATCTCGAAGGCCTCACCGCGACGCATGACGGGGGACTGGTCTTCCGCCGCTTCAATCCCGACGGCAAGTACAACGTCTCGGTCCATCCCGTCATCGTCCGCCATCGCGAGACGAAGAAGAAGGTGATCTACGTCAACCGCGCCTACACCTCGCACATCAACGAGCTGCCTCAGGACGAGAGCAAGGCGGTGCTGGCTTTCCTCTACAACCATTGCGAAAGCCCGCTGTGGCAGGTGCGCTTCACGTGGCGTAAGGATTCGATCGCGTTCTGGGACAATCGCTGCACGCAGCATCTCGCGATCTGGGACTATTATCCCGCGACCCGCACCGGCGATCGCGTGCAGATCGAGGGCGCCAATCCGCCCTTCGCCTAAAGGGCGGCTGATTGGTCCGAATCTTGCACGTCAAAACGATGCGACGATTGCGCGCGGCGAGGGGGGATGAGAATGATCGGGATGCTGAGACGGCTGGGTGGGGCGGCGCTCATCGCCGCGGGATGTGCGCTTGCCGGTCCGGCGCTCGCCGACGAGCCGGTGCAGCTCCGGATCAGCTATGCCGTAGCGCCGGCGCAGCTCACGCCGATCCTGTTCGCGCATCCCGGCCTCGCGCGGCATCTGGGCAAAAGCTACACGATCGAGGCGCAACGCGTCGCCGGCTCTTCGATCGGATTGCAGGCTCTCGCCGCCAACGAGCTCGACCTCGTGGCGATGACGTTCAACGTGCTGGGCACGGCGATCCAGAACGCGGGGATGGACGATCTGCGCATCGTCATCGACGAGATTCGCGACGGCGTCCCGGGCTACGAGACCAACCACTACATGGTGCTGAAGGATGGCCCGGTCAAAACGATCGAGGACCTGAAGGGCAAGATCGTCGCCATCAACGGCATCGGCGGCGGCCAGGACATCTTCATGCGCGTCATGCTGAAGCGGCACGGGATCGAATATCCCGGCGACTTCACCATCGTCGAAGCGCAGTTCCCCAACATGAAGGCGCTGCTGCTCGAGAAGAAGGCCGATCTCGTCGTGGAGGTGAAGCCGTTCACCGAGGATCCGACGCTGCAGGGCCCGGCGCACGACCTCTTCACCCAGCGCGACGCCGTCGGCATGACCGATTTCCTCTATCTCACCGCGCGGACCGGGTTCATCGCCGCGCATCGGGCGGCGCTCGTCGATTTCTTCGAGGACGACATCCGCGCGACGCGCTGGTACATGGACCCGGCCAATCATCAGGAAGCCGTGCAGATCGCCGCAAATTTCACCAAGTTTCCGCCCGAGCGGCTGCAATGGGCCTTCACCAAGAACGATTTCTACCGCGATCCGAATCTCCACCCCGATCTCGCGGCGATCCAGAAGAACGTCGACACTGCTGCAGGACTTCGGCTTCATCAAGGAGCACATCGACGTCAAGGCGCATGCCGATCTCAGCATGGTCGAGGAGGCGGCCAAGCGGGTGAAGTGAGGCGCGCGGTCTAGGCCGGCTGGCGCTCGCGCGCGGCGGCCTTGCGGAACTCGGCGACCGTCATCGGCTCGGCGAAAATCTCGAAGCTGACGCCGTTCGGATCGGTGAAGAAGACCGAGTAGCTGCTGCTGCCCTCTTCGAGGCCGCCGCCCGCCGGGCCCTGGATGTGCGGGCCGTCGAGCTCGACACCGTGGGCAGTTAGCTTCGCGATCCAGTGATCGACCTCGGCGCGGGTTTGGACGCGCAGCGCGATATGGTGGATGCCGCGCTTCTCCTTCTTCGAATCGCCGCTCGGCAATCTTTCGCCGTCCTCGAACAGCGCGAAATTGTGGTGCGTCTCGCCGTCGAGGCTGACGAAGGCGATGCGCCCGCGCGGCGTCGTGCCGCGGCTCGTCACTTCGGCGCCCAGCATCTCCAGAAACGCGATCTCCGCGTCGAGATCCCGGACGTGCAGCCCGACATGGCCGATGAAGAAGCCCATGGCAGTCCCCGCGAAGCCTTGTGTTGCGACCTAGTTCATCATAGCGAGCCGGCGGCGAAACTCCATGCCCTGCTCGACGCGGTCGAGGCGGTAAGGCGTCAAGCCGCTGCGGTCGACGTGCGGATCGACCTTGCACATGACGATGGCGAGTCCGGGCCCATCAAGCGCGCGCCGGCGCTGACTCGTGCCGATTGCGCAGCCGCCGATCATCGGTTGAAATGGGCCCATGAACCGCATCGATCTCGAGGGCCGCGGCGCGGTCGTCACCGGCGGCGCGCGCGGCATCGGTTTTGCGTGCGCCGAGCGTCTCCTTGCCTCGGGCGCCGCTTTGAGCCTCTGGGACCGCGACGAGGGAGCGCTCGCCGCCGCCGCCGCGCGGCTTGGCGGCGGCAATGCGCGCGTCCATTCCGTCGTCGCCGATGTGGCGGACGAGGCTTCGGTCGCCGCCGCGGCTGCGGCCTCGCTCGCGGCGCTCGGCAAGGTCGACATTCTCGTCAACAACGCCGGCATCAACGGGCCCAACGTCCCGACCTGGGACTATGCGCTCGCCGACTGGAGAAGGGTGCTCGATATCGACCTCACCGGCGCCTTCCTGTGCGCGCGCGCGCTCGTGCCGAACATGATGGCGCGCAACTACGGCCGCATCGTCAACATGGCGTCGGTCGCGGGCAAGGAGGGCAATCCCAACGCGCCCGCCTACAGCGCCGCCAAGGCCGGGCTCATCGCGTTCACGAAATCGCTCGGCAAGGAGCTGGCCGGCACCGAGGTCATCGTCAATTGCGTGGCACCCGCCGTGGCGCAGACCGATCTCTTCAAGGAGATGACGGAAACGCACATCGCCTTCATGCTGTCGAAGATCCCGAAGGGCCGCTTCGTCGAGGTCGGCGAGATCGCGGCGCTGGTGGCGTGGCTCGCTTCCGAGGAATGCAGCTTCAGCACCGGCGCCGTGTTCGATATCACCGGCGGCCGCGCCACCTATTGAGAC
Organism: uncultured Alphaproteobacteria bacterium; assembly: GCA_963804235.1. Taxonomy (GTDB): domain Bacteria; phylum Pseudomonadota; class Alphaproteobacteria; order ATCC43930; family CGMCC-115725; genus DATJLY01. The sequence goes on from CAWDPP010000052.1 coordinate 201,733, forward strand.
GCGGGCTCGAGATCGATTTGATCGTACGCAAATCGCTTCGTATTTCTTATTCTCGATTCTATAATTACGCTCTCACGAAGGGGCGTGGCAGCCCAGCCGCGTGCGACCCGTTGGTCCAGCGTGGGAAAGGGACGATCGATATGCGGCAGCGCGGTTTGGATCAGCGCCATCGCGACAAGAATGGCGAGATTAGCCGCAAGCACGGGAACACTCTGATTCGCACGCTGCGAAAGATCTACAACGCCACCTTCGCGAGCGGTTGTGCGGATCATCAGAAGCTGTCCGATGTGCTGGCGATGCTCGACGAGCCATCTCTGAGCCAATTGGTGAAAGATCACAACGCCGGAACACTGGCGGCGAAAATCAGCCAGCATTCGTAACGGCTCAGGGCGCGAACGAGACCGCGACGCTGCCCAAGGCGCCGAACTCGGCGGTAAAGCGGTTGCCGGGCTCGGCCGAAAGCATCTTCGCCAGGGCGCCGCTCATGACGATGTCGCCGGCCTTGAGTTTTGCGCCATAGTGCAGCAGCGCCTCGCCGAGCCAGGCGACGGCGTTCGCTGGATTGCCGAGGCACGCTTCGCCCTTGCCTTCGAGCGGTGCGTCGTCGTTCTTGCGCAGGAGCATCGGCGCGGCGGCGAGCGCGGCGAGGTCGGGCTTGCTGCGCTGTCCCGACAGAACGATGAGGCCCGAGGAGGCGTCGTCAGCGATCGTGTCCTCGATGCGGATGTCCCAGTTGGCGATGCGGCTGCCGCAGATCTCGATGGCCGGCGTCACGTATTCGGTCGCGGCGATGACCTGCGCCGGCGTGATCTTTCCGGCGCTGTCGCCATCGAGGTCGCCCTTCAAAACGAAGGCGATCTCGCCCTCGATGCGCGGCTGCAACACAAGGCCGCGCGGCACGCTGACGCCGTTCGCCAGCACCATGTCGGCGAAAAGCGCGCCGAAATCGGGCTCGCCGACGCCGAGCTGCGCCTGGACCGCAGGCGATGTCAGGCCGATCTTGTGGCCGGCGGGCTTGCGGCCCTGCGCGATCCAGGCCGCGACCGTCGCGCGCTGCACCGCATAAGCCTGGGCGATGCCGCTGATCTCGCTGCGGATGGGCGCGATGGGAGTGCCGGAGCGGTAGACCCTCGAGAAGGCGCCGCGCGATCCCTTGGATATCCGCCATCGCTCCCTCCAACCCTCTCGCGCGTGAAGCGTAACCTGCTTCAAGCGCGCGGTCGAGCCGCGCCGTTCGACTCTTCGCGGCCGGAAGCCTATCCGCATGGGCGCAGGACGGCCGCCGAACGGGGGAAAGACGTGCGCGTGACGCGGATGATGCTGGCGCTGCTCTTTGCCGGCCGATCACAAGATCAACCTGATGCCAGGCGCCATTCCGTTCAGCCTCGATCCCGCGCTGGTCAAGATCAGCCGCACGCTCTTCGTGCAGAAGGACTATACCGGCGTGACGCAAGTTCTTTTGTGGGCCGCGCGCACCCCCTTCCTCGAAAAGAACCGCGCCGCCATGGTCGATTTCATGGAGGATGTGATCCGCGCCCGCCATTTCTATCTCGACCCGGCCAATCACGCCGCGGCGGTCGCGATCGTCACCAACTTCACGAAGCAGCCGGCCGAGCTTTACGACTGGGCCTTCACCAAGACCGACACCTATCGCGACCTATGGGCGCTCCCCAATCTCGAGGCGACGCAGCGCAACATCGCGATGGCGCACGATCTGGGCTTCGTCAAAGCGAACCTCAACGTCGCCAAATACGCCGATCTCAGCATCGTCAAGCAAGCGGGCGCGCGCCTCAAATAGCAGCGCCCGACGCGCGCTCTCAGCCCGGCGGGCCCTTTTTCGGCGACGCCGCCACCATCTTGCCCGACTCCGCGAGTACCGCGCGTACATCCTGCGGACCCTGCGCGATCAGGATCGGCCTCGTTCGCGACGGCGTTGTGGTCCCCCGCAGGTTCAATGCACGAGCAGCACTCCAGCATGTACGGCAACCGCCGGCCGCGCATCCCTGGCTGCAGACCAGCGGAACACAACAAGAACAGTCGCGCAATTCCGTTAGCGCTCGGTCTCGGCGCGGAAGCAATGTGTTTACGGGCTCGGTCCTACCGTCGAATGCCGGACAAAGAACGCGGACGAAACTTGGCGCGCAAAAGGGACACGCCATCGCTGACGAGCATCCCGATCTCGCCCTATGGCGGCCGTCAGCATGTGAGCGGGAAGCACGGCGATCTCACCGATGTGCTTCTGCTCGCGCCCGATCGGATCGAGCTCGCCGAGCTGGCGCCGCAAATCGCCACGCCGGCACATGGCCTGCTCGCCGATGCCGCGCGCAAGCCCGCGCACGCCGACGCTTCGTTCTTCGCGCTCTGTGCGGCGCGCATTCGCCAATTCATCGAAGCGCGCGCCGCGACGCGGAGCGCAAAGAAGCGCTGATGCGCAGCCCGCTCTGTCGTGGAAACCGGGAGCGGAAGCATCATCGCGGAAATCCCTCGGCCCGTGCGGCCAATGTCGCGGTGGCTGGTATCTATCTGCGTGTCGCGCTCGGACTCATTACGTCGCTTCGCTGCTTGGCGTTCCATCTCCGCATTCAATTCAGCCCCTATCAAGATGACGTAGGCGCTCATATAGAACCACAGCAGCAGGACGATCACCGCGCCGAGCGACCCATACGTCTTGTCGTAACTTCCGACCATGGAGACGTAGAAGGTGAAGGCGATCGAACCGGCGAGCCATAACGCCGTGGCGATCGCCGCGCCCCAACTGACCCATTTCCACTTCAGCTGCACCCGGGCGGGCGCGTATCGGTACACGACTGCCAAAGCGGCGATGGCCAGCCCCGCGAGAAGCGGCCAGCGCACGAGTGAGATCACGGCGTGCCATGCTCTTGGCACCGGCAAAAGGTCCAAGAGGACGGGCAACAGAGCTATGAGAGCGAGCGCAACGACACCAAAAAGCGCGGCGCCGGCGCCGAGCGCGATGGCTTCAAGATTGAACCGAACGAAGCTGCGCTTTTCCTCGAGGCCGTAGCAGATGTTGACGGCAGTCATCAGCATTCCGGTTGCCGACCATACGCTCCATGAGGCAAGAAGGACGCTGACGAGCAGCCCTACACCGAATCTCGCGGTCGGCACTTGCACCAGGGCCTGGAGCCATGTGGCGACGAGATTGACGGCTTCCGGCGGTAGAATGCCCTCCATGGCAGCGACTTGCCGTTCCACCATTGTCGGATCGGCGGCGAGCCCATAGATCGATACCAGAGCCGTGAGCGCGGGAAAAATGGACAGGAGCGCGTAAAAGGCGGCGGCGGCGGCGAGTGTGGAGAGGTTGTCTTTGCTCAACCGCTGCCACGTGCACGTTGCAATCGTCCACCAACTGACAATGGGGACCTCGAAAGGTTGGCCTTTTCGCTCCTCCATTCGGAGATGCAGAAGTCATTCTGCTGCCGAAGGAATGATCTTCGGCATTGTTTCGGGCCGAAGGATCGCTTCCTTGGCGACCGCACTTACCTGGTCTGCCGCCTGCCGAAGCGAGGTCGCGACATGATCGGCACCCGTCTCGCCGAGGGCATCGCGGCGCTTTGCGTCTTCCGCGCTCAATGTCCAGAAGCCGGCCACGATCGGCGCGCGCGACAGTTTGCGGCGCAGGCGCCGCACGAGATAGCGCGCATTCGTAAAATCGCCCGGTTCCAGGTAGGACAGACAGACCATCTGCACGCCGGTTACGTCGAGTTGGGAAATGTTGGGCGCCGACACCTCTGAACTCGGAACGATACGGACGGCGATCCCCTCTTTGCTCAAAAGCTGTGCCAGCATCGCCGCAGCGGCTTCGTCGAGCGAACCACGGCCGGCGATGCACAGCACGGCGCTCGCACCCCAGCCGGGCGCGTCATTCCGGGACGGATTCGGAAGACCTGCTCCGGCGCCGCTCATTCCCCTCCGGGATTGCACGTGGCGACGCGTGGTCGGAGAGATCGTCGATAACGCCTTCCACGGCTTCTTTGATCTGCGCCCGGCGCTCATGGTTCAGTTCGCCGTGGCTGGCGTCCCACTGAGCCAGCGCAAGTCCCTTGATCGCGACCTCGTCGTAATACGCCGAGAGAGGCTTGCCCTTGAGGAAGGCCTCGGCCTGGTGCGCAGCGTCGTCGGGGTCGCCTGCAAGCATTCGCTGGTAGAAGCTTTCCTCCAGCGTCAGAGCGGGCTCGTCGCCCAATACGACATCGAGAAATTCCAACCGCGCCACGTGACGACCGAGGACGACGAGGCACAATGTCAGCGGCGTTGACAGGAGCAATCCAACAGGGCCCCAAAGCCACGTCCAGAATGCGGCCGACACGACAACGGCGACGGCGGAGAGACCGGTGCTGCGGCCATAGAGGAGGGGCTCGACGAACTGGCCGGTGGCCGGTTCGACGACGAGGAACAAGCTCCCCGTCCACAGCAGCATTGACCAGCCGGGATCGACGGCAAGCGCCAGTGCCAGTGGGAAAATCGCAGCAATGACCGCGCCGATGTAAGGGACGAAGCGCAGCAGCATCGCGAGAACGCCCCAGAGCACAGGATTCGGCATCCCGATGAGCCACAACCCGATGCCGATCACCACACCGAAGATGGCGTTGATCGCGGTCTGCATGAGAAGGTAGCGGCTGAGGCGACCGACCGCGTCGTCGAGCGCTGCGGTCGTGCGCTGCAGATCGCCGGAGCCCGCGAGCCGGATGAATCGGTCCCGCAGGTCTTCGCGTTGAAACAGGAAGAAGATCACGAAGACGACGACGATGCCGGTCGTCGCCAAGGGTTGGAGCAACGGCCCGACGACGTTCTGGATGATGTTGAGCGGCGTGGCATCGGGTTGGCGGATCTCTACGGGAACCGGCTGTTTTCCCTCGATCTGCAATTTCGAGGACGGCGGTCCTGCCGCGTTGCCCGTCGTTTTCGTCGTTTTTGCGATCGCGTCGCCGAGGTCCTGCAGCATCACCGAGGTCCGGCCGACGACCCCGCTTCCCGTCGCGAGACCCCGTACCGACTGAATCTTCTGGATGATATTGGTTTGGTACTGCGGGAGTTCCTCCGCCAGTTGCGTGAGTTGGCTGCCGAACAGGGTGCCGATGGCGAAGATGACGAGGAAGGCAAGCAGCACCGTGACGATGACTGAGGGCACGCGACCGAAGTGCCATCGCCGCAGCTTCATGACGACCGGCCCGAGCGCGAAACTCAGCAGGATTGCGAGCGCCAAAGGAACGAAGACATCGCGCGCGAAGTAGAGTGCGGTGATGACAACGACCGCAACCGCCAGCAATCCCAAACCGGGGAATGGCTTTTCGGCCGTATATGCCTCGCGCCGACGCGGGCGAACGCTGAGTGACGCGTCAGGCATGGAAGTCACCGCCCTCTTTGCCGTTTCCCACGCAGCCGATTTCCACTTTTGGCGCTAGGGGCTGCCAGCGTCGCCGATCGCGTTTCTCAGCACTTCCGCGGCGGCATCGACCGTGCGCTCGGCGGCATGCTGGGCACGCTCAACCGCCTCGCGGCCAAGGCTGGCGGCTTGCTCGCGCAACCATTCTCCGACGGGACCGATCTGACGTTCTTCGGCTGCCGAACGCGGCAACGCGAGGGCGACGCCCACCCCCGCCAGGAAGCCGAGCACTCCGAGCATCAGCGGACCCTGGTCCGTCAGCCCACTCAGGCCGCCGCCTGACCGATTGAGCGTGCTGCCAGCGCTGTCGGGCCACTCGAGCCTCGCCCATCGCCGCGCCCGACTTCTCCCGTGCGAAGGCATAGTCGGCCGCTTCCGTGGCCCGCGCCGCCATGCCGGCCACTGTCTCGCATTCTTCTCCGGCAAGTCCGCTCGCCCGCTCGTCCGCCCCGTGCGCAGCCTGCGACCGACGCGGCCGCATCGTTTGGGACGCCAGAAGCCAGCCGATGCCCAGGCCGATCAGCGCTAACGGCAGCGATTGGCTGCGCAAGCTCTGGCTGAGTCGGCTTGTGTTGCCGCTGATCGCGTCTTTCAACGTGTCGACGCCCGCTTCCAGCAGAAGCCGCGGCGCGAGCTTGCGCTCAATCGCGTCGAGGATTTCACCAAGCTCTGCCCGCGTCGCGGCAATGTCCGCTTCGATCTGAGACGGCGTGTTGCCGGCGCCGTCGTAGACGGTGCCGTGAGACAATGGCCGCGTCATCGGTTCGTGCTCCGTCGTGATCATCGCATCTGCTCCCGTGCCCACGCCGCGTCCTCGCGCAAGCTGCGCAAAGTGCGCTCCGGGACGAGAGCGTCAGATCTGACCGCGCGCTTGCCGATGAATGCGATGACGGCGCCGATGACGACGGTGACCGCGCCAACGGCGACGGCGGCGAGCCAGGGCCGCAACACGAGGGCCAGCCCGAGCCCAGCAGCCACCAGCAGGGCGAGGAACCCGGCATAAATGATCAACCCGCCGACCACCATCTTGAGGGCGCCGGTGCCGAGTTGCCCCAGCTTCGCCTCGAGCTCGGCGCGGGCAAGCGCGATCTCCTGGCGGATGAGCGTGGAACATTGATGTGCGAGATCGCCAAAGAGCCCGGCAAAGCTGTGCTCCGACCGCGGCGGCGGCGTGGCATCGATCTCATCTTGGTTCACCGACATCACAATCGCTCCTGCTTCTCGTGCCGCAGCGATTGCCCGACGGCGCGCATCCGGTCGTCACGGCGGCCGATACCGCGTCGTGCCGTCTTTGCATTTACGCTGCAGTCGACCAAGACGCTCTCCATCGGCACGAGACAATGTCGCTTAACAAAGGCAAACCAATGAAGGTCGGCCGAACGCCGTGGCCCGCGGCGTCCCGCTGGCATCAACGGCGGTGCACGAGGTAAGCGATCCCATAGCCGAGGGCGGCGGCAATCAGCACGGCCGACAAAGGCTGCTGCTCGACGGTGCGGGCGACAGATTGTCCGGCGCGAAGGCCCCGGTCATAAAGACGCTCGCCGATGTCCGAGGCTTGAGCGCCAGCCTTCTGCGCCGCGTCTTGCACAGCCGAGGCGGCGGTTTCGCCCGCCGCCGCCGCTTGCTTCACGAAAGCCGCCGCGCGATCTGCGATCGTCGCCCCGCCGAACGCGTCTTTCGCATTCGCAAACGCGCTTTGGCTCTTGCCGGCGCCCTGGTCCAGATCCCCCTCGATCGTGTCGCCAACATTTCGCACGGCACCAACGCGATTGTCGTCCATTGTGTGCACTCCTGGATGATTGAAGTGAGAGCCGGCGATCAGGCGATCCGGCGACGACATACCGCTCGTCGGTTCCGGTTCCCGGAACGTCCCTCGAGGCATTATGGGAATTTGCCTCAATGGTCCGAAACTCACGCAGCCTTCAGCGTATCAACGCACGTCACCAGCGATAGGCTCGGAAACTACTCAGCTCCCGCGGATCTCGGTCGAGCGCTCTCAGTGGCAGATCGAGAACACGCGCGACGGCGGGGAGCCCCGCGACGGCGGTCTCGCACGCCGATACGCTGAGCGGTCCTGGCTAGGTACTTTCCGAGTCTGACCGTCAGACGTCCCTATCCTGCTAGCGTCGCTTTAATGCTCGGTCCTTAAGCACGGTAGGCACGGGCTAGGTCGCGACGGTGATCGAGGAAGGTTTCGCCTGCCCGATGCCACGCTAGACGACGAGCGACGCTCGGCCCAAAGGTCAGGGATGGGTGGTGGCGGACTTGCGCCATCGCTCCATCTTCGCCGTGGAGGATAGGCAGTGGCAGAAGCAAACGGCCCCTTGCCGCTCCTTCCGGCTCATATCGAAGAGACCATTCGATCTATCGCACAGCTCCACGCCGAGCATTACGAGGACGCCACGCCGCTTCAGCGCGCCGTCGATCGCATGACATCCATGCTCGGCCGTCCACGGTTCATTGGCATGCTGACCGCCATCGTTGTCGCATGGATCAGCGTCAATCTGCTCGCCGCCGCGCTTGGCTACCGTTCCATCGATCCGCCTCCCTTTCCATGGCTGGAAGGCGCGGTCTCACTGGTGTCGCTCTACATGGTCGTACTGATTCTCGCCACCCAGCGGCGCGAGGATCAGCTTGCCCAACGCCGCGAGCTGCTCATCTTGGAGCTGGCGATCTTAAGCGAGCAAAAGACGGCGAAGGTGATCCAGCTTCTGGAAGAGTTCCGTCGGGATAGTCCGCTCATTCACAACCGGGTTGATCAGGAAGCTGCGGCGATGGCTCAACCTGCCGATCCGCAATCGGTGCTCGATGCGATCAAGGAGACCCACGCCAAGGCGGAGCAGACCGACCTGAGCCCCTGAATTGCCTCCAGATTTGCCGGAAATTCCGTTTCTGCGGCGGGCCAACCCTTTCGGACGATCTTTGGGTCATGCCACGTCGCCGAGCCCAGCCCCGCCGTAGCGGCTGCGCACATAATAGCCGCTGTCGCCGAACCGCAGGATCAGCCACGATGATCAGCAGAATTGTGCCATTTCTTGCCTTCCTGGCCGACCCTTAGGTGGCGGTTATTTGGCGCCATTGGCGCTGTTTTCGAGGGATTTCCCGCCCTCCTGGATGTCTTGACCCGCGCCGGCCATTGTGTGGCATGCACTCAGCATTGACGCAGTGCCCGCGAGCGTGAGCGCAAACAGAAGGACGGCAGCCGAAGTGATCCGTTTCATGATTTGGACTCCAAGAGGTAATTCATCCACCCTGCATCGAGCAGGCCGACCGATCGTGCCCAGCATGGACCTCGGCCACGTCCCCATCCCAGGCAGCGCCGAGCGCCAGCCTGGCCAACTCCGCAAGACCTCTCGTGCCTGTCTTCTTCATGATCACGGCGCGATGGTTCTCGACGGTGCGTTGGCTGATGCCGAGATCCGCGGCGATATTCTTGCTGTGATGGCCGGCGAGGATGAGCTGCATGATCTGGCGCAGGCGCGGCCTAAGGCTCGCGATGCGACCCGCCGCGTCCTTTCGTCCAGCGAACAGCTCATGTCGTCAGCCCTCAGCGCAGAATGGGCAAAAATTACGCGCAGACAGCCAAGAAACATTGATTTACGTCAGGTATGTCTGATACCGGACACTCCGTTTGCGACGCCAATGTCTCCCGTGCCGCGTCGCTCGCGCTCCATTTACTCGGCGATCTGAACCAAGGCCAATGCGTGGCTTACCAGCCGCCGCTTCAGGTGCCGATCGGACTCTTCCGCCGCGGCAATCGCGTCAGTCGAGAAGCCTCGCGCAATTCCGCGGGCGTCGGCATGGTGCCCCCTCCACCTCGCGGGCGGGAGCAAGCGCACCCTCGCTTCCGAGGAAGCGTGTCTCTAAGTTGGCAACGCCCGGAAACCGCGACCGCCAATCGTTAAAGGTTATACCTGCGTCTCACCCGTAGCGAGTTAAATCCGGCTTTACGTCACGTCGCTCATCACCGAAATGTCGGAATTCAGACATTGACGTTGTGCCGCGCGTCAATGAGGCGTAAGCTACGAAAATAAATGGCCTATTTTAAATAAGCGGCGTGCGCGCACCTTCGCCGAAAGTAGGCGGCGAAATAATTGCTTGGCCATGAAAGGCCATGCAAGAACAACATGCGTCGGATCGAAAAGCGCGCTAGTCCGGCGCCGCAATCGTGAAACGGTTCGGGCGGGACCGAGAGGAGCAGCGAGATGGTTGCTAGCCGCAAGGCTGCGGACCCGCCTGCCAACCGATTGCTCGGTTTGCTGCCGTCCAAGGATTACGCGCGGCTTCGTCCGCATCTTCAGCGCATTCCGCTGGAATACAGGCAGTCGCTCTACCGTGCTCGCCAGCCGATCGGATTTGTCTATTTCATCGAGACTGGCGTCGGCTCTCTGGTGAACACGATGGCGAATGGCGAGGCGGCCGAGGTTGGAACGATCGGCAACGAGGGCGTGGTGGGTCTTCCGCTCCTGTTCGGCGACGACCGGGCGCCGACCAGCGTCTACGTCCAGGTTCCCGGTATCGGCCTGAGAATGAAGGCGTCGACGTTCGAGAAAGAAATGGCGCGAAGCGCTTCGATGCGAGCGGTGATGCTTCACTATGCGCACGCGTTCTTCAACCAGGTCGCGCAGTCGGCGGCGTGCAGTCACTTTCATTCCTTAGAGCAGCGAGCTTGCCGTTGGATGCTGATGACGCGCGATCGCATGCACTCCAATGAGTTTCTGCTGACGCAAGAGTTTCTGGCCATGATGCTGGGCGTGCAGCGGACGGGCGTTACGGCTGCGGCGGGCGCCCTGCAACGGGCCAGCCTCATCCGCTACACGCGCGGCAACGTCACGATCCTCGATCAGCCCGGCCTGCGGAACCGCTCGTGCGAGTGCTACGGCATCTCCAAGAGGGAGTTCGATCGTCTGCTCGGCGCTTGAGCGCTGCGCCAGGCCCGCTCCGCCAGACCATTTCGTGGGACCTTTCATGAAGTCGGGTTTTGCCGATCCAATCACGGAATTTTCCACGCTGGTCGATATGCTTCGCCGGCGCGCGCAGCGGCAGCCTGAACAGCAGATCCATACCGTTCTGCTCGATGGAGAGGCAGAAGGAGATCATCTGACTCTTGCGACGTTGGACGCCCAGGCCCGCAGTATCGCGGCATTGCTGCAAAGCTACCGCGCGGGTCGGGAGCGCGCGCTCCTGCTTTATCCGGCAGGTCTCGAGTTCATCGCCGCGTTTTTCGGCTGTTTATACGCCGGGGTGATCGCCGTCCCGCTGCCTCCGCCCAACCTCGCTCAGCCACAGCGCACGCTTCCCAGGCTTCGCGCAATCTTCAACGACGCGCAGCCTGCTGTGGTGCTCACGACGTCAGATCTTCTCGCCAAGACCGAAGAGCTGTTCATACAGGCGCCCGAGCTGCGGAAGATGCGCTGGTTGGCCACCGACAAGGTTGCGGGCGGCCTGGCGCAGGAATGGCGAGACCCGGGCGCGACCGGCAACAGCTTGGCATTGCTCCAATACACTTCGGGTTCCACCGCGGAACCGAAGGGCGTCATGATCAGTCACGGGAATCTGCTGCACAATTCGGCCTATATCAGCCGCCTCTACGCGTTCAACCCGAAGGGCGGCACCGTCACCTGGCTGCCGGCCTACCACGACATGGGCCTCACCAATGGGATCATCCAACCCGTGTACCATGGACGTCCGTGTTACCTGATGTCGGCGGTCGCTTTTCTCATGCGGCCGGTGCGGTGGCTCCAGGCCATTTCGCGCTACCGAGCCACGATCAGCGGCGGCCCCAATTTCGCATATGAAATATGCACTCGCAGCGTTACTCCCGAACAGCGTGAAACGCTCGATCTCAGCAGTTGGGACGTGGCGTACAACGGCGCAGAGCCCGTCCGCGCCGAGACCTTGAAACGGTTCGCGGCGGCCTTTGCCTCGTGCGGTTTCCGCTCGAGCGCTTTCCATCCAAGTTATGGACTCGCCGAAGCGACGCTGCTGGTTTCCGGCGGTTCTCTGAACGACGATATGTTCCGCACGATAGAAGTCGCGCCGTTTGAACAGAACCGCGTCGTGGAAGCCTGCGCCGAACAGCGAAATGTGCGGACGCTTGTCAGCAGTGGCCACGCGCTCCCCGACACCAAGATCGTCATCGTCGATCCCGAAACATCGACCGCTTGTGCGCCGGATCAAGTCGGCGAGATCTGGGTGAACGGCCCGAGCGTCACTCAGGGGTATTGGAATCGACCCGAGGACACGGAACGCGCTTGTCGAGCGTACCTGAAGGATACCGGCGAGGGACCGTTTCTTCGCACCGGGGATTTGGGATTCGTCAAAGACGGCGAATTGTTTGTCACCGGCCGCCTGAAGGATCTCATCATCATCAGCGGTCGCAAGCTTTATCCGCACGACATCGAATTGACGGCGGAACGGAGTCACCCGGCCTTGCGGGCGGATTGCTGCGCGGCTTTTTCGGTCGATCGCGACGGCGAAGAACAACTGATCGTCGCCGCCGAAGTCGAGCCCCGCTACCAACCGGCGGTTCGCGACCTGCCGGATGGGGAAGAGCGCGCTCCTCCGCGTGGCCGATTGCCGCTTGATGTCGGGACCGTGGTTCGGGCCATTCGCAAGGCGGTGGCTGAAGAGCATGATGTACGAGTCCATACGGCTCTGCTGCTTCGGGCTGGGCGCATTCCCAAGACCACCAGCGGCAAGGTGCAGCGCCATGCCTGCCAAGCCAGCTTCCTGAACGGGACGCTGGAAAAGTTCGGCGAGACGTGAGCCATGTCTGAGAATTTCCCCAGCGCGGAACTCATTCAGGCATGGCTGGTTGCCAAACTTTCCGAGCGGCTGAAGATCGAGTCACACGAGATCGATATCCGGGAACCTTTCGCCAGCTACGGACTGGGGTCGACGGAGGCGGTCAGCCTGGCCGGTGAACTCGCCGAGTGGCTGGGACGAAAGCTTTCTCCCGCTCTCGCCTATGAGTATCCGACGATCGAAGCTCTCGCGCGGCATTTGGCAGCAGCGCCGGATGCGTCGCAGGCAACGACCGGCGTGAGCCCGGCCCGGGAGGCGAACAACGAACCGATCGCCATCATCGGCATCGGCTGCCGCTTTCCCGGCGCGAACGACCCGGCCGCTTTCTGGCAGTTGCTGCGCGACGGCGTGGATGCCATCCGCGAAGTCCCCGCAGATCGCTTCGACCAGCATGCCTTCTACGATCCCGACCCGGCGATCCCGGGCAAAATGAACACGCGCTGGGGCGGCTTCCTCGATCAAGTGGATCGGTTCGATGCCAATTTCTTCGGCATCTCCCCGCGCGAAGCGTTGGGCATGGATCCGCAGCAACGCCTCTTGCTCGAGGTGACCTGGGAAGCGTTGCAGGACGCGGGACAGGTGCCCGAGCGTCTCGCGGGAACGCAGGCCGGCGTATTCATCGGCATCGCGACCAACGATTACGGCCGGCTGCAGTGGAATGATCTCGAGCGCATCGATGCCTACGCCGGCACCGGCAATGCGCTCAGCATCGCCGCCAACCGAATCTCGTTTCTGTTCGATTTCCGCGGCCCAAGTCTTGCCATAGACACGGCCTGTTCCTCGTCACTCGTCGCGGTCCACTTGGCCTGCGCCAGCCTGCGGAGCGGCGAGTGCACGCTGGCTTTGGCCGGAGGCGTGAACCTCATTCTCTCGCCGGCGATTGCGATCAACTTCACCAAAGCCGGCGCCATGGCGCCGGACGGGCGCTGCAAGGCGTTCGATGCCCGGGCCAACGGCTACGTGCGCAGCGAGGGCGCCGGCGTCGCCGTGCTGAAGCCGCTCGCGAAAGCCTTGGCTGACGGCGATCCGATCTATGCCGTCATTCGCGGCAGCGCCGTGAACCAGGACGGACGGAGCAACGGACTCATGGCGCCCAACCCGCTGGCGCAAGAGGCGGTGCTGCGCGAGGCGTACCGGCAAGCCGGCGTCTCGCCCGGCCAAGTGCACTATGTCGAGGCGCACGGCACGGGGACATTGTTGGGCGATCCGATCGAGGCGCAAGCGCTGGGCGCCGTGCTGGCGATCGAACGTCCGGCGGGACGGCAGTGCGCTCTGGGTTCGGTCAAGACCAATTTGGGCCACCTCGAGGCCGCCGCCGGTATCGCAGGCTTGATCAAGGTGGCGCTGGCGCTCCGGCATCGCGAGATCCCGCCGAGCCTGCACTTCGAAAAGCCCAACCCGCATATTCCATTCGACGAGCTTCCGCTCCGCGTACAGACGGCGCTCGGTCCATGGCCAACGGAGGCCCGTCCCGCACTGGCCGGCGTGAGCTCGTTCGGCTTTGGCGGCACCAACGCTCATGTCGTTCTGCAAGAGGCGCCCGCTTCCATCTCACGACCGCCGGATGCGGAACGGAGAGTCGACGCACAGCTGCTCCCGCTGTCGGCGCGCAGTCCGGAAGCGCTTCGCGCTCTCGCTCGTGCCTACCTGGACTTCCTTGGCACTCCGCAGTCCGCGGCTTCGCTGCCGGATGTCTGTTACACGGCCAGCGTGCGGCTCGCTCACCACGACCACCGCCTCGCCATGACCGGCAATTCGCCGGCGCAGATGACGGAGAGGCTCGAAGCTTTTTTGCAAAGCGAGACGCGTCCCGGCCTGTCGTCCGGCCGCAAGCATTCGGCGCGCCGGCGAAAGCTTGTTTTCGTGTTTCCGGGGCAAGGGAGCCAATGGTTCGGCATGGGACGACGGCTGCTGGAGCAGGAAGCCGTTTTCCGGGAGGTCATCGAACGCTGCGATCGGGCGATGCGTCCCTACGGAGATTGGTCGCTCCTCGCCGAACTCGCCGCCGCCGATGCCGCCCACTCGCGTTTGAACGAGATCGAGGTCATCCAACCGGCCCTCTTTGCGATTCAAGTCGCCTTGGCAGCGCTGTGGCGCTCGTGGGGCATCGAGCCGCACGCGGTGGTCGGCCATAGTTTGGGCGAGGTCGCGGCCGCTCACGTCGCCGGCGCGCTGAGCTTCGAGGATGCCGTCCGGATCGTTTGCCGTCGCAGCCGATTGTTCAAGCGCACCGTTGGGCAAGGCGCCATGGCGGCGGTGGATCTTTCCATCGAGGACGCGCGACGCGTGTTGGTCGGCCGGGAAGACCGCGTGTCGATCGCTGTCAGCAACGGTCCCTCGTCGACAGTGTTGTCCGGCGATCCGGCCGCGCTCGCCGCCATTCTGGACGAGCTGCAGCGTCGCGACATCTTCTGTCGCATGGTGAACGTCGATTTTGCCTCGCACAGTCCCCAGATGGAGCCGTTGCGCGCCGACTTGCTGCTGGCGTTGGAAGGGCTGGAGCCGCAGTTGGAGTCCGTGCCGATCTACTCGACGGTGACCGGGCAAATCAGTCACGGGCCGGAATTCGATGCGCTCTATTGGGTGAGGAACATGCGAGAGCCGGTGCTCTTCGCCGCCGCGGTTCAGCGCCTGGCGGAAGACGGGCATGACATTTTCCTGGAGATCAGCCCGAACCCAATTCTGCTCGGCGCCATTCAGCAAGGGCTTCATCATCTCGGCAAGGAAGGCGCCGTGCTTCCGTCCCTGCGGCGCGAGGAAGATGAACGACACGGTCCTGCTCGGGTCGCTGGGCGCGCTTTATACTTTGGGATATCCGGTCGATTGGAACCTGATCTATCCGACCGGCGGCCGGTGCGTTCGACTGCCATCCTACCCGTGGCAACGCGAGCGTTGCTGGCTCGAGCCTTCGGCCGGAGGCACCTTCTCTCATCGGGCGCACGTCTCGGGCAGCGGGCGGGCGAACCACCCACTTCTCGGGCAGCATTTCAATCCGGCACATCCGGCGGGAACCCACTTCTGGGAAACCACGCTGGACAAGAATTCCCTGCCTCATCTGGATCAGCACCGCATCCAAGGTGTCGTCGTGCTGCCCGCCTCGGCCTATCTGGAGATGGCTCTGGCCGCCGCGGCGGAGGTTTTTGGCGCGCAATCCACCGCGCTGCAGGACATCGAGTTTCGCAAGGCGCTTTTCCTGCCGGAGGGCGGAACCCGCACGATCCAGGTGATCCTCGCTCGAGGCGCAGATGGCGCGGCATCCTTTCACATCCACAGTTGCGAGGGAGGTGCCGTGTCCTCCGGCAAACCGTGGACGCTGCATGCGACCGGCAAGATCTGTCCGCAACAGGACGATGGCGTCATCGCCCCGGATGCCGCCACCGAAACGCTCGCGGCGATGCGAGCTCGATCCGCGGAGAATATTTCGGGTCAGGATTATTACGGCAGACTCCGCGAAAGCGGCGTCCAATATGGTCCGTTCTTTCAGAGCATCGCGCAGCTGCGGCGGGGCGACGGCGATGTGCTAGGTGAAGTGCAGGTGCCCGAGGGGCCTGAGGCACATGTCGATGGCTTGCAAATTCACCCGGCAATTCTCGATGCCGGGTTGCAGGTTTTCGGCGCCGCGGTTGCCGCGGAAGCGACTGAAAAAGAGCGGCACGGACTCTACCTGCCGACGCGCATCGACCGCTTCCGGGTTCTCGGTCGTCCAGGCCGTCATCTCTGGGCTGACGCCCGGGTGCAGCATCGCGAGACGGATGCCACAACCGGAGAAGTGCTGCTGTTCGATGAAGCGGGACGCGTGGCGGTGGAGATTCGGGGACTTCGCTTTGAATATCTGGGCGAAGACACACAGCGCACCTCGCTCGATAATCTCGACGAGTGGCTTTATGAGTTCCAGTGGCAAGTGAAGGATCTTGCGCAGGAAAGCCGTCCGCGCCCGCCGGCCGCGCAAGCTGGCTGATCTTTGCCGACAGCGGCGGCGTCGGAGATGCGCTGTCCGCGCTGCTGGAAGCGCGCGGCGAACGCAGCATTCTGGTCGCTCCCGGGCAATCCTACGAGCAGACGGACGGCGCGCATTATCGCATTCGCCCCGAACGACCGGAGGACATGAGCCGGCTTTTCGCGGCAGCCCTGAGCTCCGACCAGCCGGCTTGTCGTGGCATTATCCATCTCTGGGGTCTTGATGCCGCTCCGCCAGAGGAAACGACCGCGGCCTCGCTGAATGCGGCGCAGACTCTGGGCTGCGGCAGCGTCCTGCTGCTGGTGCAGGAACTGGCGCGCATCGAATCGCCTGAGCTTCCCCGTCTATGGTTGATCACGCGCGGTGCTCAAGCGGCCGGAGACAAGCGCTTCCCATTGTCTGTCGCGCAGTCGCCGCTTTGGGGATTGGGTCGCGTCATCGCGCAGGAACACCCGACTTTTTGGGGCGGACTGGTGGATTTGGAACCCGGGGCACCGGGTATCGACGCTGCCGCGCACCAGGTGTGCGAAGAAATCTCCAGTGCGCGAGGGCGAGGATCAACTCGCGTTTCGTCACGGGCGGCGATACGTGGGCCGGTTGGTCCGCCAGCGCCCATCGGTGACGCAAGCTTCTCCCCTCCGGTGGCGCACAGATGGCAGCTATCTGATCAGCGGCGGCCTCGGCGACCTCGGCCTCCTGGTCGCGCGTTGGATGGTCGAGCAAGGGGCGCGCCGGCTGATCCTGCTGGGACGCACCAGGCTGCCGCCGCGCTCGAACTGGAGTTCGGTCGACCCGGCAAGTCGCCTGGCCGGTCAGATCGACGCCATTCGGGAACTGGAATCGTTGGGCGCAAGCGTGCATCTGGCGCCGGTCGATGTGGCGGACGAAGGAGAGTTGAGCGGCTTTCTGGACGCGTATCGCGCGGAGGGTTGGCCGCCGATCCGGGGTGTCGTGCACGCGGCCGGAGTGCTGCAGGACGGACTGCTGGTGCAACTCGATGCGGCGGCACTGACTACGGTCTTGCGGCCAAAGATGATGGGTGGCTGGCTGCTGCATCGCCTGCTGCAACACGATGCCTTGGACTTCTTCGTGCTCTTCTCTTCCGCGGGTTCCGTTCTGGGTCAGCCCGGTCAGGGAAACTATGCCGCCGCCAATGCCTTCCTCGATGCGCTGGCGCATCACCGGCAAGCCCAGGGCCAGCCGGCCCTGAGCATCAACTGGGGTGCCTGGGCCGGTCGGGGATTCGCGGTCTCGGACGGAGGCAAGCGTCTTGCCGCACGCCTCGCGCTCCTCGGAATCAGCAGCATCGCTCCCGAGCGAGCGGTGGAATTGCTGGGACGACTGCTCGAGCAAAGCGCAGCCCAGATCGTGGCCGTGCCGGTCGACTGGCAGCGCTATCGAGAGTTCTATCCCGCGGGCAGCGCATCGCCGCTGCTCTCCGAACTGGCGCGCGAGGCAGCCGGAGCAACTGGGCCGGCCGGCCGCACAAGCGAAACGCGAGATACCCTTCTTGCGGCCGAACCGGCGGAGCGACGGCAATTGCTGCAAGCCTACCTGTGCGGGCAAGTGGCCCGCGTGCTCGGACTAAGTCCAGCAAAGCTCGACATCCAGCAACCGCTGATCGAGTTCGGACTGGATTCCTTGATGACCGTCGAGCTGAAAAACCGGATCGCGGTTGACCTGAAGGTCAACGTGCCGATCGCGAAATTCCTTCAGGGCTTCAGCGTCGACCAGGCGGTCACGCAGGTGCTCGATCAGCTGGCCTCCGAAGCCGCATACCAGCGCCCGCTCTGGCCCCGGCAGGGGAACAGATGGGAGACGGGCGAGATGCGGAACGGCTGTTGGCAAATCTGGACGAGCTTTCGGATGAGCAAGTGGGTTCGCTGCTCACCGAGCTGTTGGGCGAGGAGAACGACGGATCCATGCCTCATTTGGGACCGGCATTACGCTGATGGTCGGAGCTGCCGCCTGTGAGAGCTAGGCACGTAAGCCGTCGAGCAGGTCGAGCGACGCGGCGTCCGGCGTTATTTCACCATGAGGTTGTTCTGTACCGCCGAGACCCCGCTCACCTGCCGGGCGATCTCGCCGGCGCGCACGATCAGCCCCGGCGTATCGACGAAGCCGCTGAGCTGGACGGTGCTCTTGGTGGTCTCGACCTCGATCTGCATCGCCTTCAGCGCGGGATCCTGCGAGATCGCAGTCTCGACCTTGCCGGTGATTGTCGCGTCATCGACGTATGGCCCCGTGCTGCCGCCGGTCTTTGTCTCAGTGCAGCCGGCGATCGACACGGTCAGTGCCAGCGCGATGGCGATGCTCCTGGCGGCGCTGTTCATGGGTGTTCTCCGATGGGGCTTTCGGCCCCGACTGGCGCCAGCTTCAGCGCTTCGTGTCCAGCCATGCCGGCACACGCCTTACAACGTCTTCAACGTCTCTACAACTCGGGTCACCGTTGCAGGATTGCCGGCAATGCTCGTCATTGAAGCGGCCAAAGGCATTTGCGCCGCCTGTGCACCAATCATGAAGCGCACGGCGTCAACCGCTTCGATCCGCTCTCGGCGATGGAAAAATGCCGGCTTCGCGATCTGCCTGACGCTGACATGGCTAAGCGTGGGCGAAGCCTCTCTGGCCGCGGACGATCAAGGCGCGCGCGAGATCGTGGACCGCGCGGCCCGCCTGTTTGTCAGCCAGTCGAGCATCGCCACCGTGAACATGCAGATCACCAAGGAAGACTCGCAACGGACCATCTCGATGCAGCTGTGGTCGCTCGACGAGTCGAAAATCCTCGTCCGCATCCGCCAACCGCCGGAGGATGCCGGCACCGCGATCTTGAAAGTCGCCAACAAAACCTGGATTTATCTGCCGAAATCGAACCGCACGGTCGCGATGCCGGCGTCGATGATGGTGACCCCGTGGATGGGCAGCGACTTCACCCTCAACGACCTGGTGAACCAGAGTCGCCTCAGCGACGACTACGCGATCGCCACGTCTTTTGAAGGACAGCGCGACGGGGTCGCGGTGTCCGAATATACCCTGACACCCAAGCCGGACGCAGCGGTGGTGTGGGGAAAAATCGTCTTGGAAATTCGCGCCGCCGACCTGATGCCGATCTGGCAGCGCTACTACGACGAGGACGGGAAGCTGGTGCGGGAACTGTCCTTTTCCGACTACAAGACGGTCAGCACCAGCAGCCGCTTCGGACGGCTCATTCCGACGCGCCTGGTCATGCGGCCTCTGGACAAGACGGGGCAACAGACGACCGTCACGTATGAAGACATCGTCTTCGACAAGCCGATCAGCGACGAGACGTTTTCCCTGAGGAATCTGAAGCAGTGAGCGGATGGCTGCCGCGGCTCGCGTGGCGCAATCTTTGGTTCAATCCGCGCCGCACGCTGATCGCCATGGCGGCGATCGGCTTGGGATACGCCATGCTGCTCTTCGTCGCGTGTTTGATGGCCGGGCTGCGCGCGCAGATGATCGAGAGCGGCACCGGTCTCCTTCTCTCGGATATCGAGGTGCACGCTCCGGATTACTACCCGGACCGCCCCGTTCAACTGACCTTGGGCGGGCGAAACGGGACGGATGTCGGCGCGCTGATCGCCGCCATTGCCGCCGACCCCCGGGTTCGGGCTGCAAGTCCCCGTGTGTACGGCTACGGCCTGGTCAGCGCGACCCATCAATCGGCCGGGGTGCAACTGCTCGGCGTCGTCCCGAGCCTGGAGCAGAAGATCACCGTGCTGCAGACCCAGATGGTGAAGGGGACGTATCTGACCGGAGCGAGCGCCAAGGATGTCGTGATGGGAGATAAGCTCGCCACCATGATCGGCGTCGAGGTGGGGTCGCAAATCGTTCTGTTGACGACGGCAGACGACGGTTCGATGGGAAATGATCTCTACACGATATCCGGGTTGTTTCACACCGGGCTCGAGGCGATGGACCAAGGTCTGGTGCTCATGCCTCTCGCCTCTCTGCAGGATCTCTTGCGCTTGCCGCCGGCAAGGATCGATGAAGTCGGGATCAAGCTTCGCGACATCGCCGACGCGACGGCGACGGCCGCGGCACTCGAGGCGCAACCTGAGCAAAACCATTCCGGTTCGGGTAATACCTTGGCAGGAGCTGGCGCCCGAGCTGGCCGACTACGTGCAATTCAATCGGCGCGTCACGCTTTTTCTCTTTTTCATCTTTTTCCTGTCGGCGGCCATGGGCATCGTCAACACCATGCTCATGGCGATCATCGAGCGCACGCGAGAGCTCGGCATGCTGATGGCCGTCGGTATGGGGCCGGTTCAGGTGGTTGGCCTCATCGTGGCCGAGGCGGCAAGTTTGGCCGGAGCCAGTCTGGTTCTGGGAGCGGCGCTTGGCGCTCCGCTCCTGTGGTATCTGCAGGACCATGGTCTGAAACTGAGTGAACATGGCGACGCGGTTTCTCTGGCCGGAATTGTGGTGGGTCCCCTCTGGTACGGCCGGCAGGATTTCACCGCCTACATCGAGGCCGCTCTGGGGCTTGCCGTCACGGCTCTGGCGGCGGCGCTCTATCCCGCGCTGCGGGCGGCTCGCTTTCAGCCGGCGGACGCGCTCCGAAAGGTTTAGCGATGATGGGCGCCCTCGTGCTGATGAAGATCGGGTGGCGCAATCTGTGGCGCAATCCCCGCGGAACCCTGCTGACGGCGCTGGCTTTGGGATTGGGTCTGACGTTGCTGCTGATTTCCTTGGGCTTGCTCGATGGCAGCCACGAGCAAATGGTCGATAACGGCGTGCGCTACGGCACCGGGCACGTCGTCATCGAGCCGCAGGGGTACCAGGAGACCGGCTCTCAGGAATTGCTGCTGCCGGCGCAGGTCGCATCCGCGACCGAAGAGTTCCTGCAGACCGAGGCCGTGAAACATGTGGTGCGCGGCGCAAGTCCGCGGCTCTTGGCCTCGGGATTGCTGAGTTCCGCGGCCAACGCCGATGGCGTGCGCATCATGGGGGTCATCCCCGACGACGAGCGTGCCGTATCGCTGATTCCGCAGCGGATCGTCGAGGGGAACTATCTCGATGACGGCCAACGGTCGGGCGTTGTCATCGGCACGGAGCTGGCCGGCAAGCTCGCGCTCAAGATCGGGGCCAAGGTCGTGCTCATGACTCAGGCAGTGCAAGCACCGGACACGGAGACGAGCGAGGCAGATGGCGGAGAAATGCAGAGCGACCTGCTGCGGGTGAGCGGGATCTTTCGCACCGGTATCCAAGCCATCGACGCCCACGTCATTCAGATGCCGTTGCCCGAGGCCCAAGCCTTGCTCGGAGTGTCCGGCCGGGTCACTCAGATCGCGGTCCTCCTCGAGCACGAAGGCGACTCGCTGATGGTGGCGCAGGGCTTGCGGAAGCAGTTGACAGGCGATCCGGTTGAAATTCTCCCCTGGCGGGAATCCATGCCGACGCTCGCTCAGCTGTTCGTGTTGGACGACGCCTTCAATTACGTCATGAACGGCGTGGTGCTCGCGATGGTCGGATTGGGGATACTCAACACGATTCTCATGCGGGTCATCCAGCGCCGCTATGAATTCGGTCTGTGCTTGGCTCTGGGACTACGGCCCATGCAGCTTGCCGTCATGATCATTGGCGAGTCGCTGGCGCTGACGGCGATCAGCCTCGCTCTGGGGCTGGTGCTGGGGTTAAGCGTCGAGCATTATTTCGCCACGCACGGGCTGGATCTGCGCTGGTTCTTCAAGAGCAGCCTTCCGACAGCGCTCGTTTTTGACCCGATCATCTATTCGCGCTTGAGCCTCACGCGAATCGCATCGTCCGTCGTCATTGTGTTTCTGACGGCGATCGTCATTTCCTTTTATCCGGCGCTCAAGGCCGCACGAACTCAATTGCCCGGCGCATTGCGGGTGTTTTAGCGCGATTGGAGAACGATTTGACCGAGTGGGCGGTGGAACTGAACGACGTGAGAAAGGTCTACCGCACGGGGCCAATCGAGGTTCCGGCATTGCGCGGGATCAGTCTGCGGGTTGCCGCCGGAGAATTTCTTGCCATCGCCGGACCGTCCGGTTGCGGCAAAACCACGTTGCTGAACATCATCGGCGGACTCGACCGGGCCGATGCCGGAGAGGTGTTGGTGGAAGGGAAGAACCTTCAACGCCTGTCCTCGGGCGAGCTGGCTCGTTTGCGGCTGCGGCGCCTCGGCTTCGTCTTCCAGGCCTACAACCTGCTGCCGGTCCTGACCGCCCGGGAGAACGCTGAATTCATCCTGCTTCTGCAAGGCGTGCCGGCGCAGCAGCGCAAGGAAAAAGTGCAGAAGCTGTTCTCGGAAATCGGCCTTGATGGGGTTGAAGATCGCCGCCCCGGCGAGTTATCCGGCGGGCAACAACAACGGGTGGCCGTGGCGCGAGCCATGGTCACCGAACCGGCGCTTATCCTGGCGGACGAGCCCACGGCGAATCTCGAACTCGGTGACGGCGACCGCTCTCCTCGAAGTGATGGAGCAACTCAATCGCATCCACGGCACGACTTTCGTTTATGCCACCCATGATCCTCAAGTCATGGAACGGGCGCGGCGGCTGATTCGCTTGCGTGACGGTCAGATCGTAAGCGATGTGCCGCATGCCGGCCACGCGCTTGAGCCTTGACCAGACTCACCCTGAAGCATCGAATCCGCGAGATTTGGCAAAAGCTGTCGCGGCTTGATGCGCGGCCCGACCAAATCGCCGCCGGCTTCGCGATCGGCATCGCTGCGGGCTTCCTGCCATTCAATCCGTCGCCAATAATCGTGGCGACCGCGCTAGCGTGGCTGCTGAAGAGGAACGTGATTGCCGCTCTCGCCGGGGCGACGATGGCGATTCTCTATATCCCGCTATTGCCTGTGCTGTGGCTCGCCGAATATCGATTGGGGAAGCTGATTCTCCCCGTGCATCATCGGCTGACGCTGGATCAGGTGCGACTGTGGGACGTGTTGCAAAAGGGTTGGGACGTCTACGCCGCCATGCTCGTCGGCTCGATCATCATCGCCACCCCCGTTGCGGTGCTCGCGTATTTGATCGTCAAACGGCTCGCCGAGAAATGGGCTCGGCAGAGAAACGAGTCGCAACGGTCAGACTGACGACCGCGCTCGGATCGGGCCATTGCCCAGAGGCAAGACGCCAGCCGTGTCCCTCCGCCGCAAGAGCGGCCACGTAGCCGGGGGCGGAGGCAAGCTCTGCAAGCGTCCAACGGGTGGCTTCGGATGGATCTTGTTGCGTGCCGAGGAGTGCCGCCGGTTCCCCGGGAGCAAGCGACACGTCAAACTGATCCAAGGGCAGCGAAAGTCCTTCGCCGCGCGCCTTGATATAGGCCTCCTTGCGCGTCCAACAGCAAAAGAACGCGTGGTGCTGCTGCTCGGACGGGAGCATCCGGAGCACCGCGACCTCGCGCCGCGAGAAGAACCGCTCGGCAATCTCCGCAACCGGCAGATCGAAACGGATGCGTTCGAGGTCGACGCCCACCGCCCGATCCCGAGTGATTGCGTAAAGCGCCACTCCGTTGGAATGGGACAGGTTGAAACAGATCGCATTCCCGTCGGCTTCTCCGGCAAGGGCCGGCTTGCCATGAGAGCCATAACGAAAGGACAGGCTTTCGGGCGCTCGATTCATATAACGGCCGAGGATGGCCCGGAGCACGCCGCGCGCGACGATAAAGCGCACCCGATCTCTGTCAAAATGGAACCGCTCTGCCCGCGCCTGTTCGTCCGCGGCGAGGCTGTCGAAGAAGCTCTGAAGCTCCGACGGGGTCCGGTCCAATGTCGCCTGCCAGACATGAACCTCATCGCGACCGATCGCCAAGGCTTTTGCCGGGGAACACCAGGCAGGATCAGGCTCGGTGCTGCGCGCAGCCTTCATCGAACGGCTTCCGCCTCGATCGTTCGCGCAGTTCCGTTCGCCCTCGCCTCGGCGGCTTGCGCGCGGTCGAGGCAGGCGGTCAGTTTCCGAGCCAGACGTTCGACGTGAGGTTCGTACATCATGTTGGCGTGATTGCCCGGAGCGACATGGACCTCAACTCCGTCCCTGGCCCAATCGCTCCAGCCCATCGTCGGATCCGCAGACGGGCCGTCCGGCGTTTCGCTCGCCTTGAAGAAGGTGATGCGACCGGGATAGAGACGCAGTCCATAATTCTGCGTCGCGCGCAGGTCGCTCCTCAGCAGCGCAACGAAGCGGAGCGCCTGGGAAACATCGATCTCGACCGGCACCAGGCCGGCGCTCTTCGCTTGTTCCAGCAAAAAGGACAATTGTTCGTCCTTGGGAAGCTCCGCCAGGGACTCCATCCCGCCAAACGAAATTCCGAAGTACCGTTCGACCAGCAAGATCGCTTCGGCGTCTCCCTCAGGAAACGTCTCGTCGGTCGTGGGAATGCGGCCATCGAGCAAGGCGAGCAACGCCACGAGCTGACCTTGCGCGTGCAGCTGCTGCGCCATTTCGAAGGCGACCACGCCGCCCATCGACCATCCGCCGAGAAAGTATGGCCCTGTCGGCTGCACGGTCTGCAGGGCTTGGATGTAGTGGGCAGCCATGTCTTCGATGCGCGTGTGGGGATCTTGTCCGCCGTCCACCCCTTTGGCTTGCAGCCCATAGCAGGGCTGATCGGGACCCAGAAGCTGCGCCAGATGAACGTAAGGGAAAACGTGTCCGCCGGCCGGATGCACCAGGAAGAGGGGCCGTTTGCTGCCGTCGGGTTGAATTGGCACCAACGAGGCCTCGGGGCCGCAAGTGGCCTGCTGACGGAGAACGCTGGCAAGATGCTCGACCGTTGCGCCGTGAAAGACGGTCGTCAGCGGAAGTCTTCGCCCCAGCCGCTTCTCGATGCGGGCGAAGAGACGCACCGCAAGCAGAGAGTGTCCTCCCAGCTCGAAGAAATTGTCTCTGACCCCGACCGGGCGAACACCGAGAACCTCCTCCCAGATGTGCGCGAGTTCGCGTTCCAGCTCATCGCGAGGCGCGACAAAGGCTTTCTCAAACTCCGGCCTCGTTCGATCCGGCGCCGGCAATGCCCGGCGGTCCAGCTTGCCGTTGGGCAGCACCGGCAACGCCTCGAGCAGCATGATGATCGCCGGCACCATGTGATCGGGGAGCTTGTCCTCGAGAAAGCGGCGCAGCTCGTCGGTGGTGGCGTCCGCGACCGCATAGGCGACCAACCGCTTCTCGCCTGGCGCGTCTTCGCGAGCCAGAACCACCAACTCCCGCACGGCCGGATGTTGGCCGAGCACGGCTTCGATTTCTCCCAGTTCGATGCGAAACCCGCGGATTTTCACCTGGTCATCGGCACGGCCGAGGAACTCGATCATGCCATCGGACCGAAAGCGGGCGAGGTCGCCCGTCTTGTACATGCGGGCTGCCGGCTCGGCACTGAACGGGTCTGGAATAAATTTCTCGGCGGTCAAATCAGGCCGATTCAAATAGCCTCGGGCGAGACCCTCTCCGCCGATATGCAGATGACCGTGAACGCCGATGGGAACGGGATTGCCGTGCCGGTCCAGTATATAAATCGCGCGATTAACGAGGGGACGGCCAATGGGCACCCGATGCTCTGTCGTCTTGTCGTTGGAATCGGGGGCAATTTCGTAGACCGTCGCCGTGATGGTCGTCTCGGTCGGGCCGTAGGCATTGAGGAGCCGGATCGAGCGCGCCGGCGATTGCCGCCAGAGCTTGAGAACATCGGGCGGCATCGCGTCGCCGCCGACGATGAAGAGCCGGGGCCGAATAGTCGCGGCGAACTCCGAGGCGCCGGCCCAGTCGCGCGCCAGCTCGTGCCAGTAAGCCGTTGGAATATTGAGGACCGTCAGTCCGAATTCCGCGATCTTGCGCGGCAATTCCGCCGGGTGCCAGACGCTCGCGCCCATGAGCACGAGCCGGGCGCCGGCGATCAGCGTCGGCAGGATTTCCTCCAACGACACATCGAAGCTCGGCGAAGCGAACTGCAGCACGACATCGCTTGCGTCGAGCTCGTAGCGGCTTTCTATCGTCCGGCTGTGATCCGCTATAGCTTCATGCGAAACCAGCACACCTTTGGGCCGCCCGGTCGATCCCGAGGTATAGATGACATAAGCCAGGTCTTCGGGGCGCGCCGACCCGCCGGGGTTCTCCGCGCTTTCGCCGGGAAAGAGCTCTCCGTCCGAATCCAGACAGATGATTTTGGCGTGCCTGCCCCGCCCAACCCGCCGCCAACTTCTCCCGGGTCAACAAAATCGGCGCCGCGGCATCTTTCAGCATGAAGGCGAGGCGTTCTTGCGGATAGGCCGGGTCGAGCGGCATGTAGGCGCCGCCGGCCTTGAGGATGCCGAGCAATCCGATGACCATCTCCAGCGAGCGTTCGAGGCAAATGGCCACCGGCACGTCGCGTCCGACGCCGAGCGCACGCAAGCGATGCGCCAGCCGGTTGGCGCGGCGGTTCAGCTCCGCATAGGTCAACCGCTCCGCTTCGAACACGACGGCGACGGCGTCCGGCGTTCGCTCGACCTGCGCCTCGAAGAGCCGATGAACGCACACATCGCGCGGATGATCGGTCTTGGCCCCGTTCCACTCCACCAGCAGCTGTTGCCGCTCGATTGCGGTCAAGAGCGGCAAGTCCGAAAGGCGCCGCTCGGGATCGGCGACAATGGCGTCGAGCAGCGTCTGAAAATTCCCCAGCATCCGGGCAATCGTGTCCGCCTCGAACAGATCGGTGTCGTAGACGAGGAGGGCCGTCAGCTCATGCCCGGAGTCCACGATCTGCAGCGTCAAATCGAAGTGAGCCGTCTCGCTGTCGCCCTCGACCGGGCTCATGGTCAAGCCGGCCAGCTCGACCGCCCGCAGCGAAACATCGTGCAGCGCGAACATCACCTGAAAGAGCGGATTGCGGTTCAATTCGCGCTTCACGTGCAATTCTTCGACCAGCCGATCGAACGGCAGATCCTGATGGGCGTACGCGCCGAGACAGACCTCCCGCACCTGCCGCAAGAGATCGCGAAAGCTGGGATTGCCGGAAAGGTCCGTCCGCAGCACCAGCGCATTGACGAAGAATCCGATCAGCCCTTCGGTCTCGAGCCGGTTGCGGTTGGCGATCGGCGTGCCGACGATCAGGTCGTCCTGACTTGTGTAGCGCCACAACAACACCTTGAACGCCGCCAGCAACGTCATGAACTGGGTCGTCCCTTCCTGGCGACTCAGCGCTTTCAGCCCTTCCTGCAAATGTCCGGACAACACCAGCGATTGGTGCGCGCCACGGAAATTCTGCAGCACCGGCCTGGGATGGTCCGTCGGCAGATCGATAAAAGTGGGGGCGCCGGCCAGCCGCTCCTTCCAATAGGCGATCTGGGTTTCGAGGACGTCACCCTGCAACCACTGCCGCTGCCAGTGAGCGAAGTCCGCATATTGAATGGGCAGCGACGGCAGCGGCGAGGACCCGCCGGCGCAAAAGGCGACATAGAGCGTCGCCATCTCGCGAACCAGTATTCCCGCCGACCATCCGTCGGAGACGATATGATGCATCGTCAACAGCCCGACATGCTCCTCCTCGCCGAGCCGTAACACGGTGCCGCGCACGAGCGGGCCTTGCGCCAGATCGAACGGAAGCTGCGCTTCGGCCGTGACCAAACGCCGGACCTCGGCCTCGCGCTCGCGCGCCGGAAGCTGCCGCAAGTCAACGACCGGCAGCTCGATCGTGAGGCTCGGGGCGATGACTTGCGCGGGCCCTCCATCCACCTCGCGAAAGATGGTGCGCAAGGATTCGTGGCGCTTGACGATCTCGTTGAGGCTCTGCTCGAGCGCCGCCAAGTTGAGGCGTCCCTCGAGACGGACGGCGGCCGGAAGATTGTAGGCCGGGAGGCCCGGCGCCAACTGATCGAAGAACCACAATCGCTGCTGGGCAAATGAAAGGGTCAGGTCTCCCGTCCGCGGCACCGGCAGGATGGGCGGCGTCGAGAGATTCTGGCCGGCCCGGCGCGCGGCCTCGATGCTTTCGGCGAGACCGGCCACGGTCGGCACCTCGAACAGACGGCGCAGCGGAATTTCCACCTGGAAGGCTTCGCGCATGCGCGAGATGGCCTGCGTCGCCAACAAGGAATGACCGCCAAGGTCGAAGAAATTGTCGTGGATGCCGACCCGTTCGATGTCGAGGAGCTGAGCCCAGATCCCCGCCACGAGATCCTCTGTCGCAGTGCGGGGCGCGACGAACGCCTTGTCCAGTTCGGGCCGCGTCCGGTCCGGCGCCGGCAGCGCGCGCCGGTCGATCTTTCCGTTCGACAGCAGCGGCAGGGCATCGAGCGGCACGAAAGCCGCCGGCACCATATGATCGGGCAGATTGTCTTTGAGAAAGCGACGCAACTCGTCGGGACCGGCTTCAGCAACCGCATAGGCGACGAGCCGCTTCTCTCCCGGTGCGTCTTCCCTGGCGAGGACGACAGCTTCGCGCACGGCGGGGTGCCGGCGCAGCGTGCTCTCGATTTCCTCGAGCTCGATGCGGAATCCGCGGATCTTGACCTGATGGTCGCCGCGGCCGAGGAACTCGATATTCCCGTCGGGCAGATAACGGGCCAAATCGCCGGTCTTGTAGAGCCGTGCTCCCGGCTCGGCGCTGAACGGGTCCGGAATGAATTTCTCGGCCGTCAGATCGGGCCGGTTGAGATAGCCGCGGGCCAAGCTCACGCCGCCGATATACATATTGCCGGCAACGCCGAGCGGCACGGGACGAAGCGCGCCGTTCAATATATAGATGCGCGCGTTCGGTATCGGCCGTCCGATCGGAATCGAGGAGCGGCCATCGGCCGCGTCGCATAACCAATATGTCGAATCGATGATCGTCTCGGTCGGGCCGTACACGTTATAGAGCGCGGCCTTCGAGCGGCGCTGAAAGCGCGTGACGAGCTGGGCCGGCAAGGCTTCGCCGCCGCACATGACGGCGCGCAGCGCAAGCGAGCCGTCGAATGCGGGCTCCTCGACGAGGAACTGCAGCAGCGACGGGACGCAATGGAAAATGGAGATTTGCTCGCTGCGGATCGTTTCCGCCAGGTAGCGGCTATCGCGATGACCGTCGGGCTCGGCAATGACAAGCGTCCCGCCGGTCAGAAGGGTTGGAAAAAATTCGCGTCCCGCAGCATCGAACGTGATCGGGGTCTTGAGCAGACAGCGGTCTGCGACTGACGGCGCGAGCGTTCGGATGAGCCAGTCGATCGTGTTGCACAGCCCGCGATGTTCGACCATCACGCCCTTGGGCTGTCCGGTCGAGCCGGAGGTATAGAGTATGTAGGCAAGGTTCGCGGGCGTTGCCCCGGCCGACGGGTTCTCTTCGCTCTGCGCAGCGATGGCGTCCCAGTCGGACTCCAGATCCACCACTTGGATTCCGTGTTCGGGCACGCGCGCCGACACCTCCCCTCGCGTCAGCAGCACCGCGGCGCGGGCATCCTGCATCATGAAGGACAGGCGTTCCTCGGGATGGGCAGGGTCCAACGGCACATAGGCTCCGCCGGCTTTGAGAATGCCGAGAAGCCCGACGACCATCTCGAGACAGCGCGCCATGCAGATGGCGACCGGCACCTCCGGCCTCACGCCGAGAGCCTGGAGGTGATGGGCCAGGCGATTGGCGCGGGCGTTGAGCTGAGCGTAGGTCAGGTGCTGTCCGTCGAACGCGACGGCCACTTTATCCGGCGTGCGCTCGACCTGTTCCTCGAACAATTGGTGGATGCATTTGTCTTTGCGGTAATCGGTCGCGGTGTCGTTGAACTCGACCAAGAGCTGCTCGCGTTCGGCGCCGGTCAGAATGTCGAGATCGCCGATCGCCGTGGCCGGATCGCGGATGACACTTTCCAGCAAGGCGTGAAAGTGCTCCGCCATGCGGGCGACGGTGGCCGCATCGAACAGGTCGGGGCTGAAGCGGATGGAGGCGGAAAGCGATCCGGTCGTCTCGATGATCAACATCACCAGATCGAGCGTCGCGGCCCGGCGATCCAGCGGGATCAACTCCATCGCCAACCCGCCGAGATTCATGCAGAACCCGGTCTCGCCGCCCACGAAGGCCGCGTCAGTCTGTTCGACGAGCCGGTGCGGCTTGTCCAGGACGAACATGGCCTGGCACAGCGGCGACCGGCTGAGGTCGCGCGGCGCGCGAAGCCGTTGGACCAGACGCAGGGTGGGGTAGTCCTGATGGTCGAGCGCCGCCAGCACCGTCTGACGCGCCTGACCCAGGAACTCCCGGAACGTCGGATTCCCGGAAAGATTCGCGCGCAAGACAACAGGATTGGCGAAGAAGCCCACCAGCTCTTCAAACTCGGCCCGGCTCCGTCCGGCCATGGGCGAGGCGACAAGGATGTCGTCTTGGCCGCTGTGGTAGTAAAGCGTCAGTTCGAACGCGGCCAGCAGGACCATGTAGAGCGTGGCGCCCTCGGCTTTTGCGAGCGCCCTGAGCCGCCGCGCCAGGTCTTCGTTCAACGTGAAATCATGGTGCGCGCCGCGAAACATCTGAACCGGCGGCCGTGGCCGGTCGGTCGGCAGATCGAGCACCGGCAGCGCGCCCGCCAATTGCGTCTTCCAGTAGTCCCAGAGCCGCTCGCCGGCCGGACCCGCCAGCATTTCGCTCTGCCAGCGAACGAAGTCCGTGTAGTGCAGATCGAGCGGCGGGAGAGCAGCCGGCTGTCCGGTCTTTTCCGCCGCATAGAGCATGCCGAGCTCGTTCAGGATCACCGCGAGCGACCAGAAATCGACCGCGATATGATGAATGACGAGCAACAGGACGTGTTCCTGCGCCGATCGGCTGAACAGATTGACCCGCATGACCGGCCCGTGTTCCAGATCGAACGGGCGCTGAGTTTCCGCGACGAGCCGGGTCTGCAGCTCATCCGCGCTCCAGCTCGAGGCATCGGTCTCTTCGAACCGCACCGGCAGATGTTCGTGGACCCGTTGAAACGGTTTGCCGGATTGCACCACGAACGTGGTCCGCAGGGACGGATGGCGCTCCACCAGCGCCTGAAACGCGCGCCGGAAAGCGGCAGCGTCTACATCGTCGCGGATGCGGCCGGCAAAACTGACATTGTAGATCGAGCTCTCCGGCGCGAGCTGGGACAGGAACCAGATGCCCTGCTGATTATCGGAGAGCGGATGAAGCGGTTGGGCCGCGCTCGCCTTCTTCCGCAAGAGTTCGGCAAGCAGCGCGCGTTTTTCATGTCGGCGCAAGATCGGCAATTGGCCGGGCCGATTGCCCTGTCCGAATTTGCTGAGCGTTCGTCTCAACTCGCGTCAAAGTTCGCCGAGCACGAGCACGGCGTTCAGTCCGCCGAATGCGAATGAATTCGATATTGCGCAGCGGATGCGCCGATCGCGCGCGACGTTCGGAATGACGTCGAGATTGCACGCCGGATCCGGCTCTTCGAAATTCGCCGTCGGCGGCAAGACACGCCGGTGGATGGCGAGCGCCGTCGCGGCCGCCTCCAAGGCGCCGGCGGCGCCAAGCCCATGCCCGAGGACGGCCTTGGTGGAAGAGACCGCAAGACGATCGGCATGCGCTCCAAAGACGGCGCGGATCGCCTGCGTTTCGGTCGAGTCGTTGAGCGTCGTGCCGGTGCCGTGGGCGTTGATGTAGTCGATCGAATTCCTCGGGGATTCGCGCGTCCTCGAGGGCGGCGCGCAGCGCCCGGGCGCTGCCCTCGGCATTGGGCGCGGTGATGTCGTCGGCGTCGGCGGACATGCCGAAACCACGCACCTCGGCATAGACCCGGGCGCCGCGGGCGTGCGCTCTGTCGAGCGGTTCCAGCATCAGCATCGCAGCCCCTTCGCCAAGGACCAGGCCGGAGCGGGTGCGAGAAAACGGCCGGCAGGTATCGGCGCTCAGCACGCGAAGCGCCTCCCAACCCTTGAGGGTGCCGACGGTGATGCACGCTTCGGCGCCGCCGACCAGCGCTGCGGCGGTCCGTCCGCTGCGGACCATGTCGAACGCCAGGCCGATGGCGTGGGTCCCGGAAGCGCACGCGCTCGCCACCGCAAAGGTCGGCCCGCGCAAGCCCATATCCATGCTGACCTGGCTGGCGCCGGCATTGACCATGAGGCGCGGAATTGTGAAGGGATGCAGCCGTGCCGCGTTTTGGCCGTAGAGCCGGTAGTAGCCGTCATCGAGGGTGTTCTGCCCGCCGACGCCGGAGCCGACGATCGTCGCCGTCGCTTGCGCGAGCTCCTCGTCGAAAACGAGACCGGCGTCGGCAACCGCGTTGCGCGCGGCGATCACGGCGAACTGCGAGAACCGGTCGAGCAGAGGGAGGGCGCGAGTGGCGAAATGCTTCTCGGGTTTGTGGTTCTTGACCTCGGCGGCAATGCGGGTGTTGAGCCGCTCCGTCGGGATCGTGGTGAGCGGGCCGATGCCCGAGCGCCCCTCGACCAAGGCATTCCAATACTCTTCGAGCTCGCAGCCGACCGGAGAGACGACGCCTATTCCCGTGATCGCGACACGGTTCATGAGACTGCGGAACTGGCGAGAATAGAGCGCACACCCGCCACGATCTCACCGACGGTGGTGAATTCAAGGCGCGAGTCCTTGTTGGTATTTTGCGGGACTTCGATCTTGAAGCGCTCTTCGATCTCGAAGATGATTTCGACCAGATCCAAAGATTCGATATCGATTTCCTCGAGTTTGGTCTCCGGTCTCAAGGCTTCGATGCCAAGCGAACAATGCTTGGAAATTATCTGCCTGACTTCATCGAGTACGTCTGCCATGTAACCTTCTACGGAAACCAAAGATAGGCGATCTCGTTTCTTTTCCGCTGAGGATCGTGTAATGCCCCAGAGCCTAGTCTGAACGATACCGTGTCTGATACCGGACAGAAAGGATTATGAATCGAGATCGGACATGCCTAAAAAGCGCCGGCCACGCACGCGAACCGGTTCAGAACAGAGAATAATTACACGCAGGCTCGCGCCCGGAACACCCTCGGAATCTACTCAAGCGCCCACATCAAGCGCCCACAAAAAACTCACAAGCGCTTGAAATAGCCCGCGGATTGGAAAACGGGGGCGGCCCACCCGCCGCCGTTTTCGGGTCAAGGCCGCGCGGAGCGCCGCGAGCCGGTGAGCGGGGCAGCGTCAGATGCCGCCGCTGCGTTCTGCAATACGAAATCGATCGGCGTGCCGTTCTCGACGGTGCGGAACATGACCGGGATTTGCCGATTGTCGAGCCAGACTTCCTGCCGCTTGTCGCCCATCACGATGAAGTGCCGGGCGGAGACCAAGGCGCCGTTCACGGAAATCGTGTCGTAGCTGCCGCCGGAAATGGACATGTCGGTGATTCTGCCGGTGTCCGTGAATACCACGGTCTGCTCGCCGGTGCGCTTGAGGATCCATGGGTCGGAGGGGGCGATGGTTGCCGGACCGGCGAATGAGCCGGCCGTCGCATTCACCATGAACCGGTCGCCTTGAATCTCGCCATGCACCTCGCTGTGCTGACCATCCCTCTCGGTGACGCTTTGCAGCGAGACCAGCCGGTCGCCGTGCATGATCTCGACGGTGTCGGTGGTCTGGCGCATGACGACGATGCCCAGGAATTTCACCGCAATGCGCAGACGCGCCTCGATGCGGGTCGTTTCCGAGTTGCGGTCGATTGTGTCCGTGAGCGTGCCGATCTTGCCGTAGACCGGATGCAAGACCGAGTAGGTGTAGACCTCTGACTCCCGCAAGCGCCGGCGCCGCGCCCGCGATAACGCTCAAACCCATCGCGGCGGCAACTGGCCAAGACCGAGTGATGAAATAGTCCTCTTGCGGCGCCTTCGCATCGACGCACGCAGGCTCATGCCGGACGGCGGCAATGTCAAGCGCACGAGCGCGCTGGTAGCGCCTCGCCTTGAAATCGTCGTCGTTGTGTCAGCCCGTGCCGTGCGATCGCTTACGATTTGCTCGCGGTTTGCCGGCACGTCGGCGGATCTGTCATGCCGGCCGCCAAAAGACCGCCGCCATTGATAACGCAGGCATATGTGGCGCCGGTGTTGGTGCGTGCGGTGTAATAGGTGTTCGTCGGATCGGAATACCTATCCGTGATGGCAAACTGGTCGGGGCGGACGCCAATGACACTAGCGGTGTTCGAGATGATTCGATCGTCGGAAAGCATCTCCGCTTGGCAAGCGGATAGAAGCAAGACCGAGGCTTGCAACAGGACGAACATGGTGGCCTTGAACATGATTGTCTCCTGACGTTTATGAAATCAATCGCTCCCGCTCGCGGGAAAATGATCGGATCGGCAACCTGTCTTACGTCCGCCTCAGTGCCAGGTCGAGGCGTCCACACGGTTTCTGAGTCAGATTCCGAACCTACCGGCATCAGCCCGGCGGCCGTTACTGTCGGACCTACGGATTGGAGAGCCATGTCGAATGGTATCTCCATTCGCGGCGACGGGTCCCGCATCCGACGCCCAGAGCCGCTGGCCATCCCCCCGGCCAGCGGCTCTTTTTTTTGACCGCGCCCGCCAAGCATGCCAATCGCTCAAGGGTGGGATTGCTGCGTGCTGGAGGTCGTTGTCGTCGATGTCGTGGGCGCCATCGACGAGGACGTCGTCGACTGGTCGGTCGTGGTCGTCCTTGTCGCGTTGTCCGAGCTGCCGCAACCTGCCACCGACAGGGTGCCGGCGATGAGCGCGATGCCGATCAGGTACCTGAGGCCGTATTTCATTTCAGTCATGGGAAACTCCGTGTTGGATGCTTTT
Source organism: uncultured Alphaproteobacteria bacterium (assembly GCA_963804235.1). Classification (GTDB taxonomy): domain Bacteria; phylum Pseudomonadota; class Alphaproteobacteria; order ATCC43930; family CGMCC-115725; genus DATJLY01. Next base: position 236,556 of record CAWDPP010000052.1, read on the forward strand.
CGAGCGAAAAGCGTGAAAGTGAGCAGGTCGAATCGGGCCACCCGAGCCGGGGGTGCCGCGATGAAGATCCACCGCGGCATCCAGGGCGTCGTTAGTGATCGGTCGTCGTCGTGGTCGTGTTACTGTCGGTGCTCGAAGCGCCGTAGGGCGTCTCGGTCCGAACCGCTTTCGACGTGCTCTGCTGTGAGCCGTCCGGCGAGGTGGTCGCCGAGTGCGACGTCGCCGACGAGCCGCCCGCACCGCTGTGATAGGACGAGCTCTTGTCGGTCACGTTGCCGTTGCTGTCGGTGCTCTTCTGATAGGCGTTGGAGTTGTAGCTTCCGACCGCCGGCGCCGTTGACGTCGTCGTCGATTGCGTTGAGGTCGATGTGTCGGACGACATGCCTTGTGCGCATGCGACGCCCGTCATCATCGCGAACGCGGCTGCGCCCGCAAGCCATTGTCTGGTCATTTCATGTTCTCCTTAAGGGGATTGACGAGCGCCGATGTGCTCGTATCTCCGTGCGATGGAGTCTGCGGCCGGGTGAAGCGAAGCGATAGGATCGGAAGATACTTAGCAACGGAGCGAGATCTCCGGTCCGATCCCAAGCAAGTGCTCAGCAAAAGTACTCGCTCGATCCATCGCTTCCTGTGATGCGATCTGGGGAAATCGCTGCGTAGTTTCCGATCCTGCCCGGGCAGGATCACGGCCAAGTAAGGTCACGCATGCGCTTTCACCAAAAGCATCTTTCGTGACCCGCCCGGCATTGGTCATTGTCTTCGTGGTGTCGGCGGCGATGCTGCTGTCGTCCGCGGTCGTCATACACCAGTTCGATCTCGTCGCGCCCGTCGCCAGAGCGGACATTCTGCTGCCCAAGATCCCTGCGTTCGAGTTCGAAGGCGAGGCGCAGCGCTATTGTCCGAATGATTCCGTTGTTTGGGCGACCCCCAGCCTCGGCATTTACAATCTAAGTTCCGAGCGCTGGTACGGCCGGACGAGCTCCGGGGTCTATGGCTGCCTGCGCGAGGCCGAGCACGCAGGCTATCGTGCCAACATGCCCGGCGACGGCGGCCGCCGATAGACGCGCCCGAAGGATACTCACCCAAGCCCGGCGTGCAGGATGGCGGCGTAATGGCAGCCGGCCGCGACCACGATCAGCCCATGCCAGATCGCGCTGTGAAACGGCAGCGCACGCCACAGGTGAAAGCCGACGCCGACCGTGTAGAGCACGCCGCCGGCGACGAGAAGGTGGATCGTCAGCGCGTCGAGGCCCGCCGTCAGCGGCCCGTACGCCACCAGAATAATCCAGCCGAGCAGGAAATAGGTGCCGATGGACAGCCGCTCGAGACCGCGCGGAAGGCCGAAGCTCGCGGCCATGCCGATGAGCGCCGCGATCCATATGAAGCCGGTCAGTGCGACCGCCCAACCGCTCTCAAGAGGCCGCATCGTGAAAGGCGTGTAGGTGCCGGCAATCATCAGAAAGATGGCCGCCTGGTCGAAACGGCGCAGCAGCGGGCGCGCGGCCGCGCTCGGCGTAAGGTTGTAGGCAGCGGAGCACCCGAGCATCGACAACAGGCCGACGAGGTAGGCGAGGATCGCCATCGTCTCCCCGCTTCCGGCCCCGGTCGCCATCCGCTCGAGCAGCGTCGCCGCGCCGATGACGCCGAGCGACATGCCGAGCACGTGGATCGCCCGATCCGCCGCGAATTCGCGCGGAACGGTGCGCCCAAACTCAAGGCCTATCGCGCTCGAGGGATATGACATCGGCTGATCGGGCGGTGCGCTGGCTGAGAGGGCGCTAGTGCGTCACGGCAGGCGCGGGACCGTTCAACGCCGGCATGGGCGCGAATTGGTACCGGAGGCTTGCGGCATCGCTGTCGACCGCGTGATGCCGGCGGAAATCGACGCGGCTGCGGTAGACGTTGAGCAAAGCGCGCGGCCGCGCGATATGCGTGCGAGCGCAGCGGCGGGAGATCGCCCAGGACGCCCACGCGACCCGTTTCGGCAAATTCGGCGCCGAGCACCGCGACGTAATCGGCGAGGCTGTCGAGAACAAAGTGCATGCGCCGTCCGTCGACTTCATGCACGGCAACTTGCTTGGCGTTCATCGGGCTCTTCCTGCTGTCTCCGCCGCGATCGCGGCGGAATTTGCGCAGTTCCAATCATCGCGCTGCCGGGACGCCGGCGACAAACTCGGAAACTACCTAGGCGGGAATTATCAGCGTGATTACACCAGGAACGTGCAAAGCGCATGCGGGCGGGCGCCCGCCGGAGAGATCGCGTCAGGGCCGGCTTGCGGGCGGATGTGCGTCCTACGCTTTGGCGACCTGTGGCAGCAGGTCGGCCATGTCGTTGGCGTGTTCCTCTTCCATCTTGAGAATGTCTTCGATCATCCGCCGCGTGGTCGGATCGTCGTTCCCCAGCCAGCGAACGATGTCCGAATAGGACTCGATGGCAATTCTCTCGGCGAGGAGATCGGCGCGAATCATCGCTTGCAGGTCGGCCGACTCGTCGTATTCGGCGTGGCTGCGCTTGGCGAGGCCTTCCGGGTTGAAGTTGGGCGCGCCATCGAGCTGCGTGATCCGTTCGGCGATCCAGTCGGCATGCTGCTGCTCCTCGATCGCGTGCTGCAGGAATTCGGCCTTGACGCCCTCCGAGTTGATTCCGCGCGCCATGTAGTAGTGACGCTTGTAGCGCAGGATGCAGACCAACTCGGTCGCGAGAACCTCGTTGAGCACCTCGATGACGCGTTTGCGGTCTGCCTTGTTCCCGCCCGTAACCGCGCCGTCTTCCATGTGCTTGCGCGCGCGCTCGCGGATGTCTTTGACGTCCATTACCAACTCATTCATGCGACCGCTCCTTGATGCTTTTTGCCCGATCTCCCGCGGCGGAAAAGCCGGAAGCGCCGCCATTTCTTCAGCGCATCCTTCATCGCAGGCTCCTCGTCATCGAGCGCGATCCGAAGCTAGCGAGCCGGTCATGGCGCAGGCAGGCTCGGAATCTACTCAAACCGCGCCGCCCTTCCGTCCAATCTGCGGCTCTATCCCGCGTGAGCAGTTTCCGAACCTATCGCCGCCAACGCCGACACCTCTATCGTCAGGGTTGCCTGATTCGAGAGCGAGGTTCGACATGAAGTGGAAAGCAGGACTATTTTCGGCGGTGGCATTTTCCGTTCTCGCGGCCGGTGCCGGATTCCAGACGGTCAGCGTTGCGCGCGCCTCGGGATGCGCGGCTGGAGAAAGGATCGACGGCTCCAGTGCTGCCGGCGCCACGGCGAAGATGGAGCGCGCGGGCTTTCAAAAGGTGCACGAGCTCAAGAAAGGCTGCGACAATTACTGGCACGGTGTGGCGATGAAGGGCGGCGTCGAAAGCCACGTCCGTCTCACGCCGCAGGGAGAGGTGACGCGCGAAGGCGATTGACGCCGACGCGGGCACCTTCTCGATCCGGCTCTTGCGAACTCGCGCTGTCGCGTGCTGCGCCGGTCACCAAGCGAGCCAGCGCCGGCTCAATGATTTGAGGGCCGGGGTCAAACGCGTGCGGTTATAGGCCTCGGCCGCCATTTTGATCGCCTCGGCCTGCGTCGGGTAGGTATGAATGACCCGCGCAAGCGCGCGCAAGCCGAGCCCCGAGCTGATCGCCAGCGAGAGTCCGTTGATCATTTCGCCGGCATGGCTCGCGACCACGGTGGCGCCGAGAATGCGATCGGAGCCCTGCCTGATATGGATCTTCACAAATCCTTCGGCCTCGCCATCGGTCACCGCGCGATCGACGTCATGCATCAGAATCGTGAAGGTCCGCACCGGAATGCCTTGATCCGATGCCTCGCGGACATAAAGACCGACATGGGCGATTTCCGGGTCGGTATAGGTGCACCACGGGATCGTCAGCGCGCTTAGCCTCTTGCGGCCCAGGAACAAGCGCGTTTCTCACCGCGATGCGCGCGGAAGCCTCGGCGGTGTGCGTGAACTTGTGTTCGAGGCACACGTCGCCGGCCGCGTAGATTCGCCGATTGCTGGTTTGCAGGAAGTCGTCGACGTGGATTCCGGTCGCGGTGTCGTAGCGGACGCCGGCGGCCTCGAGCCCCATGTTTTCGACGTTGGGCGCCCGGCCGATCCCGGCCAGGATCTGATCGACGGAAACGCTGAATGTGTCGCCGTCGCGCACGAGATCGACAATCTTCCGGGCGCCCTCCATGCGAACGGCGACCACCGTCGTGTTGAGGTGAATCTCGACGCCGTCGCGCGCCAATGCGTCCGAAAGAATCTGCGCGGCGTCGCGCTCTTCCTTGGGCAGGAACATCGGCTCGTCTTGCGCGATGATGACGTGCGATCCGAAGCGGCAAAATGCCTGTGCCAGCTCGCAGCCGAGCGGGACCGCCGCCGATCACCAGCAGACGGCGCGGACATTCGACCAGGTTGAAGACATTCTCGTTGGTCAAATATCCGGCTTCGGCCAGTCCCGGAATCGGCGGGGTCAGGGGCCGCGCGCCGGTCGCGATGAGCGCCTTCTTGAAGCGGAGCGTTGCACCGGCCACCGCGACCGTGTCGGACCCGGCAAATCGCGCCGCGCCGAAATACACATCGACGCCCGCTTCGCTCAATCGCCGTGCCGAAGCGGCCCGGCTCAGGCGCGCTTGCAGCCGCCGCATGCGCTGCATCACCGTTGGAAAGCCGATGCCGATCGTGCCCGGCACCTGTGCGCCGAAATCTTCCGCATCGCGCATTTCCGCATAGAGCCGCGCGGTGCGTATGATCGCCTTCGACGGCACGCAACCGACATTCAAGCGGTCGCCGCCGATGAGATCGCGCTCGATGAGCGCCACCTTCGCGCCCAGTGCGGCCGCTTCGCGCGCCGCCGTCAGCCCGCCCGGCCCCGCGCCGATGACGACGAGATTGTATTTGCCCGCGAAGCTGGGGTTGCGCCAAGCGGGGGGATGAACATTGTCCTCGAGCGCGCGACGGACGCGATCGCCGGGCGGACCGCTCGGCGGCGAGTCTTCGATGCTCCATCGTATCGCCTTGCGCTGCGCCTGAATTCGTCATGACAGCCAGCCGCCGGTGAACCCGGCGCGGCGCAGTCCGCTGCCGACATAGGGGCAGCGCCGCATCAGATCCCAAATCAGCCGCGAACGATAATTCTCGATCATCAGGACGATGATGCCCTGGTCGAGCCCGAAATAGCCCTCGGAAACCCAGCCTGACGGGCCATCGCCCGGCAGCGTCGGATTGAATCCGCTCGGCAAGCGCGAATTCCGGATCATGTCGGGATAGCGCGCGCAAAAATGGCGCAACGCCGAGAGCGCGAGTTCGGGCGCGAACGGCAGCGATGCCAGCGCCGCACAAGGGTCGATCGTCCCGTCGTCCGGCCCAAAGGGTACGCCGCGCGCGGCATAGGCGAGAAAGCGGTGCTCCCTGCCGTCGATATTCCGCGTCGTGAAACCGGGTCCGTCGTTCGCCGTAAGGCCCCAACAATCCTTGCCGTAGCCTTCGAAGCCATGGGGATTGCGCCGTGCATATTCGCGCTGAACGAAAACGGCGCGCCCGCTGTTCTCGAAGTAATCGCTGTTTTTCTCGCGCATGAAGCGATCGCGTATGCCCTCGAGATCGATCCACGCCTGGGAATAATGATGAATGAAGAGCGGCCCGGCATAGAGAAAGTCGCAATCGTAGATGTTCTCCCACTGATAGGTCGCGGTCCACGCCGCGAAACTGTCGGCCGGCAGGGGATGCGAGGGCGACGCCAGGCCCAGCACATAGAGAATGGTCGCCTCGCTATAGCCCTCCCAGCCATAATGCAAAAATCCGCTCTCCGGCTTCCATCCCTGGCGCACGGTCGCTTCGCCGCCGCGCGCCCACGGCCAATCGACGCGGCGGTAGATCGCATCGGCGCAGGCGCGGATTTCGCTCTCGCACGGCGTGTCGGCGCTGAAATAGACGCTCGCCGTCAGCACTCCGGCGAGCAGCAGCGTGGTGTCGATCAGCGACAGTTCCGACTCCCAGACACGCTTGCCGGTCGTGCATGTCGAGGAAGTGGTAATAGAAGCCCTTATATCCGGTCGCATCCGGTTGGTCGCTTTGGCGGCTGTTCCAGAAGAAGCGCAAAGTCGTGAGCGCGCATGCTGCGGCGTCATCGCCGCGCCATCCAGCCGCGCTCCACGCCGACCGGATAACACGACAGCGCGAAGCCGGCGACGGCGATGCTGGCCGGCGCGCCGGCGCGGCTCGTATCGGCGACCAAGCCGTTCTCTGGATTGAATTGCTCCAAAAAATATCCGAATGCGGCACGCTGAAACCGATCCAGCAATTCTTCATCCGATCGGGCATTCGCGTCAGCCACGGTCGCTCGCGGCATCGCCGCCATGATCGATTTCCTCATCCGGCCGCGGCTGCACGCGGAAGGATCAGCCGCTCGATCGCCGCCGCGAAGCCGTCTTCCTCGTTCGAGAGGGTCACGGCGGTCGCCATACGCTTGACCTCCGGGGTGGCATTCCCCATGGCAATGCTGAGTCCGCTGTTCCGAAACATCGCGACGTCGTTCTCCATGTCGCCGAGCGTGGCGATGGCGGCGGCAGGTATGCCAAGCCGCAGCGCCATCGCGGCGACCGCGACGCCCTTGTCCGTTCCGGCCGGGGTGACGTCGAGATAATAAGACTGCGAGCGCACGATCGAGGCGCTGGCCCCAAGTTTCCGGCGCGCCACCGGTTCGCACTCGGTCAGCCGCGCAAAATCGTGGCTGACGCCGACCATCTTTCCGACCGCATCGAGATGGTCCTCCATTCGTTCGACGACCGTCGGCCCGACGCCCACCGTCCGTTGCTCGTGCTCGACATAGGCGCCGTCGGGTTTTTCCACGAGCCACCGGTCGCCTGAAAATGCCCAGATATCGAGCGTGAAAGCGCGCAAGATCGCGATTGCCTCGCGCGCCGTCTCAAGCGGCAGGAGCCGCTGCTCGAGGACGGTCTGATCCGGCATCACCAGCGCAGCGCCGTTATAGGCGCCCATCGGCAGCCGCAGATTCAGCGGCTCGACCAGCATGCGAAGACCGAACGGCGGCCGGCTGCTGACAATGGAGAAGCCGATACCGGCGGCGCCGAGACGCGACACGGCGGCGCGGCTGCGGTCGGTCAGGATTTTGTCGTTTGTTACGAGAGTGCCATCGACATCCGAGATGACGAGCGAGATGCCGGTCATGACGGCTTCGGCTCCGATGGCGGATCGAAGGGCCGCCAGGCCCGGTCCCCGTCGCGCGCCAGGAGCTCGTCGGCCGCCGCGGGGCCATCGCTGCCGGCAGCGTAGACAGGAACAGCAACCTTTGTCGCCGCCCAGGCGTCGAGTGCGGGCTGCACGACGCGCCATGCCTCTTCCACCATGTCGGCGCGCATGAAGAGCGTCGGATCGCCGATCATTACGTCGTAGAGCAGCGTCTCATACCCGACATTGGGCTCCTTCGCGAACCAATCGTCGTAGCGGAAATCCATTTTCACGGCGGCGAGGTCCACGACCGGTCCGCGGCGCTTCACTTCGAACTGCAGGGAGATGCCGCCGTCCGGCGCGATGCGCAGCACCAGCCAGTTGGGCCGCAGCTGCTCGACGGGCGTGTTCTGAAACGCCGCGTAGGGCGCCTGCTTGAAACAGATTGCGATCTCCGTTGCCCGGTGCGACATGCGTTTGCCGGTCCGGACGAAGAAAGGCACGCCGGCCCAGCGCCAGTTGTCGATCTCGAACTGCATCGCGACATAGGTTTCGATCTGCGAATCCGGTGCGACGTTTGGCTCTTGCCGATATGCCCTCACTGCCTTGCCCAACGCCGTGCCGGCGCCATATTGGCCGCGCACCGCCTGGGCCGGCTTCACCGCGGGCATGGCGGCGAACACCTCCGTCTTCTTCGTGCGGATCGAGGCGGCGTCGAAGCCCGCCGGCGGCTCCATGGCCACCATCGAAATGAGCGTGAACATATGGTTCGGGACCATGTCGCGCAGCGCCCCGGTCGCCTCGTAGAACGCGCCGCGTTTCTCCACGCCGCCTGTCTCCGCGACGGTGATCTGCACATGATCGATCCGGTCGCGATTCCAGATCGGCTCGAACAGCCCGTTGGCAAACCGGAACGCCATGATGCTCTGAACCGCGTCCTTGCCGAGGAAGTGATCGATGCGGAAGATCTGATCCTCGTGCAGCGTGCGCAGGATGGCGGCGTTCAGCTCGCGCGCCGAGTCGAGGCTGCGGCCGAACGGCTTCTCGATCACCACGCGGCGCCAGAACCCATGCTTGCCGTTCTGTCCCTCGCTCTGCTGGGTGAGCTTCGCCTTGTCGAGTTGCGCCACCACGGTGCCGAAGAACTGATCGGCGACCGCGAGATAGAAAATGGCGTTGCCCTGGGTGCCATGGGCTTTTTCGGCCTCGCCAAGAGCGGCGCGAATTTTCACGTAGAACTCGGGCTTGCTCAGATCGCCCTGGACATACGACATCTTCTCGGCGAGACGCTGCCACGCATCTTCGTCGATGTGGTCGATATCGAAGTCCGTGGCGGCGTTGCCGACGAAGCTTTTCATCGTTTCGTAAAGGTGATCGCGCCAGCTTTCCGTGGTGTCCTTCGTCCGGCCCACGCCGATCAGCGCGAATTTCTCCGGCAGCGCCTTCGTGCGCGACAGGTTGTAGAGCGCCGGGATGACCAGGCGCTTGGTCAGGTCGCCGCTGGCACCGAAGATCACCATCGCGCAGGGATCTGCCGGGCGCGGCTGCTGGCGCGCCGGCGCCTCAATCACCGGCGCAGGCTGAGCGGCCCCGATCGGCTGGGAGTCGGGCATGGCGCTATTCCGCGGCGTGCTTTGCCGCCGCGTGATCCTGCGGTTTTCCCGGCTTTGGTTCGGGGTCGGTGGACTCCTGACCCTCGATGTGCCCGCCGAAGCCGAAGCGCATGGCGGAGAGAATTTTCTCTCCGAACGTGTGCTCCTGGCGCGAGCGGAAGCGGGCGTAAAGCGCCGTGGTCAGCACGTCCGCCGGGACCGCTTCCTCGATGGCGGCCTCGATGGTCCAGCGGCCCTCGCCGGAATCCTGGACGTAGCCGGAGAATTCCTTCAGCTGCGGATCCTTCGCCAGCGCGGCGGCGCCGAGATCGAGCAGCCACGACGAGATGACGCTGCCGCGCCGCCACACCTCGGCGATGTCCGGCATGTTCAGCACGAAGCGCTCGTCCTCGGGCAGATCCTTCGAATCCTTGTTGCGCAGGATGTCGAAGCCCTCGGCGTAGGCCTGCATCATTCCGTATTCGATGCCGTTATGCACCATCTTGACGAAATGCCCGGCGCCGTTCGGCCCGGCGTGAATGTAGCCGCGTTCGGCCCGTGTATCGCCGTCCTTGCGCCCGGGTGTGCGCGCGATGCTGCCCAGCCCGGGAGCGAGCGCCGCGAAGATCGGATCGAGGTGATCCACCGCTTCCTTCGGGCCGCCGATCATCATGCAATAGCCGCGCTCGATGCCCCAGACGCCGCCGGACGTGCCGCAATCGACATAGCGGATGCGTTTATCGGCCAATTTCTTCGCGCGCCTTATGTCGTCCTTGTAGTAGGAATTGCCGCCGTCGATGACGATGTCGCCCGGCTCCAGCAGCTCGCCGAGATGCTCGACCATGTCTTCGGTGACCTTGCCGGAAGGCAGCATCAGCCAAACGGCGCGCGGTTTTTCCTTGAGCATCTGCACCGCCTCCGCGAGCGTCCCGGCGGCGGTCGCACCGTCTTTCACCATCTTTTCGCGCGAACTGGCATGGGCGCTGAAGACCACGCACTGGTGTCCCGCCTTCATCAGGCGCCGCGCCATGTTGCCGCCCATGCGGCCCAATCCGATCATGCCGATCTGCATTTGATTTACTCCTTACAAAACAGAACTGTGGCTACTCGAGCGCCGCATCCATGGCGCGCGCCAACGCGACCAGACCCGCGTCGACGTCCTTGAGGTGGACGCGCAGCGTGCGGCGGCCGCGCTCGACGAGAACCTCGAGATCGCCGCGCGCCTGCGCGGCCTTGACCACGCCGAAGCTGTAGGCATGTCCGGGCACGTCGATATCGGCTGGATCGTCGCAGGTGACTTGCAGGAACACGCCGGAATTCGGACCGCCCTTGTAGGCTTGTCCGGTCGAATGCTGGAAACGCGGCCCGAAGCCGACACAGGTCGCGGCGCGGGTCCGGTCGCGGATGCGCGTTCGCATCGCGGTGAGCGCCCGCGTGTGCGCTGCGTTGCGCTCGATGTAGGCCAAGAGCGCCACGTAGTCGCCGGCGCGCACGCGGCCGAAATGGCTCTTCAGATAGCCGGCGAGCGTGTTGTGCCGGCCGAGCTCGGCCGCGTTGCGCGGATCGGCGTAGAGGGCCAGACCGTTCTCGCGGAACACCGGCGCCTCCTTCGGCAGGCTGTGCGACGTCTCGTAGTCCTTGGTCAGCGCGCTCGTCTTGACCTTGCTGGCCTCGACGTCGGGCTGGTCGAACGGGTCGATGCCGATGATCGCCCCGGCCACGGCGGTGGCGATCTCCCAGCGGAAGAATTCCTGGCCGATGTGCCAGGCATCCGGCACGCGGATCCGCGCGACCGGGTGGCCCGACCGCTCCAACGCCGCCACGGCCTCGCGTTGCGACTGGATCGCCCTGCCGATCCAGCTCGAGATAGACGAAGAACCGGTCGTTCCCGTAACACTCGGGTTTGCCAAGCGGTTCCCCGGCCAGCGGAATCAGCCCGCGGCCGTGCTTGCCCGTGCTCTCCGCGAGCAGCTGCTCGAGCCACGCGCCGAGACCGGCGATCCCGCGCGAGGCAATGATCGTCACCTTGTCGCGGCCGAAGCGCGTCGCGGCGATCCCCATGGCGACGCCGAGCTGCACGCCCGGATTCTCCGCCGGCGGCACATCCGGCCCGCACGACCGTTCCATCGGCTGCGTCGTCGCGAGAATGCGTCCGATGTCGAGACCCATGGCCGCCGCCGGCACCAGGCCGAACTTCGACAACACCGAGTAGCGCCCGCCGATCGACGGCTCGCCGTGGAAAATATGAGCAAAGCGCAGCTGCTCGGCGCGTCGATCGAGCGCGGAACCAGGATCCGTCACCGCGACGAAGTGCTCGCCGGCCTTGTCCTTGCCGCACGTCGCGCCGACGCGGTCGAGGAAATAGTCCAAGAAGATGTTGGGCTCGAGCGTGCTGCCGGATTTGGACGAGACGATGAACAGCGTCGTGCCGAGATCGACCGCTTGTTCGATGGTCTTGATCTGCGCGGGATCGGTGCTGTCGAGCATGTGGAAGCGCGGCCAACCCGAGCGCCGGTCGAAGGTTTCGCCCAGCACTTCCGGCCCGAGGCTCGAGCCGCCCATGCCGAGCAGGACGATGTCGGTGAAGCCGCGCTGCTTCACGTCGCGCGCGAAATCGTGCAGCCGGCGAAAATCCGTAAGCTCCTGCTCCGCGATGTGCAGCCAACCGCCCCACTTGCCCTCGTCCGTCCCGGTCCACAGCGACTTGTCGCCGGCCCAAAGCCGCCGTATGCGCCCGCCCGCGCGCCACGCCTCCATCTCCGCGTCGATGGCGGCCTTCATCTCCGGCGAGCCAGGCGCGATCTCGAGGCTTGCGCGATCGCCTTCCAAGATCGTGCGCCGGCCGCGCGCGACAGCGCCGAGCAATTTGTCGAATGCATCGGCGAACTGCTGCACCCCCTCCGTGACCAGTTCGTCGGTGACCTCCTGCAGCGAGATGCCGAGCCGCTCCAGCTCGGCGAGCGTCGCGCGGGCGCCGGCTTCGTCCTGCTCGATCACGTCGGGTATCGCCTGGCCGTGGTCGCGGAACGCGTCCATCGTCGCGGGCGGGATGGTGTCCACGGTGTCGCGGCCGATCAGCGCCTCGACATACATCGTGTCCTTGTAGGCCGGATTTTTGGTGCTGGTGGAAGCCCACAGCAGGCGTTGCGTCTGCGCGCCCGCTGCCGCCAGAACCTGCCAGCGCGGGCCGGAGAACAATGTCTTGTAGCGGACGTAGGCGAGCTTCGCGTTGGCGATCGCCGCTTTGCCGCGCAGCCGCTCCGCCGCCCGCGTGTCGTCGAGCTTGGCCAATCGCATGTCGATTGCGGCATCGATGCGGCTGACGAACATGCTGGCGACGCTGCCGATGCCGGCGATATCGCCGCCGGCCCGCTTCAGATCCTCAAGCCCCGCGATATAGGCTTCGGCCACCTGCTCGTAGACGGTGACGGCGAAGAGCAAAGTGACGTTGATGTTCAGTCCGCGACCGATCAGCTGTCGAATGGCGGGAATTCCGGCCGGGGTCGCCGGCACCTTCACCATGAGGTTGGGACGCGCCACCGCCGCCCACAGCCGCATGCGCCTCGGCCACGGTGGCTTCGGTGTCATTCGCCAGGTAGGGCGAGCATTCCAGGCTGATATATCCGTCGCGCCCGTGCGTCTCCTGATAGACCGGACGCAGCACGTCGGCGGCGGCGCGGATATCGGCGATCGCCAGGTGCTCATAGATCGCAGCGACGCCATGGTCCGCCTGCGCTTGAAACTGTTTCAGCGCGTCGGCGTATTCGTCGGTCTCGGCGATCGCCTTCTCGAAGATCGAAGGGTTCGACGTGACGCCCTTCAGCCCGTCGCGCTCGATCAGTGTGCGCAATTCGCCGGTCTCGATCAGGCTGCGCTTCAGATAGTCGAGCCAGGGCGACTGGCCGCACGCTTCGAGCTGCTTCAGCGGGTTCATGCCGCCGTCTCCTTGGCGAGCGCGATCTGCCGCTTCGCCGCCGCGAGCACCTTCTCGGGCGTGAAGCCGAATTTCTTCAGCAGATCCTTGAGCGGGGCCGATGAGCCGAAGGTGTGCATGCCGATTTTGGCGCCGGCGCTGCCGACATAGCGATCCCAACCGATCACCGAGCCCTCTTCGACCGACACGCGCGCCGTGATTTCGGGCGGCAGCACGCTGTCGCGATAGGCCTGATCCTGCTGCTCGAACAATTCCCACGACGGCATGCTGACGATGCGCGCCGCTACGCCCTCGAGCTTGAGCGCCTCGTAAACCTCGACGCAGAGCGCAACCTCGCTGCCGGTGCCGATGAGGATGACCGCCGGCTTGCCGCTCTCGGCATCGGCCACGACATAGGCGCCCCGGGCGACGCCCGCGGCCGAGGCGTAGCGCGTGCGGTCGATGGTCGGGAGCGGCTGGCGGCTCAACACCAGGCAGGCGGGCCGATGCTGCAACCCGATGATGACGCGCCAGGCCTCGACGACCTCGTTGGCGTCGGCCGGCCGCAGCGTGATGAGGCCGGGAACGGCGCGCAACGCGATGAGCTGCTCGACCGGCTGATGCGTCGGGCCATCCTGGCCGACGCCGATCGAATCGTGCGTGAAGATGTAGACGACCGGCAGATCCATCAGCGCGCTCAACCGGATCGGCGGCTTCATGTAGTCGGAAAAGATCAGGAAGCTCGAGCCGAAGGCACGGATCTTGGACAGTGCGAGCCCGTTCAGGATCGCGCCCATGGCGTGCTCTCGGATGCCGAAGTGGAGATTGCGGCCGCCGTAATGATCGGCCTCGAAATCTCCCGCAGCCTCGAACGTAAGGCGCGTCTTGGTCGATGGCGCGAGATCGGCGGAGCCGCCGATGAGCCAGGGATAATGCGGCGCGATCGCGTTCAGCACCTGCGCCGATGAGTCGCGGCTCGCGAGGCCCTTCGGATCGGCGGGGAAGCTTGGCAGATCGGCATCCCAGCCATCGGGGAGTTCGCGCTTCTGCATCCGATCGATCTGGTCGGCGAGATCCGGGTAAGCGGCGCGGTAGGCCTCGAAGCGTGCCAGCCAGGCCGCCCGGAGCTGCTCGCCACGACTGCCGATGCCGGCGCGGAAGTGCTCGCGCACGCCATCGGGCACGAGGAACTTGGCGTCTTCCGGCCAGCCATAGCTGCGTTTGGCAAGGCGGATTTCTTCCTCGCCGAGCGGCTCGCCATGGGCGGCGCTGGTATCGTGCTTGTGCGGCGCGCCGAAGCCGATATGGCTGTCGACGATGATCAGCGTGGGCACGTCGTGGGTGCCGCGGAACGTCGCGAGCGCCTCGGCGATCCGCTCCGTGTCGTTGGCGTCGCCGACCCGCGTCACGTTCCAGCCATAGGCGAGGAAGCGCGCGGCGACATCGTCGCTGAAGGCGAGATCGGTGTGGCCTTCGATCGTTATGCGATTGCTGTCGTAAATCCAGCACAGGTTCCCGAGCATCAGGTGACCCGGCGAGCGAGGCCGCCTCGCTCGTGACGCCCTCCATCATGTCGCCGTCGCCGCACACCGCATAAACGTCGTAGTCGAAGACCGCGAAGTCCGGCCGGTTGAAATGCCGCGCCAACCAGCGCTCCGCCATCGCCATGCCGACGCTCGTCGCACAGCCCTGGCCGAGCGGCCCGGTCGTCGTCTCGACGCCCGAGGTCAGGTGATATTCGGGATGGCCCGGGCACTTGCTGTCGATCTGACGGAAGCGCTTGATGTCCTCGAGCGTGACCGCGGGCTCGCCGAGACGCTCATATTCTGCATTGACCGCCTTCACGCCGGTGAGATGCAGCATCGCATAGAGCAGCATCGATGCGTGCCCGTTCGACAGCACGAAGCGGTCGCGATTGGGCCAGATCGCATCCTCCGGATCGAAGCGCAGGAAATGCTGCCACAGCGTGTAGATCACCGGCGCCAAGGCCATCGGCGCCCCGGGGTGGCCGGAGAGCGCCTGCTGCACGGCATCCATCGACAAGGTGCGGATCGTGTCGATGCACAGCTCGTCCATCGAACGCTCGATCCGCACCTGCTGGCCGGCCTCGTAGGGGCCTGCGTCGCTCAGGACGGAATTCTGCGTCCGGGCGATCCCTTGAGGCGACCGCGCCGCCGTTCCAGTTTTGGGAAGCGCGGCAGCTGCTTCGACGTGATCATGATCCGTCATGCTTCCTCGCTCGGTGGTGGGCCATGGACGAAGCGGCCCCAGCGCCAGGCGACATGCGTGTCCGGCCCGCGAGGTCAATCTTCAAATCACACGCGAACACATCGCAACTAGCTTCGTCGTAGGCGTTCCCCGCGGGGCGCGCATGGCCCTTGGGGCCTTCGATCGTGCGAATGATAGGCGGCGGCGCGACCCGGGCCGTAGCCTCGGAAACTACTCAAACGCAAGGAGCGGCTCACCCTCCTGCCGTTCGACCTGGCGCGCAATCCCGTCGCCTGCGTAGTTTCCGAGCCTGCCGGCCGCGACGCTTCGGACGCTAACCTCGAACAGGTCAGGTGCGGGCAGGCGACCGCGTAAGAGTCGACGCATCCGCATCCTTTCGCACCGTGGAAGCACGCGGGGATATTGGATGAACTTGCAACTCCGTGAACGCCCGATGACGGCACACGGCACGTCATCGCACGTCAACGGCGTGGCTTCATCGCAAGCGACCGTCGCTGCGCGGCTGCGCGCAAAATTGTACGCATCGATCGGTCGCGTTCTCAGACCATGGCCGGCGGCTCTCCCCCGAACGCACGAAGAGCCGATCCGCTCGGAACTCTTCAGCATCGAGCGGCTCGAGCTGCATGCCGAGAGCCTCGCGGCCGCGCAACGCACCGCATCGAAGCTGAGGACCGATCAACGCTTGGAGAGGCGCCTGCGCGACAACGATCGGGCGCTGCGCACGGCCTATTACGCAACGATCGCGGCGGTCCGCGGGGAACGCTCCATCACTCCTGCGGCAGATTGGCTGATCGATAATTTCCATGTCGTCGAGGAGCAGGTCCGGGCGATCCGCATCGATCTCCCGCCCGGCTTCCATCGCCAGCTCCCCAAACTGGTCGACGGACCGCTCGAGGGATACCCGCGCGTGTACGGGCTGGCGTGGGCGTTCGTCGCCCATACCGATAGCCACTTCGACCCGCAGATGCTGTGCCGGTTCGTCCGCGCCTACCAGCGCGTGCAGCCGTTGACGATCGGCGAACTCTGGGCGGTCGCGATCACGCTGCGGGTCGTGCTGGTGGAGAATTTGCGGCGTTTGGCGGACGACATCGTCGATTCCCAAGCAGCCCGGCACGAGGCCAACACGCTGGCCGACCGGCTGCTCGGTGTCGGCAGCCGCGACGCCGAGCCGGCCGACGCCGTGTTGGGGGGCTTGGAAGGACCGTTGCGAACCGCGTTCGCGGTCCAGCTGCTGCAGCGTCTGCGGGAACAAGATCCCAGAGTGATACCCGCGCTCCATTGGTTGGACGAACGCCTGGCGGCCCAGGGAACCACGGCCGATACCGTCGTGCACGAGGAGCAGCAGCGCCAGGGCGCCGTGAGCGTGACGATCCGCAACGTCATCACGAGCATGCGCCTGATGTCGGCGATCGATTGGCGGCAGCTGTTCGAGAGCATCAGCCTGGTCGACGCGATGCTGCGCGCGGAGAGCAATTTCGCCGCGCTCGATTTCCCGACGCGGGATCTCTATCGGCGCGCGATCGAGGAACTGGCGCGCGGCTCGAGCCACCCGGAGATCGAGATCGTCCGGCTTGTGCTCCTCGCCGCCAAAGGCGCCGCCGACGCGGCGACCGGCGACGACGAGGCGGCCGCTTCACGCCGGCAAGACCCGGGATTTTATCTCATCGCCAAAGGGCGGCCCGCCTTCGAACGCGCGATCGGGTTTCGCGTCTCGATCAAGGGATGGCTTGCGCGCGTCAACGCGGCGGTTGGGATTTCGGGCTATCTCGGCGTCGTCGCGGTCGTCACCGCCATCGTCGCCATGCTGTTGTTGAGCTGGGACATGGAACGGGACGGCATCTGGGCCATCGGCGTGCTGGCGCTGCTCGCCCTGATCCCGGCATCGGATACGGCCATGGCGCTGGTGAATTGCGGCGCCACCAATCGCTTTGGCGTGATGACCCTGCCGAGCCTCGAGCTGGTCGACGGCGTGCCGTCTTCTCTGCGCACCGTGATCGCCATGCCGACGCTTTTGACATCGCTGCAGAGCGATCGCGCTGCAAGTCGAGCGGCTCGAAGTACATCATCTGGCCAATCCCGACGACGATTTCCGCTTCGCGCTGCTGTCCGACTGGACCGACTGTGCCGACGAGAGTGCTCCGGGCGACGACGAGCTGCTCCAAGCCGCCGCCGATGGCATCGCCGGCTTGAACCTGCGCTACGGAGCGGCGCCGGACGGCGATCGGTTCCTGCTGCTGCATCGCCGCCGGCTCTGGAACGAGGGGCAGGGCAAGTGGATCGGGTGGGAACGCAAGCGCGGCAAGCTGCACGAGTTCAATCGATTGCTGCGTGGCGCCACCGACACGTCGTTCGTTGCGGTCGGCGGCCGTGCGCCGGCGGTGCCCGCCGGCGTCCGCTATGTCGTCATCCTCGATGCCGACACGCAACTGCCGCGCGGCGCCGCACGGCGTCTCGTCGCGAAAATGGCGCACCCGCTGAACCATCCGACACTCGATCCCCAGTTCCGGCCGCGTCATCGACGGCTACGCGGTGCTGCAGCCGCGGGTTACGCCGCTTTTGCCGACAGGTCGCGACGGATCGCTGTTCCAGCGCATTTTTTCGAGTACGAGCGGCATGGACCCCTATGCCTGCGCGGTCTCGGACGTTTACCAGGACCTGTTCGGCGAAGGCTCATATTGCGGCAAGGGGATCTACGATGTGGATCATTTCGAAGCCGCGCTGGCCGGGCGAATTCCCGACAACACGCTCCTCAGTCACGATCTTCTGGAGGGGATTTTCGCGCGCGCGGGACTGGTGTCCGACATCGAGATCATCGATGAGTTTCCCGCTCGCTATGACGTTGCCGTAGCGCGGCAATCGCGATGGGCGCGCGGCGATTGGCAGTTGCTGCCGTGGATTCTCGGCTGGGGACGGACATCGAACGGCGATCGGCGCCAGCGCGCCATCCCGCTCGTCGGCCGCTGGAAGATGATCGACAATCTGCGCCGGTCGTTGTCGGCGCCGGCCTGTTTCCTGGCCTTGGTGTGCGGGTGGACATTGCCGTTCGCCTCGGCAAAGTTGTGGAGCGCGTTCATCGTGACCGCGATCGCGATCCCCGCAGTCCTCCCATTTCTCACCGGAATCGTGCCGCGGCGGGTCGGACTTTCGAAGCGGATCCATTTGCGTGCGGTCGGCGCCGACCTCGCGCTCGCGCTGTCGCAGGTCGTGCTTCTCGTGGCATTTTTGGCGCACCAGGCCTGGGTGATGTCGGACGCGATTGTCCGGACGCTGTTCCGTTTGCTCGTGTCGCGGCGGAATCTGCTCGAATGGGTGACCGCCGCTCAGGCAAAGCTAAGTCCCCGGCTCGACCTCGGCGGGTTCTACCGGCAGATGGCCGGCGGCGTCGTCCTGGCGCTCGGCGCGACGGGTCTTGTCGCCTGGGCCGCGCCGAGGTCCTGGCCGGTTGCCGCGCCGTTCCTGGGTCTTTGGCTGTTGTCGCCCGCGATCGCGCGATGGACGAGCCTGCCGACGCCGGCGTCGAGTTTTCCGCCGGCATCGGCCGCCGATATACAGTCGCTGCGCCTCATCGCGCGCCGGACCTGGCGCTTCTTCGAGACGTTCGTGACGGCGGAGGATCACATGCTCCCGCCGGACAATTTCCAGGAAGAACCGATGCCCGTGGTGGCGCATCGGACATCGCCCTCGAATCTCGGCCTGTACCTGTTGTCCGTGGCGGCGGCCCGCGATTTCGGCTGGATCGGGATGATCGAGACCGTGGCGCGGCTCGAGGCGACGCTCGAATCGATGAATGAACTCGAGCGCTTTCGCGGGCACTTCTACAACTGGTACGGCACGCTCGATCTTCGTCCGCTCGATCCGAAATACATCTCCTCGGTCGATAGCGGCAATCTCGCGGGACACTTGATCGCGCTGTGGAATGCGTGCGGGGAAATGGCCAAGCGTCCGGTGATCGATCCGCGCTGGGTTGTCGGCGCCGGGGATGCGCTCGACCTCATGCGCGAATCCCTGCGCGGGGTTGCCGACGATGCGGGGTCGGTCGTACGCAAGCATCTCGACGACGCGCTCGACGGTCTTTCCGCCGCGCTGCGAACGGCGCCCGCAACTGCCGTGGGTGTTGCGCAACGATTGCAGGAGCTTGCGCTCCACGCCAAGGAAGTCGCCGACAGCGTGCGAACGCTGACCGAAGGACGCCGCGAAACCAGCGGGGCCAGCGCCGAGGCGGTGGTCTGGGCGGATGCGCTCTGCGCGTGCGTGCTCAGTCATCAGCAAGACCTCGAATATCTGCTGCCGTGGGCGGCGCTCATCGCCCGCGACGCAGCGCTTTCCACGGCGGAACGGGATTTGGCGCCGCTGTTGGGGGCCGTGCCGACGCTGGCCGATCTGCCCGAGCTTTGTCAGGCAGCCATCGCGATCCTGAAGCGACAGCCGGGCGCAAGCGCGCAGCGACGGGCGCACGCTCGACGCGCTGATCGACGGCTTCAACCGCTCCGCCGATGCGGCGGCGGCGCTCACGGGCCGGCTCGCGTCGGTCGGCGAAATCGCGCGCGAGATGTTCCGGGCGATGGCCTTCAACTTTCTCTTCGATCCGGAGCGCGAGTTGCTGTCGATCGGATATCGGGTCGCCGATGGGACCCTCGACCCCAATGATTACGACCTGCTCGCGTCGGAAGCGCGTCTTGCGAGCTTCGTCGCCATCGCCAAGGGCGACCTGCCGACCCGGCACTGGTTCCGGCTCGGACGGGCCTTGGCGACGGTCGGGTACGGCTCCGCGCTGATTTCATGGTCCGGGTCGATGTTCGAGTACCTGATGCCATCGCTGGTCATGCGCGCGCCGGCGGGAAGTCTGCTCGAGCAGACGAACTGCCAGGTCGTGCGCCAGCAGATGAAGTACGGGCGTCACGCGCGGCGTGCCGTGGGGCGCTTCGGAATCCGCCTACAACGCGCGCGACCTGGAACTCACCTATCAATATTCGAGCTTCGGCATTCCCGATCTGGGCTTCAAGCGCGGCCTTGGCGACAACACCGTCATCGCCCCTTATGCGTCGGCGCTTGCGGCAATGGTCGATCCGCAGGAAGCGGCGCGCAACTTCGTGCGTCTGGCCGAGGTCGGCGGACGGGGCCGATATGGCTGGTACGACGCCCTCGACTATACGGAGACGCGCCTGCCATCGGGACAAAACGTGGCGGTCGTGCGCGCCTACATGGCCCACCACCAGGGCATGAGCGTGATCGCGATCGCCAACGCGCTGCACGATGGGGCGATGCGCCGGCGCTTTCACGCCGAGCCGATCATCCAGGCGACCGAACTCCTGCTGCAGGAACGCGTGCCGCACGACGTGGCGGTCTCCGAGCCGAGAACCGAGACCGTCGAAGCCGCGCCGGCGTCGGCGAGCTCCTCTCGTCGACACAGCGCCGTTTCAATTCCCCGCACGACCTTACCCCGCGCACGCACCTCCTTTCGAACGGCAGCTATGCGGTGATGATCACCGCGGCGGGCTCGGGCTACAGCCGGTGGAAGAACATCTCGGTCACGCGCTGGCGCGAGGACGTCACCTGCGACGGCTGGGGGAGCTACGTTTTTCTGCGCGATCTGCGCAGCGGCGAGGTGTGGTCGGCAGGCTATCAGCCGAGCGGAGCCGAACCGGACAGCTACGAGGTTGCTTTCTCGGAGGGCCGGGCGGAAATCATCAGGCACGACCGTTCGATCACGACGTCGCTGGAAGTGGCGGTTTCATCGGAGGACGACGCCGAGGTGCGCCGCGTGTCGATCACCAACCTCGGCAACCAGAGCCGCGACATCGAGCTCACCTCCTATGCCGAAATCGTGCTGGCGCCGCACGCCGCCGACGATGCGCACCCGGCGTTCTCGAAGCTGTTCGTCGAGACGGAGTTCGTGGCCGATGTCGGCGCGCTTCTGGCCACACGGCGGCAACAATCGCCCGGCGCGGCGCAGGCCTGGGCGGCGCATCTCGCCGTCGTCGAAGGCGAGACCATCGGCGATTTGCAGTTCGAGACCGATCGGGCGCCCTTCCTTGGGCGCGGACGCGGCATTCGCACGCCGATCGTCCTCGCCCGGCGCGCGCCGCTCTCCAACACGGTCGGCGCCGTGCTCGATCCGATCTTCAGCCTTCGCCGCCAGGTGCGCATCCCGCCGCGGAGCACCGCGCGCGTTGCGTTCTGGACGTTGATCGCACCCTCGCGCGCGGAAGCGCTCGATCTCGTCGACAAGCATCATGGCGCAATGGCGTTCGACCGCGCGACCACGCTGGCTTGGACCCAGGCGCAAGTGCAGCTCCGGCATCTCGGGATCGGCGCCGGCGAAGCGCATCTCTTTCAGCGTCTCGCCAATCGCGTGCTCTATGCCGACCCGACGTTGCGTCCGCCCTCCGAGGTCCTTAAACGGGGCGGCGGCGCGGCATCCCTGCTTTGGCCCCACGGCATCTCCGGCGACGTGCCGATCATCCTGGTCCGCGTCGCCGAGGCGAGCGACCTCGAGATCGTCCGGCAATTGCTCCTCGCGCACGAGTATTGGCGCATGAAGCTTCTGGCCGTCGATCTCGTGATCATGAACGAGCGGCCGCCGTCCTACGTGCAGGATCTGCAGGTCGCTCTCGAGGCCCTGCTTCGGGCCACCCCGTCGCGACTGAAACCGACGGGAGAAGGCGTGCACGGACGCATATTCGTCCTGCGCGCCGACCTGGTCTCGGCCGAAGTGCGCAACCTGCTGCAGAGCACGGCCCGCGCGGTGCTCGTCGGTCATCGCGGGAGCCTCTCCGAGCAAGTCAGACGAGTGCCGGAGGCCAAGCGATCGGCGCGGCCGCCAAAACGCGTGCCGGCGGGCACGCCATCGCCAGCCGCTCCGCACTCTCCAGCGCTCGAATTCTTCAACGGTCTCGGCGGCTTCGCCGATGACGGACGGGAATACGTTGCGACCCTCGCGGCGGGGCAATGGACGCCCGCGCCCTGGATCAACGTCATCTGCAACCCGTCGTTCGGCTTTCAGACATCGGTCGAGGGCAGCGGCTGCACCTGGTCGCTCAACAGCCAGCAGAACCACATCACGCCGTGGTCGAACGATCCCGTGAGCGATACGCCGGGAGAGGCGATCTACGTCTGCGACGAGGACAACGGAGACTGTTGGGGGCCGACGGCGCTTCCGATCCGCGAGGACGGCTCGTCCTACGTCGCCCGGCACGGTCAGGGATACAGCCGCTTCGAGCACGTATCGCATGGCATCGCGCTCGAGCTGCTGCAATTCGTCCCGGTCGACGACCCGATCAAGATATCCCGGCTCAAGATCACGGATCGGTCCGGGCGGTCGCGGCGTCTCTCGGTCACCGCCTACGTCACGTGGGTGCTCGGCGCGTCGCGCAGCGCCGCCGCGCCGTTCGTCGTCACCGAGATCGACGGCGAGACCGGGGCCATGTTGGCGCGCAACCCCTGGAGCATCGAGTTCGGCCGGCGCGTGGCATTTGCGGACCTTGCCGGACGGCAGCTCTCGTGGACCGGCGACCGGACGGAATTTCTCGGCCGTAACGGCACGCTCGATCGGCCGGCGGCGCTTGCCAACACGGCGCCTCTCTCCAACCGGGTCGGCGCCGGTCTCGATCCCTGCGGCGCGCTGCAAACGCGGCTGGAGCTCAAGGCCAACGGTACGGCCGAAATCGTTTTCCTGCTCGGCGAGACGGCGACGGCGGCGGACGCGCAATCGCTGCTCAGGAAATACCGCACCGCCGATCTCGATGCAGTCCTCGGCGCGGTCGCTCGCCTCTGGGAGGACGCGCTTGGCGCGGTTCAGGTGACGACGCCCGACCGGTCGATGGACATTCTGCTGAACCATTGGCTGCTCTATCAGACGCTCTCCTGCCGCGTTTGGGCGCGTGCGGCCTTTTATCAGGCGAGCGGCGCTTATGGCTTTCGCGACCAGCTTCAGGACGTGATGGCGCTCTGCGTGGCAAGGCCGGACGTCGCGCGCGAGCATCTGCTGCGTGCGGCGGCGCGCCAATTCGTCGAGGGCGATGTGCAGCATTGGTGGCTGCCGGAATCGGGGCGCGGGATACGGACGCGAATCTCCGATGACCGGATCTGGCTGCCTTATGCCGTCGCCCACTATATCGATGTCACCGGCGATCGCGGTGTCTTGGACGAGAAGGTTGCCTTTCTCGAAGGGCCGGTCCTGCGCGAGGGCGAACACGAATCCTTCTTTCAGCCGGCATTGTCCGATAAGCAGGCCACTCTGTTCGAGCATTGCGCATGGGCCCTCGACCAGTCCCTCGCGACCGGCGGCCACGGTCTGCCGCTGATCGGCACGGGCGATTGGAACGACGGCATGAACCGGGTCGGCGACCAGGGAAAAGGCGAGAGCATCTGGCTCGCCTGGTTTCTTCACGCCGCACTGTCGCGGTTCGCGCGCCACGCCGATGCTCGCGACGAGCACGACCGCGCCGCGGCGTGGCGGCGACACGCAGCGGCCTTGGCGGCTGCACTCGAGCAGGATGGTTGGGACGGCGATTGGTATCGCCGCGCCTATTACGATGACGGAACGCCGCTCGGCTCCGCCTCGAACGGCGAATGCCGCATCGACTCGATCGCGCAGTCGTGGAGCGTGATTTCCGAGGCCGCCGATCCGGCCCGCGCCGCGCGCGCCATGGCGGCGGTCGAGCAGCACCTGGTGCGCCGCGACGACGGCCTGGTCCTGCTCTTCACCCCGCCCTTCGACAAAACGCCGCTCGACCCCGGATACATCAAAGCCTATCCGCCCGGCATCCGCGAGAACGGCGGCCAGTACACGCATGGCGCCGTCTGGTCGGTGATCGCATGCGCGATGCTCGGCGACGGCGACAAGGCCGGCGAGCTGTTCTCGATCCTGAACCCGATCAATCACGCGCGCACGCCCGTCGCCGTAGAACGCTACAAGGTCGAGCCCTACGTCGTCTGCGCCGACCTCTATTCCACGCCGCCCCATGTCGGCCGCGGCGGATGGACCTGGTACACCGGCTCGGCCGGATGGATGTACCGGGCCGGCCTCGAATGGATCCTCGGGTTCCGCCTGCAGGGAGCGGCGCTGCTGATCGATCCCTGCATCCCAAGGAAATGGCCGCACTTCGCAATCTCGTTCCGATACCATTCCGCCCGCTACGACATACGGGTCGAGAATCCAGCCGGCGTGAGCCGCGGCGTCGTGCGCGCGGAACTCGACGGCGTGGCGCTGCCGGGACATCAAGCGCGCGTCCCTCTTGTGGACGACGGCGCGACCCATCGCGTGCGGGTCGTCCTCGGATGATTTCCCCGTTGCGCGCATTGCGAGGAACCTCATGCCCGAAAATGTGAGCCCGCGCGCGGGCAAACCGATCGAGCCATCGCTGCTGGTCAACGTGCCGCGGCTGGTGACGGCCTATTTCACCGGCAAGCCGGATCCGAAGGTTCCCGCGCAGCGCGTGGCGTTCGGCACGTCGGGTCATCGCGGCTCGGCCTTCGATGACGCCTTCAACGAGGCGCATATCCTGGCGATCAGCCAGGCGATCTGTCATTACCGGAGCGGCCGCGGCATCACCGGGCCGCTCTACATCGGCATCGACACGCACGCGCTGTCCGAGCCGGCGCTGGCAAGCGCGCTCGAGGTGTTCGCCGCCAACGCGGTTGACGTGATGATCGACGCGCGCGGCGGATACACGCCGACGCCCGTCGTTTCGCATGCGATCCTCGCCTACAACAAGAACCGCACGAGCGGTCTCGCCGACGGGATCGTCATCACGCCCGTCGCACAATCCGCCCGAGGATGGCGGCTTCAAGTACAACCCGCCGAATGGCGGCCCGGCCGATACCGACGTTACGGGGTGGATCGAGCGCGCCGCGAACACGCTGCTCGAGAAGGATCTCGATGGCGTGCGCCGAATGCCCTATGACCGCGCCCGCAAATCGCCCCAAATTCACCAGCACGACTATATCGGCGCCTATGTCGCCGACCTCGCCAACGTCGTCGACATGGACGCGATCCGCGCGTCCGGGGTGAAGATCGGGATCGATCCGCTGGGCGGCGCGAGCGTCCATTTCTGGCAACCCATCATCGAACGCTATGGCATCGCCGCGACGATCGTGAACGACGCGGTCGATCCCACCTTTCGCTTCATGACGGTCGATTGGGATGGCAAAGTCCGAATGGATTGCTCGTCGCCCTATGCCATGGCGCGGCTCATCGGCATGCGCGACAAATTCGACGTCGCCTTCGCCAACGACACCGACGCCGACCGGCACGGCATCGTGACCCGCTCGAGCGGCCTGATGAATCCCAATCATTACCTCGCGGCCGCCATTTCGTATCTGTACGGCAACCGCCCCGAATGGGGTCACGGCTGCGCGGTCGGCAAGACCGTCGTCAGCAGCGGGATCATCGACCGCGTCGTCGCGAAGCTTGGCCGCAAGCTCGTCGAAGTGCCCGTGGGATTCAAATGGTTCGTCGATGGCCTGCTCGGCAGCACGCTCGGCTTCGCCGGCGAGGAAAGCGCCGGCGCGTCGTTTCTCCGCCGCGACGGATCGGTCTGGACGACCGACAAGGATGGGCTGACTCTCGGTCTCCTTGCCGCCGAGATCACGGCGCGAACCAAGCGCGACCCGGGCGAGCTCTACGCAGCGCCTCACGCGCGAGTTGGGCGTGCCCTTCTACGAGAGGATCGACGCGCCCGCGACGCAAGAACAGAGAGATCTGTTGCAGACCGTATCGCCCGAGCGGATCGCAATGAAGGAACTTGCCGGCGAGCCGATCCGCGCGCAGCTCACCGCCGCCCCGGGCAACGGCCAAGCGTTCGGCGGGATCAAGGTGATTGCCGAGAACGGATGGTTCGCGGCGCGGCCGTCCGGCACGGAGGATGTCTACAAGATCTATGCCGAGAGTTTCCGCAGCGAAAAACACCTGCATCAGATCCAACAGGCGGCGCAAGACGCCATCGCGCATCTGTTCCAGTCGGCAAAACCCGCGTGAGGCGCTGCCGCGGCATCGCCTGGCGGGCAACTGGGTATTTTCCGAATCTGCCGATGCGTTCGCGCGATATCTAATATCGATGCGATTGGACATGCCGGAGCGCATCATGTTGTGGAAAGCCTCAGCGATCAATGATTACGCGATCGCGGCCAGCGACGGCCGGCTTGGCACCGTCATCGACTTTCTTTTCGACGATGCCAGCTGGCAGGTTCGCTGGATGGTCGTCGATACCGGCAATTGGCTCTCCGGCCGCAAAGTCCTTCTGCCGCCCTCGGTGTTGGGTCATCACCCGGATTCCGGGCGCCGGGAGTTCGCGGTCAGATTGACCATGCAGCAGGTCAAGGACAGCCCCGACATCGACACCGAGCGGCCGGTTTCGCGGCAGGTCGAGACCAGCATTTACGACTACTACGGCTGGAGCCCGTATTGGGGTAGCGGCTTCAACATGGGCGGTTACGGCTTCATGGGCGGCATCGGCGGCGCCATGACGGCATCGCCGTCCCCGGAATCCAACGCGAGCGTGATGGAAATTGCCGGTACGTGGCGAAGCAAGGAGGACCCGCATCTCCGCAGCATCGAAGCGGTCACCGGATATCACATCCATGCCACGGACGGCGAGATCGGTCACGTCGAGGATTTTCTCCTGGACGAGGCCGATTGGAGCATCCGTTACCTTGTCGTCGACACGAAGAACTGGTGGCCGGCAAAGAAGGTCCTGATTTCGCCGCGATCGGCAGCAGAAATCGACTGGACGGAGAGACTGGTGCACCTCAACGTCGATCGTCAGAAGGTCAAGGACAGCCCGGTCTACGATCCGTCCATGACGATCGATCAAGCCTATGAGAGAGATTTCCATCGCTACTATGCCGAACCGGGGGGCGAGTATCGCCGGTGACGGCTCGGCCGCCGGTCAAGCGGCGGCGGACAGCCCCAACCCTCGCACCGCCTCGATCATCTTCACCAGCACCGCCTGGGCGTCGCCGTACACCATGTTGCAGTTGTCGGCGTAGAACAGCGCATTCACGATGCCGGCATAGCCCTTGCCCTCGCCGCGCTTGACGACATAGACCTTCTTGGCCTTGTCGGCATTGAGGATCGGCATGCCGAAGATCGGCGAGGATTTGTCGGTGCGCGCCGCCGGGTTCACCACGTCGTTGGCGCCGATGACGAGAGCGACGTCGGTGGTGGCGAAATCGTCGTTGATGTCTTCCAGCTGGAAGATGAGGTCGTAGGGCACGCCGGCCTCGGCCAGCAGCACGTCCATTTGACCGGGCATTCGTCCGGCCACGGGATGGACCGCGAATTTGACGGACACGCCCGCCGCCTGCAGCAGCTTCACGAATTCATAGAGCTTCTGCTGGCCTTGCGCGACGGCAAGACCATAGCCCGGAACGATGATGACGGAGCTGGCATAGCGCATGAAGATGCCGGCGTCGGCCGGCCTCGATCGGCTTGAGGCTGCCTTTGATGTCGCTGTGCTTGTGCTTGGGGGCGGCACCGAAATTCGTGAACAGGACATTGCTGACCGAGCGGTTCATGGCTTTGGCCATGAGCAGCGTCAGGAGCATGCCGGCGGCGCCGACCACCATGCCGGCGATCATCAGCGCCGGGTTCTGCAGCACGAACCCTTCGAGCCCGACCGCGAGACCGGTGAAGGCATTGTAGATCGAGATCACGACCGGCATGTCCGCCCCGCCGATCGGCAGCGTCATCAGCACGCCGAAGACGAGCGCGCAGGCGAAGAACAGGCCGATCAACCCGGGCATGGCGAGCAGCGGATGCGCACCGCTCTGCGCCGCGAACACGATGTAGCCGCCGACGACGAGGGTCGCCAGCATGACCACGCCGTTGCAGGCTTGCTGACCCGGCACCCGCAGCGGCTTGTTGATGACGCCGTCGAGCTTGGCCCAGGCAATGAGCGAGCCGGACAGCGATACGGCGCCGATCAGCGCGCCGATCAACGTGACGACCAGCTGGGTCGCGCCCACGGCCTTGTTGCCGAACAGCTCGACCGCGGCGATCGCCGCGGCGGCGCCGCCGCCCATGCCGTTGTAGAGCGCCACCATTTGCGGCATGGACGTCATCGCGACCTTCCGGCCGCTCCACCAGGCGGCGCCCCCGCCCACGATGAGGGCGATGATTGCGAGCCCGATATTGACCGGCAGATAGGGCCTGGCCGCCGCGCCGACGCCGAACACGTAGAGGAAGCTCGCCAGTACGGCGACCAGCATGCCGAGGCCGGCGACGAAGATCCCCGACGGCGCCGTCACCGGCGACGACATGCGCTTCAGGCCATACATGAAGAGAAAGGCCGCGGCGAGATCGGTCGCGCCAATGATCAGTTGCGGAAGCAGGACAAGCATTTCGGTTCCTCAACCTTTCTTCGCGCGGGCGGCCCGCGCGTGACGGGGCTTCGCGTGCTTGGCCTGATGGCCGCTCACCTGGAACATCGCGAGCATGCGATCGGTGACGGCAAAGCCGCCCGCGGCATTGCCGGCGCCGAGCAGCACCGCGACGAAGCCGATGGCCTGTTCCGCAACCGTGCTCGCGTTGAGCAGAGCGAACAGCCCGCCGACCACGACGATGCCGTGCACGAAGTTCGAGCCCGACATGAGCGGCGTGTGCAGGATCGCCGGCACGCGGCCGATGATCACCCAGCCGGCAAAGGCGGCGAGCATGAAGATGTAGAGGGCGACGAATCCGGTGATCTGCATCTCGGGTGCCATGGCGGTCTCCATGCTCGGGCTCAAGCCGCCTTCGGTGCCGACCCGGCGGCCGGGTGCTTGGTTGCGCCGCTGGGCTTGGGCTCCTGGCTCGGGGCGTCTTTCCGCATCTTGCCGGCATGCGTGAGGGCGGTCTTGGCGAGAACCTCGTCGTCCCAATCGATCGTGATGATGTTGTCCTTCATCATCAGGGCGAGCAGGTTGTATTGGTTCTTCGCATAGAGCTCGCTGGCATCCTCGCCGAGCAGCGACGGCACGTTGAGCGGCGCCACGATCGTCACGCCGCCGATCTGTGCCGTTTCGCCCGGCTCGCGTGTCTTCGCAATTGCCGCCACCCTCGGCGGAGAGATCGACGATCACGGCGCCCGGCCTTCATGCCCGCGACCTGCGCCTTGCTGATGAGCTTCGGCGAGGGCCGGCCGGGAATGGCGGCGGTGGTGATGATGAGGTCGGCCTGCTGAATGTGCTGGGTCAGCACGGCGGCGACCTTGCTCTTTTCCTCCGCGCTCAGCTCGCGCGCATAGCCGCCGGGGCCGCGCGCATCGACGCCGGTCTCGACGAATTTCGCGCCCAGGGACAGCGCCTGTTCCTCGGTTTCCGGGCGCACGTCATAGCCTTCGACGACCGCGCCCAGACGGTGCGCCGTGGCGATCGCCTCGAGGCCCGCGACGCCGAGGCCCATCACCAGGACTTTGGCCGGCCCGATCGCGCCGGCCGCCGTGGTGATCTTCGGCAGGATGCGGGCGAGATGGGTGGCGCCGAGCTGCACCGCGTAATATCCCGCGAGCGCGGACTGGCTCGATAACGCGTCCATCGCCTGCGCGCGCGTGATGCGCGGCACGCGTTCCATGGCGAAGCAGGTGATCTTCTTGTCCAGCAGGCGCTGCACCAGCGCCGGCTCCTTGTCCGCATAGATGAAGGAGATGAGGATGGCGCCTTCCTTCATCGCGCCGATCACCTCGAGCGCCGGCGGCTGCACGGCAAGAACCACGTCGGCGTCGGCGACCAATGCCTTGCGATCGTCGATGAAGGCGACGTCCTTGAACGCGGCGTCGGCCAGCTTGATGGCGTCGCCCGCGCCCGACTGCATGTGCAGCTTCGCGCCGAGCTTGATCAGCTTGGGCGCGACCGACGGCACCAGCGCCACGCGCCGTTCGTGCGGCTGGGTTTCCTTCAGAACCGCGACATTGACGTACATTGGGCGCTCCTAGTGGTCCTCGATGGCTGCCAGAGCGATCGCGGCGGCTCGATGAGGAACTCCGCTGAGCGGAATCGCCTCATCGATGCGACTGCAGCCTCGCCGGTGCCGTCGATGCGTTACAGCGGCGCTTCGGCCGCGACGTAGCGAACCAGCTTCTTGTTGACGAACTCCTGGATGCCCATGTCGCCGAGCTCGCGCCCGTAGCCGGAGTTCTTGATGCCGCCGAACGGCAGTTCGGCATCGGACCAGTCGATGTTGTT
The DNA here is from genome assembly GCA_963804235.1 of uncultured Alphaproteobacteria bacterium. GTDB lineage: Bacteria > Pseudomonadota > Alphaproteobacteria > ATCC43930 > CGMCC-115725 > DATJLY01. The sequence continues at coordinate 266,623 of CAWDPP010000052.1, forward strand.
GATGAACATCATGCCGGTCTCGACACGGCTCGCGACGCGCTTGCCGCGCGCGACGTCCTTGGTGAAGACGGAGCCGCCCAATCCGAAGTCGGAGTCGTTGGCGAGCGCGATCGCCTCGTCTTCGTCCTTGACCCGGAAGAACAGCGCGACCGGGCCGAAGAATTCGTCTCTGAAGGCCGGGTTGTCCGGCTTGACGTCGGTCAGGATCGTCGGCTGCATGAACGAGCCGGACGATCGATACGCTTGCCGCCCATGACCACCTTGGCGCCCTTGGAGACCGCGCCATCGACCTGCTTCAGAAGATCCACCAAGGCCGATTCGGTGGACAGCGGACCGAGCGTCGTCTTCTCGTCCATCGGATCGCCGGCCTTGAGAGCGCGCAAGCGCGGCCTGAAACTTCTCCAGGAATTTGTCGGCGATTTCTTCGACGACGATGAATCGCTTGGCCGCGCAGCAGGTTTGTCCGGTGTTGTACATTCTGCCCCAGACCGCCCACTTGATGGTATGGTCGAGATCGGCGTCGTCGAGAACGATGAACGCGTCGCTGCCGCCGAGCTCCATCGACGACGACTTTGAGGTTCTGTCCAGCTCGGGCGGCGATGCTCTTGCCGGCCGCGACGCTGCCGGTCAACGCCACGCCCTTGATGCGCGGGTCATCGACGACGCGGTCCGACTGATCGTGCGAGATCAGCAGATTGGTATACAGCCCGACCGGCGCGCCCGCCTCGATCCAAAGCTTCTCGAAGGCGATCGCGCATTGCGGCACGCAGCCGGCGTGCTTCACCACCAGGACGTTGCCCGCCATCAGATGCGGGCCGGCGACGCGCGCAAGCTGGTAGTAGGGAAAGTTCCACGGCTCGACGCCGAAGATCACGCCGATCGGGCTGCTCTCCATGTGGGCTTCGCCGTTGGTCGGATGCAGCTTCACCGGCGCGAGGAAGCGCTCGGCGTTCTTGGCGTAGTAGGCGAGGATTCGCGCGCTGAACTCGACCTCGCCGCGCGCCTCGTTGATGCGCTTGCCCATCTCGAGCGTCATCGTGTGCGCGAAGCTCGTCGACCTCGTCGTGCATGATCGCGGCCGCCTTGGCGACGATCGACTGCCCGCTCGGCATAGGTCTTGTGCCGCCAGGTCTCGAAGCAAGCTCGCGGCGGCCGCAAGCTTGGTCTCGAGCTCCTTGTCGGTCAGCTCGTCGAACTTCTTCAGGAGCTTGCCGTCGGCGGGATTGACGCTCTGGTAGGTCATGAGTTGGTCCTCTTTCAATGCTGTCGATCGACACGCGGAGAGTGTCGCCGCGATGTCGTTACGCCTCGATGATCACCTTGAGCGCGCCGGTGTTGGCGGCGTGCCCGAACGTCTCGTAGGCATCGAGGATGCGGTCGAGCTTGAAATGATGGGTGATCAGGAGCTTGGGATCGATCTTGTGCGACTGCAGAATGTTGAGCAGCATCGGCGTGCTGACCGTGTCGACCAGCCGCGTGGTGATGGTGATGTTGCGGTCCCACAGGCGCTCGAGATGGAGCGCCACCTTCATTCCATGCACCCCGATATTGGCGATGACGCCACCCGGCGCGAGAAGCGTTTCGCACAGCTCGAACGTGGCCGGAATGCCGACCGCCTCGATGGCGGTGTCGACGCCGCGCCCGCCGGTCAGCTTCATGACCGCTTCCTGAGCCTTGCCGTCGGCGCTGTTGATGGTCGCCGTGGCGCCGAAGCGCTTGGCCATTTCCAGGCGCTTATCGTCGAGATCGATCATGATGATCGCGGCCGGCGCGTAGAACTGCGCGGTGAGCAGCGCGGCGAGCCCGATCGGCCCCGAGCCGACGATCGCAACCGTGCATCCCGGGCTGAACCCTGCCGTTGAGCACGCCGCACTCGAAGCCGGTCGGCAGGATATCGCTCAACATCACCAGCGCCTCTTCGTCCGCATCCTTGGGAATGCGATAGAGGCTCGTGTCCGCATGCGGGATGCGGACGTACTCGGCCTGAGTGCCGTCGATCCTGTTGCCGAGGATCCAGCCGCCGGTGGTGCAGTGCGAGAACATGAGCTTGCGGCAAAAGGCGCATTTGCCGCAGGCGGTGATGCACGAGATCAGGACGCGGTCGCCCGGCTTGAACGACGCGACGGCCGATCCGACGCTCTCGACGATGCCGACGCCCTCATGACCGAGAATGCGGCCTGGTCGCAACTCGGGACGTCACCCTTGAGGATGTGCAGGTCGGTGCCGCAGATGGTCGTTTTCGTCACCTTGACGATCGCGTCCGTGGGCGCCGTGATGTCCGGTTTTGGCCGCTCTTCGAGGGCCTTTTTGCCGGGCCCCAAATAGACGAAGGCTTTCATCGCGGGGTATCCCTCATGTTTCGTGAAGCGGGGCACGAGCTGCCGGTTGCGCCACCACCGCGCGCGCCGCGCTCGGCCGGCAATCAGGTTCACTCGTTGCTGGTCTCGACGATAGCCGCCCGCCAAACGGAGGCGGTAGAATCGGAAACTACTCAGGTCCGACCGCGAGAAGTCGGCATTGGCCGATGCGCGGGATCAGCTTCAGCGCGCACGCTCGTTCAGCTGCGAAAAAGCGGCCTGCGTCCCGGTGACGCGCGCTCACCCGGCTGCGCCGCCGTATTCGTCCGGCTCTGCTGTGCGCGCTGATCCACCGGCTCTCGCTTCGCCTGCTCGGCGCGGTCGTTCTCGTTCGGCGGCATCTTGGCGTCGGTCATGGTATCTCCTGTTGCTCCAGCCCCGCGATAGCCAAAGGTTCGTCCGCTGCGACAGCGGCGTCCCGTGGCTCGTTGTCGGTGCGACGTGCTCGAAAGAGGCAACGGTCGCAGCATCGGAAGCACAGCGATATTGCATTGCGGCGTGGCGCGGCAGGCCCGGAATTTACCTAGGCGCGCCGTGCGCTCTCGCGACGGCGATCGAGCGTGGAGAGATGCGCGGCGCGTAATACGACATGCGCACGACAGCGGCGCATCTCTGAGTAGAGTCCGATCCTATCGGTGTCGATCCGCGCTCTGTAGCGTGCCGTCACGTAGAACTCCGGAAATCAATCATCACCCGGAGATCCTCCGCCGCCGAACCTTGCTCACGCAAGCGGACGGGGTCGTCACAGCACAGGCAGTTCAAACCCACTTGGAGGATTTCCGATGAAACGCGCAATTCTCATTGCGGCGATCGCGGTGTCGGCTGCGGCTTGCAGCCACACCCGACAGCCAGACGACGACATCCCAATCGACATACACGACGTCCCAGCAAGCCAACCTGGTCGGCCCTGCCGGCTTTACCGGTCCGTCCGGTCCCGCCGGTCCGCAAGGCCCGGTCGGTCTGACGGGCGCCGCCGGAGGCGGAACGACAGGTCCTGCCGGCCCGATGGGCCCGTCCGGTCCTGCCGGATCGCAAGGCGCCATGGGTTCTACCGGACCTTCGGGAGCCGTCATGATCGGCGCTCGCGGTCCGACCGGCGCGATCGGTCCTTCCGGCGCGCAGGGCGCGGCCGGACAGACGGGCGCGCAGGGATATAGTGCCGTTGGTCCAACCGGCCCGACCGGTCCCGCCGGTCCGGCTGGCCCGCAAGGCGCAGTCGGCGTTATGGGCGCGCAAGGCCCGACGACGATCGGCCCGACCGGACCCGTCGGCAATACCGGCGCGGCCGGAATGCAGGGCATGAGTGGACAGACCGGCTCGCGTGGCGTGGTCATGGCCGGTGCCAGCGGTGGCAGCGGCAGCTCGGGCCCGGCAGGCGCGCAGGGACCAACCGGCCCGATGGGCCCGTCCGGTCCAGCCGGGATCGTGAATGGCTGGACTCCATACCGTGATATCGCGTTCGACCGCGGTAGCTCGGACATCCAGGTTTCGAGCCAGAGCACGATCTCCGAGATCGCCAGGTATCTCGGCAGGAACCCGTCGCTCCAGGTCGGACTCGACGGCAACATGTCGTCGGCCAACGATGGCTTGCGTGACGCGCGCACCGGTGCCGTTCGCACCGCGCTCATGCAGGCAGGCGTGTCGGATGCCAGGATCCAGCAGGGCGCCTTCAACGATCCGCAGTTCAGTCACGACGGGCGGGTCGAAGTTCTGCTCATCAGCCAGTAATCGGACGCTGCGCGATCGCGTTCGATCGCGCGTTCACGACAAATCGTCCGGAGCTCCCCGTCGCCTGCACCAGGCGGCGGGGAGTTTCCATGACCGGCATGCCGCCGACCGCGGTTGCCGCAGGGATGCTTTCGCTTTAGCGCAAGAACAGGAACCGCGCGGCCGAGACGATCGGCGGGACGATCGCCCGGACGACGGGCGGGCTCAGCTCGAGCGGCTTGAGCATCATCCGCACCGCCATGTCATGCGGATAGTGCCGCTTGGCGAGCTTTCGTACGCCGGCGCGAAAGGCGTCGTAATCGCCGCGCTGAAATTCGCTGCCTGGATTGGCGGCGAGGAAGACGTGCTTGAAGGCGAGAAACGCGTCCTCGGCATCGACTTCGGTCGTGCGCTGCCAGAGGGTGCGCAGCACGGCGAGGCGGCTCGTCGCCTCGCGCTCGTGATAGCGCTGGAAGAAGCGGTAGAAGTGCTTGTAGTGCCGCACCTCGTCGACGCTGATATTGGTGATGAGCTGCTTCAGCACCGGTTCGGCCGTCATCTCCGACAGCGCGCGGTAGAAAGTGGCGGTGCCGGTCTCGACGACGCAGCGCGCGGCGAGCTCCAATGTTTGCGTGGCGGCGAGCAGGCCGACCGCGCAGCAGCGGGAATATTCCGCGAAAAAGCCGCGATAACCGGCCATCCAGTCGAACTCCGGCCAGGCGGTCTCGACATAGCGTTTCAACGCCGCGCCGTGCTGCAGCTCCTCCGGTTCCCACTGTTGCGACAGCCACGAGGTGACCTCGTCATCGCCGCGATAGAATGCGACGAGGTTGCCGGTATAGAGGTCGGATGTGATCTCGACGAAGGACGCGCCGGCCAGCATGTAGAACAGCTGCCGGTCATCATGGACCTCGGCATGGTCGAGATTCTGAAAAGGAATCTCGTCGATCAGCCAGGGCGCGGCGCCGCGGCGGCTGCTGGAGAGACCGTCCATCGTTCTTCCTCGATCGAGTGTTTTTCGTCATCGGCAGCGCCAGCCGAAGCGGCTCGCGATGGCCATGACGCGGCATCGCCTTCGCCCGCAATAGGCTCGGGCGCCGCCGGTTCGGCGGATGGTTGGCAGACGGCTAGATCCTGTGCACGCCGCCGCCGAAGAACCAGACCACCAGGAGAACGAGAACGACCAGGCCAAGCACGCCGCCGAGCCCAGGCCCGCCGTAGTAGCTGTGCGCGTAATAGCCGCCGCCACCGCCGAACAGCAGGACCACGACGACGATGAGAAGAATCAAACCCATGACAACCTCCATCAAACCTTTGACCGTTGTGAAAGAACATGGTGCGAAAGCCATCGCGCCAGCAGGATCGGAATGTACTCAGGGGCCGCCCCGTTTGCCGGTGCAATGCCGCGCGCGGCGGCAGGATCGGCTCTTACCGTGCCAGATGGGGCAGCAACCCCGACAGACCGATAATGATGAGGTAGATGGCGACGATATAGTTCAGCAGCCGCGGGATGATGAGGATCAGTATTCCGGCAATGAGGGCGATGAGCGGCTGCACGAGCAGCATATTGATGGTCATCATCGGGTGGGATTCCTTGCCGTTCGGCCCGATCTGCGGGAGACCGTCACGGCGAAGCGGCGCGAGCCGCCGCAATGCTCGCCGGATGGCTACTGCGAAGCTCGCTCCGTATCATTCCGCTGCGCTGCCGGCGATCGGTCGTCAGCGATGGTCGCTCGTCTCGGTGTCCATCGGACACACCGACACTCACGCCGACGCCCGGGCCGCCGTAGTATCCGGAGTCGCCATAATAGGCAGGGCCGCCATAGTAATTGGAGCCGCCATAGTAGCCGGAGCCGCCATAGTATCCGGATTCGCCATAGTAGCCAGGGCCGCCATAGGGATCGACGACGCAGCCGCCCAGCGCGAGCAGGACCGCCGCAGCAAAAGCCAATTTCAACGCAGTCATGTCAGTGTCCTTCAACGAGGATCATCTGCACTTCGCATGTCGTCGGACTGGATAGGGGCCTGATGCCGCGTGCCAGCGTGCAGCCTCTCATTCGCAGGACAAGCATAGATCGAAGATGTTGCGGCCGGCAGCGTCGGAAACTACTCAGCGCCGAGATCGGCATTACTTGCAACTCGCGCGGTGGATTGGGGCGGCCCTGAGGTGCTGGTCGCTTAGGGGCGGATGGCCATCGGAGCTGCGTCGAGACGTCCGCCATGCCGCAGGCACATGGGGGCGGCGACGACCAAATGGGTGACGGACGCGCACCGACATGATCACGTTCGCGAACGCGAACCACTAAATCTCGGCTGCGACCCTGCCGTAGGGCGGCCGAGGCGGCATGTCAGCGCCGGAGAAGAATGAATGAGCGGGAGCGACGCCGTTCCCACGCCGCTCGCTCTAACGCCGGTATGTCGTCTTCTTGTTGCGGGAAGCCGAGGCAGAAATAGCCGATGAACTTCCACTCCGCCGGCACGTCGAGCGTTGTCGCAATCTCGTCAGGATCGAGAATGGAGACCCACCCCATCCCGATGCCTTCGGCGCGGGCGGCAAGCCACAGAGTATGGACCGCCGCGACGGCCGAATACTCGACCATCTCCGGCATCGTGCGCCGCCCAAGCCCGTGGCCTTGATCCGTTGCCCGGTCGGCAAATACGGCGAGGTGGCATGGCGCATCATCGAGGCCGGCCAGTTTGAGGCGTGCATAAAGCGTCGCCCGCTCGGACGCTTGCGCGGCCAAAGCCTCGGCGTTGCAGCGCTCGAAGTTTCTGCGGACCAGCGATCTTCTCTCCGCGTCATCGACAGTGACGAAACGCCAGGGCTGGCTGAGCCCAACCGATGGCGCGAGCATTGCAATCTCGAGCAGGCGGGGAATGGCATCGCCCGGCAGAGGCTCGTGCCTGAAGCTGCGGACGTCGCGCCGCCACGCCAATAGATCGCGCAAGCGGGCCCGAAAATCGGCGTCGAAGGCAGGCGCCATCGCGGTTGACCTCACGTGCCGATACCTAAGCGTGATCGAGGACCTGCCGGATCTTCGCGGCAAGACGAGAGAACGTGAAGGGCTTTTGCAGGATATCGGGACCGGCCTCGGATTGCGCCTGATGGACGACGGTCTTGGTCCCATATCCAGTGGCGAAGACAACTTTCATCTGCGGTTGCCGCGCGATCGCCTCGTCGGCAAGTTCGAGGCCGCTGAGCTCGCCAGGCAGCCCAATATCCGTGAACAGGAGCTTCACCCCCTCGGTGTTTTCAAGGATTTCCAATGCGTTGGCCCCGTTCGAGGCCACGAGCACGTGATAGCCCAGTTCCCGCAGCAGCTCCTTGACGTGATCGCGAACGTCGTCGTCATCCTCGACAACGAGAATGGTTTCGTTGCCGCGGCGAGGGAGCGCAAACGGCTCGGCGCGGGCGTCGGGCCTCGGGCGGTCGACGGGCTTGTCGTCGGCGAGGCGCGGAAAATACAGCGTCACCGTCGTGCCATGGCCAAGCTGGCTGCCAATGGTGACGTGGCCGCCAAGCTGTTTGACGAAGCCGTAGACCTGCGACAGACCGAGGCCACTGCCCTTGCCGACCTCTTTGGTCGTAAAAAACGGCTCGAAGGCGGAAGCGATGACGCTCTCCGGCATGCCCGTTCCAGTGTCGCCGACTTCGATCAGCCCATATTCGCCGGGTGCCAGATCCTGATGGCTCGCGGCATAACTCTCATCAACCGTTATCATCCCTGTCTTGATCGTCAGCCGTCCTCCCTCGGGCATCGCGTCGCGCGAGTTGACAGCCAGATTGAGGAGCGCGTTCTCGAGCTGATTTGCATCGGCGGAAACGCGCCAAGTACCGTCAGCGAGGATCGTTTCAATTGTTATTCGATCGCCCAGCGTGCGATGCAGCAAATCCGACATCCCGGCAACGAGACGATTGAGATCGAGCGGCCTGCGAACGAGGGGCTGGCGGCGCGCGAAGGCAAGAAGGTGATGCGTCAACGTCGCTGCGCGCTCGGCGGCGCGGACCGATGCGTCAATGAGTTTCATGCTTTCGGTGTCGGGGCCCGTACGGCGCTGCAAAATCTCGAGGTTTCCGAAGATGACCGTCAGGAGATTATTGAAATCGTGAGCGATGCCGCCGGTGAGCTGTCCCACCGCTTCCATTTTCTGCGCCTGTCGCAATTCTGCCTCGACGCGATGGCGCTCCGTCGCGTCATGGACGAACGCAATTGCGCCGATGATGGTCCCCTCGCCATCGCGTAACGGCGATAGGGTCTGATCGTAGAACCCGTAACGACCTGTCTGCGGAAATTTGTAAGGTTGATCGGTGACGGAGGTGGTTCGCCCGGCAAGCGCATCGAGCCAAACGTCGGCGGGCGCGATGCCTACGGCATTCCGTTCGAACACGTCTTCGGTTCGCCGGCCGACCACGCGATCCCGAGGAATGCCCGTCATGAGCTCCATACCGCGGCTCCAGACCGTGTACCGCAGGGAGCTATCCTTGCCGACGATCCCGTCGATGCTGTTCTCGATCAGGAGCTGTGAGAAGCGCCGCTCCCGCTCCTCGCCGCGGGCACGGCGAATGACCGCAAGCGCGGCAAAAGCCAAGCCGGCCGCGGCCGCCAGAGACAAGCAGCCGAAGGCAGCGACGGTCGGATACCATTGCTGCCGGATATTCGACTGCGCGATCGCATAAACGATGTACAAGGGAAATTCGCCGAGTTTTCTGAACCCTGCGCGGCGAACAATCCCGTCGATGGCAGACGGAGCCGAGTCGAAGATACCGCTATCGGCGGAGGTGATCGCTGTCATGGAGCTGGCGTTGAAATGCGGCAGCTCTCCGGTGATCGGCACGGACGGATAGCGCGCCAAGACGGTCCCATCGGCTTCAACCAGGCTGACGCTGTCGCCCGGATCGACGATGCTCTTCCAAACGCTTGCCAGGCGATCTGTCGAAATGATGAGGACCGCGGCGCCCCGGAACGAGCCGTCACGCGAGGAAAGACGCGCCGCGACGTCGATCACCGGCTCTCCTGTAACGAGACTCTTGTGGGGCTTCCCGATGACGAAGGACTGTCCTTCGCGCAATGCGAGGAACTCGGGGCGGTCACGAACCGCACCCGCCGTGAGCGCGGGATTAACTCGAGCGAGCAACGGAAAAAAGCCACTCGAAACCTGAGGCGTTCCATCTGCATCGACAATGAACGCGGTATTGACTTCCTTGATCTCCGAGACGGCGGACTCGAGAAACTCCCGCAGCGTTGCTTCTTCCTTGATGATCTCCGGCCACTCCATGCCTGCGACCCGATCATCGATCCGGTGCAGAAGCTGCTGGTCGACCTGCATGAGTCGCAACCCTTGCTCATGCAGGATCGCACCGCCGCGGAGTATGTCGGAATCGGTGTCGTCGCGAACGACGTTCCAGCTCCAAATCGCGACCGCGACGAACAACAGAGCCGGACCCACGATCGAGGCGAGAATGAGAGCTCTATGAGAGGGGCTCGATTGATATTTCATGACCGAACTTCCCGCCGCCTGCACAGCGTCGTAGCCTCACGCCCATTCTAGCCTCGAATCGGATACCCGGCGCGAGAGACGTGAGCGGACATAAACGCTTCGGTGCGTGTCTTCCGCGTGTCCTTTCCCTTGCGACCGAGCCACGAATGGCACTGCAGCCGACGCTCCTCGGTCACTCGCATCGACCAGGATGCGCACCGCTTCGGCCCGCTTTGGGCCGGGGTTTGTTCGCGCTACATTTGGTCCGGGCCGACGCCGAAAATTCCTTCCGCACTTCGAACGCTTTGCCGGCGTGTTCGGCCCTTCGCGTCCATGACCACTGGAATCCCGGCACGGACGATCGCGACACGCCCCAGACCGTTCCCGCGATCCCAAGCCGGATTGCCGGCGCAGCGATGCCGCCCGCGCGAGGACCCGTAAGCACGTTGTTCTAGCGGCGCCTGCGACGCGCCGAAGAATGGCCGGGCAAGCCCGTCAACGGACCACGCAAGCTGCCGGCAGGCTGGTTGGCGGAGAGGGAGGGATTCGAACCCTCGGTGCCCAGTAAAGGGCACAACGGTTTTCGAGACCGCCCCGATCGACCACTCCGGCACCTCTCCCGCGGCGGAATGCGGCTTATATCGCCCCGCCCGGTTGACAGGCAAGGCGTCAACGCTATAGTCCCGGCGATGCGGACGGGCCTTCCCGTCCGTTCGAATTTCGGCTCAGGACCGGCCCTTTCCATGTTCGCAGTCGTCCGCACCGGCGGAAAGCAGTACCGCGTCGCCAAGGACGACGTGATCGAGGTCGAGCGGCTTGCGGCCGAGCCCGGCGCGTCGGTCACGCTCGACGACGTGCTGATGGTGGGCGGCGAGGGCGCGGAGCTGCGCTCGGGCAAGCCGGCGCTTTCGGGCGCCTCGGTCACGGCCGAGGTCGTGGCGCAGGAAAAAGCCGACAAGGTCATCATCTTCAAGAAGAAGCGGCGCCACAATTACCGGCGCAAGCGCGGCCATCGCCAGAATCTGACGGTGCTGCGCATCACCGGCATCACGGCCCCCTAGGAGGCCCCATGGCACACAAGAAAGCGGGCGGCTCCTCGCGCAACGGCCGCGACAGCGCCGGCCGCCGCCTCGGCGTCAAGAAATTCGGCGGCGAGATCGTCGTGCCGGGCAACATCCTCGTGCGCCAGCGCGGCACCAAGTTCCATCCCGGGCGCAACGTCGGCCAGGGCCGCGACCACACGCTCTTTGCCACCGTCACGGGCGCGGTCGCATTCCACACGACGACGCGCGGGCGCACCTTCATCTCGATCGTGCCCGAGGCGGCGGCGGCGCCCGAGGCCGCGGACTAGCCCGGCGCGGTCTCGCGATCGCGTGACCCGCCCATGAAGTTTCTCGACGAAGCCAAGATCTATCTGAAGAGCGGCGACGGCGGCGCCGGCGCGGTCGCGTTCCGGCGCGAGAAATTCATTCCCTTCGGCGGGCCCGACGGCGGCAATGGCGGCAAGGGCGGCGACGTCGTGGTCGAGAGCGTGCAAAACCTCAACACCCTCATCGACTACCGCTATCAGCAGCATTTCCGCGCCGAGAACGGGCATCACGGCATGGGCGCCAACCGCAGCGGCGGCGATGGGCAAACGCTCGTGCTGCGCGTGCCGCAAGGCACCGAGATCCTGGACCAGGACAAGGAGACCGTGCTGCTCGATCTGACGCGGGCGGGCGTGCGCAAGGTGCTGTTGCAGGGCGGCGACGGCGGCTACGGCAACGCGCACTACAAAAGCTCGACCAACCGCGCGCCGCGCAAGGCGCTGCCCGGCTGGCCCGGCGAGGAGCGCTGGGTGTGGCTGCGCTTGAAGCTCATCGCCGATGCCGGGCTCGTCGGCTTGCCCAACGCCGGGAAATCGACGCTGCTTTCGGTCGTGTCGCGCGCCAGGCCCAAGATCGCCGACTATCCCTTCACCACCTTGCGCCCGCAATTGGGCGTCGTGCGCCTGGACGACGCCGAGTTCGTGCTGGCCGACCTGCCCGGCCTCATCGAAGGCGCCAGCGAAGGGGCGGGGCTCGGCCATCGCTTCCTCGCCCATGTCGAGCGCTGCGCCGTGCTGCTCCATCTCGTCGACGCGACGGGGGACGATGTGGTCGCGGCGTGGCGCACGATCCGCGCCGAGCTTCTGGCGCACGGGCACGGGCTCGAGCGCAAGCCCGAGATCGTCGCCTTGAGCAAGGCCGACGCGGTCGCGCCGAAAGACCTTGCCGCGAAGCTGGCGAAGCTGAAGCGCGCCAGCAAATCCCCGGTGCTGACGCTCTCCGCCGTCAGCGGCGCCGGCATGCATGACGCGATGGCGGCGCTGCTGCGCGCCATTTCGGCCGTGCGCGCGGAGGAGAAGGTCACGGCGTAGCGCGCCGCCGGCTTGCTTCGCGCGGATTTTTCGCGCACAACCCGCGCATGAAACGTCTCCTCGCGCTCGCCTTCGCCCTCCTGCCGTGTCTCTTCGCTGCGGGCGCCGCGCGCGCCGAGCCGGTGAAGCTGCGCTATGCCTGGGTCTCGGCCACCTCGGACGCGCCGCTCCTCATGTTCGCCAAGCCCGGGATCGCGCAGCATGAAGGGGTCGCCTACACGCTCGAGCCGATCCGCTTCCAGGGCTCGCCGCCGATGATCACCGCGCTCGCGGCCGGCGAGATCGACTTCGGCGGCTTCGGCTTTTCGAGCCTGCCGATCGCGGTCGAGAATGCCGGCATGAGCTGACCTGCGCATCATCGCCGATTTGTTTCAGGACGGCGTGCCGGGCCATTATTCGAACGAGTTCCTGGTGCTGAAGGATGGGCCCGTCCGCACCATCGACGACATGAAGGGAAGGATCGCCGCCGCCAACAGCGCCGGCAGCGCCATCGACATCGCGCTCCGCGCCATGCTCTTGAAGCACGGGCTCGTGGACAAGCGCGACGTGACGATCGTCGAGGCGGCGTTTCCCAACATGCCGGCGATGCTGTCCGAGAAGAAGGTGGATCTGATCGCCGGCGCGCGCCCCTTCACCGCCGATCCCGCGGTGCGCGCCTATGCGCGGACGCTCTTCACCCAAGCCGACGCGATGGGGCGCTCGCAGATGGCGGTGCTGGCCGGGCGCGCCTCCTTCCTCGAGAAGAACCGCGCCGCGGTCGTGGCATATCTCGAGGACGAGCTGCGCGCGATCCGCTGGTACCAGGATCCGGCGCACCATGACGAGGCGGTCAAGGTCATCGCCGATTTCATGAAGCAGCCGCCCGCCATCTTCACGAATTGGATTTTCACCAAGTCGGACGACGAGTACCGCGATCCGGACGGCATTCCCGATCTCGGCGCGCTGCAGGCGAACGTCGATCTCGTGCGGCAACTGGGCTTCGTCAAGTCCGTGCCCGAGGTGGCGCCGCTCGCCGATTTCTCCTACGTCAAGGAGGCTGCTTCGCGCCTCAAGTGAGGGGCGCCCTTCACACGCCCTCGAACACGTCCCACCAATCCTCCAGCATCGCGGGATACGGCTGGCGGATCTGCACCGAGATGCGGCGAAAGCCCGCGTCCTTCAGCGCGCGCAGGCGTTCGCGCAATTCTTCCTTGGGCGCCGTCCAGGAAAAATTCTTGATGAGCTCCGCATCGCAGATGGCGCGCTCCTCGGGCTTCAGGAACATCAGGTGCCCGACATGGTTTGCGAGATAGCGCGCGTCGGCGGGCTCCATGCGCCGATAGAGCGCGCGGTATTTCTCGAGCGCCGCGGCAAAGAACGGCGGGAAGGGGCCGGACGCGGCGCGATCCTGCATCTCCTCCTCGACGAGGTCGTGGATGAGCAGCATCGCCGTCGGACCCGGCCTCGTCCTTGACGCGCTCGGAATCATAAGCCTCGCCGTCGCGCAAGACGGCGCCGCCGATCTCGCCATGAACCTGCGAGGTCCTTCGAGTCGCGCCCGGCCGCCTGCCACTTCTCCTTCATGTCGGCGAGCGCCTCGAAGGCCGAGCGCGCGCGCCCCAAGGGACAGATCCAGCCGGCGCCGAGCTCGGCCACCAACGCGCGCGCCCGCGGGCCCGTGGCGGAGAGATAAAGCGGGATTTCGTCCTTGATGTTGATGGCGCCGATCTCGGGCGTGAGGAAGCGGATCTTGCGGCGCTTCGCCTCGAACTCCCATTCGACCGTCTCGCCGCGCAGCAGGCCCTGCACGATGCGGATATATTCCCGCATGTCGGCCTGCTTCATGCGCTTCAGTCCCATGGTGCGGCGCCCGGTGAAGCCCGTTGATATGCCGAACTCGACGCGGCCAGGTGCCAGCGCGTTGAGCGAGGCCAGCGCGCACGCCGCCGAAGGCGCGATGCGGTTCGAGGGAATGAGCACGCTGGTGACGAGCTTGATGCGCTGCGTCGCCACTGCCGCCGCGCCCATCGCCACGAACAAATCGGCGTTCAGCATCTGCGTGTCGAAGAACCCGGCCGCCGCGTAGCCGAGCTCCTCGGCGCGCTTGACGAGCTTCCAGCTGTCGGCGTGCGTCGCAAGCGCGATGCCGTATTCCATGGCTAAGGCTCCCTTTGGGCCATCTCCCTTGGCGAACGGGCGGCCCCGTTCCATCATGGTGCACCAAACCGCAGGGCAGGGGGAGGAATCATGTTTCGCCGCACCGTTCTCGCCGGAGTTGCCGCCGCCGCGCTCGCATTCGGCACGGCCGCGCCCAATGCGTCCGCCGCCGACGAACACGCCATTCTCGCCGTCCCGGCCGAGGTGATCCTGTTCATGGCGCATTACGTGGCGCTCGATCTCGGCTTCTTCAAAGATGCCGGCGTCGATCTCGATTCGCGCCTCGTCGTCGGCATGGGCGCGATGAACGCGGTGATCGCCGGCTCGGCCGAATTCTCCTATTCCTCGGGCGGCTCGCTCACGCGCGCAGCGGCGCGCGGCCAGCGCCTCCTCGCCATCGCCAACATGAACGACCGGCACGGCCAGCAGATCGTGCTGCGGCGCGAGCTGGCCGACGCCGCGCATTTCGATCCGAATGCGCCGCTTTCGGTGCGCGCGCAGGTGCTGAAAGGGCGCAACATCGCCATCGACGGCATGGGCACGGTGGTGCATTCGTTCGTGCGCGTCGTGGCAAAAGCGGGCGGCTACGATCCCGAATCCATCACCGTGTCGCCGATGCAGCCGGCCGACATGCTGGCGGCGTTCGGGCGCCACGCGATCGACGGCTTTGCCGCGGCGCCGCCGTGGATCCAGACCGTGGTCGAGGACGAGACCGCCGTCATCGTCGCCGACGGCATCAAGGGCGATCCGCAGGAGCTCGTGCCGATCGGCTCGGTCATGCTGGTGACGCGGCCGCAACTCTGCGTCGAGCGCAAGAGCCTGTGCGAGAAGATGGGCCACGTCATGGCGCGCTCGGCGACATTCGTGCACGAGCACAAGGCCGAGACGCTGGCGGTGCTGAAAAAGCGTTTCCCCAACGTCTCCGACCCGGTGCTCGAGGCGTCCTACGAAGCGGTCGCCAGCATGACGCCGACGCCGCCCGTGGTGCGCGAGGACGAGCTCGCGCATGCCGAGCTGATGAATATCGAGGCGGGCTTCATGAAGCCCGAGGAGAAGCTCGGCCACTACGACGGGCTCTTCACCGCCGAGTATGTGAAATAGCGCGCACCCGGCCGGTCCGTACGCATTTTACGCTGACGCGGTTCGCGCGATGTGCTAGGGGTGCTGCGCGCGCGTCCGAGGCAGCGAACGCGGGCGGCCGAGGCAGCCGATTATCTATCGCGAACAAACGCATGCGCAGAAATTACGGAACGAAGCCAATTTTCCCGACTCAGGCTGCCCTCGCGAGGCGCCGGAAGCGTCGAACGCAATCGGGGAGAGGGCGACCGCATTCGCGTCAGCGCATCGGCGATGAGCGACCCTTGGCGGCGAACCGAAATTGCAGAACGAACCCAATTTGCGGTATCCAGATACCGCAACTCCCGCCATGACCGAGACCCTTGCCTCCGCGCGCCGGCTCATCGTCAAGATCGGCTCGGCGCTGCTCGTCGACGAGGCGACCGGCGATCTGAGGCACGCCTGGCTCGACGCGCTCGTGGCCGATATCGCCGCCTGCCGCGCGCGCGGCCAGGAGGTGCTGGTGGTGACGTCGGGCGCGGTCGCGGTCGGGCGCCGGCATCTGGGCCTCGCCGGCCGCGTGCTGCGCCTCGAGGAGAAGCAGGCCGCCGCCGCCGCGGGCCAGATCCGCTTGGCGCACGCCTGGCTCGAGGCGCTGGGCCGGCACGGCATCGGCGTCGCACAGATCCTGCTCACGCCCGACGACACCGAGGCGCGCCGCCGCCATTTGAATGCGCGCGCGACGCTCGAACAGCTTTTGGCGCTCGGCGCGGTGCCGGTCATCAACGAGAACGATACGGTCGCGACCGCGGAACTCCGTTTCGGCGACAACGACCGGCTCGCCGCGCGCGTGGCGCAGATGATCTCGGCCGACACGCTCGTGCTGCTTGAGCGACATCGACGGGCTCTACACGTCTGACCCGCGGCTCGACGCGAACGCGCGCCACGTTCCCGAGGTGCGCGATCTCACGTCCGAGGTCGAGGCGATGGCGGGCAACGCGCCACCCGGCTCGTCCTCGGGCGGCATGGTGACGAAACTTTCGGCGGCGCGCATCGCGCTCGCGGCCGGCTGCCGCATGGCGATCGCCAAGGGCGATGGCCTCCATCCGCTGGCGGCGCTCGACCAGGGCGCGCGCGCAACCTGGTTCATTCCATCATCCGAGCCGAAGACGGCGCGCAAACGCTGGATCGCCGGCGCGGTCAATCCGGTCGGCATCGCTCACGGTCGATGACGGCGCCGCGGCCGCGCTCGCCCGCGGCACGAGTCTTCTCCCCGCCGGCGTCATTGCGGTCGAAGGCGAATTCGAGCGCGGCGACGCGGTCTTGGTTAAGCGGCGCGACGGCAGGCTTCTCGCGCGCGGATTGTCCGCTTATTCGAGCGCCGACGCGCGCGCCATCGCCGGACACAAAAGCATAGAAATTGAGACAATTTTGGGATATCGCGGGCGCGACGAGATGATCCATCGTGACGATCTCGTCGTCGGCTAGGCTCTAACGGTCCGTTTACGGACCGGCCCCTATTCTTGGCGCGCTCATTTGTAAGAGGGCCGATTGCGATGGATGCCGAGCGCTCGAAAAACAATATCTCGCCGCTGAAACCCGGTGTTGCCGGCGAGCGGCGCGCGCGCAAGCGCTTCGTCTCGCGCCAGATCAAGCTCGTCTTCTTGGGCGCCGAGCATGTCGCGCTCAACTGGTCGGTCGACGGCGTGCTGTTGGACGACGCGCATCCGAGCCTCGCGCTCGGCACGACCGTCTCCGGCATCATGAGCGTGCGCGGCTCGGAAGGGCGCTTCCGCTTCTCGGCCGAGCTCGTGCGCCGCGACGCGCGCACCAAGGAAGTGGCGTTCCGCTTCCTCAATCCCTCGCGCGCGCTTCAGGATGTGCTGACGCGCATCACCGAGTAGCGCTCACTCCGCCGCCATCCTGCGCGCGATGGCTTGCCGCGGCGCCTTGTGATAGGCGCCGTCCTTCATGATCATCAGAAGATTGTCGCGGTCCTGCAGGATGCGCACGTCCCCGGTCGGGTCGCCCGCGACGAGCAGCAGATCGGCGAGATAGCCCTCGCGCACGAGGCCGAGCTCGCTGCCCATCCCCATCAGCTCGCCGCCCCATTTCGTCGCCGCCATCATCGCTTCGGCCGGCGTGAAGCCGAGGTCGCTGACGAACAGCTCGAGGTCGTGCGCGTTCCGCCCGATCGGGTTGTGCGGGAAGCCATAGTCGCCGCCCGGCAGGACCTTGACGCCGCGCCGGCGCAATTCCGGCACGAGCACGCGCTGCAGCTCCATCATCTTGCGGCCGCGCGCGACGTTGAAGTCGGGCACGCCGAAGCTCGGGTCGGCATGGATCGCGGCCCAGGCGAGCCCGATCGCGGGCGCGACGTAGAGCTCGTCCTTCTTCGCCTCGAGCATGTCGAGCGCTTCCTCGTCGGCATAGCTGCAATGATAAAGCGCGCGGAACCCGTGCCGCACGGCAAGCTTCACCGCCGCCGCCGCTTGCGCGTGGCAGGCAAGCCAAATGCCGGATTGCGCGCGCCTGCTCGCCCGCGGCCTTCACCTCGTCCTCCGCGTAGAGCAGTTTCTGCGAGCCGTTCGGCTCGAAATTGTCGTCGCTCGACAGCAGCAGCTTCACCGAATCGAGCCCCATCTCGGCGCTCTCCTTGATGAAGGCGCGCATCGCCGCGGGCCCGCGGTCGTGATCCTTGTCGTGCGCCGCCAGCATGCCGTAGGAGTGCGACGGCGCGCGCTCCATGGTCGAGGCCTTGAGGCGCGGTCCCGGAATCCAGCCGCCGTCGATCTCGTCGCGGATCGCGATCTCGAACCGCGTGCCGAGCGAGCCCGCCGAATAGGCGCTCGTGAAGCCGTAATCGAGCGTGATGCGGGCGTTCCTCGCGGTGATGAGAAGATGCTCCTCGGGCGGCAGGGATTTCGCCGTGATGACGCGGTCGATCGCCGACGCCCACGACAGATGCGCGTGCGACTCGACCATGCCGGGCATGAGCGTCGCGCCGCCGCCATCGACGAGCTCGGCGCCGCCGCGCTCGAGCGGCGGCTGCCCTGCCTTGCGCACGGCGCGGACGCGGTTCCCTTCGACCAGCACCTCGCCGGCGTAAGGCGCGGCACCCGTGCCGTCGAAGATTTTCACATTGGTGAGAAGGATCCGAGCCATGGCCGCGCTCCCGCCGAAAACTCCAGCCAGTTTGGCTCCGATTGCCGCGCTCGTCCATCGCCCGTAAACTCCGTGTCGTGAAGAGCACGGCGGGAGAAACAGGCTTCGATCTCGAGCGCGAGATGCGTGCGCTCGGGAGCCGCGCGCGCGCCGCGGCGCAGAAACTCGCGCGCGCGGAGCCCGCCGCCAAGACCGCGGCGCTCAAGGCCGCGGCATCGGCCGTGCGCGCGGATCAGGCGAAAATTCTCGCCGCCAACGCGCGCGACATGGCGGCGGCCGGGAACGAGCTTTCGGCGGCATTGCGCGACCGGCTCATGCTCGATGGCAAGCGCGTCGAGGCGATGGCGCAGGGGCTCGAGGACGTCGCCGCCTTGCCCGATCCGGTCGGCACCGTGCTCGAACGCTGGTCGCGGCCCAACGGGCTCGACATCGCGCGCGTGCGCATCCCGCTCGGCGTCATCGGCATCATTTATCGAATCGCGCCCCAACGTCACCGCGGACGCGGGCGGGCTCTGCCTCAGGGCCGGCAATGCCGTCATCCTGCGCGGCGGGTCCGAGAGCTTCCATTCCTCGACCGCGATCGCCAACGCGCTGCGCCGCGCGATCGGATCGTGCGGCCTCCCCGAGGATGCCGTGCAGCTCGTGCCGACGCAGGACCGCGCAGCGGTCGGCCACATGCTGACGATGGCCGAGCATATCGACGTGATCGTGCCGCGCGGCGGGCGCTCGCTGATCGAGCGCGTGCAGCGCGAAAGCCGCATCCCGGTGATCGCGCATCTCGAAGGCATCTGCCACGTCTATGTCGATGGCGCGGCCGATCTCGAAACGGCGCGGCGCATCGTCTTCAACGCCAAGATGCGGCGCACCGGCGTCTGCGGCGCGGCCGAGACGCTGCTGGTCGATCGCACCGTCGCCACAACGCACCTGCCGCCGATCCTCGCCGACCTGCACAAGGCGCAGTGCGAGATCCGCGGCGATGAAGCCGTGCGCGCGCTCGATCCCGACGCCGGTCCCGCGACCGAGGCGGATTGGACGACGGAATATCTCGACGCCATTCTGTCGGTGCGCGTGGTCGATGGGCTTGACGGCGCCATCGCGCACATCAACCGCTACGGCTCGCACCACACCGACGCCATCGTCACGTCCGACCATGCGGCGGCCGAGCGCTTCCTCGCCGAGATCGACAGCGCCATCGTGCTGGTCAACGCCTCGACCCAGTTCGCCGATGGCGGCGAGTTCGGCATGGGCGCCGAGATCGGCATCTCGACGAACCGCCTGCCGCCGCGCGGTCCGGTCGGCGCCGAACAGCTCACGACCTACAAGTACCTCGTCCGCGGCAACGGCCAGGTGCGCCCCTGAGCGACGAATTTTCCGGGCTCGGTCTCGGCCGCAAGCCGCCGCGCCGCGTCGGCCTCCTGGGCGGCTCGTTCAACCCGGCCCATAGCGGCCATCGCCATATCAGCCTCGAGGCGCTGAAGCGGCTCGAGCTCGACGAGGTGTGGTGGCTGGTCTCGCCGCAGAATCCGCTGAAGCCGAAGCGCGGCATGGCCGCCTTCGCGCGCCGGCTCGACGCCGCGCGCGTCCTTCGCCCGGCACCCGCGCATCAGGGTCGTCGATCTCGAAGCGCGGCTCGGCACGCGCTACACGGTCGATACCTTGCGCGGCGCTTGCCGCGCGGTTTCCGACGACGCGCTTCGTCTGGCTCATGGGCGCCGACATCCTGCCGCAACTGCCGCGCTGGAAGCGCTGGGCCGAAATATTCTTGCGCGTGCCGGTTGCGGTCTTTGCCCGCCCTTCCTATTGTCATAAAGGCCTCGCGGGGATCGCGGCGCAGCGTTTCGCGCGGCATCGCGTGCCGCCCGACGCGGCGCGGCGCCTCGCCGGGATGAAGCCACCGGCCTGGACGTTCTTCTGGGTGGCGCTCGAGCCGAGTTCCGGCACGGCGCTGCGCACCCGCAGGACACGCAAGCCTAAGAGGTGATGGCCATACCGCTCAGCAAGAAGCCGCGCGCGAAACCGGTCGAGACGCAAGCATTGCTCGCGCTCGCCCAAAGCTCCCTCGACGACGGCAAGGCCGAGGAAATCGTCGTCATCGACCTCGCCGGCAAATCCACCATCGCCGATCACATGCTGATCGCCACCGGGCGCTCGGCGCGCCAGGTCGTGTCCTTGGCCGAGCGCGTGATCGAGGCGGCGAAGGAGGCGGGCTTTCGGCCCTCGGTCGAAGGCCTGCGCCATGGCGACTGGGTGCTGATCGACGCGGGCGACCTGCTCGTCCATATCTTCCGGCCCGAGGTGCGCGCCTTCTACAACCTCGAGAAGATGTGGGGCGCCGAGTTCGCCGACGATGCCGACCGCATCACGCGTGTCCGCCCTCTAGGTGCGGCTCCTCGTCATTGCCGTCGGCCGGCTGAAGCCCGGGCCGATGAAGGACATGGCGGAGGAATACACGAAGCGCATCATCTGGCCGCTCGCCATCCGCGAGGTCGAGGAGCGCCGCCATCTGCCGCCCGCTGCGCTGAAGGAGCGCGAGGGCGCGCTCCTGGTCGATGCCTTGCCGGCGGGCGCGCTCCCGGTCGCGCTCGACCGCGGCGGCACGTCGCTTTCGAGCGAGGATCTTGCCGCGCGGCTGCAACGCTGGCGCGACCGGCGGAACGGAGCGAGCTGGCCTTTCTCATCGGCGGCGCCGACGGGCTCGCGGGCTCGGTCCTGGCGCGGGCCGAGTTCCGCCTGTCGCTCGGCGCCATGACGTGGCCGCATCTCCTCGCCCGGGTCATGCTTCTGGAGCAACTCTACCGCGCGCAGCGATTTCTAGCGGGCCATCCCTACCATCGCGCGTGACGAATTCGGGCTCCGGCCCTATCCCGCGGCGCCCCGTTCCCTGTATAAGGAATTGACAAGGACGCGACATGCCGCAGCGACCCCGCCCTCTCATCTTGTGCATCCTCGACGGCTGGGGCGAGCGCGCCGAGCGCGCCGACAACGCCATCCTGCTGGCGAAGACGCCCAACTGGGACAGGTTCATGGCGCGCTTCCCGCACGCGCACATGCAGGCGAGCGAAAGCTTCGTCGGGCTGCCGGACGGGCAGATGGGCAATTCCGAGGTCGGCCACATGAATTTCGGCGCCGGCCGCGTCGTCATGCAGGACCTGCCGAAGATCGACCAGGCCGTGGCCGACGGCGCGCTCGACCACAACGAGGCGCTCCAGGCTTCATCGCCGCGCTCAGGAAAAGCGGCGGCACCGCGCATCTTCTGGGCCTGATCTCGCCGGGCGGCGTCCATTCGCACCAGGACCACATCGCGGCGTTGGCGAGCGCGCTCGACACGGCCGGGATCGCCGTCGCGGTCCACGCCTTCCTCGACGGGCGCGACACGCCGCCCAGAAGCGCCGAGCGCTTCCTCAAGAAGTTCATCGCCGACACGGCATCGGCCCGGCGCGTCGCCATCGCCACGGTCGGCGGGCGCTATTTCGCGATGGACCGCGACAAGCACTGGGACCGCGTCGAGAAAGCCTATCGCACGCTCGTCGCGGCCGAGGGCGAACGTGCCGCCGATGCGCTGCGCGGGCTCGTCGCGCAGGCCTATGCGGCGGGCAAGAACGACGAGTTCGTGCCGCCCACGGCGATTGGCGACTATCGCGGCATGAAGGACGGCGACGGCGTCCTCATGGGGAATTTCCGCGCCGACCGCGTGCGCGAGATCATGACGGCGCTGGTCGATCCCGGCTTCTCCGGCTTCGCGCGGCAGAAGACCGTGCGCTTTGCCGCCGCGGCCGGGCTGTGCTCCTACTCGGCCGAGCTCAACCAACGCCTCGCCACGCTCTTCCCGCCCGACGAATTGCGCGAAACGTTCGGCGAGGTCGTGGCCAAGGCCGGATTGACGCAGCTGCGCATCGCCGAGACCGAGAAATACGCGCACGTCACCTTCTTCTTCAATGGCGGGCGCGAGGAGGAATTTCCCGGCGAGAGCCGCATCCTCGTTCCCTCGCCGCGGATCGCGACCTACGACCTGAAGCCCGAGATGTCGGCGCTCGAGGTGACGGACGAGCTGGTGAAGGCGATCGAGGCGCGGAAATTCGACGTGGTCGTCTTCAATTTCGCCAATACCGACATGGTCGGCCATACCGGCGATCTCGGCGCCGCGATCAAGGCGGTCGAGACGGTCGATGCCTGCCTCGGGCGCATCGTCGCCGCGCTCGACAAGGCCGGCGGCGCGATGCTCGTCACGGCCGATCACGGCAACGTCGAGATGATGCGCGACGAGGCGACCGGCCAGGCGCACACCGCGCACACCACGAACCCGGTGCCGCTGCTGCTCGTCAATCCGCCGCCGGGCGTCACCGGCATCGCCGACGGCAAGCTCGCCGATATCGCACCGACGCTTCTGGCGCTCCTGGGCCTCGAGCAGCCGCGCGTCATGACCGGCCGCTCGCTCCTTCGCGCCGCATCGCGTGCCACGGCCTGAAGCTTTCGCCGTCCTCGCGCCGCTCTTGGCGGCCGCTTTTGCTGTCCACGCCGCAGCGGACGATACGCCGCAGCAAAAGCTCGAAGCCGTCGGCAAGGCGATCGAGCAAAATCGCGCGCAGCACGATGCCGCTGCTGCAATCGGCGGACGCGCTCGCCGGTGAGATTGCGGGCTTGCGCCTCGAGGCGATCGCCGCCGCGGCACCGCGCAGGCGGACGAGGCGGCGCTCGGCACGCGTCGGAGATGCGGCTCGGCGCGCTCGGCCGCCGATGCCACGGCCGAGCGCGCGGCGTTGGCGCGCGAGAGCCGGCAGGAGACGTCGTTGGTGATGGCGCTGCTGCGCGCCTCCTCGGCGCCGCCCGTGGCGGCGGCGCTTGGCGCCCGAGCCGCCGGTCGATGCGCTCAGGAGCGCGCTCCTCATGGCGCACGCGGTGCCGCCGCTCGAAGCGCGGACGGCGGATCTGACGCGCGACATTGCCGCCGCCGACGCGGCCGAGCGCGCGCTCTCCGCGGCCGAGGCCGAGACGGCGCAAAAGCGCGCAGGATTTGGCCGGCGAGCAGGCGAACCTCGCCGCCCTCATCGCGCGCAAGACCGGAATTGCAGCAATCGGCCGCGCACACGGCCGACGAAAGCGGAAGCGCCTCGTTGCCTTGGCGGCGCAATCGGCGAGCCTGCACGACGCTCATCGACCGGCTCGACGCCGAGCGCCGCACGGAGGAGGCGGAAAGCGCCGCACCCCATGCCGCGCCCGCCGGCCCCCGTGCCCGAAGGAGGTCGTCGTGACCGCGCCGGCGCCGCTCCGGCTCGATCCGTCCGCGCCGCGCCGCATCCGGCCTTTTGCCGAGGCGCGCGGCGCCATGGTGTTTCCGGCCTCGGGCACGCTTCTGCTGCGTTTCGGCGGCCCGGACGAGTATGGCGGCGCCAGCCGCGGCCTCACCTTCGAGACCGCGGCCGGGGCGGTCGTGGTGGCGCCGTTCGACGGCCAGATCGCCTTTGCCGGGCCGTTCCGCAGCTACGGGCAAATCTTGATAATCGCACATGGCGACGGATATCATTCGCTGCTGGCTGGACTGGACCGGATCGACGTGAGCGCCGGGCAAGCGCTGGTCGCCGGAGAGCCGGTGGGACGGATGCCCGACGGCGAGGGCAAGCCGCACCTCTATTTCGAACTGCGCCACGACAACCAGCCGATCAACCCCATGCCGTGGCTTGCCACGCGCCTTGAAAAGGTAAACGGATGATGCGTTCTTCCCTGACAGCGGTCGCCGCGACCCTCCTCCTGCTGCTGGCGCCCGCGGTGCGCGCCGCCGATCCGCCGCAGACGCCGGAACCTTCCGATTCCGACACCTATCGCCAGCTCGACCTGTTCGGCGAGGTGTTCGAGCGCGTCCGCGCCGACTATGTCGAGAACGTCTCGGACCAGCAGCTCATCGAGGCCGCGATCAACGGCATGCTGAGCGCGCTCGATCCGCATTCGAGCTACATGAACGCCAAGAATTTCCGCGACATGCAGGTCCAGGTGCGCGGCGAGTTCGGCGGCCTCGGCATCGAGGTCACGATGGAGAACGGCATCGTCAAGGTGGTGTCGCCGATCGACGACACGCCGGCCGCGCACGCGGGCCTCAAGCCCGGCGACCTCGTCGTGCAGATCGACGGCGAACCGGTCCAGGGCATGAGCCTCAACGACGCGGTCAAGCGCATGCGCGGGCCCGTGGGCAGCGAGATCAAGCTCACCATCAAGCGCGAGGGCAAGGATCCGTTCGACGTCACGATGAAGCGCGCCGTCGTCAAGATCCAGTCGGTGAAGGAACAGCTCGAAGGCGACGATGTCGGCTATATCCGCATCACCAGCTTCAACGAGCAGGCCGACAGCGGCGTCAAGGACGCTATCAAGGACCTGCGCGCCAAGGCCGGCGCCAAGCTCACCGGCATCGTGCTCGACCTGCGCAACAATCCGGGCGGCCTGTTCGATCAGGCGGTCGCCGTGTCGAACGATTTCCTGAGCCAGGGCGAGATCGTCTCGACCCGCGGCCGCCATCCCGAGGACGCGCAGCGCTACAACGCGCAGTCGCCGGGCGATCTGACCAGCGGCCTGCCGATGGTGGTGCTCATCAACGGCGGCTCGGCCTCGGCCTCCGAGATCGTCGCCGGCGCCTTGCAGGACCATCACCGCGCCGTGCTTTTGGGCACGCGCTCCTTCGGCAAGGGCTCGGTCCAGACCATCATCCAGCTCCCCGGCCACGGCGCCATGCGCTTGACGACGGCGCGCTACTACACGCCGTCCGGCCGCTCGATCCAGGCCAAGGGCATCGAGCCCGACATCACCGTCGAGCCGGCCAAGATCGAGCGCGTCGCGCAGGGCGAGGTGACGCACGAGGCCGATCTGCGCGGCGCGCTCAAGAACACCGATCCGAACGCGCAGCCGGCCGCCGCGTCGGCGCCGAAATCCGACGACGAGAGCGCGAAGACGCCGAACGTGCCGCCGGGCACGACGCCCGCCGCGGCGCCGAGCGAGGACGGAGTCGATCCGAACGTGCTCGGCACGGCCGAGGATTACCAGCTCGCGCGCGCGGTCAACATGCTGCGCGGCGTGGCACTCTTCGCGCACCAGTCGGCCCATTGAGCCTGCCCGACGAAGCCCAAGGCGACAGCGCCCAAGCGGGGCGCCTCGCCTGGATCGTGCCGGCGGCGGGCGTCGCGGCGATGGCGGCGCTGGTCGCGTTGGCGACGCTCGACACGCACGCGCCGCGCCCCGGCGGCGCGGAGGTCGAGGTGAAGCTCGCCGCGGGGCCGGCGCAGGGCGCCGAGGCCACGCCCGACAAGGCGCTGGTCGAGGACAGTCCGGACGGGCCGCTGCCGATCATCGGCACCGATGGGCGCCAGCCGTGGCAGGTCTATGCGCGGAAGTTCGATGCCGCCGACAACCGGCCGCGCATCGCGCTCGTCGTGGGCGGGCTCGGCCTCGACAATGGTTCGACCAAGGATGCGATCGCGCGTTTGCGCCCGAGGTGACGCTCGCCTTCAGCCCCTATGCGCGCGACCTCGAAGGCTGGATCGCGGCCGCGCGCCGCGCCGGCCACGAGGTGATGCTCGGCCTGCCCATGGAGCCGGCCGATTATCCGAACCAGGATCCTGGCCCGAAGACGCTTCTCACCTCGCTCGAGCCGGAGAAGAATTTCGAGCGGTTGCGCTGGGTGCTGAGCCGCGGCACGAACTATGTCGGGCTCGTCGGCGTCATGGGCGGGCGCTTTGCCGCCGACCGCGCAAGTCTCGAGCCGGTGCTCGAGGCGTTGAAGGCGCGCGGCCTGTTCTTCCTCGACGATCACGATGCGCCGGCCGGCGTGCTGGCGACGCTCGGCCCCGCGCTCGGCATGGCCTGGGCGATCACCGATCGGCGGCTCGACCAGGAACCCTCGCAGCAGACGGTGGACAAGGCCTTGGCCGACCTCGAAGGCGTGGCGCAGCAGGACGGCGCCGCCTTGGGCCTCGGCGCGCTTTATCCGGTGACGCTCGACCGCGTCCTCGCCTGGACGGGCTCGCTCCAAGGCAAGGGCTTCGCGCTCGCGCCCGCGACCGCGGTGGCGACGCGCCAGAAACTTCCGGCGGCGCAGTGAGCGACGCGCTCGCCTATCGCCGCGGCGTCGGCCTCATGCTGCTCGACCGCCGCAATTTCGTGTTCGCCGGGCGCCGCATCGACACGCCCGGCGCGTGGCAGATGCCGCAAGGCGGGATCGACGAGGGCGAGACGCCGCGCGAGGCGGCGCGGCGCGAGCTGGCCGAGGAAATCGGCACCGGCAACGCCGAGATTCCTGGCCGAGAGCAAGGCGTGGCTGCGCTACGAGCTGCCGCCGGATCGGCGCGCCAAGGTGTGGGGCGGGCGCTATCGCGGCCAGGAGCAGAAATGGTTCGCGCTGCGCTTTCTCGGCTCCGACAGCGACATCGACCTCGCCACCCACCAGCCCGAATTCGATGCGTGGCAGTGGCTGCCGCCGGCCGACCTGCTACGCCAGATCGTGCCGTTCAAGCGCGCGCTCTACGAAGCCGTGCTGCGCGAGTTCGCGCCGCTGCTCTAGGCCAGCGCCGCGCCCTTGAGCATGAGGCGGTAGAGGTAGCGCCGCTCGCTCATGTCGTAGTCGGGATTGGCCTGGTGCATGACGCTGCGGTTGTCCCACATGACCCAATCGCCGCGCCGCCATGTGTGCCGGTACTCGTATTTCTTCTGCGTCGCGTGCCGCATCAGCTCGTCGATGAGCTGCCAGTGCATCCTCGTCCGCCAGGCCGACGATCCCCTCCATCCGCACCGGATTGAGGTAGAGCGCCTTGCGCCCGTTCTCGGGATGGACGTGCACCAGCGGATGAATGCCGGGCGGCGGCAGCGTGCGGCGGCTGTCCTCGGTCAATGGGCCGAGCGGGCGCGGGCTGTATTTGCTCTGGTAGACATGCACCGCCCGGAGCCCGTCGATCCGGGTCTTCACGTCCGCCGGCAGCTCGTCATAGGCGTCGTGCATGTTGACGTATTGCGTATCGCCGCCCGCGGACGGGAGATCGACCGCGAACAGCATCGTCGCCTTGGGCGGGCGCGGGTGGTTCGAATGGTCGGTGTGGAACGTCTCGCCCGGGATGATGCGCCGGCCGTCGACGATCTCGTCGTTCGAGACGTAATCGACGCCGGGATGGCCCGGCACATGGCGCTCCTTCTTGTCGTGCGGCTGGAGCTCGCCGAAGATTTGCGCCGCCGCCTTGAACTGGTCCGGCGAGAAATTCTGCTCGCGCATGACGAGGACGTGCCGCTCGGCGAAGGCGCGGGCGAGACGGGCGCGCGCCTCGGGCTCGATCTCGTGCGTAAAGTCGAGGCCCGAAATCTCGGCCCCGGTGTGCGCGGAGAGCGGCGCGATCGTGTAGGGCATCTCTTCCTCCCTAGGCTGCAACGCGCGATGCCCGCCGGCGCAGGATACGCCAAGCCAGACCGGCGGCCAGCGCATCGAGCGCGCCGCCGCGCCTTAGTCCCACGGCGCGGAACAACAGCGCCACCGCGTGCTCGACATGGTGGCGGCGATAGAGCGCTGCCGCGCGGCGTCCATATTCCCTCGCCGCGCGCCGCCGGTCGTACGGCCGCGCCGCCTCGTTGGCCGCGTGATAGGCGAAGGCGAGCTCGTCGTCCCCGCTCTCGGCGATGCGGTGGAGCGCGATGCGGAGGCGCCGCCACAACCCCAATCCGTCGCGCGCGAGATAGCGTTCGAGGTGATCGCGGAAGAGCCGGTAGTGGCGGATCTCGTCGGCCGCGATCCGCGCGCAGATCGCCTTCAGCACGGGCTCCACTGCCGCCTCGCCGAGCGCGCTGTAGTACGAACTCGTGCCGGTCTCGACGATGCAGCGCGCCACCAGCTCGCCCGCGCGCGAGCCGCGCACCGAATGCTCGGTATCGAGCTTCACGCGGAACCCGGCGGTGAAGCGCCGGCGCGCGGCTTCGTGGTCGAAGCCGGGATCGGCGAGCGCGGCCCAGCGGCCAAGCGCGAGGCCATGCTGGATCTCCTCGCTGCCCCAGCGCCGCGCCGCCTCCTGGAACGCCGGATCATCGGCGAAGACGTTGCAGAGATAGTGCGCATAGTCGGCGCCGTTCGCCTCGACCAGGCTCGCCGCCTTGACGAGGCGCAAGAGCCCGGCATCGACCTTGTTCGGGTCGAACCGGTGCCACGGGATGTCGTCGAGCGTCCAGCCTGCCATCGGCGGAATTATATCCCTGTCCGCTCAGGGCTCCATCCCGTGCGCGCGGAGCGCCTGGGCCGCCGCCGGCGAGGTGAGGAACTTGAGCCACGCCGCCGCCGCGTCGGGCTCGCGCGCGCCGGGCAGAAGCGCGCCCGACATCACCACGACGCGCGTCAGCGCCGGCGGCAAGGGCGAGACGAAGTCGATCCCCTTGACCGGCATGAACTCGGCGACCTGGTTCAGCGCCATCGCGACATCGCCCTTCGCCACCATCTCGGCCGCGGGCGCGCCGCCGCCGGCGAGCCGCAATTTCGGCTTCAGCGCGCCGGTGATGCCCCAACTGTCGAAGAGGGCGGCCAGGTAATTGCCGCCGAGGCTGCCCTGCGCCGGATCGGGATAGGCCAAGGACGGCGCGGCGAGGAGCGCGCGCTGCAACGCCTCGTCGGTGGCGATGTCCGGCTTCGGCGCGCCCGCGCGCACCACCACGCCGATCGAGGAGTGCGAGATATCGACGATGCTGCCGGGCTTGATGCGGCCCGCCTTCAAGAGCGCCTCGATCGTCGTGCGCGCGTGGATCAGCGCGTCGGCCGGCACGCCCGCCTCGACCTTGCCTTGGGTCGCCGCTGCGCCCTGCGAGATGAAGGTGATGGTGTTGCCGGTCGCCTGCTCGAATTGCGGGCGCAAATCGTCGAGCGCCGGCCTGATGTTCAAGGTGGTGAGCACCGTGAGGTCCGCGGCCGCTGCCGCCCGTGCCGCCATGATGGCCACTCCCGCTGCCATGAAGATGCCAACTGCGCGCCACGCGCCCGGTCTTTTCGCCATCCGCTGTGCTCCTGGTCCGCATTAAATTAGATTTACCATGGCGCCGCAACGTGCGCGGCTTCGCGAACGAGGACGGGGCGGCTATGCTGCGGCCGCCGATATAAAAGCGCGCGGGAGGTGCCGATGGCCGCCATCACCATGACCGATCTGGGCGAGCAGAGGCGCATCGCGCAAAAGCGCCGCGACCGCCTCATCTCCGTCGCCTCGCCGGTCGGATTGCTGCTCGCGTGGGAGCTGGCGGCGCAACTGGGCTTCATCGACACACGCTTCTTCCCGGCGCCGTCCGCGATCGTGCGCGCGCTCATTGCCACGGCGCAGTCGGGCGAGCTGTGGACCGACACATCGATCAGCCTGCAGCGCCTCTTCTTCGGCTTCCTCCTGGGTGGCATCCCGGCGCTCGTCCTCGGCATCGTCATGGGCATTTCGCGCCCCATCCGCGCCTTCGTCGATCCGCTCATCGCCGCGACATATCCCATTCCGAAAAGCTCGATCCTGCCGCTCATCCTCCTCATCTTCGGGCTTGGCGAGATGTCGAAGGTAGTGATGGTGGCGATCGGCGTGTTCTATCCGATCGCGATCAACTCGACGGCCGGCGTCTTACAGATCAACCGGGTCTATCTCGACGTCGGCAGGAGCTTTCGCGCCAACCGCATGGAGACTTTCCGCACCATCGCGCTGCCGGGTGCGCTTCCCTTCATCATGACGGGCGTGAAGCTCGGCGCCGGATTGGGCCTCATCCTCATCGCCATTGCCGAGATGGTGGGCGCCAAGAGCGGCATCGGCTACATGATCTGGAGCGCGTGGGAGACGTTCTCGGTCGAGCGCATGTATGTCGGATTGTTCGTCATCGCCATCATCGGCTTCGTTATGACATTGGCCTTGAACGAACTCGAGCGCTGGCTCATCCCGTGGAAGACGGACGCTTGACCGCCGCGCGGCAGGATGCGGCGCCCGCGAAAATCCGCATCCGCAACCTGCACAAATATTTCGGCGGCCTGAAGGCGATCGAGGACGTCTCGATCGACATCGCCGAGGGCACCTTCTTCATCATCGTCGGCCCCTCGGGCTGCGGCAAGACCACGCTCCTGCGCATTTTGGGCGGGCTCGAGCAGGTGACGAGCGGCACGGTCGAGATCGCCGATCCGGGGCGCGGCCGGCCGCAATTCTCGATGGTGTTCCAGGGCGATTCGATCTTCCCGTGGATGACGGTGTGGGACAACGCCGCCTATGGGCTGCGCATGCGCCACGCCGGCAAGGACGAGACCGAGAGCGCGGTCAGGCAATGGCTCGACCGTACCGGCCTGACGCGCTTTGCCGATCTCTACCCGCACCAGCTTTCGGGCGGCATGCGCCAGCGCGTCTCGATCGCGCGCGCCTTCGCCAACGACCCCGACATCCTGCTGATGGACGAGCCGTTCTCGGCCTTGGACGAGCAGAACAAGACGATCCTGCAACAAGAGTTGCTGCGCATCTGGGAGGCGCAGAAGAAGACCGTGGTCTTCATCACGCACAGCGTCGACGAGGCGGTGACCTTGGGCGACAAGATCATGGTGATGACGGCAAGCCCCGGCCGCACCAAGACCATGCTCGACGTGCCGCTCGAGCGTCCGCGCCACGTGCTCGAGCTGCGCCACGATCCGCGCTACGGCGAGATCGTCTATGGCATCTGGGAGCAGTTGAAGGACGAGGTCGAGCGCGCGCGCGGCTAGAGAAGACTAGGGCGCGGGGCCAAATGCCCATCCACGCCCATCGCGGCGCAGGCGCGAACGAGCCTTTTCGGCGCAACCCCATGGTATTACTGGAAAATACGTTCACAGTGCCCATTCCGCGCGCCTCTCGCAATCGCTCTGCTGGTAGTTATTTTTACTCCTGACGCCTGTCGCATCGCCATTTTTGCCCGTCATTCGGCTGCCTCGTCTCGAACGGATATGTATTCTATAAGCGTACATATGTCAATCGCCGCCGGTCTGGGGCTGGCGCGCTGCGTCACAAATTCGTAAGATCGCCGCTGTTGCACGGGGCCCTCTCCTGACCGCGCTCGAACTCAAGCTCGCGACGACACCCGCGCATCTTCCGGCGCTCAAACTGGCTCTCGCGCAACGGGGCGCCGCCGCCGCGCCGCCGCCCGCGCTCCTCACCAGCACATTTTTCGACTCCGCCGACCTGAAACTCCGCCAGCATCATCTGAGCCTGTCGATCGAGGCGCAGGACGCGCGCCGCGTCCAGGCGCTCGAGGGCAACGGAGCGGCCGGCAATGGCGCCGCCAATGGCGCGTGGCGCGATCCGATCGCGGGCGACCGGCCCGATCCGGCCGCGCCGGAAACGGGCCCGCGCCTTGCCGCGATCGTCGCCGGCGACGAGCTGCGCCCGCTGTTCCGCACCGAGCTGCGCCGCACGTTGTTCCTGGTCGACAGCGATCCCGCGGTCGAGATCGCCGCCGTGCTCGACGAGGGCGAGATCAGGGCCGAAGCGGACGGCGCGAACGAGCCCTTGTGCGAGGTGGCGCTGGCGCTGAAGCGCGGCGATCCCGCCTCGCTCTACGACATGGCGCTGAAGCTTTTGGACGTGGCGCCGCTCCGCATCGAGACGAGGAGCCAGTCCGATCGCGGCTATCGCCTCGCCGGCGCCGGGTCGGGCGCGGCGCGCGCGAAGCCGTTCGCGATCGCGCCCGGGCATGACGGTCGAGGCGGTGTTGCAGGCGATGGGGCGCGACTGCATCGGCCAGCTCCTGCGCAACGAGCCGGCGGCGCTCGCCGGCGAGGCCGAGGCGTTCCACCAGATGCGCGTGGCGCTCCGGCGCCTGCGCTCGGCGCTCGCCGCGGTCAGATCGACGCTGCCGCCGGATCATTACCGCCAGGCGCTCGACGAGCTGAAATGGCTCGCCTCGAGCCTCGAGGCGGCGCGCAACTGGGATGCCTTCACCACCGGCCTGCTCGCGCCGGTGCGCGACGCGCTGCCGGAGGATGCCGACCTGAAGCGCCTCGTCGAGGCGGCCAAGCGCCGGCGCCGCGCCGCTTACGACAGCGCCAAGGAGGCGATCGGCTCGCGCCGCTATGCCGCCTCGATCCTGAACTTGGCGCGCTGGTTCGAGGCGCGCGGCTGGCGCGAGCAGAAGGCGTCGGCGCAATCGGCGCCGCTCTTTCTGCCGATCGCCGAGGTGGCGCCGCGCCTCATCGAGCGGCGCTGGCGCCAGGTGCGCAAGCGCAGCCGGCATTTCGCGAAGCTGCCGCTCGCCGAGCGCCACGAGCTGCGCATCGCCTTGAAGAAACTGCGCTACGTGATCGAGTTCCTGGGGCCGCTGTTCGACGCCGGCGCGGTCAAGTCGGTGCTGCGGCGCGTCAAGCCGCTGCAGGAAGAGCTTGGCCACTTGAACGACGTGTGCACCGCGCAGGATCTTGATCAGGCGAGATCGCGCGGCCCGCCGCGGGCGATGCCGCCGAGGTCGGCCGCGATGCCGGGCTGGTGCTCGGCTGGCATTTCCGCGGCCTTGCGGACGAAGAGCCGAAGCTCTGCCGCAACGTGCGCCGCCTGCGCCGCGCCAAGGCTTTCTGGCAACCGGCCGAGCCGCTTCCTCTTAACGACGGCGGCAGCGCCCAATAACGCCAGCGTCATTGCGAGGAGCGAAAGCGACGAAGCAATCCCCCGGAAGATTGCTTCGGCTCGCGCTCGCAATGACAGTGGACTTAAGGGTCGGCCCCGAATCGCGCCTTCATGCCCTTCTT
Organism: uncultured Alphaproteobacteria bacterium; assembly: GCA_963804235.1. GTDB lineage: Bacteria > Pseudomonadota > Alphaproteobacteria > ATCC43930 > CGMCC-115725 > DATJLY01. The sequence continues at coordinate 299,636 of CAWDPP010000052.1, forward strand.
TTGCCACGGGCCGGCGCGGCGAAGCGCCACGATCTCGCCGTTCTCTCTGCGTATAACGGCCACGCCTTCAGCCGCACGAGAGATCACCCATGCGACTTCGCCGGACCTTGCAGCCTGTTCTTCTCACGCTTGCGCTCGCGGGCGCGAGTGCGCCGACCGCTTCCTTCGCGCAAATCTCCGCCGGCCTCTCGATCACCGTCGCGCCGCCGGCGCTGCCCGTTTACGCGCAGCCCGCCATTCCGGCGCCCGGCTACATCTGGGCGCCGGGATACTGGGCGTGGGGCGCGGCCGGATATTACTGGGTGCCCGGCACGTGGGTGCGGCCGCCCGCGATCGGCCTGTTGTGGACGCCCGGCTATTGGGGCTGGGCCGGCGGCGCGTACGCCTGGCACGCCGGCTACTGGGGCCCGCATGTGGGCTTCTATGGCGGCGTCAATTACGGCTTCGGCTATGGCGGCGTCGGCTTTGAAGGCGGCTATTGGGCGCACGGCGCGTTCTTCTACAACAGCGCCGTCAACAACGTGCACGGTCCGAGGTTTGCCAACGTCTACACCAAGACCGTCGTCAACGACGTCAACGTGACGCGCGTCAGCTTCAACGGCGGCGCCGGCGGCACGGCGGCGCGGCCGACGCCGCAGGACAATGCGGCGATGCACGAGGCGCACCGGCCGCCGACCGGGCGGCAAACGCAGCATGAGCGCGTGGCGAGCGCCAACCCGCAGCTCCGCGCCTCGGTCAATCACGGCGCTCCGGCGCAGAGCGTCGCGGCGACGCGCAAGCCGGGAGCGGCGGCGCGGCACGAGCCGCAGAAGCAGCCCGATCGCGCCGCCGAAGCGCACGACCGCGGCGAGGACGAGCACCACCACGACTGAGGCGCGCGCCTAACGTCGTTGCAAATTGACCTCATCGTCCGTCATTCCCGCGCAAGCGGGAATCCAGGGCGGCGGCACGTCGCTTGCCCTGGGTCCCCGCATCCGCGGGGACGACGAAAAATCTCGAATTAGTGTTGCGCCGCGCCGAGCGCTTCGAGCTTCGCCGCGCCGACGGCGCGGCGGCGCTCGGAGGCGGCAAGCTCGGCCAAGGCCTCGTCGCGCTCGGCGCCGGTGAGCCGCGCGGACTGGTCGCGCAAGCCGGCGCTTCGGCTCTCGAGCTCGCGCGCTTCGGCCTCGAGCGCCGCGCGGTCGAGCGCGGAGAGCGGCAGGGCCTCGTCGGCGAGGACGGTGCAGCGCTCGGGCGTCACCTCGGCGAAGCCGCCCGAGACGAAGATGCGCTCGGTGATGGTCGGCAATCCTTCGGCATAGACGTCGATCACGCCCGGCCGCACGGTCGAGATGAAGAGACTGTGCCCGGGCAGCACGCCGAAATTTCCCTCCGTCCCCGGCACCACCACCATGCCCACGGGCTCGGACAGCAGCAGCTTCTCCGGCGAGACCAGCTCGAATTGCAGCTTGCCCGCCATCACGCCGACTCGGCCGCGATCTTGCGCGCCTTCTCGACCGCCTCCTCGATCGTGCCGACCATGTAGAAGGCGCTTTCCGGCAATTCGTCGTACTCGCCGGCGACGATGCCCTTGAAGCCCTTGATCGTGTCCTCGAGCTTGACGAACACGCCGGGCGAGCCGGTGAACACTTCGGCGACATGGAAGGGTTGCGACAGGAAGCGCTGGATCTTGCGCGCGCGCGAGACGGTGAGCTTGTCCTCTTCGCTGAGCTCGTCCATGCCGAGGATGGCGATGATGTCCTGCAAGGACTTGTAGGTCTGCAGCACGCGCTGCACGTCGCGCGCGACCTTGTAGTGCTCCTCGCCGACGACGCGCGGGTCGAGCATGCGCGAGGTCGAATCGAGCGGATCGACCGCGGGATATATCCCGAGCTCGGCGATCTGGCGCGACAAGACGGTGGTGGCGTCGAGATGCGCGAACGAGGTGGCGGGCGCCGGGTCGGTCAGATCGTCGGCCGGGACATAGATCGCCTGCACCGACGTGATCGAGCCTTTGCGCGTCGTGGTGATGCGCTCTTGCAGCGCGCCCATGTCGGTCGCGAGCGTCGGCTGATAGCCCACGGCCGAGGGGATGCGGCCGAGGAGCGCCGACACTTCGGAACCCGCTTGCGTGAAGCGGAAGATGTTGTCGACGAAGAACAGCACGTCCTGGCCTTCCTCGTCGCGGAAATATTCGGCGACGGTGAGGCCCGACAATCCGACGCGCGCGCGGGCGCCCGGCGGCTCGTTCATCTGGCCATAGACGAGCGCCACCTTGGAGCCTTCGCCGTCGAGGTTGATGACCTTCAATTCGATCATCTCGTGATAGAGGTCGTTGCCCTCGCGCGTGCGCTCGCCGACGCCGGCGAACACCGAGACGCCGCCATGGGCCTTGGCGATGTTGTTGATGAGCTCCATGATGATGACGGTCTTGCCGACGCCGGCGCCGCCGAACAAGCCGACCTTGCCGCCGCGCGCATAGGGCTCGAGCAGATCGACCACCTTGATGCCGGTGACGAGGATCTCCGCCTCGGTCGACTGGTCGATGAATTCGGGCGCCGGCCGGTGGATGGGCGCCGACAATTTCGCGTTCACCGGCCCGCGCTCGTCGACCGGCTCGCCGACGACGTTGAGGATGCGGCCCAGCGTCTCGGGCCCCACGGGCATGCGGATCGGCATCGCCCGTGTCGGTCACCTCGGCGCCGCGCACGAGCCCGTCGGTCGTGTCCATGGCGATGGTGCGCACGGTGCTTTCGCCCAGATGCTGCGCCACTTCGAGGATGAGGCGCTTGCCCTGATTCTCGACATGCAGCGCGTTGAGGATGAACGGCAGCTCGCCCTCGAACTTCACGTCGACGACGGCGCCGATGACCTGCGTGATGGTGCCGACACTGTTCCTGGCCATGGTCCTGTCCTTAAAGCGCCTCGGCGCCGGAAATGATCTCGATCAGCTCCTTGGTGATCGAGGCCTGGCGCGTGCGGTTATAGGTCATGTTGAGCTTGTCGATCATCTCGCCGGCGTTGCGCGTGGCGTTGTCCATCGCCGTCATGCGCGCGCCTTGCTCGGACGCCGCGTTCTCGAGCAGCGCGGCATAAAGCTGCACCGCGAGCGCGCGCGGCAAAAGCGCGTCGAGAATATCGGTCTCGTCCGGCTCGAACTCGTAGATGCCGCCGCCCGTGTCGGCGACGACAGTCTCGGGCGGCGCGAACGGGATGAGCTGCTGCTTCGTCACGATCTGCGTCATGGCCGAGCGGAAGCGGTTATAGACGATGGTGGCGCGATCGAACTCGCCGGCGGCGAAGCGCTGCGCCAGGCGGCTTCCCAGATCCTGCGCCATCTCGAAGGTGAGGCGCGGGCGGCCGATTTCGGTGAAGCTTTCGACGATGAGGCGGGCGTGGTCGCGGCGCAAGCTGTCGCGCGGCTTCCGGCCGATGGTCAGGAGCTTCACCTCCTTGCCGTCGGCCGCGAGCGCGCGGACGGTGCGCCGCGTCTCGCGCAGGATCGAGGCGTTGAAGCCGCCGGCGAGGCCGCGGTCGGAGCCGGCGACGACGAGGAGATGGGTCTTGTCCTGCCCGGTCCCGGCCAGAAGCTTCGGCGCATTCGCCATGCCGCGCAAATTCGCCGCGAGCGAGCCGAGCATGCGCTCCATCCGCGCCGAATAGGGCCGCGCCGCCTCCGCCTGCTCCTGCGCGCGGCGCAAGCGCGAGGCCGCGACCATCTTCATCGCGGACGTGATCTTCTGCGTCGAGCGGACGCTGCGAATGCGGTTCCGCAGATCCTTGAGGCTGGGCATCTCAGGCGAAAGTCTGCGTGAAGCGGTCGAGGAATCCGGCGAGCGCCTTTTCGGTGTCCGGCGTCAATTCGCGCTTGTCGCGGATCGAGGCGAGGATTTCCGGCGCGCGCGCCTTCACCTCGGACAAGAGCGACGCCTCGTAGCGCGTCACCTGGCCGATATCGAGCTTGTCGAGATAGCCCCTCGTGCCGGCGAAGATCGAGACGACCTGCTCCTCGACCGCCATCGGCGCGAACTGCGCCTGCTTCAGAAGCTCGGTGAGGCGCGCGCCGCGGTCGAGCAGCCGCCGCGTCGCCTGGTCGAGGTCGGACGCGAATTGCGCGAAGGAGGCCATCTCGCGGTATTGCGCGAGCTCGAGCTTGATGCGGCCGGCGACCTGCTTCATCGCCTTGATCTGCGCCGCCGAGCCGACGCGGCTCACGCTCAGAGCCCACGTTGATGGCGGGGCGGATGCCGCGATAGAACAGCTCGGTCTCGAGGAAGATCTGCCCGTCCGTGATCGAGATCACGTTGGTTGGGATATAGGCCGAGACGTCGCCGGCCTGCGTCTCGATGATGGGCAGCGCGGTCAGCGAGCCCGAGCCGTGCTCGGCGTTCATCTTGGCCGCGCGCTCCAGAAGCCGCGAGTGCAGATAGAACACGTCGCCCGGATAGGCCTCGCGGCCCGGCGGCCGGCGCAGCAGCAGCGACATCTGGCGATAGGCCACCGCCTGCTTCGAGAGATCGTCATAGACGATGACGGCGTGCATGCCGTGATCGCGGAAGAACTCGCCCATGGCGCAGCCGGAATAAGGGGCGAGGAATTGCAGCGGCGCCGGCTCCGACGCCGTCGCCGCGACCACGATCGTATAGTCGAGCGCGCCGTAATCCTGCAGCGTCTTCACGATCTGCGCCACGGTCGAGCGTTTCTGGCCGATCGCGACATAGATGCAGTAGAGCTTGCGGGTCTCGTCGCCCGACTGGTTGATCGGCTTCTGGTTGAGGAACGCGTCGATCGCGACCGCGGTCTTGCCGGTCTGGCGGTCGCCGATGATGAGCTCGCGCTGGCCGCGCCCGATCGGCACGAGCGCGTCGATCGCCTTCAATCCGGTCTGCACCGGCTCGTGCACCGACTGGCGCGGCACGATGCCGGGCGCCTTCACCTCGACGCGCGTCCGCGTCACGTCGGTCAGCTCGCCCTTGCCGTCGATCGGGTTGCCGAGCGCATCGACGACGCGGCCCAAGAGCCCGCGCCCGACCGGCACGTCGACGATCGCGCCGGTGCGCTTCACCGTGTCGCCTTCGCTGATGCCGCTGTCGTCGCCGAAGATCACGACGCCGACATTGTCGCTCTCGAGATTGAGCGCCATGCCCTTGACGCCGTTCGGGAACTCGACGAGCTCGCCGGCCTGCACCTTGTCGAGGCCATAGATGCGGGCGATGCCGTCGCCGACCGACAGCACCTGGCCGACTTCGGCGACGTCGGCCTCGGTGCCGAAATCGGCGATCTGCTGCTTCAGAATGGCGGAAATTTCCGCCGCCCTAATCTCCATGTCTAACGAACCCCCTTCATGGCCATCTCGAGGCGATGGAGCTTCGATTTGAGCGAGGCATCGACGAGGCGCGAGCCAAGCCGCACGGTGAGGCCGGCCAGAAGGCTCGGATCGACGCGGATGTCGAGCGTCACTTTCTGGCCCGCCGCGCGCGCGATTTCCGCCGTGATGCGCTCGCGCTGTCGCTTGCGACAATTCCTGCGCCACCGCGATCTCGGCCGTGACCTCGCCGCGGCGCCGCGCCAGCTCGGCAAGGAAATGCCGGATCATCTCGGGCAGCGCGAAGAGCCGCCGGTTCTTCGCCAGAAGCCCGAGGAAATTGCGTGTGACCTGCTGCAGCTCGGCGCGCTCGGCCAAGGCCGCGATCGCGCGTCCCTGCTCGCCGCGCGCGATGACCGGGCTGCTGATCATGCGGCGCAGATCGGCGCTCTCGGCCAAAAGCGTGCGCATGCTCGCAAGATCGCCCGCCACCGCGTCGAGCGCGCGGCGCTCGTCGGCGAGCGCGAAAAGCGCAGTCGCGTAGCGTTCGGCAAGCCCGCCTTCGCCTGTCGCTTCGGATGCCACGTTCCGCCTATCCCCGCGCGCGTCCTTCGCTCTGCCGCAAGCCGCCGCCGATTGTCGATCGGGCTTGATTCTTCCGCGGCTTATGCGGCATGGCCGAGCCCCGGAAAGCGCGCGGGTTCTAACACAGCGCTCGGTGCCGGTGCAACCTGAGCCGGCCGGCGGTAGTGTCTCAGTTTGAAACAAGCACGATGGGCTCGGGCACTCGCCCGGCTACCCGCGCCTAACCAATTAGCGCACCCAAGGCATAGGGGAAGATAACCAGCCCCGCCATCAGCGCGAGTAGTCCAAGCTGGCCCACACCGAAGGCATAGGGGAAGAGAACCAGCCCCGCCCCCGCGATGGTAAGAACCTTGTCAGCGCGCGTCGCGCGACCGCGACCCATCAGGTAAAGGCCGCGACATGCCGCGATCAGTACAACAGGCGTCAAGATCAGCATGAGAGCCTGCGCCGCTTGACCCGGCCCCTCCAACTTTTCATCGAGCGGTACCCCTACAGCCCGACCTACTGACCAAACGAACACGCCAATGTAGAACGGCCCGGTTGCGACCGCGGCGAACCAGAATGTGAGGTGGGACGAAGCGTTGCTTTTAGCCATTATCGCGGGCCGCCATCAAGACGCTGCTGTGCCGCCGGCCGGCGCCGCGCGCTCAGCTACTCCGTCGCCGTCGCCGCCCCATCGCCCGCGCCGCTCTCGGCCGGCGCCGGCCCGGCGGCGAGGCGGCGCAGCCCGTCATAGTCGTGGATGTGCAGCGTCTTGGCGCGGCGCTCGATCGCGCCGGTGCGCGTCAGGTCGGCGAGCACCCGGATCACGACCTCGCGGCTCGTCTGCGCCCACATCGCGAACTCGCGATGCGCCGGCATTTCCGGAATGGTCCAGCGGTCCTTGCCCTGGCTCGTGGGCTTGGCGAGCCGCACCAGCTCGGCATAGACGCGCTGGTCCGGGCTGCCGCTGGCGAGGAAGCTGATCTTCTCGTCGAGCTGGCGGATGAGCGAGGCCCAGCGCCGCAGCAGGTCGAGCCCGAGCTTGGCATGATTTTCCAGGAGCGCATTGAAATCCGCGGCGCTCATCTCGGCGACGACGCAGTCGGTTTCGGCGACGATGGTCGCGGTCCGGCCTTGCCCGTCGATCGCCGCGATCTCGCCCAAGGCGTGCCCGGCGCCGACCGTGGCGATGGTGATCTCGCCGGCCTCGCCGACATTGTGCAGCACGCGGGCGACGCCGCTCACCAGGAAATAAACCGAATCGCCCGCGCTGAAGCGCTCGATCATCAGCGCGCCCGCGGCAAAGCGCAGGATCTTGCACCGGCTCTCGATGACGCGGCGCGCGTCGGCCGGCAGCGGCTCGAACAGGCGGATGCCGTCGAGCGAAACCTTGTCCGGCTCGGGCGCGGCCTTGGGCACGACCGGCGCCTGCGGCGCGGCCGGCCTCGTCCTTATCGCTTCGAGCCGCTCGGCCAGCTTTGCCGCAGCGTCCGCCGCGCTCATGCCAATCCCCCAGAGCCCCGATCGCCCGCCATATTACTTTTCGCCGGCAAAGACCGCCACTGTCTAAGAACGCGCCTCTTTGAAGAAGGCCTTGAGCTCCGCCGCCGTTTCTTCCGGCGCCTCTTCGCTCAGATAATGGCCCGAGGCGACCGCATGCATGCGCGCGATGGTGCGGGCATAGAGCGGCCAGACATCCTCCGGCTTGTGATGGCGGCCGACGCCGCCGGTCCGGCCCCACAGCACCAGCGCCGGGCATTCGACCCGGCGCCCGGCCTCGTAATCCTTCGTGTCCATCTCGAGATCGATGCCGAAGGTGGCGCGGTAATCCTCGCACATGGCGTGGACGGTGGCCGGATCGCTGATCTGGCGGATCCATTCCTTGAGCGCGTCGGCGTCGAAGAAGCTCAATCCCTGCTCGGTCTTGGCGAGCTTCTTGCGGATGAAGTATTCGGGGTCGGCCGAGCATCAGCCGCTCGGGGAAATCATAAGGCTGCACCATGAAGAACCAGTGCCACGAGAACACGCCGAAATCGCGGTTCACATGGTTCAGCAGATGATGCTGCGGCAGGATGTCGAGAAAGGCGGCGCGCGTGACCTTGTCCGGATGGTCGAGGCACATGCGGTGCAGCACGCGCGCGCCGCGGTCGTGCCCCGCCGCCATGAAGCGCGGGAAGCCCAGCGCTTCCATCACCTCGACCTGGTCCTTCGGCCATGGCGCGGAAGGAATAGTTGGCGTGGCGCTCGCCGCCCGGCGGCTTCTCGCTGTCGCCATAGCCGCGCAGATCGGTCGCGACGATGGTGAAGTCGCGCACGAGATGCGGCGCCACCTTGCGCCACGACAGATGGCTGAACGGGTTGCCGTGCATCAGAAGGAGCGGCGGGCCGCTGCCGCCCTGCACGGTGACGATGCGCGCGCCCTTGGTCTTGATCGTGCTGCGGGTGAAGCCTTCGAGCATCACGCCGCGGGCGCGGACCACTCGCGCATGAACTCTTTGATGCCGGGCTCGTCGGGCGGGATGATGGTGCGGCCCTGCGGCGTGCCGACATAGACGAAGCCCACGATCGCGTCGCCGGGCTTCAAGCCCAGCGCCTTCTTGACGCCGTCGTCGTAGGCGGGATCGCCGGTCCGCCACATCGCGCCGTAGCCCATGGCGTGCGCCGCGAGAAGAATGTTCTGCGCCGCCGCACCCGCCGCCAGCATCTGCTCGATCACCGGGATCTTGTGCCCTTCCTGCAGCGCAGCGGCGGCGACGATGACGAGCGGCGCGCGCATCGGCTTCTGGCGCTCGCGCTGCAGCACGTCCTCGGGCACGTTGGGGTGGCGCGCCTCTAACGCGTCGGCCAGCACCTGGCCCAAGCGCTCGCGCGCCTCGCCGCGCACGAAGATGAAGCGCCACGGCCTGAGCCGGCCATGGTCGGGCGCGCGGATCGCGGCGCCCAGCATCGCCTCGATCTGGGCATCGTCGGGCGCGGGGTCCACGAGCTTTGCCGGGCTGCGCCGCGAGGTGAGGGCTTCGATCGCGTCCATGATGGGTCCTCCAGGATGGGGCGACCTTACACAATCAGTAATCGAGCTTCCAGTTGATGCCGACGCCGCTGCCGCTCTGCACGCCGGCCTCGGTGTCGATGGTGATGTGGCGGCTCACATCGACCGTCACCGTCACCGTGCTCGAGCCGGTGTCGAGCCCCTGGCTGACTCCGACATAGACGCCGTTCGCGACATATTTCCCGGCATTGAGCGCGGTGCCGCCGACCTGGTTTCCCCCGGCCGCCAACGCGCCCGCGGCGAGCGGCGTCGTGCCGGCCGCGGTCGCGACTCCGCTCGTGGTGCTGCCGGGCGGCCCGGTTATCCCCGGCACGCCGAGCCCCGGCACCACCGTGCCCGGCGCGCTGCCGAGCGACAGCCGGTCGAGGCCGAGCCCGGTCCTGATCCTGCCGAGCACGTCGATGCTCTGCCCGCCGGCGAGCGAGGCCGCCGCCGAGGCCAGCTCGAGCCCCTGCGCCGCGCCGATCTGGCTCATGCTCGTGCCGAAGAGGAGGCGCGACAGGATCTCGTCGCGCGGCAGCGCCGGCTGGGAGCTGAGCTTGATCGTGGGCGCGGTCGCCGTGCCGGTGATGTCGACGATGGCGGTGACCTCGCTCGATTGCGCGCTCGCCTCGAGGTCGATGGTCGGATCGATGCTCTTGCCGCCGAGGAAGGTGATCGCGCCTCGGGACAAGTTGAAGGTCTTGCCGATGAAGTCGTACGTCCCGTGCACGATTTCGAGCCGGCCGGTGATGAGCGGCGCCTGGCTCGAGCCCGCGAGCGCCACCCGGCCGCGCCATTCGCTGTCGAGGCCGCGGCCGCGCACGAACGTCCGGCCGGGAATGTCGATCGTGACGTCGAGCGCCACGGCCACGAGGCCGCGCGCGGCCGCCGCTTGCGGCTCGGAGAGTGTCGTTCCGGTCGCGCTGTCGATCACCACCGCCGCGACCGGGCGCGACGAATTCGGCAGCTCTCTCGGCACGGCGATCTCGGCCTGATCGATGGTGAGCGCGGCCGTGACCTTGGGCGCCGCGAGCGCGCCGCTCAGGCGCACGGTGCCGCTTGCCGTGGCGCTCGCCTCGTCGCGCCGCAGCGCGCGGAAATTCTTGAGCTCGGCCGCTGCGTCGAAGGCGGGCCCGTCCGGCCCGGCAAGATCGATGGCACCGCTCGCGCGCACGCTGCCGTTGGCGCCGTCGCTCGCGGCGAAATCCTCGAGCACGAGCCGGTCGTGGTCGCCGACCAGGCGTCAGCGTTACGCCGCTCAAGACGCCGCCGGTGTAGAGGCTCTCGTAGCGCCCGTCGGTGATGCCGAGCCGGCCGCTCGCTTCGGGCTGCGCCACGGTTCCGGCGACGCGCAATTCGGTCGCGAAATGCCCGGCGATGCGGTCCTGGCCGAGCGGCAGCAGGTCCGACAGCATGGCGAGCTCGCCTTCGCCCTCGAGATGGAGCGCGAGCGCGCCCTGGCGCGGCACGCTGACACCGAGCCGCGCGGGATCGAGTACGAGCGGCGCCTCGCCCTGCCAGCCGATGGCCGCGCCGCCGGGGCCGGCGAGCCGCCCCTTGAAGCGCACGGTCCCGCCTTGCCACGCACCGTCCATGACGAGGCCGAGCGCCGGCAGATCGGACCGGCTTTCGGCGGCGAGGCGCAGCTCTTCGCCATCGACCACGAATTGCGCCTCGGGCGCGCGCCGCGTGCCGCCCGCCGTGAGCTCGAAGCCCAACTGCCCGTCCGCCTGGTAGTTGGCAAGCTCCGCGAGCTCGCGCACCGGCAGATCGCGCGCGAGAAGATGGAGATTGAGGGCGTTGCCTTGGACCGCGCCGTCGCCCGAAAGCGAGCCGCTGCCGAGCTTCAGCGCCAGGTTGCTGAAGCTTGCGTTGCCGTTGCGCCATTCCGCGCCGAGCGGCGCGGCGAGCGCGAAATGCGCGCTGCCGATCGCGCCGGCGAAGCGCGCGAGGCTCAGCGACCCCGCGCCGCGGTCGAGCGCGAGCGTGGCGTTCGTGGCGAGCGTGAACGGCGCGCCGAGCTTCCCGTGCGCCGATCCGTCGAGCGCGAAACGGCCGGAGCCGCTGCTCTTCGCGGCGATCTTCGCCGCCGTGACGCTGACGCCGCGTGCGGCAATGTCGGCAAGCGTAATCTGCACGCTGCCGCTCGGCCGCGCGAACGGATCGCTCACATCGGCGGCAAGCTGCGCATGCTCGACCGCAACGCCCGCTGCCGAAAGCCCACTCGCGGCGGCGCTCAGCACGTAGTGCTGACCCGCGACGCGCGCGTCGAGCGTGGCGCGGCCGGCCAGCTTCACGCCGGCCGCGGCGGCAAAGGGCCGGAGGTCGGGAACCGTGCCTTTGAGCGCGGCGTCGAGCCGGCCACGGACGAGACCGAGCGAGCCTGTGGCGCGCGCGCCGGCCGCATTCGCCTCGAAGTGCTGGACACGCAGCTCGCCCGGCGCGGCGGACGCTTCGCCCGCAAGCGTCGCCGCGATCCCGCGCACGGATGCCTTCGCCTCGAGCCGCGCGCTGAGCGGCCACACCCGCGCGAGCGACAGTTGCGCCGCGAGCTTCGTGACAGCGATGCCGCTCAGCGCGAGCGTGGGCGCCTCGATCGTCACCGCGCCCGAAAGCGCGTCGGGCGGTCCTGCGATCTTGCCGGTCGCCGAAGCGGCGCCCGCAAGTCGGGGATCGAGCGCCGCGAGACGCGGCAGCGCGGCGGCAAAATTCAGCGCGAGGGTGCCGTCGGGCAGACGGCGTGCGTCGCCCGAAACGCGCGCCGCGGCGGCATCGAGCGCGATTTCGCGCGCGGCGATGGTGCCGTCCGTTGTCACGTGAAACCGTGCCCGACAGATCGATCTGGCGCCCGAGCGCCGCGTCGATCGCAGCCGTGCCGGTGCGCGGCTCGGCGATGCTGCCGGATAGCGCGGCGATGCCGGTGCCGTCGGCGGCAACGCGGAAATCGGCGCTCGCATCGAGCGCGCCCGCAAGCGCGCCGCCGGTGACTGCCGCAAGCTCGGGCAGCACAAGGCGCACGACGCCGGAAGCCCCGGCGCGATCGGCGCGCGCGGAACCGTCGAGCGTGATGCCGCCATCGGCGAGCGCAATCGTTGCGGCGCTCATGCTCGCGCTGCGCGGGTCGAGCGATCCGGCGATGCGCCACGCCGCGGTCGAGCCGATGCCTTGCGGCAGCGGCGCCAGCCCCGCGAACCAGCCGGCGGCGGCGATGGCGGTGGGGACGGTGCGCGGATCGCCCGCGGGCAGGAGCGAAATCGTCGCGTGCGCCGCAGCGGCGCGGATCTTACCGCTCGCGAGATCGGCGAGGTCGAGCGATGCTGCGAGCGCGGGGAGCGCGAGCGTGCCGCCGATGTCGAGCTTGGCCGTGCCGCTCCCCGCAATCGGCGCGCCCAAAATCGGCGCGAGCGGACCAAGATCGGTGAGCTCGGCGCGCACGCTCGCGCCGATCCGCTCCCCTTTGCGCGCGAATGAGCCGCTTGCGGAAACGCGCGCCGCGGCGCTCGCGATGTCGAGCCGCTCGACCGAGATGTCTTGCGTGCCGAGCGCAACGGCGCCGTCGATGCGCACGCCGCCGGCGGCGAGCGCGCGAAAATCCGGCGGCAGGATGCTTGCGACCTGCGCGCTGGCGGCAAGCTCGATCCGTCGCGGCTCGTCGCCCGAGATCGTGACCGTGCCCTTGGCGCTGGCGTCGGATCCGGCGGCGAGCGACAGATCGCCGCGCCAGTGGTCGAGCGGTCCCGATCCCGAAATGACCACGGCGAGCGGCAGCCTGTCCTGGCGCCCGAGCAGACCGGCGAGCACGGTGCCGGTGGGCTCGCTGACTTGGCCCTGGAGCGCGAGCGTGGCGCCGTCGAAGGCGAGATGGAGGGCGAGCTCGCCGGGCGTGCCGTCGCTGCGATGGAGCGCCAGGTCCGCGTCGGCCGCGCCGCCGCCCGCAGCGCCGCTCGCGCTCGCCGCGAGCGTCATCGCCTGGCCGAGCACCGGCGCGCCGAGCGCGAGCCTGTCGATCCGGGCGCTCTCGATCCGCACCGGCAGCGGCGGATGGAGGAATGCCTGCCAGTCGATGCCGCCCGCGGCGCTCCCCTGGCGCGCGAATTCGATGCCGCGCGCGGCAACGTGCCGGATCACGAGCCGGCCCGCCACAAGGTCCCACGCGGAAATGTCGATGCTGGCGCCGTCGATGGTCAGGCGCGGGCCGTTCTTGTCCGCGATCACCACCGACGCGATCGGAAAAATCGAACGGCACGCGGCCGCCGATGCCGCTCACCGTCGCCGTTTCGCTGTCGTCCGAGAGCATCCGGCCCGCCGCTCCGGCGAGCCAGCTTCGGCCGCCCTCGGTCTGGAGCCAGCCGTAAGCCAGCGCGACGAGCGCGAGCACGGCCAGAATCGTGCCGCCCACGATCTTCGCCGCCGCCTTCGCCATGCTCAGAATGCCTGACCCACGCTGATATAGATCTGGAACGCCTTGTCGGTCGCACGCTTCGCAATGGGAAACGCAAGATCGAGGCGGATCGGCCCGATCGCCGTGTAATAGCGCACGCCGAGGCCGGCGCTGTAGAAAAGACTGCCATTGTCCGGATAAATGGTGGGATAGACGTTGCCGGCATCGATGAACGGCACGAGCCCGATCGTGGGCGTGATGCGCGTCCTCAGCTCGGCGCCGAACTCGAGGCTCGAGCGGCCGCCGACCGGCACGTCGAACTGGTCGATCGGGCCGGCGCGCTGATAGGCATAGCCGCGCACCGAACCCGAGCCGCCGGCATAGAGCCGCTTGTCGGCCGGCAGGTCCTCGAGGCTCTCGCCCACGACCGAGCCGAGCGCGCCATAGCCCGCGAGGACGAAGCGGTTGTCGTCGCTGAGGCTCAGATAGCCGCGCTCCTCCAAACGCGAGCTGACGAAGTCGGACGTTTGGCCGAGGAGATTGTGATAGGGCGATGATGGTGAAGGAGGTGCGCGTGCCGAGCGTCGGGTCGAGAATGTCGTCCGTGGTGTCGCGCCGGACATAGAGCGGCGTGCCGATGAGGAGATAATTCTCGTCACGCGACAGCTCGGTGAGATCAGCCCGCTCGATGGTGAAGCCGGCGCCCCATGTGTAGGGCGGAAACATCAGCTCCTCGAGCCCGAGATAGGCGTCGCGGCGCCGGCTGACATAGGCGTCGGTGGTCTGGTCGAGAAGCTCGGCGTTGGCGATCAGGTCCTGCTTCGGCATGAGGAAGTCGGGGCGGCGGAAATTGGCCGCGCCGCCCATCTGCTTCTGCGCCGCGCCGACCGACAGCTTCAGATCCTCGCCCGCGCCGAACAGGTTGCGGTCCTCCCAGAAGGTGCGCGCGCCGAGGCCGATATTGGTGTTGTAGCCGACGCCGGCGCCGATCGAACGCGGCGGCCCTTCGACCAGCGCCACCGTCATCGCCACGCTGCCGTCGGGCGCGGGCTGATCGGCGTGGCGGATTTCGACGCTGCTGAAGAGGCCCGACTTGACGAGATCGTTCCGCGTCGCCGCGACGCGGCGCTCGTCGTACGGCTCGCCTTCCTTCCAGGCGATGCGGCGCGTCACGAAATCGCGCTTGACGTTCTTCAGCCCCGCGATTTCGGCCGCGCCGAAGCGCGCGCTCGGGCCGGGCTCGATCGTGTAAGTCACCGACATCGTCTTCAGCGCCACGTCGACGACGACGCGGCGGTCGTCGATCTTGGCGAAGGGCTGGCCGCGCTGCGCATAGAGCGCGACGATGCGGTTGTCGCCGGCCTCGACCGGGGCCGAAAGCGCCGGGCCGCCGGGCTCGAGCCCGACCGCCTGCGGCCCCTCTTGCGTGACGAGCGGCGCGGGCTCGCCCGACGGCAGCACGAACGCGACATCCTTGAGGTGATAGAGCGGCCCCGCCGTCACCGTGACGGCGACCCGCGCCGGCGCCGCGTTGGTATCGAGCGTGAAGGCGACCTTCGCCTCCCAGTAGCCCGCGGCTTGCATCACCTCCTCGAGGCGCGGCAGATCCTCCTCGGCGCGGCGCCGCAACGAGGCGGCCGAAGGCGGCGGACGATCCTTCAGGGATTGGAGCTGCGATGCGGCGTCGAGCGCGGCGCCGAGCGCCTTGTCCTTCACGTCGGCGCTGATCTCGACCGCATAGGGCACGTCGGCGCGCGCCGGACCGGCGGCCAGGATGACGAGCGCGATGATTGCAACGCCGGCCGGCCGCCAACTCATCATGCGCCCGAGAATAGCCATCCCGCCTGCATCCGCCCAAAATCGTCAGCACCGGCGCGGGGGTCCCGCGCCTGCGCCGGTCAGCCACGATTACGAAGCAAGAACGCGTGGCTGGCCGGGACATGCCCGGACCTGACCGGTTTCAGACATGTCAGTTGGTTCTAGACCCGCCGCTCCTTTCGGGCGAAGGGCTCGAGCGCGGCCTCGAGGCGGTTGAGCTCGCTCTCGATCTTCTCGACATAGGCCGCGCCCGCCTGGCGCAGCTCGGCCGCGCTCAAATCCTCGAGCGCGGTCAACGTCTGGGCGAGGCGCACGCCGCCGATATTGGCGGCGCCGCTGCGCAGCGCATGGGCGAGATCGGCGAACGGCTGCAGCTCGCCGTTTTTCGCCGCCTCGCGCAGGCGCGGGATGAGCCGCGCCGCGTCGTTGCGGAACGTCTCCACCACCTCGGCGAGGAAATCGCTGCCGCCCAATCCGCGCAGCGATTCGATGGTCTGCTCGCGCACCACCTCGCCGTCGCCGAGAAAGCGCGGATGGGACGAGATCGGCGTCACCTCGGGCCCGGGTGCGGCGGGCGCGCTCGCGTCGGCGCGCGCCGTGCGGGCGGCGCGCAGCTCGGTCACGACGGCAAGAAGCTGCGCCGCGTCCGCGGGCTTCGCCATGACCGCGTCGAACCCGGCCTCGCGGCAGCGCGCCGCCGTCTCGGCCCCGGCATCGGCGACGAGCGCCAAAAGCGGCACGTCGTCGCCGGGATGGCGCAGGCGATGGAGCTTCGCCACGGCGTCGCCGGAGACGCCCGGCATTTCGAGATCGAGCAGCGCCACGTCGAAGCCGCCGCGGTCGAGGATCGCGAGCGCGGCGCCGCCGTCCGCGGCGAGCTCGACGCGGTGGCCGGCGCGCTCGAGCAGCGACTTGAGGTTCTCGCGGTTGGCGGCGCTGTCGTCGGCGACGAGGAGTCTGAGGCTCGCCGTCCGCGCCGCCGCCGCTTCGGTCTCGGCCGAAGCCAGGAGGCTCATCAGGCCGCCGGCCAAATCCTGGTCGCTCACCGGCTCCTCGATCACGGCGGCAAGCTGCGTCGCGGCGAGGCCGGCCACCGCCTCGCTCGCCTGGCGCGGCGCGATGAACAGGATGGGCGGGCGCTGCTGCGCCGTGGCGAAGCGGTGCGCGAGGCTCAATCCGGCGAGCGGATCGCGCCGCCCGTCGATCACCACGAGGTGGCCGCCGCTGCCGAGCACGGCGAGCGCGTCCTCCTCCTCGACATACCACTGCGTCTCGCCGTGCCACAGCGCCAGCGAGGCCTGCAGCCGCTCGGCGAGTTCGCGGTCCGGCGTCACGATGGCGACGCGCCGGCCGCGCAGATCGGGCGGCCGCGCCACGCCGTCCTCGTCGCACGAGAGCGCCAGCTCGACGATGAAGGTATCGTCCGGCTGCGCCGCGAGCGTGCCGCCCAATTCGGCCGCGAGCGCTGCGGCGATCGAGGCCGCGACCCGGCTTTCGTCGGACGACGCATCGGCTGCGGCGAAGAGCCCGGCGAGGCGCTCGGGCGGCGGCCCGGCGGCAGGCCCCTCGGCGCGCACCACGATGCGCACGCGCACCGATCCGGGCGCGCGCTCGGTGAGGGTCGCCGCCAGCACGATGTCGCGCCGCGCCGCGCGCTCGATCTCCTGGCGCAGCAGGTTGATGACGAGCTGGCGCAGCTCGAGCTTCTTGCCGCGGCAGACGTGCGGCAGGCGCGGATCGAGCACCAGCGCGAGGGTGAAGCCGCGCGCCTCCGCCTGCGGCCGCATCAAGGCGGCGGCATCGGCCAAGGCTTCGCGCAGCACGAAGCTTTCCTCCGTCTGCCGGCGCGCCGGCTCCAGCACCTCGCGCGCGACGGCGATGAGGCAGCGCGCCGCGACCTCGAGCGAGGCCGCCATGTCGCGCTGCGCCGGCTCGAGCCGCGTGCGGCCCAAAAGCGCGGCCATGCCGTTCAGCGTGTTGAGCGGCGCGCGCAGCTCGTGCGCGAGGATGGCGAGGAGGCGGCGCTGGCCGGCCTCGGCCGCGGCGAGCCCCTGGCGCGCCTCGGCAAGACGGTCGATGAGCGCCGCGCCATAGAGCGGCAGGATGGCGAAGGCGCCGAGCAGCACCGCATCGGCCAGCGGCGTGGCACTCCAGACCGGCGTCGTCACGGCGACGGCGGCGAAGCCGAGCGCGCCCGCGACCGCAGCGGCCACCAGCATGGCGCGCTCGAAGCGCAGCCCGTAGTCGAAGGCGAGCGCGAGATATGCGGCGCCCAAGGGCGCCGCCGCGGCGTCGCCCCAATGGAGAAAGAGCGACAGGAACAGCACGTCCGAGGCAAGTCCGACGCCGCGCCGCGCGCGCGCCAGAGGCCACATGGCCACGTGCAGCAGGAAGAGCCACGCCGCCAGCCCCGCCGCCACGTCGATGGCGATGAGCGGCTGCAGCCGGTCGGGGTCGAGCCCCATCAGCGCCAGCGCGCCGACATAGGCGAGCGCCGCGGCGCTCGCGAAGATGCGCAGGATCGCCTGCTGCGGCTCGGCCGGCTCGGCGGCGAAGCGCTGCACGATCGCGCCGAGCCCGCGCGAGCACACGAGGATCATCGCGAGGCCAGGCCCCAACAGGCTCGTCGCCAGCGCAAGCGTGCCGAAGAAGCGCAGCGGCAGGGGCCCGGCGAGCGCCGCCACCGCAAGCGGGGCCAGCATCGCGTAGGCCGCAAGAGCGGCCGCGACGATCCAGAACTCTCTGCCCCGGCGGCGGCGCAACCCACTGGCGCGCCGCCTCGTGCCGTAGCCTCATCGGGCGTTCTTTCGGCCTTTTCCCCGCGCGCCGGACTGTGCCCCGGCCCGCCCCGTGAAAAGCCTGCCGCGCGCCCGGCGTCGCGGCGCGATTCTGACAGATCAATCCACGGATTGGTAGGCTGATCTGAAGCAGCCTACGAGATATGGGGGTAGATCAGGCCGACGCCGCTTGGCGCGGGCGCACCAGCCGCTCGCGCGGGAGGCGCACGGTGACGATCGTGCCGGCGCCCTTGCGGCTCTCGATCGCGAGCGTGCCGCCATGAAGCTCGACGAGGCCGATCGCCAGCGGGAGGCCAAGGCCGGTGCCGGGGTGCTTGCGGCTCCACGCGCTCGCGACCTGGCCGAAGCGGCTCACCGCGGTCGCGATCTCGCCCTCGTCCATGCCGATGCCGCGATCCTTGACGGCGATCTCGAGCCCGTCGCCGGCCAACGCCGGCCTGCACCAGGACGCCGCCGCCGGCATGGCTGAACTTGATCGCGTTGGTGACGAGGTTGAGCAGGATCTGCTTCAGCTTCAGGACGTCGACGCGGATGAGCGGCAAGTCGCGCGGCACGTCGGTCTCGATCTCGATCTCGAGCGCGCGCGCCCGCTCGCGCACGAGCTGCAGCACGTCCGCCACGACCGCGGCAAGCTCGGCCTCGTCGTCGTCGAGATCGACCTTGCCGGCCTCGAGCTTCGAGACGTCGAGGATGTCGGAGATGATGCCGAGGAGATGCTGCGCGCTGGTGCAGATGTCGCGCGCGTAGCCGGCATAGCGCGGCGTGCCGATCGGCCCCATCATCTCGTCGGCCATGACCTGCGAGAAGCCGATGATGGCGTTCAGCGGCGTCCTCAGCTCGTGGCTCATGTTGGCCAGGAACTCGGTCTTGCTGCGGCTCGCGAGCTCGGCCTCTTCCTTGGCGGCGACGAGCGCCAGCTCCGCTTCCTTGCGGTCGGTGATGTCGAGCGACGCGGTGACGACGAGGGGTGCCGCGTGATCGTGCAGCAGCGCCTTCGTGGTCAGCAGCACGCGCCGCTCGCTGCCGGGCCCGGCGATGTTCTCCTCGAACGAGCCCGGCTGATCGGTGCGCGCGACGAGGCGCCGGTCGCGCTCCATCGCGGCGCGCGCGGACAGATCGTCGCGCAGCTCCACGGGCGTGCGGCCGATGATCGAAGCGGCCGGCTTGCCGACGCGGCGCGCGAAGAATTCGTTGACGAAGACGAAGCGGCCGTCGCGGTCGGTGGCGCTCACCATCACCGGCACGGCGTCGATGACGCGCATCAGCAATTCGTGGCTGGCGCGCAGCGCGTCGCGGTGGCGGCGCTCCTCGGCGATCATCTGCTCCTCGAGCGAGGAGGCGCGCGCGGCGAGAAGAAGCTGCTGGCGCCGCAGTATCAGCAGGTTGCGCGAGCGCACGCGGAATTCCGAATGATCGACCGGGCTCAGGAGGAAATCGGTGGCGCCCGCCTCGAGCGCCTTCAAACGCAGCTCGCGATCTTCCGACGTGGTCACGGTGATGATCGGCACCTCGGCGCAGCCGGCCAGCGCGCGGAAGCGGCGGATGAACTCGACGCCGTCGAGCTCCGGCATCTTCACGTCGGTGACGACGAGGTCGGGCGGCGTCTTGGCCGCCGCGGCAAGGAGCGCCGACGGGCGCTCGTAGGTCGCGACCGCCACGCCTTCGCCGAACGAGCGCGCGAGCCGCTCGAGAATCTTGCGATTCGTCAAGCGCTCGTCGACGATGGCGATGGTCTGGCGCTGCTCCATGCCGGGATACGTGCCCCTGCAACTAAGGCGTTAATTTCGCCTAAGCTCTGTTAACGAATCGTTAGCGTTACCGAATATAGGTCAGGCGGCGGCGAGGTCGAGCACCGACTCGCCCAGCCCGGCAAACCGCGCCGTCACCCGCGATCCCAAGCGGCGCCACGGTGAGGCCGGTATGGCTCCCGGTCGTGATCACCATGCCCTGCCGCAAAGGCCGCCCGCGACTCGCGGCATGATCGGCAAGCCAGGCGAGAAGGCGCTTCGGATGGCCCGCCGGGTTGCCGCCGACCGCCGCTTTCACCTCCGTGCCGTCGATCAGCAGGCTCGCCCGCGCGGCGAGGAAATCGACCGCGGCGACGGGGTTCGCGGGGCCATAGCAGAAGCCGCCATTGTTCTGCATGTCGGCGAGGAGCGCGGCCGGCGCCATGGCCGTGCGGTCGGCATAGCGCGTGTCCAGAAGCTCGATCGCGACATGGACCGAGGCGACCGCGTCCCATGCCTCGTCCGCGCTCGCCCGGGCGGGGACGTCGCGGCCGAGCAGCAGGCACAATTCCGCCTCGACCGCGCGGAAGCTCTCGGGGCCGCGCGGTGAAGCGCGCCGGGCTTTTCTGCACGAGCGCGGCGATGAGCGGCGCCGCCAGTGGCTGCGGCGGTGGGGTTGGCGCTGCCGACCTTCCAGCCGGCCTCGCGCGCGCCCAGAAGCGCAAGCGTCGCTTCCTGCACCGCGTAGGCGTCGCCATCGCTCGCCGGGCTGAGATCGCCCTCGAGCCCGGCGAGGGGACGGAAGCTGCGCCGCGCCGCGACGAGAAGGCGCGCCGCGCCCTCGGCGTTCATCGCCCGGCGGCGGCGCGCACCGGTTCGCGGGCGGCCTGGGCGTTGCCGCCGAGATAATCCAGCGCCGCCGCGACGCCGCCCTTGCGGTACGGCACGCCGGCCGCGCCCAAGCCCATCTCGACCGCCGGCCAGCGTCGCCACCAGCATGAGGTCGTTGAACGAGCCGAGGTGGCCGATGCGGAACACCTTGCCCGCGACCTTGCCGAGCCCGGAGCCGAGCGACACGTCGTAGCGCTCGAGGATCACGCCGCGCAGCGCGTCGGCATCGTGGCCCTCGGGCATCATCACCGCGGTCAGCGCGCTCGAATTCTCCTGCGGATTGACCGAGAGGTAATCGAGGCCCCAGGCGCGCACGGCGCGGCGCGTCGCCTCGGCCAGGCGGTCGTGCCGCGCGAACACGTTGTCGAGCCCTTCCTCCTCGAGGATCGCGATCGCCTCCTTGAGGCCGAAGACGAGGCCGATCGGCGGCGTATAGGGGAAGAAGCCGCTGTCGTTCGCGTCGATCATCGGCTGCCATTCGAAATAGCCGCGCGGCAGCTTGGCCGTCTTGTTGGCGGCGATCGCCTTCGGCGACAGCGCGTTGAAGCCCAGGCCCGGCGGCAGCATCAGGCCCTTCTGCGAGCCGATCACCGTGACGTCGACGCCCCACTCGTCGTGGCGGAAATCCATCGCCGCCGGCCGAGGAGATCGCATCGACCATGAACAGCGCCGGATGGCGCGCCGCATCGATCGCGCGGCGCAGCGCCGGCACGCGGCTCGTGACGCCGGTCGAGGTCTCGTTGTGCACCACCATCACCGCCTTGATGCTATGCCCGCGATCGGCGGTGAGGCGCGCCTCGAGCTCGGCCGGATCGACGCCGTGGCGCCAGTCGCCCGGCACGAACTCGACCGCGATCCCGTGCTTCTTCGCCATGACCTGCCACAGATTGGCGAAATGGCCGGTCTCGAACGCCAGCACCTTGTCGCCCGGCGACAGCGTGTTGAGCAGCGCCGCCTCCCACGCGCCGGTGCCCGACGACGGATAGATCAGCACCGGACCCGAGCAGCGCATCAGGCGTTTCAAGCCGGCCATGGCCGCTTTCGCGAGCACCGCGAAATCCGGGCCGCGATGGTCGATGAGCGGCATGTCGATGGCGCGCAGGATCCGGTCCGGCACGTTGGTGGGGCCGGGAACCTGCAGGAAATGGCGGCCGCTCCTGGCGGTCATGGCACGGATCTCCTCAAGCGGGAACGGGTGCAATGTGCCCAATAACCGGGCCTCGCCGCAAGCCCCGGCCGCGCCCAATGGTTTCACTCGCCCGCCGGCGCCCGCGCGGCGCAGCAAAAGCCCGCTCCGCGCAAGGGGCCGTGCTACAAGAGCCGCCTCGACAAGGGGGTGTTCATGGTCTTGCGCATCGTGCCCTTCTATGCGGCGCTGCTTGCGCTTTTGTTCATGGTTCTCTCGGTGCGCGTCATGCGCGAGCGCGGCCGCGCCAGGGTCGCGATCGGCACCGGCGGCAACATCGCCCTGGAGCGCCGCATCCGCGTCCACGGCAATTTCGCCGAGTACGTGCCGCTGGCGCTTCTCCTCCTCGCCTTCATGGAGCTGCGCGGCAGCGCTGGCGTGGTATCTCCACCTGCTCTGCCTCGGGCTTCTGATCGGGCGCCTCGCGCACGCCGTCGGCGTGTCGCAGGACCCGGACGTGCTGCCGCTGCGCGGCGCGGGCGTGGCGCTCACGATGGCGGTGACGATCCTCGCGGCGCTCACGCTCATCGTCGGCGTGCTGTAGAGGGAAGCGATGGCGCGAGACCCGGGCGACCAACATCTCGCCGAGCGCCTGCGGCGCGCGCAGAAGGGCGAGGTGCTGTTCGACGCCTTCTCGCGCGGGCGCTACAGCACCGATGCCTCGATCTACGAGATCGAGCCCTTGGGCGTCGTCGTGCCGAAGGACGCGGGCGACATCGAGGCGGCGCTCCAGGTCGCGCGCGAGGAGGGCGTGCCGGTCATTGCCGCGCGGCGGCGGCACGTCGCAATGCGGCCAGACGGTCGGCCGCGCCCTCGTCGTCGATTGCAGCAAGCACATGAAGGGCGTGCTCGCGCTCGACGAGGCGGGCCGCCGCGTCCGCGTCGAGCCGGGCGTGGTGGTCGAGCGGCTCAACAAGTCGCTCAAGTCGAAGGGCCTGTTCTTCCCGGTCGACATCTCGACCGGCAGCCGCGCCACGATCGGCGGCATGACCGCCAACAATTCCTGCGGCGCGCGCTCGTTGCGCTACGGCAACATGGTGCACAACGTGCGCGCCATCGACGCCATCCTCGCCGACGGCACCAAGGCGCGCTTCGCCGAGGTCGCCGGCAATTTCGGCGAGGAGCTGGCGCCCGAGCGCTATCGCGATCTCGTGCGCCGCATGCGCGCGCTGCACCGGCGCGAAGCCGACGAGATCGAGGCGCGCTTCCCGAAGCTGCTGCGCCGCGTCGGCGGCTACAACATCGACATGATCGACGATGCCGGCCACAACATGGCGCATCTGCTCGTCGGCTCGGAAGGCACGCTCGGCTTCTTCACCGCGATCGAGCTCGATCTGCAGCCGATCCCGCCCGACCGCGTCCTCGGCATCTGCCATTTCCCGGATTTCCATCGCGCCATGGCGGCGACGAAGGCGATCGTGGCGCTGGGGCCGACGGCGGTCGAGCTGGTCGATCGCACCATGATCGAGCTCGCGCGCGAGATCGCGATGTTCCGCCCGATCGTCGAGCGCTTCGTCCGGGGCGCGCCCGAGGCGCTGCTGCTGGTCGAGTTCGCGGGCGAGGATGCGGCGGAAAACCGCCGCCGGCTCGCGCGGCTGGTCGAGCTGATGGGCGATCTGGGCTTTCCCGGCGCCGTCATCGAGGCGACCGACGAGGCGTTCCAGAGCCAGGTCTGGGAGGTGCGCGCGCACGGGCTCAACATCATGATGTCGATGAAGGGCGACGGAAAGCCGATCTCGTTCATCGAGGATTGCGCCGTGCCGTTGGACGATCTCGCCGACTACACGGCGCGGCTCGACGCGATTTTCAGGAAGCACGGCACCTACGGCACCTGGTACGCGCATGCCTCGGTCGGCACGCTGCACGTGCGCCCGGTGCTCAATTTGAAGCAGGAGCTCGAGGTCAAGAAGATGCGCGCGATCGCCGAGGAGGCGTTCGCCATCGTGCGCGAATACAAGGGCTCGCATTCGGGCGAGCATGGCGACGGCATCGTGCGCTCGGAATTCCACGAGGCGATGTTCGGCGGGCGGCTCGTGCGCGCCTTCGAGGAGGTGAAGGACACGTTCGATCCTGCCGGCCTCCTCAATCCCGGCAAGATCGTGCGGCCCTGGCGCATGGACGATCGCGCGCTCTTCCGCTACCCGCCCGGCTACGCGACCGAGGAGCGGCCGTGGGCGCTCGACTGGTCGGAGTGGGGCGGCTTCGCGGCGCGGTCGAGATGTGCAACAACAACGGCGCCTGCCGCAAGACCGACCCGGGCGTGATGTGCCCCTCCTATCGCGCCACGTTCGACGAGCAGCATGTCACGCGCGGGCGCGCCAACTCGCTGCGCCTCGCGCTGTCGGGACAATTGGGCCGCGACGCGCTCGTCTCGGACGACATGCGCCGCACCATGGAGCTCTGCATCTCGTGCAAGGGCTGCAAGCGCGAATGCCCGGTCGGCGTCGACATGGCGCGCATGAAGATCGAGTTTCTGGCGCAGTACCGCAAGACGCATCCGCTCGGGCTGCGCGACCGGCTCGTCGCTTATCTGCCGCGCTATGCGCCGTGGGCGTCGCGGCGCGCGCGCGCTGCTCAATCTGCGCAACGACGTGCCCGGCCTCGCCGAATTGGGCGAGCGCGCGACCGGATTTTCGGCCAAGCGCAAGCTGCCGCGCTGGCGCAAACCTTATCGCGCCACGCCGTCATCGGCGCGGCGGCGGACGCCCGGTCGTGCTCTTCGTCGATACCTTCAACCGCTGGTTCGAGCCGGAGAACGCGTACGCCGCCGAGCGCGTGCTGACGCCGGGCCGGCTACGACGTGATCGCGGCGGAAGGGCAGGGCGCGCCCGCTCTGCTGCGGCCGCACGTTCCTGTCGGTCGGGCTCGTCGATGAAGCGCGGCGCGAGGCGCGGCGCTTCATCGCCGCGCTGGCGCCGCACCTCGCCAAGGCGTGCCGGTCGTCGGGCTCGAGCCCTCGTGCCTCCTGACCTTGCGCGACGAGTTTCTGGGGCTCGTGCCGGGCGAGGAGGCGCGCGCGCTCGCCGCGCAGGCAAAGCTCTTCGACGAATTCATGGTCGAGGAACAGGCGGCCGGCCGCTTCGCGCTGCCGCTGCATCCCATCGCCGCCAAGAAAGCGGTGCTGCACACGCATTGCCACCAGAAGGCGTTTGCCGCCGGCGGCGCCAGCGCCAAGGCGCTGCAGCTCGTGCCCGGCCTCGATGTGGCGACGTTCGATTCGACCTGCTGCGGCATGGCGGGCGCGTTCGGCTACGAGGCCGAGCATTACGAGCTGTCGCTCGGCATCGGCGAATTGGGCGTGCTGCCGCGCCTGCGCCAGGCCGGACGCTGCCGATCTTCTCGTCGCGCCGGGCACGAGCTGCCGCCACCAGATCGCCGACACGCTCGGCCGCCAGGCGCTCCACCCCGCGCGCGTGCTCGACGAGGCGAGCGGCTAGAAGCTCACCCCTCCAACCCGACCAGGCTCCGCGCGAACTCCTCGGCCTTGAACGGGCGCAGATCCTCGGCCTTCTCGCCGATGCCGATGAAGTGCACGGGGATGCCGTAGCGCTCGGCCAGCGGCACGAGCACGCCGCCCTTGGCGGTGCCGTCGAGCTTGGTCATGACGATGCCGGTGACGCCGATCATGGCGCGGAACGTCTCGGCCTGGGCGTGCGCGTTCTGGCCGACCGTCGCGTCGAGCACCAGCAGCACCGCGTGCGGCGCCGCGGCATCGACCTTTTTCAGCACGCGCGCGATCTTCTGCAGCTCGGCCATGAGGTTCTCCTTGTTGTGGAGCCGCCCGGCCGTGTCGATGAGGAGGATGTCGGTGTGCGCGCGCCTTGCCGTCCTCGAGCGCGTCGAACGCAAGGCCCGCCGCGTCGGCGCCGGTCTCGCGCGCCAGCACCTCGACGCCCGCGCGCTCGCCCCAGATCTGGAGCTGCTCGATCGCGGCGGCGCGGAACGTGTCGCAGGCGGCGATCAGGACGCTCTTGCCGTCCTCGCGAAAGCCCTGCGCGAGCTTGCCGATCGTGGTGGTCTTGCCGCTGCCGTTGACGCCGACGACGAGGATCACGAACGGCTTCTCTTTCGCTTCGAGCTTCGAGCGGCCGGTCCACCAGCGACAGCGATTTCTGCACTTCCTCGGCCAAGCGCGGCGCGGATTTCCGCCTCGCTCACTTCCTGATTGAAGCGCGTGCGCTTCAACCGCCCGACGAATTCCTCGGCGAGCGTGGTGCCGAGATCGGCGCCGATCAGCAGTTCCTCGAGCTGGTCGAGCGTCGCCTGGTCGAGCCGCCGTCGGCCGACGATCTGCGCGATCCCTTCGCTGAGGCGCTGCGAGGAGCGCGAAAGCCCGCTTTTGAGCCGCGCGAGCCAGCCGCCGCCCTTCATGCCGGGGCGCCGATGAGAGTGCCGCGCGTCGCTCGCGACGAGGCGCACGGATGCGATCGCGCCCGGCGCGAAATCCGCAGGGCAGCTGCACCGGCGCGTAATGCTCGCTGCGCCCGAAGCCCGGCCGCTCGACCAGGACGCGCGCCGCCGATCCGACGCGCGCGGCAAGCGCTCGCGCGAGCGCTGCCGCGCCCGCCGCGCGCAGCGCCGCCGCGCGGGCGCGCACCACGTCGCCGCGGCACTTGCGGCATGCGCGCAGCCGGCGTGCCGGGCCGCGCGCTGTAGGGAAAGACGTGGAGATAATCGAGCGGCGCCTCGCCGACGAAATCGCCGCGTCTCGGCGAACATCGCTTCGTCCTCGGTCGGGAAGCCCGCGATCAGATCGGCGCCGAGCGCGAGCCCGGGCCGAAGCTCCCGCGCGCGCCGGCAGACCGCCAGTGCGCTCGCGCGCAGATGGCGGCGCTTCATGCGCTTCAGCACCATGTCGGAGCCGGCCTGGAGCGAGAGATGAAGATGCGGCATGAGGCGCTCCTCCTGCGCCAGCAAACGCCAGAGATCGTCATCGATCGCCGCCGGATCGAGCGACGACAGCCGGAGCCGCGCGAGCTCCGGCACGAGCGCGAGCAGCCTGCGGCACAACTTGGCCGAGGCTCGGGCTCCCCGGCAGGTCGCGCCCGTAGGACGCGATATCGACGCCGGTCAGCACCAGCTCGCGATAGCCGCTTGCGACGCGCGCGCGCGCCTGGCGCACGACCTCGCCCATCGGCACCGAGCGGCTTGGGCCGCGCCCTTGGGGAATGATGCAGAAGGTGCAGGAATGGTCGCAGCCATGCTGCACGGCGAGATAGCCCGCGCACCTTGCCGTCGCATCCTTCGACCGCGGGCGCCACCCCATCGCGCATCGCTGCGCGCGAGCCGACCGCCGGCGCGGCGCGCCCGCCGCATAGATCGCGGGCGAAAATTTCTCGCGGTTGCCGACCACCTGGTCCACTTCCGCCATCGCCGCATAGCGCTCGGGCGCGATCTGCGCGGCGCAGCCGGTGACGATGAGGCGCGCGCTCGGATGTTCGCGCCGCGCGCGGCGGATCGCCTGGCGCGCCTGGCGCTCGGCCTCGCTCGTCACGGCGCAGGTGTTGAAGATGACGGCGTCCTCGAGCCCGGCCGCGCGCGCGATCCCGCGCATCACTTCCGATTCGAATGCGTTGAGGCGGCAGCCGAAGGTGACGATCTCGACCGTCATCGGAAGGCGAGCAGCGACGGGTCGAGCGTGCCGGAAAAGCTCACGTGCCGCCGGCCCGGTGAGAAGGACATGGCCGTCCTCGCGCCACTCAGCGGACATCGTCCCGCCGTCGGCGACGATCTCGGCCTCGCGCCCCATGAGGCCGCGGCGCGCGGCCGCGACGAGTGCCGCGCAGGCGCCGGTGCCGCAGGCGGGCGTCAAGCCGGCGCCGCGCTCCCACACGCGCAGGCGCAGCCGCGCCGGCGCCAAAACCTGCGCCACGCCGATATTGGCGCGCGCGGGGAAGAGCGGATCGTGCTCGAGCTTGGGCCCGAGCGTCGCGAGATCGATCGCGGCGATATCCGCCACGAAGAACGTCGCGTGCGGATTGCCCATGCTGGTGCAGACGGGATCGCGGAGCGGCCCCAGGGAAAGCTCGACGTGCAGCGTGTCCATGGCGCGCGCCAAGGGAATGTCGCGCCACTCCGTGCGCGCCGGGCCCATATCGACCGTGACGAGCCCATCCGCGCGCGCCTCGGCCTCGAGCAATCCCGCGCCCGGTCTCGAGCGCGATGCGCTTCGTGCCGTGCTCGCGCATCAACAGCGACGGCGACGCAGCGCGCGGCATTGCCGCACGCCTCGACCTCGCCGCCATCGGCGTTGCGGATGCGCATGAAGGCGGCGGCGCCGTTCCGGCGCGGCGGCTCGATCACGATCACCTGGTCGCAGCCGACGCCCAAATGCCGGTCGGCGATGGCGCGCGCGCGCGCGTCGTCGAGCGCGATCGGCTCGCCGCGCGCGCGTCGAGCACGACGAAGTCGTTGCCGAGCCCGTGCATCTTGATGAATGGGGCGCCGCCCATGGCGCCCTATATAGGCGCGGCTTTCCGGCCTGTCCAACCGCGCCCCTCACTCTCCCGCCGCGCCGCGATGGGAGGGTGAGGGTGCTTCGCGGCGGCTACTTGCTCTCGGTCTGCACGCTCGCGTCGCTCTTCGCGCTCGCGTCGGGCTTCGCGGCGCTCGCGGGATGCTGCGCCATCTGCTGCTGCGGCTTCTTGTCCACCTTCTTGTCCGTCTTGGCGGACGCCTTGGCGTCGGTCTTGGCGGTCGTGCCGGTGTCGGCGCTCTGCACCTGGACGGTGCCGCCGACGGAGGCAGGGGGCGTGCTCTGCGCCAGCGCCGGAAGCGCGGCCAGCGCCGAGATCGCCAGCGCCGCCGAAAGAAGAGAAAGCTTGGTCATGGGGGAGGTTCCTTGGGTTCGCGTCCCGCATTGTCGGGGACGCGCGGACAACGCGACCCGCGCCCACGCTCGTCCGCGGCCGATCCGTGATATTGTGATGGCGGAATTTGGGCGGGATTAACCAACGGAACCTGGCATGACGCTCGCCGCGACGCCGCTTCATCCGCTCTTCGCCGCCGAGCTTTCCGGCATCGACATGCGCCGGCCGCTCGAAGGACCGGCGCTCGATGGCGTCGTTGCGGCGATGGACCATCATGCCGTGTGCGTCATCCGCAACGAGCGCCCGTTGAGCGACGAGGAGCATATCCGCTTCAGCCTCGCGCTCGGGCCGATCGAGCGCAGCGGGTCGATGAAGATCGCCGGGCGCCTTCGCTCGCGCATCGCCCATCCCGAGATCATCGACCAGAGCAATCTCGACGCCGATGGCGCCGTCTTTCGCGAGGATGACCGCCAGCTCCTGTTCAAGCGCGCCAACCGCCTGTGGCACACCGACCTGTCGTTCCACCCGGTGCGCGCGACATATTCGCTCCTGTCCGCGCACCATCTTCCGCCGGGCGGCGGACCCGAGACCGAGTTCGCCGATCTGCGCGCGGCCTACGACGCGCTGCCGCAAGCGATGAAGGCGCGGCTCGAACATCTCGTCGCCTGGCATTCCTACTGGCATTCGCGCGTCCTCGGCGGCGGGCCCGAGGCAACCAAGGAGGAGCGGGAGTCCCGCCCGCCGGCGGCGCATCGCCTGGTGCAGATCCATCCGGGCTCGGGGCGCAAGACGCTCTATCTCGCCTCGCACGCCTTCCGCATCGACGGCATGGACGATGCAGCGGCGCGCGCGCTCCTGAAGGAACTGACGGCCTTCGCCACCGAGCGCCGCTTCGTTTACGCGCACAAATGGCGCCTGGGCGACGTCGTCATCTGGGACAACCGCTGCACCATGCACCGGGCGATGCCGTTCGACGATCTGCACGAGCGCCGCGATGTCCGCCGCACCACCTGCCGCGAAGCGGCGGTGGCGTAGAGGCGGTCTTCCGCTCATTGTCGTTGCGAGGAGCGAAGCGACGAAGCAATCCCCTTTCCCGCGTAGGGATTGCTTCGCTGCGCTCGCAATGACGCGATGAAAAACGAATTCCACGTCAGGCGGTGAGCACCGCCTCGTTGTCGCGCACGGTCGTGCGGCGCATGTCGCGCACGTGCGCCGTGTCCTCGAACGGCGTGGCGCGGTGCATGGTGCAGCGGTTGTCCCACACCACGAGATCGCCCGCCCGCCATTTGTGGCGATAGATGAAGCGCGGTTCGGTCGCGAACGCGATGAGCTCCGCCAAGAGCGCCGTCGCTTCCTCGTGCTCCATGTCGACGATCTCGCTCGCGTGCGAGGCGAGATAGAGCGTCGTCCGCCCCGAGGGATGGCGCCGCACGAGCGGATGGAACGCGCCCGGCCGCGCCTCGCGCTCCTCCTCGTTCGGCTGATAGCCGCCGAGCTGCTCGCGCGAATGCCAGATCGAATGATATGCCGTCCGCCCCTCGAGCCGCGCCTTCATCGCCTGCGGCAGCGCGTCATAGGCGGCGCGCATGTCGGCGAACTCGGTATCGGCGTCCTCGGGCGGGATGATGCGCGCCGACAGCATCGAATATGTCGCCGAAACCTGGCGGAACGAGCTGTCGGTGTGCCACAGGCGATTGGCGAGCGAATAGGCGCGCCGCTCGTCGTTCGGCGGCAGCATCTTGCCGTAGGCGTCGAGGTTCGAGACGTCGAAGATCTCGTGGTGGCGGATGCGCTCGTCGGCGCCGGGATAGCGGTTGCGGCCGCGCTGGATGGGCCTCATCTCGAGCTCGCCGAAGAGCCGCGCGAAGGCCACTTGCTGCGCGTCGTCGATGAACTGGTCCGGCAGCACGCCGACGCCGCAGCCGTCCATCGCGGCGACGAACTCGCGGGCTTCCCCCGCGCTCGCGGGGCGGCGCAGGTCGAGCCCCGTCACCTCGGCGGCAAAGTGCGGATGGAGCGGTTTGACCGAGAGCGGCATGGCGGCCTCCGGCTGCTGACCCAAACCCTACCGCCCAGGGCAGCGCGCAGCAAGGAAGCTTGACGATGCAGCGTTCGGCCCGCACGCTTCGCCGCCATGCCGGATGAAGCAAACCAGAACCTGCCCTTGAGCGGCCTGCGCGTCCTCGAATTGGGCCACATCGTCGCCGGCCCGACCGCGTCGCTCATCCTCGCCGATCTCGGCGCCGACGTGATCAAGGTCGAGAATCCCGATGGCGGCGACCAGGCGCGGCGCATGCCGGGCGCGGGCTCGGGCTATTATTTCTTCAACCGCAACAAGCGCAGCGTCGCGATCGACCTGAAGGCGCCGCTCGGCAAGGCGCTGTTCCTGTCAATGGTGCGCGCCACCGACGTGTGCCTCGACAATTACGCGCCCGGCGCGCTCGACCGGCTGGGATTGGGCTTCGACGCGCTCGCCGCCGAGAACCCGCGCCTCATCCACATGGCGATCAAGGGCTTCCTGCCGGGCCCGTACGAGCATCGCCCGTCGCTCGACGAGCTGGCGCAGATGATGGGCGGATTGGCCTTCATGACCGGGCCGCCGGGCCGGCCGATGCGCGCCGGCTCGTCGATCATCGACATCGGCGCCGCCACATACGGCGTCATCGGCATCCTGGCCGCGCTCTATCGCCGCGCCGCGACGGGCAAGGGCGAGCTCATCACCTCGGGCCTGTTCGAGACCACCGTGTTCTGGGTCGGCCAGTGGATGGCGCGCGCGGCGGCGACCGGCGAGCCGTCGCGCCCGATGGCCGAGATCGGCCAGTCGATCCGCATGGGCTGGGGCATCTTCCATCTGTTCGCGACGGCGGACGGCGAGCAGGTTTTCATCGGCGTCACGTCGAACGCGCACTGGCAGCGCTTCTGCGCCTCCTTCGGCCTCGAGGAGCTTTATGCCGACGAGCGCCTCGCCACCAACGCGAAGCGCGTCCAGGCGCAGGAATGGATGCTGCCGCGCGTGCGCGAGGCCGTGGCGCGCTACCCGAGCGCCGAGCTGCAGCGGCAAGCTCGAGGCGGCGAGCGTGCCCTATGCGCCGCTGCGCCGGCCGGACCAGTTGAAGGACGATCCGCATTTGCAGGCCGGTCAGCTCCTCGCCGTGCCGATGGCGGACGGGCGCACGGGCGATCTGCCGAAGCTGCCCTTCGCCAGCACCGCTTACGAATTCACCCTGCGCCTGCCGCCGCCCAATCTCGGCGAGCACACGCGCGAGGTGCTGTCGGGCCTCGGCCTTGGCGCCGCCGAGATCGACGCCCTCATCGCCGCCAAGGTGGTGCTGCAAGGCGAGGGGCGATAGCGGCGCCGGCGGATTGACCGGCCAATGCTCGCGCTCATAGGCGCCGATCAGGGTCGCGAGCACGTCGAAGCGGTCGGCGTCTTCCGTGCCGGGCTCGGGCTCGCGTTCGAAATAGCGCGCGATCTCCGCGAGCGCTTTGTCGTAATCCGCCTCTGTGCGGATGGGCCGGATTTCCATGGTAATTCCGTCGCACGTAGAGCGCAGATGAACCACATGCGGCATGGCCGGGACTTGCGCTTCGGCTGGCGTCGGCCACGACGCCATTCCGATAACCCTGGAGAAGGCGCCGGGCGCGTTAACTCGCTCCCCCCTCCGCCCTAGCTTCCGGGCGCTTTCCGGGATGCAATCGTCCGCCCCTGAGGCCGGCCAGTCCGCGAGTGTCGCGCACTGGTCCGTTCGGGTTTTGGAGATGTCGATGTTCGAGAGCCTGGGCAACCGTCTCTCCGCCGTGTTCGACCGGCTGTCGCGCCATGGCGCGCTCAGCGAAGACGACGTGGCGTCGGCGCTGCGCGAGATCCGCGTGGCGCTGCTCGAGGCCGACGTGGCGCTGCCGGTGGTCAAGAGCTTCGTCGACGGCGTGCGCGAGAAGGCCTTGGGGCAGGAGGTGCTGCGCTCGGTCACTCCGGCGCAAATGGTCGTAAAAATAGTGCACGACCATCTGGTCGAGACCCTGGGCGGCGGGCACGAGGAAGGTCTCAACCTCAATGCGGTGCCGCCCGTCGTCATCCTCATGCTCGGGCTGCAGGGCTCGGGCAAGACCACGACGGCGGCGAAGCTCGCGCGGCTCCTCAAAACGCGCGAGCGGAAAAAAGTGCTGATGGCCTCGCTCGACGTGCAGCGTCCGGCGGCGCAGGAGCAGCTTGCCGTGCTCGGCCGCCAGGTCGAGGTCCCGACGCTCGCGATCGTGCTGGGCGAGCGGCCCATCGGCATCGCGCGCCGCGCGCACGAGCAGGCCAAACGCGAAGGCTACGACGCGCTCATCCTCGACACGGCCGGCCGGCTCCACATCGACGAGGCGATGATGCTCGAGGCGGCGGCCGTGCGCGACGCCGTGCCGCCGACCGAGAGCCTGCTCGTGGTCGATGCCATGACCGGCCAGGACGCGGTCAATGTCGGCAAGGCCTTTGCCGAGCGCGTCGGCGTCACCGGCATCGTCTTGACCCGCGTCGATGGCGATGCGAGGGGCGGCGCCGCGCTCTCCATGCGCGCCGTCACCGGCAAGCCCATCAAGTTCATGGGCACGGGCGAGAAGATCGACGCGCTCGAGGCGTTCCACGCCGCGCGCGTCGCCGGCCGCATCCTCGGCATGGGCGACGTCGTCGGCCTGGTCGAGAAGGCGGCCGAGACGATCGACCAGGAAGAGGCGGAAAAGCTCGCGAAGAAGCTCGAGAAGGGCAGCTTCGATCTCGACGACCTCGCGGGCCAGCTGCGCCAGCTCAGGAAGATGGGCGGGGTCGGCGGCCTGCTCGGCATGCTGCCCGGCATCGCCAAGGTGAAGAAGCAGATCGAGGAGGCGCGGCTCGACGAGAAGGTGCTGAAGCGGCAGGAAGCGATCATCGGCTCGATGACCAAGGCCGAGAAGCGCAATCCCAAGGTCTTGGACGCCTCGCGCCGGCGCCGCATCGCCGCCGGCTCCGGCACCTCGGTGCCCGAGATCAACCGCCTCCTGAAGCAGTACCAGGACATGGCGCAGATGATGAAGCGGATGAACAAGCTCGGCAAAAAAGGCCTGGCACGGCACGGCGTCCAGGCGCTGCTGCCGGGCGGATTCCGCTGACCCCTTTCAGAGGAGACGAGATGGCGCTCAAGATCAGACTGGCCCGCGGCGGCGCGAAGAAGCGCCCGTTCTTCAGCATCGTGATCGCGGATTCGCGCAGCCCGCGCGACGGCCGCTTCATCGAGAAGGTCGGGACCTACAATCCGATGGTCGACAAGACCCATGCCGAGCGGCTCGTGATGAACACCGAGCGCATCAAGCATTGGCTCTCGCGCGGCGCCACGCCGACCGAGCGCATCGCGCGCTTCCTCGGCGATGCCGGGCTGGCGGAGAAGCCTGCGATCCGCGAGACGCCGAAGAAATCGGCGCCCAAGGCGAAGGCACAGGAGCGCGCCAAGGCCGGCGCCGAGGCCGCCGGCGCTGCTGCCGGCGCGGCGGCACCCGCTGCTGCACCCGCGT
The DNA here is from genome assembly GCA_963804235.1 of uncultured Alphaproteobacteria bacterium. Taxonomy (GTDB): domain Bacteria; phylum Pseudomonadota; class Alphaproteobacteria; order ATCC43930; family CGMCC-115725; genus DATJLY01. Next base: position 333,654 of record CAWDPP010000052.1, read on the forward strand.
GCGGCGGGCGGCGGCGACTGAGGCGAAGGACGGACGTGATGCAATCTCGCGTGCTCCTCGCCATCGTCACCGCGCCGCACGGCGTCAAGGGGCTGGTGCGCGTCAAGAGCTTCGCCGAGGAGCCGGGCTCGCTGACGCGCTACGGCGCGCTCGAGGACGAAGCCGGCAGGCCGGTGGCGCTTGCCGTCGTGGGCATGGCGAAGGGCGTGGTGCTGGCGCGGCTCGACGGCGTCGCCGACCGCGACGCGGCCGAGCGCGTCAAAGGAATGAAACTCTATCTGCCGCGCGCGGCGCTGCCTGCGCCCGAGCCCGAGGAATTCTATCACGCCGACCTTTTGGGCCTCGCCGCCGAGCTGGCCGACGGCACCGTCTTGGGCCGCGTGCACGCCGTCCATAATTACGGCGCCGGCGACAGCATCGAGATCGCGCGCGAGGGCGCGGCCCCGCTGATCGTGCCGTTCACGCGCGCGGCGGTGCCTGCGGTCGAGCTGGAAAAAGGCCGCATCGTCGTGGCGCCGCCCGAGGGCCTCGTCGCGCCCGCTCGCGAAGACGCGGACGCGGAGCGCTGACATGGCGTCGTGGCAGGCGACGATCTTCACGATCTTCCCGGAGATGTTTCCGGGGCCGTTGGCGCATTCGCTTGCTGGCAAGGCGCTTGGTGCGGGACTGTGGCGCCTCGTCACGGTCGACATCCGCGATTTCGCGCGCGACAGGCACCGCACGGTCGACGATGCGCCGTTCGGCGGCGGGCCCGGCATGGTGATGCGCGCCGACGTGGTCGATTGCGCGCTTGCCGGCGTCGAAGCGCCGGGGCCGGCGGTCTATCTCTCGCCGCGCGGGCGCCCGCTCGATCAGGGGCGCGTCGCCGAGCTTGCGGCGGGGCCGGGCGCGCGGCTCCTGTGCGGCAGGTTCGAAGGGATCGACGAGCGCGTGCTCGAGCTGCGCGGCATCGAGGAGCTGAGCCTCGGCGATTTCGTGCTCTCGGGCGGCGAGCCGGCGGCGCTGGCGCTCATCGATGCCTGCGTCAGGCTGCTGCCCGGCGTGCTCGGCGACGCGGCTTCGGCCGAGGATGAGAGTTTCGCTTCGGGCCTGCTCGAATATCCCCACTACACCCGGCCGCAAAGCTGGCAGGGGATGGAGGTTCCAGACGTGCTGCTGTCGGGCCATCATGCCGAGGTGCGGCGCTGGCGGCAGAGCGAGGCGGAGCGGGCGACGCGCGAGCGGCGCCCCGATTTGTGGCAACGATATCTCGCGCAGCGGCGCGGCAAAGCGGAATAGGAGGGTTGGCGATGAATCTTCTCGAGGAGATCGCCGGCGAGGAAGTGAAGAAGCTTCTCGCCCAGCGGGCCGTGCCGGAGTTCCGGCCGGGCGATACGCTCAAGGTGAGCATCAAGGTGGTGGAAGGCGAGCGCGAGCGCATCCAGATGTTCGAAGGCGTGTGCATCGCGCGCAAGAACGCCGGCATCAATTCGAGCTTCACCTTGCGCAAGATTTCCTACGGCGAGGGCGTGGAGCGCATCTTCCCGCTTTATTCGCCGCGCATCGCCGCGATCGAGGTGGTGCGCCGCGGCGCGGTCAGGCGCGCCAAGCTCTATTACCTGCGCGGCCTCGCCGGCAAGGCGGCGCGCATCACCGAGCGCGCTCGCGACACCGAGCCAGAGAGCGCGGCGCCGGAGGCCGCTGCCGAGAAGAAGTGAGTGAGGGGACGATGGCGCGCACGCTCTACGACAAGATCTGGGACGCTCATCTGATCGACGAGCCGAAGGATGGCACCTGTCTCATCTATATCGACCGCCATCTCGTGCACGAGGTGACGAGCCCGCAAGCCTTCGATGGCCTGCGCGTCGCCAAGCGCCCCGTGCGGCGGCCCGATCTGACGCTCGTCGTCGCCGACCACAACGTGCCGACGACCGACCGCTCGGCCGGCATCACCGAGCCCGAATCGCGCCTCCAGGTCGAGACCCTGGAGCAGAACGTCAAGGATTTCGCGCTGCCGCATTATTTCGGCATGAACGACGTGCGCCAGGGCATCGTCCACATCATCGGGCCGGAGCAGGGCTTCACCATTCCCGGCACGACGCTCGTGTGCGGCGACAGCCACACCGCGACGCACGGCGCCTTCGGCTGCCTCGCCTTCGGCATCGGCACGACCGAGGTCGAGCACGTGCTGGCGACGCAGACCATGATCCAGCGCCGCGCCAAGAACATGCTGATCCGGGTCGAGGGCGAGCTGCCGTTCGGCATCGCCGCGAAGGACGTGATCCTCGCCATCATCGGCAAGATCGGCACGGCGGGCGGCACCGGCCACGTCATCGAATATGCCGGCAGCACGATCCGCGGCCTTTCGATCGAGGGCCGCATGACGGTGTGCAACATGTCGATCGAGGCGGGCGCGCGCGCCGGATTGATCGCGCCCGACGACAAGACTTACGCCTATCTCATGGGCCGGCCGATGGCGCCCAAGGGCGCCAAGTGGGAAGCGGCGCTCGCTTACTGGAAGACGCTGCCGTCCGATCCCGGCGCGAAATACGACCGCGAAGTCGTGCTCGAAGCCAAGGACATCGCGCCGCAGGTGACCTGGGGCACGAGCCCGCAGGACGTGCTGCCGATCACCGGCGCGGTGCCCGATCCCGCGGCGGAGACGGACGATTACCGGCGCCGCTCGATGGAGCGCTCGCTCGAATACATGGACCTCGAAGCCGGGGACGAAGCTCGCCGAGATCGCGGTGCAGCGCGTCTTCATCGGCTCCTGCACCAACAGCCGGATCGAGGATCTGCGCGCCGCCGCGGCGGTGGCCAAGGGCCGCAAGGTCGCGGCCAGCGTCAACGCGCTCGTCGTGCCGGGCTCGGGCCTGGTCAAGCATCAGGCGGAAGAGGAAGGGCTCGACAAGATCTTCCTCGAAGCCGGCTTCGAATGGCGCGAGGCCGGCTGCTCGATGTGCCTCGCCATGAATGCCGACAAGCTCGCGCCCGGCGAGCGCTGCGCCTCGACCTCGAACCGCAATTTCGAGGGCCGCCAGGGCCGCGGCGGGCGCACCCATCTCGTCAGCCCGGCGATGGCCGCCGCCGCCGCGGTCGCGGGCCACCTGACCGACGTGCGCGCGCTCGGCTAGGCGCTCAGCGCGCGAACGTGCCGATGAGGTCCGCCTCGTCGAGCACATAAGGCTGCGCCGCGCGCCACAAACCCGCGACATCGGCGCCGGCGGGAAGGCCGGGCGAGGCGCTGCCAAGCGCGGCAAGGCGGAAATGATAATGATGCGGGCGCCCCGGCGGCGGGCAGGGGCCGTCATAGCCGGTGCGGCCGAAATCGTTGTGGACGCTCGCGAGCTGCGCGCTCGCGCCGCGCGGCAGCGATGTCGCGCTCGCCGGAATGTCATAGACGCCCCAGTGGCGGAACGTGCCGGAGGGCGCGTCCGGATCCTCGACGATGAGGACGAAGCTCTTGGTGCCAGGGGGCGCATCGTGCCAGGCGAGCGGCGGCGACACATTCTCGCCCGCACAGCTATAGACCGCCGGGATCGGCGCGCCGCTCGCGAACGCGGGACTGGTGAGCGCGAACGGCATCCCGCTTCGCTCGGGGCTAGAGGCGGCGCGGCCCGCGCAACAGCGCGGCGAGGATGAAGACCGCCATCATCACGCCGAGCGCCGGCAGGAGGAAGAAGAAAAGGCCCAGAAACAGCACGATCCCGGCCGCCGCGAAGGCCGCCGCGCCGATGAGCGCCAGCAAAATGCCGAGCGGCCCCGCCGGCCGCGCCACGAAGACGCGCTGCCGCATCCACACCTGGTCCTGCGGCGGCGGCTTCGGCCCGGCATGATCCGGCGGGAGGATTTCCGGCTCGGCAACGGGCTGCCGCGGCCGGTCGCGATCGTCGTTCCACATGCTGTCGATGTGGGCGCGCGTTGCGGCGAGTGCAAGGCGCCAAGGTGCCCGACTTTTCGCGATCGGGCGCTTGCGGTTTGTCTAATTCCATTTTACAGTCGCCCGTGTGATCCGCAGCTTCCGCAGCAAGGCGTTGCGCGATCTTTTCGCCGATGACGACGCCGTGCGCGTCGATCTGGAACAGTATCATTGAGGATGGGTGCAATGCCGCGTGAATACAAAGTGCGAAGGCCGCCCAAGATGCGGCCGCCGCATCCGGGGTCGATCCTGAAGCTCGACGTCTTGCCGGCGCTGAAGATTTCCGTCACGAGGGCGGCTGGCGAATTGGGTGTTTCGCGGCAGCTCCTGCACGGCATTCTCGCCGGGAAGCTGCCGGTTTCGGCGGGCATGGCGGTGCGGCTCGGTAAATGGTGCGGCAATGGCGCGCATCTCTGGCTCGCGTTGCAGCGCGACTATGATCTGTGGGACGCGGAACGGCGGCTCGCGAAGGACGTGAGCCGTATTCCAACGCGCAAGGCGGCGTGAACGGCGCGCCGCGCGCCCCCGTCTTGCCTTGCGCCGGGCGCCGGGCTAACCATCGCCCGAATCGCATAGGGCTCGACATGGACAAGTTCACCGTGCTCGACGGCGTCGCGGCGCCGCTCCCGGTCGTCAACATCGACACCGACAAGATCATCCCGGCGCGGCATTTGAAATCGGTGAAGCGCACCGGCTTCGGCCAGTTCCTGTTCGAGCCGCTGCGCTATCGCCCGGACGGCTCGGAGAATCCCGACTTCGTCCTCAACAAGCCGGCCTACCGCAAGGCCGAGATCCTGGTCGCGGGCGAGAATTTCGGCTGCGGCTCCTCGCGCGAGCACGCGCCCTGGGCCTTGATGCAGTTCGGCATCCGCGCCGTGATCGCCGCGTCGTTCGCCGATATTTTCTACAACAACTGTTTCCAGAACGGCGTCCTGCCGATCAAGCTGCCGCCCGAGACGGTGCAGCTCCTGATGGACGACGCCGAGAAAGGGGCGAACGCGCGCCTCACGATCGATCTCGCCAAGCAAACGATCACGCGTCCCGACGGCTCGACCGTCACTTTCGAGATCGATCCGTTCCGCAAGCATTGCATGCTGAACGGGCTCGACGATATCGGCCTCACCTTGGAGAAGGAAAAGGCGATTACCGCCTACGAATCGCAGAACCGCAGCGCGCAGCCCTGGGTCTGACATGCCGGCCAATCGCAAGCTTCTTCTCCTGCCGGGCGACGGCATCGGCCCCGAGGTGATGCGCCAGGTGGCGCGCGTCGTCGAGTGGTTCGACAAGCGCCGCATCGCCAGCTTCGATGTGAGCGAGGACCTGGTCGGCGGCTGCGCCATCGACAAATTCGGCACTCCGCTCACCGACGATGCGATGGCCCGCGCGCAGGAGGCGGACGCGGTGCTCCTGGGCGCGGTCGGCGGGCCCAAATGGGACGATCTGCCGTTCGCGCAGAAACCCGAGCGCGGCCTCCTGCGCCTGCGCAAGGACATGGAGCTGTTCGCCAATCTGCGCCCCGCGCTCGTCTTCAAGCCGCTGATCGGCGCCTCGACCTTGAAGCCCGAGGTGATCGACGGGCTCGATCTTCTCATCATTCGCGAATTGACGGGCGGGGTTTATTTCGGCGAGCCGCGCGGGATATCCGATCTCGGCAATGGCGAGCGGCGCGGCGTCAACACGCAGGTCTATACGACGACGGAAATCCGCCGCGTCGCGCGCGTCGCCTTCGAGCTGGCGAAGAAGCGCCAGCGCCGCCTGTGCTCGGTCGAGAAGGCGAACGTGATGGAGTCCGGTGTCCTCTGGCGCGAGGAAGTGACGAAGCTCGGGCGCGAGGAATTTCCCGACATCGCGCTCTCGCACATGTATGCCGACAATTGCGCGATGCAGCTCGTGCGCAACCCGAAACAGTTCGACGTGATCGTCACCGATAATCTGTTCGGCGACATCCTGTCGGATTGCGCGGCGATGCTGACGGGCTCGCTCGGCATGCTGCCCTCGGCCTCGCTCGGCGCGCCCGACAGGAGCGGCCGCCGCCGCGCGCTCTACGAGCCGGTGCACGGCAGCGCCCCCGACATCGCCGGCAAGGACGCGGCCAACCCGCTCGCCTCGATCCTCTCGCTCGCCATGATGCTGCGCTATTCCTTCGACCTCGAGGACGAGGCGAAGCTTTTGGAAGGGGCGGTGCTCGCGACGCTCGAGGGCGGCGCCCGCACCGGCGACATCATGGAGCCGGGCAAGGCCCGCGTCTCGACCACGGCAATGGGCGACAGGGTTTTGGGCGCCCTCGAGAAGCGCGCGTAAATCAGTCGTTAACGTCCCAGCCCGCTTTCGCAGTTTCGCAACCTTCTGGCGCTAAGACAGCGCCAGGCATGCTGCGAATCTTCGGACATTTCGTGCCGGCCCCGGCGTTGGCCCTGGGCCTCGCCGAGGCGGCGCTCCTGGCGCTCGCCTTCTACCTGGTCAACGCGCCGGCCGAGGCGGCGGCCTTCCGTCTCGTCGCGGCCCCGGCGCAGGTCTCATTGGGCGTCTCGGCGCTCGCCATCCTCGCCATGGTTTCGGTCGGGCTCTATCACCACGACGTCTTCCTCGACCCGCGCCTCATGGCGGTGAAGGCGGCGGCGGCGCTGCTGCTGCTCATGCTGCTGGCCGCCGTGGCGGCGTTCGCGCTCTCGCGCGAGACGCTCGCGGGCGCGAGCGGCGGCTGGGCCGGATGGTGCCTCAAGGCGGCCTTCGCCTGGATGGCGGCGATGCTGGCGACGCGCACGTTCTTCCTGCGCCATGCCGACAGCGAGCGTTTTCGCCGCCCGGTCCTGGTGCTCGGCACCGGCATCAAGGCGGGCCGGATCGCCGATTATGTCCGGCACGGATCATCGCGCTCGTTTCGCGCCGTGGGCTTCATCCATGCCTGCGGCGATCTGCGCATCGTGATGGGCGCGAAGCTCGATCTCGACCGCACCGAGGATGAATACGCGCTGATGCGCGCCGCGCGCCAGGCGCAGGCGCGCGAGATCGTGGTCGCGACCGACGAGCGCCGCGGCATGCCGGTCCTGCAACTGCTCCATTGCAAGATCGCCGGCATCAACGTGGTCGATTACCTGACCTTCTGGGAGCGCGAGAGCCGCAAAGTCGATCTCGATTCGCTGCAGCCGAGCTGGCTCATCTTCTCCGACGGCTTTCGCCAGGGCGTGCTCATCGACGCGATGAAGCGCGCGTTCGATCTCGCCGTCGCCTTCCTCCTCCTGGTGTTCGTGCTGCCGGTCATGCTGGCGGCGGCGCTCGCCGTCTTCGTCGAGGACGGCGCGCCCGTGCTCTATCGCCAGGAGCGGGTCGGGCGCGACGGGCGGCTCATCACGCTCCTGAAATTCCGCAGCATGCGGCGCGATGCCGAAGGCGGCGCGGCCGCAATGGGCGCGGAGCGCCGATCCGCGCACGACGCGGGTCGGCTCGGTGCTGCGCCAGTTCCGCGTCGACGAGCTGCCGCAGCTCGTCAATGTTCTGCGCGGCGACATGAGCTTCGTCGGCCCGCGGCCCGAGCGGCCCTTCTTCGTCGACGAGCTGGCCAAGAGCCTGCCGTTCTACCGCGAGCGGCATTCGGTGAAGCCGGGCATCACCGGCTGGGCGCAGGTGAACTATCCCTACGGCGCCTCGCTCGAGGACGCGCGCCAGAAACTCGCCTACGACCTTTATTACGTGAAGAACCGCACGCTCTTCCTGGATTTCCTGATCCTGGTGCAGACCGTGCGCGTCGTGCTCTTCCACGAGGGCGCGCGCTAAGCACGCCTCGGATCGGCGCCTCAGATCAGCCGGGCGAGGAGCCGCACGGCCTCGATCACGACGGCCCACGAGGCGATCGCGGCGAGAATGATCCCCACGCCCCAGCCGCGTATGGGCTCGGCGATTTCGGTCTCGACCACGGTCTTGGCACGGGCTTTCATGGCGGGCCCTCTCGTGTGAGCGTCCGGTGAGCTTCCACGGCGCGCGTTAATTCCCGGTGAATCGCCTAAAATTTTCGCTAAATCCGCGCCGCCGCCGTTCTTACCCGGACGGCCCCGCAGTCGCGCTTCGCGAAAGGTGGATCATGCCGCGCGCCCTCCTCGCCACGGCCGCACTCTTTGTTGCACTTTGGGCGGGCGCGGCCCAGGCGGCGCGCATCGTCGTCACGATCGACGGGGTGAGGAGCGCCAAGGGCGACGTCTATGTCGCGCTCTTCTCGCGCGCCGAGCAGTTCCCGGACGGCGACTATTCCGACCAGCACGTCAAGGTGAAGGCCAGCCTCGCCCCGATCACCGTGACGTTCGACACGCCGCCCGGCCGCTACGCGTTGGGCACCTATCACGACGAAAACGGAAACGGCAAGCTCGACACCAATTTCGTGGGATATCCGGTCGAGGGCTATGCGCTGTCGAACGGCATCCGCGCCGTCCTGTCGAGGCCGCGCTTCAGCGACGCGGCGTTCGTCGCGGGCGACGGCGACACCAAGG
>CAWDPP010000053.1:0-8288 GCA_963804235.1 uncultured Alphaproteobacteria bacterium
GACGCTCCGGCGCAAGGGCGGGTGGACGCTTGTCTCGGCTTGCCCGTCCGCCGGTGTCAAACGACCTTCGCCGCGAGCAGCGCGGCCAGCACGACGAGGCAGCCATAGACGAGCAGGACCATGCCGATCAGCGGCGCGAACATCGGGTCATGGAGCAGCGCTTCCCAGCCCTCCGTCCCCGCTCCCGGTCCCGACGGCGCGCGGCAGCGTCGCCAGCCAGTGGTCGAAATCGTCGTCGAAGTCGAAGGCGTTGATCGCGATCGTCATGGGCTTCTGCTGCGGATCGCTTGGGTAGAGCGTGACGATCCCGGTTCGGAACACCATGTCCTCGAGGTCGAACTCGCGCCCCATGCGGATGCGCCAGCGCGCGATCTCGCTGCGGCGCAGCGTCCGCGTGGTCACGCCGAAGCCGCCGCGATACTCGATCCGCTCGGCGTCCACCGCCACCTTGCGCGTGAACAGGTGAACGAGCGTAAAGACCGCCAGGACCGCGCACAGCGCCGCGAGCGCGTACAGCACCGCGCCGGCCTGCGCGCCCCGCGCCGCGAGGAACGCCAGCACGCCGCCCGCATAGAAGAGAAGCACGGACTTGACGAGCGCGAACGCGATCCATCGTCCGCTCGGGCCGTATCTGGCGGGAACGAACGCGATGTCCTTGTCGCCGGCCAGGACGGCTGGTCCGGACTCTGCGTCGTCGCCGAAGCGCGCGCTCATGGAATCCCCCGATCCTGCAAAGTGCGTGCCTCAAGTTACTCCGCGCCCCCGGCGCAAGAAAGTCCGCGGTTGTTGCCCTTGCCGGGGGAGCGTGCTTCAATCCGCTCCTTCCACAGTGAGAGGTGCGGCCATGGCAGACAGCGGAACGCTCACGAAACCTCGCGCCGGCATGAAGCTCGCGATCTCGCGCAAAGGCGAGGCGCGCTACGTCCCCGGCCGCCGCTCGTTCTTCAAGTACCGCGAATTGGGCGTGACCGACGGCACCACGGGCCAGATGCGCGCGCAGATCACCACCGCGATCTCGGCGATGGATCGCGAGACCGGCTGGCACTACCACACCTGCGAGATGCAGTTCGTCTATATGCTGCGCGGCTGGATCGATCTCGAGTTCGAGGGGCAGGACGGCGTGGTGCGGCTCGAGGCGGGCGATTCGGTGATGATCCCCGGCGGGCTGCCGCATCAGGAAATTCACACGTCCGAGGATTTCGAGATTCTCGAAGTCTCGGTCCCGGCCGAGATGGGCACGGTCAACTGCGACAAGCCGGCGTGAACGACGAGGGACCCGCGCCGCTCTATCGCGTCTTCGTCCGCGACCTGGTGATCGCGGTCAGCATCGGCATCCACGCGCACGAAAAGCGCCAGCGCACGCGCGTGCGCATCAACGCCGAGCTCGATGTCGCCCTGCCGCTGCCGCGGCGCGACGATGTTTCGGAAGCGCTCGACTACGAGGGCATCGTCACCGGCATCAAGCAAATCGCCGACGCCAAGCACTTCAACCTGGTCGAGACATTGGCCGAGCGCGTCGCGACCTTGTGCCTTGCCGACCGCCGCGTGCGCATGACGCGCGTCACGGTCGAGAAGCTCGACATCTATCCCGAGGCGGAAAGCGTCGGCTGCGTCATCGAACGCAGCCGGGGCTAGGCGCCCTCGATCGCCTCCTGAAACAGCAGCGCCTGGCGCGTTTCCGCGACGTCGTGCGCGCGCACGATCTGCGCGCCGTTCCTCACCGCCTCGAGCGCGCCGGCGATCGAGCCGGCAAGCCGCGCGTCGGCGGGTGCGGCGGTACCGGCAAGCCGCGCCAGAAACGATTTCCGCGACAGCCCCACCATCACGCCGGTGCCGAGCCCTTGGAAGAGCGCGAGATGGTGCAGGATCTGGAGATTGTGGGCTTGCGTCTTGCCGAAGCCGATGCCCGGATCGATGACGATGCGCGATGGCGGAATTCCCGCCGCCGCGCACGCCGCAATGCGCGCCGCGAGTGCGTCGAGCACGTCGAGCGGCGCGAAGCGGTAGCGGGGCTCGCGCTGCATCGTCGCCGGCTCGCCCTGCATGTGCATGAGGACGACGCTCGCGCCCGCGCGCGCGATGATGGCGCTGCTGTCCGGGTCGGCCAAGGCGCTCACGTCGTTGACGATGCGCGCGCCGGCGGCGAGCGCCATCGCCATCGTGGCGGCATGGCGCGTGTCGACCGAGACGGGCGCGCCGGTCGCCGCGAGCGCGCGCACGACCGGCTCGATGCGGCGAATTTCCTCCGCGGGCGCAACGGGTGCAGCACCCGGCCGGGTCGAACTCCCCGCCGATGTCCAGGATGTCGGCGCCCGCCGCCAGGAGCGCGCGCCCGTGCGCGACGGCGTCGTCAGCCGCGAGGAACCGGCCGCCGTCGGAAAAACTGTCGGGCGTGACGTTGACGATGCCCATGACGAGCGGCCGGGCGAGCGACAGCCCGGCCCAGTCCGGGCGCGGCGCGCTGAGCGCCTGGAGCCGTGCCGCGATGTGGCGCTCGACTTCGGGCCCGCGCGCGGCGGCCCAGGCGCGCAGCTCGCTGAGCGGCGTCAGCGCCGAGAGCACGTCGTCGTCGCGCCGCGCCAGGACCTCGACCGCTGCGAAGCTGCGCTGGCCCCCGGCGAGCGGCAGCGCGAACCCATGCGCGACCGCACGCGTGGCGGCAGATCCGGCCAGGAGATCCGCCGGGCACAGCCAAGCCGACAGCGCTCTCGCGCCGATCGCTTCGAGCGGGACGGGAACGATCCGCAATTCGCCCATTGCCGCCATTCTGCCATCCCCGTGCGGCACCTGCATTTGCTGCAATGCGGCCATGTTCTGCCGCCGGTTTGCCGCCCCGCCCGACTCCGCCAATATAGCGGGGTGAACGCCGGTTCGGCGTTTCCTCCCTGAACTTGGGCCGCGCTTTGCGCGGCCCATTTTTTTGCGCCGCAGGATGGGCCGGAGCCGGGTGGTTTGCGCCGGCGTGGGGACGGCATGGCGCCCGTGTCTTTTTGTGGCCGTCCGCGCCGTTCTCGCCGCAGGCGGCGCGCGGCGCGCGCGGTTCGCTGGCAGCTCCGATAATTAGCGTGTCCGATCCGGGTCTTGGTGGCTGGGCGCGGGCCTTTTCGCAGCTGCGAAAAGGCTTGCCATCAAAGCTTCACGCCCTTAAGGTTTTGACGGCGAATGGCTGCTGGGCGCTTCAACCGGCAGTTCCCGTGCGGTGCGCAAGCGCCGCTTGGGGCCGGAACCGGTCGGGGAGAGCCGGGCCGCTTCGCCGCTGTCCCCGCCCGGGGACCGCATGCCGCAAGACGCCGGCGGGGCTCGCGACGGCCGCCCGGTGGGGGAACTGGCAACGACGCGGGGGGACATGACTCAACTGTGCGCGGCGCTCGTGGGGCGCCTCTTTCCTGAGCGGCAGTTCCTGCTGCGCAGCGGAGAAAAGGTGCGCTACCTGCTGCTTCCGGGCTGGATGCAGGCAGGGGCGCTGGCGCTGGCCATGGTGGTCGTGGGCGGGGTCGGCGGGCTCGCCGGTGCCTACCATCACCTGCACAAGGCGATCCACGAGAAGGAGCTTGCGGCCGAGGCCGCGATGGCGCGAGCCGCCGCACTCGCCGATTTGCGCCAATCGGTCGCCGACGCCGATGCGCAGTACAGCCAGATGTCGGACCAGTTCGACGACATGAAGGCGCAGCTCGACGGCGCCAACGCCGACAACGAGACGCTGCGCAATTCGATCGATGCGGCCGAGGCGCGCGTCGCCGTCATGGACAAGACACGCCTCCAGCTCGAGAAGCGCTTGAAAGGCGCCGAGCAGGCGCTCAACGGCAAGAGCGGCAACGTCGCGCAACTGCAAAAGCAATTGGGGCAGAGCCGCACCGAGCTGCACGTGGCGGAGCTCGCGCGCGGCCAGCTGGCCGCGAAGCTGCAACAGCTGCAGACGGATTCCGCGACCTCTTCGACGCACACGAGCCAGTTGCGCGACTCGCTCGCGTCGCGCGAGCAGGAACTGCGCCAGATGGCGAGCGAGCGCGACCGGTTGCGCACGCAGCTCACGCAGCAAGACGCCGCGCGCCCCGGCGCCGGCGCGACCGGCTATGCCAGCTCCTTGGAACAGCTCATCGCCTCGACCGGGATCGACATCGAGCGCTATATCGGCCGAATTTCCGCGCCGGCGCCCGCTTCCGGCGAAGGCGGCCCCTACATCGCCTTCGATGCGCGCCGCCAGGCGCAAGCGGACAAGGAGCGCCAGCAGCAATTGCAGGCGCTCGCCAAATCGCTGCCGCTCGCGGCGCCGTTGGCGCACTACCAGCTCGAAAGCCCGTTCGGCCCGCGCATCGATCCGATCAATCACCGCGAGGCGTTCCATTCCGGCGTCGATCTTGCCGCGCCCTATCGCTCGCCGGTGCTGGCGACCGCGCCCGGCGTCGTGACCTTCACCGGCGTCAAGGACGACTACGGCCGCGTCGTCGAGTTGACGCACGCGCACGGCATCGTCACGCGCTATGCGCATCTGCACCGCATCCTCGTCGCGCCCGGCCAGAAGGTGGCGCTGCATCAGCCGATCGCCGAGCTCGGCTCGACCGGCCGCAGCACCGGCCCGCACGTCCATTACGAGGTGCTGGTGGACGGCAACCCGGTCGATCCCGCGAAATTCCTCGAAGCGGGCAAGGGCGTCGTCCAGATCAGCGAGACGAAGTAGCCGCGCGAAAAGCGTCTCCCTGTCTCGTCATGCGCGGGCTCGTCCCGCGCATCCATGTGTTTCACGCCCGGCCCATGACCGCGGCAAAGAAATCGCGATCGACATTGCCGCCGGACAGCACCACGCCAACCGTGCCGCCCGCCGCATCGAGCTTCCCGGCCAGCACCGCGGCGAGAGCGGCGGCCCCGCTCGGCTCGGCGACGAGCTTCAGATCGTCGAACGCGGCCGCCATCGCGCGCTCGACCTCCGCATCGCTCACCGGGATGCTGCCGGCGAGATGCCGCTGCGCCAGCGCGAAGGTCAGGACGCCGGTCGTCGTGGCGAGCAGCGCATCGCAGATGGAGCGTCGGCCCGGCTCGTTCGCGACGCGCCGGCCCGCTTCGAGCGAGCGGCGCAGATCGTCGAACTGCTCGGGCTCGGCGGCATAGGCCTTCGTCGCCGGGCACTTCGCCGCAAGCGCGAGCGCGATCCCGCCGATGAGGCCGCCGCCGCTGCACGGCGCCACGACCGCATCGAGCCGCGCGCCCTGCGCCGCCGCTTGCGCCGCGAGCTCGAGCCCGACCGTGCCTTGCCCGGCGATGACGCGCGCATCGTCGAACGGCGGCAATAATTCGGCGCCGCGCTCGGCGGCGATGCGCTGGGCGATCGCCTCGCGCTCCTCGCTGGCGCGGTCGTAGAACACGATCTCGGCGCCATGAGCGCGCGTATTCGCGACCTTGATCTGCGGCGCGTCCGCCGGCATGACGATGGTCGCGCGCATGCCCAGGATCGCCGCCGCGGCCGCCACGCCCTGGGCGTGATTGCCCGAGGAATAAGCCACGACGCCCTTGCCGCGCGCGGCCGCATCGAGCTGCGCCAGCGCATTGTAGGCGCCGCGGAACTTGAACGAGCCGGTGCGCTGCAGGCATTCCGCCTTGACGAGGACACGCGCGCCCGCGCGCCGGTCGAGTGCGTCGGACGAGAGCAGCGGCGTCGCGGCGGCCAATCCCTCAAGCCGCGCCTGCCGCCCGCTCGATGTCGGCCAGCGTGGGCAGAAGCGGTGCGGAGCCCGATGCGAGGGTCATCGGCGGAATGTCCGACTGCGCGCTGCGCAAGGCAAGCGCCGGAATTTTCTGGCGGGTTGCAGCTCTCCCGTGTCATGCCCTTTATGAATGGGGAATTCGGAATGTCGTCTGAGTAAATTCCGAAATCTACCGTCATCAGCACATCGACTTCTAAAGTAGCGCCGAAGGGGGTGCGTCATGAAGGGCACAGGGTTCTCACGCCGTTCGGTATTGCGGAATCTGGCGGCCACCGCCGGCGGCGCGGCCATGCTCGTCACGACCGCAAGCGAAAATCGGGCCGCGGCTCAGACAAAGGTGGCGCAGAAGGCAGTCGCTTACCAGGACACGCCGAAGGGTGCGCAGCGCTGCGACAATTGCCTGCAATTTGAGGTGCCTTCCTCGTGCAAGGTCGTCGAGGGCACCATTTCACCGAGCGGCTGGTGCGGAGTTTACGCGAAAAAACCCGCCTAGCAGCGAGCGACGGGGGGCGGAACATGGCTCGTTGGGGGGCAAATGCACGGCAATCGCACGCTGCCGGTCGAAGCGCGCGCGCGGTCTCGGCGGCCATACTGCTTGCGATCGCGGCTCTGACGTTCCTCTTTGGCGCGCCAGGAGCGGAGGCGTTGCCGAGCTACGCGCGGCAGACCGGCCAGGAATGCGCCGCCTGCCACAACGGTTTTCCCGAGCTCACCCCCTATGGCCGGCTGTTCAAGCTCAACGGCTATACGTTCGGGGGCGGCACGTCCAGCGCGCCGCCGATCGCGGCGATGGTCATTCCGACCTTTACCCATACCGATACGGACGAGCCGGGAAACACCGCGCATTACGGCCCCAATAACAACGCCGACATCTCGACGGCGAGCTTGTTCTACGGCGGCGAAATCGCGCCCAATTTGGGCGCCTTCGCGCAGGTGACCTACGACAACGGACCGCGGCAGCTCCATTGGGACAATACCGACATCCGCTATGCGCGGGCGACGACCCTGTTCGACCGCGAGTTCGTGCTCGGCGCGAGCCTCAACAACAATCCAACCGTCACCGATGTCTGGAACACCACGCCGGCATGGGGCTATCCCTACGAAAGCAGCCAGCTCGCCATCACGCCCGCGGCCGGAACTCTCATCGACAGTCTCGCGCAGCAGGTAGCCGGCCTGACCGGCTATGCCTACGTGAACCGGTTCTATTATGCCGAGTTCGGCGCCTATCGGACATTCTCGCCGCAGATGGAAACCAATCTCGGCGCCTCGCCGTTCGGCCCGGCGATCAAAAACCTCGCGCCCTATTGGCGGCTCGCGATCGAGCCGCAATGGGGGCGCAGCACGTGGGAAGTGGGCACGTTCGGCCTTGCCGCCTCCCTCATCCCCAACCGCGTCACCGGCTTCGGCACCGATCACACGGTCGATGTCGGCTTCGACACCCAGTATCAGTTTCTCGCCGACCGCCACAGCGTCTCGGTCATGGCGAGCTGGATCACCGAGAACGATACCTTGACCTCGACCGCGGCGCAGGCCGGCGGCGGCGTCAGCACACACGATCACCTGCGGACGCTGAACCTCAAGACCACCTACTACTACGACCAGACCTATGGCGGCACGCTGGGTTTCTTCCGCGTCGACGGGTCCGGCGATCCCAATCTCTACCCTGGCGCTCAGTTCACCGGATCGGCGACCGGCAGCCCGAACTCGCAAGGCTGGATCGGCGAGATCGACTACATTCCGTTCAATCATGGCGGCCCGTCCTTCTGGCCGTGGCTCAACGTGAAGCTCGGGCTGCAATACGTCTACTACACGAAGTTCAACGGCAGCGGCAGCAACTATGACGGGTTCGGCCGCAATGCTTCGAGCAACAACACGCTCTTCACCTTCGCCTGGTTCGCATTCTGACGGCCTGGGGCAGCACCATGATCGAGGAAACCGGGGGTCGGATAAAGAGCTTCGCCGCCGCCGCGGCAGTCGCGGCCGCGCTAGTCGCCGTCACCGCCTGTACCGCCCATGCCGCCGCCGACAGCGTGGCCGATACGGAGCACGTCTGCTCATCCTGCCACGGCCCGGCGGGGAGAAGCGTCAATCCGACCTTTCCCGATCTCGCCGGGCAGCAGAAGGATTACATTGCCGCGCAGCTCACGGCATTCCGCGACCACACGCGCGCCGATCCCCATGCCCATACCTACATGTGGGGCATGGCGGCGCATCTAAGCGACGCGACCATCGACGGCCTCGCCGCCTTTTATTCCGGACAGACTCCGGCGCAGGGTTCGTCCGCGAATGCGGAGGATACCGCCGCCGGACAAAAGATTTTCGCGGCGGGCCTTCCTGCGCAGAGTGTCCCGGCTTGCATGTCGTGTCATGGCGACAAGGCCCAAGGCGCCGGCCCCATACCGCGCCTCGCCGGACAGCACCGCAGCTACCTCGAGGGCCAGCTTGACGCCTTCGCATCGAACGCTCGGGCGAACGTGATCATGCATGCGACTTCACAGAGCCTGACCCCTCAGCAGATCAAACAGGTCGCAGGATATCTCGCATCGCAGTAAGGGCGACGTTCCGGTGACGCTATCGCCTGAGGTCGGT
>CAWDPP010000054.1:0-240468 GCA_963804235.1 uncultured Alphaproteobacteria bacterium
ACTGGGTCGACCGTAACCGGACCGGACTTGCCCTCGCTGAGGGCACGGAGGTTTGGCGATGTGACGGGTTCCTCGACCGTCAGCGTTTCGGCAAATAGGCTTCAGTGTAGAGCTTCGACATGTCGGTCGAGTCCGGCAGGCTCTTCAAATCGACGAGAGAGCGCTTCAAGGTCGTAAGCGATTCCTCGTCGAATCGGCAGTCCTTCACGAACAGGCGGCCCTTCATGTCGATGTCGTAGGCCTGTGACATCACGCTCTCGGAAAATCCGGTGACGGCGCTCTCGATCTTCACCGTCTCTGCTTTGTGCGTGAAAATATAGGTGACCAACTCGATCCAGCCCGCAAGGAATGCGCGTACCGCATCCGGCTCTTTTGCAATAAGGCTGTTTGCCGCGAAGATCATCCCCGAGGCGGCCGGGCCCTCAAAGTCGGTGATCGGGGCGACGAGGCGGCCCCGCTTCTCTTCCTGCAGCTTGAGGAACAGGGACGTGTTTGCAATCGAGGCGTCGACCAGATGCTGGGTCAGCCCGGCGATGATGCTGTCCGCGCCGCCACCGATCGCCACCGAGGTGACGCCGTCATCGCCCCATCCCTCCTTGTGCGCAAGATCGTGTGCGAGCCAATCGGTAAGCGAGCCAGCGCTCGTAATGCCGATCGTCTTGCCCTTGAGCTGCTGCAGCGACTGGATCGAAGAATCCCACGCCACGCCGATTGCAACAAAAGGAAAGGTGCTCGAGCTCTCGCACACGGCCATCATCGGTGCGCCCTTGGCTACAAGCGCCATCTCCGTTCCCGCGCCGTCGGCGATGTCGATGCTGCCCGCGACGAGCGCCTGCGTCATCTTGCTGCCGCCCTGGAAATTCACGATCTTGAGGTCGAGGTCGTGCTTCTTGAAGATGCCCACTGCCTCGCCGACATCGACCGCCATTTCCGGATCGGACGTGGTGATCGACTTGCCGACCGTGAGCGTGGTCGCGGCGGTTGCCGGCAGCGTCGTGATGGCCGCGCCGAGCGCGAGCGCGATCGTGCTTCGGATGGCTTCGCGCATCGGGTTGCTTCGCATGGGTCTCCTCTCCTGCAGTTCGGTCAGAACCGGTGTTGCAACAAACAGTGCACCAAGGCCGCCTGATTAGACCGATCGCCACTGATAGGGCTTCTTCCTGTCATTCAGATGGCGAATCCGGGCAACCAGCGGAGCATGGCCTTGTTTTTTCGCCCAGTCGATCGCTTCTCGCTGCGTCGGCCCTTTGTCGCAGCTCACGGTCGCGCCTACTAAGGGCACATTAGGTCCATCTCGCGGACAGGCCAATATGTCTGGGTAGAGTCACACTGAGACGACGCCGGCGTCGAGGTGAATGTCCGCTTCCCTCATTGACCACCGAAAGCTGTACAGCCGCTTACGGCCAGTCACGTCTTCTTCGCGCCCATGCCAGTCGTTCAGCCGAGCGGGCCGATGTCTCCGCAGCGGACATGCTGGCCAGAGAGGCTAGTGACGCAGATTGGGTGG
Source organism: uncultured Alphaproteobacteria bacterium (assembly GCA_963804235.1). Taxonomy (GTDB): domain Bacteria; phylum Pseudomonadota; class Alphaproteobacteria; order ATCC43930; family CGMCC-115725; genus DATJLY01. The sequence goes on from CAWDPP010000054.1 coordinate 1,508, forward strand.
AAACCTGCCGTTCATTCGCTCCGATTTGAACGGCGAGGTCGTGCCAAACCCAGACATTCACGAACTTTCGTTGGCGCCTCACCTCCGTACAAGAATGCGGAGCCGGACGATCAAACAGCACGCCCGGCCCGCACCAGTTCTAGCGTTCCTTCGCGACTGCTCACGTTGTAGCATTCGCCCGTCCGCGCCTTGGGGGAGTAGGCTGTGGGGCAGGCACACATTCGGGGCGGGTTCCATCAAACCTTGACGCGGTCAGGGCCTCGAAGGCGTCGACGTTTCTCGCGCGTGCCGACGAGGTGAGCGCGTGAAGAAAACGCCGAACCGCTCCACCGCCAAGAAGCGGCAAGGCGCGCGAGCCGCGAGCGTCAAGAAGTTGGCGCGGCCAGCGACTGCGAAGAAGGTGACGCAGCCGCGCAAAAGCGAGCCCCGCGAGAAACAAGACGATTCGCGCATCCTCAAGAAAGAGCGCGATGAGGCGCTGGCACGGGAGGCGACACTCTCGGCGGAGAACGCGCGGCTTCTGACCGCGATCAAGGAGGCGCTCGACAACCAGACCGCGAGCGCGGAGGTGCTGCGCACCATTGCCGGCACGCCGGCCGAGGCCGAGCGCGCGCTCGAGACGATCTGCCAGGTCGCGGCCCGCCTCCTGGGCGCCTCCGAGATGGGCATCCACACCGTCGCGGGCGATGTCCTGCGCTATGCCGCGGCCGTCGGGCCGGCGCAATTGCGCATGCGATCCGAGGTTCCCGAGCGACCCCTCGACCGGGAGACCATCACGGGCGCCGCCATTGTCGAGCGCCGCCAGATCGCGGTCGATGACATAAACGATCCGGCGGTGCGGCAGCGCTTTCCCAAGTTGGCGCTGGTGTCGTTGGGGAGGGGGCCCAACAGCTTCGTCGCAACGCCTTTGCTGCGCGAAGGCCATGCGGTCGGCGCGCTGGTCGCGAGCCGCGGCGGCGAGGTCCGGCCCTTCACCGAAACGGAGCTGAAGCAGCTCCAGAATTTCGCCGACCAAGCGGTGATCGCCATCGAGAACGCGCGGCTCCTCGCCGAGCTGCGTGAATCGCTCGACCGGCAGACCGCCACGTCGGAAGTGCTGGCAGTGATCTCAGCCTCGCCGGGCGATCTCATGCCCGTGTTCGAGAACATGCTGGCGAATGCGATTCGTATCTGCGGCGCGGATCAGGGCCAGGTCCATCTCTTCGACGGCGAACGCTTCCGCCAAGTCGCGATCACCGGCGGCGTCGTGCCTAGCAGCCCGGAAATGATTGCAAGCAACGCCGCGGGGAGATCGGCCGGGTTCGTACCTCCGCCGGGGACCGGTCTCGGGCGGCTCGCGGCGACGCTGAGCACGATCCACATCGCCGACGTGGCGACCGACCCGACCTTTGCCGAGGGCATGGCCCTCATCGTGCGCGAGTTCGGCGCACGAACATATCTCGCCGTCCCAATGCTGCGCGAGGGTGTGCTGGTCGGCGACTTCCAATTGCATCGCCGGGTGGTGGCGCCGTTCTCCGAAAAGCAGATCGAACTCGTCGAGAACTTCGCCAAGCAGGCGGTAATCGCCATCGAGAACGCGCGGCTTCTGTCCGAACTGCGCGAGTCGCTTGACCGGCAGACGGCGACCTCGGACGTGCTGGCTGCCATCTCGTCGTCGCCCGGCGAATTGCAGCCGGTATTCGACATGCTGCTCGAGCGCGTGACGAGGATCTGCGCCGCGGATCTGGGCGGCCTCTGCCGCGTCGAAGACGGCACGCTCTACCTCGTCGCCGCGCGCGGCGGCGAGACCTCCAACCACAACGCGCGCCTCACGCGCGGCTTCCGCCCGAGCCCTGGGATGGCGCTGAGGCAAACCATCTCGGAGAAGCGGACCATCCACCTCCTCGATCTTCAAGCAGCGCCGGTCGACGAGGAGGGCGCCGCCCAACGCGCCGCCGCGACCGCGGAGATCGGCATGCGCACGGTGCTACACGTGCCGCTCCTGAAGGACGGAGAGGTGGTCGGCCTCATTTACATCTATCGCCGCGAGGTGAACGCGTTCACGGGGAAGCAAATCGAACTGGTTGAGAACTTTGCCGCCCAGGCGGTGATCGCCATCGAGAACGCACGGCTCCTCAGCGAACTCCGTACCCGCACAGAGGAACTGACAAAGTCGCTCGACCGGCAGACCGCGACGTCCGAGGTGCTGGGGATGATTTCAGCGTCGCCGGGCGAGCTTCAGCCTGTGTTCGAGACAATGCTGGCGAACGCCATGAGGCTTTGTGGAGCTAAGATCGGTACGCTCGATCTGGCCGACGGCGACATCTTCCGGACTACGGCCGCTCGGGGGTTGGCGCTTGAGGAACTCCAGAGGCAAGGGCGCCCGCTGACCCCGGGCTCGGGCATGTTCAAGGCGCGCGAGACGAAACGACCGAATCAGATTCTCGACGCTGCGGCGGAACCAGCTTTAGACGACGTGCGGAAACGCCACCCCGCCATTGCAACGGTTCGGACCATTCTCAATGTGCCGATGCTGAAAGAGGGTGCGGTCGTCGGCATAATCAACCTCTACCGCGGTGAAGTCCTGCCCTTCACCGACAAGCAGATCGAGCTCGTCGAGAGTTTCGCCAAGCAGGCCGTCATCGCCATCGAGAACGCACGGCTCCTGTCCGAACTGCGCGAATCGCTCGACCGGCAGACCGCCACCTCGGAAGTGCTCGGCATTATCTCGGCCTCCCCCGGCGATCTAAATCCTGTGTTCGATGCGATGCTGAAGAATGCGGGGCGACTTTGCGAGTTCGGACCAGGGCGCGCTCTGGCGTGTCGAAGACGGTACGCTCCGACTCGTCGCGAATTACGGCATGCCTCCCGAAGTCGCGGCGCGCCGAGGCGCAGGCTATCGCTCTCCTCCGGGGGCGTTGCCGAATCAAATGATGCGGTCGAAACGCACACTCCACGTGGCCGACGCCGCAGGGTATGCCGCGGCCCACGACGAGCCTGGCTTGCGCGAGTTCGTCGAACTGTCCGGCACGCGGTCCGCCCTGCTCGTGCCGCTCCTCAAGGATGGCGAGGTAATCGGTGGGCTCACGCTGCAGCGGCGTGAGGCGAAGCCATACGGCGACAAGCAGATCGAATTGGTCGAGAATTTCGCCAAGCAGGCTGTGATCGCCATCGAGAACGCCCGACTCCTCACCGAGCTGCGAGAGACCTTGGACCAGCAGACAGCAACGGCCGAGGTTCTTCGGGTCATCAATTCGTCGCCCGGCAACCTCGCGCCGGTGTTCGACGCGGTGCTCGACAAGGCGCTCACGCTGTGCCAGGCCGCGTTCGGCGTGCTGCACACCTACGATGGTGAGGCCTTCCGCGCCTTGGCGATGCGCGGCATCTCCGGCAAGGCGGCAGAATCCTTGCGCGGGATGGTGCCCGATCCCGGCAGCGCGCTTGATCAACTGGTGAAGGGGAGCCGCGTCGTTCACATTCCCGACGCGCTCGACACGGACGCCTACCGCGCCCGCCTACCCACGCGCGTCGTCCTGGTCGAAGAGCTGGGCGCGCGGACGGCGCTGTGGGTCGCGTTGCGCCGCGACGAAGAGATCCTGGGCGCCTTCGTCATTTACCGCAAGGAGGTGCGGCCGTTCTCGGCCAGCGAAATCGCGCTGCTCGAGAACTTCGCGGCGCAGGCCGTCATCGCCATGGAGAACGCGCGCCTCATCAACGAGACGCGCGCGGCGCTCGAGCGTCAGACCGCCACGTCCGAGGTTTTGGGCGTCATCTCGGCTTCGCCCGGGGAATTGAAACCGGTGTTCGAGAGTATGCTCGCCAATGCGCTGCGGCTGTGCGAGGCGCAGTCCGGCATGCTGCTGCGCTACGACGGCGATGCGTTCGAGACGGCGGCGATACGTGGCGTGCATCCCGAGCACGCCAAGTTCTTCACGCACGGCTCCTTCCGCATGCAGCCCGAATCGAACATGGGACGAATGCTCGCGACGAAGGACGTGGTGCACGATCACGATCTCGCGCTCTCGCCTGGATATCTGGCGCGCAAGCCGGTGCCGGTGCACGCGGTCGAGGTCGCCGGGGTCCGCACCGGCATTTCCGTGCCGCTGTTGAAGGAAGGGACGGTAGTCGGCGCCTTCATCGTCTTCCGCACCGAGGTGCGCCCTTTCACCGACAAGCAGATCGAGCTGGTGAAGAACTTCGCGGCCCAGGCCGTGATCGCGATCGAGAACGCGCGGCTTCTGACCGAGCTGCGCGAATCGCTCGACCGGCAGACCGCGACGGCCGACATCCTGCGCGTCATCGCGTCGACGCCAGGCGATCCGACGCGAGCGCTCGACACCATTGCCGAGACGGCGGCGCGCATGTTCGAGGCTTCGGCTGTCGATCTCCGTCGCGTCGACGGCAATGTCCTGCGGTCGATCGGTACGGTTCCGTTCCATCGACGATCCCTGAGGTTCCGCGCGATGAGCGATACGCCGTTCGGCAAGCGGTGCTGCGAGAACGCGCAGCTTCACATTCAGCGGGAGCGTGAGCGCGAATTCGTCGTCGGTGGCGATCCCGGCCGGGAATCTAAGATGCTGCCTGCCCGCCGGCGTTGGCTCACGGGCGACGGCGGGCGCTTATACGCCGCTGTCGCGCGAGGGCGATGCGATCGGCGTCATGAGTCGCGTCGCGGCGAGGTCCGCCCCTTCCGGCCGGATGAACTCGAACTGATGCGCGGCTTCGCCGACCAGGCGGTGATCGCGATCGAGAATGCGCGGCTGCTGACCGAACTGCGCGCGCGCACGGACGATCTGGCGCGCTCGGTCGGCGAGTTGAAGGCGCTGGGCGACGTGATCCAGGCGGTGAACTCGACGCTCGATCTCGAGACCGTGCTGACCACGATCGTCTCGAACTCGGTGCGCCTCTCGCAGACCGAGGCGGGCGCGATCTACGTCTTTGACGGTGGCACGGGCGAGTTCCGCCCGCGGGCGACGCACGGCATGGACGAGCGCATGATCGAGGCGATCTCGGGCCGGCAGGCGGCGACCGGCGCCACGGCGCATCCGCGAGGCCGCGGCACGGCGCGTGCCGGTGCAGATCGCCGATCTGCGCGAGGAGCCGCCCAATCCGCTGATCGACCTCATCATCGAGGCCGGGTTCCGCGCCGTCTTCGTGATCCCGCTCCTGCGGCCGGACCGCGCGTCGGCGCGCTCGTCGTGCGCCGCCGCGCGCCCGGCGAGTTTCCCGCCGCCACCGTCGAACTGCTCGAAACCTTCGCCGCGCAGTCGGTGGTCGCGATCCAGAACGCGCGGCTCTTCGCCGAGATCGAGGAGAAGGGCCGCGAGCTCGCCGAGGCGAGCCAGCACAAGTCGCAGTTCCTCGCCAACATGAGCCACGAGCTGCGGACGCCGCTGAACGCGATCCTCGGCTACACCGACCTCATCCTCGACGACATCTATGGGGCCGCACCGCACGAGATGCGCGAGGTCCTGGAGCGGGTCGGGGTCAATGGCAGGCATCTCCTCGGCCTCATCAACGACGTGCTCGACCTCTCCAAGATCGAGGCGGGCCAACTGGTGCTGGCGCTGTCCGACTATTCGATCAAGGGCCTGATCCAGGGCGTCTATGCGGCGATCGAACCCCTGGCGACCACCAAGAACCTCACGCTCACCCTGGATATTCCGCAGGGCCTGGCTGCCGCCCATGGCGACGAGCGACGCCTCACCCAGGTCCTGCTCAATCTCGTCGGCAATGCCCTCAAGTTCACCGACGCGGGCGAGATCAAGATCTCGGCCAAAGCCCATGGCGACTCCTTCACGATATCCGTCCGCGATACCGGCCCCGGCATCGCGCCCGCCGACCAGGGGAAGATATTCGAGGAGTTCCAGCAGGCCGAGAATGCGGCGACCCGCAAGAAGGGCGGCACCGGCCTGGGCCTCGCCATCTCGAAGCGCATCGTCGAGATGCATGGCGGGCGCATCTGGGTGGAGTCGGAACTCGGCCAGGGCTCCACGTTTTCGTTCACGCTTCCCGTCAACGTCGAGCGACAGGTGGGCGCGCCATGACGAAGCGCATCCTGGTGGTCGAGGACCACGAAGACAATCGGCGCATCCTGCGCGACCTGCTCCGGAAGACGGGCTACGAGATGATCGAGGCCCATGACGGCGAGGCGGCGCTCGAACGGGTTTCGTCGGAGCGGTTCGATCTCATTCTCATGGATATCCAGCTGCCCGGCATCGACGGCTACGAGGTGGCGCGGCGCATCAGGGCCGATCCGGCAAACGACGGCGTCCCGATCATCGCGGTCACCTCATACGCGCTGATGGGCGACGAAGACAAGGCGCGGCTCGCGGGATGCACCGATTATGTGTCGAAGCCCTTCAGGCCGCGCGAGCTTCTGGCGAAGATTCGCGAGTATCTGCCGTCGTAGCGGCCTTGCGATAGCTCCTACAGGGCGGCACGAGCATCGACCGTTCGGGAGCCGGTAATTTTTGAATTTGGGCTCGGCGGCCCTGTAGGCGGTCAGCGTTCAACCGCATCCAACTCTCCGAGTCGGGTCAGGTCACGCCGGTCGGCAATCGTTCGGTGGATGGCAGGTCGGAAGGCTACCGCCCAATTCAGTAGCATGCGTCCGCTTCCCCGTATGCCGCGATCAGAAGCCGCTTGTCCGCTTCCGGCCAGTCGCTGGTCGTTCGAGGCCGCGCGGCTGAAAGTCCGCTTCTGGCACATCTCAGACAATTGGGCGACGATCGAGCCGGGAGTGGATGAGCGTTGGCGGAATTGTCCAAGAGCGCGAACGTAGCGCCTCTATCGCTGTGGCGGCCGCCGCTCGCGGCGATGTGCGCGCTCCTCGCCGGGATCGGGCTCGCGCGCTTCGCCTATACGCCGCTGCTGCCGGCGCTGGTGACGGCGGGCTGGCTCGCGCCGGCCGACGCGGCATATCTCGGCGCCGCCAATCTCCTGGGATATCTCGCCGGCGCGCTCATTGCGCGCTGGGCCGCGCGGCGCATGAAGCTGCCGCCGCTGTCTGCGCGCGATGATGCTGGCGACGGCGCTCTCGCTCCTGCTCTCGGCGCTGCCGCTGGGCTTCCTCTGGCTCCTGCCGTGGCGCATCGTCACCGGCATCGCCGGCGCCTTTCTCATGGTGCTGGCGCCGCCCGCCGCATTGGCGCACGTGCCGCACGAGCGGCGCGGCCTTGCGGGCGGCATCATCCTGACCGGCGTCGGGCTCGGCATCGCGCTTTCGGGCGTGCTCATGCCGGCGCTGCTGCATTTCGGCGTGAGCGCGGCGTGGTGCGGCCTCGCCGCCGCGGCACTCGCCCTGACCTGGGCGGCCTGGGGCGGGTTCATAGAGCCCGAAATCGGCTCCGGCGCCCGCGGAATCACCAGCTTCGCGCCGAATCTATAGCTTGGCCTTTTCCTATGCGCTGAACGCCGTCGGCCTCGTGCCGCACATGGTGTTTCTGGCCGATTTCGTCGCGCGCGGCCTGGGCCAAGGCGTGGCGGCGGGCGCCCATACCTGGATCATTTTCGGCGTCGGCGCGCTTGGGCGGGCCGGTCGTGTTCGGCCGCATCGCCGACCGCATCGGCTTTCGCGCCTCGGTCAGGATCGCCTTCGTCGTCGAGGCCGCGCTCGTGGGCGCGCTCGCGCTGACGGCGAACGGGCTCGTGCTCGCGCTCTCGAGCCTCGTCATCGGCGCCTACGTGCCGGGCATCACCACGCTCGTCCTCGGCCGCGCGCGCGAATTGGTGCCGCCCGACCGGCGCCGGCAGGAGGCGGCGTGGAGCACGCTCACCGTCGCCTGGGCCATCGGCCAGGCGGCCGGCGCCTATGGGCTTTCGGCGCTCTACGCGCACGCGCAAAGTTACGGCGTGCTGTTCGCGCTCGGCGCGGCGGCGCTGGTCGCGGCGCTCGTCGTCGATCTTGCGGCTGGGGCCGCGGCGGACGAACATGGCGTCAGCACAGGGGAGGCGAGGCGATGAAATTCGCGCTGGGACAGTCCGTGCCGCGCACCGAGGACCCGCGGCTCCTGACCGGGCGCGGGCGCTACACCGACGATTTCGTCCTGGCGCGCATGGCGCACGGCTACGTGCTGCGCTCGCCGCATGCGCACGCGACCATCCGCGCGATCGACGTGCGCGCGGCGCAGCAGATGCCGGGCGTGCTCGCCGTCTTGACCGGCGCCGACTGGGCGGCGGAGAAATACGGCGCCTTCAGGCCGGTCATTCCGCGCCAGCGCCGCGACGGCTCGCCGATGATCGTGCCGCTGCGCCCGGCGCTCGCCAAGGACCGCGCCATGCTGGTCGGCGATCCGGTCGCCTTCATCGTCGCCGAGAGCGTCGAGCTCGCGAAGGACGCGGCCGAGCGCATTCTCGTCGAGTACGAGCCGCTGCCGTCGGTCACCGCGACCGAGGAAGCGCTCGACAAGGGCGCGCCGGTGCTGTGGCCGGAATGCGGCGACAACGAGGTGTTCTTCCACACGGTCGGCGACAAGCGCGCGGTCGATGCCGCCTTCGCGAAGGCGCATCACGTCACGCGGTTGAAGCTCGTCTTCAACCGCATCACCGCGGCGACGATGGAGCCGCGCGGCTGCGTCGGCGAATACGACGACCGCCTCGGCCGCTACACGCTCTACATGGGCACGCAGCGCCCGCACGGCACGCGCGCCGACATGGCGCGCCGCGTCCTCAACATCCCCGAGAACCAGATGCGCGTCGTCGCCGGCGATGTCGGCGGCAGCTTCGGCATGAAGGGCGGGCATTTCCCGGAATATCCGCTGGCGCTGCTCGCCTCGCGCATGGTCGGGCGCCCGGTCAAGTGGATCTCCGAGCGTTCCGAGGGCATGCTGTCCGACGACCACGACCGCGACCATGTCAGCCAGGCCGAGCTGGCGCTCGACAAGGAAGGTCGTTTTCTCGCGCTCCGCGTCAAAAATATATCGAATATCGGCGCCTATCTCGCGCCCGGCGGCATCATCTCGCCGACCATGCACCTGGGCGGCCTCGCCGGCACCTACACGACGCCGGCGATCTATGTCGAGGTCTCGGCCGTCTTCACCAACACCACCAGCATCGGCCCCTATCGCGGCTCGGGCCGGCCCGAGGCGTCCTACATCATCGAGCGCCTGATCGACAACGCCGCGCGCGAGATGGGCTTCGAGCGCGCCGAATTGCGCCGCCGCAACACCGTGCCGTCCGCGGCGATGCCGTTCAAGACCGGCCTCGTCTTCACGCTCGATTGCGGCGAGTTCGAGAAGAATCTCGACATGGCGATGCACCTCGCCGACTACCGCCGCTTCGAGCGCCGCCGCGCGGAGTCGCGCGCCCGCGGCAAGCTGCGCGGCATCGGCGTCGCCAACATCATCGAGCAGACCTCGCAGACGATGGGCGAGACGGTGATGGTGAAGTTCGATCCCGGCGGCACGGTCACGGTGATCCCCGGCTCGATCTCGCACGGCCAGGGCCACGAGACGATGTACAAGATCCTGCTGAGCGCGCGCCTCGGCCTCGACGAGGCCGACATCCGCGTGACCTTCTCCGACACCGATTTGGCGCCCTACGGCGACGGCACGTTCGCCTCGCGCACCGCCGTCCTCGGCGGCAGCGCCGCCACCCTCGCCGCCGACAAGATCATCGCCAAGGCGAAGAAGATCGCGGCGCACACCATGGAGGCCGCCGAAGGCGACATCGAGTTCAATGACGGCGAGTTCCGCGTCGTCGGCACCGACAAGGCCGTGTCGCTGAAAGAGGTGGCGCAAGCCTCGTTCACGCCGTCGCGCCTGCCGCAAGGGGCTCGAGACCGGGCTTTACGAGACCGCCGCCTTCTCGCCGGAGACCCCGAATTTCCCGAACGGCTGCCACATCTGCGAGCTCGAGATCGATCCCGAGACCGGGTCGTCCCAGGTGCTGCGCTATGTCGTCGTCGACGATGTCGGCACCGTCATCAACAAGCTGACGCTCGAGGGCCAGATCCATGGCGGCGTCGTCCAGGGCATCGGCCAGGCGTTCGGCGAGCACCTGGTCTATCAGCGCGACAGCGGCCAGCTCCTGTCGGGCTCGTTCATGGACTACGCCATGCCGCGCGCGGCCGATGTCGGCGAGTTCCTGATGGAGGAGAATCCGGTGCCGACCAAGACCAATCCCTTGGGCGTCAAGGGCGCGGGCGAGGCCGGCAATGTCGGCGCCTTGGCCGCCATCATGAACGCCGTGGTCGATGCGCTCTCGCCCTTGGGCATCACCCACATCGACATGCCGGCGACGCCCGAGAAAGTGTGGCAGGCGATCCGCGCTGCGCAGGCGTGAGGGAAGGCGGCTATTTGAGCCGCTTGCCCGCTTCCTCGATGATGCTGAGGTCGGCGTATTTCTTCACGTCGGGGGTTTCCTTCAGCAGGCCCAGCTCGTGCTGCGTCTCGAGGTTCCGCTGCAACATCGCGAGGTCGGGCTTGCCGCTCGGATCGCGGTAATAGTCCTTCTTGGTGAAGACCAGTCCCTTGAGGCGCTCGGCCGGGATCTTGGTGAAGTTCGAAACGATCTGCAGCGCTTCCGCCTCGTTCGCCGGGTCGACATACCAGCGCACCGCCCTGAGCTCGTCCTCGAAGAAATCGACCACCGCCGCGCGGTTCTTGTCGATGAAGGCTTTGCGCGCGCCGAAGAACGTCATCTGCGTCGCGCCGCCCATCGAATCCTTCTGCGTGTAGAGCACTTTCGCCTTGGCGCGGAAATCGGGATTGTTGGCGAAGCACCGGCGGCGGCCCGACCATGTCGGCCTTATGTTCCAGCAGCATCGAGGTCATGCTCGCGAACGGCACCTCGATCACGGTGTAGTCGCGGCGCTCGACCAGATGGTGCCGCGCGAGCGCCGCCGTCATGCCGATATAGGCGGCGGTGCCGATCGCATTGGTCGCCAGCACCTTGCCCTTCAGGTCCTCGACCTTGTCGATGCCGCCGTCCTTCAGCACGAACTCTTCCGACGAATAGTAGCCGTCGACCCCGTCGCGAAACTCGTCGGCGAGGATGCGGAAATCGCTCATCCCGGCGTTCTGCACCGCCGAGGCGAAGGACGGATAGGCGATCGGGCCGATATCGACCTCGCCCGCGGCGAAGCCGGTGATCATCGGCGAGGTGCCTTGGAAGTGGAGCGGCTCGACCGTATAGGACTGGCCCAGATGGTGCGCGATGCCCTCGTGCGCGAACAGGATGGGCGGCAGCTCGGGCGGCGAGGCGACCCAGGCGAGGCGGATTTTGACCGGCTCGGCCGCGGCTCCGGCAAGGCTCGCGACAACGAGCGCGAGCCCCGGCACGATCGCAACGCAAGAGCGGCCCGAAAGTCATGACCCGATCCTCCCCGATTTCATTATGGCGCCGTGGCGGAAGGGTACAGGAGGCGCAAAAGCGGCGCCACCCGCCGCGTCACGGCAGGTGGCAGCGCGGACCCAATCGGCTCAGACCTTGTACTCGCCCGGCAGGTTGACGACGCGTTGCGGCGGGTGGTCCTCGTTGCCCGGCTGCGCCTGGATGTCGCCGGAAAGCTGGCCGCCCGCCTCGACTTCGAGCTGGCCATAGCGCACCGTGCCGGTGACCTTGCCGGTGGCGCGGATCAGGAGCCGTTTCCTGACCGTGAGCGAGCCCTCGTAGCGGCCGCGGATCTCGGCCTCTTCGATCGAGGCCGTGCCCTTCATCAGGCCGGCCTCGGAGATCTCGATCTCGCGGCAGTTGTTGAGGTTGGCCTCCACCGTGCCCTCGACGACGAGGCGCTCGCACGCGGTGATTTCGCCGGTCAGCGAGATCTCGCGGCCGACGATGAGGCGACGCATTTCGCTGTCGCGCTTCGGCGTCGGGATGATGGGCGCGTGGCCTTCGGTGCGGCGCGGCGATTCGCCGACGCGCGGCGTCAGCGGCGTGGGGCCCGCGGCCGGCGGCGTGGCGGCGGCGCCAGGCGCCGCCTGCAGCGGCCGCGCGGGCGGAGCCGCGCTGAGCGGGCGCGGCGCCGAATTTTTCGGGCCGAGGCCCAGGTCCGGCGTATCGGCCATCGGGGAGGCTCCTTCCTCGTCACTCTTCTTTCGGCTGAAAATCGACATGGGGGTCGGCACCTGAAAAGGTTCGTCGGGCGTGCGACGGGGCCATGATCGCCGCCTACCGGTAAACCCGCGGTTAGCTCCGCCGGGCCATCGCGATCGTCCGTTGCGCGGAAGCCCACCATACTCGCGTACATCGCGCCGGACAAAGCGGATTGTGCGCAGCGGCTGCGTGCTTGCCGTCGCAAGGCAAACTTATATACTCGCGCACCCCTCCCGCCGCCCGGACAAGGATATGGCCGCCTCAGAAATCGACGTCGTCGGCATCGGCAACGCCATCGTCGACGTGCTCGCCCGGACCGATGACGGTTTTCTGACCTCGCAAGGCCTGGTCAAGGGCACCATGGCCCTGATCGACGCGGCCCGCGCCGAATCGCTCTATGGCCAGATGGGGTCCGGCATCGAGATGTCGGGCGGCTCGGTCGCCAACACCATCGCCGGCGTCGCCTCGTTGGGCGGCAGCGGCGCCTATATCGGCAAGGTCGGCGACGACCAGCTCGGCCGGGTTTTCGCGCACGACCTGCGCGCGATCGGGGTGCGCTTCGCGACCCCGGCCACGAAGGACGGCCCGGCGACGGCGCGTTGCCTCATCCTTGTCACGGCCGACGCGCAGCGCACCATGAACACCTTCCTCGGCGCCTGCGTCGGGCTCGGTCCCGAGGACATCGACGCCGCCCTCCTCGACGCGGCGCAGGTCACATATCTCGAGGGCTATCTGTTCGACCCGCCGCGCGCCAAGACGGCGTTCCGGCAGGCCGCCGACATCGCCCACAAATCGGGCCGCAAGGTCAGCCTGTCGCTGTCCGATCCGTTCTGCGTCGAGCGCCACCGGTCCGATTTCCGCGCCCTCGTCCATCATCATATCGACATCCTCTTCGCCAACGAGATCGAGATCTGCTCGCTCTACGAGACCAAGGATTTTTCCGCGGCGATGGCGGCGGTGCGCGGCGAGTGCGACATCGCCGTGCTGACGCGGAGCGCGCACGGCTCGGTCATCGTCACCGCGCGCGAAACGGTCTCCGTCGCGGCCGCGCCGGTCGCCAAGGTGGTGGACACGACCGGCGCCGGCGACCTTTACGCCGCGGGCTTCCTCTATGGCCTGACCCACGGCATGGCGCTGCCCGCCTGCGGCAAGCTCGGCAGCCTGTGCGCCGCCGAGATCATCGGCCATTTCGGCGCCCGCCCGGAAACCTCGCTGAAGGAGCTTGCGAAAAAGGCGGGAATCCCCATTTAACTCACGATTTAGCGCAGAGGACGCGAGAGGCAGCGCGGAGGACGCCGAACTCCACTGCCCGCCCGCGTCCTTTGCGCATCCATCACGGCCTCTGCGCTGAAATGTTTCTGTAATGGACATCCGCAACATCGCCATCATCGCCCACGTCGATCACGGCAAGACGACGCTGGTCGATCAGCTTCTGCGCCAGAGCGGCGCCTTCCGCGCCAACCAGCAGGTGCAGGAGCGCGCGCTCGATTCGAACGACCTCGAGCGCGAGCGCGGCATCACCATCCTGGCCAAATGCACCTCGCTGGTGTGGAAGGGCACGCGCATCAACATCGTCGACACGCCCGGCCATGCCGATTTCGGCGGCGAGGTCGAGCGCATCCTGAGCATGGTGGACGGCGTCCTGGTGCTGGTCGACGCGGCCGAAGGGCCGATGCCGCAGACGAAGTTCGTGACCATGAAGGCGCTGCGCCAGGGCCTGCGCCCGATCGTCCTCATCAACAAGGTCGACCGGTCCGACGCGCGCCCGATCGAGGTCCACAACGAGATCTTCGATCTGTTCGCGGCGCTCGACGCCGACGAGGCGCAGCTCGATTTCCCGACGCTTTACGCCTCGGGCCGGGCCGGCTGGGCGGTCGCCGACCTCGCCGACGCGCGCGTCGATCTCAGCCCGCTCTTCGATCTCATCGTCGCGCACGTGAAGCCGCCTTACGCGGTGCACGACGCGCCCTTCGCCATGCTGGCGACGACGCTCGAATACGATCCCTATCTCGGCCGCGTGCTGACCGGGCGCATCGCCCAGGGGCAGGCGCGCATCAACATGCCGGTCAAGGCGCTCTCGCGCGACGGGCGCGTGATCGAGGAGGCGCGTCTCACCAAGCTTCTGGCGTTCCGCGGCCTCGAGCGCCGCCCGATCGAGGAGGCCGAGGCGGGCGACATCATCGCCATCGCCGGACTGGAGCGCACGACCGTCGCCGACACGATCTGCGCGCCCGGAGCAGGAGGCGGCCGATTTCCGCGATGCCGATCGATCCGCCGACGCTGGCGATGACCTTCTCGGTCAACGACAGCCCCTTGGCCGGGCGCGAGGGCAGCAAGGTCACGGGCCGCATGATCGTCGAGCGGCTGAAACGCGAGGCCGAGGGCAACGTCGCCATCCGCGTCAGCGAGAGCGAGGAGAAGGACGCGGTCGAGGTGGCGGGCCGCGGCGAGCTGCAACTGGGCGTGCTGATCGAGACCATGCGGCGCGAGGGCTTCGAGCTGTCGATCTCGCGCCCGCGCGTCCTGCTGAAGCAGGACGAAGCGACCGGCCGCCGCCTCGAGCCGATCGAGGAGGTGGTGATCGACGTCGACGAGGATTTCGCCGGCATCGTCGTCGAGAAGCTCGCGGCAGCGGAAAGGCGAGCTGCGCGACATGCGGCCCTCGGGCGGCGGCAAGCGGCGCCTCATCTTCCACGCGCCGACGCGCGGGCTTATCGGCTATCAGGGCGAGTTCCTGACCGATACGCGCGGCACCGGCGTGATGAGCCGCCTCTTCCTGCGGCTACGAGCCGTGGAAGGGCGCGATCGAAGGGCGGCGCAACGGCGTCCTCGTCTCGAACGGCGAGGGCAGCGCCGTCGCCTATGCGCTGTGGAACCTCGAGGAGCGCGGGCCGATGTTCATCACGCCCGGGACCCCGGTCTACGAGGGCATGATCGTCGGCGCGCACAGCCGCGGCCGCGACCTCGTGGTGAATCCGCTGCGCGGCAAGCAGCTCACCAACATCCGCACCACGTCGAAGGACGAGGCGGTGCGCCTCACGCCGCCCATCCTCATGACGTTGGAGCAGGCGATCGCCTATATCGACGACGACGAGCTCGTCGAGGTGACGCCCAAGTCGATCCGCATGCGCAAGCGCCATCGCGACGCGCATGCGCGCAAGCGCCTCGCCCGCGCCGCCGAAGCCGAGGCCGAAGCCGGCTGAGCTGCGCGTGATCGACCGCCGGCGCGCGGCGTGATACTCTTCCGCCATTCAAACGAGAAAATTGTTCCGGCGCAAACCTGAGCGGAGGCTAGTCATGTCCATCTTCTTGACGCAGGGTCGCTTCACGCGCGAATACATCCGCGGCGGATTGCAAAAGCCCGAGGACCGGCAGGCCGCGCTGGCGCGGCTGTGCGAGGCGGCCGGCGGCCGCTTGGTCTCGATGTATTTCACGCTCGGCCGGTACGACTTCCTGGTGGTGTCGGACATGCCGGACGCGCAGTCCGCCGCTGCGCTCGCGCTCACCGCCGCCGGCGCCGGCGGCATCAGCGACGTCATCACCACCCAGGCCTTCACCACGGCGCAGGGCAAGGAGCTGTTCGAGCGCGCCGGCAAGATCGCCTACAAGCCGATGGGCGGCTAGCTGTTTAGTCCCGGAGTGTGATGGTGCATCTTTGACCCGCGAGGGGGAGGATGCACTTTGGCAGAGCTACTTCATGGCAGCGCCCGCACGACGCCGCGTGTTCGAGCCGAGCTCCAAGCGTCGAAAGAGAGCACCCGGACCCTTGCCAGGCACTATGGCCTGAACCCGAAGACGGTGGCGAAGTGGCGGCGGCGCCCCACAACCTCCGATGCCCCGATGGGGCCTCGCGACCCACGGAGCACGGTGCTGACCGAGGTTGAAGAAGCGATCATCGTGGAGTTCAGACGGCGGACGCTCCCGCCCCTCGACGACGTTCTTGGCTGCGGCTCAAGTCCGGGCTCCTTCGTGCGAGGCCTATTTGGCTTGGCACTGCTGGAACGTACACAGCAACTCACATCGCAGCGCGCGGTTCGTTGATGCAGCGGCTGATCCGGGTCCAGCTCATTATCGATTCGTGATGCTTGAGCCAAGGGACGAACGACCCCCACAAGGGTGTTGGAAGCTCGGCACCATTTTGTCGCCTACGGATTCGTTGCCCTAACGCCGTTCCTTCGCGGGCATACGCCGTTTGTGTGGCGTCGTCTTTCTCGACCCTGCTTGACCCAAAAGCGTCCACGAGGCCCGAGGAATACGCCATCGATATCGGCATAACGACAAGCGAGACGTCGGCGTGCATCGAGATTCGGAAGGCGGTCGCGCGCCTTGCGCCTCAGCGAGCAGATAGCTCAATCCGGAGAGCAAGAGGAATCCCCAAAGCACGCACGCGCCGATGGCCATTGACGGCGTTGCAATTGACGGCGTTGCGGCTTGGCCGCCCCGCGGCCCTGCGCTAGGATGGCGGTTCTCGGCCTGGGCCGAGATCGTTCCCATATCAACGTCATGACTGAGTCGCGCCCCTTCACCAACGCCCTTGAGCTGCTGCGCGCGGCGCATTTGCGACCGACCAGGCAGAGGCTGGCGCTGGTGCGGCTCCTGTTCGAGCAGGGTGACCGGCACGTCACCGCCGAGCAGCTGCACGGCGAAGCGGTCGAGGCCGCGGTCCGGGTGTCGCTCGCGACCGTCTACAATACTCTGCACCAGTTCATCGAGGCAGGGCTGCTGCGCGAGGTGGTGGTGAATTCCGGCCGCTCCTATTTCGACACCAACGTCAGTGACCATCATCACTTCTTTTTCGAGGATACCGGCCGGCTGCTCGACATTCCGGGCGAGCATGTCGCCGTCTCCGGCCTGCCGTTGCCGCCCGCGGGCGCCGCCATCCGCCGCATCGATGTAATCGCCCGCATCGACCGGGACCCGGCCCCAGCCGCAGATTAGAAAATTTCTAAGCTGTATTGACTCCCGACTCCGGCCGGCGCATAGTGCTCGCCGTCATCGGCTTTTCCGGTCAAGCTGAGGAGGGAGCATGCCTTCTCTCAAGGGAACCGTGACCGAACAGAATTTGAAGGACGCGTTTGTCGGCGCGAGCCAGGCGATCCGCCGCTATCTTTATTTCGCCCAGAAGGCCGAACGTCGAGGGCCTCAACGATGTCGCCGCCGCGTTCCGCTCGACGGCCGAGGGCGAGACTGGGCAAGCGCACGGCCATCTCGGATATCTCGAGGAAGTGGGCGACCCGGCGACCGGCAAGCCGATCGGTCCGACCGGCGACAACCTCAAGGCCGCGATCGCTAGCGAGACCCACGAATACGCCAACTTGTATCCGGGCATGGCCCGCGCCGCCCGCCAGGAAGGCTTCGACGTGATCGCCGACTGGTTCGAGACACTCGCCAAGGCCGGGAAGTCGCATGCCAGCCGCTTCCAAAAGGCGCTCGACTCGCTTTGACGTAAATGGTCCATACGAACGATTCGAAGAAAACCGAAACAGGATTGGAGAAAAACATGGCTGCAGAGACTGACAGGAGCGCGGGCAAGTGCCCGGTCGTGCACGGGACGACGAACGTCGGCATGAGATCGAACAGCGACTGGTGGCCGAACCAGCTCAACCTCAGAATCCTACGCCAGAACTCGCTGCAGTCCGATCCCATGGGGAAGGACTTCAACTACGCCGAGGAATTCAAGAAGCTCGACCTCAAGGCTCTGAAGAAGATCTCACCGCGCTGATGACGGACAGCCAAGACTGGTGGCCGGCGGATTTCGGCCACTACGGCGGGTTCATGATTCGCATGGCGTGGCACGCCGCGGGCACATACCGCATCGGCGACGGCCGCGGCGGCGCCGGCGCCGGCCAGCAGCGCTTCGCGCCCCTCAACTCCTGGCCGGACAATGCGAGCCTCGACAAGGCGCGCCGGCTCTTGTGGCCGATCAAGCAGAAATACGGCCGGAAAATCTCGTGGGCCGACCTCATCGTCCTCGCCGGCAACGTCGCGCTCGAGTCGATGGGCTTCAAGACATTCGGCTTTGGCGGCGGCCGCCCCGACGTGTGGGAGCCTGACGAATCCATGTACTGGGGCAAGGAGAAGGTTTGGTTCCCTGATCCTCATAGCGATGAGCGCTACACCGGCGACCGCCAGCTCGAGAATCCGCTCGCCGCCGTGCAGATGGGACTCGATCTACGTAAATCCGAATGGGCCGAACGGCAAGCCGGATCCGGTCGCCGCTGCCATCGACATTCGCGAGACCTTCAAGCGCATGGCGATGAATGACGAGGAGACGGTTGCGCTCATCGCCGGGGGACACAGCTTCGGCAAGGCCCACGGCGCCGGCGATGCGGCGCTGGTCGGTCCCGAGCCGGCAGCGGCGCCCATCGAGGAGCAAGGCTTTGGCTGGAAGAGCAGGTTCGGCACCGGCAAAGGCAAAGACACGATCACCGGCGGCCCGGAAGTCACCTGGTCGCAGACGCCGACGAAGTGGAGCAACCACTTCTTCGAGAACCTGTTCAAATACGAATGGGAGCTGACCAAGAGCCCGGCCGGCGCGAATCAGTTCAAGGCGAAAGGCAACGTCGCAACGATTCCGGATGCTTTCGACCCGTCGAAGCGTCACGCGCCAACCATGCTGGTCACGGACCTCTCGCTGCGGATGGATCCGGCCTACGAGAAGATCTCCCGGCGCTTCTTGGCGCATCCGGATGAGTTCGCGGACGCGTTTGCCCGCGCGTGGTACAAACTAACCCACCGCGACATGGGCCCGCGCGTACGCTATCTCGGCCCGGAGGTGCCCAAGGAGGAGCTGGTCTGGCAAGACCCCGTTCCCGCCGTCGATCACAAGCTGATCGACGCCAAGGACATCGCGGGATCTCAAGGCCAAGATCCTCGCCTCGCGACTTTCCATCCCCGAGCTGATCGGGACCGCGTGGGCCTCGGCGGCAACCTTTCGCGGCTCCGACAAGCGCGGTGGGGCGAATGGGGCGCGCATCCGTCTCGCGCCGCAGAAGGATTGGGAAGTCAACCAGCCTGCCCAATTGGCAAAGGTGCTCGAAACCCTTCAGGGCATCCAGACAGCCTTCAACGGCGCGGCCAGCGGCAAGAAAGTGTCGCTTGCCGACCTGATCGTCCTCGGCGGTTCCGCCGCCGTCGAGCAGGCCGCGAAAAAGGCCGGACACAACGTGACCGTTCCCTTCGCGCCCGGCCGTACGGACGCGTCGCAGGAGCAAACCGACGTGGAGTCCTTCGGCTATCTCGAACCGGTCGCGGACGGGTTCCGTAATTACCTCAAGGCCAAGTTCAGCGTATCGGCGGAGGAGCTGCTGATCGAACAGAGCGCAACTCTTGACGCTTACCGCCCCGGAGATGACGGTTCTCGTCGGCGGCCTTCGCGTGTTGGGCGCGAACCACGGCAAGTCGCAGCACGGCGTCTTCACGATTCGTCCGGAGACGTTGACCAACGACTTCTTCGTGAACCTCTTGGACATGAGCACCGAATGGAAAGCGACCTCGGATGAAAATGTGTTCGAGGGACACGACCGCAAGAGCGGCAAACTGAAGTGGGCCGGCACTCGTGTCGACCTCGTCTTCGGATCGAACTCCGAGCTGCGCGCCCTTGCCGAAGTCTACGGGGCCGAAGACGCGCAAGCGAAGTTCGCGGCCGACTTCGTGGCGGCGTGGACCAAGGTGATGAACGCTGATCGCTTCGACCTCGCCGCCTGATCTCGGCCGAGAGGTTTTCGAAGGCTGTTAAGGCCAAGCCGCTCCAGCCATGCGGCTTGGCCGGGATGATGTGCCAGATGGGCTCAAAAGCGCCCATCCCGGCCGCTCAAGTAATATTGCTCGGTCCTTGGAAGCGGACGTTGGCTCGTCGATGTGCGAACGATGGGCATGGCCAATTAAGAGTCGCCGCCACGACGAGGAAACCAACCGTGTCCATTTCCGCAAGTTCCCTAGGGCGCCGCGCAAATTCCGATCATCAACGAGCTTGTAGGCATCAACCGCAGCACCTTCAACATCATCTGCTGGCCGCCGGAGATGATCGAGTGGGAGTGATGGGCGGCCGATAGCGATAAAGCGCCGCTGGCAGCAAAATCCGCCGCCGAAACCACCACCCTCTTCTGCTGACCCTGCCCTGCTCTCTCAGACTCCTGTAGACAACACACCGATCTGAACGCAGTGGGGAAAGGATGTAAAGCACCACCGGGACTCCGGAGGGCAATGGCGCGCCGTAGCACGCAAATCGAAGGGTCTGCTTTGCAGCGCGTTTGAGCCATTGAGCCGCGACGGCCTCGACGCGTAGTCATGCCCCTTTGCCGACCTTCGCATACGCGATTAGCCTGGGCGCATTAGACCAGCCTTAAAAGCGTCGAGCAGGTTCAGCCTCTCTCCCCAGAACGTGCTCAGGCCTTCGGTTGCAGAAACGTGCCGTATTGCTTGCTGGCGGCGACCGCGGCGGCGGCCTGTCCAATGACACGCATCGCCGCCATCATGGGCCACGGCCCAAGGCTCACCCGCCGAACACCGACGCGCGCGAGATCCGGGATTTCTGGAACACCTTGCGTCACCATGATGTTGACCGGCAGAGGCGTGAGTTCAACAAACTTTTCGATGAGAGCAAGGTCGGTGAGGCCCGGTACAAAAATTCCGTCAGCACCGGCATCGGCATAAGCCTTCGCACGCTTTGCAGCTTCACTTAGGCATTCATCCGGCGATCCGAATTTCAGCAGAAACGGATCGGTTCTCGCATTGATGAACAGATGAATTCCGAGTTTTTGCGCAGCGTCCCGCACTGCCTTGATCTTCGCTGCATGTTGTTCGGGACTGACGAGTTGCCGCTTTCCACCGAAGAGCCCGTCTTCGATATTGATCCCTATCGCGCCGGCCCGCAGAATCTCGGTCACCGACTCCGCGGCAGTGCCCGGCGCCTCGCCATATCCTGCCTCCAGATCGATTGATACTGGAACAGACACAGCAGCAGTCATCCGCGACACCAGACCTGCGACCATATCCAATGGGACGTTTTCCCCGTCGGCGTATCCAAGCGCGGACGCGACTGCCGCGCTACTGCTCGCAACGGCCGGAGATGTCTTCGCGATGGCCTTGGCTGTGGCGACGTCCCAGGCGTTGAATAGGACGAGCGGATCCTCCGTCCTGTGAAGACCGTGAAACGTCTCGGCATATTGCTGCTGCGTCCTGGCGTCCATCGCACACACTCCTGGTCAGAGAAACCTGAAAGATGTTCCAGCCAACACCCGTCCAGCTTCCGCCATAAAGATCCACACTAGCGTCGGCGACGACGCGGGTGGCGGCTTTGGGCTGCTCCCTTCCCACCGCCAGTAAACCGGCCTGCGACCGCTTGGCTCACCGTTAGACTAGGCCGGCGCGACGGCAAAGCCGGCACGCGGAAAATGCACAGAGACCTCGCCAACAGCGGGGTCGTTACGCTTGATGATGATCTCATCGACGCTTGAGGCCACCAATTCGCCGACGACCGGATCGCGGCCGGTATCGTCCGGTGTGACGGTGACGCGCTGCCCCGGCTGGCGACCGATCGGGTCGTCGCCGTCGGCGACGATGCCGGTGGACGACGTGGCAGCGCTTGCGACCGCAAGCGCTCCCTGTGACGTCATGGGGCGCCGGTCGCCGTGGCCAATGGCGGCGACGCGCTCAGCCCAGCTCAATAACCTTGGAAATCCGCCGAGCGGTGCTGCCGCCGGTCCGAAATTCTGCTGCAAGAACCAGATGGGGTGGTAAGCCGCGAGGTCAGCGAGGCCGGCCGCCGCGCCCTGCATGAACGCGCGCCCGTCGGCGATCATCTGATCGAGCCAGTGCAGATGCGCACGCAGCTGATCGAATAGATAAGGCAGTGCCGCCATCATTGCGGCCGGATCTATGTTGCGGCCGGAGAATTTGGCGCGGTCTTCGAGAAACCCGTCGGGCAACGCGTCCGGCCGCTTGGCGAAAGCGATGCCGACCGCCGGGCTGAACATTGTCTTCTCTGCCCACCACGCAAGCGCATCCGCCGCGCCGCGACCGGCTGGATAAAAACCCGGGCTCGGATGTCGGCGCTCCAGCTCGCGCATGATCAGTTGACTGTCGCAATAGATGTCGGCGCCGATTTGCAGCTCGGGCGTCTTGCGATAGCCCCCGGTCAGCGCCGTTAGATCGGGTTTCGGCATGATGACGGGGATCTCGACCGACGCCCAAGCGAGGCGTTTGAGGCCAAGGCCGAGCCGGACTTTCTCCGAATAGGGAGAGATATCGTAGTGGTGCAGGATGATGATGGCGGTCATAAGCCCTCCTGATCGCACAACATCCGAACGGGTTGGTAATTGATGTCGGGGAGCGCCTTGAACGCCTCCACGATCGCCGCGCGAACGTCCGCCCGCCCGGTGTAGAGCGTGCCATGCGGCTCGCGGGCTCTCGTAATCTCCCAGACGCAATCGTCGGTCATCAGCGCCAATGCGCCGTCGATATCGTGTTGGTTCCACGGCTCTAGAAAGCGATCCACAAATGTGTCGTCATAGGGCGGCATTTCGGCTTCTCTCGATTTCCCGCAAGCACTCAGCGAGGTACTGCGCCAGCGCCGACAAACTCGGCGACGGCGCGGGTAACGGCTTCGGGCTGCTCCAACAGCAGAAAGTGTCCCGCACGAGGCAGGTCGATAACCCGGACGCGCTCGCCGAATTGCTCACGGAGCGCGTGGCCATTGCCCGGCGGAGCCGCTTCATCATCGAGCCCCTGGATCACGAGAAGCGGGGCTGTTCCGGCGCCCCACCAATCTTCGAGCGCCATACCCCGGCTGGTGGCGAGATGGGCGAGATGCGCAGCCGGCCAGCATTCGACCTGCGCAAGTATTTTCGGATCCGACGACGGCGACAGCCAGCGCGCCCCCAGCACGGTGACGCAATCGCTTCCGTTCATCTTGACTTCCGTAGCGTTGCGAAAGCTCGTGCCTAGTGGCGTTGCGGGTCCGATGAGACCGCCCGCAGCAAGCAGAGTCACGCTGCGCACCAGCGAGGGCCGGTCGACCGCCAGGCAGCGAGCGACCCGATTGCCGAAGGCATGGCCGACGAGGTGCGCCGGACCGCAATCCACAGCTTCGAGGACCCCAGCCACATCGGCGGCCAAATCGTGCACAGTTATGCCGTCGAGCGAGCCGCGACTCTCTCCAGCACCGCGCATGTTAACAGAGATGGTTTGCAACCCTCCGGCAGAGAGCACGCGCGCCAGTTCGTCAAAATAACCGGTACTGCAGCCGGCATTCGCGAGCAACACAACCGGAGTGCCGGACCCGTAAAGGGTGCATTCGAGTATCGCGCCGCCGACTTCGATGTTTCGGTGCTGCTTCAATCTCATCTCCGCGTCTATCCGCGATCGGCACGAACCTTCCTCTCGTCGCGAGTACGGTCTCCCGCGAGTCGTTTGGCGTTGCGTGACCAAAGCGCCTAAGGGCAGGCGATCACCGCCCTTGAATGCTTGCCGTCAGATGTAGTGGAACCAAGCCGCTGTTGCTGGCCAAAACCGGACTTCATCCCCGAAAGGGCATCTCGGCCGGAAGCGGCAGCGAGTATTATCGCTCTCATGTCGCTCGACTTTGCGGAATGTGATCGCGCGCGCTTGGCGCGAGACGCGGCCTATGACGGGCTGTTCTATACCGGCGTCCATACCACGGGCATTTATTGCCGTCCGGTCTGTCCGGTCCGCCCCGCCCGGTCAGCCAACGTTTCGTTCTTCCCGTCGGCCGCCGCGGCGGAGGCGGCCGGCTTCCGCCCATGCCTGCGCTGCCGGCCCGAAACCGCTCCCTTTTCCAGCGCCTGGATCGGCAGCCGCGCGACCGTCGAGCGGGCACTGCGGCTCATCGCCGAGGAGGGGGCACTCGATCAGGAGGGAGCCACTGTGGAGCGCTTAGCCCAGCGCCTCGGCATGGGGTCAAGGCAGCTGACGCGGCTATTCGCGCGTCATCTCCGGGCTAGTCCTTCAAAAGTGGCAAGGACCGCACGGGTGCAGCGAGCTAAACGGCTCTTGGACAAGACCAGCCTGCCGATGACCGAGATAGCGATGCGGGCGGGCTTCGGGAGCCTGCGACGGTTCAACTCCGCCTTTGCCGAAATCTACGGCAGGCCGCCGACCGAGATTTCGGCGTGCGCGGCGGTCAGCGCGCAAAGAGGACCCAACAGTCGAGAATGTCGTCATCGGACCGCCAACGCCGGCACGCCCGTCGACTCTCGCGCAGCGGGCGTAACACCATCATGCTGCCGATCGACTTCTACTTTGATTTCGCCTCTCCAAAGCGACGCCCTCATGAATAAGCAGCCAGCGCTTCCGGCTGATCCCGCCGCTATATCCGGTGAGACTCCCATCAGCACCGATGACGCGGTGGCACGGAACCACAATGGCAACCGGGTTCGCGCCATTGGCCAAGCCAACAGCACGGACAGATTTCGGGCGCCCCAGCTGACGCGCCAGCGCCCCATAACTCAGCGTCGTTCCGGCTCGGATCGTCCTGAGTGCCGCCCAAACCTCGCGCTGAAAGGACGTGCCTCCGGTCGTCACGGGAATGGCGTTGATCGCGAAGAGATCGCCTGAGAAATAATTGTTGATCGCATGGCGGATTGCGGGCGGTGCTGCGCGATCTTCTATAGCGAAGTCATCTCCTTCCGCGCCGTAATGAAGCCGCAGAAGACGCCGCATGCGCGACTCGAAGCCAGGAAAGTCCAGAGCGTGCACATGCCCTTCGCGATCATGGATGAGAAGTAATGTTCCGATCGTGCTCTCCAGGCGATCTACGTATAGGATCTGAGGCGCTACGGGGGTGGGCATCGACATTGTCCTTAAGGCTGGTGCGGGTGTTTGCTCTGCTTGTCCGAGCATCCATGGTCCAAAGATGCTGGGCCGCATACGCTCGCCACGGCCGCCAAGCCTCGGCCCTTTCGACCACCTCAGCGGTGCTGGGCCGGCCTTCCTCGGCTCGCGTTAGCGCCCTTAGAAGCCCGATATCCGCTGCAGGAAAGGCGTCCGGCTCACGCAAGACACGCATGGCGATGTACTGTGCCGTCCATTCGCCGATACCGCGGATCGAGCGGAGTTTGGCAATTGCGTCTTCTAATGCCTGGCTGGGACTGAACAAATTCGGATCGGCCAGAGCAGCGGCGGCGACTGCTGATAGTGCTCGTGCACGGGCAGCCGGCATCCCAAGCAAATGGGCTTGCGCTATTCTTTCCGGCGTCGGGAATATGTGTGTAAGTCCAGCTCCGTAAACCGGCCGCAACGGTTCGCCGTACTCGGCGACAAGCTTCGCTGCGAGATTCACCGCAGCGACAACAGTGATCTGCTGGCCGAGTATTGCACGAACGGCGACTTCAAAGCCGTCCCAAGCACCTGGGACGCGTAGACCAGGACGCTCCGCGACGAGGGGCGCGAGCAGCGGGTCTCGGCCAAGATCATCCCTTATGGCTAGCGGGTCCGCGCTGAGATCGAAAATGCGCCGGACACGGCGAACGATGCCTGCTAGTGCGCTGACGTGAGGAAAGTGGATCGACACCCGTAGAGCCGGCTCCCGATCGTCGGGTGCGACGCGGATTACGCCTTGCGCACCGTCCAGCGCAATCGCGCGGCGATAGCACCGACGGTCGTCGACGGCTTCGATGCCTCTGATCGCTCTGGCGCCAAGAAAATCGATCATGGCGTCCCAGTCGTAAGGCGGCGCGTACGGCAGCTTGAGGGTGATCCCCTCAGCCCCCGGTTGCTCGGCATCAGCAAGCTGCGAGCGGCGCAGTTCGCGAGGTGGGCGCTGATAGAGAGTCTGAAACGTCGCGTTGAACCGGCGGATGCTGTTAAATCCCGCAGCCAAGGCGACCTCCGCCATGGGCATGGTCGTCTCGATAATCAACTGCTTCGCGAAGAGAACGCGCCGCGTCTGAGCAACAGCGATCGGCGAGGCCCCAAGATGCTGCCGGAAGAGGCGCCGAAGCTGACGCTCGCCAACGCCCAGCCTCTCGGCCAGTGCATCGACCGCCTCGCCGTCGAGTGCGCCCTCTCCGATGAGCGTCAGAGCTCGTGAAACGGTGTTCGACGTGCCGCGCCAGGCGCCGAGGTCCGGCGAGCTTTCAGGGCGGCAGCGTAAGCATGGCCGATAACCGGCCTCCTGAGCGGCGCTCGCTGTGGTGAAGAACGTAACGTTTTCGCGTTTCGGCGTGCGCGCCGGACAGATCGGCCGGCAATAGATCCTTGTCGTGCGGACGGCGATGAAGAAGCGGCCGTCGAACCGCGCGTCGCGTGTCGAGAGTGCCCGGTAGCAGGCTTCATGATCCGGTTCCATCGGATGAGTATCCTACAAACTAGCGTCGTCAATCTCGCCGTTTTCGGACATTGTCACCCCACGCTAGCCACGTTCAGGCGACATGCGAGGCCGGATGTCTGGTTTGGGGTCAGAGTGAGACGATACCCGTGTCGTCGTGGATGTCCGCTTTCCCTTGTTGAGTCCCGAAAGCTGTCCGGCCGCTATTGGCCAAGCTCTGTAAAGTGTAGGGTCGCCATACCTTCCCCTGGCCAACGAAGGCCAGGAGGAGAAAGGCTATGGGACATTCCGAGTACGACCCGGGCGCTAATGGTCGGCGGCCGTGGAACGCAGGCCGAAAGCTTGGCAGCAAACGAGCGCTGAAGCCGCAACAGGTCTGGGCTATCAGGTTCTGGTTGGATCGAGAGCACCGGCTGCGCGACCGTGCGATGTTCGATCTTGCGATCAACAGTAAGCGTCGTGGATGCGACGTCGTTAAAGCCAAGATCGGCGAGCTTGTCAGTGGTGGCCGGGTTCGCTCCCGAGCGATCGTTATTCAGCAGAAGACACGTCGGCCGGTTCAATTCGAACTGCTTGAACCTGCCCGCGCCAGCATCCTCGCTTGGCTCGAACGCAGAGGAGGTACGCTCGACGACTTCGTCTTTCCGAGCCGAACCAATCATGCCGATCACATCAGCACCCGGCAATACGCCCGCCTCGTTGACGAGGGGGTGACCGGGATTGGGTTGCGCCGAGAGGATTATGGGACGCACTCGCTCCGCCGAACCAAGGCTTCCATCATCCATAAGCAGACGGGCAACTTGCGCGCCGTGCAGATCCTGCTCGGTCATACAAAGATCGAGAGCACCATCCGCTACCTTGGCGTCGATATCGAGGATGCGCTCCTCCTCGCGGAAGGCACAGAGGTGTAGCGGTCCCCGACCTCCTCCATCTTCAGGGTCGAGGAAGTTTGGGCTCGAGCGCCGCTGAATGCCTGTGGTTTTGCGCCCATCTCGGCCGCTCAGGCAATGTCGGTCGCTTCTCGGAAGCGGACATTCGAGAGGGCGACATGGGTTCCCGAGAGTGGCAGGAAGCCCTCGCTTCACTGATTGGCCGATACCGAGGTGGCTGCTTCCTCGATAAGCCTGGCCGTCTCTTTCGGATGAGACATGTAGGCCACATGGCTGGCATTCACTTCGACCGTCTTGGCTTTGGCGCGCTTTGCCATCATCCGCTCCTGGTCCGGATTGATCAACCGGTCTGCGGTCGCCACCATGTACCAGGTGGGCTTGGTCTTCCAGGCGGGCGACGTCACCTTGTGGGTGAACGCGTCGGTGGAGATCGGCACCTGCGACACGGCCATGAACGCCGCCTTCTCCTTCGGAATGTCCGCCGCGAAGTCGGCTGCGAAATGCTCCTGTTCTATCCACCAGTTGCCGTTGCTGTCCGGCTTGAACGCTTTGGACGCTTGCGGCAGGGCCTGTTCGATCGACGCGCAGCTCTCGCCTTCATCGAGCGCGAAGGCGGCGATATAGACAAGCGCCTTGACCTTTGGATGATTGCCGGCCTCGGTGATGACGGACCCACCATAACTGTGTCCCACCAGAACCACTGGCCCATCCATGGCGTCGATGGCCGCCTTGGTGTATTTTTGGTCCTCGGCGTAGGAAGTCTCGGGGTGCTGCACCACCGACACCTTGTACCCATCATCCTTGAGGATGTTGGCGATGGGTTCCCAGCCGGAGCCGTCGGCGAAGGCTCCATGCACCAAGACCACGTTCTTTATTTGCTGCGTCATGATCAGCCTCCTGTGCGATTGTCAAAGGGAGGCTAAAGTTCTTCGGCAATTATCCAAATGTCATATAAGCCACTAATTAAGCCATTCTGGCCGCATGGGGCGCCGCCGGGGAAGCCCCTTCCTGTGTGTCTGGAAAAGCGGCATTTACGACATAGGCTTCCGCCGCTTCACGCTTCAGACACCCGCTCCGAGCGGCAGCAACTCGCCGCACAAGCGGGAGATGTCCATGGCAAAAGCATCCGGCGTGGTTCCGCGGCACGGGCAGACTGACAGCATCGGCGCCACGGGCGCAAAGGCCCGCCGCACGGCGCGACTGCTGACTCCGACGGACTTGGGGAGGGAGGCAGGCGATGAGATTGCCGCGGCTCTGACGAAGCTGCTTGCCGACCTCTTCGCACTCTATATCAAGACCAAGAATTTTCATTGGCACGTCTCTGGGCCGCATTTTCGCGATTACCATCTGATGCTCGATGAGCAGGCGAGCCAGATCTATGGGGCGACGGACCTGATTGCCGAACGCGCACGCAAGCTCGGCGGCACGACGATTTGCTCGATCCGCCATGTTGCGCGCCTGCAGCGTCTATCTGACAATGATGCCGAGTTTGTCGCGCCGCTAGACATGCTCGCCGAGTTACGCGATGACAATTCACAGCTCATAAGCTTCATGCGCGGAGCCCACCGCCTCTCCGACCAACATGGCGATGTGGCGACGGCCAGCCTGCTCGAGAACCGGATCGACGAGGCCGAAACCCGCGTCTGGTTTCTATTCGAGGCAAGCCGCGTCAACGGGCGTTCTCCATAGCGTGGCCCCGCGCGGTTGAATTAGCTTTTCGAACTCAATATAGTCCTTGCTTCGGGGGCAACAACCCGCCGACGGGAGGCCACCATCGTACGCGTCGGTCTTCTCCTGCCGCCACGGTTCGCGAATTTGAGCTTTGCGCCCCTCGCCGCATTCGAGACCGCAAATATGGTCCTTGGCGAAGCGTTCTACGACTTGCACGTCGTGTCCGCGTCTGGCGGCCAAATCGTCAATTCGCTTGGCATGGGTGTCGAGACGGAGTGCGGTGATCAGGTGCCGTTGGACACGCTTCTCGTCGGAGCGCCGCCCGATGTTGCCAAGCCTTCTCCCGGAGTGCTCGATTCTTCGGCAACGTGCCTCAGCGAGCACGAGGCGCATCGCATCGATCTGTGTGGGTGCCTTCATCTGGGTGAGGCGGGGCTTCTCGACGGTCGCCGCGCGACCACGCATTGGCTGTTCGGCAAGGAACTGCAGAGCCGCTATCCAAAAGCGCGCGTGGAGGTGGACCGAATTTTCATCGCCGACGGGCAAATCTGGACATCGGCGGGCATGACGGCTGGGATCGACTTGGCTCTTGGTCTCGTGGAGCGTGATCTCGGTCCCGGAAAAGCGCGCGAGATCGCGCGGATGATGGTTCTGCATCACCGACGCGCCGGCGGGCAATCGCAACATTCGGCACTTTTGGATATAGAGGCGCGGTCTGACCGCGTGCAAGCGACCCTTCAATACGCGCGGCGCAACCTATCGAGCAATCTGTCGATTGAGCGCCTCGCGGCCGTCGCCTGCCTCAGCCCACGCCAGTTCAGCCGCTTGTTTCGGCTCGAAACGGGGGTCTCGCCAGCGAAGGCGGTCGAGAATCTCCGTCTTGAAGCAGCGCGATTCTCTGCTGGAGCAGGGCCGTCTGCCGATCGAGACGATCGCATTCGATACCGGCTTTGGCGACAGAGAAAGGATGCGGCGCGCTTTCCTACGCGCGTACGGTCAAACCCCGCAATCTATTCGCAATGCGGCGAACTCGCTCGCCGCGATCTGACTGTGAATTGGCCCCGAACGAGCGGCAGCTTCCCACGATCTCGGCGGCAAGAGCCGACAGTCGGCTTCCGGCCAGCTGCGGTCGTTCCAGGCCGTACGGCTGAAAGGCTGCTCCTGGCACAAGCGCGAAGCGCCACCGAGAATTGAAGATTTCCGATGCTGAATGGACAGGCGGACCTTGCTTGTCGCGCCACTGATACAAAGCCGCGTTCAGCACCATCGCCAGCCGCACGCCCGCCTTCTCTAGCTGCTCGTTCACGACGGGAGCGCCGCACCCTCATAGCTCTCCGGCAACGTGCCGCTGTGCGGCAGCGCGCCATAGACCAACCTCCGAGCGACATCGTGGCTCTCGTTCGCCCAGTTGGCCGCAGACCCGCCGCGCCAGCGGCGATCTCGGCCGGCTTGATCGAACGGGCGAGCCGCAGGGCATAGGACCGTTCATCGCTGGCGACGGCCGGGGCGAAGAATCCAGGTATCCCAGACTGCGTGCAGATTCGTGGCGCGACCGTTGAAGATCACCTTCACGTTGTTGCCACCGCGATCGTCGATGTCCGACGCGTGCAACGGCTGATGCACGTCGCCGATGAAGTGGACTACGAAATTCAGGGCTTCGAGGCGCCCGTGCGACGGCAGGCGCTGGTCGCGCAGTTCGTCCTCGAAGCGGTCTAGCTGTGCCACGACGCAGGCGCTGCGCGGACAGTCCCGCGCCGCGTCATAGCCTGCGGCCTGCAACGGTATGTCTCGAAGTGCCATGGAGCCGTTCGCGGCGTTGTGGCCTGATTTCGTCGGCCCAATTCGAGACTTCGGCTAACGTGGTCACATTCTCGATAGCCAGGAGTTTGTGGATTTGGCGCGCAGTCTCGGGCTCGAGATATTGCTCGGCGATGTCAGCTATGATCCGATGACCCTCCGTTCCCCATGCCGAGCATCACCCGTAATGGTGAGGCCAGCAGAAGCGCGAGAATGATCGCTGCATGTTGCGTCAGTTCACCGCCTCGCCGGGCCGCCGCTCGCGGCGCTGCAACTCGTTCACCGCAGCGACGATTCGCTTCCAGACGATCTTCCCCTCGATGTCGCCCGCATCGAGCAACGCGTCCGCGCGTTGGGCTGCGACGATTGCAGCGTCGGCACCGTGACGCTTCACGGAAGCTCTGCGCAACGTCGCTCATTGGTCGCGCGAACTGCAGGCGATCGGACATACCGTGCGGCTGATGCCACCGGCCTACGTGAAGCCTTGCGTCAGGTCCATGCGTCCACGCGTTACTTCCAATGAATTCGGTCTCGGTGACTGCCCTGCCTGGCAATCAGACATAATCCCCTGGCACCAAACACAAAGCCCCCTCGTCAGAAGTTCTTTGCTGTGTCCGTGGAGCCATGGAAGCAAGGTGCGGAGCATTCGGTCGCGTTCTGGCTGCGCGCGCGGAGGTGTCTTGGTAAGTAGAATTCCGAACCTATGCACCCATGAAAGATCGCTTACTCTATAAAATGTTGATTAATTAAATTAATTAACAATTTGTACGCGTATTTCATACATTGCGGAATAAAGAACGTAAGTATTTTCCGCAGCGGTAAGTAAATTCTACTAGCTAAAATAACAACTTGGCTAAGAATTCAACAAAATCATCGCGAAATTCTAGTGCAGCATCGTTCGCGTATTTTAAAGGGGCCAA
This sequence comes from uncultured Alphaproteobacteria bacterium, assembly GCA_963804235.1. Taxonomy (GTDB): domain Bacteria; phylum Pseudomonadota; class Alphaproteobacteria; order ATCC43930; family CGMCC-115725; genus DATJLY01. The sequence continues at coordinate 33,091 of CAWDPP010000054.1, forward strand.
GATGCATAGGCTAACGCTTTACGCGCGGCCGACCTGGATGCTTTGGTGCGGGCTCCTGCTTATGTTGACCATTGCGGTTGGCGCTGCCTTGTCGAGCCTCGCGGAACAGCATCGAGAACGGCAATCCCTGAATATCCTCGAATATCGGTTCGCGTTGAACCGTATCGAGCGTGCCATGTTGGAAATGGAGACCGGCCAGAGAGGCTACCTGATCACCGGAGAAGAGCCCTCCTAGCCCTATAACGAGGGTCGTGGGACGATCGCGGGGGCACTCGCCGAGCTCGCCCATTCAACCCAACCAGGATGGGGTTGACCGCGCCGAAGCTGCCGATCGCCGCGCTGGTGGCCGAAAAGGCCGCGGAACTCGACCAAACCGTAGTGCTGCGCCGCGAGCGCGGCCCGGAAGCCGCGCTGCGGGTGCTGGAGACCGGTTCCGGGCGCAAGATAATGACGGTTCTGCGCGACGAATTAGATGGAATGCGCCAGAAGGCGACTTCTTTGGTGAGCCAACAGCAAGCGCGCAACTCCGCCGAGCGCTACGCGACGGTGGGCACGATCTTCGTCGGCCTGCTCCTGTGCAGCGGGCTGGCGGCGACCAGCGTCGCGTTGCTGCGGCGCCAGATCGCGGCGCGCAATGCCATCGAGACCGCGTTGCGCGAGCGCCAGGCCGAGCTGGCCCGCTCCAATGGCGAATTGGAGCAGTTCGCCCACGTTGCTTCGCATGATTTGCAGGAGCCGCTGCGGATGATCTCCAGCTACACCCAGCTCTTGCGCCGACGCTACGCCGGCAAGCTCGATGCCGATGCCGACGAGTTCATCGGCTATGCGGTTGATGGCGCAACGCGCATGAAGGTTCTGATCAACGATCTGCTGAATTTCTCCCGCGTCACCAGCGGCGCCCTGCCGCTGGAGCCGGTCGATCTGGAAGAAGCGCTCAGCGACACGCTGAAAGACCTGGAGGTCCGCATCGAGGAACGCGGCGCCACGGTGACCCACCAGCCCCTGCCGACGGTGTGCGCCGATGCGGTGCAGATGCGGCAATTGCTGCTTAACCTCATCGGCAACGGGATGAAGTTCCAAGCGCCGCACCGAAAGCCGACGGTGGATATCTCCGCGACGCGCGAGGGCCATGACTGGCGCTTCGGCGTGAGCGACAACGGCATCGGCATCGATGCGCAATATTTCAAGAACCTGTTTCAGCTCTTCAAGCGGCTGCACAACCGCGAGGAGTATCCCGGCACCGGGATCGGCCTCGCTACGTGCAAGAAGATCATCGAGCGGCACGGCGGCCGCATCTGGGTCGAATTCAGTGCTCGGACGAGGCAGCACGTTCCTCTTCACCCTGCCGGCAATGGAGACGCAGACATGAGCGATCGGGCGATCGAGATCCTGCTGGTGGAGGACAACCCCGGCGATGTGCGGCTGACGCGCGAGGCGTTGCGCGAAGGGCACGTCCGCAACAACCTGACGGTGGCGAAGGACGGCGCCGAGGCCTTGGCCATGCTGCGGCGCGAGCCGGCGTATGGCGAGGCGCCTCGGCCGGACCTGGTGCTGCTCGATCTCAACCTCCCCAAGTTGGACGGAAGGCAGGTGCTAGCCGAGATAAAGAGCGACCCCGACCTTCGTCGCATCCCGGTGGTGGTGCTCACCACCTCGAAGACGGAGGAGGACGTGATGCGCAGCTATGACCTGCATGCCAATTCCTACATCACCAAGCCGGTCGACTTCGATCAGTTCATAAAGGTGGTGCATTCGATCGAGGAATTCTGGCTGTCCATCGTGACTTTGCCCGGGAGATGACCAGATGCCCAAGCGCACGCTCTATCGGGTGATGCTGGTGGAAGACAATCCGGGCGATGCGCGGCTGGTGCGCGAGGCGCTGGCCGAGCACCAGTCGTTCAGCTTCCAGGTTGCGCTTTTCCTGCAGATCGAGCAGGCGCTCAAATTCCTGGAGCGCGATACCGTCGATGTCGCGCTGCTCGACTACAAGCTGCCGGACGCCGACGATCTGGATGGTCTGACCCGCATCATCGCCGCGGCGCCCAACCTGCCGGTGGTGATGCTCACCGGCCTCGACGACGAGGCGACCGGCCTCAGGATGGTGCAGCACGGCGCACAGGACTACCTGGTGAAAGGCACCGTCGACGGGGCGATGCTGGTGCGCGCGATCCGCCAGGCGATCGAGCGCAAGAGGATGTCGGACCGGGTGCGCGACAGCGAGGAGCGCTTCACGCTGGCGGCGGCCGGCTCGGGCGACGGCATCTGGGACTGGCAAATCGCCAGCGACCGTCTGGTCCTGTCGCCGCGCGGGAAAGCTATCCTGGGCTATCCCGAGGGAAGTCCGGACGAGGACATGGACGCGTTTTCCCGGCGCATCCACCTCGACGACATCGGCCGGTTCCGCGACGCCATGGCGGCTCACCTGAATGGCGAGACGAAGAGCTTTCGCCAGCAGGCGCGGATCATGGATCCGAACGACCAGGCGCGTTGGGTGCTGGTGCGCGGCTTGGCGGTGATCGACGCCAAGGGGAAGGCGCGCCGCATGGCGGGATCGATCACCGATCTCGCCAACCTCGATGCCTATTACGACGCGGTGACCGGCTTGCCGAACCGCGCGTTGCTGATCGACCGCCTGCGCGGCATCCTGAAGCGGGGCCTGCGCGTGCCCGACGATCACTCCGCCCTGCTGCTGGTTTCGCTCTCCAGCTACTCCCTGATCAGCGAGACGCTCGGCCACGCCGCCAGCGACGCGCTGATGGCCGCCGCCGCCCGCGCGATCGAGGCCTCCGCGCGGCTCGGCGACATGGTGGGACGCGCCAGCACGCGCAAGATCGCCGTGGTGCTCGACGGCGTCGCCGACGCCGACGAGGCGACCGTCGTCGCCGGGCGGGTCTGCCGCGCGCTGTTGGCCCCGATCGCGATCGACGGGCACGACATCGTTCCGACCATGCGCATGGGCGTCGTGATGATGACCGCCGCCTACACCGACCCGGAAACCGTGATGCGCGACGCCGCCGCCGTCGCTGGCGGCGGAGCCGGCCAGTTCCGACCTGCCGTTCTGCATGTTCAATCCGGAGATGCGGCAGCGCGCCAGCGAGCGGCTGCGGCTCGAAGCGGCGCTGTGGCACGCGATCGAACGGGACGCTTTGCAACTCGTTTATCAGCCGATCGTCGCGCTGACAGCGGCGCGCTGCGGGGCTTCGAGGCGCTGCTGCGCTGGCACGACGCGGAGCTCGGCGAGGTGTCGCCGGCCCTGTTCGTGCCGATCGCCGAAGAGATCGGCTTGATCCAGGAGATCGGCACCTGGGTCCTGCGCACCGCCTGCCGCCAGGTCGTCAAATGGCGCGAGGCCGGGCTGATTGCCGACCGGGCCAAATTCAGCGTCAGCGTCAATCTGTCCGGCCGGCAGCTCGACGATGCGGATTCGGTCGACCGACATCCTGGCGGTGATCGCGGAGACCGGCGCGCCGCCGAGCAACCTCACCTTGGAGCTTACCGAAACCGCGCTTTCCGCCAATCCGGATCACGCACGCGAGCGCTTGATGGCGATGAAGCTCCACGGCGTCGGCCTGGCCATGGACGATTTCGGCACCGGCTATTCCTCGCTCAGCTATCTCGGTCGGTTCCCGTTCGACAAGATCAAGATCGATCGGAGCTTCGTCATTACCATCGCCGCCGGCGTCGCCTCGCCGCTGCTGAAAGGCGCGATCGGCTCTGACCAAGGAACTCGGTCTGCATGCGGTGGCCGAAGGGGTGGAGACGGCCGAGCGACGCGATGTGCTGGCGGCCCTCGGCTGCCAGGACGCCCAGGGCTGGCTGTTCGGCCGGCCGCTCGACGCCGAGAGCGCCGAGGCGTTGCTGCGGAGCGCCGCGCGCGCTGGCCGGCACGCGGCGCGACGGCCAGGAACGGGCGGGCGCCCGAGACGGCGTAGACGGCGTTCAGCGCGCCTCGCGGGATCGTCGCCGCCGATATCGTCGGTTACAGCCGCATGATGGCGCACGACGAAGTCGGCACGGTGCAGGCCATGAGCGACGTGCGTGGCACCGTTGATCCGATGATCGCCGCCTATCGCGGCCGTATCGTCGGTACGGTGGCGACAGTGGCGGCCGCGATTCGCCCGCGTGGTCGACGCGGTCAGCTTCTCGATGGCGGTGCAGCGCACCATGGCGCGCGCAATTCCGAACAGCAGATGAACCAGAGGATGGAGTTTCGTATCGGCATCAAATCTCGGCGACATCATCGTGCGCGGCTCCGACATCTTGGGCGACGGCGTCAACATCGCGGCGCGGCTCGAGGCGCTGGCGTTGCCTGGCGGTGTCTGCGTGTCGGTACAAGGTGTACGACGACGTTGCTCACAAACTCGACTTGCAATTCGACGATATGGGACCCCAGAGGTGAAGAACATCGCCAGACCAATCCGCGCTACCGCGCCACGGCGCCGGTCGTTGCGGCGTAACGCAGTGTCGCTTCTTTACCGATTTTCCCGCTTCTATTACCGCCACTGGCCAATCGCTCTCACGTTCATCATTGGTCTGGCCGCGACATCAGCCGTCGTATTTGTCGTGTGGCGTCCCGGCGCGAAGGAATTCGACGCCGAGCAATCATTGCACGTTGACAGTGGAATGAAGAATACGATCGCGCTGTTCGGAAGAGCAGCTATCGACGTTTCCCAATCGGGATTTGATTCGACCTGAGAAGCGCCATCGTGGCGCATCGACATCGGGTCGCCGTTGCATAGCAGGTGACCTCAAGGGGCCGATCACGATCCGCGGCCGACCTAAAGCGTCAAACCTTCCAGGTTCCGGCCGACGCATTCTTGTGCTAATGACCGGGTCTCGTGCGCCCGAGGCGCGAAGCAACCCTTCGAAGCGCGAGCATATTTCAAAACAAGGAAGCGTTAGAGCCAATGGCGAGCCAAACCACTTCGGCCTAAACCCCTAAGCATTTGATATTCCGACGGTTAGCCGACGTAGCTCAGCGGTAGAGCAACTGATTCGTAATCAGTAGGTCCGCAGTTCGATCCTGCGCGTCGGCACCATTTCATGCTGCGGCAGCGCACCCTCCCTCGGCGGCGGAGGCGATCATGGGCGATGAGCCGAGCTATGAAGGTGCCGTGACCGCGGGGATGCACGCGCTCGCCGACGAAATCACGCGCGGCCTCGACACCCCCTTATTCAGCACGCTCATGGGACTGCTGCGGCGCATGGCGGCGCTGGTGCGGCGGCCGCCGGCCGAGTCACGCGAACCCGATCGGTAATCTCGCCGCTCACGCCGCGGCCGCCGCCGCAGGGGTGGCGCGCGGGTCGGGCCCGTATTCGTTGGGCCCGGAAACTCCGGGCAAGCATCCCATCTCGACGAACGACCAGAGATGGAGGAAGAAGCCTAGATAGACGAACAGGATGCCGGTGCTGGACGACGTCGCGAGCCCCGCGGCGAAGTCGAGCGCAAGCGGCGCCACGACGAAGATGATGAGCCACCAGCCGCTCTTGCCGCGATCGTGCAGCCGCTTCGAGGCGACCGCGATCACCATCCAGCCGAGCACGAAGCACAACGCCACCGCGACCAAGAACAGCCATGGGCCGGCGCCGCCGCCCATGTGCTGCACCAGGAAGATCTCGATCGCCAGCGACAGCACGGCGATCGAGAAACCCCACATGCCGCTGAAGATATAGAGGTGGAGCATGATCGCGCCGGGCAGCCACAGCATGTGCAGGAGCGTTCCGCGCGCCGCCGGCGTGAGCGCGATCGCGAGCGAGCCGAGCGCGTAGAGCGCGAGGCCGAAGATCCAGAATCGCCCGCGCGCGATCCTGCCCTCGAAGCCAAAAAAGAATTGAAGCGCCGCCATGCGCCGCGCGCCGCCCCCCCCCCGGCCGCGCGATCCTAACAGGGGATTTTTGCGCGTGGAAGCGGCGCCAGGCGCGGCCGGCGGCAACCGCTCGTGCTCAGAAGCTGCGCCGCTCGATCATGCGCGTCGCGAGGTTCGCCTTGCGCCGCTTCGGCCGCGCGCGCCCGGCAGATTTTGCCGCGCCCTTGCCCAGCATGGCATAGATGGCCGCGGCGACGAACAGCTCCGCCTTCAGCGCGGCGCGCGCCACCGGGTTGGCGCGCGCGCCGTCGAAATCGGCCAGCAGTCCCTCGGCGATCCGCTCGGCGGCGGCGTCGAGCGCTGCGTCGTTCTCCTGGCTCACGGGCTGCGCCATAGTCCCCTCCTGGAAGCAGCGTGGATTATCGGGCGCCGCCGCCGCACCGGATTGTGAAGGGCTTCACAGGGGCCGGAATTATTTCGCGCGCTCAGCCGCCCGGGTCGATCGCGCCGGCACAGGCGTAAAACGGCGTCGCCGCGGGATGGCCGACGAGCGGCACCATGGCCACGGCGGCGCCGCCGACGCGGCACGGAAATGCGGCCACGCCGCACCCCGGCGAGGAACGACACGAGCAGCCCGATCGCCAGGAGCCTGATCACGACCATGGAAACGCCCGGCCGCAACCGGTGTTCCCGTGTGCGCAGGACCCGCGCCGCTGGCACGGGGATTGCAACGCCGACCTTGGATTCAGGAGCGCCGCGGCAAGATGCTGCGCCTCGTTTCGTGGATCATGGGTGAAGGTTAGATGAACAAGCGGACGTTGAGACATCGCGCCGAGCGATTCTGTACCCGGCTCAATGACGGCCTGACCGCCGTCGCCGTCGTGCTGGCGATGCTGGTTTTCGTCGTCGGCACGTATCGCACGCTCGAGAATGTCGAGACGGCGATCGCGTCGGGCGATACGAGCTGGAATGCGGTGCCCGCTGCCTCGAGCCAAGGATCGATGCAGCAGGCGCGCGACTAACCCTGCCTCGGAAAGCGGCAGACATACCGTCATCTGCCCGGTTTTTGGCAGGGCCCCGGAAGGGCCCGTGCTAGCATGGCGCCATGTCCGAGCGTCCTCGTAGCGCCGACGCATCGCCCGGCGGAATCGTAACCTGGACGGCGCAGCACCGTTCGCGCGGCAGCCCGATCTACGGCAGCGATGCGGTGTCCTGGGTTCTGACCGACGGGCACCGCGCCGCGAGCCTCGCCGAGTTGCTCGATGCGCTCGCCTGGCGGCTCGTCGGCGAGGGAGTTCCGCTGTCGCGGGCGACATTCCATGTCGGCACGCTCCACCCGCAGCTCTTGGGCGTCGGCGCGCGCTGGCAGCGCAATCGCGACCTCGTCGAGGAATTGCGCGTCCCGCATGCCGCCATGGCAGCGCCCATCTATCTCGACAGCCCGATCCGCCCCACCGTGGAGCGCGGCGAGAGCGTGCGCCATCGCCTCGACCGCGAGGACATCGCCCGCTTTCCGCTCCTCGTCGAGCTCGCCGCCGACGGCATCACCGATTATCTCGCTCTGCCGCTCGCCTTCATCGGCGGCCGTTACCCCGTCATCACCTTCGCGACCGACCGCGCCGGCGGCTTCGGCGACGGCGATGTCGACACGATCGCGCGCATCCTTCCGGCGCTCGCCGTCGTGGTCGAGGCGAAGGCGGTGCGCACCCTCATGGCGAACGTGCTCGACACCTATCTCGGCCACACGATCGGCGGCCACATCCTCGCCGGCGAAATCCAGCGCCGCCAGGGCGAGGAGATCCGCGCCGCGCTCGTGGCGACGGATTGCGCGGCTTCACCGCGCTGTCCGACCGGCTCCGGCCGGCGAGCTGATCGAGCGGCTCGACGATTATTTCGACGCCATGACCTCGCCGATCCAGCAGCACGGCGGCGAGGTGCTGAAATTCGTCGGCGACGGGCTGCTCGCGATCTTTCCGACGCGCGACCATGACGAGCAGGCCGCGGCCCGCGCCGCGCTCGCATCCGCCGAAGAGGGGCTGGCGCGGCTTGAAGCGGTCAACCGCACGCTCGCCGCGTCGTCGCGCGCGCCGCTCAGGATCGGCGTCGGGCTCCATATCGGGAGATTGTTCTACGGCAATGTCGGCGCCGCCGACCGGCTCGACTTCACCGCGATCGGCCCCGCCGTCAATCTCGTGTGCCGGCTCGAGAGCCTGACCAAGCGGCTCGACCGGCCGCTCCTCATGTCGCGCGACATCGCCGCCATCGCCGGGCGCCCGGTCCAGTCGCTGGGATTCCATCCCGTGCGCGGATTGAGCGAGCCCGAGGAAGTGTTCGGCCTCGCCTAGTAGCCGTCGAGCAGCCAGCCGAATTTTTCCCGCGCCTTCTGCGCCACCTCGGCCGAGGGCGCGTTGGTCGGCGGAAACTTGTCGCGCCAGTGGAACGGCCGGCACGCGTCGATGATCGCCACCGAATGCGTCATGTCGCGCGCCGCGCGCTTCTCCGGGCTGAGCCTGGGGTCGGCCGGCGAGTCCCAGGAATTGCTGATGAACTGGATCGATTCCTTGGGATCGGTGCGCGTGATCATCGCCCACAAGAGGTTGTCGAGATCGGTCACGTCGACATCCTCGTCGACCACGACGATGTATTTCGACGCATAGGCCGAGGCGCCGCATTGCGCGGCGACGTGGCCCGCTTGCGTCGCGTGCCCGGGATAGCGCTGCTTGATCGAGATCGCGTGGAACATGCGCGCGCCGCCCACTTCGTGGCACCACACCTGCTGCACGTCGGGCACGCCGGCGTTGGCCAGGTTCTGCATGATCGTGGCCGAGCGCAGCACGCTCGCGATAGCGCGCCATCTCGTCCGGCCCCGCGCCCATCGGCGGCACGCCCAGGAGGATCGGGTCGTTGCGGTGATAGATCGCCTTCACGTCGAGCACGTGCGCCATGGTGGCGCCGCCGGCATAGTGCCCGGTCCATTCGCCGAACGGGCCTTCCATGTGGCGCTTGTCCGGCTCGACGAAGCCTTCGAACACGATCTCGGCGTTGGCGGGAAAGGGCAGGCCGGTGACGCGGCCGCGCACCATCTTCACCGCCCGCCCGCGCAAGCCGCCGACGATGTCGAGCTCGAACACGCCATAGGGCGCCTCCATGCCGCCATAGAAGAACGCGAGCGGATCGCCGCCCAGCACCATCACGACCGGCATCTTCTCGCCGCGCGCGAAATATTTCTCGCGGTGGATATAGCCGTGATGGCCCGCCGCCATGATGAGGCCGACGCTCTTCTTGTCGTGCACCTGCGCGCGATAGGCCCCGGCGTTGAGCCAGTTCTCCTCGGGATCGCGCGTGATGCTGTAGGTGCCGGTGCCGATATAGCGCCCGCCGTCCTTCTCGTGCCAGACGGGCGCCGGGAATTTCTCGACATCGACATCCTCGCCCAGCATCACGTTCTCGAGCACCGGCCCGTCGGCCACGATCTCGTGCGGCACGAGGCGCGGCGTCTTCAGATAGGACTCGCGATAGGCCTGGCTCAGCTCCCATTTGTTCAAGTGGTCGGGAAAGCCCATCGTCATGTTGCGGCGCGTGCCGGCGAAGACGTTGAGGAGCACGCGGAAACCCTTGGCGCAGCCCGGGATGTCGTCGAACACGACGCACGGGCCGTTCTCGGCGCGCAAGACCGCCTCGGCGGCGAGCCCGATATCCTCCTGCCACGACGCGCCCGCGACATCGCGCACCTCGCCCAAACGCCGCGCATAGTCGAGCCACTCGCGCAGATCGTCATACTCGATCCGCCCCTCGATGTTGCTGCCGCCGCCGCTGCCGCCGCTCATGCGCCCGCCTTTCCGCTTCCGGCTCCCATCTTCGCGCCGCCAGCGAACCGTGCAAGCCCCTCGGACACCGAAGCGAACCCTCTCCCCTCCGGGGAGAGGGTAGGGTGAGGGGGCATTTGTCAAGCCGCAAACGGACTTCGCTGCGCGCGACATCTCCGTGCTCTGCGTCCGAAATGCTAAGTCGGCGGCAAAAGAACGGGGAGGGGAGAGATGATCCGCTGGTCGGGAAAATGCGCCGCGCTCGCGCTGCTGATGCTCGCGGCGCAAGGCGGCACGCGCCGAGCCGATCAAGATCGGCGTCGTCGCCGTCACCGCGTTCGCGCCGGTTTACGTGGCGCAGGAGAAGGGATATTTCGCGGCCGAAGGCGTGCCGGCGGAATTGGTCTATTTCGACGCGGCGGCGCCCGTCGCCGTCGCGACCGTGTCGGGCTCGGTCGATTTCGGCGTCGCCGCCGTGACCGGCGCCTTCTACAACCTCGCCGGCGAGGGCGAGCTGAAGCTCATCGCCGGCGCCGCGCACGAAGCGCCGGGCTTCCGCCTCCAGGCCTTCCTCGCCTCGCGCCACGCCTATGACGGCGGCTTGAAGAGCGTCAAGGATTTTCCCGGCCACAGTTTCGGCGTCACCACCAAGGCCGCGCCGCCGATCTATGTCGTGGGCGGCATCATCGCTCCGAAATACGGCTTCGACTTCAAATCGATCGAAGTGCTGTCGTTGCAATCGATCCCGAACATCGTCACGGCATTGACCGGCGGCAAGGCCGATTTCAGCGCAAATTCGATAACGCCCGGCATGCTGCCGCTGATGGAGCGCGGCGACTTGAAGCTCATCGGCTGGGTCGGCGACGAGGCGCCGTGGCAGTTCGGCATCGTCTTCACCGGCACCAAGACGGCGGACGACCGGCACGACACGGTCGCGCGCTTCCTGCGCGCCTACCGCGCCGGCGCCAAGGATTATCACGACGCGACCACCGCCGCCGACGGCAAGCCCGCAAGCGGCGCCAAGGCGGACGAGATGGTGCGCATCCTCGCCAAATACACGAAGCAGACGATCGACGAGGTGAAGCTCGGCATGCCCTATGTCGATGCCGAGGGCCGGCTCGACGAGGCCGACATCCTGCGCCAGGTGCGGTTCTACGAGAAGGAAGGGCTGGTGAAGGCGGGCGTCGATGGCGCCGCGACCATCGACGGGCGCTATGCCGTGGCGCTGCCCGGCTCGTGATGGGCGCTATTTCGCCGCCGTCCGATCCGGGTGCAGGATCAGCTTCTGCACGCGCCAGTTGATGATCTCGCCGACGATGAGGGTGTTCTCGTCGGGGCACGCCATGGCGTGGATCCAGCCGAACGCCTTCATCTCCTTGCCCGCGTGGCCCAGCATGCCGACCAGCTTGCCGTCGAGCGTGAGCTTGTAGATGCGGCCCGGGAACGCGTCGGCCGTATAGAGGAACTGGTGCGGCGGCGGCGTGATGCAGATGACCCACGGCGCGCCCGGCTTCAGAACCGACGGCACGTCGGCGCCCATGGGGTCGGGATATTTGTTGCCGATGACCATGCGCGCGTCGGGCGGCACCGGCACGTCGATGGTGATCTGGCGCAGGAAATTGCCTTCCGTGTCGAACACCTCGATGCGGCGGTTGCCGCGATCGGCGACATAGATGTTGTTCTCGGCGTCGGCGCCGATGCCGTGCGGCGTGTTGAACTCGCCCGGCCCCGCGCCGTGCGATCGCCCCACGAGCCGACGAAATTGCCGTCCTTGTCGAGCTTCGCGATGCGCGAATTGATATAGCCGTCGCTGATATAGGCGTTGCCGACGCTGTCCCACGTCACGTCGGTCGGCTGGCGGTAGCGGCCGTCGACGGCCGGCAGCGGCGGGTTCGGATGCTTCAAGGGGCCGGTGCCCTCGTCGGACGCTTCCTGCTTCCGCCCCGACACGAGCACGACGTGCCCTTGCGGATCGAACTTCACGATCATGTCCGAGCCCTTGTCCACGGCCCAGATATTGTCCTGCCGGTCGACGCGCACGGCATGCGCGAACGACCACGCGTAGAGGTTCTTGCCGATCTCGCGGATGTATTTGCCGTCGGGCGCGAATTCGAGCAGCTGCGCCGCCGTCTCGGCATAGGCCGGGCCCGTGCTCGAGCCGCCGCGCGAGAACACGAACACGTGCCCCTTCGAATTGACCGCGACGCCGGTCGGCTCGCCGATATAGAGGTCGGGCGGCAGCTTCAGGAAATTCGCCACGGACTCGAACGGGATCTCCGGCACCGATTGCTGCGCCAAGGCCGGCGCGCCCGCCAGCACGAGAAACGCCAAGAACAGATTGCGCATCGAACGACCTCCCTCCAAATCTGCGGCAGTTCCTCGATCGGGGTACCTAGCCGAGCTATTGCAACGGAACCATAGTGCGTCCTTCGACTACGCGCGCTGCGGGGCTACGCTCAGGATGAGGTGCTTGCGTGAAGCTTCACAGAACAGTTCCTCATCCTGAGCGAAGCCCGCGGAGCGCGAAGTCGAAGGACGCACGGTGAATCGCAAATCGAGCTGACCTTCCCCTAGCCGAGCGCGCGGCGCAGATATTCCGACGTGATGCGCACGCGCCGCGCCATTTCCTTGGCGATGTTGGCGAGCACCTTGCTGGCGATGCGCGGATGCTCGTCGAGGAGCGCGCGGAACTCCTTGTCCTCGAGCTCCCAGCATGAGACCTCGTCGTCGGCCGCGACCGAGGCCGAGCGCCGTCCGGTGCCGAGGAGCGCCATCTCGCCCACGACCGTGCCCATGGCGAGGCTCGCGACGCGCACCGCCTCGCCGTCCGGCAGCGCCATGCGCACGCTGACCGAGCCCTTGGTGAGAAGCCACAGCCGGTCGGCCGCGTCGCCCTCGACGCAGATCATCGCGCCCGGCCGGAATGTGCGCGCGACGAGGCGCGAGCGCAGCAGCGCGAGCTCGTCGTCGTCGAGCCCTTGCGTGAAGTCGAGCGCGCTCAAGGCGAGCTCGTCGACGCGCGGCAGGGTCTCGGCGTGGCGGCGCAGCGTCTCCTCCTCCATCCATTCGACCGCGCTGTCGAGGTCGTGCATGACGCGCGCGCCGGGGCGATCGTCGCCGCGCGCGAGCTCGCCGATCGAGCGCGTCAGATCCGGCGGCACGTTGCAGAAGATGAGCCATTTCTGCCGGCGCCGCGCGTTCGCCGCGATCTCGATCAGAACCTGCGCGCCCGAGATGTCGATGTCGGTGATGCCGTGCACGTCGAGCGTCACCATGTCGGTCTCGTCGAGCAGCGCCACGACGCGGTCGGCGAGATCGTCGGCGTTGCCGAAGAACAGCACGCCCTGGAGCTCGAGCACGGCGCGCCGTTTCCCGGTCTCCAAAAGCGCGGTCTGCGCGTCGGCGGGCCGGACGCGCTTCGAGACGATCTCGTCGCCGCGCGACATGCGGCGCAGGATCGGCCGGCTCATGTTGGCGATGAAGATGATGCAGGCGAGCGCCGCGCCCGCGAGCACGCCGGCGACGATCGCGCCGCTCGCGGTGATGGACATGACGACGAGCACGACCAGCACGTCGTGCCAGGCATGGCGCCGCGCGACGCGCCCGCGGTTCAAAAGCGTGTCGAGCAGAAGCCTGAGGCTCCAGCGGTCGAACGAGGAAATGCCGTTGGCGAGAACGGTCGCCGACAGCACCACGACCGGGATGGCGCCCAGCTCGGGCGAGAGCGTGAGCACGATGCCGAGCAGCACGACGCAGCCCACGATCGGCGTCAGCGCGGTGCGGCCGCCGCTCTTGAAGGCGTTGAGGACGACGTTGGGCGAAAGCTGAACCGCGAGCGCGCCGGTCAATGCGGCAACGCAATTGCCGATGCCGTTCGCGACGAGATCGCGCGTCGGGCGGAGCGGCCGCCCCGCCATCTTCTGCGCCACGCGCAGCGTCAAGAGCGTGTCGAACGTGGCGACGATGGCAAGGCTCAACGACGTGAGCACGAGATCGGGCAAGAGCGGCACGATCTTGGCCGGCACATCGGCCAGCCTGATGCCGAGGAACGGCAGCGCCGGCAGGAACGTGCGGCCCGCGCCGGGCGCGCCCATGGTCGGGCCGAGGTCGAGGTCGGGCAGGATCGCCTTCAGCGCATAGAAGCCGACGATGCCCGGTCGCGAGCCCGAAGAGCGCGCCCGGCACCTTGAGCGTGAACCGGCGCCCCAAAATCGTCGCGCCCGCGAGCGCCAGCACGAAGGCAAGCATGAACGGATGGACGATCGTGGGCTCGGGGCTCAGCGCGATATAGCGTTCGAGCTGCGGCAGGCAGAGCAGCAGCGCGACGCCGTTCAGGAACCCGGCCAGCACCGGGTGCGGCGTGAATTTCACGATGCGCGCGATGCCGCCCAGGCCGAACAGGATCTGCATCAATCCCGCGAGCAGGATGCAGAGCGCGAGCGCGGCCAGCGCCAGGTTCGCATCGGCGAGCGCCGGAATGTGCCACAAGGTCGCGAGCAGGCTCGCCTGGATCACGGCGGTGCTCGAGCGCGGCGAGGGGACGAGCCAGGCCGTGCCCGAGGCGAGCGCCGCGGCCGGCGCCGCGAAAATGGCGCAGCACAGGCCCGCGGCGACGCCCGCCGCGACATAGCTCGGCCCCAGCGGCGCGAAGGCCAGAACCCCGGCGGCGAGGCACGACGGCACGGCGGTCGCGAGCTGGGCGATGCCGGTCAGCACCTCGCGTCCGAGCAGCATCACCCCGCGCGGCGGCAGGGCTTCGGTCGCCTCGGCCATCGGGGCATTCTACTTGCGCCCGGCACAAGCGCCAACGCGGCGAACGCCGTCACCCCCGCGAAAGCGGGGGCCCAGGGCAACCGCGCGTCACTCACCCTGGGTTCCCGCTTGCGCGGGAATGACGATACTCCTCAGAACCCTTTGAGCGTGGCCGCGCCGTGCTCGACCTGGGGCGTCCCCTCGAAGCAATGGCCGACGCATTTGCGCCACTCGGCGAAATCGGGCGAGCCGCGGAAATCGACCGTGTGGTTCTCGAGCGTCTCCCAGGTGACGAGCAGGTGATAGCGCCGCGGGTGTTCGACCGAGCGCTTCAGCTCGAGCCCCTTGCAGCCCTTGGCGCGCTTGAAGATCGGCACGGCTTTCTGCACGCCCGCCTCGAACTCGGCTTCGAGCCCGGGCTTCACGTCGATCTGCGCCATTTCGAGGATCATGCGCGCGCCTCGTGAATGGCGCGCCACACCCGCTCGGGCGTCGCCGGCATGTCGATGTGGCGCACGCGATAGGGTTTCAACGCATCGATCAGCGCATTCATCACCGACGGCAAGGAGCCGGCGCAGCCGGCCTCGCCGCAGCCCTTGACGCCCAGCGGATTGGTCGTCGCCGGCACCGGATGGCTGCCGAACGCGAAGCTCGGCGCGTCGTCGGCGCGCGGCATGGCGTAGTCCATGTAGGAGCCGCTGATGAGCTGGCCCGCGCCGTCATAGACCGTGCGCTCCATCAGCGCCTGGCCGATGCCCTGGACCACGCCGCCATGCGCCTGCCCCTCGGCGAGGAGCGGGTTCAGCAGATTGCCGAAATCGTTCACCATCGAATATTTGACGACGCTGACGATGCCGGTGTCGGGATCGACCTCGACCTCGGCGATGTGGCAGCCGTTGGGATATGCCGACGGCGGCGTCTCCATCACGAGCGAGGCGTCGATCGTCTGCGGCAATTCCGCCGGCAGCTTCGCGCCCTGCTTGCACGCGCTGCGCCACCTCCATGATGCCGATCGAGCGGTCGGTGCCGGCGATGCGGAACTTGCCTTCGGAAAACTCGATGTCGGCGACCGACGCCTCGAGGAAGTGCGCGGCGATCTGCTTGCCCTGCTCGATCACCTTGTCGCACGCGGTGAGGAGCGCAGTGCCGCCCATCATCGCCGTGCGCGAGCCGCCGGTGCCGCCGCCGAACAGAAGCTGGTCGCTGTCGCCTTGCAAAAGCTTCAGCCGCTCGAACGGAATGCCGAGCCGGCTCACCACGATCTGCGCGAACGGCGAGGCGTGGCCCTGGCCATAATCGAGCGTGCCGCTGATCATGGTGACGCTGCCGTCGCCCTCGAAGCGGATGCCGCCCATTTCCTTGCCCTGCGGCGCGGTCACTTCGAGATAGCTGCCGATGCCGAGCCCGCGCAGCTTGCCGCGCGCCTCGCTCTGGCGCTTGCGCGCGGCGTAGTTGCCGAGATCGGCCAAGGCCAACGCGTCGTCGAGCACGGCGGCGAAGTCGCCGCTGTCATAGGCCGAGCCCGACGGCGCCTTGTACGGAATGGCCTCGGGCGGGATGAAGTTGCGGCGGCGCAGTTCGACGCTGTCGATGCCCATCTCGGCGGCGGCGGCCTCGATCAGCCGCTCCATGTAGTAGTTGCCCTCGGGCCGGCCGGCGCCGCGATAGGGGCCGACCGGCTGCGTGTTGGTATAGACGCCCTTCGACGTCACCTCGAGGAGCGGCGTGCGATAGACGCCGATGACGTTCTTGACGGCGTTGACGGAATAGGGGAGCGGCGCGATCGGATAGGCGCCGGCATTGCCGAACCCGGTGAGGCGCAGCGCCAGGATGTGGCCGTCCTTGTCGAGCGCCAGCTCCGCTTCCATCTCGTGGTCGCGGCCGTGATTGTCCGAGAGGAACGCGCCGGAGCGGTCGTCGGTCCACTTCACCGGCCGGCCGAGCGCCTTCGCCGCGTAGAGGACGCACGGGTATTCCGGGAACACCTGCGACTTCATGCCGAACGAGCCGCCGACATTGTGCGACAGCACGTGCACCATGTTCGGCGCGACGCCGAGCACGGGCGCGATATTGGCGCGCAGCCCGAACACGCCCTGGCAGCCGAGCGTCAGCGTGTAGCGCCCGCTCTTGCGCATCGAAGCTGCCGACCGCGGCGCGCGGCTCCATCGCGTTGACGACGATGCGGCTGTTGACCGGCTTCAGCTTCGTGACATGCGCCGCCTTGGCGAACGCTTCCGCCACCTTGGCGGCGTCGCCGTAATGGAAATCCAAGAGGATGTTGCCGGGCGCCTCGTCGTGCAGCTGCGGCGCGCCGGGCTTCGCCCCGTCCGCGGCCGTCGTCACCGCCGGCAGCGCGTCGATGTCGAGGACGACCGCCTCGGCCGCGTCCTTCGCCTGCGCCATGGTCTCGGCGACCGCGAACGCCACCGGCTCGCCGGCATAGCGCACGCGCGTCTTGGCGAGCGCCGGCCGCCCGGCATGATGCCACGGCGTGCCGTCGCGGTTTTGCGCCGCGAACGGGCTTTTCAAGGGCTGGATCCCGGCCGCCTCGAGATCGGCCGGGCCATAGACGCCGAGCACGCCCGGCATCTTGCGCGCATCCTCGAGCGCGAGCCGCCGGATCGTGCCGTGCGCGACGGGCGAGCGCACCATCACCGCATACGCCTGGCCGGCCAGGTTCACGTCATCGGTGTAGCGCCCCTCGCCGCGCAGCAAGGTCGGATCCTCCTTGCGCGTGACCGGCTGGCCTACGCCGAATTTCACCAGCGCCGGATCGATCGCGTCGTTGAGCGTGTCCATGAGCCTCGTCCCCGTGCCTCTTCGCACCTGCACCATAACGGACCGGATGCGCACGCGACAACGCCCTAGGACGAAGGGCTCCCCTGCCGGACGGGCGTGCCTCTTGCCGAAATTGTCAGCGCTGCAACCGCCGCATCGCCCGGTCGAGGCCCTCGAGCGTCAAGGGGAACATGCGGCCCTCCATGAGCTTCGTCATCATGGCGATCGACGGCGTGCCGGGCCAGTAGCGCTCCGGCACGGGGTTGAGCCACGCCGCCTTGGGATAGGTCATGAGAAGGCGCTGCATCCAGGTCTCGCCGGGCTCGGCGTTCCAATGCTCGACGCTGCCGCCGGGCTCGGCGATCTCGTAGGGCGCCATGGTCGCGTCGCCGACCAGGATGAGCTTCCAGCCCTGGTCGAAGCGGTGCAGCACTTCCATCGTCGGCGTCTTCTCGACGTGGCGGCGGCGCGCGTCCTGCCACAGATGCTCGTACGGGCAGTTGTGGAAGTAGAAATGCTCGAGGTGCTTGAACTCGCTGCGCGCGGCGGAGAAAAGCTCGGCGCAGGTGCGCACGTGCCCGTCCATCGACCCGCCGATGTCGAGCAGCAGCAGCACCTTCACCGCGTTGTGCCGCTCCGGCACGAGGCGGAGATCGAGCCAGCCGGCATTCTTGGCGGTCGACGCGGATCGTGTCGTCGAGGTCGAGCAATTCGGCCGCGCCTTCGCGCGCGAACTGGCGCAAGCGCCGCAGCGCGAGCTTCAGGTTGCGCGTGCCGAGCTCGACATCGCCGTCGAGATTCTTGAACTCGCGCTTGTCCCAGACTTTGACGGCGTGCCCTTCGCGCCCTTCCTCCTGGCCGATGCGCACGCCCTCGGGGTTGACGCCCTTGGCGCCGTAGGGCGACGTGCCGAGCGTGCCGACCCATTTGCTGCCGCCCTCGTGCCGGCCCTTCTGCTCGGCCAGGCGCTGGCGCAATGTTTCGAGCAGCTTCTCGAGTCCGCCCATCGCCTCGATCTCGCGCCGCTCCGCCTCGGTGAAGAGCCGCTCGGCGAGCTGCGTCAGCCACTCGTCCGGCACCAGCGCCGCCTCGGCCACGCTCTCGAGCCCCTGGAAATACTGCGCGAAGACGCGGTCGAACTTGTCGATGTTGCGCTCGTCCTTCACCAGCGCCGCGCGCGCGAGATAATAGAACTCGTCGACGCTGTGGCCCGCGACGTGCTTTCCCATCGCCTCCATCAGCGTCAGGTATTCCCGGAGCGACACCGGCACGCGCGCCCGCTTCAAATCGAGGAAGAAGCCGGTGAACATCAGGTCTGGCCGCGCTCGCGGCGATGGATGAAGGCGAGCCGCTCGAACAGCTGCACGTCCTGCTCGTTCTTCAGAAGCGCGCCGTGCAGCGGCGGGATGAGCTTTGCCGGATCGCGCGTGCGCAAGGTCTCGGGCGAGATGTCCTCGACCAGCAGGAGCTTGATCCAGTCGATCAGCTCCGAGGTGGACGGCTTCTTCTTCAGGCCCGGCACGTCGCGGATCTCGTAGAACACGTCGAGCGCTTCCTTCAGCAGCGCCTGCTTCAGGCGCGGATGATGCACCTCGACGATCTTCGTCATGGTGTCGCGGTCGGGGAAGCGGATGTAGTGGAAGAAGCAGCGCCGCAGGAACGCGTCCGGCAGCTCCTTCTCGTTGTTGGACGTGATGAGGACGACCGGGCGCTGGCGCGCGACCACGGTCTCGCGCGTCTCGTAGACATAGAATTCCATGCGGTCGAGCTCGAGCAGCAGATCGTTCGGGAACTCGATGTCGGCCTTGTCGATCTCGTCGATCGAGCAGCACCGGGCGCTCGTCCGCGGCGAACGCCTCCCACAATTTGCCGCGGCTGATGTAGTTGCGGATGTCGTGGACGCGCGCCTCGCCCAAGTTGCCCGTCGCGCAGCCGCGCCACCGCGTCGTATTCGTAGAGCCCCTGCTGCGCCTTGGTCGTCGATTTGATGTGCCAGGTGATGAGCGGCGCCGACAAGCGCCTTGGCGATCTCGTGCGCCAGGATGGTCTTGCCGGTGCCGGGCTCGCCCTTGACCAGCAGCGGCCGCTCGAGCGCGATCGCGGCATTGACGGCGACGCGCAGATCCTGCGTCGCGATATAGGTGTCGGTGCCTTCAAAGCGCGCCATGCTCTCTCCTCGCTCGGGCCGGAGGGATAGCCGAAACCGCGCTCCCGCGATAGGCTCGGCGACCAACGGCGGGAGGGCGCGATGGAGAACGGCATTCAAGTGGCGCGTCGGCGATGTCGAGATCAGCAGCATCCCCGAATTCACGGTGGCGATGTTCGATCCGGCCTTCATCTATCCCGATCTGCCGAAGGAGCGCCTGGAACAGCACCGCGCGTGGCTCGAGCCCAAGCACCTCGATCCCGCGACCGGGAAACTCGTGATCGCGATCCAGGCCTATGTCGTCAAGACCAAGCGCCGCACCATCCTGGTCGATGCGTGCAGCGGCAACGACAAGGAGCGGCCGTCGCGGCCGCTGTTCCATCATCAGAACCGGCCCTGGCTGCAGCGCCTCGCCGATGCCGGCTTCGACCCTGCGGACATCGACTTCGTGCTGTGCACGCATCTCCACATCGACCATGTCGGCTGGAACACGCGGCTCCTGAACGGGCGCTGGGTCCCCACATTCCCGAATGCGCGCTATCTCATAACGAAGGACGAGTGGGCGCATTGGCAGGACGAGGCGAAGCGCAAGGAATATTCGAGCGACGAGCATATCGAGGACAGCGTGCTGCCCGTCGTCGCGGCCGGGCAGTGCGATTTCGTGGCGATGGACTACGCCTTCGACGACGAGGCGTGGCTCGATCCGACGCCCGGCCACACGCCCGGCCATGTCGCGCTCCGCATCCGCTCGGGCGGGCAGGAGGCGGCGCTGTCGGGCGATCTCATGCACACGGCACTGCAATGCGCCGAGCCCGAGATCAGCAGTTGCTTCTGCGTCGACCGGGCGCTCTCGGCGAAGTCGCGCCGGTCCTTCCTCGAGCGTCTGCGCCGAGGGCCACGCGCTCGTGCTGCCGGCGCATTTCCCGCACCCCTCGGGCGGCCACGTCGCGCCCGCGGGCGCGGGCTTCCGCTTCACCTTCGCCGGCTAGAGTCTAGTCCGTTAAGGCGGAACCGCTGGTGCGTCCTTCGACTGCGCGCTGCGCGCTCCGCTCAGGATGAGGAGCTTGGGTGAAGCACAAAGAAAAGTCCTCATCCTGAGCGAAGCCCCGAAGCGAACGCGAAGGGGCGAAGTCGAAGGACGCGCGTTGATTTCGAGCCGGCTGAATCAGACTCTCGTCAGTTCGTCTTCGGCAGCGCGACCGCGACGCGCCGGTCGATGATCTCGTCGATATCGACGTCGCTCTTCATCAGGCCCTGCGCGCGGAACCACGCGATCTGGTGCCGCATGTCGGCGAGGTCGAGCCGCCCGTCGCGGTCGATCCACGGCAATGCGGCGCGCGCCTGCTCGACCGAGATGCTGGCGAACTTGGCGAGGATCGGCAGCGAGATCGGGCAGCTCGGGTCCGTCGCGGCGCTGCTCGTTCGCGTCGGCGACGGCGTCGTGATAGAGCCGCGCGGCCTTGCGATAGGCGCGCATGAAGCGGTCGACCAGGTCCGGCCGCTCCTGCGCGATCTTGGCGCTCGCGAAGGCGATGTTGTTCTGGATGCCGGGCGTCACGTCGCCGACCCAGGCGAGGCGCTGCACCGTCGCCGCTGCGCGACCAGCGGCTGCGACGGCCCGCCCGGCATCACGGCGGCGTCGAGCTGGCCGCCGGTCAGCGCCGACAGCACGTTGCTGTTCGACTGCAGTCCCGAAACGCGGATCGTCTTGAGATCGAGCCCGTATTTCTCGGCGGCGAGTCCGAGCGAATATTCGAGCGCGGTGCCGAGCTGCGTCACGCCGACCGTATGCCCGGACAGGTCCTTCACCGATTTGAGGCCGGCCGCCGCGGCGCGGTTGGAGGCGAGAAAATTGAAATTGTAGAAGCCCGGCATCTCGCGCGTGCCGCCGGCGAGGATGCGAAGCTGGCCTTCGCCGGCGAGCGTGTAGAACGCCGCCGACAGGCCGCCGACGCCGAAATCGGCGTCGCCCGCCACCACCGCGACGGTGATCGGCTGGGCCGAATCGAAGGTCACGAGCTCGACCTTGAGGCCTTCGGCGGCGAGAAAGCCCTTGTCCAGCATGATCGGCACGGCGGTGTAGGCGAGGAGCCGCGAGGTGGCGAGCTTGATCGTGTCTTCCGCCGCCGCCTGGCCGGCGAAGCAGCCGAGGGCCGCGGCGAACAGCGCGGCGAGGATCGTGCGGGTCATGAGCGCTCCCCCAAATCTATATCTGTGCGGAGCCTCAGCGATAGCGCCAGAGCCCCTGGCGTGCGCTGCGCGCGCCGTCCTGCGCACTGAGATACTGATAGCTGCGCGACGTGTCGGCGAGCGCCAGGCCCGCGACCACGAGGAGCCGCCCGAGATCGACGCCCGTGCTGTCGTGGCAGACATAGCCGGGATCGCCCTCCTGGCCCGGCGGCACGACGCAGGTGACGCCGGGATTGCCGGCGAGGCGCTGCGCCAGCGCCGCGCGCGCCGCCTCGCCGCAGCTCGCGCTCTGTTCGCCGCAGCGGTCATGCGCATCGGCCGGGCGCACGCCGAAGAGATGCACCGCTCGGCCATCGACCGACAGGCTCGCGGCATCGGCGGCCTTGGCCCTGCCGCCGATCGGCGCGGGCGGCGCCATGGCCACGGCGGCGTGCGCGGCGCGCGGCGGCCGGGCCGGACACCGGCGCCGGCGGCCGCGCATAGGCCATGCGCTCGATCTTGCCGCGCTCGGGCGCGGCAAACGAGACGGCGGGCGCGGTCTCGGCCGCGGCATCGGCCGGGACGGCGTGGACCGGCGGCTCGGTCACCTGCATCGACCGGCAGGTCGGCGCCCGGGTCCTTGGGCGCCGCAGGCGCCAAAAGCGCTACCGGCGCCGCAGGCGCGGCGCGGGGGCGGCGGATCGGCACCGCGACGAGCACCGAAGGGCTCGCCCCGCCCGCCGGCTGCGACGAGGCGGCGAGCATCGTCCGGGCCGGCGCCTCGACCGCCGGCGCCACCGCCTCGAGCCGGGCGCCGCGCCACTTTTGCGACACTCCGCCGACGGCGAAGGCCAGCACCGCGAGCGCCGCGAAAACCAGGAAAGCTGTCCGCATGGGGCGACGCTAGCACCCGCCCGCTGCCGCCCGCCACCTCTCGAAAGGGGCGCGCACTGAGGCATCCTCGCCGCGCCGGCAAGCGGTTGACAGGAGAGGGCGGAAACGCCACTTGCCCTGAGAACGAACCCGGCCCGGAGCGGCCGGGACCGGGCGAGATAGAGCTTGACATCGGACGGCTTCGTCTGCGCCAACTCGGCCGCAGAACGGCCTTCCACTACTGGGGTTTGTCCATGGGTGGCTTAAGTCTTTGGCACTGGCTGATCGTCATTGCGGTCGTGGCCGTGCTGTTCGGCGGCAAGGGCAAGCTGTCGAGCGTGATGGGCGATTTTGCGAAGGGCATCAAGTCGTTCAAGGCGGGCATGAAGGACGACGGCGAGGCCGCAGTGGAGCCGCCGCCGCCGCAAGTGACGCCGCCGGCGGTCGCGCCCACCATCGCTGCCGGCGAGCGGCCGGCGCATGACCGAACCTGACGAGCGCTTGCGCTATTCGCGCGTCGTCGGGGCGCTCCCGGCGACGGTGCCGTTCGTTCCGCCCGAGCAGTTCGAGCGCCGCCTCGGCCATCGCCTGAAGCTCAGGATCGGCGCCAACGAAAGCGCGTTCGGGCCGTCGCCCAAGGCGATCGCGGCGATCGCGCTGGGCGCTGCCCGCATCGCCTGGTACTGCGATCCCGAAGGCTTCGTGCTGCGCGAGGCGCTGGCGCGCCATCACGGCGTCGGCATCGAGAATATCGGCCTCGGCACCGGCGCCGACGACATCCTCGGCCTGTCGGTGCGCTCGTTCGCCGATGCCGGCGACCCGGTCGTCATGTCGCATGGCGGCTACGCCACCTTCGCCTTCCACGTCGCGGGCTACGGCGCGCGCTTCGTCCACGCGCCCTATCGCGAGTTCAAGAACGACGCCGAGGCGCTCGGCGCGGCCGTCCGCGCGAGCGGCGCGCGATTCGTCTACCTCGCCAACCCCGACAACCCGACCGGAAGCTGGCTTGCCGCCGACGAGCAGATGCGCCTCATCGCAGGATTGCCCAAGGGCGCGATCCTGGTGCTCGACGAGGCGTACAGCGATTTCGCGCCGCGCGGCTCCTTGCCCGAGCTCGACCCGGAAGACCCGCGCGTCATCCGCGTGCGCACGTTCTCGAAGGCGCACGGCATGGCCGGGATGCGCGTGGGATATGCCATCGCGCCGGCCGCGGTGATCGCGACCTTCGACAAGATCCGCCACCATTTCGGCGTGAGCCGCCTGGCGCAGGAGGCGGCGCTCGCCTCGCTCGGCGATCAGGACTTCATCCGCGAGGTCGCGCGCAAGGTCGCGGCCGGGCGCGATGATTACCGCCGCATCGCCGAGCGGCTCGGGCTCGAAGACGCTGCCGTCGTCGACCAACTTCGTCGCCTTCGACATGGGCTCGGGCGCACGCGCGCGAGCCACGTTGGCACTCCTCCTCGAGGAGGAATCGTGCTTCCTGCGCATGCCGGGCGTGGCGCCGCTCGACCGCCTCGTGCGCGTCACGGTCGGGACGGAAGAGGAGCGCGCGGGCTTCGCCGGGGCATTGGCGCGGATTCTGCCGAAGCTTCCGGGCTGAGCCTGCCCGTGTTATGCCTCCCGCGAACCAGGGAGGCACGAATGGCCGAGACCGAACGCTTCAAGACCTTGACCGAAGCCGAGCAGACGCCCGAGCAGAAGAAGCTCGTGCAGGCGATCATCGCGGGCCCGAGGAAGGCCATGCGCGGCGGCCCGTTCCAGGCGCTGCTGCGCTCGCCCGAATTGGGCGACATCGTGCAGCAATTCGGCGCGCACATCCGCTTCAAGGGCGTCTTCCCCGATGCCTTGAAGGAATTCGCGATCATGGTCACGGCGCGGCACTGGACGGCGCAGTACGAGTGGGTCGCGCACAGCCGCATGGCGCGCGAGGCCGGCGTCGATCCGGCCAAGATCGAGGCGATCGCCGAGCGCAAGCGCCCGCCGAACATGTCGCCCGAGGAGACCGCGATCTTCGACTTCGCCTTGGAGCTCGTCCGCACCGGCGAGGTGAGCGACGCGAAATTCGAGGCGGTGAAGGGGCGCTGGGGCGAGCGCGGCGTGGTCGAGCTCGTCCTCACCTGCGGGTATTACACCTGCGTGTCGATGATCCTCAACGTGCACCGCCACCCGATCCCGCCGGACGCCAAACCGCTCGCGAAGATGGGGTGATGGGGACGTTGCTAATCACTCAGGTCGATGCGGTAAAAGGCGCCCTCGGGGAAAAAGACGTTGAATACCGGTCCGACCTCGCGGTCGATTGGAAAGCTGGTGGGGTCTTCAGCGCGATTTCGCTCACATTTTTTGTGAACGGATGGTGTCGACATTAGGTCGTGTAACCCCTTCGCGCGGCATAAAAGTTCGAAAGCGTGAGTCCAGCAGCGCCGATCCTTCGGCTCAAGCAACATAGCGTTGACCAAATGAGCAAGGTTTGTCAGCGGTATTCCGGTCGGTACACAAAGCGCATTAGTTCGCAATGTTGCGAGAACGCCGAGCGCGCGGACCGTGCCGTAGGATGGAGGCAAATTACCCCAACGTTGCCCGCCAACCACAGCCGCTGCTTCAGTCCCATGCCTTGCCGTGCGGTGAACTCATTTGCGTCTGCCAGCGCGGTGTAAAACTCGTCGCCTCAGCCTTTCGAGTGCGTGGGTCCGTATCGACTTCTCATCCAAATGCAAGACGCGTATGAACGCTTAACTGACCTGGTCCGATGCCTGGCCGACCCCAGTTCGATTTCGCTGCGGCGATCGACAATCTCGATTTCGCCAATGCGGCGTGAACCCGCTCGTGTGGTGAACCGAGCAGAGAGTCGGTTAGGTTGCGGCGAAAGCGTCGGTTCGCCCGCCTCGTGGGCCGAAGCTACGAAGCTTCCCCGTCCATGCCAAGGATCTGTCCGTCGTTGCGCATATGGATGTCTCTGAAGGCCCGACGGTCGAGGCCCTCGCCGTGAGTTCCGACGATCCAGACGAGGCGAATTCCCGCGTGCCGTATAGAATCTCTTCGCGCCGGGCAATGACGGGCATTTGAGTCGTTGAAAGCTGTACTCGTCAAATCGCTGCCGGCAACCCCTGCCAGTGCTTGGCAAACACGTCGGGGTAGGCATACCGGCCGTCATCGCGCTTTGTGTATGGATTTGAAGATATCCCCGATTCTCGCGCGGACGAATCGAGCGCGAGGACTTCCGCAACGAACCGGCAAAGGGTTTTGTGCCCTTCACCCTCCTGCTGACCGTGGAACTTAGCAGCGTCGATCGATCGCAAATTTCCGGCAACCGCTCCCGACCAGCGGCATTCGCTGTGATCTCCAGCAAAATGGTAACAGTGACGCCGGTGCCTTGAAGACTCCCGAGCGTAGATGCCTTTGTAGCAATCTCCGCAACGCAACACCGGGCTCTCGGTTTTGCCGGTTCGCGTTGCTGCTGCCCTGAGTTCCGTCCACTCGGCTTCAGAGAGGGCATTCAGAAAGGTATCAGCATGACGAGCAGCCGCGTTCGGGTTGCCCCGCAGGTCAAAGACCGCCTCGACTTGAAGGTCGCTGGTCGGCTTGTGATGCGCCGTGATCATGTCCATCGCCGAGGCGCACATTTTACAAAACGATTTGGACTTTCGCTAAGGGCACGCTCATCTCTTTGACTTATGTACGTATTTATGATATTAGTACGTACGAAGCGACTGCGGTCTTTGCGCAACGGACAAGGGACTGCCGAACATCGGAATGACGCTGATTTGAGCCCCTGCGCGGGCGCCAAAAGTAATCGGGAGAGCCGGAACGGCGATTTTGGACCGGGTAGGTGACGCTGGAAAATGGGCCGAAATGAACGTATTTTGCAGTCACTTCAACATCTTGCGCCGGAAAGACCCCGCTCGCGCCGCCGCCGCGATGGGCATGGATGGGCATTTGGCGTGAAAATCGGCGTCGCGCCCTCGGCCGGCGACGCGCTCGAACGCCTGCCGCCGAGGCGCTTACGCGCTCGCGCGGGCGATGGTGGAGGTCGTGCTGTAGCCGGGAAGCAGCGTCGCGAGCATGACGCGCCCGCCATAGGAGCGCACGAATTCGCCGCCCACGACCTCGTCGGCGCGGTAGTCGGCGCCCTTGACCAGAAGCTCGGGCCTTATCGCCTCGATCAGGCTCTCGGGCGTGTCCTCGTCGAACACGACGACGAGATCGACCGGCGCCAGCGAGGCGAGCACGGCGCCGCGCGCGTCGGCGCTCTGCACCGGCCGGCCCGCGCCTTTCAAGCGCTGCACCGAGGCGTCGCTGTTCAAGCCGACGACGAGCCGGTCGCACGCTGCCCGCGCCTGCTTCACGAGCGAGACGTGGCCGGGATGCACGAGGTCGAAGCAGCCGTTGGTGAAGCCGACCTTCAATCCGTTCCGCCGCCAGCGCGCGACATGGTCGAGCGCCAGCGACAGCGGCAGCACTTTCGAATGTTCGAGCACGTCGCGGTCGATCAAGGCCTGCGACAGTTCCGCCGCCGGCACGACCGCGGTGCCGACCTTGCCGACGACGATGCCGGCCGCCTCGTTGGCAAGCTCGGCCGCATCGGCCAGCGATGCGCCCGCGGCCAGCGCGGCGCCGAGCACGGCCACCACCGTGTCGCCCGCGCCCGACACGTCATAGACCTCGCGCGCCGCGACATTAAGGCGGCGCGCTCCGTCGCGCTCGACCAGGATCATGCCGTCCTTGCCGCATGTCACCAGCATCGCGCCGATCTCGTGCGCAGCCATGAGCGCGCGCGCGGCCGATGCCACCTCGTCCTCGCTCACGACCTTGCGGCCCGCCGCCGCCGACAGCTCCGGCCGGTTCGGCTTCAACACCGAGGCGCCGCGATATGCCGCATAATCGTTGTTCTTGGGATCGACGACGACGGTGGCGCCCGCGGCGCGCGCGCAGGCAATGATCTCGCCCGCAAGCCCGTCGCCGAGCACGCCCTTGGCATAGTCCGAGACGAGCACCACCGGATAATGCGCGACCGACATCTCGACCAGCTTCACGAACTCGGTGCGCAGCTGCGCCGGCAGCGGCATCACGCGCTCGCGGTCGGCGCGCAGAAGCTGCTGCGTGGCGGCGATGAAGCGCGTCTTGACCGTGGTGGTGCGGCCGCGCTCGGCCAGGACATGCGCCTCGATCGCGCCCAGTTCCGCCACCATGCGCGACAGATCGCGCCCCGATGCGTCGGTGCCCGTCACCGAGATGAAGCAGCACTCGCAGCCCGAGCGCATGCAGGTTGCGCAGCACGTTGCCGGCGCCGCCCAGGCGCCGCTCCTCGTTCTCGATCTCGAGCACCGGCACCGGCGCCTCGGGCGAGATGCGGTCGACCTTGCCGCTGATGTAATGGTCGATCATCGCGTCGCCGACGCAGAGGACGCGGGCCTTTGCCATCGCTTCGACGAGCCTGACGAGGTCGGCGTGCGGCATGGCGCACCTGTACCGGCCCCCGCGGCCGCTGCGCAAGCGAAATCAGTGGCGCGCGCTAAGGCCTTCTAGGCTCTTCTCGAGCGCCCGGAAGACGCGCTCCTTGGCGAAATAGGACTCCGCCGCAAAGCGCGCGGCAAGGCCGCGCCGCACGCGTTGGCGCTCGTCGGCGGCGAGCGCGATCACCGCCATCGCCATGTCCTCGCCGGCGGCCCGCACCGTCACGATCCCGTCGGCGACCGGCGCCGGCAGGGCTGGGCACCCGGCACGAGGTCGGCGACAATCGGCCGCCCGCTCGCGAGCAGCGCGCCGAGCTTGCCGCCGATGCGCGGGTCCGGCCGCGCGACACCTTCCGGCAGAAGATGGATGTCGGCGCACGCCAGCAGTTCGCCCAGCGCGTCGGGCGGCGGCAGCGACAGGACCGCGAGCTGCGGCAGATCGGATGTCGCCTCGATGAGCGGAACAAGGCCCGGGCCCGCGCTCGCCGCAATGAAGCGGATGGCGCCGCGCGGCGGCACCGTGCGCGCGGCGTCGATGAGGATGTGCGCCGTCGCCTCGTCGCAGTGGCCGACATAGAGCGCCAGGATCTCGTCCGCGCGCGCGAGCTGCCCGCGCAGCGTCCGACGCCTCGTCCGACGGCAGGATGGCGAACGTATCGGCCCAGGCCGGCAGCGGCAGGCCCGCTTCGGGTCCGACGCCGCGCGCCTCGAGCATCGCGTCGGCATCGAAGGCGGCGAGCGAGACGAACTCGAACAGCGCCTCGATGCCGAGCGGCTCGGCGCCCTCTTCGAGATGGAGCCAGGCCGGAACGCGCGCGAACCGCGCCGCCGCGAGCGCCGAGGACGCCGCCGCCGCCGACGGCGTCAACGCTCCGACGATGTCGGGCCGGAACGACACGGCCTCGGCCAACAGCGCCGGCGCACTCGCCATCGCGAACGAGACGTGCCGCATGCGCCGCGCCATCGCGCCCGACGCGGCCGGCGCCACGAGCGGGCAGCGCAGCACGCGAACGCCGGCGGCGTCCTCGCACCGGTCGCCGCCGGCGGTCACGACCGTCACCTCGTGGCCGCGCGCGGCGAACCACTGGGCGAGCGCGCTCGCGCGCCCGTCCGAGGCGGCGGGCGCGGCAAAACGCAGGGCTTGCAGGAGCAGGCGCAGGCGAAGGGTCAGCGCGCCGCCGTTTGCGGCGCGGCGAGCCGGTTGCTTCGTCAAGACCGGCGCGGCGCCGTTCAGGGTCTTCTCGATGAACCGGCCCTGGAACAGCTTGATGCCGACCGACAGGCCGAACTCGATCGCCTGCGGCGAATCGCAGCGCGCCAGGATGATGCGGTTCTTGCCGGTCCGCTCGATCGCGGCCAGGAACTCGCGCTGGCGCTCGCCGTCGGCGCCGTCCGCCATGTCGGGGCTCCAGAACAGCTTCACGAGATCGAGGCCCAGCCGCGCGCGGTCGATGAACGGCAGGGTGAGCCGGGTCATGCCGTCGAGGCAGATGCGGTAGCCGCGCTCGCGCGCGAAGTCGCGCGCGAAGAGATAGGCGCTGATGTCGGCGAAGATGTCGACCTTCTCGAGCTCGATGACGATGCTGCCGCGCGCGCCGGCCTTGAGGCCGGTGTCGAACGTCTGGAATTCGGGCGACAGCACGGTGGCGGTGTTGAGATTGAGGGCGAAGGAATGCGACAGGCCGCTGTCGTCCGCCTTGCGCAGCAGCGCGAGCACGCGCTTGTCGAGCGTCTGCGTCAGGTACTGGAAGAGCCAGCGGTCGGCCGCGATGTCGCGCTTCGGCATCACCGCGTCGCGCAGGTCCGAGATCGACACGTAGATCTCGCGGAAGAGCGGCTTCGGCCCCTCGTCCGGCGCTATCTGGCACACCGATTGCCGGCGCAACAAGTTGGTGAGATCGGCCCGGGCGAGAATGTTGATGAGCTCGTTCAGCGCCAGCGGGTCGATCGGCTGGCGGTCGTCTGCGTCCTTGCCGATGATCGACGAGACGCGCCGGCGCCGGCGCTCGTCCTCGCCGCGGATCGTATCGACGTAGGTAAAGAATTCGCCGCCATCCGCCAGGTTGAACCAGGTGACGAAACCGTCCGTGCCGTTTTCGGCGACCTGCGCGCCGACCGGGTCGTCGGCAAAGAGGAAGCGCACCTTGCCGACCGCCGCGTCGACCGCGAGGACGTTGTCCTCCTTGCACAAGAACACGATGTCGCCCTGTTGCAGGACGAACATCTGCCCCTCGAACTGTTTGACGAGCGCCTCGAACGTGTTGGCGGCGATGCGGATCTGGTGCGAGCCGCGGTTGGCGGGGCTGAGGCGCGAGAGGTGAATGACCACCGCGCGCCGCCCCGCCGGATTGCGCTTCAAGCGCTCGACATTGTCGAACAGCAGCTGCTCGACGCTCGAGACCCGTTCAGTCGCTGCTGGCCGCATCATTGGTCGGGCTGCGCCGTCGTGAGACGCAACATTAGCGACAACAGCTTTACCGATTGGTAAAGGCCGCGTGCGCGTTTGTCCGTGTCAAATCAACGCTTTCTTCACCTCGTTCGCCTACTAAGGGAGGATCCTTGAACCTGGCGGCGGCGCCCCGGCCGACGCTCGGACGATGCGGGAGCGAGATGGCCGAATCCGGGACGAACGCCGCTGCCAACCGGGCCAAGGTGGTCATCGGCGTCGATGACCTGCCGCAGCATCTGAAGCTGCTGCAGCAGTGCATCCAGGCCGGCGGCTACACCTTCATCGGCGCGGAAAGCGGCATGGAGTGCCTGGCGCTGGTGACCCGCGTCCAGCCGCGTCTCATCCTGCTCGACGTGCAGATGCCCGACCTCGACGGCTTCGAGACCTGCCGGCGCTTGCGCGGCGATCAGGGTCTCAACCACGTGCCGATCGCGTTTCTCACCGCGCGCAACTCGCCCGACGACGTGAAGCTCGGCCTCGCGGCCGGCGGCAACGACTTCATCCTGAAGCCGGTGGCGCTCGCGCGTCTCCTCGACCGCGTGCAGTATTGGACCTCGCGCCGCGTCGAGGCCCGGCCGATTCTGCGCGCGAGCTGATTTCTCCATCCGGGGATGTAGCGCGCGCGCGGGCGACCTATAGTCGCCGGGCGATGATCGGACGGATTTTCTCATCCCGCGAACATGGCGCCGAGAGCGCGCCCGCGACGCCGCGCGGCACGCGGGTCTACGCGATCGGCGACATTCACGGCCGCGACGATCTGCTCGAGCAGCTCGCGCTCCTCGTCCACGCCGACGCCTATCGCCGCCAGGCGCCGCGCAATGTCGTCGTTTATCTCGGCGACTACGTCGATCGCGGCCCGCAATCGCGCGCCGTCATCGAGCGCCTGCTGCACGCGCCGCTGCCCGGCTTCGAGAGCGTTCATTTGAAGGGCAATCACGAAGACATCATGCTGCGCTTTCTCGACGACATTTCCATCGGCCCAAGCTGGCTCACCTATGGCGGCATGGAGACGCTCGTGAGCTACGGCGTCGAGCCGCCGTATCCCGACGCGCCGCCGATGGAGCTCGTGCGCGCGCAGGAGCGGCTGCGCCAGGCCCTGCCGAAGGAGCATCTCGATTTCCTGCGGCGGCTGCGCATGACGCACGAGGAGGGCGACTATGTCTTCGTCCATGCCGGCATGAAGCCCGGCGTGCCCTTGGGCGCCCAGCGCGAGGAGGACATGCTCTGGATCCGCGACGAGTTCTTGCTGTCGCAATCCTCGTTCGGCCGCATCGTCGTGCACGGCCACAGCATCACGCGCGATCCCGACGTGCGCCAGAACCGCATCGGCATCGACACCGGCGCGTTCGCGAGCGGCCGCCTGACCGCGCTCGTCGCGGAAGGCACCGAGTGGTATTTCCTGCAGACGTGAGCGCCGCCTAGGTGCGCGGCGCGTGCTTGCCGAGGATGCGCTGCAAGGTGCGGCGGTGCATCTTGAGCCGCCGCGCCGTCTCCGAGACATTGCGGTCGCATTGCTCGAAGACGCGCTGGATGTGCTCCCAGCGCACGCGGTCGGCCGACATCGGATCCTCGGGCGGCGGCGGCAGCGCCGCGTCGCGCGCCAAGAGCGCGCTTTCGACCGCGTCGGCATCGGCGGGCTTCGGCAGGTAGTCGATCGCGCCCGCCTTCACCGCCGCCACCGCCGTCGCGATGTTGCCGTAGCCCGTCAGCATGACGATGCGTGCCGCGGGCCGCGCCTGGCGCAGCGCTTCGACGATGCCGAGCCCGCTGCCGTCGGCGAGCCGGAGATCGACGACCGCGAAGGCGGGCGCGCGCAGCGCCACGGCGGCGATGCCGGAGGCGACGCTGTCGGCCGTCTCGACCACGAAGCCGCGCCGCTCCATGGCGCGGGCAAGGCGCTGGCACAGCGGCGCGTCGTCATCGACGATGAGGAGCGTCCGCTCCGCCTCGGGCAGGCCCTGCAGCGCCGCCGCGGGCTCGGCCGCGCCCTCGTCCAGTCCTCTCTCGTCGTCGTTCCGGCTCATCCCTCGGCCTCTTGCGTTTGCGCGTGCCGCTCCGCCGCCGTAAGCGCCGCACGGCGCCATTCGACCACGACCTCCGCGCCGCCTTCGGCGGCATTGGCGAAATCGAGCCGGGCGCCCGTGCGCTCGAGCAGGCTTTGCGCGATGAAGATGCCGAGCCCCATGTGCTCGGCCGCGCCGGCCCGCCCCGATATATAGGGTTCGCCGATGCGCGGCAAAACCTGCTGCGCGAAGCCCGGGCCGTCATCGACGATGTCGACCGAGACCGCATCCTCGCTCCAGCTCGTCGTGACCGTGACCTCGCTGTTCGCGAACTGCGCCGCGTTCTGAATGAGGTTGCCGAGCCCGTGCATGATCTCCGGCCGGGGCGCGACGAGCGGTTCGCCCTGCGCGCGGCCGCCTTCGTGGCCGGGCACGGTGCGATAGGCGATCTCGATGCCGGCGCGGCCGTGCGGCTCGCCCGCCGCCTCGACCAGCGCCGAGAACGGCAGCGGCGTGTATTCGCCGCTAGTCCTCGTCGCGCCGCCGCGTCAGCTCGGCGAGAATCATGCGGCAGCGCTCGCTCTGCGAGAGCAGCAGCTTCGCGTCCTCGGCATAGGGGCTTTCCGCCGGCACGTCGCGCACCAGTTCCTTGGCGACGACGGCGATGGTGGCGAGCGGGCTGCCGAGCTGGTGCGCCGCGGCCGCGGCAAGCCCGCCGACCGCCGAGATGCGCTGCTCGCGCGCGAGCGCCAGTTGCGTCGCCGCGAACGCGTCGCGCATGCGCCGCGCTTCCTCGGCAACCGACCAGATATAGCCGGCGATGAACAAGGTCGAGGATACGAGCGCCGTCCACATGCCGAGCAGGTAGAGCGGGTTCGGCACGAGCGACATGCCCGGACGCTGCGGCAGCGGCAAGTGCACCATGGCGAGGAACGACAGAGCGGCCACGGTGAGTGCCGAGAGCGCGATCACGCTCGAGCGCGACAGCACGGTGGCGGCGACCGTGACCGGCGCCAGCATCAGGATCGCGAACGGATTCTGCAATCCGCCGGTGAGGAACAGGAGCACGCCCAACTGCAGCGTGTCGTAGCCGAGATAAAGGAGCGCCTCGCGGTCGCCGAGGCGCCGCCCGGACCGGCGCGACAAGGTCGCGACGATGTTGAGCGCGGCCGAGATCGCAACCGCCGTGAGCGCCCCTTCGGTCGAGAAGCTGAAGCCGAAGCCGTAATGGACGGTGAGCACGGTGACGGCCTGGCCCGTGACCGCGATCCAGCGGATCAGCACGAGCGTGCGCAGCCGCACCGAGACTTCGCTGAAGGCGGTGGCCGGCGGCCGGGCGCGGTCGGGGACGGAGCTCATGGCGCGCACTATAGTCCATCGCGCCATGGCGAATCGCGATCCTGCGGTGATCGAGGTGCGCGGCCTCGCGAAGCGCTACGGCGCGACGCTGGCCGTCGCGGGCATCGATTTCTCCGTCGCGCGCGGCGCCACGGCGGCGCTCCTGGGCGGCAACGGCGCCGGCAAGACGACGACGATCGCCATGCTTCTGGGCCTCGTCGTGCCGAGCGCCGGAACGATCCGCGTGCTCGGCGAGGACATGCTGCGGCACCGCTACCGCGTGCTGCACCGCATGAATTTCTCCTCGCCCTATACCGACCTGCCGCATCGCCTGACGGTGCGCCAGAACCTCGTCGTCTATGGCCGGCTCTACGGCACGCCGCACCTTGCCGACCGGATCGGTGCGCTCGCCGCCGACCTGCAGCTCGGCCACGTCCTCGACCGCGAGACGGGCAAGCTCAGCTCGGGCCTGAGGACGCGGGTCGCGCTCGCCAAGTCGCTCATCAACGAGCCCGAGCTCCTGCTGCTCGACGAGCCGACCGCATCGCTCGACCCCGACACGGCCGACTGGGTCAGGACCTATCTCGAGCGCTATCGCGCGCGCCGCGGCGCCACCATCCTGTTCGCCTCGCACAACATGGGCGAGGTCGAGCGGCTGGCGAGCGACGTGATGATGATGCGCCAGGGCCGCATCGTCGATCGCGGCACGCCGGCCGAGCTGCTCGCGCGCTATGGCCGCCAGACGCTCGAGGAGGTGTTCTTGCAGATCGCGCGCGAACGTCCGGACGAGGCGGCGCAATGACCCGCTTCTCGCCGGCGCGGATCGCGACGATGCTGCTGCGCTATGTCTATCTCCTGAGCGCCTCGTGGCCGCGCACCTTGGACCTCGTCTATTGGCCGGTGGTGCAGATGATCCTGTGGGGCTTCACGAGCCAGTTCCTCATGAGCAACAGCTCCTATGTCGCGCGCGCCGGCGGCGTGCTCTTGGGCGCCGTGCTGCTGTGGGACGTGCTGTTCCGGAGCCAGCTCGGCGTCTCGATGTCGTTCCTCGAGGAATTGTGGTCGCGCAATCTGGGCCAGCTCTTCATCAGCCCGCTCCGCCCTTATGAATGGGTGCTGTCGCTCATCGCGATGAGCGTGGTGCGCGTCTTGATCGGCGTCGTCCCGGCGGTGCTGCTCGCGATCCCGCTCTATCATTATTCGCTGTTCTCGCTCGGGCTGCCGCTCATCGCCTTCTTCACGCTGCTGGTCGGCATGGGCTGGGGTATCGGCCTCGCGATCGGGGGGCTCCTGCTGCGGCACGGGCTCGGCGCGGAAAGCTTCGCCTGGGCGGCCGTGTTCGTTCTGGCGCCGGCATCGGCCGTCTATTACCCCGTCGCCATCCTGCCGCACTGGCTGCAGCTCGTGGCATGGGCGCTGCCGAGCGCGCATGTGTTCGAGGGCATGCGCACCGTGATGTTCGAGCACCGCTTCGCGTGGGACCATTTCGCCGCCGCCGGCGCGCTCGACGTCGTCTATCTCGCGCTCGGCGCGGCCGCGTTTCTCTATGCTTTCGGCCTCGCCCGCCGCCGCGGCTCGCTCATGCAGCAGGGCGAGTGAGGGCTCAGCCTTCCTCTTTCTCGCTCACCCCGGCCTCGCCGAAGGTCGCCATGCCGGTGTGGCAGGCGACGGCGGCCTTGACGATGGCGATGCCGAGCGTCGCGCCCGAGGCCTCGCCGAGCCGCATGCCGAGATCGAGCAGCGGCTTCATGTGAAGCCGTTCGAGCAGACGCCGGTGCCCCGGCTCGGCCGAGCAGTGCGCGGCAAGGCAATGGTCGAGCGCGTGCGCATCCGCCTTGGCGAGGACCGACGCCGCCGCGGTCGCGACATAGCCGTCGATGCAGCACGGGCACGCGCGCGCGCCGCGCCGCCATGATGGCGCCCACGATCGCCGCAAGCTCGCGTCCGCCGAGCCGGCGCAAGAGCTCGAACGGATCGTGCGCGGGGGCGGCGTGCAGATCGACCGCGCGCCGCACCACCGTGATCTTGTGCTGCAGCGCCGCGCCCGCGACGCCGGTGCCGGGACCGACCCAGTCCGCGGCATCGCCGCCCCACAGCGCCGCCGCAAGCGCCGCCGCCGCGGTGGTGTTGGCGATGCCCATCTCGCCCACCGCGAGGAGATCGATGCCGGGCTCGACCGCGGTCATGCCATAGGCGATGGCGAGCGCGCAGTCCTCCTCGCTCATCGCCGGCCCCTTGGTGAAATCGGCGGTCGGCTCCTCGAGCGACATCTCATAGACGCGCAGATCGGCATCGACCGCGCGGCAGAGCTGGTTGACCGCGGCGCCGCCGGCGATGAAGTTCTGCACCATCTGCGCCGTCACCGCGGCGGGATAGGCCGAGACGCCTTGCGCCGCGACGCCGTGGTTGCCGGCGAACACGGCGGTGCGCGGGTGGCTCGCCGTGGGCGGATGGCGGCCCTGCCAGGTCGCCATCCAGTGCGCGATGTCCTCGAGCCGGCCGAGCGAGCCTGCGGGCTTGGTCAGCTTCGCTTCGCGCACCGCGGCCGCAGTGCCGGCCTCGAGCACCGGCCCGGGCAGGTCGGCCAGAATCTGCCGCATCTCGGCAAGCGTGGCAGGCGGCGTCTCGTCCGACATTCCGGCCTCCTTTGATTGGCGGCACTTTCCCAGAGCGGCCGCGCGCGAGACAAGCAAAAAGGCGCCGAGGGGGCTGGGTCGCGCCGCTCGTTCGGATTATGATCGCGCCATGCGCATTCCCTGGGGGAGCGACGGCGACCGCCGCGTTGGCGAATTATTGCTGGCGCTGCGGTTCTTCACCCGGCTGCCCTTGGGCGGCGCGGCCGCGCTTGAGCCGGGCGCGCTGGCGCGCGCCTCGTGGGCCTTTCCGCTGGTCGGCGCGGTCGTCGGGATCATCTGTGCCGCGGCTTATGCCGTGGCCGATTTTTTGGCGTTCCCGCGCCTGGCGGTGGCGCTCATCGCCATCGGCGCGGGCGCTGTCGTGACCGGCGCGCTGCACGAGGATGGGCTTGCCGATACCGCCGACGCCTGGGGCGGGCGCGACCCGGCCGAGCGGCTCGCCATCATGCGCGACAGCCGCAGCGGCGCCTATGCCATCGTCGCCATCGTGCTGAGCGTGGCGTTGCGCGCCGCCGCGGTCGCGGCGCTGCCGGGCAAGGGCGCGGCGCTCGCCGCCTTCGTTGCGGCGCATGCGGTGGCGCGCGGCGGACTGCCGGCCGTGCTGTTCCTGCTGCCGGCCGCGCGCAGCGACGGGCTCGGCGCTTCGGCCGGCGTGCCAGGGCTCGGCGAAGTGCTGTGGTCGTTGGGGCTCGCGGCGCTGATCGCGCTCGTCGCGCTCGGCATCCTTGCCGGGATCGGCGCGCTCGTCCTCGCCGGACTGGCGATGGCGGCGATGGCCGTGCTCGCGCGGCGCCAGATCGGCGGCCACACCGGCGACGTGCTCGGCGCCATCGAACAGAAAGGCGAGACCGCGATGCTGCTCGCGGCGGCGGCGTGGGCATGGTGACGCGCTGGTGGTGGGTGCGGCACGCGCCGGTGACGGTGAACAATGCGTGCTGCTATGGCCAGACCGATTTCCCGTGCGACGTCGAGGACGCGCCGGCTTTCGCGACGCTCGCCGAGCGCCTGCCGAAGGACGCCGTGTGGATCGCCAGCCCCTTGCGCCGCACGCACATGACGGCGGCCGCGCTGGTCGCCGCCGGCGCCGACGGCCCCGATCCCATTCCGGGCCCCGGCTCTCCACATCGAGCCGGAGCTCATCGAGCAGAATTTCGGCGCATGGCAGGGCGTCAAATACAGCGAGCTGCAGGCGCGGCGCGGCGACGAGTGGCTGCGCTTCTGGCTCGCGCCGGCGCACGAGACGCCGCCCGGCGGCGAGAGCTTCGCAACATTGATGCGCCGCGTTCAGCCGGCGATCAATGCGCTCGGCGAGCGCTATCAGGGACGTGACATCGTCGTAATGTCGCATGGCGGAACGATTCGCGCGGCGCTTGCGATGGCGGTCGACCTCTCGCCCGACAACGTGCTCGCCTTCGCGATCGACAATCTTTCCTTGACCCGCATCGATCATTTCCCCGAGCCGGGCGGAGCGCATTTCTGGCGCGTCGTCTCGGTCAACCAGCCGCCGCGCTGAACCGGCAACATTGGACAAGTCCGGCCGTCCCGCGCGATGGTCGCGCGAAGCTGACGGAGGTCGCGCAAGAGTTCGAGCATCAGGCCGATGCTATGGAGAAGAGGCGCAAGCCTTAGAGAAGGGCGCGCACTGTCGCGGCGTCCTGCGCCGCGTAATGCACGAGCCGCGCGAGGCGCGCGCGGTTCATTATGTGCAGCGTGCCGTCGATGAGCGTGGCGAGGCGCTGCCGCTTCAAGGCGGCGAGCGAGCGGCTCAGATGCATGGTCGAAAGCCCGACCCGGTCGGCGATGTCGGCGCGCTTCAGGGGGAAGGGGCACACGCTGCCATTCGCAAGCCCGCGCGCGGCGAGCCGGTCGAACGTGTGCAGGAACAGATATGCCAGGCGCGCGACCGCGTCGCCGGTGCTGCCGTTGACGGCTTCGAAATCGAGGTCTTTCACCGTCTCGAGCTGGTCGCGATAGAGCGCCAGCGCGAGACCGGGATGTGCCGCGAACAGCTCGGCCATGCTGTGGCCGCTGAAGACGCACAGCGTCACCGGCGTGATCGCCATGACCGAATGCTCGGCCTTGCCGAGGAGCGCGCTCTCCGCGCCGACGAGATCGCCGGGCAGAACGAACGACAGGATGTGCCGCCGTCCGCCGATGCCGCGGCGATAGCGGATCGCCCAGCCCTCGAAGAGCGTCATGAGCGGCGCGCCGACCTGGCCAGCCTCGATGATGTGCTCGCGCGGGCGGGCGCCGACATGCGCCGTCTTCATCGCGCCGACGAAATTGAGCTCAGCATCGCTGAACGGGCGAAAGAGTGCTTTGCGCCGCAACGGACATTCCGCGCACTGCACGTATTCCACGTCGCTCGTTGGCACGGCCCCGCCGTCCGTTTCCACCGTCGGCGGCAATGAATAGCGAAGTGGCGCGGTTTCGCTTGCGTGAATTTGTAACAGCTACGGACTTTTCGTCGAACATATGTGGAGCGAGACGCCCGACTCGCACGAAAGAACGAAGCGCCTATTCATCCTTCGGTAGGGGGAACGTGCGGCCGCCGCCCGCAAGGCCCGGCCTTTGCGCGGGGTGTGTGGCGTGCTAGCGTGCGCATTCGCGACGAGACAGGGAAGTCCGGTGCAATACCGGCGCTGCCCCCGCAACTGTAAGCGGCGAGGTCGCGGCAACAGCCACTGGCGATGCCCGCTGGGAAGGTGCCGCGACCTGTGACCCCAAGCCAGGAGACCTCCTCGGCGCGAGCACGGGACGACCATCCTCGGGCGGAGGACGAGTCATAAAGAACGTAGCGCCTGCGACCATCGCCATCCCGCGCCTCACGCTGGTGCTGGGCGGCGCGCGCTCGGGCAAGAGCCGCCATGCCGAGACGCTGGTCGAAAGCTTTGGCGGCGCGCCGCTCTATGTCGCGACGGCCGAGCCGCGCGACGAGGAGATGCGCCTGCGCATCGCGCAGCACCGCGCGCGCCGCGGGGCCCGCTGGACCACCGATCGAGGAGCCGCTCGCCCTTGCGCGCGACGCTGCTCGAATGCGCGCGGGACGGCGTTCCGGTGCTGGTCGATTGCCTGACGCTCTGGCTTGCGAACGTGCTCGAGGCCGGGCGCGCGGTCGCGGCCGAGATCGACGCGCTTGTGGCGGCGCTCGCGCGGCTTCCCGGGCCCGTCGTGCTGGTGGCGAACGAGGTCGGGCTCGGCATCGTGCCGGAGAACGCGCTCGCGCGCCAATTCCGCGACCACGCCGGGCGCCTCAACCGCGAGATCGCGGCGCTCGCCGACCCGCGTCGTCTTCATCGCCGCGGGCCTGCCGCTCGTCCTCAAGGACGAAGCGAAGGAGGCGCGTTGATGCGCAAGCTTCCGGTCACCATCGTCACGGGATTTCTGGGCGCGGGCAAGACGAGCCTCGTGCGTCATCTACTCACCCATGCCGCGGGCCGCCGCATCGGCCTTCTCGTCAACGAGTTCGGCGAGCTCGGCATCGATCGCGAGCTGCTGCTCGCGTGCGGCGATGCGTGCGCCGACGACCAGGTGATCGAGCTCGCGAACGGCTGCATCTGCTGCACCGTCGCCGAGGATTTTCTGCCGGCGTTGACGCGCCTCCTCGATGCGCCGCAGCGCCCCGATCATGTCGTCGTCGAGACCTCGGGCCTCGCGCTGCCGAAACCGCTGTTGCAGGCGCTCCACTGGCCCGAGATCAAGGCGCGCGTCACGGTCGATGGCGTTATCGCCGTGATCGATGCTGCGGCGCTCGCGAGCGGCCTCGCTCAGCCGCCGCCCGGCGCCGGCTTTGCCGCGCATGACGACCCGGTCGAGGAAGTGTTCGGCGATCAGCTCATGGCGGCCGATCTCGCCGTGCTCAACAAGACCGACCTGATGGATGGCGACGCGCTCGCGGCGGCCCGGCGCGCGCTCGGGAAACGGCTGCGACCGGGCGTCGCCTGCGTTGACGCAACGCACGGCGCGTTGCCGGCGAGCGTGCTGCTCGGCCTCGAAGCATCCGCCGAGGACGACATCGCGCAGCGTCCGTCCTGCCACGATCTCGAGCTCGCGCACGATCACGACGATTTCGAAAGCTTCGTCGTCGTCGCGCGCGCCGATCGCCGATCCGGCGCGCTTTGCCGCGCGTCTCGCCGAACTCATCGCGCAGCACAAGATCCTGCGGCTCAAAGGCTTCGTCGACGTGCCCGGTCACGCCTTCCGGCACGTCGTCCAGGCCGTGGGGCCGCGCGTCGAGCGCTATTTCGACCGGCCGTGGCAAGCGGGCGAGGAGCGTCTCTCGCGCCTCGTCGTGATCGGCTTCAAGGGGCTCGATCGCGCGGCGATTGCGGCGGCGATCGCGGCCGCGAGTCGAGGCCTGAGCGATGCACCTGCTCGCGACCCAGCCCGGAACGATCGCTGACGGCACGGATGCGGTCGATCTCGGCCAGACGCCGGGCGATGTGCTCGTGCTGTCGGCGGCCGACAGCGAGATCGCGTGCCTTGCCGGCGCGCAGCGCATGCTGTGCGAGCGCGAGCCGGATTGGCCGAGCCTGCGCCTCGCGAGCCTGCTGCGGCTCACGCATAATTATTCCGTCGATCTTCATGTCGAAAACGTCGCGGCGAAGGCGCGGCTCGTCGTCGTGCGCGTGCTCGGCGGGCGCGGCTATTGGCCCTATGGCGTCGAGCGTCTCGCAGCGTTCGCGCGCGCGGGCGGCCAGAAACTCGCGCTCCTGCCCGGCGACGATCAGCCCGATGCCGAGCTTGCCGCGCTCTCGACGGTGCCGCCCGCTTCGCTCCATCGCCTGTGGCGCTATCTCGCCGAGGGCGGCGGCGCCAACGCCGAGCAGTTCCTGCGCTATGCCGCGAGCCTCATCGGCCGCGACACGCCGTGGCGCGAGCCGCAGCCGCTGATGCGCGCCGGGCTTTACTGGCCGGGCGAGGGCGCCGCCGATTTCGACTCGATCGCACGGCGTTGGCGCGCCGGCGGTCCGGTCGCCGCGCTCGTCTTCTATCGCGCGCTGGTGCAGGCGGCGAAATCTCGCGCCGGTCGACGCTCTCGTTGCGGCGCTGGCGTCGCGCGGCCTCAATCCGCTGCCGCTCTTCGCGGCGAGCCTCAAGGACGCGCAGAGCGCTGCCTTCATCGCCGGCGCTTTTGCCCGCGCGCGAGCCCGAGATCGTCCTCAACGCGACCGGCTTCGCGGTCGCTTCGCCCGGGCGGCACGAGGACGGACCCTTCGGCACCGACGCGCCGGTGCTGCAGGTGATTTTCTCGGGCGGCGGCCGGGAAGAATGGGCCGGGCGCACGCGCGGCCTCGATGCGCGCGACATCGCCATGAACGTGGCGCTGCCGGAATTGGACGGCCGCATCATCGCGCGCGCCGTCTCGTTCAAGGCGAAGGCGCGGCGCGATCTCCTGACCGAGGCGGACCTCACGAGCTATGAGCCGGTCGCCGACCGCGTCTCCTTCGTCGCCGATCTCGCGCGCAACTGGACGCGGCTCCGCCGTACGCCGCCGTCCGAGCGCCGCATCGTCCTCGTCCTCGCCAACTATCCGAACCGCGACGGCCGCATCGGCAACGGCGTCGGACTCGACACGCCGGCCTCCGTCATCGCGGTGTTGCATGCGCTGGCCGCGGCGGGCTATCGCGTCACGGATATTCCGGACTCGGGCGACGCGCTCATCGCGCGGCTGTTGCGCGGGCCGACCAACAGCGATCCCGGCCGCGCGGCCGACGAATCTTTCCCGCGCAGCGATTACGGCACCTTCTTCGCGACATTGCCGCGCGCGGTGCAGGCGAAGGTGAACGATCGCTGGGGCGCGCCCGAGCGCGATCCCTTCTACCGCGCGGGCGAGCTCGATTGCGGCACCTTCGCCCTTGCGGCGCTGCGCTGCGGCAACGTCGTCGTCGCGGTGCAACCCTCGCGCGGCTACCACCTCGATCCCAAATCCTCCTACCACGATCCCGACCTCGTGCCGCCGCACGCTTACCTCGCGTTCCATGCCTGGATCGCCGATGGATTGCGCGCGCACGCGGTCGTGCACATGGGCAAGCACGGCAATCTCGAATGGCTGCCGGGCAAGGCGGTGGCGCTGTCGCAGGAATGTTTTCCCGAAGCCGCGCTCGGACCTTTGCCCAACCTCTATCCCTTCATCGTCAACGATCCGGGCGAGGGCACGCAGGCCAAGCGCCGGGCGCAGGCGGTGATCGTCGATCACCTGACGCCGCCCATGACGCGCGCCGAGAGCCACGGCATGCAGGCCGAGCTCGAGCGCCTGATCGACGAATACTATGCCGCCGCGCTCGGCGATCCGCGCCGCGTGCCGGTGCTGCGCCGGCAGATCCTCGAGCTCGTGCGGAAGGATGGGCTCGATCGCGATTGCGGCATCGCCGCCGCCGAGCCCGAAGCGCAATCGCTGCAAAAACTCGACGCCTATCTGTGCGAACTGAAGGAAATGCAGATCCGCGACGGGCTGCATGTCTTCGGCCATGCGCCCGAGGGCGCGCAGCTTGCCGACCTGCTCGTCGCCATCGCGCGCCTGCCGCGTGGCGACGCGCCGCATCAGGCCTCGCTTCTGCGCGCACTCGCGGGCGATCTCGGTCTTGCCTTCGATCCGCTCGATGCCGATTTCGCGGCACCCTGGGATGGCGCGCGGCCGCCCGCGCTCGCTGGCGACGGTGCCTGGCGCACCGCCGGCGACACGGTGGAGCGGCTCGAGCTTCTAGCCTCCGCCTTGGTGGGCGGCGAGCGAAACTGCGATGCCGCGTGGACGCGGACGCGCGCGGTGCTGGATTGGATCGAGAGCACGCTTCGGCCCTCCGTCCTCGCGAGCGGCAATGCGGAGATATCGGGCCTGCTGCGCGGCCTCGACGGGCGCTTCGTGCCGCCGGGGCCCTCGGGCGCACCGACGCGCGGCCGGCCCGACGTGCTGCCCACGGGGCGCAATTTCTTCTCGCTCGACACCCGCGCCGTGCCGACGCAGGCGGCGTGGCAGCTCGGCTGGAAATCGGCCACGCTCCTCATCGAGCGCCACGCGCAGGAGCACGGCGATTATCCGCGCCGCGTCGCGCTCTCCGCCTGGGGCACCTCCAACATGCGCACCGGCGGCGACGACGTGGCGCAGGCCTTGGCGCTGATGGGCGCGCGGCCGCGCTGGGAGGGCGAGACCGGCCGCGTCGTCGGATTCGAGATACTGCCCGCGAGCGTCCTCGGCCGCCCGCGCGTCGATGTCACCCTGCGCGTCTCGGGCTTCTTCCGCGACGCCTTTCCCAATCTCATCGACCTCGTCGACAGCGCCGCCCGCGCCTGCGCCGCGCTCGACGAGGACGAGGACGTGAACCCGCTCGCGGCATCGTTCCGGCGCGACCGCGCGCGCCTCGAAGCCTCGGGCATGTCGGGCGCGGACGCCGCGCGCCGCGCGGGCTATCGCGTCTTCGGCTCGAAGCCGGGCGCTTACGGCGCGGGGTTGCAGGCCTTGATCGACGAGCGCTGCTGGGAAACGGACGCCGATCTCGCCGCCGCATATCTCGCCTGGGGCTCCTATGCCTATGGCGCGGGCGCGGAAGGCGCGCCCGAGGAAGGCATCTTCCGCGACCGGCTCGGCGCCGTCGAAGCGGTGCTGCACAACCAGGACAATCGCGAGCACGACATCCTCGACAGCGACGACTACTACCAGTTCGAGGGCGGGCTCGCCGCGACGGTGCGCCATCTCAAGGGT
The DNA here is from genome assembly GCA_963804235.1 of uncultured Alphaproteobacteria bacterium. GTDB lineage: Bacteria > Pseudomonadota > Alphaproteobacteria > ATCC43930 > CGMCC-115725 > DATJLY01. The sequence continues at coordinate 76,997 of CAWDPP010000054.1, forward strand.
GCGGCGCCGATCGTCTATCACAACGACCATTCGCGCCCGGAATCGCCGCGCATCCGCACGCTCGAGGAGGAGGTCGGCCGCGTCGTGCGTGCGCGCGTCGTCAATCCGAAATGGATCGCGGGCGCGATGCGGCACGGCTACAAGGGCGGGTTCGAGCTGGCCGCGACGGTCGATTATCTCTTCGCCTTTGCCGCCACCGCGCATGCCGTGCGCGACCATCATTTCGACGCGGTCTATGCGGCCTATGTCGAAGCGCCCGAGGTGCGCCAGTTCCTGGCCGAGCACAATCCGGCCGCGCTCGCCGAGATCAAGGCGCGGCTGGCCGAGGCGATCGCCCGCAATCTGTGGACGCCGCGCCGCAACAGCACGGCCGACGAGCTGCGCCCATGAGCGATGCGCCTGAATCCGAGGCCGAGCTCAACGCGCGCCACGCCGAGAAGATGGCGAAGCGCAAGGCCGCGCGCGCCAAGATCCTCGCCACCAAAACGCAAGAGCGCGGCCTGCTCATCGTCCATACCGGCACCGGCAAGGGCAAATCGACGGCCGCCTTCGGCATGGTCATGCGCGCGATCGGCCACGGCATGCGCGTCGGCGTCGTGCAGTTCGTGAAGGGCGCGTGGCAGACGGGCGAGCGCGCGGTGCTGGCGCGCTTCCCCGATCTCGTCACCTGCCGCGCCATGGGCGAGGGCTTCACCTGGGAGACGCAGGATCGCGCGCGCGACATCGCCGCGGCGCGCGCCGCCTGGGACATGGCCAAGGCGATGATCGCCGATCCCGCCTATCGCCTCGTGCTGCTCGACGAGCTCAATATCGTGCTGCGCTACGACTATCTGCCGCTCGACGAGGTGCTCGCCGTGCTGCGCGGCGAAGCCGCGCGATCTGCACGTGATCGTCACCGGCCGCAACGCCAAGCCCGAGCTCATCGAACTGGCCGATCTCGTCACCGAGATGACGCTCGTCAAGCATCCCTTCCGCGCCGGCGTCAAGGCGCAAGCCGGGATCGAGTTCTGATGGCGGCGGCCGCGCTGATGATCCAGGGCACCGGCTCCGGCGTCGGCAAGTCGCTCATGGTCGCGGGCTTGTGCCGCGCGCTCCTCCGCCGCGGCCGCAAGGTGCGCCCGTTCAAGCCGCAGAACATGTCGAACAACGCCGCCGTGACGGACGATGGCGGCGAGATCGGCCGCGCCCAGGCGCTCCAGGCGCGCGCGGCCGGAGCCGCGCCCTCCCATCGCATGAACCCCGTGCTGCTGAAGCCGCAGACCGACGGCGCGGCGCAGCTCGTGCTCGAAGGCAAGGTCGCGGGATCGGTCACGGCGGCGCACTACCAGGCGATGAAGCGCGATCTCCTGCCGCGCGTCATCGCATGTTTCCGCGCGCTCGCGGACGAAGCCGACATCGTGCTGGTCGAGGGCGCGGGCAGCCCGGCCGAAGTCAATCTCCGCGCCTTCGACATCGCCAACATGGGCTTCGCGACGGCGCTCGGCATTCCCGTGGTGCTGGTCGGCGACATCGACCGCGGCGGGGTCATCGCGTCGCTCGTCGGCACGCATGCGCTCCTGGAGCCGGAGGAGCGCGCGCTCCTCAAGGGCTTCATCGTCAACAAGTTCCGCGGCGACGCGCGCATCTTCGCGCCGGCGCTCGACATCATATCGTCCCGCACCGGCATGGCGCCCTTGGGCATCGTGCCGTGGTTTCCCCGCGCGGCAAATCTGCCGGCCGAGGATTCGCACGATCTCGAAGCGCGGCTGCCGTCGCGCGCGCGCGCAGGTGCGCTCCGGATCGTCGTGCCGCGCCTGCCGCGCATCTCGAACTTCGACGATCTCGATCCGCTTGCGGCAGAGCCCGATGTCGCGCTCACGCTCGCCGCGCCGGGACGCCCGCTGCCCGAAGCCGATCTCGTGCTGCTGCCGGGCTCGAAGGCGACGCGCGCCGATCTCGCGTCCCTGCGCCAGGAAGGCTGGGACATCGACATCCTGGCGCATGCGCGCAAGGGCGGCGCCGTCTTCGGCATTTGCGGCGGCTACCAGATGCTCGGGCGCGTGATCGCCGATCCGCGCGGCCTCGAAGGACCGCCGGGGACGAGTGCGGGGCTCGGCCTCCTCGATCTCGAAACCATCGCTCGAAGGCGAGAAGGTGCTGCGGCCCGCGCGCGGCGCCGACTCTGATCGGCGGCGCGCCGGTCGCAGGCTACGAGATGCATATGGGCCGCACATCCGGTCCCGCCGCCGCGCGGCCGATGCTGCGGCTCGGCGCTGGCGATGACGGCGCCGTGTCGAGCGATGGCCGCATCGCCGGCTGCAACCTGCACGGGCTCTTCGCCGGCGATGCGTTCCGCCGCGCCTTTCTGTCGCGGCTCGGCGCGAGCTGCGATCCCGCGCTCCTGTGGGAAGAGCGCATCGAGGCAACGCTCGATGCGCTCGCCGCGCATCTCGAAGCGGCGCTCGACGTGAAGCGCCTGCTGGAGATCGCCGGTGCGCGCTGAGCTAGAGGAGGCGAAGCGCTACGAGGGCGGCCAGCACCAGTGTCGCCTCGACCAGGCACGCGGCCGTGTAGAGCCTGAGCGCGCGCGCGATGTCCGCCGTCGTTGCGCGGGCGCGGCCCTCGCCGAGCCATGCGCCTTCGACGAGGTCGCCGCCATAGCGGCGCGGGCCGCCGAGCGCCAAGCCGAGCGCGCCCGCCGCCGCCGCCTCGGGCCAGCCGGCATTGGGCGAGCGGTGCTTGCGCCCATCGCGCAGCATGACGGCGAAGCCGCCGCTGGCGCTCGTCTCGGGCAATGCCAGCGCGGCCGTGCCCAGGAACAGCGCCGCGAGCCGCGCCGGCACATAATTCAAAAGATCATCGAACCGTGCCGCCGCCCAGCCGAACGCGAGATAGCGCGGCGAGCGGTGCCCGATCATGCTGTCGAGCGTGTTCGCGGTCTTGTAGACGAAGAGTCCCGGCAGTCCGAACAGCGCGAAGGCAAGCGCCGGCCCGACCACGCCGTCGCCGAAGTTCTCGGCGAGCGATTCGATCGCGGCGCGCGCCACTCCGTGCCCGTCGAGGGTTTCGGGATCGCGCCCGACGATGCGGCTGACCGCCTCGCGTGCGGCGGCGAGCCCCTGCGAATCGAGCGCCGCGGCGACCGCGGCGACATGCGCGAAAAGGCTTCTCTGCGCGAGCATGACCGCGACGACCGCTGCCTCGACGATGGCGCCATAGGGAAGTACGGCGAGCAGCGCCTCGATGGCGAATCCCAGCGCGGCTGCGGCGAACACCAGCGCCGCCACGGCGACGATGCCCCGCGCGCGCCGCACGCTGTCGCTGCGCTGCGGCCGGTTGAGGTGCCGCTCGAGCCACGAAACGGCCGCGCCCACCCATGCCACGGGATGCGGCACCTCGCGCCACAGCGGCGAAAGGTCGACCGCGGAATCGAGCGCAAGCGCCAAGAGCAGCACGAGCAGCGGGTTTGTGGCGCCCAATGGGATCAGCATGCCGGGCGAGAATCCGCCGGTTGTTCGGCGCACGTCAACAGGCAACGGAGGGGCACGTGAAAAGCGGAGTGATGCTGTGCGGCCATGGCAGCCGCGATCCCGAGGCGATCGCCGAGTTCGAGGCCTTCGCCGCGAGCCTGCGCGCGCTTCTGCCGGCGACCGATTTCGCGACCGGCTTTCTCGAATTCGCGCGGCCCTTGATCCGCGACGGGCTCGATGCGCTCGTGGCCAAGGGCGCGCGGCGCATTCTCGCGGTGCCCGGCATGCTCTTTGCCGCAAGCCACGTGAAGAACGACTTGCCGTGGGAGATCAACAGCTTCGCCGCAGGGCACGACGGGCTCGAAATGCGCTTCGGGCGCGAGCTCGCGATCGAGCCGAAGCTGCTTGCCGCATCGCGCGACCGCATCGCGGCGGCCGAAGATCGCGCCGCCCGAACGGTGCCGCGCGGCGAGAGTCTGCTGCTCGTCGTCGGGCGCGGCACCAACGATCCCGACGCCAATTCCAACATCGCCAAGCTCGCGCGCATGCTGTGGGAGGGGATGGGCTTCGGCTGGGCCGAGGCCGCCTTTAGCGGCGTCGCAGCGCCGCTGGTCGAGCCGGCGCTGCGCCGCCTCGTGCGCCTGGGCTTTCCGCGCATCATCGTATTCCCCTATTTCCTCTTCACCGGCGTCCTGGTGAAGCGCATCTACGAGGCGGCGCGGCGGGTTGCGGCGGACCATCCCGAAATCGAGATCCTCAACGCGCCCTATCTCAACGATCACCCGCTCGTGCTCGACTGTTTCGTCGATCGCGCGCAGGAGGTTGCGGACGGCGAGCCCGCGATGAACTGCCGCCTGTGCAAGTACCGCGCGCAGATCATCGGCTTCGAGGGCGATGCCGGCGCACCCCAGGCCGGGCATCACCATCACGTCCGCGGCATCGGCACGGACGGGCACGCGCACAATCATCATCACCACGACGACCATCCGCACGGCGAATGAGCCCGGCGCCGCGCTATACCTATCTGCGCGACGGCGACGCGATCAGGCGCGCGTCGTTCGCGGCGATCGCGCAAGCGGCCGCGCTCGGGCGGCTTGCGCCCGACCTGCGCCCCATCGCCATCCGCATCGCGCATGCGGCGGGCGATACGAGCATCATCGCCGATCTCGTTTCCTCGCCCGGTGCCGTTGCCGCGGGGCGCACGGCGCTTGCGGCAGGCGCGCCGGTGCTGGCCGATGCGCAGATGGTCGCGGCCGGGATCACCGCGTGCGCGAACCGCGTCGTCGCCACCATCGCCGATCCCGAGGCGCCGCGCCTCGCCCAGAAACTCGGCACGACGCGCTCGGCCGCCGCAATCGAGCTGTGGCGGCCGATGCTCGCAGGCGCGGTCTGCGCCATCGGCAACGCGCCGACCGCGCTCTTTCATCTCCTGGAGCTTATCGCCGAGGGCGCGCCGAAGCCGGCGCTGGTCTGGGCTTTCCGGTGGGCTTCGTCGGCGCCGCGGAGGCGAAGGCGGCGCTCGCCGAAAATCCGTTCGGCCTCGCCTTCATCGCGCTTCTCGGTCGGCGCGGCGGCAGCGCCATTGCCGCCGCCGCCGTCAACGCGCTCCTCGCCGGAGACGCCTAATGAACCCATGGCTCGCCGTGGTCGGACTTGGCGAGGATGGCGTGGCGGCGCTCGCGCCTGCCGCGCGGGCAATCATCGCGTCGGCCGAGACGATCGTCGGCGGCGCGCGCCATCTCGCTCTCGTCCCCGCGGGCCGCGCCGAGCGCATCCGGTGGCAGAGCCCCATTGCCGCCACGCTGCCCGAGATCGCGCGGCGCCGCGGCAGTCGCGTCGTCGTCGTGGCGAGCGGCGATCCGCTGTGCTACGGCGTCGCCGTCGATGCTGCTGCGCGAATTCGCGCCCGAGGAAATGATCGTGTGTCCTGCGCCGAGCGCGTTTCAGCTCGCGGCCGCGCGGCTCAAATGGCCGCTCGAATCCTGCACCGCGATCTCGCTGCACGGCCGCCCGCTCGAAGCGCTGCGGCTCCATCTGGCGCCCGGCGCGCGCATCCTCGCGCTCAGCACCGATGGCACGACGCCGTCGCGCGCGGCCGAGTTGATGCGCGCGGCGGGCTGGGGGCCGTCGGTCCTGGTGGCGCTCGAGCACATGGGCGGCCCGCGCGAGCGCCGCGTCGAAGGATCGGCGGAAGATTGGCAGGAAAAAGTCGCCGACCTCAATCTCCTCGCGATCGAATGCCGGCCCGGTCCCGGCGCACGGCCGTGGTCGCGCCTTGCCGGGCTGCCCGACGACGCCTTCGCACATGACGGGCAGATCACGAAGCGCGAGATGCGCGCCGCGACGCTCGCCGCGCTCGGGCCGCTGCCGGGCGAGCTGCTCTGGGACGTGGGCGCGGGATCGGGCTCGATCGCCATCGAATGGCTGCGCTCGGGTTTTGCGATGCGCGCCGTCGCGGTCGAGCGCACGCCGGCGCGCGCGGCGCTTGCCGCGCAAAACGCCGCCGCCTTGGGCGTTCCCGAGCTCGAGATCGTCGTGGGCGCGGCGCCCGACGCGCTCGAAGGGTTGCCCGTGCCCGATGCCGTGTTCCTCGGCGGCAGTCTCGCCAACCCAGCGGTCTTCGACGCGTGCTGGCGCGCGCTGAAACCGTCGGGCCGGCTCGTCGCCAACGCCGTCACGCTGGCCGGCGAGGCGGCGCTGCTCGCCCTTGCCGACGTGCACGGCGGCGAACTCGTCCGCATCGCCGTTTCGCGCGCCGAGCAGCTCGGGCGCCAACGCGCCTTCCGCCCGCTCCTGCCGGTGACGCAGCTCGCGCTGAAGAAGCCGCCATGATCGCGGCGGCAAGCCGCGGCTGGCGGCCCTACGCGATTTTGCTGCTGCTGTGCCTCGGCCTTTATCTTCCGGGCCTGTCCTCGCTGCCGGCGATGGACCGCGACGAGGCGCGCTTCGCGCAGGCGACGCGGCAGATGCTCGAAAGCGGCGATTACCTCGACATCCGCTTCCAGGACGAGGCGCGCAACAACAAGCCGGCCGGGATCTACTGGCTCCAGGCGGCGTCCGTCGCGGCGCTGAGCACCGCGCAAAGCAACGCCATATGGCCCTATCGTCTGCCGTCGCTTCTGGGCGCCGCGGGCGCGGTGCTGCTGACCTTCGCGTTCGGCGCGCGGCTCGTCGGGCGGCCGGCGGCGCTCCTCGGCGCGGCGCTGCTCGCATGCTCGCTCGGTCTCGTCGCCGAGGCACATCTCGCCAAGACCGATGCCGTGCTGCTTCTCGCTTGCGTCGCGGCGCAAGGCGCGCTCGCGGAGATCCATCGCGCGGCGCGGCGCGGCCTCGTGTTCTGGGGCTGGCCGTTCCTGTTCTGGGCGGCCGAGGGCGCTTCCGTGCTGGTCAAGGGCCCGGTCGGACCCGGCCTCGCGCTTCTGACCTGCGCGGCGCTCAGCTTCATGGAGCGCGACGGACGCTGGCTGCGCCAGTTGAAACCGCTCTGGGGCGTGCCGCTCTTTCTCGCGATCGTGCTGCCGTGGCTGCTCGCGATCTCGCTCGCGACTCGACGGCGCGTTCCTGGCGCAATCGGCCGGCCACGATTTTCTCGGCAAGGTTTTTGGCGCGCAGGAAAGCCACGGCGCCTGGCCGGGCACGTATCTTGTGCTCCTGCCGCTGACGTTCTGGCCCGGCTCGCTGCTCCTCGGCGCCGCTGCGGTGTTCGCGTGGCGCGAGCGCAGCGATCCTGCGGTGCGCTTCCTCGTCGCCTGGGTGGTGCCGTTCTGGTTCGTGCTCGAGCTCGTGCCGACCAAGCTGCCGAACTATCTCTTGCCGGTCTTTCCGGCGCTCGCGCTCCTCGCCGGCCGCGCGGCGATCGATGCGCGCGCGAGCCTGCCGGCCTGGGCGCGGCGTGCAGTTGCCATCGTGTGGGCCGCGGCAAGCCTCGGCGTCGCCGCTCTTCTGGCGTCGGCACCGCTCGGGCTCGGCCAGAAGATCGACGCCGTTTCTCTTGTGGCGGCGGTCGCGATCGTGCTCGTGGGCGCGCTCGCGACGCATTCTCTCTGGCGCGCCGTGACGCCGGGGCTCGCCGCGCGCGCGGCGGTGCTGGCGCTCATCGCGTTCCCCGCGCTCGCGCACCAGGCGCCGATGCTCGATCCGCTCTGGCTCAGCCGAAACGCGGCCGCACTGGTCGCGCGCGCGGCGCCGCCCGGCACACCGATCGCCGTCGTTGGCTATGACGAGCCGAGCCTCGTCTTTCTGCTCGGCACCAAGACCATGATCGCCGCACCGCAGCAGGCGGCGCAACGCCTCGCCACGGCAAAGGGCGCGCTCGCGTTGGTCGAAAGCCGCGCTGACGATGCCTTCCGCGCGGCCGCGCGCGATGCCGGCGTGAAGGCCGAAGAGCTGGGGCAGGTCGAAGGCATCGATTACTCGAACGGCAAGCGCATGGTCATCGCCCTCTATCGGAGCGCGCCGGGATGAGCGGGCGCGTGTTCGGGCTGGGCGTCGGGCCCGGCGATCCCGAGCTCTTGACGCTGAAGGCGCTGGCGCGGCTGCGCGCCGCGCCGGTCGTGGCCTATCCCGCGCCCGAGAAGGGTGCGAGCTTCGCCAGGTCCATCGTCGCGCGCTGGCTCTCGCCGGCGCAGATCGAGATCCCGATCCGCGTGCCGATCGAAAGCGGCGCGCCGCCCGAGCAGGTCTATGACGCGGCCGCAGCGGCGATCGCGGCCGAGCTTCTACGCGGGCGCGATGTCGCCGTGCTGTGCCAGGGCGATCCGTTCTTCTACGGCTCGTTCATCTATCTCTTCGCGCGCCTGGCCGCTTCGCACGAGGTCGAGATCGTGCCCGGCGTATCGTCGCTCGCCGCCGTCGCCGCGGCGGCCAGGTGGCCGCTCGCCGCGCGCAACGATGCGCTTGCGGTCATCCCGGCGCCGCTCGACGACGATGCGATCGCGCGCCGCATCGAGGCCGCCGACGCCATTGCCATCATCAAGCTCGGCCGGCATTTTGGCCGCGTGCGCGATCTGCTCGGGCGGCTCGGGCTCGCTGCGCACGCGCGCTATGTCGAGCGCGCGAGCCTTGGCAACGAGCGCGTCCTGCCGCTCGACCAGGTCGCGCCCGAGACCGTTCCCTATTTCTCGATGATCCTGTGCCACCGGCGCGGGCAGGCGTGGCGATGAGCGGAGAATTGCCGCACGGCGCCGCGGTCGTCGTGCTCGGCAAGAGCGCGGCCCCGCTCGGCCGGCGCATCGCCGCGCATCTGCCGGGCGCGCGCCTGCACGCGCGCGCAGGATCCGGGATCGAAGCCGACGTGCCCTATCGCGAGCTCGTGCCGCATCTCGCAGCGCTCTTCGCCGACGGCACGCCCATCGTCGGAATTTGCGCTGCCGGCATCCTGATCCGCGCGCTTGGGCCCCTCCTCGCGCAAAAGCGCAGCGAGCCGCCGGTCGTGGCGGTGGCGGAGGATGGCTCCGTCGCCGTGCCTCTTCTCGGCGGCCATCGCGGCGCCAACGCGCTGGCGCGCGAGATCGCGGCGCTTCGTCGGCGGCCAGGCCGCGATCACGACGGCGAGCGATCTCGTGCTCGGCCTTGCGCTCGACGAGCTGCCGCCCGGCTGGCGCGCGGCCGATCCGGAAAAATTCAAGGAGCTCGCCGCCGCTCTCATCGCCGGCGCGCCGGTCGCGCTCGCGGTCGAGGCGGGCAATGCCGATTGGCTTGCCGCGGCGCGGCTTTTGCTTGCGCCCGACGCGCCGCACGCGATCCGCATCACCGACCGCGCGCCAGCCCCGGGCGAGCGTGCCTTGGTGCTGCATCCGCCGGTGCTGGCGCTGGGCGTCGGCTGCGCGCGCGATTGTTCGCCCGAGGAGTTGCGTGCGCTCGCGCGGAAATCGCTCGCGGCGCACGGATTGGCCGAGGGCGCCGTCGCCTTGGTCGCCTCGCTCGATCTCAAGATGGACGAGCCGGCGGTGCAGGCTCTCGCCGCAACGCTCGGCGTGCCGGCGCGGTTCTTCGCGGCGGCGGCGCTGCGCGACGAGACGCCGCGGCTCCAGAATCCGTCCGACGCCGTGTTTCGCGCGGTCGGATGCTATGGCGTCGCGGAGGGTGCTGCGCTTGCGGCCGTGGGCGCCGCGGGCGCGCTCGTCGTGGCGAAGCAGGTCTCGCCGCATGCGACCTGCGCCATCGCGCGCGCGCGGGCGCCGCTCGAGCCGCAAACAATCGGCCGCGCGCGCGGCCATCTCAGCATCGTCGGCATCGGGCCGGGCGAGCGGCGCTGGCGCACCGCGGAAGCGGACGCGGCGCTCGCGGCATCGAGCGACATCGTCGGATTGCAGCTCTATCTCGATCTTCTCGGGGCCGCGGCGCGCGGCAAATCGCTCCATGCGAGCGAGTTGGGCGACGAGGCGGGGCGGGTGCGGCGCGCGCTCGATCTTGCCGCCGCGGGGCGCCATGTCAGTCTCGTCTCGTCGGGCGATGCCGGCATCTATGGCCTCGCGAGCCTCGTCTTCGAGCTTTTGGATCGCGAGCAGCGCGAGGATTGGGCGCGCATCGAGATCGCCGTCGTGCCCGGCCTCTCGGCGCTGCAGGCGGCGGCGGCGCGGCTCGGCGCGCCGTTCGGGCACGATTTCTGCGCGATTTCGTTGTCCGATCTGCTGACGCCGTGGCAGGCGATCGAGCGCCGCCTCGAAGCCGCGGCCGCGGGCGATTTCGTCGTGGCACTCTACAATCCGCGCTCGTCGCGCCGCCAGGCGCAGTTGACGCGCGCGCTCGACATTCTGCGCCGCGCGCGCGGGCCCGAGACGCCGGCGGCGCTGGCGCGCAATCTCGGCCGCCCGGGCGAGCGCGTCACCATCACGACGCTCGCCAAGCTCGACGAAGCCGAAATCGACATGCTGACGCTCGTCGTCGTCGGCAGCAGCACGACCCGAATTCTGCCGGGCCGCACGCCGCGCATTTATACGCCGCGTGGATACCGCCTGCCGTGAGCGCGAAGGTCCACTTCATCGGCGCCGGTCCCGGCGCGCCCGACCTCATCACCGTGCGCGGGCTTCGCCTCATCGAGATTTGTCCGGTCTGCCTTTATGCCGGCTCGCTCGTGCCCGAAGCGGTGGTCGCGGCCGCGCCCAAGGGCGCGCGCGTCATCGATACCGCGCCCCTGACGCTCGACGAGATCATCGCCGAGATGCAAGCCGCGCACGCCGAGGGGCTCGATGTGGCGCGCGTCCATTCGGGCGACATCTCGCTCTATGGCGCCATCGCCGAGCAGATGCGCCGCCTCGATGCGCTCGGCATTCCCTACGACCTGACGCCGGGCGTGCCGGCCTTCGCCGCGGCCGCGGCCGCGCTCGGCATCGAGCTGACGCTGCCGGACGTGACGCAGACGGTGATCCTGACGCGCACCTCCGTGCGCTCCTCGCCGATGCCGCCCGGCGAGGAGCTCGACCGGCTCGCGCGCACCGGCGCCACGCTCGCGATCCATCTCTCGATCAACAATCTCGCGCCCATCGTGCGCGCGCTGCTGCCGCATTACGGCGCGGATTGCCCCGCGGCGATCGTCCATCGCGCGAGCTGGCCCGACGAGCGCATCCTGCGCGGCACGCTCGGCGATATAAGGAGCGCCGCCAAGGATGCGCAGATCACGCGCACGGCGCTCATCCTGGTCGGCCGCGCGCTCGGCGCGGCGCATTTTTCGGAAAGCCGCCTCTACGCGCCCGACCACCACCACGTGCTGCGGCCGCGGCGCTAGATTTAAGGCTTCGCCGCGAGCACCTGCTGCATGGCGGGATTGCCCGCGCTCCAGCCGAACGCGTCGCGCCCGGTGAAATCCTGTTTCTTGGGATCGGCGCCGTTCGCAAGGAGGAGCCGCACCGCCGCCGACTTTCCGTGCTCGGCCGCCGCCATCAGCGGCGTGACGCCTTGGCGATTGCTGGCATCGATCGGGGCCTTGTTGGCGATGAGGAAGCGCATGATGTCGAGCATGCCGAATTCCGCCGCGTAGTGGAGCGCGGTGTTGCCGAGCTTGTCGGGAAAGTCGATATGGGCGCTGTTGTCGAGCAGCAGCTTCGCCATCGCGATATTGTTGAACGAGGCGGCGAAATCGAGCGCGGTCCGGCCGGTCGTGCTTTCGCGCGCGTCGGGATCGCGGTCGCCCGCCTTCAAGAGCGCCGCAACCTGCGCCATATCGTTGTGCGAGGCGGCGTCCGCCACGGTGTACCAGGTGTCCCACGCGCCTTGCGCCGCGGCCGGGCCCGCACATCCCGCAACGAGCGCCAAGGCCACGGCTGTCCTGCGCCAGCCCATCACCAAACCTCTCCTCATCGCTCGATCCTGTCCGCGACCCACGCTACCGCCTCGCCGACGCTTCCGGCCGAAGGCCCGGGCTCGGGCGGCGGGCGCTCCAGAAGCACGACCGGGATCCCGGCCTCGCGCGCCGCCACGAGCTTCGCCGGAAGCGCGCCTCCGCTCGCCTTCGCGACCACGACCCCGATGCCATAACGATGCAGAAGCCGGGTCTCGTCGTCCAGTGTGAAAGGTGGCCGCGCGATCACAAAAACTGCGTCGCCAAGGGGAGATTTTTCGCGCGGCTTCTCGATCAGGCGGACGACGAAGCGGACGCCGTCGAGGCCCGCGAATGCGCCCAGTTCGCGTGCGCCGATGGTGAGAAAGGCGCTACGAGCGAGGCGCGCCACTGCGCGCGCGGCCGCTGCGGCATCCGGCACCTCGATCCAGCGGTCGCCGGCGGCGGCGCGCCACGATGGCCGCACGAGGCCGAGGCGCGGCACGGATGCCGCCTCCGCCGCAAGCCGCGCGTGACGCGAGATCGTGACGGCGAAGGGATGCGTCGCGTCGACGAGGAGCGCGATGCCGTCCGCGCGGAGATATGCCGCAAGCCCGTCCGCGCCGCCGAACCCGCCGGTGCGCACGGCGCCGGGCACGGGCGCAGGGCTGCGCGGTCCGGCCGGCGAGCGAGGTGATGACGCGCAACCTGTCGCCGAACCGTTCCACGAGCGCGCGCGCGAGCGCGGCCGCTTCCGCGGTGCCGCCGAGGATCAGGACGGCGCGCGCGTCAGGGGCCGGCATGGGCGAGAAGAGTGCCGGCGCGGTCGAAGATCGCCACGTCTACCACAATGCCGGCCCTGAGCCGCTCGAGCGCCACGCCGCGCGCATCCGCGGCGATGCTCGCGGCGAACGCCTGGGCAAGCGGCGCGTCGAGCGCGGCCATCGTCGCGCCGATGCTCGCCGCTTCGTCGCCCGCCGCGACGACCGCCTCGGGCGCGCCGATGCGGGCGAGCCGGCGCGCGAGTTCTGCGTTGCCGATGCGGCTGCGCGCCGAGTGGAGATCGAGATGGCCCTCCGCGAGCTTCGCCATCTTGGCGATGCCGCCGGCGAGCGTGAGGCGCGGCACCGGATGGCGGCGCAGGTATTTCAGCACGCCGCCGACGAAGTCGCCCATGTCGATGAGCGCCAGCTGCGCGAGCCCATGGAGCTTCTGCACCGCGGCTTCGGAGGTGCGGCCGGTCGCGGCGGCGATGTGCGCCAATCCCGCCGCGCGCGCGACATCGATGCCGCGCTCGATCGACGCGATCCAGGCCGAGCACGAATAAGGCACGACGATGCCGGTGGTGCCGAGGATCGACAACCCGCCGACGATGCCGAGCCGCGCGTTCATCGTCTTCGTCGCGAGCGCGGCACCTCCCGGGATCGACAGCGTGACCTCGAGGTCGGGATCGCGCTCGAGCTCGTTGAGCGCCGCCGCGATCATGGCGCGCGGGCCCGGATTGATCGCGGGCTCGCCCACGGCAAGCGGCAGGCCCGGCAGCGTGACGGTGCCGACGCCGTCGCCGGCGCGGAAGCTGATGCCGGCACCGGGCGCCGCGCGCGTCAGCTCGGCGATCACCAGCGCGCCATGCGTCACGTCGGGATCGTCGCCCGCGTCCTTGACGATGCCGGCGCGCGCCATGCCGTTCCGCCGTTCCTGCAGCGCGAGCGCAAAGCGCGGCCGCTCGCCGCCCGGCAGCGCGATCGTCACCGGATCGGGGAAATGCCCGCTGACGAGCCCCTCGAACGCGGCGCGCGCCGCCGCCGCCGCGCACGCGCCGGTCGACCAGCCGCGCCGCAACACGGGCTTTGCCTCCGCCATGCGCGAAGTCTAGGCCGCGCCGTCATTCCCGCGAAAGCGGGAATCCAGGGCAGCACGCCGCTTGCTCTGGGTCCGCGCCTGCGCGGGGACGACGTGCGGAGGGCCATGTGCTAGAGTTTCCGCGATGGAGCTCGACGACGGCCTGTTCGCCCTCCCCGATTTCGCGCCCGGCTCGGTGTGGCTCGTCGGCGCCGGGCCGGGCGCGCCCGGGCTCCTGACCGTGCTGGCGCTCCATGCGCTGAAATCGGCCGACGTCGTCGTCTACGACGCGCTCGTCGATCCGCGCATCCTGCGCCTCGCGCGCGCGGGCGCGGCGCTCGACTATGCCGGCAAGCGCGGCGGCAAGCCGTCGCCGCAGCAGCCCGACATCTCGCTGCGCCTCATCCGCTTCGCGCGCGAGGGCAAGCGCGTGCTGCGCTTGAAGGGCGGCGACCCGTTCGTGTTCGGCCGCGGCGGCGAGGAGGCGGCGGCGCTTGCGGCGGCGGGCATTCCGTGCCGCGTCGTGCCGGGCATCACCGCCGGCATCGGCGGGCTCGCCGCGGCGGGCATCCCGGCGACGCATCGCGACACCAATTCGGCCGTCGCCTTCGTGACGGGATACGCGAGCGGCGGCGACGTGCCCGACGGGATCGACTGGGCGGCGCTCGCGCGCGCGGCGCCGGTGCTGGTGATCTACATGGCGCTGAAGCATCTCGATACGATCGCGGCGCGGCTCATCGCAGCGGGGCGCGCGGCCGACGAGCCGGTCGCCATCATCAGCAAGGCAACGATGGCTGGCCAGCGCGTGCTGACGACGAGCCTTGGCCGTGCCGCCGCGGACGCGCGCGCGGCCGCAATCGAGCCGCCGGCGGTCGTCGCCATCGGTCCGGTGGTGGCGCTCGCGCAAAAACTCAATCTCCTGGCGTGAAAGATGCCGAATGGCCTCATTCTCGCGGCACCATCCTCGGCCAGCGGCAAGACCGTGGTCGCGCTGGCGCTTTTGGGCGCGCTCAAGCGGCGCGGCGTGCGCGTCGCCGCGGCGAAATCGGGTCCCGACTATATAGATGCCGCGTTTCTCGCGGCGGCGACCGGCGCGCCGTGCCGCAATCTCGACGCCTGGGCGATGCGGCGCGAGACGATCGCCGCGCGCTGTCCGCGTGCGCCACGGCCGATCTCGTGCTGTGCGAGGGCGCGATGGGGCTCTTCGACGGCATCGGCGCGGGCCACGCCGGATCGACGGCGGCGCTTGCCGCCATCGTCGGCTGGCCGATCGTGCTCGTCGTCGATTGCGCCGGCGCGGGCGCATCGGTCGCGGCGCTCGTTCAGGGGTTCGCGCGGCACCGGCCGGAGACGAAGATCGCCGGGCTCATCCTCAATCGCGTCGGCAGCGCGCGCCATCGCGCGCTCCTCGCAGCAGCGCTCGCACGCGACGTGCCGGAGGTGCCGCTCCTCGGCGCCTTGTCGCGCGATCCCGCGTTGGCACTCCCGTCGCGCCATCTGGGCCTCGTGCAGGCATCCGAGCACGGCGATGCTCGCCGCGATGCTCGCGCGCGCCGCCGAAAAAGCCGAGGCGGAGATCGACGTGGCGCGCCTTTTGGCGCTCGCCGCGCCGGCCGCGCTCGCGCCGCGAACGGGCGCGGCCGCGCTGCCGCCGCTTCGGTCAGCGCATCGCCGTCGCGCGCGACCGGGCCTTTGCGTTTGCTTACGAATTCGTGCTCGAAGGCTGGCGCGAAGCGGGCGCGAGCCTGAGCTTCTTCTCGCCGCTGGCCGACGAGGCGCCCGAGCCATCGTGCGATGCGGTTTATCTGCCGGGCGGCTATCCCGAGCTGCACGCCGGCACGCTTGCCGCTGCGCGCCGCTTCCGCGCCGGATTGCGCGATGCAGCCGCGCGCGGGGCGCGGATTTATGGCGAATGCGGCGGCTATATGACGTCTCGGGCGCGCGCTTACTGACGGCGCCGGCGCGCTCTACGAAATGGCGGGACTGCTGCCGCTCGAGACGAGCTTCGCCGACCGCCGCCTGCATCTGGGATATCGCGAGGCGCGGCTCATGCACGCATCGGCGCTCGGCGCCGCCGGCGCGCGCTATCGCGGGCACGAGTTTCATTACGCGACGGTCAGCGACGAAGGACCGGGCGATCCTCTCTTCGCGCTCGCCGACGGCGAAGGCAACGCGCTCGGCGGCGCGGGCCGCGTCAGCGGCAACGTCATGGGCTCGTTCGTCCATCTCCTCGACCGCGCGCCCTGAGCCGCCTCCGCGCGAGCGTTCTTGCTCGCGGCCAATCTTCGTATAAGCTTGGGGCGTGGGCCGATCATCGCTCCTCAGGATGGATCTCGAATCGCTGTCGCTCATGGGCGGCGCGGTGCCGGTGCGCGTGTCGCAGCATCCGCGCGCGCGCCGCATGGCGCTGCGCATCGATCCGCAAGGCGAGACGGTCGATCTCGTGCTGCCGCCGCGCAGCTCGCTTGCGCGCGCGCTCGAATTCTTCGAGACGAACCGGCGCTGGCTCGAGCGGCGCCTGGCCGCGCTGCCGCCGCGCACCGAGATCGCCGACGGCGTCGATGTGCCGCTCCTCGGCGTGCTGCACCGCATCCGCCACGTGCGCTCGAGCCTCGGGCGCGGCGCCGTGTGGATCGAGGAAGCGAGATCCTGGTGAGCGGCGACAAGCTGCATCTGGCGCGGCGCGTGCGCGATCATCTGCGCGAGCGGGCGCGGCGCGAGCTGTCGACGCGCGCGCGCGTGCTCGCGGAGCGGATCGAGCGCACCATCGTCCGCGTCAGCGTGCGCGACACCCGCACGCGCTGGGGCAGCTGCTCGGCCTCGGGCAATCTGTGCTTTTCCTGGCGCCTGGTGTTCGCGCCGGAAGAGGTGCTCGACTATGTCGTGGCGCACGAGGTGGCGCACCTCGTCCACATGAATCACGGCACGCGTTTCTGGCGGCTCGTCGAGAAACTCTGCCCCGGCTCCGACCGCCAGCGCGTCTGGCTCAACCGCAATCGCGCCCGGCTGTTGCGGATCGGCTGACTCAGCGTCATGCGACGAGCGCAGATCGCTCCGATCGCGATCCCGGGATCGCTCGCTCCGCTCGCAATGACAGGCGGATGAAAATGCTACGATGCCGCTCGATCGACTCAGGCGACGAGCCGCACGATGCGCCGATCGCGGCCCAGGCGCCGACGCTCGCCACTGAGATGAAAAGCCACGAAGTCCGGATCGACCAGCGCGCCACCTTCTCTCGCATCGGACGCTCCCCTTCAAATTCGACCAGGGAAGGCTATCGCCGCCCCGCGACCCGGCGCGTGGCAAGAATGGGTCAATCGGCCGGGAGCGCGCGCGGCGCCTGCATCAGCCTCCAAAGGAGGAGGAGACTCGGCAAACAGAGGCATGTCGCGAGCACGAAGAACGGCGCCCAGCCCATGCGCTCGACGAGATAGCCGCCCGACGCGGTGAAGAGCGTGCGCGGCGCCGCGGCGAGCGCCGAGAGCAGCGCATATTGCGTGGCCGTGAAGGCCGGATTGCAGAGCCGCGAGAGATAAGCGACGAACGCCGCCGAGCTCATGCCGCCGGTGACGTTCTCGACCGCGATCGTCAGCGCGAGCATGGCCGGATCGGGCCCGGCCCAAAGCTGCACGATGTACATGAGGTTCGACAGCATCTGCAGCACGCCGCACACGAGCAGCGCCGGCATGATGCCGAGGCGATAGACGACGCCGCCCCCGGCGATGACGCCGGCGATGCTCGCCGCCAGCCCGAACACCTTGGCGACGTTCGCGATCTCGATCTTGCTGAAGCCCAGGATGATGTAGAACGGATTGGACATCCACCCGGCGAGCGCGTCGCCGAGCTTGTAGAGCACGACGAAGGCGAGGATGGCGATGGCGTGGTCGCGCCGCACGAACTCGGCGAAGGGGGCGACGACCGCGCTCTCGAACGACGCTTCGCGCGGCGCCCGCCGCGACCTTCGGCTCGCGCGTCATCAGCACGCTCAGCCATGCCGATGCCGAGGAGCGCCGCCATCGCCACGTAGGCCGCGAACCAGCCGAAATATGTCGCGAGATAAAGCGCGCCCGCGGTCGAGGCGACCATGCCGATGCGATAGCCCACCTGCGTCGCCGCCGCGCCGCCGCCCTGCTGCAGCTCGTCGAGCAGCTCGACGCGATAGGCGTCGATGACGATGTCCTGGCTCGCCGACAGGAACGCGACGAGCGCCGCGAGCGCGAACAGAAGGACCAGCGGCGCATGCGCCGGGTCGAGCGCGCCCAGCGCCACGAGCGCGGCCGCGAGCGCCAGCTCGATGGCGATCGCCCAGCCGCGCCTCCGCCCGAGCGCCCGCGTCAGAAGCGGCACGGCCACGCGATCGACGACCGGCGCCCACAGGAATTTCAGCGTATAGGCGAGCCCGACATTGGCGAAGAGGCCGATCGCGGTCAGCGAGACGTGCGCCTCTACGAGCCAGATGGAGAAGGTCGATCCGGTCAAGGCCAGCGGCAGGCCGCTCGCGAAGCCCATGCACAGGATCGCCAGCATGCGCCGGTCGCGATAGACGGCGAACGAGCGGAGCCAGCGACTCAGCTGGACGTTGCGTCCTTCGACTACGCCCTGCGCTGCGCTTCGGGCATCCGCTCAGGATGAGGCGAAGAAGTCCTCATCCTGAGCGGAGCGCGCGCCAGCGCGCGCAGTCGCAGGACGCTGCGCTGCTGGACGCAGCGACGCCTACGGCTTCTTCTCCGCGTCGGCAGCGACCTGCATCTTGACGATGCGGTCGGGATCGCTCACCGAGCCGTTGCGGTCGGCATCGCCCTTCTTGATGGCGTCGACGAATTCCATGCCCGAGGCGACCTGGCCGAAGATCGTGTACTTGCCGTCGAGGAAGGGAGCGGGCGCGAGGCAGATGAAGAACTGGCTGTCGGCGCTGTCGGGGTCCTGCGCCCGCGCCATCGACACCGTGCCGCGCACGTGGTGGGCCTGGGAGAATTCGGCCTTGAGCTTCTGGCCCGAGCCGCCGGTGCCGTCGCCCTTGGGATCGCCTGTCTGCGCCATGAAGCCGGCGATGACGCGATGGAAGGCGATGCCGTCGTAGAATCCCTTCCGCGCCAATTCCTTGATGCGCGCCACCGTCTTCGGCGCGAGGTCGGGGCGCAGCTCGATCACCACGCGGCCGGCCGGCACGTCGAGGTAGATCGTGTTGTCGAGATCGGCGGCGCTCACGGGACCTCCCATCATGACGAGAAGGACGGCCGCGAATGCGGCGATCCAGGCGCGTTGCAACATTCGAACATCCACCGCTTGACCAAGGAGCGGCGAGCTTATCGCATCGCCGCGCATTGCGCGCAAGGAAAAGCGCGGCTCAGCCGACGCGCTGGCCCGACGGCAGCTCGAACAGGCCCTTGGGCAGGCCTTCGGATGAACGCGATCGCCTCGTCCGCCTTCACCACGTCGGCGTACTTTGCGTGCATGTCGCACAGGTTGATCGCGTGGCTCGCCTGCGAGCGGTCGAAGCACCCGTCCTCGACGACGGTGGTGCGGAGATTGTTGCTGAAGCTGTCGAGCACGGTCGCGCGCACGCAGCCGCTCGTCGTCGTGCCGCACACGATGACGCTGTCGCAGCCGAGGAGCGTCAGATAGCTCAAGAGGTTGGTGCCGTAGAACCCCGACGGCTTCTGCTTCGGCACGACGATGTCGCAGGGATCGGGCGCGATCTGCGGCATGATCTCGTTGCCGTCCTGGTTGGTGTGCATGACGGTCGGCGCTTCGTCGTTGCGGTTGTTCTTCCACGACCAGCTGCCGGCGTCCCAATTGTCCGGCCGCCTGACGCCGGTGGTGTAGATGACCGGCAGCCCCTGCGCGTGCGCCGCGTCGATGACGCGCTTCAGCACCGGCAGCGCGTCCCACGCGTCCTCGCCGCACGAATTGCGCCAGCGCTTGATCGACTGGACGATCGGCTCGCGCCGGTCGCCGCAGAAATTGTAGTTCACGTCGATGATGAGGAGCGCCGGGCGCTTGCCATAGCCGGCGCGCGCGCCATAGCCGGCGGCGGCGAACACCTCCTTGTCGCGCGGCGTGAGGAACTGGAACCACACCGGCTCGGACATGGCGGCTCTCCTTCGCTGTCTCGCGCAGGATACTCGCTTACGGCCGCGGCGGCGGCAAGCCCGTCGCCGGCAGCGCGTGTTCGAGCGCGCGGCGCGGCGGCCGGTCCGCCGCGCTCCATTCGAGCGTGGCGAAACCGTGGCAATTGTCGCACACCGCGCGCCACTCGGCGCTTTCCTTGCCGCACGCATCGCACACCCAGGCCGGGTCCTGCGTTGCCGATGTCGCGGCGCGCGTGAGCCACAGGCGCGTCGATGCAAGGTCGCCATGCTCCAATTCCTCGAGCTCCGCCATGAGGCGGCCGACGCGCGGCGATGCCGTCTCGCCGTTGGCGCCCAAGGCCGGCGCCAGGTGGCGCCGCGCCTCGCCCCAGAGCCGCGCCTTGAGCGCGGCGGCGGCGAGCGCGATGCGGCTTTCGAGATGATCGGGATTGAGTGCGGCGAGCCGCGCCACGTGCTTCATGCGCTGCAACGGCGGCTCCTCGGCGAAGAGCTCGTCATAGGCCGCGGCCACCGCCGGATGAGGCGCCGCGCGCCACGCCGCCTCGAGCGTGCGGCGCGCCCGCCGCTTCTGGCCGCGCACCGCCAGCATGCGGGCATAGCGCACCGCGGCCGGCGCGAATTCGGGCGCGAGCGAGTTGGCCTTGCGCGCCAGCCGCATCGCCTCGCTGCCGCGGCCCTCGGCGTCGGCCTCGGCCGCGTGCTGATGCAGGATCACGGCGTGACGGTGGCGGCTCGCGGGCTGCGCCAGCGCCTTCCGCCGCTCGGCTTCGACCAGCGTCGCCTCGGCCGCCTGCCAGTTGCCGTGCCGCGCCTGCAATTCGAGCAGATGCGTCAGCACCCACGGCGTCTTCGGCCGCAATTCCTTGGCGCGCGTCGTCAGGCGCAGCGCCGTCGCCTCGTCGCCCTCGCGCAGCGCCTGCATGATGAGCCCGCGCAAGCCGAGAAATTCCGTCTCCGCCCGCTCCAGCATGGCGGTGAAGTAGGTGGCGGCGGCGCGCTCGTCGCCGTTCAGTTGCGCCGCCTGCGCCGAAAGGAGGAGCGTGAGCGGCGGCTCGGACAGCAGGTTGTCGGCGCGGCGCGCGAGTTTTTGCGCCTCCTCGGCATCGCCGGCCGCGACCGCCACCATGCCCTGCGTCAGCGCGCGATAGCCGTCGCGCCGCCGCCGCTCGCGCCGCGCGCGCCTGAAATGGTGCGGGCTGCGCAGGAGGAAGCGCACGAGGCGCACGAGGATGGCGACCGCCACCGCCGCCGCGGCGGTCGCCAGCGCCAGCACGGCGACGCTGGTCTCGATCTCCCAGCCGCGCCAGGTGATGACGACGCCGCCCGATTGGTTCGCCACGAACACCACCGCGGCGACGATGAGCGCGATCGCGACGAGCGCCGGGATCGCGCGCATCAATGCGCCTCTTGCGGCGGCGGCGGCGGGCGGAAGCGGCCAGGCGCGCAGCGGTCTTCTGCGCGAGGCCCGAAACCGCGCTCTCGGCGTCGCGCCGCTGCTGCGCCGCCGCGAGGTAGGGCTTGGCCGCATCGGCGGCGGCGCCGCTCAGGCCCTGCAGCGCCGCGATGGCGCCGGCGAGATCGCCGTGCTCGAACGCGCCTTCGGCCGTGCGCACCGCCGCTTCCGTGGCGTCGGCGGGTGTGGCGCTGCCGCTTGCGTCGATGCGGCGGACGGTGACGAGGCTTTTCACCTGGGCCAGCACGCGCGCGGCGAGATCGTCGCCCGCTTGCGCCGCTGCCGGTGCCGCGCGCAGGATCGCCGGCGCGCCCTCGGCGCGGAAGCGCTCGGCCAGCAGGGCGGCGCTCGGAATGCCCGCGGCGGCCGCGCCCGACAACGGCTGCAACGCAGCGGCGACCGCGGCATCGCCCGGCGCCAGCGCCAGCACGGCGCGCAGCTCGCCGTCGAACGGGCCCGAGCCGGCCAGCGCCGCACGCAGCGCCGCGAGCGCGGCGAGGAGGCGCACATCGCCCGCGTCGCCCGCGCTTTGCAGCGCTCGCGAGCTGGCCGAGCTTGGCGTCGAGCGCATCGAGGCGCGCGCCCATCTGCTGCAGCGATTGCGTCAGCGCCGCGGTGTCGGGCGCGGCCGCGGCCGCGCTGCGCTGCTCGAGCGCGTCGAGCCGCGCGCCGATGCGGTCGAGCGCCGCCGTGTCGGCCGGCGCCGCAACCGGCGCGCCTTGGCTCGCCGTCTGCGCTTCGAGCCGGCCGAGCCGCGCCTCGGCGTCCTTGCGTTGGCTTTCGGCCGCGTCGAGCCGTTCCTCGAACCCGCGCAGATTGTCGGCCTGCCGCCCGCTCCAGGGCAGGAGCGGCACGAGCCACGGCGTCCAGTACGGCGCCGTGCCGACGAGCGCCAGCGCCAGCACGAGCAGCGACAAGGCCCATGCGGCGGCGTGCGAAGCCTTGGGCTCCGGCGGGTCGCGCGGCGGCGGCGGACGCGGCGGCTCGGGCGGCGGCGGACGGGCGGGGCGGCGGGCGGCGCCGCTTCCGCGGGTTTCGCGTCCGCTTCGGGCAGCGGCGGCGGCGGTGGCGGGGACGGGCCACCTTCGTCTTCGCGCGGGTCGCTCATGGAGGTTCCGCTCTCAGCGTCCGTCTCAGCTCGTCGACAGGCGCGCTCGCACGCATCGAGAAGTGCGGCGCCGGTCGGGGCGGATGCGACGTGGAGCGCGCGCCAGCTCACGTCGAGTTCGTCCGCCACTGCCGGGCTCAGCGCAACCGCCGCGATGGCGCGGCAGGCGCGGTCGAGCCCGGCGGCGCGCACGAGCCTAACAAACGTCGCCGCCGTGCGGGGAGAGAAAAAGATTGCCGCCGCAATCGCCCCGGCGCGCAGCTGCGCCGCCGTCGCGGCGCTCAACGCGTGCGGCCGGCACGGCGTCGTAGAGGATGGCGCGGCGCACCTCGTAGCCGTCCCGGCCGAGCGCGCCGGCAAGATCGCCCGCGACCTCCTGCGCCGCGCTGTGGACGAGCGCGCCGGCCTCGGGCTTGAGGCGCCGCCGCACGAGCAATGCCAAGTCCGCGACGGTGCCGCCGGCGCTGGCCACGTCGGCGAAGCCCGCCGCGCGCGCAGCATCTGCCGTGGCGTCGCCCACCGCGAGCGCCGGCAGATCGCGCCGCGCCGAGGCTGCGGCAAAGGCGCGCACGCCGTTGGCGCTGGTGAAGAGGAGACCGGCCGCGCCCTCGAGCAGCGGCGCCAGCACGCGCGCGCCGTCCGCGCGCCAGCGGATCGCGACGAGCGGCTCCAGCACCGGCTCGATGCCGCGCGCGCGCGAGCGCCGCGGCGAGATCTTCGGCCTGTTCGCGCGGACGGGTGACGAGCGCCTTCACGCGAGGAGGCCCGGGCGCACGAGCGCGCGCAGTTCGGCGCCGGCATCGTCCCCGATCGCGCGCATGTCGATGACCGGCCCGGTGCGCCGCGCGCGCCACAGCGCGCTGCCGTCGGGCTCGATCACCATCGCCTCGAGCATGAGGCGCGTGCCGGCGATGGTGGCGAGCGCGGCGATCGGCGTGCGGCACGTGCCGCCCAGCGCCGCCAGCACGGCGCGCTCGGCCGCCGCCGCGCGCGAGGCGGCTTCGTCGTCGATGGCGGCCAGCAATTCGCGCACGCGCAGATCGGTCTCGCGCGTCTCGATGGCGATGATGCCTTGCCCCGCGCGCGGGCAGCATGTCGGCCGGATCGATGAGCGCGGATATCGCGGCGCTGCGGCCGAGCCGGTTCAATCCCGCCGCCGCCAGCACCGTGGCCGCGCACTCGCCCTGGCTCAGCTTGCCGAGCCGCGTGCCGACATTGCCGCGCATCGGCACGATCGTGAGATCGGGCCGCGCCGCCAGAAGCTGCGCCTTGCGCCGCACCGACGAGGTGCCGACGATGGCACCCTGCGCCAGCTCGGCGATGCGCCGCACGCCGCCGGTCGCGACCAGCGCGTCGCGCGGATCCTCGCGCGGCAGGCAGCAGGCGATGTCGAGCCCCTGCGGCAGCACCGTCTCCATGTCTTTCAGCGAATGAACGGCGAGATCGATGCGTCCGTCGATGAGCGCCTCCTCGATTTCCTTGGTGAAGAGCGCTTTGCCGCCGATCTCGGCGAGCGGCCGGTCGGTGATGCGGTCGCCGCTGGTGCGCACCGTCACGATCGCGATGGCGCCCGGCGCCGCCAGGGCGGGATGCGCCGCCGCAAGCCGCGCCACCGCCTGCTGCGCCTGCGCCAAGGCGAGCGGGCTGCCGCGCGTGCCGAGCCGGAGGACCGGGGTCATGGCTTGCCTCTTAGCAGAGGCGTAGCCGCCCCAACCCTCCCCGTCACGGGGGAAGGATTTGGTGCGTTCCCTCCCCCTTAGGGGGACCGTGCGGCCGGGTGCGCTATATTCCTCGGATGCTGGTGCTCGGCATCGAGACGAGTTGCGACGAGACCGCCGCCGCCGTGGTGAGCGACGGCGCGCCGCGCATCCGCTCCAACCTCGTGCTGTCGCAGCTCGACGACCACCGCCCCTATGGCGGCGTCGTGCCCGAGATCGCGGCGCGCGCGCATCTCGACCATCTCGACGGCCTCATCGCGCGCGCGCTCGACGAGGCGGGCGTCGGGTTCGACGCGCTCGACGCGGTGGCGGCGACCGGCGGGCCCGGCCTCATCGGCGGCGTCATCGTCGGCGTGATGGAGGCGAAGGCGATCGCACTCGCGCGCGGCCTCGCCTTCATCGCCGTCAACCACCTCGAGGGCCACGCGCTCTCCGTGCGGCTCGAGCAGGATGTGGCGTTTCCCTATCTCCTGCTGCTCGTCTCGGGCGGCCATTGCCAGCTTCTGCGGGTCGAGGGCGTCGGGCGCTATCGCCGCCTCGGCACCACCATCGACGACGCCGCCGGCGAGGCGTTCGACAAGGGCGCGAAGCTCCTGGGCCTGCCCTATCCCGGCGGGCCGGCGGTCGAGCGCGCGGCTCTCGCGGGCGATGCCGCGCGCTTTCCCCTGCCGCGGCCGATGCTGGGCCGGCCGGGCTGCGATTTCTCCTTCTCCGGCCTCAAGACGGCGTTGGCGCAGCGCGCGGCCCAGTGCGCGGAGGCGGATCGCAACGACCTCGCGGCTTCTCTTCAGGCGGCGATCGCCGATTGCCTCATCGACCGCACGAGGAACGCCATCGCGCTCGCGCGCGGCGCGGTCACGCACGCTCGTCGCCGCCGGCGGCGTCGCCGCCAACCGGGCCTTGCGCGCGCGGCTCGAGGAGCTCGCGGCGGATGCGGGGCTCGCCTTCGTCGGCGCCTTCGCCCGCGCTCTGCACCGATAACGGCGCGATGATCGCCTGGGCCGGGATCGAGCGCTTGCGCCTTGGCCTCACCGATACGCTCGATTTCGCGCCGCGCCCGCGCTGGCCGCTCGATCCCGCGGCGCCGCCCGCATCGGGCGCCGGGGTCAAGGCATGACGCCGCGCGCCGCCGTCGCTACCATCGCGGGCGCATGAATCGTCTCTTCATCCTCGGCGGCGGCGCGTGGGGCACGGCGCTCGCGCAGACGCTCGCGCGCGCCGGGCGCGAGATCGTGCTGTGGGCGCGCGAGGCCGAGACCGTCGCCGCGATCAATTCCGCGCACGAGAACCCGGTGTTCCTGCCGGGGGTCGCGCTCGATCCGGGCCTGCGCGCCACGTCCGACCTCGCCGAGGCGGCGCGCGCCGATGCCGTTCTGCTCTCGGTTCCGGCGCAATATGTCCGCGCCGTGACGGCGGGCCTGGCGCTCGCGCCGGCGGCACCCGTCGTCATCTGCACCAAGGGCATCGAGGTCGAAGACCGGCGCGCTCATGAGCGAAGTGCTGCGCGAGACCTTGCCCGGCGCGCCCGTGGCCGTGCTGTCGGGCCCGACCTTCGCGCATGAGGTGGCGCGCGGACAGCCGACCGCGGTCACGCTCGCGACGGCCGATGCCGATCTCGGCCAGAAGCTCATCGCGGCGCTCGGCAGCCGGACGTTCCGGCCTTATCTCTCGGACGATCCGCTCGGCGCCGAGATCGGCGGCGCGGTCAAGAACATCGAGGCGATCGCCTGCGGCATCGTCGTCGGGCGCGGCTTCGGCGAGAATGCGCGCGCCGCGGTCATCACGCGCGGCCTCGCCGAGATGATGCGGCTCGCCGCGGCCAAGGGCGCGCGGCGCGAGACGCTGTTCGGCCTGTCCGGGCTCGGCGACCTCGCGCTGACCTGCACCAGCCTGCAATCGCGCAACTATTCGCTCGGCGTCGCCTTGGGCGAGGGGCGCACGCTGGCCGCCATCGAGGGCGAGCGCCAGTCCGTCGCCGAGGGGGTGAGCTCGGCCCCGGCGGCGGTGGCGCTCGCCGCGCGAGTCGGCGTCGAAATGCCGATCGCGGCCGGGATCGACGCCATCCTGCATCGCGGCGCCGCCATCGACGCGGTCGTGGCGGCTCTGCTGGCGCGGCCTTTTCGCTCGGAATCAGGGCCCTCAAGCCCCAAGTCATAGTAGCATCACCAAATCGACCTACAACGGCTGGTGACAAATCAGCAATTCACCGGTATCGTGACGCACGTCGATTTCGTGGGCTCCCGCCTTGGTCTTCCGGCTGCCGCGCATCTTCGCCGAAGGTCTTTCTCGAACATCGCTTCCGCGCGCCCCTCCCGCACACCCCGCGGGACGAAGACTCCTGCTGTTTCCTCAATCACTTATCCAGAAAAGGACGGACCATGGCCAAACGCCCGAACCGCGCCCAGACGAATGTCGAGCCGCTGTTCGGGGGACCGTGGGAGCGTGGCGCGGACGGCGAGGGCGAGCGCGACCAGGCCTATGTCCGCACCGTCCGCCCGAGGAGCGAAACGCAGCGCGCCCTCATGGCGGCGATCAGCCGCCACAACCTGATCCTGGCGCTCGGGCCGGCCGGCACCGGCAAGACCTATCTCGCCATCGCCGCCGCGGTCGAGGCGCTCGAGGCCGGCCGGATCGGCCGCATCGTGCTGACCCGGCCGGCGGTCGAGGCGGGCGAGCGCCTGGGCTTCCTGCCCGGCGATCTCGAGGACAAGCTCGCGCCCTATCTGCGCCCGCTCTACGACGCGCTCGCCGAGCGGCTCGGCGGCCGGCGCCTGAAGCAGCTCCTCGGCGAAGGCGCGATCGAGATCGCGCCGATCGCCTACATGCGCGGGCGCACGCTCAACAACGCCTTCATCGTGATCGACGAGGCGCAGAACTGCACCTATGGCCAGATCAAGATGCTGCTGACGCGGCTCGGCTGGCATTCGACCATGGTGGTGACCGGCGATCCCGACCAGAGCGATCTGCTCGAAGGCCTCTCGGGCCTCACCGACATCGCACGCCGCCTCGACGTGCTGCCGGGCGTCGCCGTCATCCGCCTCGCCGAGTGCGACATCGTGCGCCATCCGCTCGTCGGCGAGATGCTCGGCGTGCTGTAGCGTCTTCCTCGCGCGCGGCCTCGATCCCGGCGCGGTCCCGCTGTCCGAGGCGATGACGCGCAACCTGCGGCACGGCTGAGCCCCGACCAGCCTGTTGCCCTTGGCGGCGAAACGAAGCCAAATGGCGTTTGCCGCGAGGAGGCGCATATGAGCGAGCTTCGCTATCTCTCGGGCTTCGGCAACGAGTTCGCGACCGAGGCGGTGCCGGGGGCCTTGCCCAAGGGCCAGAACTCGCCGCAGAAGCCGCCGCTCGGGCTTTATGCCGAGGGCGTCTCGGGCGCGCCCTTCACCGCGCCCCGGGCCGAGAACCGCCGCACCTGGCTCTACCGCATCCGGCCCTCGGCCGCGCACGGGCCTTATCGCCGCATCGATAACGGCCTCATCCGCTCGACGCCGTTCGACGAAGCGGTGCCGCCGCCGAACCGCCTGCGCTGGGACCCGTTGCCGCCGCCCGCGGCAGCGACGGACTTCATCGACGGGCTCGTCACGCTCGCCGGCAATGGCGATGCTATCGGCGCGCTTCGGCATCGCCATCCATTGCTATTTCGCCAGCCGCGCGATGGATGAGCGCTATTTCGCCGATTGCGACGGCGAGCTGCTGCTCGTGCCGCAGGAGGGGCGCATCGTGCTGCGCACCGAGCTTGGCGCGCTCGCGGCGGCGCCCGGCGAGATCGCCGTCATTCCGCGCGGCATCAAGTTCAGCGTCGATGTGCCGGACGGCCCGGCGCGGGGTTATGTGTGCGAGAATTACGGCGCGCTCCTGCGCCTGCCTGAGCTCGGCCCCATCGGCGCCAACGGCCTCGCCAATGCGCGCGACTTCCTGGCGCCCGTCGCCGCCTACGAGGACCGCGACGCCAAGGTCGAGCTGGTGCAGAAATTCGAGGGCAATCTGTGGGCCGCGGCACTCGATCATTCGCCCTTGGACGTCGTCGCCTGGCACGGCAACTACGTCCCCTACAAATACGATCTCGCGAATTTCATGGTCATCAACACGGTGAGCTTCGACCATGCCGATCCGTCGATCTTCACCGTCCTGACCTCGCCCTCGGGCATCCCCGGCACGGCGAATGTGGATTTCGTCATCTTCCCGCCGCGCTGGCAGGTGGCCGAGCACACGTTCCGCCTGCCGTGGTTCCACAGGAACGTGATGAGCGAGTTCATGGGCCTCATCCACGGCGCCTACGAGGCCAAGGCGTCGGGCTTTTCGCCGGGCGGCGCGACCTTGCACAACTGCCTCGCCGCGCACGGGCCCGACCGCGCCTCCTACGATGAGGCATCGTCGGCCGCGCTGACGCCGCACTATCTCGCCGACACGCTCGCCTTCATGTTCGAGACGCGGCTCGTCTGCCGCCCGACGCGCTACGCGCTCGAGACGCCGGCCTTGCAGCGCGACTACGATCAATGCTGGAGCGGTTTCGAAAAACACTTCCGGGGAAGATGACATGGCCCTCGACGAGACGCATGACCCCAAGCGCACGAGCTGGATCGCGGCGGCGAACGCGCCGGGCGCCGATTTCCCGCTGCAGAACCTGCCGTTCGGCGTGTTCCGCAGGAAGGGCGTGCCGGAAGCCGCGCGCGGCGGCGTCGCGATCGGCGACCGCATCGTCGATCTTGGCGCCGCCCATCGCGCCGCGATCTTCTCGGGCGCTGCCGCGACGGCGGCCGCGGCGGCCAGCGGCGCCACGCTCAATCCGCTGCTGGCGCTCGGCAACGAGCCGGCGAACGCGCTCCGGCGCGAGCTGTCGGAAATGCTCGGCAGCGAAGGCTCCGCGCGGCGCGCGAGCGTCGAGCCGCATCTCGTCGCGATCGCCGACGCCGAGCTCATGCTGCCGGCCGAGATCGGCGACTTCTCCGATTTCTTCAGCTCGGTCCATCACGCGACCAACGCCGGCCGCGCCTTCCGGCCGGAAAATCCGCTCATGCCGAACTTCAAGTACGTGCCGGTGGCGTATCACAGCCGCACCTCCTCGATCGTGCCGAGCGGCACGAATTTCCGCCGCCCCTCGGGCCAGATCCGCCCGCAAGGCGCCGAGGCGCCGTTCCTCGGCCCGTCGCGCGCGCTCGATTGCGAGGTGGAACTGGGCTTCTACATCGGCGCCGGCAACGCGCTCGGCGAGACGATCCCGATCGCAAACGCGGAAGAGCACATCTTCGGCTTCTGTCTCTTGAACGACTGGTCGGCGCGCGACATCCAGGGCTGGGAGGCGCAGCCTCTGGGTCCCTTCCTCGGCAAGAGCTTCTGCACCACGGTGTCGCCGTGGATCGTGACCAAGGCCGCGCTCGAGCCGTTCCGCGCCGCCAACGAGGCGCACGCGGCGGGCGATCCCGCGCCCTTGCCGCATCTCGTCCAGACGGGCGAATGCGGGTTCGACATCGCCCTCGAGGCGCTGCTCGCGACGCCCAAGAGCCGCGCCGCGGGCGCGGCGCCGCTGCGCTTTGCCCTCTGCAACGCGACGAACGGCTATTGGACCGTGGCGCAGATGGTGGCGCATCACGCGTCGAACGGCTGCAACCTGCGCCCGGGCGATCTGCTCGCGACCGGCACGCTGTCGGGGCCCGCGCCGGGCACGCTCGGCTGCCTCCTCGAGATCACCAAGCGCGGCAGCGAGGCGATGAAGCTCGGCAACGGCGAGGAGCGGCGCTGGCTCGAAGACGGCGACGAGGTGATCTTCCGCGCCCGCGCCGAGAAGCCGGGCGCGATCGGCATCGGCTTCGGCGAGGCGCGCGGCCTCATTCTGCCGGCGGCATGAGGAGGGGCGCACATGGAAGGCACGAGCAACCGGCAGGGCGACGAGGGCACGGCCTATGGCCGCGCGCCGCAGCAGCACGACGCCGAGATCACCGAGGTGGCGCCGGGCACGCCGTGCGGCGAGTTCATGCGCCGCTATTGGCACCCGGTGGCGCTCTCCGAGCGCGTCGGGCCGACGCCGCAGAAGGTGCGCATCCTCGGCGAGGACCTCGTCGTCTTCCGCGACCGCAATGGCCGGCCGGGCCTGCTCTATCCGCGCTGCTGCCATCGCGGCACCACGCTCTATTACGGCCGCGTCGAGAATGACGGCATCCGCTGCTGCTATCACGGCTGGCTGTTCGATGTCGAAGGGCGCTGCCTCGATCAGCCGTGCGAGCCCGAGGGCGGGCGCCAGCGCCAGCGCGTGCGCCAGCCCTGGTACCCGCTCGAGGAGCGCTACGGCCTCGTCTTCGCCTATATGGGGCCGCCCGGCAAGAAGCCGGCGCTGCCGCGCTACGACTGCCTCGAGGAGCTGGGCGCGGGCGAGCGCCTCGTCGCCGACGGCGCCAGCACCGGCGGCGGCGGCGACACCACGGTCGAGATCGTGCCGACCAACTGGCTCAACGATTGGGAGAACGTGATGGACCCGTTCCATCTCCCGATCCTGCACACGACCTTCAGCGGCGTGCAGTTCGTGCCCGAATTCGGCGTCATGCCGGTCGTGACCTGGGACGAGGCCGATCACGGCATGCGCTACATCGCCTATCGCAAGCTCGACGACGGGCGCGAGATGGACCGCGTCACGCAAGTCCTGCTTCCCGCATGTGCGCATCGTGCCGGACGTGCACATGAAGGAAGGCAAGGCCAACCGCGTCGGCTGGGTCGTGCCGGTCGACGACACGAGCTATCGCCTGTTCCATGCCGGCCGCGTGCCTGAGAATTTCGTGCCGCGCGAGCCGCGCAACTACGACGGGCGCCTGTGGTCGCAACTGAGCGAGGAAGAGCATCAGCGCTTCCCCGGCGACTGGGAGGCGCAAGTGGGCCAAGGCCCGGTCAGCCTGCATTCGGAGGAGCATCTGGCGACCTCCGACAAGGGCGTCGCCCAGTTGCGCCGCCTGTTGCGCCGGCAGATCAAGAAGGTGGGATCGGGCGAGGACCCGATGGGCATCGCCTTCGATCCGGAAGCGGCGACGGTCAAGGTCCAGGCCGGGAATTTCTTCCGCCGCTAGCCGTCATTGCGAGGAGCGAATGCTCCGAAGCAATCCCCATCGGCAGGAGATTGCTTCGGCTCGCGCTCGCAATGACGGAGTTTATCCCCACACCTCGCGCGCCACCTCGACGACGAGGCGGAGCTTCGCCCACTGCTCCTCCTCGCTCAGGATGTTGCCCTCGACCGTCGAGGAAAAGCCGCATTGCGGCGACAGGCAGATCTGCTCGAGCGGCACGTATTTCGCCGCCTCGTCGATGCGGCGCTTCACATCGTCCTTGCGCTCGAGCGCGCCCTTCTTGCTGGTGACGAGGCCGAGCACGGCCATCTTGCCCTTGGGCATGAAGCGCAGCGGCGCGAACCCGCCCGAGCGCGCGTCGTCGTATTCGAGGAAGAATCCGTCCACCTCGAGCCCGCTGAACAGCGGCTCGGCGATGAAGTCGTAGCCGCCCGAGGCGATCCACGACGAGCGGAAATTGCCGCGGCAGGTGTGCGTCACGACCGCCATGTCCTTGGGCTTGCGCTTCAGCGCGTCGTTGATGGCGCGGATATAGGTGAGGTGAACGCGCTCGCCGTCGCTGCCGGACGTGGTCATCTGCCGGCGCTGCTCGGGATCGCACAGGCTCGCCCAGCTCGTGTCGTCGATCTGGAGATAGGTGAGGCCGAGCTTGCCGAGGCGCTCGATCTCGTCGGCATAGACCGCGCTCAGATCATGGAAGAACGCATCGACATCGGCATAGATGCGATGCACGTCGGGATTGGCGGTGCGGTCGAGAAGGCGCCCGCCGCGGCGATGCATGACCGAGGGCGACGGGATGGTGAGCTTCGGCACGCCATGCGCCACCGATTTCAGATAAGCGAAATCCTCGCCGAAAATGGTGCGGTCGAGGCGGAGCTTGCCGGCGATCTTCAGGCCCTCGATGGAAAACGAGAAATCGCCGCCCTCGTTGTGGAACGGCACTTCGACCTTCTCGTCGACCTTCTCGAGTCCGCCGATGCCGTAGAAGTAATCCATGTGCCACGAGCGCCGCCGCATCTCGCCGTCGGTGACGGCGCCGAGGCCGAGCTCCTCCTGCTTTGTCACGGCAGCGCGGATGGCGCGGTCCTCGATCGCGCGCAGCTCCTGCGCCGTAATCCGCCCCGCGGCGAAATCGTCGCGCGCCTGCGTCACGTCGCGCGGGCGCAACAGGCTCCCGACATGCTCGGCGCGAAAGGGCGGGCGCGTGCGCTCTGCCATGTTTGCCTCCCCGACGTTTCCCGACCGCATCAATGCACGGGAGGCGGCTCCTCGGCAAGGAAGCTCGTCACGTCGTCCAGCACCGGCGTGACCCAGCGCAGCGGCCGCGCGAACGAGCCGATGAGGGTGATGTGGCCGAGCAAGCGTGTAGCGCTCGGTCGCGACCGTGGCGCCTTTCTCCTGCAGGCGCGCGGCCAGGCGCGTGACGTTGCCCGGGCTCACGGTCGTGTCGAGCCGCCCGGTCGCGAGCAGGCTCGGCGGCGCGCTGGCGTCGGCATAGCGGATCGGCTGGGTCAGCGTCAGATCAGGCGCGGTGGCGAAGATGATCTTCAGCGTCGGATCGGTGAGCGGCAGGAAATCGTAGGGCCCGGCGAGGCCGACGACGCTCTTGATGCGCGCGCGCTCGGGCCCGAGCCATTCCGGGTCGAGCGCCAGCATCATCGCGTTGTAGGCGCCGGCCGAGTGCCCCATCAGGCTCACGCGCGCGGGATCGCCGCCATACTCCGCGATATGCGCGAAGGTCCAGCGCGCGGCATTGGCGCAATCGGCGAGGAACTCGGGATACTTCACCTCGGGATAGATCCGATAGTCGGCGATCGCGACGACGAAGCCGCGCGAGGCGAGCGCTTCGCCGAGGAACAGATAGTCCGCCTTGCTGCCGCTGTCCCAGTTGCCGCCATAGAAGAACAGCACCACCGGCTTCGGCCCGCCGCCCGCGAGCGGCAGGTAGAGATCGAGCTTCTGGCGCGGATTGCCGCCATAGGGGAGATCGGCGACGAGGCGGAAATCGTCGCGCGGCGCCAGCGCGTTCACGAGATCGGCCGGCGAGCACCCGCCGAGGAACGCCGGAAGGAACAGGAGAAGCCACCGCATGGAATGTGCGTCCTTCGATCTCGCGCCCTTTCTTTTACCGCAAATCTTGCCGCTCCAACCGTAAATCCCTTATGAAGGGGGATGGCGCGCCCGGCTTGCCGTGGCAGCCCTCGCCGCCAGCGCGCGGCCGAGGCGCGATGCGCGCGCCGCCATGACGAAGTGCCTCTGGATCACCGGCGCCTCGAGCGGCATCGGCCGCGAGCTGGCGCTCCATTACGCGCGCCAGGGCTGGGCCGTCGCCGCGAGCGCGCGGCGGCGCGCGGAGCTCGAAGACGCTCGCCGCCGCGGCGCCGGGGCGCATCCATGTCGTTTCCCGTCGATGTGAGCGACGAAGCGGCGATGGCGGCCGCCGCCGCCGCGATCGAGGACGCGATCGGGCCGCTCGATCTCGCCATCCTCGGCGCGGGCATGTTCACGCCGCTCGAGATCGACCAGTTCGACGTCGCTCTCATCCGCCGCCACCTCGAGATCAACTACATGGGCGCGGTGCACGGCATCGCCGCTCTCATGCCGCGCTTCCTCGCGCGCGCAAGCGGGCATTTCGCCGTCATCGCCTCGGTCGCGGGTTATCGCGGCTTGCCGACGGCGGCGGCCTATGGGCCGACCAAGGCCGCGCTCATCAATCTGTGCGAGGCGCTGAAGCCCGATCTCGACCGGCGCGGCGTCAGGATCAGCATCGTCAATCCCGGCTTCGTGAAGACGGCGATGACCGCGGCCAACAGCTTTCGCGATGCCGTTCCTGATGGAGCCCGCAGACGCCGCGCGCCGCATCGCCGAAGGGCTCGATCGCGGAAAATTCGAGGTGGCGTTCCCGCGCCGCTTCACGGTGATGCTGAAGCTCGCGCGCCTCCTGCCGTACGGGCTTTATTTCCGCCTGGTGAAGCGGACGACCGGGCGCTGATTTCGCGCGCCTCGAGGCGCCTGCGGATGATGGCGTGGCGCTTCGGCGTCAGCGGATAGTTCCACACGAGCGCCACGGCGATGGCTTTGAGTGCGACCGGCGCCAGCGCATACGTGGCCGCGAGCGCGAAGAGCGCGTGCGCGCCGTTCGTGCCGTTCGGATCGAAGCCGGCGAGGTCGAGCGCGTAGAACGCGCCGCCCGCCGCCGCGCCGAGCGCAAGCTTCGTGCCCATGCCCCAGATCGCGAAATAGAAGCCCGCGCGCGCCGTGCCCGTGCGCAATCGGTCGAGATCGACCACATCCGCCTGCATCGCCGGCGGCAGCGCCAAATCCGCGCCCAAGGCCGCGCCGGTGACGAGGCAGATGACGAAGAAGGCGGCATCGTCGCCCGGGTCCGAGCAGCGGCACCCACACGAACGCCGCCATCGCCATCAGCATCGCGCCGCACCACACGCGATGCTTGCCGAAGCGCCGGCTCAGCGCGAGCCAGCCCGGAATGGCGCCAGCGCCCGCCGCGAAATAGGCGAAGATCATGACGCCGCGCGTCATCTGCGTGGCCGCGAGCCCGTGCTGCAGATAAAGCGGGAACAGCACCGCCGGCAATCCGGTCGCGAGCCCGTTGACGAACCACGCGCAGAAGAGCCGCAGGAACGGCAGGTTGGCGAGCATCGCGCGCAGGTCGACGCCGCGCACGCGCTCGTCCTGGCGCGCGCGCCCCTCCGGCACGCGCCAGACGAGGAGCGCGATCGCCGGGCCGCCGACGACGATCGCGAGGAGCGCGATGGCGATCATGCCGCGCCGCTCGGACAAGCCCAGCGAGCGCCGCCAGCACCGGGAGCGCGCCGGTCGCGACGATCCCGGCGAGCGTCAGCCCCTCGCGCATGCCGGTGAGGCGCGTGCGCTCGTTATAATCGGACACCAGTTCGGCGCCCCACGCGGTATAGGGAACCTGCACCGCGGTGAAGCCGAGATAGAGAATCGCCAGCCACAGCAAGAGGTATGACGCGCTCGCGCCCGCGGGCGGCGCGAACAAGGCGACGAGCGCCGCGCCGGCGGCAATCGCGCCCAGCACGATCCACGGTTTCCTTCGTCCGAAGCCGCGTCTCGATCCGGTCGCTGCCGAGCCCGATCAGCGGATCGAGCAGGAAATCGGCCGCGCGGGCGACGAACAGGACCGTGCCCGTGCGCGCCAGGCCAAGCCCCAAATCGCGCGCGTAGAGCGTCGGCAGGAAGGTGAAGACCGGCACCAGCGGAATGGCGAGCGCGAAGCCCGGCGCGGCATAAGCGAGCGCCCGCGCCAACGGCAGGCGCGCATCGCTCATCCTCGCCGCTCGAGCCGGTAGAGCCCCACGTCGAGCGTGCCCGAGCGGAACCCCGCCTCGCAGTAGGCGAGATAATATTCCCACATGCGCTTGAAGCGCCGGTCGAAGCCCAAGGCGGCGATGCGCGGCCATGACGCCTGGAAACGCTCCTGCCAGCGCGCCAGCGTCAGCGCATAGGACGGCGCGAAGCGCGGCCCCTCGACCAGCGCGAAGCCGGCGCGCGCCGCCTCGCGCATCATGATGCCGGGCGCGGGCAGCATGCCGCCGGGAAAGATGTAGCGCTGGATGAAGTCGGGGCAGACTCGATAGGACTCGAAGCGCTCGTCGGCGATGGTGATCGCCTGCAATACGGCGATGCCGCCGGGGCGCAACAGCTCGTGCAGGCGCGCGAAATACGTCGGCCAATGCGCGTGCCCGATCGCCTCGATCATCTCGATCGACGCGATGCGGTCGTAAGCGCCGCGCGTGTCGCGATAATCCTCGCGGCGAATCTCCGCTTGCGCCGCAAGCCCCGCGCGCGCCATGCGCGCGCTGGCGTAGTCGCGCTGCGCGTGCGACAGGGTGAGGCCGACGACGCGGCTGCCATGCTCGCGCGCCGCCAGCTCCGCGAACCCGCCCCAGCCGCAGCCGATCTCGAGCACGTCCTGCCCCGGCGCGAGTTGCAAAAGCTCGGCGACGGCCGCGTATTTGCGCCGCTGCGCCGCTTCGAGGTCTTCGCGCGCGTCCGCGAACATGGCCGAGGAATAGGTCATGCCGGGATCGAGCCAGAGCGCGTAGAAATCGTTGCCGAGATCGTAGTGATAGGCGATGTTGCGCTGGCTGCCGGCCCGCGTGTTGCGGCGCAGCGCGTGGCGCACGCGTGCGATCGCGCGCGCGGCGAGGCTGCCGTCCGCGTCGAGGCCGAGCGCGCGCTCGTTCGCGACGGCGAGCCGCACCAGCCCGACCAGGTCCGGGCAATCCCAGTCGCCGTCCATATAGGATTCGGCAAAGCCGATCGTGCCGCCGAAGACGAGACGCCGCGCCACGCGCGCCGCGTGGATCGCGATGCTGACCGAAGGCTCGGCGCCGGCGTGCCCGAACGCCAGCACGGAGCCGCCCGGCGTCACGAGCGAGAGCCGCCCGTGCTCGATCCGGGCGAGGCGCCGGAGCAGGATGCGGCTCCAGAAATCGCCGAGCTCCGCGACCGATGCGGCGGGGCGCGCGGCGGCAAGATGCGCTGGATTGTGATCGTGCATGGTCTCGTCTTCGGAGGTTACGGCTCGGCCGGCTGGCAGATGGTGACGGGATCGCTGGGCGGCGCCGGATGCGGCAGAACCTTGAGGCCCTTGCGCCAGAGACGCAGCGCTTCCCAGTGGATGCCGCCGATCACTTTCAAGGTCATCAGCGGATAGGAGAAAAAGGCGCGCAGCAGCGCGCGGTCGGTCAATCGGCGCGCGCTCCCCGCGAGGCTCGCATGCAGGATCGGGCCGTGGCGATCGCTCTGCCGGATAGTGACCGCGATCTTCTCGCCCGGCGGCGACAGGCGGAACTCATAGCGGCCCTCCATCGCCATGAAGGGCGAGACATAGAATTCCTTGGCGCAGCTCTGGCTCACCACGCCGTCGCGCCCGCTCACCGGGATGAGATAGGAGTGCTGCTCGCCGAACGTGTTCGAGACTTCGTAGAGGATCGCGCGCAAGGCCTGATCGGGCCCGTGGCAAAAATAGATGCTGAGCGGGTTGAAGACGTAGCCGAGCACGCGCGGGAAACAGAGAAGCCGGATCGCGCCGCCGTCGAGCGCGATCCCGGCGCGCGCGAGCTGGCCCTCGACATAGGGCCGCAGCGCCTGATCGCGCCGCGCGCCATGGTCGCGGTCGTGGAACGAGAACAGATTGAAGCGGTTGTGCGCCAGGAATTTCAGCCGCCGCGCGAGCTCGGGCAGCTCGTCGAGGTCGAGCAGCAGCGAGAACACGCGATAATCGAGCTCGTGCCGCACCGGGCGCAGGCGCTGATGCGTGACCGTGCCGAAATAAAGCGCCGAGCCGTTCATTCCGCGGCCTCGCGCGAGCGCGGCGGCGGCGCGCGCCAGATGCGGCCCGATTCGTTCGCGACCGACCACGGCCGCCGCACTCCGCCCAGCTCCTCGGCGACGGCCAGGCCCGATTGCAGCGCGTCCTCGTGGAAGCCCGCGCCGAAATGCGCGCCGCAGAACCAGGTGCGCCGCCGCCCCTGCAGCGACCACAAGTCGCGCTGCGCGGCGCTTGCCGCCGGATCGAAGCCGGGATGGTCGTAGACGAAGCGCGCATGCGCCGCGCGCGGCTCGCGCTCGGGGTTGAGGGTGACGAAGAAATCGCGCCGCGCAGTCGAGCTGCTGCAGCTTGTTCATCCAGTAGGTGACGGTCGGCGGGCCGTTCTCTTCGCCGCGGCGGCCGAGATAGTTCCAGCTCGCCCAGGCGCGCCGCCGCACCGGCATGAAGCTCGCGTCGGAATGCAGGATGGCGACGTTGCGCGCATAGCGGAATTTGCCGAGGAGGCGGCGCTCTTCGGGATCGGCGTCGGCCAGCATGGCGAGCGCCTCGTCGGCATGCGCGGCGATGACGACATGGTCGAAGCGCCGGACCCGGCCGCCTTCGTCCTCGACCGTGACGCCGCCGCCATGCCGGCGCACCGCCCGCACCGGCGTGGCGAGCGCAATCCCGCCCGCGAGCGCCGCCGCCATCTTGGCGACATAGACCCGGCTGCCGCCGGTCACGGTGCGCCATTGCGGCCGGCCGGTGAGCCGCAACAGCCCGTGGCTCTGGAAGAAATGCAGGAAGTCCTTGAGCGGATAGCGGCGTATCTCGGCCAGGCTGCTCGACCAGATCGCGGCCCCCATCGGCAGGATATGCTCTTCGGCGAAGGTGCGGGAATAGCGCCGCGCGTCGAGATAGGCGCCGAGCGTCAGCCCCTCGGCCGCGTCGCCGCCGAGGAGCGCCGGGGCGGCGCGGTAGAACCGCACGATGTCGCGCAGCATGGCCCAGAAGCCCGGCCGGACCAGGTTCGCCGGTTGGGCGAACAGGCCCGCCGAGATCGGTCCCGGCATATTCGCGCCGGCCGCCGTCGAGCGAGACGGCAAACGACATGTCGCTCGCGTGGGTCGCGACGCCGAGCGCCTGGAACAGCGCCACGAGGTTGGGATAGTTGACGGAATTGTAAACGATGAAGCCGGTGTCGATGGCTACAGGGTTGCCGTTCGCGTCGGGGACATCTACCGTATTGCAATGGCCGCCGAGTCGGGCGGCCCGTTCATAGAGCGTGACGCCATGACGCCGTTGCAGGAGCCAGGATGCCGCCAGGCCGGCGACCCCGGACCCGATCACGGCGACGGCGAGGGGAGATGAGGCGGTTGTCATCCCGAATCCCGCGCGGGAACGGTCGTCGGCTCTGGGTTAACCAGAGCAATACGTCCGCGCAAAGATTTTGGATCACCGGGCCGGCTTGCCGGTGAACCAAAAACTTTTCCGGCACGTACCAAGCGACGATGTATGCGGATCTTGCGATCTCGCCCGGAGCGGCTCTGCCTTGGCGTGGCCCTTGGCGCGGCGTTGCCGTTCGCCACGGTTTATTCGCAATGAACGTCCCCCGCGCCGCTGCGAGTGCCGCGCCGTCCGATTTTGCCCGTCTGTTGCAGGCAATTGTCGAGCGCCACGACCAGAATTCCTTTGCCGCCTTGTTCGACTACTACGCTCCGCGGGTCAAGGCCTATTTGAAGCGACTCGGCGCGTCGGACTCGCTCGCCGAGGATCTGGTGCAGGAGGTGATGCTGACCGTGTGGCGCAAGGCCGAGTCCTACGATTCGGCCAAGGCCGGGGTCGGCACCTGGATCTTCACCATCGCCCGCAACCTGCGCATCGACGCGATCCGCCGCGACCGCCATCCCGTGCTCGACCCGGACGACCCGCTCCTCGTCCCCGATCCCGGCGCCGCTGCCCGACCGGATGGCCGAGGCGGCGCAGGAGGAGCATGACGTGCGCGCGGCGCTCAGCGATCTTCCCGCCGATCAGGCCCTGGTCGTCAACCTCGCCTTCTACGAAGGCAAGTCGCATGGCGAGATCGCGGCCGCGCTGGCGATCCCGCTCGGCACCGTGAAGTCGCGGCTGCGCCTGGCGTTTCGCCGCGTGCGCGGGCGCCTGGGAGCACACGCATGATGCCGCGCCAGCATCCGAGCGAGGCGACGCTGCTCGCTTACGCCGCCGGGGCCCAGACCGAGGCGCTGGCGCTCGTCACCGCATCGCACCTCGCCTATTGCCCCGAGTGCCGCCGCCAGGTGGCGCAAGGCGAGGCGATGGGCGGCAGCCTGCTCGAAAGCATGGCGCCGGAAGTCGCTCACGGTCGGCAGCCGCGAGCGCGTGCTGGCACTCCTCGGCGCGCACGACGCCCGTCCGGCGCCGCCGCCGCCGCCGAGGCCCGTGGCCGCCGATCCGCGCCTGCCGGCGCCCTTGGCGCGCTATCTGCGCGGCGGTCTCGACACTCTCCCGTGGCGCTTCCTGGCGCCCGGCGTGCGCCATTTCGAGATCCTGCCGCACGACATCCTGCGCGGCGGCAATCTGCGCATGCTGCGGATCGCGCCGGGCAAGTGCCTGCCGCGGCACGGCCACACCGGAACCGAGCTGACGCTCGTCTTGAGCGGCTCCTATTCCGACGAGCTCGGACAGTACGGCAGCGGCGATGTCGGCGAGACCGACGACGAGATCGTGCACGAGCCGGTCTCGGGCCGCGACGAGGACTGCGTCTGCGTCATCGCGACCGAGGGGCCGTTGAAGTTCGACAGCCTGGTCGCCCGCGCGTTCCAGCGCTTCACCGGGTTTTAAGACCAATGATCCGGGGGCGGGGCGCTCCCGTATAACCTCCTCAGCAAGGATATCGCGCTTCAAGTCACGCGAATTATCCTTGCGGACTTGGTCCCGCCCGGCGCCCCCTCACCGGGCGGGACCTTTCCTCTTGGCTTATTCTTCATCTCTACTTCAGGCCATTTTTTGGATTCTTTCCCGCGCCGCAACTGCCGCGGTGATCCGCCCGACCCGGGGCCTCCGTATTAACC
Organism: uncultured Alphaproteobacteria bacterium; assembly: GCA_963804235.1. Taxonomy (GTDB): domain Bacteria; phylum Pseudomonadota; class Alphaproteobacteria; order ATCC43930; family CGMCC-115725; genus DATJLY01. Next base: position 117,340 of record CAWDPP010000054.1, read on the forward strand.
AATGTAAAGCAGCCGGTTTTGGCCCGAAGGGCAAGCACATGCGCGATGAATTGCACAAAGTTTCGATCAAGGCCTTCGTCCGCGCGCTCGAGCGCACGCAGCGGGCCTATCTCATCTCCGGCGTCGCGCGCGAGCTCGCGTTCCATCGCGGCCGCGTCGTATCGTCCAACGAGCTGCTGGAAGCGATCTACGGCTGCAGCACGCGCGAGCCCGAGGAAGCGGCGATCGGGCTCAAGGTCGCGATCTATAAACTGCGCAAGACCGGCTTCAACATCACGACCCATCCCTGGCGCGGCTACAGCCACCAGGCCGCCTGAGCCGCCCTCCTCACTCCGCACGATTGACAAAAACGCGCGCGCGATGACTTTCCCCTGAACAGGGGAGAGCATGATGAACATCGCAGTGATCGGCGCCACGGGCAAGGCGGGCTCCCGCGTCGCCGCCGAACTGTTGGCGCGCGGCCACCGCGTCAGCGCCATCGTGCGCCATCCCGAGGCTTTGCCGACGCACGAGCGCCTCAGCGCGCGCCAAGGCGACGCGCGCGAGCCCAAGACCCTCGCGCCGCTCCTGGCCGATCACGACGCGGTCGTGTCGGCGACGCGCTTCGTGCAGATCGATCCCGCCGTGCTGATCGAAGCGGTGCGGCAATCGGGGACGAAGCGCTTTCTCGTCGTCGGCGGGGCCGGATCGCTCCTCAACGCCGCCGGACACCAACTGGCCGATGGCGACGACCTGCCGCCGCAGGTGCGCCCGGAGGCGCGCGCCGGCTGCGCCTTCCTCGCCCTGCTGCGCGGCGAGACCGAGCTCGACTGGACCTTCCTGTCGCCGTCCGGCCAGTTCGCTCCCGGCGCGCGCACCGGGAAATTCCGCCTGGGCGGCGATCACCTGCTGGTCGCCGCGGACGGCACGAGCTCGATCTCGATGGAGGATTTCGCGATCGCCATGGCCGACGAGATCGAGAACCCGCGCCATTCGCGCCGGCGCTTCACCGTCGGCTACTGAGGCGGCCGAGCTGGCCGCAATTTCACCGAACGAGGGCAATTTTCCGAGGCCGCGCCGGATTGACAAGTGTACGTTTCGGTGCTACATAACTACGTACAGGGGATTGCTTCGGCGCTGCGCGTCCCGCGATGACAACAATCGCCGTCATTGCGAGCGCGAGCCGAAGCAATCCCCCACGGTTGGTGCGCACGAAACCGCAGAACGAACCCGATTTTCGGGCCGCGGGCGCGCCAAAAGTAATCGCGAGAGCCGGAATGGCGATTTCGCGCCGGGAGGATGCTGCTGCGGAATGCGCCGAAATCGACGGAATGGTAAAGCGTTTCAACGTCTTACGCGGAAAAGGACGGGGCTGCGCCGCCGCCGCGATGGGCATGGATGGGCATGGCGCCCGCCTTTAGCCGGCTAGAACGCCTCGATCCCGGTGACCTCGCTGACGGCGAGGCCCATGCGCCCCTCGGGCCGGGTCCAGTCCTTGAGCTTCCGGCCCTCGGCCAGCGCCTTCAGCTCGCGCTCCCAGATGCGGCGCAAGAGGATGATGCCGCGGTCCGACTGGCCGAGCCAATCCTGCGCGCGGTCGGTGATGCGGCCCTGGCCCGCGAGCGCGACATTGTCCTCGACCACGAACAGCCCGGGATAGTTCGGATCGACGTCCTGGATGCGCAGCTTGCCGGCGAGCACGTCGAGCGACAGCTCCAACGACGGCGGATCGGGCTCGCGCGAGGGCCGCAGCCGCTGCCGCGCCGCCGGCGTCTTTCTGCGGCGGCATGAGGCGCAGCGAATGCGTCACCATGGTCTCGTCGTCCTGCGGCACGCGCCAGGCGATCTGCACCGTCCAGTACGGATGCCCGGGCGAGGGCGGCAGATCGACCATGTTGATGTTGGGCCAGACGATGTGGGCGGTGCGCGAGATGTTGACGCCGCCGCCGGTGCGCTTGCCTTCGCGCCTGATGCCATAGGGCGTCTCGGTCACGGCGATCTCGGGGATCTCGTTCAAGCCATACGCCTTGGTCGAGACGCGATGGACGAAATGGACGTGCGTTTCGTCGAGGTCGTTCTCGATGCGCTGGAAGTAGTTGCACGGCACCAGGTGGCGGTTGACCGCGACGTCGCCGTGCGCCTCCTCGATCTCGGGATAGCGCGGGAAGGGCGGCGGCTCGCCATCGCCGAGATAGGCGAAGACGAGGCCCATGTACTCGCGCAGCGGATAGGACGGCACCTTGACCTTGGCGGCGAAGGACGCGCGCTCGGCCGGCTGCTCGAGGCATTGGCCGGAGCCGTCATAGAGCCAGCCGTGATAGAAGCAGCGGATGCGGTCGCCCTCGACCCAGCCGTGGACGAGCGAGGTCTGGCGATGGGGACAGCGGTCGACCAGCAGATGCGCCGTGCCGCTCTCGCCGCGATAGAGCGTGAAATATTCGCCCATCACCTCTATGCGCACCGGGCGTCCCGCGGCGAGATCGGCCGAGCGCGTGATCGGATGCCAGAACCGGCGCAGATAGCGCCCGGCCAAGGTGCCGGGCCCGACATGCGCAAAATCCTGATAGGGGCTGGTGCTCATCGACGCTATCCTCGGGAGGCGACGCGGCAGGATAAGGGCCGGACGCACGCCAATTCAATGGCAGGCCCGCCGCCGCACGGGAGGAAGCCATGCGCAAGTCATCGAAATTGCCGCTCTTCGCGATCGCCTTCGTGGCAGGTCTTCTCGGACGGTGCGTGGCGCACGGCGACGAGCCGCTCACGATCCGGGCCGCCTGGATCAACACGCCGGCCTCGCTCATCCCGATCCTGTTCGCGCATCCGGGCCTCGCCAAGCACGACGGCATCTCGTACAAGTTCGAGCCCGTCTACGTCGCCAACTCGCCGACGCAGATCACCGCGTTTGCGTCGGGCGATCTCGAGATCGCGACCCTCAACTTCACCTCGATCCCGTTCGCGGTCCTGAACGCCGGGCTCACCGACCTGCGCATCATCGCCGACGAGACGCAGGAGGGCTTTGCCGATTACGCCACGATCCAATACGCGGTGCTGAAGGACGGGCCGATCAAGACGGTGCAGGACCTGAAGGGCAAGACGGTCGCCGTCATCGGCATCGGCGCCGCGACCGACATCGCCATGCGGGCATATCTCATCGCGCAGGGTCTCCGGACGCCGGGCGACTACAACGAGGTCGAAGCGCGGCCGCCGACCATGATCCCGATGCTGGAGGATCACAAGGTCGACATGATCGCCGGCGCGCGTGCCGTTCTCCTACACGCCCGAATTCCTGCGCGACACGCACACGCTCTTCACCATGAAGGAGGCGATGCACGGCAGCGAGCTTTCGGTCTGGGTGGCGCACGCGGGCTTCATCAAGGCGCACCGCGCGGCGCTGGTCGATCTGCTCGAGGACATGGTGCGCTCGTACCGCTGGTACGCCGATCCCGCCAACCACGCGGAAGCGGTCGGCATCCTGTCGCGCCAGGTCAAGCTGCCGCCCGAGCAGCTCGATTGGGCCTTTACCAAGCGCGACTATTATCGCGGCCTGAACGGCGAGCCCGATCTCGCCGTGCTGCAGCGGAACATCGACACGGTGAAGGCGCTGGGCTTCATCAAAGCCGACGTCGCGGTGAAGGACTATAACGACCTGAGCCTCGTCAAGGAGGCGGCGGCGCGGCTCAAATAGCGCGGGCCATGACATATTTTTGCCACTGGGAGAGCGCCGTCGCCGACGGATACTCGCGCCGCACGAGAAAAGGGCGGAGGCGCACGTTCCGGATTATCGTTTCTATGTCCTCGACGGGCGCGGCCACGTCATGGAGGTGCGCGACTTTGCGTGCGCCGACGACGAAGCGGCCGATGCGCTTGCGCGCCGGATCATGGCCGATGAAGGCAACGTGCGCGGCGTCGAGGCGTGGCTGAAGCCGCGGCTCGTGGCGCAGATGGGACAGTCGCGCGAGAGCGGCGATCAGTCCGCCGGTCCGCCCTCGACGTCGATCGCCTCGACCTTCTCCGGATAGAAGCACAAGAGCCCCTTGATCCGCAGGCACTCGTCGTGCGGATCGAGATAGGCCCAGACCGCGTTCTCGGCGACGCGCTCGCCGACCTTGATCGTCCAATAGGACGCATGCCCCTTGTAGGGGCAGGTCGTGCGCCGCTTCGTCGCCGTCAGAAACTCCGTGCGCACGTCTTCGGGCGGAATGTAGTAGCGCGTCGGCAGGCCGGTCTCGAACAGGAACATGGCGCGCGCCGTATCGGCGATCGTCTCGCCGCCATGGACGACGCGCACGCGCCGCGTCGAGGGCCGCACGTCGATGCGGTGATAGGGATCGCGCGCGTGGCCGAATATCTCCTCGTCCTCCTCGAACCAGTGATCGACCTTGTCGGGCGCGAAGGCGAAATAGTCCTTGAGCGGCTCGAGCCCTGCGGGCGGGCGCTCGTGCGACCACAGCGCGTTCTCGACGCGACGGTTGCCGGATGTGAGCGTCCAGTATGTCGCGGGGCCGCGCGCCGGGGTGGCGCTTTCGTGCCCGCTGCGCTCGATCAGGTCGGCGCGCACGTCGGCGCGCGGGAAATACCAGACCGGCCGGGTGCCGCTCTCGAACAGCAGCGCGGGCCGGAGCGAATCGGCGATCGTCTTGCCGTTGATGACGACGCGCACGCGCTTCGCGCTCGCTTCGAGCCGTGCGCTCGCGGGTTTGGGCGAGGCTTCAGGCATGGCGGCCTCCCTAGTGGCCGGCACGGGCGCGCTGGCGCCGGCGCTTTGCCGCGAGCTTGGCCTTGTGCTTGTTGGCGAGGATCCGGGTCTTGCGCCGCTTCATGCTGTTCTCCCACGTGCCGTCGCGTGCCAGAATAGCGCGCCCGCGCGCATTTCATAGAGACGGGCGGGTTGGGGACGGTATGCGAGCGATTTTCATTCTGGGACTGTTCATCGCGCTCGCGGCGTGCGCGGCCACGGGCGGGGGCGCTTCGTTCCGCGATCCGCAGACCGGCGCCGTCGTCCATGCCTGCGGCCCCTATCCCGGCTTCGCCGCGGCGGCGGCGGCGGCGGAGCACGGCTGCGTCGATGCCTATGAGAGCGCGGGCTGGAGCCGCGTCGAGACGCCATAGGCGCTACCGCACCGTGGGCGGGGCTTTCTTTTGCGCCGCGTAAATTGATCCTCCCGACAGCATCTTCTCCGTTCGCTTGAGATCGAACACTTCGGAACTCTCGTTCGCGGTTACGACACGAGGGGCGCGATCGGCGCTGTTCCAGGCAATGGCCGGGCGCGTCAGTGCGACGGAGCGCCGCTGCTTTAACTCAATGATGTCGGAGGGGAACTATGACCACCGAAAGCCGCCAAGACACGTACGCCGTCGCCGCCGCCAGGATACAAGCGGGCGAGAAACTCTGGCCGGCACTCAACCGGCGCATCTCTTGGGGCGCCGTTTTCGCGGGTGTCGTCATGGTGCTCGCCGTGCAGGTTCTCCTCAGTCTGCTCGGCCTCGGCATCGGCCTCGGCACTGTCGATCTGGCGCAGAGCGGCGGCACGCCCAGCGCCGGCAGCCTCGGCCTCGGCGCCGGCATATGGTGGGGCGTGAGCTATCTCATCGCGCTTGTGATCGGCGGCTATGTCGCCGCCCGCCTGGCGGCGAACGTCGCCGGCTTCGATGGCATGCTGCATGGGCTGCTCACCTGGGGCTTCGCTCTGCTCGTCACCGTCTATCTCCTGACCACGGCGGCCGGGAGCGTGATCGGCGGCGCCTTCAGCGCGGTCAGCAGCACGCTGTCGGCAGCCGGGCAGACCGTCAAGGAGGCCGCGCCGCAAGTGGCTCAGGCCGCCGGGCTCACGCCCGAGGCCGTGCAGCAGAAGGCCAAGGATCTGCTCGCCGCGCAGCCGACCAATGCCGATCCGAGGACCATGAACGCCGAACAGGCGCAGCAGGAGATCGCCGCCAACCTGCCGCAGCTCGCGAGCGGTGACGCTCAGGCGAAGCAGGCTGCGCACGACCGGATCATCGCCATCGTGGCGGCGCAGGCGAACATCTCGCCCGACGAGGCGAACCAGCGCCTCGACCGGCTCCAGGCGCAAGCTACGCAGACGACGGCTCAGGCCGTGTCCACGGCCAAGCAGGTCGGCGACCAGGCGGCCGGCGGCCTCTCCCGTGCGTCGTTCATGGCCTTCGTGGTGCTGCTGCTGGGCGCGGGTGCGGCAGCGGGCGGCGGACACATGGGAGCCCGGAGCCGCGACGATTTAGAGCGGGCGTAGGGCATAGAGCGGGCGTCGGGCATATTTGCGATTGCAAACCCAGCCCATAATGGTCGCCCGGGTACCTGAGTAGATTCCGAACCTTGCCGGCGATGCCGCCTCTGCCATGATTCGAGCGAGGTCGGGGGTAGACGCGGGCGGCACCTAATTGCTGTACAAATATCGGCTCAGGTTTCGTCACCTTCGCACGGGCGCCGCGGGGCTGGTGGTGCTCAATACCGCTGAGGAAATGGCGGCAGAAAGGGCGCGGTTGGAGGCCGCCGGGTACGTCGTGGTCGAGTGCCTGGAGCCGATCGGGGAGAGACCAAAAGTGCCGCCTATTTCTTCTCTTCTCGAGGTCGGCGACGATTAGCGACCGCCCCTAGCCGTTCTCCGGCGCGCCCTTCGGCTTCGCCGTCGCGATCTTCCCCACAGCCTTCTTGAAGTCCTCCTCGCTCATGTCGGCACGGCGTTCGCGCTTGCCCAACCGGTTCTGACCGGGCCGCGGCAAGCCGCCCCGTTTCGAGCGAGATTGGAAAAATCGCATCCTTGTGAACCGGTTCACACCGGCGGCGGCTTCGATCGGCGTAGTTGAAAGCCGAAGCCGAGCGGCCGGCGCGCAGCGCGGCCGGCATCCGTCAACCGGGGAGTTCACAATGGTTTTCACGCCCACCTTCGACAAGCAGAGCCTTGCCGCGACGGCGAATCCCCGCGACCGGATCGTTCGGAGCGGACGCGCCATTTCCGGCGCCGCGATCGATTCCCTGCGCACCTGGCGCCGCGCGAGCGCCGACCGTTCCGCCTTGCGCCATGTCGACGCAAAGGACTTGGGCTATCCCGCGGAGTTCCCCAACCGCGCCGACATGATGGAGCTCGGCGCGTTTGCGAAATACGCCCTTCTGGCCGTCGCCTTGCTCATCGGCGCATTGACGCTCGCGTGGTTGCAGCAGTCGCTGCTGCCGGATTTTCATGCGTCCGATCTCGTGCCCGCGGCCACGTTCGGCGCCATTCTCATCGGCTCCGTGGCGTCAGGCCTCGCGGGATTTGCATTTTCGGCCATCACCGGCTCGCTGTTGCTGCACTGGCTCGCGCCGGGCGCGGCCGTGCCGTTGCTGCTGGCGTGCAGCATCCTGACGCAGATTTGCAGCATCCTCGCGCTGCGCCACACGCTTGAATGGCGCCAATGCGGGCTGCTGCTGCTCGGCGGGCTCCTGGGCATCCCGGTCGGCGCCTACGCGCTGCAATTTCTCGCTCCGGCGACGTTCGCCGCCGCCTTCGGCGCGTTCCTCGTCGCCTATTCCGTTTACATGCTGGCGCGGCCGAATTTCGCCATCCGCCACGACGGCGGCGGCGGCGTAGCAGCGGTGGCCGTGGGATTCTGCGGCGGCATTACCGGCGGCGCGGCGGCATTTCCCGGCGCGGTGCCGACGATCTGGTGCTCGCTCCGCCGCTTGCCCAAGGACGCGCAGCGCGGCACCGTGCAGCCCTTCATCCTCGTCATGCAGCTGGCGACGCTCGGCTATTTCTCGAAGCTCGGCCTCCTCGGCGCGGCGACGGCAAAGACGTTCCTGTGGTGCGCCCCGGCCGTGCTGATCGGGACCTGGATCGGCATTCGCCTCTTCCGCCGCATCGATGACGTGATGTTCCGCCGCACGCTGCTCGCCTTTCTGCTGGTGTCCGGCGCAGTCCTCGTGTGGTGAGGGACCAGCCGGCAGGACCTCGCCGGCCGCGCGCGAAGCGTCGTCGGCGCCCCTTGGCAGGCGCCCCGAAACGGCCCTAAATAATTGGCGCGCCCGGCGAGATTCGAACTCACGACCTCTGCCTTCGGAGGGCAGCGCTCTATCCAGCTGAGCTACGGGCGCGCGAGCGCGCACGATAGCCGAGCCCTCGCCGCGCCTCAATGCCGCCCGCGCTCCGCCACCCGTGCTCCGGCGTGTCCCAATTTTGCCACGGGGCCAGTCAATCAAAGGTTGGATTTACTACTACCAATTGGCGCATCCATTCCGAGGACGGGCGGGGGAATGGCTTCTTACCGGTTCTATCTCATGGTCGGGACGATGATCATCGTGCGCGAAGATGCGTCCTGCGCCGATGACGTCGCGGCGCAGGACTGGGCCGACCGGCGCCTGCGGGAAACCGGCGCCATGTACGACGCGATCGAGGTCTGGGATGGCGCGCGGCGGGTCTGCCGCACCGAGCGCCGCGTCACGCAATGATCGGCCGGCATCGCGCGCGCAATGAGGGTCAGTGTCGCGGTCAGGATCGCGCCGCTCTTGCGGTCCGCGCCCGAGGGCAGCGGCGCCGCCGGATCGAGGATCCAGCTTTCCACGTCGCGCATCACGAGCGGCGCCTCGAGATCGCGCAACAGCATGTGATAGCCGTCGCGATAGAAGGCGATGCGCGCGCCGGCGTCGGTCGCCGGCGGCAGCGCCGCCAGGAACATGCGCACCGGCTCCGCCGGGATGAGCTCGTCGTGCGCGCCGTAAAGCATCAGGACCGGCGCACGCAGCCTTGGCGCCGCGGCCAGCGCCAGATCCATCAGATCGACGAGCCCCTCGATCGCATCGACGCGCGTCGCCTTGATCTCGAGCGGATCGGCCGCGAGCCGGTGCAGCATCGCGATATTGTCGGACGGCAGGATGTGCAGGCCCTGGCCGGTCAGCGTCATGCCCGGCACGGTGTTGTAGGCCGACCACAACGCCACCCGCTCGATGAGATTCATCGCCGCGCGGCCCCACACCGCGGGCGCCGCGAGGATGAGCCCGTCATAGACCGGCTTCTGCGCGTTCGTGCTGCCGGCGGCGGCGGTGATCGCGATGGCGCCGCCCATGCTCTCGCCGAGGATGTAATGCCGCACGCCGGGATTGCTCTTGGCGACGAGGCGGCTCGCGATCGCCACATCCTCGTCGAGCCGCTCGGCGCCGACCCAGTAGCCGCGGTCGGGCGCCTGGCCGAAGCCGCGCTGGTCGTAGGCGTAGGTGGCGATGCCATCCTCGGCCCAGACCGAGGCCGCGCCGTCGAACGCGTTCGAATAATCGTTGAACCCGTGCAGCGCGAGGATCGTGGCCTTGACCGGACCGTGCGGCAGCCATTCGCGCATCGGCAGCCGCGCGCCGTCGTCGGCGAGGAACGCGTCCGCCGCGAGCTGCGGCTCGGTCGAAACGATCGCCCGGACGCGGCAGCGGGCCGATGCCGGTCCCGGCGCAGGAGACGAGCGCGAGCGCCAGCAATAATGAGGCGGCGCGCCGCATCATCGCCGGCCCGCCGCGCCAACGAGGCGCAGAAAGATCTCCTCGAGCCCGGTCTCCTCGCTCGTCACGTCGCGCACGGTCAGGCCGCATTCGCCGAGCGCCGCCAGCACCGGCGCGAGCGAGGTCCGCGTCGGGTGATAATGGAGGACGAGTTTTTGCGGCGCCGCGAGCTCGAGCCCGAGCGCGGCCAACGCCGGCGGCAGCGCGGGCAGCGGGCGGTCGAGCGCCACGATCAGCGTCTTCTCGTCGATCTTGGCGATGAGCGCCGCGGTGGTGTCGCAGGCGACGACGCGGCCCTCGTCGATGATGGCGATGCGGTCGCACAGGCGCTCGGCCTCTTCGAGATAGTGCGTCGTCAGGAGAATGGTGGTGCCGGTGGCGCGCAGGTCGCTCACATGCGCCCAGAGCTGCTGGCGCAGCTCGACATCGACGCCGGCGGTCGGCTCGTCGAGCACCAGGACCGGCGGCGCATGCACCATCGCCTTCGCCATCATCAGGCGGCGCCGCATGCCGCCCGAGAGCGAGCGGGCCGGATCGTCCGCCGTGTCGAGCAGCGACAGCGTCGCCAGGATGCGCTCGGTGCGGCGCTCGGATTTCGGCACGCCGTAAAGCCCGGCCTGCGTCTCCATCAGCTCGCGCGGCGTGAAGAAGAAGTCCATCACGATCTCCTGCGGCACGACGCCGATCGCGGCGCGCGCCTGGCGCGGCGCGCGGTCGATGTCGATGCCCCACACCTCGACCTGCCCCGCCGTCTTGATGACGAGCCCGGCGAGAATGTTGATGAGGGTCGACTTGCCGGCGCCGTTCGGCCCGAGCAGCCCGAAGATCGTGCCGCGCGGGATTTCGAGGTCGATCGCGTCGAGCGCCGTCTTGCCCGCGCCGCCGCGCGCGCCGCGATAGATCTTGGTGAGGCCGCGGATCGAAACGGCCGCAGCGGGCGCGGATCGGCCGGGCGCCGGCGCGCGGGAACGCTCGATGAGATCGGCGGTGGTCATTGATTGTGCGCCACCGCCATGGGTATCATCGCGACCGCCGTCCGGTCAACCGGCGGCAGCTTCCCGAATCTGTCGTACTGCCCTGCGCCGGATGGGGGGCTTGGCGCAGCGCCCGCGGTGGAGACCATGCCGGCATTCGAGACGATCGAAGTGGACACGACCGTGGTCGCGTGCGACGGCGATACGCACGGGCCCGGGGGCCATCCCAAGGTCTATCTCAACCTGTCCGCAAACGGCAAGGTCGAGTGCCCCTATTGCTCGCGGCTTTACGTGCGGCGCGGCATGGCTGGCGCGCTCGACCCCAAGGTTGCGGGGCCGCATCTGTGAGCGCGCCGCGCCACGTCTTCCTGGTCGACGGCTCGGGCTTCATCTTCCGGGCATATCACGCGCTGCCGCCCTTGACGAAAGGCGACGGCACGCCGGTCGGCGCGGTGCTGGGCTTCTCCAACATGCTGTTGAAGCTGCTGCAGGGGACCGATGCCGACCACATCGCCGTGGTGTTCGACACCGCCGCGACCAGCTTCCGCAACCGCATCTACGATCTCTACAAGGCGCACCGGCCCGAGCCGCCCGACGATCTGCGCCCGCAATTCAAGCTCGTGCGCGAGGCGACCGACGCCTTCAACGTGTGCCGCATCGAACGCGAGGATTTCGAGGCGGACGACCTCATCGCGACTTACGCGCGGGTCGCGGCCGAGGCGGGCGCGATCGTGACCATCGTCTCGTCCGACAAGGATCTGATGCAGCTCGTCTCCGACAAGGTGCAGATGCTCGATCCGATCAAGGACCGGCCGATCGGCGCCGCCGAAGTGCAGGAGAAATTCGGCGTCGGTCCCGAAAAAGTGATCGACGTGCAGGCGCTGTGCGGCGACAGCGTCGACAACGTGCCGGGCGTGCCCGGGATCGGCGTCAAGACGGCGGCCGAGCTCATCAACGCCTATGGCGATCTCGAGAACCTCCTGGCGCACGCGCCCGAGATCAAGCAGCCCAAGCGCCGCCAGTCCTTGATCGATTTCGCCGATCAGGCGCGCCTCTCGAAGCGGCTCGTGACGCTCGACCAGAACGTGCCGCTGCCGACGCCGCTCGAGGATCTGCACGTCAAGGCGCTGGATCGCGACAAGCTGCTCGCCTACCTCAACGAGATGGGGTTCCGCACGCTCGCGGGCCGCGTGGCGCGCCTCGGCACCGAGCCGCCGCGGCCCGAGCCGCGCGCGCCCGCCGCCAACGGCGCCATCATGCCGCAGCCGCCGCAGGAAGCGCCCGACACGGCCAAGGTCGAGCAGGCCTACGAACTGGTGCAGGATGTGGCGGCCCTCGAGCGCTGGATCGCGCGCGCGCGCGAGAAGGGCTCTATCGCGCTCGACACCGAAACGACCTCGCTCGATTCATCGCTGGCCGAGCTCGTCGGCATCTCGCTCGCCTTGGAGCCGGGGCAGGCGTGCTACATCCCGCTTGGGCCATCGCGCGCCCGAGGGCGAGCTCGGCGAGACGCCGCGCCAGATCGCGCGCGATGATGCGGTCGCGCTTCTGAAGCCGCTCTTCGAGGACGCGAGCGTCCTCAAGATCGGCCACAACATCAAATACGACATCGCCGTGCTGGCGAACGTCGGCATCGCGGTGCAGCCGACCGACTGCACCATGCTGATGTCGTTCGTGATCGACGGCGCGCTTCATGGCCACGGGCTCGACGAGCTCGCGAAGATCCATTTCGCGCACGACACCATCAAGTACAAGGACGTCGCCGGCAGCGGCAAGGATCACGTCGGATTCGCCGCCGTGGCGCTCGATCGCGCGCGCGACTATGCGGCCGAGGATGCCGACATGGCGCTCCGCCTCCATCGCCGCTTGAAGCCGCGCCTCATCTCCGAGCACATGCTCGCCTTCTACGAGACGGTGGAGCGGCCCTTGGCCGCCGTCGTCGCCGCGATGGAGCGCGCCGGCGTCGCGGTCGATCGCGCCGAGCTTGCCCGCCTCTCCGCCGATTTCGCCGCGCGCATCGCCGCGTTCGAAATCGAGATCCACAAGCTCGCGGGGCACCCCTTCAACATCGGCTCGCCGAAGCAGCTGGGCGAGGTGCTGTTCGACGAGCTCGGTCTGCCCGGCGGCAGGAAGGGCAAGACCGGCGCCTATGGCACCGACGCGAGCATCCTCGAACAGCTCGCGCTGACGCACGATCTGCCGGCGCGCGTCCTCGACTGGCGCCAACTGGCGAAGCTCAAGAGCACCTATGCCGATGCGCTGATCGGCGAGATCAACCCCGCGACCGGCCGCGTCCACACCTCGTTCGCGCTCGCCGCGACCTCGACCGGGCGGCTCGCCTCGACCGAGCCCAATCTGCAGAACATCCCGATCCGCACCGAGGAAGGGCGCAAGATCCGCCGCGCGTTCGTGGCCGAGAACGGCAATCTGCTGATCTCGGCCGATTACAGCCAGATCGAGCTGCGCCTTGCCGCGCATGTCGCCGATGTCGGGCCCTTGCGCGAGGCGTTCCGCGCCGGCGCCGACATCCATGCGCTGACCGCGAGCGAAGTGTTCGGCGTGCCGATGGCCGACATGACGGGCGACGTGCGCCGGCGCGCCAAGGCGATCAATTTCGGCATCATCTACGGCATCAGCGCGTTTGGTTTGGCGCAGCAATTGGGCGTGCCGCAGGGCGAGGCGGCGGACTACATCAAGGCCTATTTCGCGCGCTTCCCCGGCATCCGCGACTACATGGAGCGGACGAAGCACGAGGCGCGCGAGAAGGGCTATGTCGAAACGCTGTTCGGCCGGCGCTGCTACATCCCCGGCATCAAGGATGGGAACGCCGCGCGCCGCGCCGGGGCCGAGCGCCAGGCGATCAACGCGCCGTTGCAGGGCGCCGCCGCCGACATCGTCAAGCGCGCCATGCGCCGCATCCCGGGCGCGCTCGCGGCGGCGGGGCTCAAGGCGCGCATGCTGCTCCAGGTGCATGACGAACTGGTGTTCGAAGCGCCCGAAGGCGAGGCGCGCGACACCGCCGCCTTGGTGAAGCGCGTCATGGAAGGCGCCGCATCGCCCGCGCGCGAGCTATCGGTGCCGCTCGTCGTCGAGACCGGCATGGCCAAGAACTGGGACGAGGCGCATTAAAAAGGACGCACGGTTCCCGACGCCGCTACTGCAGCCGCACGTATTCGTATTCGAGCGGGCGCCCGTCGATGCCGCTTCGCGGCGGCGCGATCCAGGAGGCCATCTTGCCGGGCTCGATGACGGGGTGCATGAGGCTCTTGATGAATTCCTTGTCCGCGCCGGTCGGGAGCCACGCGCGCGAGCCCGGCCCGATACTCCGCCGCCGGCACGATGCGGCCCGCCGGATCGACCGGCTGGCCCGCCCAGGCGCCGATCGTGCGGCGGAAGCGCCGGCTCGGCAGTGCGAGCGGGGATGCGTGTCCGGCCCTCTCGATGAGGCGGTTTGCGAATTTGAGGCCGAGCTCGCAATCGCGCACATAGGCGCTGCGCGTCACCTCGTTCATGGCGTTGCGCATCGGCGTTGTCTCGCTCACGGCCTTGTCGCCCTCGGGCCGCTCGAAGGTGAAGGTGGCGTCGCGGCAGAGATGGTCCTCGAAGCGCCCTTCGTCCGGCCGGCCCTTGATCCCGGCCGCGAAATAGGCGGCGGCGTTCGAGGAGATCTCGGCGCCGAACAGGTCGAGCGACGAGCTGAACCAGAAATTCAAATAGCGCTGCAAGGTCGGAAGGTCGATCGCACCGGCGGCGCGCACGGTCGCGGGATCGTCGGTCTTGAGCTCCTTCATCACTTCGAGCGTGCGCATCACGATGCGCGTGATGCCGGTCTCGCCCACGGACATGTGATGGGCTTCTTCGGTCAGCATGAACTGGCACGTCCGCGCCAGCGGATCGAAGCCGCTTTCCGCGAGGCTCTTCAGTTGGAACTTGCCGTCGCGGTCGGTGAAATAGGTGAACATGAAGAAGGCAAGCCAATCCTCGATCGGCTCGTTGAAGGTCGAAAGGATGCGCGGCTTGTCGGCGTCGCCCGAATGGCGCGCCAGCATCTCCTCCGCCTCCTCGCGCCCGTCGCGGCCGAAATAGGCGTGCAGCAGATAGACCATCGCCCAGAGATGCCGCCCCTCCTCGACATTGACCTGGAACAGGTTGCGCAGGTCGTAAAGCGACGGCGCGGTGTGGCCCAGGAGCCGCTGCTGCTCGACCGAGGCGGGCTCGGTGTCGCCTTGCGTGACGATGAGGCGGCGAAAGGTCGCGCGATGCTCGCCCGGCACGACCTGCCACGCCGGCTTTCCCATCTCGTCGCCGAAGCCGATGCGGCGGTCGGGCTGGGGCTCGGCGAGAAAGATGCCCCAGCGATACTCGGGCATCTTCACGCTGCCGTAGGTCGCCCATCCCTTGGCGTCGACCGAGGTCGCGGTGCGCAGGTATACATCTGCCGCGAGAAAATCGCTGGGGCCCATCTCGCGCCACCAGTCGAGGAATTTCGGCTGCCAGTTTTCGAGCGCGCGCTGCAGCGTCTTGTTGTTGGCGAGATCGACGTTGTTCGGGATCCGCTCCTGATAATCGATCGGCATGGGTCAAATCCTTTCCCGGTCGAAGCGCGGCCGCGTGCCGGTGCCGAAAAGCTTCAGCGCGCCCTGCGGGCCGACGGCGTTGGGGCGATTGAAGATCCAGTTCTGCCACGCGGACAGCCGCCCGAAGATGCGCGTCGCCATCGTCTCGGCCCCGGTGAAGCGCAGATTGGCCTCGAGCCCCGAGAGCGCGTCGGGCGACAGGCTCGCGCGCTCCTCGATGGCGAGGCGCAGCTCGTCGTCCCAGTCGAGCTCGTCGGGCGCGAACGTCACGAGGCCCAATTCGAGCGCGGCCGCGGCGTCGAGCGCCTGGCCGGCTTTCGCGCGCACGGCGGCAACCGCGGCGGCATCGCCGCAGAACCGGCTTTCGAGGCGGCTCATGCCGCCCGGCATGGGGAAGATGCCGAAATTCGCCTGCAGCTACGACGATGCGCGGCGGCGCCTCGTTGGCGCCATCGCCCTCGGCCGCAAGCATGTAGGTGCGGTCGGCGGCGAGCATGAGTTCCGCGAGCGTGCCCGCGAAGCACGAGCCGCGATCGGCGATGGCGAACAGGCTGCGCGAGGAAACGTCGAACCGGGCGAGCGTGCGGCGGAGATAGGCGATCGTCTCGCGCACGAACCAGTTTTCCGCATGCGCCAGCATCGCCTTGTCGCTCGCCAGCACGGCATCGGGTTCGCCGCGCGTGCGCAGCAAAATAGTGCCGAGCGACGGCTCGTTGGCGCGCAGCATCAGGATCGCGTCGTCGAGCTCGCGCGCCATGGCCAGCGGCCACCAGCGCGCGCCCAGTTCCAGGATCGTCGAAAGCGCTCCCTCGGACCGGTTCGGACCTTGGACTGTGAGTGAGGCCGTGCCCGCCGCGCGGTCGAATGCGACATCGACGAAGCGGTAATGATAGCCCGCCTCGTCGATGCGGCGCTCGAGCGGCGGCAGATCCACGCCCTTCGCATCGCGCGGCCGGCCGCTTGCCTTGCGCCAGCGCCTCGGCGCGCGCCTTCACCGTCTCGGCAAAGCGCGCGGGCGGCACCGCTTCGTCCACCAGGTTCCACGCCTTGGCGCGGTCGGCGCGCACGCCTTCGGCCGTGGTGCAGAACACGTCGGCCAGATCGCGCCGCACCTTGCGCTTGTCGATGAGGCGCGTCAGGCCGCCGGTGCCGGGCAGCACGCCCAGAAGCGGCACTTCCGGCAGGCTCACGGTCGAGGAGCGGTCGTCCACCATGACGATCTCGTCGCACGCCAGCGCCAGCTCGTAGCCGCCGCCGGCGCACGCGCCGTTGACCGCCGCCAGAAACTTGAGCGAGCCGTCGCGCGAGCTGTCCTCCATGCCGTTCCTCGTCTCGTTGGTGAACTTGCAGAAATTCACCTTGGCGCCGTGCGTGCTCAGGCCCAGCATGTAGATGTTGGCGCCGGACGAGAAGATGCGCTCCTTGCCGCTCGTGATGACCACTGCGCCCACCTCGGGATGCTCGAAGCGGATGCGGTTCAGCGCGTCGTGCAGTTCGATATCGACGCCGAGATCGTAGGAATTGAGCTTGAGCGCATAGCCCGGCGCGATGCCGCCATCCTCGGCGACATCGAGAATGAGCCGCGCCACCCTTCCGTCGAACGCCATGCGCCAATGGCGATAGCGCTCGGGCTGCGTCTCGAACAGGATCATGCGCGGCAGTATAGCGGGGCTCTAGGCGCGCAGCACGGGGAGCCAGAGCGCGCGCGTCAACGCCAGCACGGCGAGGCCTTCCAATCCGATGAGCGCGGTCGCATAGGGCGCGCCGATCCAGTCGGCGAGCAGTCCCAGATGAACGAAGCCGAGCGGCCCGAGCCCGATGCAGACCGAAAGCACGCCGAAGATGCGGCTCCTGATCTCGGCCGGCGCCAGCACATAGATGAGGGTCGATTGCATGGTCATGAAGGCGCTGCCGGTGATGCCGGTGAAGAGCAGCGCGGCGCCGGCGGCAAAGGGATCGGTGACGAGCGCGAACACCGGCAGCAAGCGCGAGATAAAGAGCGGTGCCGCAGAGATAGAGCCGCGCATAGGCGCGCGGCCTGGCGAAGAGCGCGATGAGGCTCGCGCCCAGAAACGCGCCGAGCCCGTCCATGCTCGCGAGCATGCCGATGCCGCCCGGAGCGAGCATGAGCTGGTCCTGGCCGATGACCGGGATCATGCTGGTGAAGGGCCAGCCCCACACGTTGAAGATGATGGTGATGGTGAGCGCGCCGACGATGCGCTTCTCGCGCCCGGCGATGACGATGCCCTGGCCGATCCTGGCGAGGATCGATCCCTCCGCCGGCGCGCGGATGCCGGCGCGGTGGCGGATGCCGAGCGCGATGACGAACGCCGCGGCATAGCACGCCATGCTGAGCGCGAACACGCCGTGGATGCCGACCGTGGCCAGGATCACGCCGCCGATCGTCGGGCCGATCATGCGGCTGGCGTTGTTGGTGCCGATGTCGATCGACATGGCGCGGCCGACCTGCTCGGGCCGGACCACTTCGCCGATCAGGATGCGGCGCACCGGGTTGTCGCTCGACCAGGTGACGCCGTTCAAGCAGCGTCGCCGCCGCCAGGTGCCAGATTTCGAGCTTGCCGAGCGAGGCCAGGATCGCGAGCGTGGTCGAGCCGGCAAAGAGCGTGAGCACCACGACAAGCAGCAAGTTGCGGCGCTCGAACCGGTCGGCGACCACGCCCATGAAGGCGCCGAAGAACGCCATCGGCAGCAGCCGCAGCATGGTGATCATGGCGACGAGGAAGGGCGAGCCCGTCCTCTGATAGACGAACACGCCCATCGCCAGCATCTCGAGCCAGCGCACGACGAAGAGGATGAGGCCCAGCGACCACAGGCGCACGAAGTCGCCCGAGGCGAAGATCCCTTTGCGCACGAGGGATTGGGGCGTCGCGGCGCGACCGGCGTCGCTCTCCATGCTGGCGAACCACTCCCCCGCGCCGCTACCGCACTCTTTTGCCGCAAAGTGTAGAGGGCGCGCGCTTCTGATACCATGGCGGCGGCTCAAGGGGGCACATCGTGAAAACTCGAATCCTGGTGCTCGCGGTCCTTTGTCTCGCGCTCGCGCGGCCGGCTGCGTCGGCCGAGCCGGTCACGGTCGAAGTCGGCATCGTCAACGCGATCAGCGACGGCCTCCTCTTCATCGCCAAGGAGAAAGGCTATTTCGCCGCCGAAGGGATCGCCATCGACACGGTCAATTTCCCGTCGGCCGCCAACATGGTGGCGCCGTTGAGCGCGGGCCAGCTCCAGGTCGGGGCCGGCGCGCCCTCGGCCGGGCTCTACAACGCCGTGATCCGCGGCATCCGCCTCAAGATCGTCGCCGACAAGGCGTCCTCACAGCCGGGCTACACCGTCAACAAGATGCTGGTGCGCACCGACCTGGTCGAAAGCGGCCGCTACAAGGAGCTGCGCGACCTGAAGGGCATGAAGGTGGCGCTCAATGGCGCCGGCAATACCAACGTCGCCACGCTCGCCTACACGCTGCGCAAGGCCGGCCTCGCCTATGGCGACGTGACGACCGTCGATTTGGCCTTTCCCGAACACGTGACCGCGCTCGCCAACAAGGCGGTCGATGCGACCTTCACGACCGAGCCGTCGGCCACCGTGGCGGTGACGAAGGGCTTCGGCATCGAGAAAGCGAACGACGCCGAGATCGATCCTGCGCACCAGGTTGCCGTGCTGCTCTATTCGCAGGCGTTCGCGTCCGACCGCGACCTTGCCGTGCGCTTCATGACGGCGTATCTGCGCGGCGTGCGCTATTACCGCGGCGCGCTCGCGGGCGGCAGGCTCGCCGGGCCCAATGCCGACGACGTGATCCAAATCCTGGTCGCCTCCACCTTGATCAAGGATCAGGCGGTGTTCCGCGCGATCACGCCCAACGGCGTCGATCCCATGGGCCGCGTCAACCGCAAGAGCCTCGAGGACGATCTCGACGTGTGGCGTGGCCAGGGACTGATCAACGGAACGGTGTCGTTGGACGACGTCGTCGACATGAGGTTCGTCGACGCCGCGAACAAGGCGCTCGGGCCGGCCCGCTAATCGGACGGCTTCTGCGCCGCGCGCCATTCCGCGACGGCGCGCATCGTGTTGGCGACGTGGTCGTCGGGCGCGAGATTGGTGAAGGAATAGATGATGCGGCCGCCCGGCACGATGACATAGGACGTGCGGTTGGCATAAGGCACGAGCGGCGCGAGCACGGCGTTATAGGACTTGGCGATCGCAAGATCGGTGTCGGCCGCGACCGGGAACTTGCCCTGGCACTGCTGCACCGAGAATTTGTTGAGCGTGTCGATCGTGTCGTGCGAGACGCCGATCACGGTCGCGCCCAATGAAGCGAAGCGGTCCATCGCGTCGGCGAAATCGTGCGCCTCGATGTTGCAGCCGGGCGTGAAGGCGGCGGGATAGAAATAGAGGACGACCGGCCCCTTCGCGAGCGCGTCGGCGAGGACGAAGGTGAAATCCTTGCCAGCGAGCGATGCTTGCGCGGTGAAGAGCGGCGCCGCATCGCCCGCCTTCAAAGCGGCGTAAGCCGGGACCGCCGCCGCCATCAATCCGAGCGCGGCGGAAACGAGACGCAGGGATTTCATGCGGGCGATTATAGGCACGGATGCGCGGCCTTGAGAACCGGCCGCGCCGCCTTCATGCTGGCGCGAAACGGGAGGCTGGCGATGGCAGACACTCATCAGGGTTGCGTGGCGATCATCACCGGCGCCGGGCGCGGGCTCGGCCGCACCATGGCGCTCGGCCTGTTGCAAGCCGGCGCGCAGGTGACGGGCGTCGATATCGACCCGCCGGCGCTCGACGAGCTCAACAGCGCGGCCGGCGCCGAACGCCAGCGTCTCTTGCCGCTGAAGGCCGACATCACGCGCGAGGACGAGGCGCGCGGCATCGTCGCGCAGACGATCGAGCGCTTCGGCCATGTCGACGTGCTCGTCAACAATGCCGGGCTCAATCTCTCGACCGTCGATCCCGCGAAGATCAAGACCGCGCCGAGCATCCGCGACGTGGCGCCGGGCGACTACCGCCGCATCCTCGAGGTCAATTCGATCGGACCGTTCCTCGTCGCGCGCGCCGCGCTCGAGCCGATGCTGAAGCGCAACTGGGGCCGCATCATCGGCGTCACCACGAGCCTCGATACGATGTACCGCAAGGGCATGATGCCCTATGGCGCGAGCAAGGCGGCGCACGAATGCCTCGTCGCCGCCTTGGCCGACGAGCTCGAAGGGACGGGCGTCACCGCCAACGTGCTGGTGCCGGGCGGCGCCGCCATCACGCGCATGACGGCGGGCTATGGCGCGGAGCAGGCGAAGCTCATTCCGCCCGACGTCATGGTGAAGCCGCTCTTGTGGCTCGCCTCGCGCGCGTCCGACGGCGTCAACGGGCGGCGCTTCATCGGCGCGCAGTGGGATGCCGCACTTCCGCCCAAGGAGGCGGCCGAGAAATGCAGCGCGCCCGCCGCCTGGCCGCAACTGGGCCGGCAGTCGGTCCGGCCGGACGAGGTCCGCTAGCGCGGCTCAGTTGGGGGCGCGGCGCGCGCGCCTTTGCCCGGCAGCTCGATATTGATCTCGAGCACGGCGGTCTTGCCCTGACGGCCGAGCTTCACCTCGATCGCATCGTCCTTGGCGGCGACGTATTTCCGCACGATCGCGATGAGATCGTTGCGCAGCGCCGGCAGGAACTCCGAGCCGTCGGGGCCGGCGTGCTCGTGCGCGAGGACGAGCATCAAGCGTTCCTTCGCGACCGAGGCCGTCCGCGGACGCTGCGGCAGGATATAGTCGAGGAGCCGCATCATGCCCTGCCGAACAGGTAGCGGAAGAGATTGCGGCGCTCTTCCTTGTCGAAGCGCAGCTCGCGCTGCTCGCCGAGAAAGCGCGCGACGGCGTCGTCATAGGCGCGGCCGGCCGGGCTCGCCGGATCGAGGATCACCGGCGTCCCGGTGTTGGACGCGCGCAGCACCGACTCCGATTCCGGGATGATGCCGAGGATCGGCACCGACAGGATCTCCTTCACGTCGTCGAGCGACAGCATCTCGCCGCGCCGCACGCGCTCGGGCGAATAGCGGGTGAGGAGAAGATGCTCGGTGACGGGCGCCTCCTTGCGCTCGGCGCGGCGCGATTTCGACAGCCAGGATGCCGATGATGCGGTCGCTGTCGCGCACCGAGGAAACTTCGGGGTTGGTGACGATGACCGCGTGATCGGCGTGGTAGAGCGCCGACAGCGCGCCGTGCTCGATCCCGGCCGGGCTGTCGCACAGGATGTATTCGAACTCGGCGCGCAGCTCGTCCATCACGCGGTTGACGCCCTCGCGCTTCAGCGCGTCCTTGTCGCGCGTCTGCGAGGTGGGAAAGATGCTGAGCTTGTCGATGCGCTTGTCGCGGATCAGCGCCTGGTTCAGCTTTGCGTCGCCGTTGATGACGTTGATGAAGTCGAATACGACGCGGCGCTCGCAGCCCATCACCAGGTCGAGATTGCGCAAGCCCACGTCGAAATCGATCACCACCGTCTTGTGGCCGCGCAGCGCGAGCCCGGTCGCGAGCGCGGCAGCGGTCGTCGTCTTGCCGACGCCGCCCTTGCCGGAAGTCACCACGATTACCTTCGCCACCGATCCTCTCCTTCAAAACCCCGGCATGATGCGCAAGGAATCATCGACCAGCGCCACTTGCGCCGGCTGCTTCAGAAAGCGTTGCGCGATCGCCTCGCTGACCATGTAGCGCCCGGCGATGGCGAGAAGCTCGGCCTCGAGATGCTGCACGAAGATCCGCGCCGTGCGGTCGCCCACCGCGCCGGCGATCGCGCGCCCGCGCAGCGCGCCATAGACATGGACGTTGCCGTCGGCGATGAGCTCGGCGCCGGCGCTCACCGACGCGGTCACGACGAGATCGCCGCCCTTGGCGTAGATTTGCGTCCCCGACCGCACCGGTTGGGTTACGAGCCGCGTGCGCACCGCGCGCGAATTGGGCTGCTCCCCACGCGCCGCTTCGCGCCGTCCGTTCGGCGGAAAGACCGCAAGCTCCGCCACGTTCGCCGCCGGCCGTTGCAGCGCGCTCGCGTTCTGAACCCCGGCGGCGGTGAGACCGTGGCGGCGCAGAAGCTCTTTCAGCGCCGCGAAATCTTCGGCATCGGTGCAGGCAAGGCAGGCGCCGAGATCGAGCACGACGGGTGCACCGGCGAAGAATTCGGGGCTGTGGCCGACCTGCTCGGCGAGCGCGTCCTCGAGCGCCGGATCATGCGGATCGCCGATGGCGAGGACGAGGATGGTGAAGATGCTGCCTTCGAGACGATTGATCGACATTCCGGGGAACGACCCTCGCGCCGCGACGAGACTGCACCATCGTGGAAGTTCGGCGGTGATATGACGGCATTCTCCGACCGTCGCCTGAGTCAATTATGGGACCGCCGTTTTCAACCATTCGCGCAGTTACCGGCGCCGTCGATCGCGCTAGCTTTGATGCGGGCGGACTCGGGAGACGGATCATGGCGACAGTGAAGCAAAGGGCGGCCGTCGGAATGGAGACGGCGGCGGCCGCTCCGGCCGCGGCGCTCGCGAATGGGGCGGCGGCGTGGATCGAGGCGCAGGAGACCTTGATCGCCGAGATCGACCACTGTGCCCAGTCGTGGGTGCGCCGCCGGCGCGAAGCGATTGAAGAGGCGCGGCGCATGGTCGATGAGGTCAGCCGGAATCCAGATCCCGGCGCCGTCTTCATCGCGCAGCAGAGCTGGCTCTCGGGCTCGATCCAGCGCGCCGTGTCGGATTTCGGCGATTTCGGCGCGCTCGCGCTCAAATGCATGAGCCGGACCGGCGACCGCATGCTTGAGGCGACGCAGCGGACGGGCCGCGTTGCCGAGGACAGCCTCGCCACCGCCGGAGCGAAGCCGGGCGCGAGCGAAGGCGAAGAGAAGCCCGCGGAGCCCGCGCCGCAGCCCTAGTGGTAGCCGATATCGGCGCGCACCTTGCCGCGAAAGACCCAGTAGGACCAGCCGGTGTACATGAGGATCACCGGCAGCAGGAACAGCGTGCCGACCGCGAGGAAGGCCTGCGTGCTCGCGTCCGAGGCCGCCTGCCACAGCGTGTAGTGATACGGCACGATCATCGGCCACAGGCTGATGGTGATACCGACATAGGACATGACGAAGAGCGCGATCGCGCCGACGAAGGGAGCCGCATCGGCGCCGTGCCCGAGGACGCGCCATTCCCAGGCGGCGAGCACGAGCGTGATGAGCGGCACGGGCGCCAGGAACGCGATGTCGGGCCAGGAGAACCAGCGCGCGGCGATCGCCGGGTTCGTCAGCGGCGTCCACAGGCTCACCACGGCGACGGCGACGAGCACCGCCGCGAAGCACACGCGGCCGTGGCGGCGCGCGCGCGCCTGCATCTCGCCGCTCGTCTTGAGGATGAGCCAGCCGGCGCCCAGGAGCCCGTAGCCGAACACGAGAGCGGCGCCCGTGAACAGCGAGAACGGCGTGAAGCAATCGAGCGAGCTGCCGGAAAACTGCCGGCCCTCGACCTGGAATCCCTGGATGAAGGCGCCGAGCACGATGCCTTGCGCGAAGGTCGCGATGGTCGAGCCATAGCTGAAGGCATGGTCCCAGAACGTGCGGCGGCTCGCGTCGCGATAGCGGAACTCGAAGGCGGCGCCGCGGAAGATGAGCGCCAGCAGCATGATGAGGATCGGGAAATAGACCGCGGGCATGATGATGGCGAAGGCGAGCGGGAAGGCGGCGAGGAGCCCGATCGCGCCCATGACGAGCCAGGTCTCGTTGCCGTCCCAGATGGGCGCGATCGAATTCATCACCAGGTTGCGCGCGTCCGCGTCGGGCGCGAAGCGATAGAGAATGCCGACGCCGAGATCGAATCCGTCAAGAGGACGTAGAGGAAGACGGCGAGCCCGAGGATCCCGGTCCACAGCGGCACGAAATCGAGCACCTGGTTCATGCGCGATGCTCCGGGCTCGCAGCCGGGAAGCGCGCTCACCGGCCCGCGCGGGCGGCCGCTTTCGACCGGGCCGGCCTCGGCCACGTCCGAGGGGCCGCTGCGGACGATGCGCGCCATGAGCGCCACGCCGAACGGGTACATGACGAGATAGACCGCGACATAGCCCGCGAGCGAGAACGCGACGTCGCCCGTCGTCAATGACGGGCTCACGGCATCGGACGTGCGCAGAAGCCCGTACACCACCCAGGGCTGTCGTCCGACTTCGGTCGTGACCCAGCCGGCGATGACGGCGAGGAAGCCCGCGGGCGAGGCCAGCTCGCACAGGCGCAGGAACCACGCGCTGTCGTAGAGCTGCCCGCGCCAGCGCAGCCACCAGCTCAGCGCGACGAGCGCCAGCATCAGGAAGCCGAGCCCGACCATGATGCGGAAGCTGAAGAACGGGATCGTGACGGGCGGGCGCTGGTCCGGCGGAAAATCGTCGAGCCCGCGCACGGCGCCGGTCAAATCGTGCGTCAGGATCAGGCTGCCGAGCAGCGGGATTTCGACCACGTCGTTATCGGTCTCGTGCGCCGCGTCGGGGATCGCGAACAGGATGAGCGGCACGTGCGACCCGGTCTGCCAGTGCGCCTCGATCGCGGCGATCTTCGCCGGCTGGTATTCGAGCGTGTTGAGCCCGTGCTGGTCGCCGAGGAAAATCTGCACCGGCACCAGCACGCTCAGGAGCCACAGCGTCATCGACAGCATGAGGCGCGCATCCTCGGCGTGCGTGCCGCGGCGGATGTAATAGGCCGCGACGCCGACCACGACGAGGCCCGTGGTGACATAGAACGCCACGACTGTGTGCGCGAAGCGATAGGGAAACGATGGGTTGAAGATGACGGCGAGCCAGTCGGCCGGATAGAAGCGGCCGTCGATCTCGCGATATCCGGCCGGCGTCTGCATCCAGCTGTTGGCGGCGAGAATCCAGAAGGTGGAGAAGAGCGTGCCGCTCGCCACCATGACGGCCGCGACGACATGCACCCAGCCCGGCACCAGCTTCCGCCCGAACAGCAGGACGCCCAGAAACGCCGCCTCGAGGAAGAACGCGGTCAGCCCCTCATAGGCGAACAGCGGCGACAGCACGTTCGCGGTCGCATCGGCATAGCGGCTCCAGTTGGTGCCGAACTGGAACGGCATGACGATGCCCGAGACCACGCCCATGCCGAACGAGATCGCGAAGATGCGCGTCCAGAAGCTCGACACGCGCAGATAGACGGCGCGCCCGGTCGCGAAGTGGAGCCCCTCGAGCAGCGCGATGAACGAGGCGAGCCCGACCGTGAAGGCCGGCAGCAGGATGTGCCAGCCAATCACCCAGCCGAACTGGATGCGCGACAGGAGTACCGGGGTCAAGTGTCGAGCCTCCGCCGGGCGCGATTGTACGCCAACCCGGTCGCGATCAAAACGTCCACTGAAATGCCGCGTAATAGGAGAATTGGTTCGTCTTCGTCGCGTTCTCGAGCCCGCGCCCGACGGAGACGAGGAGATGGTAGTTCTCCGTGAAATCGTAGATGGCGCCGAGATTGAAGCCGGTGCTGTCGCTGCCGCCCACCGTGTCGGCGGTCTGGTGGAAGAGCTCGCCGCCGACTGGCGAGCGCGTCCGTCACCTGGCGCTGCACGAGCCAGCCGGCGAACCAGTAGTCCCGGTTGCCGGCGCCGGGGTTGTGCCAATAGCCGCCGCCGCCATAGGTCGTCCACGCGCCGAAGCTTTTCTGGATCCACAGCGGCAGGAAGACTTGCGTGTATCCGGTGCCGAGCCCGCGCCCGGAATTGGCGGTCGGCAGCTCGACCAGCGGAAAGACGCCGATCTGCGGGCGCCAGCCGTCCGCGTCCTCTGTGACGAAGCGGTATTTGACGCCGAGCTCGGTGTCGCCCATGCCGAACTTGGTGCCGCTGCCGCTCGGCGCGTCGAACGCCAGCGGCGCGATCACGTGCAGTTGCAGCTCCGGCAGCGCGCCGTAATTGAGCTCGACCCCGGGCAGCGTGCCGGACGTATCGCCGGCGACGCTCGTCGCGGTCGAAAAGCCATAGACCTCCCAATGCTGGTATTCGACCGGCTCGGGATCGTCGGTCCGGAACGGCGGCCCGGCGCGCGCGGCGGCCACGCTCGCGCACGAGATCGCCAACTACTGCGGCCAGGCGCCGCCGTCCTCCCGGCAAATGCATCGCCCGATCTATATCACGGGCGCGCGCCTGATGGCTCCAGCGGCCGGGCGTCTAGGGTTTGGCCGGCTTGCGCCGCAACAGGCGCAGCGCCTCGCCGGGCGAAAAACCGAGCCGGCGCAGCGCGGCGATGGCGTCGCTACGGTTCAATGCGCCTTGCCGCGACGGCGCTTCGCCAAGCTTCGGCTGATACAGTTGGAGGATCTCCTCGAGCTCGGCGATCCATTGTTCGGCGGATCGGATTCTCATGGTCTGCAACCGCTCTGGGGCAACTCGACCGAGGTCTCTTGTTAAACCGCGCGCCCGCGTCACGGGTTCCCGCTTGCGGCCGCGCTTTCCGCAGGTCACAGTCGCGGCAATGAGTGAAGGAGGAGCCTCGTGAGCACTTCGCCAAGCGTGCGCGCCGGCGCCAACGATTTCCATGCCGCGATCGAGGAGGCGCATGTCGTCGCCTTGTGGGAGATGTTCGGCGGCGCGGGCGGACCGCAGCCGCAGCCCGAACCGGCCTTTCACTGGCCCTGGCGCGTGCTCGGGCCGCTGATGGACCGGGCGATCGCCGAGGTCGGCATGGACAAGGCCGAGCGCCGCGTCCTGTCGCTCGCCAATCCGGCCTACGGGCGCGACGATTATTTCCGCGCGACCACCAACCTCAATGCGGGCCTGCAAATCCTGATGCCGGGCGAAAGCGCGCGCCCGCACCGCCACTCGATGGACGCGCTGCGCTTCGTCGTCGAAGGCGAAGGTGCGGCCACCATCGTCGACGGCAAGCGCTGCGAGATGGCGCGCGGCGACCTCATCCTGACGCCGGCCTGGACCTGGCACGAGCACGAGCACAAAGGCGTAAAGCGCGTCATCTGGCTCGATTCGCTCGACGTTCCGCTGGTCATGGACCTCGATGCGACGTTCTTCGAGCCGGGCCCGGCGAAGGATTTCCCGAAGCTGCCGGCGGACGCGGCCTTCACCGCGCCGGGCCTCGTCCCGGCCGAGGCGATCGCCACCGCCTATTCGCCGCTCTTCCGCTATCCCTGGCCCCAGGCGCGCGCAGCGCTCGCCGCGACGCCCGCCGGCGAAGACGGTTCGCGCCTCTTGCGCTACGTCAACCCGGCGACCGGCGGCGCGGTGCTGTCGCGGCTCGACTGCTACCTGCTCGGATTGAGCGGCGGCAAGCCGACGCGGCGCCATCGCTCGACCTCGAACGCCGTCTGCTTCGTCGTCGAGGGCGAGGGCAAGAGCACCATCGGCGACCGCACCATCGCGTGGGCGGAGAACGACATCTTCACGCTGCCGCATTGGAGCTGGATCACTCACACGGCGGAGAGCGAGACCGCCACGATCTTCCAGTCGACCGACCGCGACGTGATGCGGCGCCTCGACCTGCTGCGCGAGGAGCGCGGGTAGAGGCCCCGCGCTCTCAGCGGAACCGCACGCGTCTCAGATCGGCGCCCAGGCTTTCTGCACCGCGGGCCGCGCCGTGATGGCGTCGTGCCAGCGCTTCAAATTCGGGAAGTCGCCGAGCCCGATCGCGCCCTCCGCGCCGTGGATGTGCACGTCCGGATAGCACGAGATGTCGGCGATCGAATATTTGTCGGCGAGGTATTCGCTGCCGCCGAGATGGCGGTCGAAGGTGCCGAACATGTCGCGCATCAGATCGCCGTAGTACTTCTTCGCGGACGGCACGTCCTCGCCGAAGCGATGCATGAAGAGCCCGTATTGCTGCGACCACGGCGTGAAGGTCGCGCTGCCGTAGAAGAACCATTGCTCGACCTTGAGGCGCTGGCGCGGCTCGGTGGGATAGAGCCCGTTGCCCGCCTTCTCGGCGAGGTATTTGAGGATCGCGCCCGATTCGCACAGCGAAATGGGTGCGCCGCCCGGCCCGTTGGCGTCGACGAGCGCGGGAATCTTGTGGCCGGGGCTGATCTTCATGAATTCCGGCTGGAAATTCTCGCGCTTCTGCAGATTGACCGGGCGGCGCTGGTACGGAAGGCCCGATTCCTCCGCCGCCTGCAGCGCCTTGCGGCCATTGTCCGTGGTCCAGAAATAGAGCTCGATCATGGTCGTCCTCCCTGGGCCTCGTTCTTCCGGCGCATCATCGCGGCCTCCGGCGCTCCTGTCCATCGACGCGCTCGCCGCCCTCGCCCGTGCCGTGGAGGAGGAGGAGGATGCGCGTCGCCTCGCGCGCGCGCCGCTCGATCTCGCTGTCGCCGGGCGCCGGCCCGGCGCGCAGCAAGAGCCGCATCAGCAGATCGCCCCACAAGCAGCGACAGGAACTGGCCGGCCATGACACGCGGATCGCCCGGCCGCAGCAGCGCGCGCCGCTGCGCCTCGGCCAGGAAATTGTCGAGCGCCGCGCGGTTCGCCTCGCGCGCCGCCGCGTCGAGCACCGCGGCGGCGTCGGTATCCGGCTCGGCGATGGCGAGGCGAAAGGCCGCGACCGAGCTCGGCAGCGTGCCGGCGTGGAGCGCCGTCGTGCCGAACCGATGGAGCGTCTCCTTGAGCGCCGCTTCCGTCTGCGGCGGCGCCAGCTCGAGCGGCTGGCGCATCTCGCGCGCGCGGCCCTCGATGCAGGCGGCGAGGATGGCGCGCCTTGTCGGGGAAATTGGCATAGAGGTCGCGCTTCGAGACGCGCGCGCGGGTCGCGATCGCGAGCATGCTGGTCTTGGCGTAGCCGACCTTCATGAAGGCGTCGAAGGCCGCATGGAGAATGCGCGAAGGCGGCGGAAAGTCGGCCCATTCGGGGCCGCGGCGGCGGCCCGGCCGGGCTTCTTCCGTCCGGCCTTCTTTTTTGCTTGCAACGGTACTCCTCCGTACCATAGGATCGAAGGCTATGGTACGAGATCGTACCGAGAATGTCGAGGAGGAAGCGATGGAAGGGCATGTCGTCCGCCTGCGCGACGTCGCCAAGACCTATCGCGCCGGCAGCGTCGAAGTGGCCGCCGTCAAGGGCGTCAGCCTCGAGATCGCGCCCGACCGCTTCACCATGGTGGTGGGGCCCTCGGGCAGCGGCAAGACCACGCTTTTGAACCTCATCGGCTGCATCGACGCGCCGAGCGAGCGGCACGGTCGAGATCGCCGGCGCGGACACCGGCACGCTCAGCGACAACGCGCTTTCGGATTTCCGCGCGCGCAACATCGGCTTCATCTTCCAGAGCTTCAACCTCGTGCCCGTGCTTTCGGCCTACGAGAATGTCGAGTATCCCCTCCTCATGGTCGGCATGGCGGCGTCCGAGCGGCGCACGCGGACGCTGGCGCTGCTCGAGGCGGTCGGGCTTGCGGCGCAAGCGCGCCAGCGCCCGAACGAGCTGAGCGGCGGCCAGAAGCAGCGCGTCGCCATCGCCCGCGCCCTCGTCAAAAGCCCGCAGATCGTGCTGGCCGACGAGCCGACCGCCAATCTCGACAGCGAGACCGGCGCCGCCATCATCGAGCTCATGCGCGGCATCCAGGTGCAGTCGCGCACGAGCTTCATCTTCTCGACGCACGATCCGCAACTGATGTCGCATTCCGACGAGACGTTCACGATCCGCGACGGCGTGCTCGTCGGCCATGAAGTGCGAGGCCGGGCATGATGACGCTCCTCAAGATCGCGTTCCGCAACATCCTGCGCAATCGGCGCCGCTCCGGCATGACGGGCTCCGCCGTCGCCGCCGGCGCGGTGGCGATGCTGCTGTTCGGCGGCTTCGCCGGCGCCATCTTCACCCAGATCGAAACGGCGAACGTCGAGCGCATCGGCCACCTGACGGTGTTCCGCTCGGGCTATTTCCTCTTCGGCGCGGGCAATCCGGCGGGCTACGGCATCGATCATTATCGCGACGTGATGCGCCTCATCGGCAACGATCGCGGTGCTGGGCCCGATGATCAACGTCCTCACGCCGACGCAATCGCTCGTCGGCATCGCCGGCAATTTCAGCGGCGCGAACGACGCCGCCAAGACGTTCCTCGGCGTCGGGCTCGTCCCGTCCGACCGCGACCGCATGCGCGAATGGAACGAATACGGCACGGCCGCGCCTTATGTTCCCGACCAGCGGCTCGCCGACGACGACGAGACGCGCGGCCTCGTCGGCGGCGGGCTCGCCCGCATCCTGGGCTTGTGCGCCGAGCTGAAGCTCGCGAATTGCCCCGCGCCGCCCGCGACGGACGAGGCCGCCATCGGTCCCGCGAGCGCCGACATCTCGGCGCTTGCCGCGCGCGATCGGGGCCAAGAGACCGAAGCCGACGGCATGCCGCAGATCGACCTGCTCGCCGCGACGGCGAACGGCGCGCCCAACATCGTGCGCCTCTCGGTCAGCGGCGCCGAGCCGCAGGGCGTCAAGGAGCTCGACGACAATTACGTCGCGATGCATCTCGCGCTCGCGCAGCAGCTCGTCTATGGCCGGGGCGAGCACAAGGTCACCGGCATCGTGCTGCAGCTTCATCGCAGCGAGGATATGGGCCCCGCCCGCGCGCGGCTCGAAGGGCTCATCGCCGAGCACAAGCTCGACCTCGAAGTGCGCGATTTCGGCGAGCTCAATCCCTTCTACGGCCAGGTCGTGCGCCTGTTCGGCGCGATCTTCCTGTTCATCGCCCTCGTCATGGGCGTGATCGTGCTGTTCGCCGTCGTCAACACCATGACCATGAACGTGATGGAGCGCACCAACGAGATCGGCACGATCCGCGCGCTCGGCTTGCGGCGCGGCGTCATCCGCCGCCAGTTCGTGGCCGAGGGACTGATCCTGGGCGCGATCGGCGCCACGGCCGGCGTCGTGCTCGCCATCCTCGTGGCGCTCGCGATCAACCACGCCGGCTTCACCTGGACGCCGCCCGGCAACGCCAACGCGATCCCGCTGCGCGTCGGCCTCGACGGCAGGCCGGTGCTGATCCTCGGCACCTGGTTCGTGCTCGTGCTGGTTGCGACATTGGCGGCGCTCTTCCCGGCGAACCGCGCGGCGCGGCTCCCGGTCGTCGATGCATTGAGGCACGTGTGAGGAGGTGTGTGATGAGAGCCGTGCTTCTCGCCGTCCTTCTCGCGCTCGCCGCCGCGGCGGCCGCGCATGCGCAGGGGGCGCAGGACATCGTCGCCAAGGCGGATCTGGTGCGCAATCCCGGCAAGCCGTTCCGCACGACCGACCTTCTCACCGAATATGTCTCCGGCAAGCCGCGCGCCGACGACACGCTGATCGTCTTCTCCAAGGAGGATCCGGCGACGCGCCAGTTCCGCAATCTCGTGCACTATGTCGCGCCGCCGCGCGACGAGGGCAAGATGGTGCTGCTCGACGGGCATGTGCTGTGGTTCTACGACCCGTCCTCGAAGGCGTCCGTGCGCATCTCGCCGCAGCAGCGCTTGATCGGCCAGGCCGCGATCGGCGACATCCTGACGGTCAATCTCGCGATCGACTACACCGCTGCGCTCGCCGGAACCGAGACGATCGAGGATGCGCGCGCGGCAGAACCGCACTTGCTGGCATCTCGACATGAAGGCGGCGAACGACCAGGCCACATATAGCCGGGTCGAGGCCTGGATCGAGCAGGGCACGTATTATCCGATCAAGCTCAAGGTCTATTCCGACAGCGGCCGGCTCCTGAAGATTCTCTACTACCGCAGCTACGAGCAACGGCTCGACGGCATGCGCCCGGGCGAGGCGATCATCATCGACGCCGTCGACAGCTCGCTCGTGACGACGGTCAAGTTCGGCGACAGCCACTATCAGGACATTCCCGAGGCGTGGTTCCAGCGCGACTATCTGCCGCGTGTCCCGGTCGAGTGATGGCCCGCGCGACGGCCGCTCGCGATCGTCATCGCGCTTGCGGCGGCGGCGGGATCGGCGCGCGCCGACGAGAACAGCGACTTGAACCTCATCCCCGAAGCGGCGCAGCCCGGCCCATCCGCGCCCTCCGCCCCCGCGCAGCCCGCGGCGCAATCGAGCGCCAGCGGCCGGCTCTATCTCGAAAACACGGTGAGCGTCGACAGCATCCGCAGCCCACTCCTCGTGCCCGCGCCGCCGCCGCCGCCGCAGGATTGGCAGGAGCGGCTGTTCTTCGACGCGCGCGAAACCTGGCGGCTCGATGATGCGCTGAGCCTCGACTATAGCGGCCGGATGAATTTTCGCGCGTCCGACCGCATCGACTTCCCGACGCACGAGAACGTGCGCCACGATTTTCGCGAGGGCTTCCTCACCTGGACGCCGACGGACGGCGCGTTCCTCGATTTCGGCCGCATCAATCTCAAGAGCGGCGTCGCCGCCGGCTATAATCCGACCGATTTCTTCAAGACCCATGCCGTCGTCGAGCCGATCTCGCTCGATCCCGCCGTGCTGCGCGAGGACCGGCTCGGCACGGCGATGGCGCGCGCGAGCTATGTCGGCGCGGGAGCCTCGATCACCGCCGTGTTCGCGCCCGCGTTCGAGAACGAAAGCCCGGTCTTCACTTACGCGAACCTGCCGAGCTTCGATCCGATGTTCGGCCGCACCAACGCCCATCCGCGCATGCTCTTGAAAGGCAGCTTCGATCTCGGCGCCGACATCAATCCCGAGCTTCTCGTCTATCGCGAGGGCGCCAACACGCGCTTCGGCGCCAACCTCACGCGCGGGATCGGCCAGAAGATCGTCGCCTATGCCGAATGGGCCGGCGGCAGCGAGACGAGCCTCGTCGACCAGGCCTTGGGCTATGGCCGCGCCACCGGCACCATTCCCGAAACCGCGCCGAGCGTGCTGCCGGACAATCCGCTCAAATCCTTCCGCAACGATGCGGCCATCGGCATTTCCTATGCGACCGAATCGAACGTCACCTTCAATCTCGAATATCACTATGCCGGCGACGCCTTCACGCACCAGGACTGGCGCAACTGGTTCGCGCAGGGCGAGCGCCTCCAAGCGGTTCCCGGCGCCGACGCCCAGCTCTGGTACATCCGCGGCTATGCGCTCGACATCGAGCAGCCGATGGGCCGGCAGGGCGCGTTCTTGCGCTTCGACTGGGTCGATGCCTTCGTGCCGAAGCTCGAGCTCATCGGCTTCGTCAATTTCGATCTTTACGACGGCTCGCAACTGACGCAGCTCGAAGCCGATTATTATCTGACGAACCTGTGGACCGTCGGCGCGATCGCGTCGAGCAATCTCGGGGTCCGCCACAGCGATTTCGGCAGCCTGCCGCAGGCCGCGAGTGTTCTCGTCAAGATCGCACGTTATTTCTGACGAGGCGAAGCTGGCACCAGGGGGCCGCGCGTCTTATCGTTGCGCCGTCCCATGCCCCGCCGATCCCGAGCGACAAAAGAAGCCGAGTTCGCAGAAAAAGTCCGCGCGGCGATCCATGCGCCGGTCGCGGACCTCGAAGTCTGCTGCCTGGGTCACGCCCGAGCCGGTGTCGTTTGTTTCACGTGAAACGGGCCGCAGGATCGACTTGCGCCCGGGCGACCGGTGGAGCGCCGAACCGTTCGATTGCGCCTGGTTCCGCTTTCGCGGCGCGGTGCCGCAAAGCGCGGCCGGATGCGAGATCGTCCTCCTCATCGATGTGAACGGCGAGGCTTGCGTCGTCGATGATGCCGGCAATCCGGTCCTCGGCCTGACCAACGGCAGCACGGTTTTCACGCGCGAGCTGGGCGATCCGCAAAAACGCGTCGTGCCATTCCTCGCTGCGGCCAAGGGCGGCGAGCGGATCGAGCTGTGGGCCGATGCCGGCGCCAACGATCTCTTCGGCAAGCGCCAGGGCAACGGCACGCTCGCGCTGGCGCAGATCGCCGTGCGCAATCCCGCGCTCGGGGCACTCGCGCACGATTTGGCGGTGCTCGACCGATCTTCTGCCGCTGCTGCCGCCCGACAGCGCGCGCGCCGCCGAAATTCGCGAAGCGCTCGCGGCGGCACGCGGCGCGCTGCACAAATTCAGCGCGGCGGAAGCGGAGCGCGCGCGGGCTCTTCTTGCGCCGGCGCTCGGAAAACGCGGCGACGATGCCGGCGTGACGGTGAGCGCCGTCGGCCACGCGCATATCGATCTCGCCTGGCTCTGGCCCCTGCGCGAGACGGTGCGCAAATCGGCGCGCACGTTTGCCACCGCGCTGGCCTTGATGGAGCGCTATCCCGACTATGTCTTCGGCGCGAGCCAGCCGCAGCAATACGATTGGGTGAAGCGGCATCATCCCGGCCTCTATGCCCGCATCAAGGAGCGCGTCGCCGAGGGGCGCTGGGAGCCGCAAGGCGCCATGTGGGTCGAGGCCGATCTCAATCTCACCGGCGGCGAAGCGCTGGTGCGGCAAATCCTTTACGGCAAGCGCTTCTTCCGCGACGAGTTCGGCGTCGAGCCCGCCTGCCTGTGGGAGCCCGACGTGTTCGGCTGCAGCGGCGCCGTGCCGCAGCTGCTCGCCAAAAGCGGCGTCGAATTTTTCATGACGCAGAAACTGTCGTGGAACTGGGTGACGCGGCATCCCCATCACACCTTCTGGTGGGAGGGGATCGACGGCTCGAAAGTGCTTGCCCATTTCCCGCCCGAGGACACCTACAACAGCTCCGCCGCGCCGCGCGCCGTGCACAAGGCGGCGACGAGCTTCCTCGAGAAATCCGTGTCGGACCGCGTGCTCCTGCTGTTCGGGATCGGCGACGGCGGCGGCGGCCCGGGCGAGGAGCATCTCGAATTTCTGGCGCGCGAGAAGAATCTCGCCGGGCTCGCGCCGGTCGTGCAGGAGCCGTCGCATGCGTTCTTCCGCCACATCGCGAAGGACGCGGCGCGCTATCCGACCTGGCGCGGCGAGCTTTATCTCGAGCGCCACCAGGGCACCTATACGACGCAGGCGCGCAGCAAGAGATACAACCGCAAGCTCGAGCTGGCGCTGCGCGAGCTCGAATTCGCTTCCGCCATGGCGGCGGAGCTCGCCGGGCATGTATATCCGCACGCGCGCCTCGAAGAGATCTGGAAGGAAGTGCTGCTCTACCAGTTCCACGACATCCTGCCGGGCTCGTCGATCGCGCGCGTCTATGACGAATCGCTCGCGCGCTATGCCGCGCTCGCTGCCGAGATCGCGGAATTGACCGCGGCGGCCGATGCAACTCTTCTCGGCGCGATCGGGCGCGGCGCCGCGGTCCGCCCGGTCACCGTGCTGAACAGCCTGTCGTGGCAGCGCGACGAGTGGCTGCGCCTCGGCGCGGGCTGGGTGCGCGCCTCCGTGCCGCCGCTGGGCTACGCCGTGATCGACGAAGCCGCCGCGCAGTCCTTCGCGCCGCCGCTGCGCCGCGCCCGGCCTGCTCGAGAACGAGGCGCTGCGCCTCGAATTCGCCGCGGACGGGCGGGTCGCGCGGCTCTACGACAAGGAGAACCGGCGCGAGGTGTTGGCGCCGGGCGCTGCCGGCAACGCGCTCGCCGTCTATGCGGATGCGGGCGACGCGTGGGACATTGCGATGGACTATCGCGATGCGCCGCCCGAACGCTGCGCGCTCGTCAGCGCCGAACCCGCCGTCGATGGTCCGCGCGCGCTGATGCGCATGCGCTATCGCTATAAGAGCTCGACGCTCGAGCAGGATGTCGTGCTGTGCGCCGGGAGCCGCCGCGTCGATTTCGAGACGCGGGTCGATTGGCGCGAAGGGGGGCGCATGCTGCGCACGAGCTTCCCGGTCGCGGTCAAGGCGCGCGAGGCCATGTGCGGTATCCAGTTCGGCTCGATCCGCCGTCCGACTCATGCCGACACGCCGGCCGACCGCGCGAAGTTCGAGATCTGCGCCCAGAAATGGGTCGATCTCTCGGCCGGCAGCTATGGCGTGGCGCTGCTCGACGATTGCAAGTACGGTCACAGGGTGCAGGACAACATTCTCGATCTCAACCTGCTGCGCAGTCCGCATGCGCCCGATCCGACGGCGGACCGCGCCGCGCATCTCTTCACCTATGCGCTTTACCCGCATGCGGGCGACCATGTTGCGGGCGGCGTCGTGCGCGCGGCTTACGAGCTGAACGTGCCGCTGCGCCTGCTCGGCGCCGCGCG
Organism: uncultured Alphaproteobacteria bacterium; assembly: GCA_963804235.1. Lineage (GTDB taxonomy): Bacteria > Pseudomonadota > Alphaproteobacteria > ATCC43930 > CGMCC-115725 > DATJLY01. Next base: position 153,404 of record CAWDPP010000054.1, read on the forward strand.
CGGCAACAATTTGCCGCCGTCTGCCGCATGGTTCGAGGTCTCGGCGCAAAACATCGTGATCGAGACGGTGAAGCAGGCGGAGGACGGGCGCGGCCTCATCATCCGGCTGTACGAGGCGGCGGGTGCGGCGGCAGAAGCGGAGCTGCGCTCTGGCCTCGAACTGGCGGCGGCGTCAATGACGAACCTCATCGAGGAGGGCGGCGCGAAGCTGCAAATCTCTGGCAATGCGGTGCGCCTGTCGTTCCGGCCTTTCGAAATCCACACGCTGCGTCTCGAGACGCAGGTCGCCAAGGGGTGAGTCTTGGAGAAACGGCATCAGGTCATCATCGTCGGCGGCGGCCCGGTCGGGGTCGGGCTCGCGGTCGAGCTTGGGCTGCGCGGCATCTCGTGCGCGCTCGTCGAGCGCCGGCGCGAGTTGCAGCAGATCCCCAAGGGCCAGAATCTTTCGCCGCGCACGCTCGAGCATTTCTGGCGCTGGGGCATCGTCGACGAGCTGCGCGCCGAGCGCCTCCTGCCGCGCCCCTTTCCGATCAGCGGCATCGTCGCCTACGGCAATCTGATGAGCGATTATTGGTACGCGCCGCCGCAGCGCGAGCTGATCCGCAAATACTATTATCAGGACGTCGAACGCCTGCCGCAGTACCTGACGGAGAAGGTGCTGCGCGCGAAGATGATGAGCCTGCCGAACGTCGCGGCGCATTATGGCTGGTCGGCCGAAACCGTCACGCAGGACGGGAACGGCGTGCGCGTCAGCATCGCCGAGGAAGGCGGGCCGGGGCGCGCGGTGCTCGAGGCGGACTATGCGGTCGGCTGCGATGGCGCGCATTCGAGCGTGCGCGACAGAGATCGGCATCGAGCGGACCGGCGCCGATTTCGATCAGCTCATGGTGCTGGCCGTGTTCCGCTCGCGCGAGCTGCACGAAGGTTTCAAGCGCTTTCCCGAGCGTTCGACCTACAACGCGCTCCATCCCGACCAGAAAGGCTTCTGGCAATTCTTCGGCCGCATCGTCGCGGGCGAGAGCTGGTTCTTCCACGCGCCCGTGCCGGCCGGCACGACGCGCGACAATTTCGATTTCACCGCGCTCGTCCACCGCGCCGCGGGATTCCCGTTCGCGGCCGAATTCGACCATGTCGGCTTCTGGGATCTGCGCGTGTCGGTCGCCGAGCAATACCAGGTCGGGCGCGTCTTCATCGCCGGCGACGCCGCGCACAGCCATCCGCCCTATGGCGGCTTCGGCTTGAACAACGGGCTCGAGGACGTGAGCAATCTCGGCTGGAAGCTCGCGGCGAAGCTCAATGGCTGGGGCAGCGACGCGCTGCTGCAATCCTATGGCGAGGAGCGGCGGCCCATCTTCCACGAGACCGGCGAGGATTTCATCGCCGCGCGCATCAGGTCCGATCGCAACTTTCTCGAGCGCTACAGCCCCGAGCGCGACCGCGCCGAATTCGAGCGCGCGTGGCACGACCGGCCGAAAGCCATGGCCGGATCATTGCAATCCTACGAGCCCAATTACGAGGGCTCGTCGGTCGTGTGCGGCCCGCCCGGCGGCAAATGCAGCGCGCACGGCGTCCATTCCTATGCCGCGCGCAGCGGCCACCATCTGGCGCCGCAAGCGCTCTCGTCGGGCGAGAATGTGTTCGAGGCGCTCGGCCCCGAATTCACGCTGCTGGCCTTCGATGCCGAACCGAAGGCCGTTGCCGCGTTCGAGGCCGCGGCGCGCTCGCTGAACGTGCCGCTCAAAATCGTGCGCGACAGTTTCGCCGGCGGGCGCGAGATTTACGGCGCGCGGCTTGATGCTCGTGCGGCCCGACGAATATATCGTCTGGACCGGCGACAGCGCGCCCGCGGATGCTGCCGCGGTGCTGCGCAAGGTCGTCGGCGCCTGAGGGGAAGAGCATGAAGCTCGGATACCTGGTGGGATATTCCGGCGCCGAGATGCATCTGCCCTTGGATCGCGTGCTCGAGGCCGAGCGGCTGGGATTCGATTCCGTCTGGACGTCGGAAGCCTATGGCTCGGACGCGGTCGCGCCGGCGGCGTGGCTCATGGCGCGCACGACCAAGATCAAGGTCGGCACCGCGATCATGCAGATGCCGGCGCGCACGCCGACCGCGGCGGCGATGGCGGCGATGACGCTCGACGCGCTCTCGGGCGGCCGCTTCATCCTGGGGCTCGGCCCCTCGGGCCCGCAGGTCGTCGAAGGCTGGTACGGCGTGCCCTACGGCAAGCCGCTCCTGCGCACGCGCGAATATATCGAAATCGTCCGCTCGATCCTGGCGCGCGACGCGCCGCTCGAGCACGCGGGCGAGCATTATCAGATCCCCTATGCCGGCCCCGGCGCCAGCGGCCTCGGCAAGCCGCTCGAAAAGCATCATGCACGGCGATCCGAAGCTGAAGATCTACACCGCGACCATCACGCCGGCGAGCATGCGCAACTCGGCCGAAATCGCCGACGGCATGTTCCCGATCAACATGAATCCCGAACGCTTCGAGCTGTTCGCGCCGCATCTCGAAGCGGGCTTCGCCAAGGCCGGCGCGGGCAAAAGCCTCGAGACCTACGACATCTGCCCGTTCGTGCCGGTCTCGATGGAGGACGATCTCGACCGGGCGCGGCTGCCGATCAAGCGCAACCTCGCGCTCTATATCGGCGGCATGGGCGCGCGCGAGAAGAATTTCTACAACGACTATGCCAAGCGCCTCGGCTACGAGGCCGCGGCGGCGGCGATCCAGGACGCGTTCCTCGGCGGCCGCAAGGACGAGGCGGTGGCCGCGGTGCCGGACCGGCTCGTCGACGAGATCGCGCTCGTAGGGCCGCCTGCGCGCATCCGCGCCCGCCTCGAAGCCTGGAAGGAAGCGGGCAAGCGCCGCCACGTCCACGCGATGCTCTTGGGCAGCAACGCCAGCATCGAAGCGATGCGCGTCATCGCCGAGGCCGTGCTGTAAGAAGCCGCGCCGCTACTTGATGAGGCCTTCGGCCTTCATCGCCTCCTGCACCTTGGGCCGCGCGCGCACCCGCTCCATGTAGCCCGCGACATTGGGCCACGGCGCCAGGTCGATCTTCTGGATGCGCGTCCAGTTGGTGATGGTGAAGGCATAGGCGTCGGCGACGGTGAAGCGCTCGCCCATGAGATACTGCTTGCCGGCGAGCTTGGCGTCGACGAAGCCATAGCGCTCGGCGAGCGTGTCGCGCGCGATCTTCTTGTAGTCCTCGGGCGTGTTCGGCTTGAACAGCGGCGTGAAATTCTTGTGCAGCTCGGACGTGATGAAATTGAGCCATTCCATCACGTGATAGCGCTCGATCGTGCCGGCCGGGGGCGCGAGGCCCGAGGCGGGATTGCGGTCGGCGACGTATTGCACGATCGCCGGCCCTTCGGTCAGCCGGTCGCCATTGTCGAGCTCGAGCACCGGGACCATGCCCTTGCCGTTCACCGCGCGGAAGTCGCCGCCCGTTTTGATCTCCTTGCTCCTGAGATCGACCTGCACGAGGTCGAACGACAGCCCCGCTTCGCGGAGCGCGATGTGCGGCGACAGCGAGCATGCGCCGGGCGAGAAATAGAGTTTCATGTCCTGCTCTTTCCTTCGGAAATGATGCCGGATCGGCCTCTGCCGCTCATTCTGGGCGGCGCACCCTGCCTCGTTCAAGGGCCGAGCGTTGCGCCGCGCGCGGGACAGCCCGCTCAGCGCCGCCGCCGCAATCCTGCCGCTGCAGTGGGAGGTCCATCCCCTCTCGGCGTGCGGCTTTACGGAAAGGCGAGGCCGCTGTCGCGGCTGACGAGAAAGAGGTCGCGGCGCTCGAAGAATTCGCGCGTGATGAAGGCCAATGCCTCGGGCCGCTCGCGCTCGACCTCGTGCCCCGCATCATAGGCGAACATCAGGTGGCAATCGGGCAGGAGCGCGCGGTAGCGCCCGCCCTCTTCGGGCGGCGCCGTGCGATCGTTGGTGCCGAAGAGCGCGAGCACCGGCCGCTTCAGCTCGCCGAGCCGTGCTTCGAGCTCCGTCCCGCGCGCGGCGAGCGCCATCGCCCCCACCAGCACGACGGCGCCCGTCTCGGCCGGCCGCGCCAGCGCGAGCCACAGCGCGGTCTCGGCGCCGCGCCCGTGCCCCAATAGATCGAAGCGCGCAAGCCCAAGCGCCGCGAGCGCCGCGGCGATACTCCGCGCCACAAGCTGCGGCGCCGCCCCATCCTGCGCGAACAGGATGACGCGGCGATCTTTGGCAAGAAGCACATGCGCCGGCGCGGGATCGAGGCTTTTCCCGATCGCGACGATCGCCTCGCCCGATCCCGGCCTCGGCATAGGCGATCGAGCTGCCTTCGGCGGTGACGCGCGCCTCGCGAAATTCGACGCTCATCTCAAAGCTCCCGCATGCGCGGCAGCACCTTGGTGCCGAACAGCTCGATCGAGCGCAAGGTCTTGTCCCCAAGCTGCGCGCCGACGACGAGATCCAGAACGCCGGCGCCAAGTTCGTCGCGGATGCGCCGCACTTGCGCCAATGCCGTCTCGGGGGAGCCGACGATCACCTGGCCGAGCGCGATGCGGTCGGACAAGTCGCGCCGTGCGTTGCGCTGCGATTGCTCCTGAAGCTGGACCCCGTAATAGCTCGTATCCTTCACCGCTTCCGAGATCGCCGCATTCTGATCGGTGAGTGCCACGCGCGGCGGCAGCGCGGAAAGATCGGCGAAGGCCTGCTCGTCGCTTTCGGCGACGTGGAACATGGCGCGATAGATCACCTGGTCGGGCGGCGGGTCCCAGCCGTCCGCGTTCGCGACGGCGCGATAATGCCGCACCGCCTTCTGCGCCATCGGCACCGTCGTGAAGGCGAAGCCGATGCCGATGCGGTTCTTGGCCGCGAATTCGCCGGCCTCGGGGCTCGAGCCCGACATGTAGATCGGCGGATGCGGCTTCTGGACGGGCCGCGGCCAGATCGCGATGGCGCGGTATTGGTAATAGCGGCCGAGCCAGCCGAACGGCTGCGGCTCGGTCCAGGCGCGGCGTATGAGATGCAGCGCCTCGGCGAAGCGCTCGCGCGATTCCGACGGGTTGATGTTGTAGGTGACGTATTCGTTGGGCGTGCCGCGCAGCATGCCGGCGATGAGCCGCCCGCCCGACATGATGTCGAGCATGGCGAATTCCTCGGCCACGCGCACGGGGTTGAGGATCGGGATGGTCGGCCCCAGCACGGCGATCTTGGCGCGCTTCACGACCTGCGTCAGCGCGCCCGCCATCACCATCGGGTTGGGCGTCAAGGAGAAGGCCGAATAATGATGCTCGGCGGTCGTGACCCAATCGAAGCCGAACTCGTCGGCGCAGCGGAACTGCTCGAGCGTCGTCTCCATCGAGCGCTGCGCCACGTCGCCGGAAAAGACGTCGGCCGCCAACGGCCAGATGTCGCTCCGCGCCGGGCCCATGTAGCGCGCCGTGCAGAAAAGCGATGCCTTCATTCGCAATGCACCATCTATGGCAGGTATTGTTCCGTCGTGAGTTTCGCGAAATCGAGCGGGCCGTCCATGATTTTCAAATCCGCGAAGATGGTGCGCAGGCGCTCGAGCGCCTTGGGCTTGAACCGGCCGTCGGTCGAGAAATCCTTCATCAGCAGATCGTATTCCCGCTCCTCGACGGATTTCGAGAAGCCCGTGACCTTGCTCGTGATCGCGATCGCCTCGTCCTTGTGGCTGCGCATGTAGGCGATCGACTGATACCACCCTTTGAGGAAGCGCCGCACGCCGTCCGGATCGCTTTGCAGGATCGCCGTGCTGGCGAAAATGGTGAACAGCTCCAAATCGCTTTCATAGGCCGAGGTCGGAATGAGAAAGCGCGCCGTCCCTTGCTCCTCGAGAAAGAATCCCGCGCCCGAGTTGGCCAGAAACCCGTCGACCTGATGCGTCTTGAGCGCGGCGTTCTGGATCGAGGTGGCGCCCCCGATCGCGACCGGCGTGGCGCCATCGGCGCCCCAGCCTTTGACGCGATCGAGTTCCTCGACGAGCCAGTAGGTGAGCGACCCGGACCCGGTCACGCCGAGCTTCTTGCCCTTCAAGCCGTCGATGTTCGTGATGCCCGAATCGCTCCCGACCGTGATCCCGAGGAATCCGGGCGAGGATGTGATCTCGCCGACGGCGATCTCGGGCGCGCCCTTGATGACCAACGCGAGGTCGGTGCCGCCGCTCAAGGCGATATCGATGCTGCCCGCGTTCAACGCCTGCTGCAGCTTCAGCCCGCCGGTGAAGTCGTACTCGTCGATGTCGAGTCCGTTCTTTTTGAAGATGCCTTCGGCGATGCCGACATCGACCGGCACGAAGCCGAAATTCACCACCGCCTTGCCGACGCGCAGCGTCTCGGCATGCGATGACGCGGCGATCGCCGCCGCGAGCATGGCGAGGGCGCAGCGCCAGCCGGAACGTGCGATGGTCATGGCGCCGCTTCCCGTCGCATCTATTGCGCGGCGAGCCCGGCGTGATCGAGATAGGTCTCGGCCTTGGCATAATCGAACCGGATCGGCTCGATCTTGCCGGCGACGATCTCCTTGATGCGGGACTTCAGGCACCGGGTGGCTGAACTGCGAATTCCGCATGTAGAGCCGCAGGCGCAGGATATCGCACGTGATCTCGATCACCTCGTTCCACTCGGCCGCGCTCAGATCGTCGATATCGGTGCCGAGCAGGCCCCACATCATGTGGCCGAACTCGTCGTCATAGACTTTCTGGCAGGCGCGCCCGATGCGGCCATCGACGCCCGGCCGGCCCTGCAGCTTCGCGCCTTCGGAATAGAGCGTGCAGTAGCCGCCCTCGGTGAAGCCGGTGGCGCGCGCGTATTTCTTCACGTTCGTGCGGATGTGGTTGCGGTACTGCGCGAGCGCGTCCTCCTCGGGCCAGACGGTGAGCTCGTTCGCCTTGATGCGCGGCTCGCCCGGCTCGAGCAGGCTGTCATAGATGTCGGCGAAGAGGCAGTAATGCGTGAACTCGGCATGGACCTTGTCGAGCAGCTCGCGCAGCTCGTGGCGGTCGACGCTCTCGTCGAGCTTCGGCACCATCTCGGTCAGGTCGCGCGCAAGCTCGGTCGGCATCGCCACCTCGACCGTCGGCCCCGGAAATTTCGCGACGCCGACATATTCCTTCCAGCATTGCCGCTTCAGCCACAGCTTGTCGGCCGCGCGGTTGCGCACGGGCGAGGTCCAATATGTCCGCGCGATCTCCGCCTCGCCGGCCCAGAGGGGCGCGTTGGCGTCGATGAGCCGCCTCACATTTTCCTTCACGGGCATGGAAGTTCCCCTTGGTTGCCGCCCCAGTATATGCGCGCGGCGCGGACCGGCAGGCATCTCTTTTTTGCCGGGGCTTGGTGCTAGATTTCCCGGCATGAGCGATGCTGGTTCCCTTCCCGTCATCGTCGCCGGCGGCGGCATCGGCGGTCTCGCGGCGGCGCTGGGGCTTGCGCAAAAGGGATATCTCGGTCGTCGTGCTGGAGCGCGCGCCCGAGCTCGGCGAGATCGGCGCCGGCATCCAGCTCGGACCCAACGCCTTCCATGCCTTCGACTATCTCGGCGTGGGCGAGGCCGCGCGCGCCATGGCCGTCTATATCGACCAGCTCCGCCTCATGGATGCAGTGACGGCCGAGGAGATCATGCATCTCGATTTGGGCGCGCCGTTCCGCGCGCGCTTCGGCAATCCTTACGCCGTCGTCCACCGCGGCGACCTGCACAAGGTGCTGCTCGCCGCCTGCCGCGACCATCCGAAGATCGAGCTGCGCGTCAACAGCGAGGTCGCGTCCTACGAGCAGGACGGCGCGCGCGTCACCGTGCGGCTCGCCGCCGGCGCGCCCGTCACGGGCTCGTTCCTCGTCGGCGCCGATGGCCTCTGGTCGAACGTGCGCAAGCAGGTGATCGATGACGGGCCGCCGCGCGTCTCGGGCCACACGACATTCCGCTCGGTCATTCCGACCGAGCGCATGGCGGAGGATCTGCGCTGGAACGCGGCGACCTTGTGGGCCGGGCCGAAATGCCACCTGGTGCATTACCCGCTGTCGGGCTGGAAGGTGTTCAACCTCGTCATCACCTGCCACAACGACGCGCCCGAACCGGTCGCGGGCAAGCCGGTCGCGCGCGCGGACGTGCTGCCGGGCTTCGCGCATGTGCACGAGAAGGCGCGCAAGATCATCGACCTCGGCACCGACTGGCGGCTCTGGGTGCTGTGCGACCGCGAGCCCGCCGCCAACTGGGTCGACGGACGGGTGACGCTTCTGGGCGATGCCGCGCATCCGATGATGCAATACATGGCGCAGGGTGCCTGCATGGCGCTCGAGGACGCCGTCTGCCTCTCGCACATGGTGGCGTCACACCCCGGCCGGGTCGAGGAAGCGCTAAAAGCCTATTGCGCGCGGCGCGTCTTGAGGACGAGCCGGGTGCAGTTGCAGTCGCGCGCCTTGGGCGAGCATGTCTATCATCCGTCCGGCGCGCACGCGGCTCTGCGCAACGCGGTCATGCGCGAGAAGTCGCAGGCGCAGTGGTACGACGCGCTGCAATGGCTCTACGGCAGCACCGGCCTCGGCGAGAACAATTTCGGCTGAACGCGCCGCGCTATCCGGGCAAGCCCTCGACCAGGATGACGTTGGACTTGGCGCTGGCGAGGCGCAGGCCCAGGACGGGCTTGTACTCCGGGCTGTCATAGAACTTCTGCGCCGCGGCCAGCGACGGGAATTCCAGGATGGCGAGCCGCTTGATCGGCGGATTGCCTTCGAGCACCCGCGCCTCGGCGCCGCGGACGAGATAGCGTCCGCCATATTGCGCGACGATCGGGCTCACCTGCTTGCGATACTCCTCGAACACCGCCGGGTTCGTCACTTCCATATTGGCGATGAGATAGCCTGCCATTGCCCCCTCCGCGCTGAAATATCCCCTTATCGTGCACGTTTCGCACGTGCGCGCCAGCTTCTTTCGGGCGGGCCGCGGTTGCGCCGCGCGGCCTCTCTTCCTATCTTCCTGCGGCCCATGATCGATCTTAAGCGGATTCGCAATTTTGCCATCATCGCGCATATCGATCATGGCAAATCCACGCTCGCCGACCGCCTCATCGAGTTCTGCGGCGGGCTCGAGGCGCGCGAGATGCGCGCCCAGGTGCTCGACAGCATGGAGCTCGAGCGCGAGCGCGGCATCACCATCAAGGCGCAGACCGTGCGGCTCACCTACCGCGCGAAGGACGGCGAGACCTACGAGCTCAATCTCATGGACACGCCGGGCCATGTCGATTTCGCGTACGAGGTGAGCCGCTCGCTCGCCGCGTGCGAGGGCTCGCTCCTCGTCGTCGATGCGAGCCAGGGCGTCGAGGCGCAGACGCTCGCCAACGTCTATCAGGCGATCGACGCCGGGCACGAGATCGTGCCGATCTTGAACAAGATCGACCTGCCGGCGGCCGAGCCCGAGCGGGTGAAGCAGCAGATCGAGGAGGTGATCGGCCTCGACGCATCGGGCGCCATCGAGATCTCGGCCAAGACCGGGCTCAATGTCGATGCCGTGCTCGAGGCGCTGGTGACGCGCCTGCCGGCGCCGCAGGGCGAGGAATCGGCGCCGCTGAAGGCGCTCCTGGTCGATAGCTGGTACGACTCCTATCTCGGCGTCGTCACGCTGGTGCGCGTCAAGGACGGCGTCCTGAAGCCCGGCCAGAAGATCCGCCTCATGGCGACCGGCGCGGTGCACCAGATCGAGCGCGTCGGCGTGTTCACGCCGAAGGCGGTGCAGGTCGATGCGCTCGGCCCCGGCGAGATCGGCTTCATCACCGCCGGCATCAAGACCGTGGCCGATTGCCGCGTCGGCGACACCATCACCGAGGACCGCCGCCCGGCCGCTTCGCCGCTGCCGGGCTTCAAGCCGGTGCAGCCGGTGGTGTTCTGCGGCCTCTTTCCGACCGATGCCGCCGATTACGAGCGGCTCAGGGATTCGCTGGCGAAGCTGCGCTTGAACGATGCCAGCTTCGAGTACGAGCCCGAGACCTCGGTCGCGCTGGGCTTCGGCTTCCGCTGCGGCTTTCTCGGGCTCCTTCATCTCGAGATCATCGAGGAGCGGCTCGAGCGCGAATTCAATCTGGAGCTGATCGCCACCGCCCCTTCGGTCGTCTATCGCGTCCACCGCACCGACGGCGAGGTGCGCGAGCTGCACAATCCCGTCGACATGCCCGATCCGGTGCGCATCGACCATATCGAGGAGCCGTGGATCAAGGCGACGATACTGGTGCCGGACACGTATCTCGGGCCGATCCTGGCGCTGTGCGAGGAGCGCCGCGGCGTCCAGAAGGACCTCACTTATGTCGGCACGCGCGCCATGGTGGTCTATCGCCTGCCCTTGAACGAAGTGGTGTTCGATTTCTACGACCGCCTGAAATCGGTGAGCCGCGGCTATGCCAGCTTCGACTATCAGCTCGACGGCTACGCCGAGGGCGATCTCGTGCTGATGAACATCCTGGTCAACAGCGAGCCGGTGGATGCGCTCGCCGTGATCGTGCACCGGAGCCAGGCCGACCGCCGCGGCCGCGCGCTGTGCGAGCGCTTGAAGGACCTGATCCCGCGCCAGCTCTTTCTTATCGCGATCCAGGCGGCGCTGGGCGGCCGCATCATCGCGCGCGAGACGGTGAAGGCCCTGCGCAAGGATGTGCTGGCGAAATGCTATGGCGGCGACGTGACGCGCAAGCGCAAGCTCCTTGAGAAGCAGAAGGCAGGCCGGAAGCGCATGCGCCAGTTCGGCAAGGTCGAAATTCCGCAGTCGGCCTTCCTGGCCGCGCTCAAGATGGGCGATGAATGACTAGCGCCGGCGGCGATGGCGCCGCCGCCTGCGGCCGATGACGGCGAGCGCCGCTCCCGAGAACGATGAGGCTCGGCGCCGCCCACAGCACAAGGATGTCGTGCAGGATATAGAGGAGCCACGGCGCGAGCCCGTTCTGCGGCCGCCTGATAGCTCCGCCGCGACAGTTCGAGCCAGAGCGGCCCCAGCGCCACCGGATCGATGTGGCCCGTGTCGTGCCAGGCAAAGATGTCGCGGCCCAGCACGATGAGCCCGGCAAGCAGCAGCAGGTAGCCCAGGACGCGGACCACGACCATTGCGCGGATGCTGCGCGAACGCTTCCCCGCGCGCAAGTTTTCTCCCGAGTCGCTGGAAATCGGCCCCGAGTTCGCTCAGGTGAAGCGCGCCGACAGCGGCACGGGGCCGAAGCTCTGCCCCTTCAGCGCGCGCACCATGGCGGCGAGTGCCGCGGCCAGCGCCGCGAGATCGGCGGCGGCGCTCTCGGACTGGACCTTCCCTTCGGCGAAATCGCGCCCGGTGAGATAGGCGGAATTCGGCAGCGCGATCGCGCCGAACCACGCCAGCACGAGGCGCAGATGCGCATCGACCGCGAGGTAATGATGCGGCGAGCCGCCCATCGCCACGATCGCCACGGGCTTGTCGCGCAGAGGCCTCGACCGGGAGGATGTCGAGCAGGTTCTTGAGCACGCCGGGAAAGCTCGCGCGATAGACCGGCGCCGCCAGCGCCACGCCGTCGGCCGCCGCGATCGCCGCGACCGCGCTTCGGGTCGGCGCGTCGTAATCCTCGAGCTTGCGCCCGTCGCACAATTCGACCCGGGTCGCGGCGAGGTTGATCGTCTCGACTTCGATGCCGGGCTCGTTGGCGAGCGCTGCCGCGAGCGCGGCCACCGCGCTGCTCAACCGTCCCGGCGGCGTCGCCGCGCCCACCACCATGACGAGCTTCATCCCCATCCGCCCTTGCCTCATCGGCGCTCCCTGGCGGATGATCGTATCTCATCTCGGCGCGCGGCCGCCAGCAGCGAGGACGTTCATGAACATGCCCGGCAAGACCATCGCAGCCATCCTCGCGGTTGCGTCGCTGTGCGGTCCCGCGGCCGCGCGCGCCGACGAGCCGGTGACGATCGGCGTCGTTGGCGCGGTCAGCGACATCGTGCTCTACCTCGCGGAGAAGAAGGGCTTCTTCCACGAGGAAGGGCTGAAGGGCGACATCACGGTGTTCGATTCCGGCGCCAAGATGATCGCGCCCCTGGGCGCGGGGCAGCTCGATGTCGGCGCCGGCGCCTATTCCGCCGGCCTTTTCAACGCGGTCGGGCGCGGCATCAACATCAAGATCGTCGCCGACAAGGCGACCAACAAGGCGCCCTACGACTACCGCGTCGTGGTCGTGCGCACGCCGCTCGCCGGCGAGATCAAGACCCTTGCCGACTTGAAGGGCCGCAAGATCGGCGTCACCGCGCAAGGCGCCTCCGACAATTCCGTGCTCGCGGTCGGGCTCAAATCCGCGGGCCTCGGCCTCGGCGATGTCGAGCGCTTCTACATGGGATTTGCCGCGCAGTTCGTCGCCTTGAAGAACGGCGGGATCGATGCCGCGATGAGTTCCGAGCCCGATGCGACGCTGCTCGTGCGCCAGGGCATCGCGGTGAAGTTCATGCCGTACTCGGCGTTCTACCCGGTCTATCAGAGCGGCGTCATCCTGTTCGGCACGAGCTTCCTCGATAAGGACCGCGCCAAGGGCGAGAAATTCATGCACGCATATCTGCGCGCCGTGCGCTTCTACGACGGCGCCTTGAGCAACGGCCATCTCGCCGGCGCCAATGCCGACTACATCTACGATGCCATCGCCGAATTGACGAAGCAGCCGGACAAGTCGGTGTTCCACGACATGGTGGCGTCGTGGTGCAATCCCAACGGCGCGATCGAAATGGCGAGCGTCAGGACCGATCTCGCCGATTTCAAGGCCGAGGGCGAGGTCGAGGGCGATATAACCGCCGACAGCGTCGTCGACATGTCGTTCGTGCAGGCGGCGTTGAAGGGGCTCGGCCCCGCGACGCAGTGACGCCGTCGCTCAGTGCCGCGTCCGGCCGTTATCCATCACGATCGCGGAGGCGTTGACGAACGGCGCGCGCCAGTCGCCGGACACGATCGTGCCGGCATTGACGATGGCGGTTCGCATCGGGCGCCTCCCTAGTGCCTGATGTTCACCAGCACCATCGAGATTTGCGGCACGTAGGTGATGACCATCAGCGTCACGAAATTGATCGCCACGAACGGCAGCACGCCGACATAGACCTTGGCGATCGGCGCGTCGAACACGGCTTGCGAGGAGAAGAGATTGAGGCCGAAGGGCGGGGTGTACATGCCGATGCTGAGATTGACCGCCATGATGATGCCGAAATGAATGGGGCTGACGCCCACCGCCACGACGATCGGCAGAAGGAGCGGCGTCAGGATCAGGATGGCGGGCGCCGGCTCCAGGAAGCTGCCGGCCATCAGCAGGCCGGCATTGAGATAGAGCAGCAGCTCCCATTTCGCCAAGTGTATGCCTTCGACCGAGGCGACGATATGCTGCGGGATGCCGCTCGTGGTGAGCAGCCAGGAATAAATGCCGGCCGCGGTCACGATGATCAGGATCTGCGAGATGAGGAAGGCCGCGTTCGTCACGATGCGCCACAATCCGGCGAGGTCGACCTCGCGGTAGATGAACATGGTGACGAGCACCGAATAGACGACGGCGACGCCCGCCGCCTCGGTCGGCGTGAAGATGCCGCCATAGATGCCGCCGAAGATCACGACGAGCGTGCCGATCGACCAGCTCGCCTCCTTGGTCGTGACCCAGATGTTGTCCCAGCGCGCGCGCGCGGCGAGCGGCACCATCTTGATTTTCGCATAGCCCATGACGTAGACGGCATCGACGAACCCGATGAGAAGGCTCGGCAGGACGCCGGCGGTGAACAGCAGCACGGCCGATTGCTGCGCCGACATCGAATAGAGGATCATGGCGATCGACGGCGGAATCACCACGGCGATGGCGCCCGACGATGCGACGAGGCCGACCGAGAAGCGCTCGTTGTAGCCGCTCTCGCGCAGCGAGGGATAGATCATGCGGCCCATGGCGATGACGGTGCCGACGGCGGTATGCGACATGGCGCCGAACAGTTCGCTTGCCGCGACCGTCGTCACGGCGAGCGAGCCGCGCACGCCGCCGATCAAGGACATGACCCAGGCGATGACGCGCCGCGCGATGCCGCCTTGCGCCATGATTTCGCCGGCGAGCACGAAGAACGGCACCGCGAGCAGCGGGAAATTGTCGAGGCTGCCGAACATGTAGGTCTGGATCGTCTCGGTCGGCACGTCGGCGACCGTGAAGACCGCGACGATCGAGGTGATGGTCAGGATGAGGAAGATCGGGAGCCCGATGATGAGCAGCACCACCGGCAAGCCGAAATAGATCAGGTACGGCATCATGGCGCGGCGGCCTCCTCGCTGCGGGCGGCGGGTCGCTTGGCGCCGACGCGCGCGCGCCGCTCGGTCGCGGTGCGGATCAGCATGCGGATCGCGACGAACAGCGCCATGAAGCCGAAGCCGATCGGGATCATCGCCTGCGGGATGACGAGCGGGAAATTGGCCGCCTGGCTCCGCTCGTCGAAGGCGGCGAGATCGACGATGACGGGCGCGGCGAAGATGATGATGAGCGCCGAGGTGGCGAGGAAGGTGAGCTCGGCCGCGAGGTCGAAGAATTTCTTCACCGGCGGCGGCATCATGTTGAGGATGATGTCCATGCGGATGTGGCGGTTGGCGATACGACACCGGGCCGACGCCCAGGAAGACGCAGCCGCACATCAGGAACAGCATGATCTCTTCCGCCCACGAGATCGACACGCTGAAGAAATAGCGGCCGATGATGTTGGCGAAGTTGAGCGCGACGCTCAGGCACAGCAGGATCGCCGCGAGAGTGCGCGCGATCGCGATTGCGGTCTGAACGCCTTTGAGCAGCCGATCGATCATGTGCGCGCCTCCCGTGCGCGCTTCGCTGCGTTAATTATTAATGCGCCATGCGTTTTGCCACGGCGTCCATGCACCGGACTTTGCGGCCGCCGGGCAACGCATCGAACCATTTTTTGCGTTGGAAAGCTACCGGGATTCGGCCCCTTTCGTGCTCATAATTTACCCAAATCGTCATAGGGGCGCTCGGCGCGGATGAGCGCGTCGAGCGCGCGGCGCACCTGCAACTGTCCCGCGTCGGTCACCACGTCGATCAGCCCGTCGAGCGCGGCCCCCGCCAAATTCTGCTGCTGCGCCTCGAGCATGGCCTTGTCCTGAAGGAACGTGTCGCGCGAGCCTTCGGAGAGGAGGCGCGACATCTCGGCATCGTCGCGCTTGAAATTGCGCGCGAAGGCGAAGCTGTAGTGGCAGCTCGTCTCGCTCTCGGGTGTCACCAGGTGGGTGGACCAGATCGAAATGCCCTGGCTGCGGTCGCCCTCGGGCGCGCCGGTGCCGGCGACGGCGCAGCCGACATCGATATAAATGGTTGAAGGCGGAACCCAGGTCGACCACTGCCAGCGGTCGACCTTGCCGGTGAAGCCGCCGGCCGCGGCGAACAGCGGCGGCGGGTTCACGTCGATCAGCCAGCGCCCGACGCGAACGCCGTGGTTGAGCCGCTCGGTCTTGATCGGCACCGTCGCCTCGCGCGGGTCGCCGGCGAGCGTGCCGGGATGGACATAGGGCACGTGCGTGAAGTCGAGCAGGTTGTCGACCAGGAGCTGCGCGTTCGCCGCGACATGGAGATAGCCGGGGGTCGTCGTCCAGTCGGGACTGTCGAGCCACGGCAGGTCGGGGATCTTGGCCGCATCGACGCGCGCCCGATCGCCCATCCACACCCACACGACGTTGTGGCGCTCGACGATCGGATATGACGGCACCGCCGCGCCCGCCGGAATCTGCTCCTGGATCGGCACCTCGACGCAGCGGCCGTTCTCGTCGAAGCGCAAGCCGTGATAGCCGCAGCGCAGCGTGTCGCCGACCACCGCGCCCTTCGACAACGGCGCCGCGCGATGGCAGCAGCGGTCGGCGAGCGCGGCCGCCCGTCCGCTTGCGCCGCGGAACAGCACGAGCCTCTCGCCGATGACGGTGCGCGCGACCGGCCGCTCGGCCAAGTCGCTCGACCAGATTGCCGCGTACCACGCGTTGCGGAGAAACAACCTCGGCTCCGTCGCAGTCCGGCCGACCATAAAAGCATTCCCCGACCCTGACAAGTTGACGGGAGGTCGGCTTGCGGCCAGTTTCGCGGGATGGGAGGGGTCATGGCGCGCACGGCCTATGACTATGTCATCGTCGGCGCCGGCTCGGCCGGATGCGCGCTCGCGAACCGGCTCAGCGAGGACGGAAACGCCCGCGTTCTGCTGCTGGAAGCGGGCGGTTGGGACCGCAATCCGTGGCTCCGGATCCCGCTCGCCTGGGGCCGCGTCCTGGCCCGGCGCATGAACGACTGGATGTATTTCTGCGAGCCCGAGGCAACCATGGATGGCCGCGCGCTCGAATGCGCGCGCGGAAAAGTGATCGGCGGCTCGTCCTCGATCAACGCCATGGCCTATGTGCGCGGCCACCGCCTGGACTACGAGCGCTGGGCGGCGCAGGGCCTGCCGGGCTGGTCCTACGCCCATGTCCTGCCCTATTTCCGCCGGCAGGAGAGCTGGGAAGGCGCCGCCGATGCATTTCGCGGGCGCGACGGGCCGCTTTCGACCCGCTTCTCGCGCTTTGCCGACCCGCTGGTCGAGGCCTTCGCCAAGGCGGGCGAGACGGCGGGATACCCCTGGACCGACGACTATAACGGCGCGCGCCAGGAAGGGTTTTGCCGCTGGCAGATGACGATCCGCGACGGCCGGCGCTGCAGCGCCGCCAACGCCTATCTTCATCCCGCCGCCGGGCGGCCCAATCTCGCCGTCGCGGTCGGGGCGCACGCGACCCGGATCCTGCTGGAGAACGGCCGCGCCGTCGGCGTCCGCTATCTCGCCAACGGCGCCGAGGACGAGGCGCGGGCCGAGCGCGAAGTGATCCTCGCCGCCGGCGTCATCAACTCGCCGCAGCTCCTGATGCTGTCCGGCATCGGCGATCCCGCGGATTTGGCCGCGCACGGCATCGCGGCTGCCGTGCCGCTCCCAGGCGTCGGCCGGAACCTCCAGGACCATATCTCGGCCTCCGTCGCCTATGCCCGCCGCGCGCCCGGGCCGATCCACGCGCGCATGCGCGCCGACCGGGCCGTGCGCGATCTCGCGTCTGCCTATTTTTTCGGCAACGGCATCGCGAGCGACATGTTCGGCGGGGTGATGGCCTTCCTCAGGACCGGGCTCGACGGCGCCGCGCCGGACGTGCAGCTCCTGTTCAACGCCGCGCCGATGAATGCCGGCCCCTATCTCGCGCCGTTCGTGCCGCCTTATGCCGACGGCTTCGCCTGCCGCGTGGCGCTGTTGCGGCCGGAAAGCCGCGGCGACTTGAAGCTGCGCTCGGCCGACCCGCGCGCGGCGCCCATCATCCGCCAGAATTTTCTCGCGACCGACAAGGACTGGAAGGTCCTGCGCGCCGGATTGCGCATGGTGCGCGACATCGGCAAGAAGGCGCCGCTCGCGCCCTTCGCCGCATCCGAGATCGCGCCCGGCGATGACGGCTGGTCCGATGCGGCGCTCGACGCGCATGTGCGCAAGACCGCCATCACCGTCCATCATCCGCTCGGCACGTGCCGGATGGGACCTGCCGCGGACGCGATGGCGGTGGTCGATCCCGAGCTCAAGGTGAGGGGCGTCGAGAATTTGCGCGTGGTCGATGCCTCGGTCATGCCCGATCTCGTCGGCGGCAACATCAATGCCGTCGTCATCATGATCGCGGAGAAAGCCGCCGACATGATCCGCGGCCGTGCCGCGGAAGCGCCGGTCAATGTCTAGGAATGATGCGATGACCCGCGCGCTCGCCGGCCTGTTGGCGCTCGATTTCTCGACCACCATCGCGGGCCCGCATTGCGCGCGGCTCCTGGCCGATCTCGGCGCCGAGGTCATCAAGATCGAGCCGCCCGAAGGCGACATCATGCGCGCGCGCCTGCCGACGCGGAACGGCGCCAGCGCCGTCTTCGGCGAGCTCAATGCCGGCAAGAAAAGCGTCGTGCTCGACCTGAAGAACGCGGCGGCGGCGTCCGCCGCGCGTCGCCTCATCGCCACGGCCGATGTGCTGGTCGAGAATTACCGGCCCGGCGTGATGCGCCGCCTCGGCCTCGATTACGCTGCGCTCGCGCCCGGCAATCCGCGCCTCATCTATTGCGCGATCTCGGGCTATGGCCAGACCGGTCCGTCGGCATTGCTGCCGGCCTATGCGCCCGTCATCCATGCCGCCTCGGGCTATGACCGCGCGCATCTCGCCTACCAGGTCGGCCGCGCGCGCCCCGACAATTCCGGCATCTTCATCGCCGACGTGCTGGCCGGGACCTATGGCTTCGGCGCGATCATGGCGGCGCTCCATCAGCGCCATGAGACGGGCCGCGGCCAGATGATCGATCTGTCGATGCTCGAAACGATGCTGGGATTGATGCTGACCGAAGTCGCATCGGCGCAGTTCGAATTGGAGCCGGCCGGCCGCTCGATCTTCGGGCCGATCGAGGCGGCGGACGGGTTCGTCACCGTGGCCGTCGCGAGCGAGCGCACCTTTCGCGCGCTCTGCACCGCGGCGGCGCGCGAGGACTGGATCGCCGATCCGCGCTTTGCCAATTACCGCCAGCGCCGCATGAACTGGAACCACCTGATCGACGAGCTCGAGCAGTGGTCGAAGGCGCGCAGCAGCGCCGAGTGCCTTGCCGCTTTCGCCACGGCGGGCGTTCCGGCGTCCTCCTATCGCACGGTGGCCGAGGCGATGTGCGATCCGCAGGTGGCGCATCGCGGCGCGCTGGCCGAGGTGCGCGACGCCGGCGGCACCTTCAAGACGCTCAACCCGCCCTTCCGCATGTCGGGCACGGAAACCTCGACCGGCGCCGCGGCGGCCGCGCTCGGCGCGGACACCCGATCCGTCCTCGCGCGCTTCGGTCTTGCGCCCGATGAGATCGCCGCGGCCATGGAAAGGAACACGCGATGAAGCGACAGATCAGCTCCGACAAGATCAGCCGGCCCTCGGGCCATTTCTCGCAGGCGACCATGATCGAGGCGAAGGGGCGCCTCGTCTTCATCAGCGGCATGACCGCGAAGAAGGCCGACGGCACCATGGCGGGTATCGGCGACATCGAGGCGCAGACGCGCCAGGTGTGCGAGAACCTCAAAGCCGCGGTCGAGGCGGCGGGCGGCACGATGGACGATATCTGCCGCGTCGACGTCTATATCCGCAACATGGAACAGTTCCCGCTGATCCATAAGGTGCGGCGCGAATATTTCGGCGCGCCCGCGCCGGCGTCCACGATGGTCGAGGTGGTGAAGATGACCTCGCCCGACGCCCTCATAGAGATCAGCGCGATCGCTGTCCTGCCGTGATTGACAGGGCAGCCCGCGCGGCGAAAATCAGCGCGATGAAAGAAAGCCTCCGCCATGCCGGCCCGTGACACGACGACGCGCGAGCGCATGGAGATGCGCACGGAGAACCGGCTGAAGCTCGGCCTGTTCGGCGCCAACTGCTCGTCCGGCCGCGCCGTCACGCTCGTGCCCGAACGCTGGTCGGGCGGCTGGCACGACAATGTCCGCCTCGCCAAGATGGCGGACGAGGCCGGGATCGAGTTCTTGCTGCCGATCGGCCGCTGGAAGGGCTATGGCGGCGACACCGACTATCAGGGCGCGACGCTCGAGACCATGACTTGGGCGACCGGGCTTCTCGCCAACACCAAGCGCATCACCGTGTTCGGCACCGTGCACGCCCCGCTCTTCCATCCGCTCATCGCCGCCAAGGAGTTCGTCACGGCCGACCATGTCGGCGAGGGGCGCTTCGGCCTCAACATCGTGTGCGGCTGGAACGAGGGCGAGTTCGAGATGTTCGGCGCCACGTTGCGCGATCACGAGCAGCGCTACGAATATGCCGAGGAATGGATCGCCGCGGTGAAGCTCGCCTGGTCGAGCGGCGAGACGTTCGACTATGACGGCCGCTTCTTCAGCCTGAAGAAAGTGCGCGCGTGGCCGAAGCCCTGGGGCGGCTCGCGCCCGCTCATCATGAATGCCGGCGCATCGGACACGGGCCAGGCCTTCGCCATCCGCAATTGCGACGCGCTCTTCATGTCGACGAAGCTCGCGACGCTCGAGGGCTATTCCAAGAACGTGCGCGACGTGAAGGCTCTGGCGCGGCGCGAGGGGCGCGAGCTCGGATTCTACACCGTCGGCGTCGTCACCTGCGCCAAGACGATGCAGGAGGCGCAGGACTATTACCATCACTGCATCGTCGAGCATGCCGACTGGAACGCGGTCGACAGCATCCTGGCGATGAAGGACATCACGCCCGCGACGCGCGGCGCCGAAATCTACGTGCGGCTGCGCAACGAATACGCCAACGGCATGGGCGGCCTGCCGATCATCGGCGATCCCGATTACGTCGCCGACCAGTTGGCGATCCTGAGCGAGGCCGGGCTGTCCGGCATCGCCGTGTCGTTCGTCAATTACGCCGACGAGCTGCCGTATTTCTGCGACGAGGTTCTGCCGCGTCTCGAGCGCAAAGGGTTGCGCGCGCCGGCAAAGCGAGGATGAGCATGACCACTCCCCAGTTCCGCCTGCGTCAGCGCGGCAGCACTCCGGCGCGCGTGCCGTTCGCGCCGATGGCGCCGGTGCTGCAGCGCATCTCCGACCGCGCCAAGGATCTGCTGGCGCAGGAGTTTCGCGGCGTCACCGCCGGCGGCACGGTGCAGCCCGGCCTTTATCGCCTGGAAAAGACCGGCCATTCGCTTGAGCGGCGTGGCCGATGCGGCGCGCGCATATCTCGCGTGCTTTGAGCGAGGACGAGCGCCGCCTTACGCGCTTTCCGCTCGAGGACAAGGCGTGGCAGGCGTGGAGCAACGTGCACCCCTTCATCATGCGCCACGGGCTTTGCCTCGCCGATCTCACGGGCGAGCAGCGCGAGCGCGCGCTCGGGCTTTTGCGCGCGAGCCTCTCCGCCAGCGGCTATCAGACCTCGCGCGACGTGATGCGCTTGAACGAGACGGTGCTCGAGCTCACCGGGCGGCCCGACGAATACGGCGAATGGCTCTACTGGGTCAGCATCATGGGCGAGCCGTCGGCGTCCGAGCCGTGGGGCTGGCAGATCGACGGGCACCATCTCATCGTCAATTGCCTCGTCATCGGCGACCAGATGGTGCTGACGCCGATGTTCATGGGCTCCGAGCCGGTGCACGCCACGACCGGCAAATATGCCGGCACGAAGGTGTTCGAGGACGAGGAGAAGAAAGGCTTCGTCCTCATGGGCACGCTTTCGCCCGAGCAGCGCGCGCGCGCGACGATCGGCGAGAAGCTGCCCTTCGACGTGATGGCGACGGCGTTCCACGACAACGACGTGATGCCGTTCGAGGGCCTGCGCACCGGCGACATGACGAAGGAGCAGCGCGAGCTCTTGGACCGCCTCATCGGCCTCTACACCGCGCGCATCCGCCCCGGCCACGCCGAGATCCGCTATGCCGAGGCCAAGCGCCATCTCGACGAGACGTGGTTCGCCTGGATCGGCCGGTTCGACGACGAGAGCCCGTTCTACTACCGCATCCACAATCCGGTGGTGCTGATCGAGTTCGATCACCAGTCGGGCATCGTGTTCGACAATGACGAGCACACGAAGAACCACATCCACACGATCGTGCGCACGCCCAACGGCAACGATTACGGCAAGGATCTGCTGCGGCTGCATTATGCGCAGCAGGATCATGCCGATCCGCGCTCGCCGCACCGGCGGGGCCGGCCATGATGCGGCATTTGGGTCTCGCCGGGGCGCTCGTGCTGGCGCTGGCGGGTGCCGCCGCCGCGCAATCGGACGACGCGGTGGCAAAGTTCTATGCCGGCAAGCAGCTCAATCTCTATATCGGCTCGACGCCGGGCGGCGGCTATGACAGCTACGCCCGCCTCCTCGCGCGCCATTGGGGCGAGCACATTCCCGGCCATCCGACCATCGTGCCGGTCAACATGCCGGGCGCCGGCAGCAACAAGCTCGCGACCTTCATCTATTCCGTGGCGCCGAAAGACGGCACGGCGGTCGGCGAGATTTTCCCCGGCGCGGTGCTGGAGCCGCTCATCGGCGACAAGCCGGTGCCGCACGATCCGCAGAAGCTCGTCTATATCGGCAGCGCCAACAACGAGGTGTTCCTCTGCTTCGTGCGCTCCGACTCGGCGGTGAAATCCTTCAAGGACGCGTTCACGACGCCGATCAAAATGGCGGCCAGCGCCGCCGGCGGCTCGACCCGCGACTTCCCGCTGATGCTCGATCGTGTCCTCGGCACCAAGTTCGAGGTCGTCGCGGGTTATCCCGGCAGCCGCGAGATGATGCTGGCGATCGAGCAGGGCGAGGTCTCGGGTGCGTGCGGCATCGGTGTCTCGAGCCTCGCCGAGGCCGAGCCCGACTGGATCCCCACCGGCAAGGTGATCGTGCTGGCGCAGGAGGCCCTCAAGCCCGATCCGTCGATGACCGAGCGCCACGTGCCGCTGACGCGCGAATTCGCGAAGACCGACGACGAGCGCCAGGTGCTCTCGCTCATGTACAGCCAGGAAGTGTTCGGCCGCCCCTTCGTCGCCCCGCCCGGCACGCCGGGCGACCGGGTCGCGGCGCTGCGCGCTTCCTTCATCGCGACGCTCAAGGACCCGGCGACGCTCGCGGACGCGAAGCAGGTGCGTTTGCCGGTCGATCCGATCGAAGGCACGGAAGTGCAGGCCCTCGTCGAAAAGGTGTACGCCACGCCGCCCGCCATCGTCGCTCGCCTCAAGGCGGCGATCGCCACCACGCAATAGCGCCCGCTCGCGATTGGCCGAAGGGACGAAGCTCCTCGACGTCGCGCGGCGGACCGTTGCGCTCGAATGGTCGGCGCTCACGCTCGGCCTCGCCTGCCGGGTCGCGCCCGCGCTGGTCGTGGTGCTCGCGGGCGGGCTCGTCGCCGGCGTCCCCGCCGCCGGCGCCGTCGCCGCGGGCGGCGCGCTCACGGTCGGATTCGGCGCGTTCCAGCAGCTCACCACCTCGCGCGCCGTGCCGATGCTGTTCGCGCTCGTCGGGATATGCGCCTCGACCTTCATCGGCACGCTCACCGGCGGCTCGGCGCCGCTCACGATCGCGCTGGCGTTCGTTTACGGCTTCTGGTGCGGCATGCTGCCGGTCGTGTCGATGGGCGCGTTCTGGATCGGCCAGCAATGCACGATCTACTTCCTCATCGCCGGCGCATATCACGGCGGCGTCGATCAGGCGCTCGTGCGCGCGGGTCTGGTGCTGGCGGGCGGGATCGTGCAGATCGCGCTGTTCGGCGCCATCCTCACGGCCGAGCGCGGGTTTGCGCCGCGCCCGCTGCTGCATCGCGTGCTCGCGGAGGGCGCGATGCTCATCGTCAGGCTGCGCATCGCCGAGGGCTTGCGCTTTGCGCCGAGCTTTGCCGTGGCGCTCGCCGCCGCCGTGCTGGCCGAGCGCTGGCTCGACCTCCCGAACGGCTATTGGGCCGGGATGACCGCGCTCATCCTGCTGCGCCCCGATTTCCACGACACGCTCGCGCGCAGCATCGGCCGCGTCGGCGGCACGATCGTGGGCGCGATATTGGCAAGTCTTGTCGCCCACGTGCTGGCGCCCGGGCCCGATCTCCTCGCGCTGCTCGTCGCCGTCTGCGCCTTCCTCACCTTCGGCACGGTGCGGCTCAATTTCGGCGTGTTCTCGCTCTTCCTCACGGCCTACGTGATATTTCTCCTGGTGCTCGCCGGCGTCACCGAGGCGCAGGTGGCAGCAGGCCCGCATCGAGGCGACGACGCTCGGCGCCGCGATCGCGCTCGTCATCCATTTCCAGCTTTATCTCGCGAACCGTAGTCGCGCCGCGCCGCGTCCGGGCTGACAGAGCCTTCCTCGATGTCGCGCTTGAGCGAATCGGGGTCGCGCTGGTGCGGATCGCCCCAGCCGCCGCCGCCCGCCTTGTCGAGATAGAAGCCCTCGCCCGCTTTCAGCTCGAACCGGCCCGAGCTTGGCGCCGCGCGCTCGCTGCCGTCGGCTGCCACAAGGACGAAGCGGCTCGGGCGTCCGTCGGCGCCGCCCGCGGCGCCGCTCGCCGGAAACCGCGCGCGGTCATAGCGGCGCACCACGGTCGCATCCTGCAACAGGCGATAGCGCCGGCGGAACGCGGTGCCGCCGCGATAGCGCCCGGCGCCGCCCGAATCCGGGATGATCGAGAATTCGGTGATGCGGCACGGGAACTCGGATTCGAGGATCTCGATCGGCGTGATGTGCAGGTTCGAGAGATGCGTCGCCACCATCGAGGCGCCGTCATGTCCGTTGCCGCCGCCATAGGCCGAGGCGAAGATCTCGTATTGCAGATTGGCGTGGCCGGGCCGGCCCTCCTGCCCAGTTGATGAGGAGCGAGCCCGACGAGCCCGATCCCGCGATCGCGCGCGTCGGGCACGAAGCGGCCCAGCGCCTCGAGGATCACGTCGACGAGCTTGAGGTTGGCTTTCTGGTAGCTCGACACCGGCGCGGGCGGTGCTGCGTTGGTCACGGTGCGCGGCGCATAGCGCAAGCGTCACGACGTCGCGCATGCCGTCGTTGAATTTCAGCTCGGGGTCGAGCGCGCCGATGAGCGAATAGAAGACGCACGCCTCGACCATCGACGGGCGCAGATTGACGGGCCCCTTCGCCTGCGGGCCGCTCGCCGAGAAATCGAACGCGATGCGGCCGCGCGATACGGTGATGGTGACCGCGAACTTCACCGGCTTGTCGAGCTCGACGCCGTCATCGTCCATGAAGCCTTCGGCGGACTCCGTGCCTTCGGGCAACGCGCGGATCGCCGCCGCGAGCGCGCGCGCCGTGCCGTCGAGGATGGCGGCAAACGCGCCCATGACGGTTTCGGCGCCGAAGCGCGCGCCCAGCTCGGCCATGCGCCGCGCGCCCATTTCCGTGGCGGCGATCTGCGCGCGCACGTCGCCGCGCACGAGATCGGGCTGGCGGCTGTTGGCGAGGATGAGGCGCTCCAAATCCTCGTCATAGCGGCCCTTGTGCGCGATCTTCACCGGCGGCACCAGCAGCCCCTCGTGGAACATCTCGGTCGCGTTGGCCGACGTGCTGCCGGGGTTGGTGCCGCCGATATCGGCCTTGTGCGCGATCGAGCCGCTGAAGCCGATGAGTGTGCCCTTGGCGAAGATCGGCGCGAAAAACCCCATGTCCGAGACATGCGGCATGCCCGCCTCGTAGGGATGGTTCGAGACGAACACGTCGCCCGCCGCGATCGCGCCCGCGCCGTAAAGCTCGAGCACGCGCGCGGTGAAATGGCGATAGACGGGCGCGTGGAAGAACATCGGCGGCGGCGTGATGAGCCGCCCGGCGCGATCGAGGATGACGCAGCTGAAGTCGCGCGATTCGCGGATGATGGTCGAATAGCCCGAGCGGTAGAAATGATAGTGCATCTCGTCGACGAGGCTCGCGACCTTGTTGCGCACGATCTCGACCGTCACCGGATCGATGCGCGCCGCGCGCCGCGCCAACTGCCTAGCCATTTCGCTTCCGCTCCAACACGAGATTCAAGAATGCGTCCACCGTGGCGCGCCAGCCGGGCGGGATGACGGTGGTGGCGTCGAACTGCTCGACGATCGCCGGCCCGTCGAGGCGCGCGCCGGGCGAGAAGCCGGTCGCGCTCGTAAGATGCGCGTGCGCGTCTCGCGCGCGGCCTCGAAGCGCACCGGGCGCGCAGCCCTTGGCGGCACTCGCGGGCGCGGCATGCGCGCGCTCTTGCCGGCGCGCGCTCCGGCACGTATTTCTCCGCGGACACGCGCACGCGCAGGCGATAGCTCACGATCTCGACCGGGCGGTCGGACGCGGCATGGAAATGAAGCCGCGCATGCAGCTCGTCGAAGCGCTGGCGCGCCTCGCCGAGCGCGCCCTGCGTCAGCGGCGCTTTCACTCCGGCAAGCGGCACGGTCAGCTCGTAGCCCTGGCCGGTATAGCGCATGTCGAGCGCGCGCTCGCGCGCCGCGCGCGCGCCGCCCAAGCCTTCGTCGGCAAGCTCGGCCTTGGCGCGCGCTTCGAGCGCGCGGAAGATCGCCTCGGCATGCGCGGGCGGCACCTGCTCCATCGGGCGGAGCTCCGAGCGCACGTAATCGTGCACCACGTCGCTGCACAAAAGCCCGAGCGCCGAGAAGGCGCCGGGCCGCGGCGGCACCAAGATGCGCGCGACGCCGAGCTCGTCGGCCACCGCGGCGGCATGGACCGCGCCCGCGCCGCCGAACGGCAAGAGCGTGAAGTCGCGCGCGTCGACGCCGCGCTTTGCCGCATAGACGCGGACCTCGTCGGCCATGCGCATGTCGACGATGCGGCGGATGCCCGACGCCGCCTCGGGCAGGCTCATGCCGAGGGGCTTGGCGACCTTCGCCGCGATCGCCGCGCGCGCCGCGCGCGACGTCGAGACGCTGCGTTCCGCCGAGGAAATAATCGGGATTGAGGAAGCCCAGCACGAGATCGGCGTCGGTCACGGTCGGGTCGGCGCCGCCGCGGCCGCGGCAGGCGGGGCCGGGATCGGCGCCGGCGCTGCGCGGCCCCACCGTCAGGAACCCGCCCTGATCGACCGAGGCGATCGAGCCGCCGCCCGCCGATATGCTGGTGAGGTCGAGCGCCGGCACGCCCAAGGGCCGCCGCGCCACCGTCACTTCCGTCACTTCGAGCGGCGCGCCGCCTTCGATGAAGCCGATGTCGCAGCTCGTCCCGCCCATGTCGAGCGTGATGAGGCCGCGCTTGGCCTCATCCGGCGCGAGATAGGCGCTCGCCTGCGCGCCCGCGGCGGGGCCGGAGAACAGCGTCGCCACCGTCTTGCCGCCCGCGGCCGCGGCCTTGAACGGCATCACGCCGCCGTTCGACTGCATGAGGAAGCGCTGCTTCGTGCCGATGCCCGCTTCGTCGAGGCCGCCATCGAGATTGCGGATATAGGTCACCAGCACCGGCTCGAGATAGGCATTGAGGAGCGTCGTCGAGAGGCGCGGCCATTCGCGGATGCGCGGCAATACGGCAGACGAAAGCGAGATCGCGGCCTCGGGAAATTCGGCGCGCACGATCTCCGCCGCGCGCGCCTCGTGCGCCGGATTGGCGAAGGAGAAGAGAAAGCACACTGCGATCGAGCGCGCGCCCTTTGCCTTCAGCGCGCGCGCGGCGCGGCGTACGGATCGTCCTCGTCGAGCGGCTCGAGCTCCGATCCTGCGAAATCGATGCGGCCGCCCACCTCGCACGTCATGCTTTGCGGCGCCAGGTGCGGCGGCTTCTCGTAGAAATAGTCGAACGGGTTGCCGTCGCGCGCCTGGCTCTGCACCTCCTGGACGGCGCGGTAGCCCTTGCTGATGAGGAGCCCGACCTTGGCGCCCTTCATTTCCAGGAGCGCGTTCGTCGTGATGGTCGTGCCGTGCGCGAAGAATTCGATCGCCTCGGGCGCGATGCCGCGCGCGAGGAACCGCGCGATCCCGTCGAGGACGCCGAGCGCGGGGTTGGCCGGCGTGCTCGCGACCTTCTCGACCGCGAGCGCGCCGCTCTTCACGTCGAGCAGCACGAGATCGGTGTGCGTCCCGCCGACATCGACGCCGAGCCGGTAGCGGGCGCGCGCGCCGGCGCGGGTTTTCCCCCCGGGCACTTCGCGGCCTATTCGGCGGCGTGCACCTGTTGCTGTAATTGCAGATCGACGAGATCGCGCGGCGAGGATGTGGCTTCGAGCATGCCCCAGCTCTTGAGCCAATCGTAAGTGCGCTGCATCTCGTCCATCGGAATGGGCGCCGGATCGACGACGACGAGGCGGCTCGCGCGCAGATCCTCGACCGTAAGGGTCGCGATCTCGGGGTCCTTGCCCTTGTAGTAATCGATGAAGTAGTGGAGATAGGCCCGCTTGTTGGCGTTGATGCGCCGCACCGCCTCCTTCACCGCGCGCGCAAACGCGGCATAGGTCGCGGCATCGACGCGGGACGATGCCACCTCGGTGCCGTGGAAGAAGGCGCTGCAGATGATGCGGCAGCCGCGCTTCTCGGCCAGGCTGACATGCGGCTCGGTCAAGGTCGTCGCCTCGATCTCGCCCGTCATCATCGCCTCGTAGCGATAGCGCGAGCCGTTGGGCGCGCTGCACAGCTTGATCATGTCGCGCGGCACGAAGCCTTCGAGCATGTGCAGCGCGATATAGTGCGTGCCGAAGAAGAACGGCACGCCGATGAGGCGGTTTGCGAGCTGCTGCGGCGTATAGACCGGCGAATCGGGCCGCACCACGAGCGCCGAATATGCCACGATGGCGCGGCGGCCGACCTGGCGGCTCCCTTTCCGCGTGTCCTGGACGCGGCAGTAATTGCCCCATTCGCAGGCGTTGTACATGTCGGCCTTGCCCTGCTCGAACAGCTTGCCGTGGCTCGCGAAGGGATCGACGCCGTGCTGGCTCGTGATGTCGGTGCGCACGCGCTTTTCGACGCCCTGCTCGCGGTCGGCCCATTCGATCTCGAGCCCTTCCTTGGCGAAGAGCCCCTCGTCATAGGCGACGAGCTCCGGCAGTCCCTGGAACGGCGCGGTCGTCTCGAGCACGAGTTTTTGCATGGCATCTCTCCCCGACCCACGCATTATAAGGCGGCGCGCGCGCGCGTGGTATCATGCCGCGCCGGGAGGGCAGCGCGATGCGGAAACTCAGCGAAAGCTATGTCCACGGCGCCTCGCCGACGCCGCTCATCGGCGCCACGATCGGCCGCTTCTTCGACGAGGCGGCAGCGCGCTGGGCGGGCGAGCTGGCGCTCATCGCGCGCCAGGAGGGCGTGCGCTGGACCTATGCCGAGCTGAAGCGCCGCGTCGACGATTTCGCCGCCGGGCTCGCAGCATTGGGCCTCGAGCCGGGCGAGCGCATCGGCATCTGGTCGCCCAACAACAGCGCCTGGGTCATAACGCAGTTCGCCGCGGCCAAGGCCGGGCTCATCCTCGTCAACATCAATCCGGCCTACCGCTTGAGCGAGGTCGAATACGCGCTCAACAAGGTCGGCTGCCGCGCCCTCGTCACCGCGGCGAGCTTCAAGTCGAGCGACTATGTCGGCATGCTGCGCACTCTCGCGCCCGAGATCGCGCGCGATCCCGCGGGCGCGTTGCAAAGCGCGCGGCTGCCGGATCTGCGCACGCTCATCCGCATCGGGCCGGGCGAGGAGCAGGGATTCCTCGCGTTCGACGAGGTGATGCGCAAGGGCGGCGCGCGCGAGCGCCAGGCGCTTGCCGAGCTTGCGCCGAAGCTGCAGTTCGACGATCCCATCAACATCCAGTTCACCAGCGGCACGACCGGCGCGCCCAAGGGCGCGACGCTTGACGCACCACAATATCCTCAACAACGGCTATTTCACCGCCGAGGCGATGCGCCTTGGCGTGCGCGATCGCCTGTGCATCCCGGTGCCGCTCTATCATTGCTTCGGCATGGTGATGGGCAATCTCGGCTGCATCACGCATGGCGCGACGATGGTGTTCCCGTCCGAAGGGTTCGAGCCGCTGGCCACGCTCGAGACGGTGGCCGAGGAGCGCTGCACCGCGCTCTACGGCGTCCCCACCATGTTCATCGCCGAATTGAACCATCCCGAGTTCAAGCGCTTCGACCTGTCCTCGCTGCGCACCGGCATCATGGCGGGCTCGCCTTGCCCGATCGAGGTGATGAAAAGCTGCGTCGCGGAGATGCACATGAGCGAGGTCACGATCGCCTACGGCATGACCGAGACGAGCCCGGTGAGCTTCCAGACCTCGCACGACGATCCGCTGGAGCGCCGCGTTGCGACCGTGGGCCGCGTCCATCCGCATGTCGAGGTGAAGATCGTCGACGCCGAGGGCCGCATCGTCGCGCCGGGCGCGCCGGGCGAGCTTCTGACGCGGGGCTATTCGGTCATGCTCGGCTACTGGAACGACGAAGAGAAGACCGCGGAGGCGATCGACCGGGCCGGCTGGATGCATACGGGCGATCTCGCCACGCTCGACGAGGACGGCTATTGCAACATCGTCGGCCGCATCAAGGACATGGTGATCCGCGGCGGCGAGAACGTCTATCCGCGCGAGGTCGAGGAATATCTCTTCCGCCATCCCAAGGTCGAATTGGCGCAGGTCGTGGGCGTGCCCGATCCGCGCTACGGCGAGGAATTGTGCGCCTGGATCAAGCTGAAGCCGGGCGAGACGGCGAAGCCCGAGGACATCCGCGCCTTCTGCGAAGGCCAGATCGCGCATTACAAGATCCCGCGCTACATCCGCTTCGTCGACGGCTTCCCGATGACCGTCACCGGCAAGGTGCAGAAATTCCTGATGCGCGAGGAAACGATCCGCGAGCTCGGCCTCACGGTCGAGAAGACGGCGTAAGGTTCGGTCGGCCGCGGATCAGATCGGCGGCTTTTTCCGCGATCATCAGCACGCAGGCATTGATGTTGCCGCTGACGAGGTCCGGCATGGCCGAGGCATCGACCACGCGCAACCGGTCGATCCCCTTGACGCGAAGATCGGTGTCGAGCGGCGCATCATCGCCCGTGCCCATGGCGGCGGTGCAGGACGGATGGTGCGCCGAGCGCGCCGTGCGCCGGATCCAGTCGTCGAGCTCGGCGTCGGACGCGACTTTCTCGCCCGGCGCCTTCTCGGCCGCGCGATAAGGAGCGAGCGGCGCGCGGCCCAGAATGTCGCGCGCGCTGCGGATGCCGGCGCGCAGCGAGCGCAGATCGTTGTCGCGCGAAAGGAAATTGTGGACGATCCGCACTTTTTCGCGCGGGTCGGTCGAACGCAGATAAAGCCGCCCGCGCGCCTCGGGATGGAGCAGCACGGGCGTCATGCTGAACCCGTCGGCGAAGGGCTGGCGCCAATAGGGGAACCACAAATCCGCCTCGATCGCCGTGCCGCGCGAGAAGAACTGGATGTCCGGCACGGCGAGACCATCGCGCGTGCGTAAAAAGGCCGTGACGCCGCCCGGCAGGGTCGCCGCCGGGCCGGTGCCGAAGAGATATGCGCGCGCCAGCGCAAGCGCCGCGCGGTCGGCCCGCATGAGCGCCTGGAACGGCCCCGGCTCCTTGCGGAAATACTGCACCGTCACCGCCAGATGATCCTGGAGATTGCCGCCCACGCCCGGAAGATCGGCGACGGGTGCCAACCCCATCTCGCGCAGATGATCGGCCGGGCCGATGCCCGACAGCATCAAAAGCTGCGGCGTGTTGAAGACGCCGGCCGACAGGATCACCTCGCGCTCCGGCAGCGCGCGATATGTCGTGCCGCCCGAAACGTATTCGACGCCGACCGCGCGCCGCCGTCGAGGATGATGCGCGTCGCCAGCGCGCGGCTCGCAAGCGTCACGTGGCCGCGCGCCATCGCCGGGCGCAGGAAGGCGGCGGCTGCGCTCCACCGCCGCCCGTTCCTGATCGTCGCCTGGCCGCGCGCGAATCCGTCCTGGCTCGCGCCGTTATAGTCTTCGGTGAACGGGTGCCCCGCCTCGCGCGCCGCCGCGATGAGTGCCTCGAAATAGGGATCGGCCGGCTTCAGATGCTGCACCGTCAAGGGCCCGTCCGCGCCGCGATATTGGTCGGCGCCGCCCTCCCAGCTTTCATAGCGCCGGAAATAGGGCAGCACGTCGTCATAGGCCCAGCCGGGCGCGCCGTTGGCGGCCCAGCGGTCGTAATCGCCGCGGTTGCCGCGCACATGCGCCATCACGTTGATCGAGGACGAGCCGCCGACGACGTGCCCGCGCATCGATTCGATCGAACGGCCGGCGAGCCCCGGCTCGATCTCGGTGTCGTAGCCCCAATCGTGCAGGCGCTTCTGGTGGATCTTGCCGACGCCCATCGGCACATGGATGAGCGGATCGCGGTCGGGCCCGCCCGCCTCGATCACCAGCACGCGCGCGCCATCGGCCGAAAGCCGGTCCGCCAGAAGGCAGCCCGCCGACCCCGCGCCGACGATGACGTAGTCGTATGCGCTTCCCGCCATGCCATTCTCACTATGGGCAGCGCCGCACGGGAAGGCTACTCTCTTCGCGAACGGAGGAGGCAGGAATGCTCGACGCCCCGGCCAAGACCAGGATCGCGGTGATCGATCTCGGCCCCTATCTCGCGGGCGAGAGGGGCGCGCTCGAACGGGCGGCTGCCGAGCTCGGCGCGGCGAGCGAGGAGTTGGGCTTCTACTTCATCGCCAATCACGGCATCCCGCAGGCGCTCATCGACCGCGTCTTCGCCGAGGCCGAGCGCTTTCACTCGCTGCCGCTCGAGCAGAAACTCGAAGTGAAGGTGCAGGGCAAGCGGGTCGTGGGCTATCTGCCCCTGGGCGGACAGACGCAGCGCCTGCGCCACAAGGGCCACTCATATCCCGACCGCAGCGCCTCCTATTACGTGAAGGCCGAATACGCGGCCGATCATCCCTATCGCCGCGCCGGGCATAGCTGGGTGTTCGACAATCTGTGGCCCGCAGGACCTGCCGGGCTTTCGCGCGACCTGTCTCGACTATTACGAGGCGATGACCGCGCTCGCGCTGAAGCTGCTTGCCGCTTCAGGCCGTGGCGCTCGGGCTCGCGCCCGATTTCTTCACCGCGCACGAGGCCTTCAACCCGCCGGTCAACACGCTGCGGCTTCTCTGCTATCCGCCGCGCGAGACGAAGAACGAAGGCCAGTTCGGCATCAGCCCGCATTCGGACTATGGCTACATGACGCTGCTGGCGCAGGCGAAGAAGCCCGGCCTCGAAATCCTGACGCGCGAGGGCGATTGGGTCGCAGCACCCGCGCTCGACGGCTGCTTCCTCGTCAACACCGCCGACATGGGCCAGCGCTGGACCAACGACCGCTTCCGCTCGGCGCTGCATCGCGTCATCAATCTCGACGGCGACACGCGCTACTCGATCCCGTTCTTCTGCGGCACGCGCTGGGACGTGAAGCTCGAATGCCTGCCGACTTGCCAGGGGCCCGGCAATCCGACGAAATATCCGGCGCTGTCGTTCGGCGAATACATGGCCGAGGTGACGCCGAAAGTCTACGACGCGCTCTACGAGTGACGCCGTCGTTCCTGGCGCTGCCGATCGGGCCGCATCGAATACGCACGCGCGCCGGCGCCCGCGGGCGCGCCGACATTGGTGTTCCTGCACGAAGGGCTGGGCTCGCTCTCGACATGGCGCGATTTCCCGGCGCTTCTCGCCGCGCGCGCCGGCTGCGGCGCTTTGGTCTTCTCGCGCTTCGGCCACGGCCAGTCGGACCTCGAAGGAGCGCCGCGTGAGCCGGATTTCTTCTGGCGCGCGGCGCGCGAGACCTTGCCGTCGATCCTCGCCGCGCTCGGCCTCGATGATGTGATCCTGGTCGGGCACAGCGACGGCGGCTCGATCGCGCTGTGCCATCTCGCATCGGGGTTGTGCGCGCGCGGCGCGATCCTCGCGGCGCCGCACACCTTCAACGAAGAGGTGACGCGGCGCGCGATCGAGCAGCAGCGCGCGCAATGGGCCAACGGCCCTCTGCGCAACCGCCTCGCGCGCCATCACCGCGATCCCGACGCGACCTTTGCCGCGTGGTCGGGTCATTGGCTCGACCCGAAATTCCGCGATTGGACCATCGTGCCGCAGCTTGCCGCGATCGCCGTGCCGCTCCTCGTCATCCAGGGCGAGGACGACATCTATGGCTCGATGCGCCAGATCGACGAAATCGCCGCCACACGCCTCTGGCCCGGTCGAGCTGCGATAAGTTCTCGCGCTGCGGCCACGATCCGTTCCGCGACCGCCGCGACGAGGTTCTTTCGCTCTGCGCCGATTACGTCGCGCGCTTGCGATAGCGCACGATCCCCGACGCGTCGCGCACCCGCTCCATCTTGCCGAGCATCACCAGGTGGTTCAGATGCGCGATCGCCTCGCCCATGGCGAAGCCCATCTGGTGCCCGTCGAGCGTGCGCTGGAACAAGCACGGCGATGAGGTCGGCCGCGGTCGTGTCGCGCGCGGTCGCGTCGAGAATTTGCCGCAAGCGCTGGCGATGATGCTCCGCAAGCTGCGTCAGGCGCCCGTGCACGTTGCGGAACGGGCGCCGGTGCGACGGCAGGACCAAGGTCGCGGGATCGATGCGCGCGCGAAAGCGCTTGCCGCTGTCGAGGAAAAGCCCGAGCGGATCGGCCTCGGGCTCGCTTGGCCACACGCTGATGTTGGTGGTGATGGTCGGCAGGATCTGGTCGCCGGAAATGAGGATCTTGCGCGCCTTGCAATAGAGCGCCGCGTGCTCGGGCGAATGGCCCTCGCCGGTGATGACGGTCCAGCGGTCGGCGCCGATCGTGATCTCGTCATCGTCGCGGATGCGCAGGAACGCGGGCGGAAGTGCCACGCCCGACGAATAAAGCCCCGTGCCCTCGGCGAACATGGCGATACGCGCCTCGTCGAGCCCGTGCTCGCGATAGAAGGCGACGCGGGGGGCGACCGTGTCCTCGCGCCGGTCGCGCAGCGCGATGTTGGCGGCGAACCACTCGCCCTGCGTCATCAGCGGCATGAGGCCCCAGCGCTCGGATATCCAGCCGGAATTGCCGGCATGGTCGGGATGGAAATGCGTCACGATGAGCCGCGTTACTTTTTTGCCGCCGAGCGCCGCCTGCCACGTGCCTTCGATGGCCGCGCGCGCCGCGTCATAGCCATAGCCGCTATCGATCATGGTCCAGCCGTCATCATCGCGCAGCAGCCAGAGATTGATCTGGCGCAGGCCAATGAAGGGCAGCGGCGTCGACAGCCACAAGATGCCGGGCGCGACCTCGAGCGCTTCGCGCTCGGGCGGATATTCCGCGAAGGGATAGGAGAGCTCTTCCTCGTCGGCAGTGTGTTGGGTCACGGATGTTCTTTCCTGGCGAGGAGCGCGTGGATCCGGCGCGGCGTCGCCGGCAGCGGCACGTCCTTGATGCCGAGCGCGTCGGCAATCGCGTTCGCTATGCACACCGGCACGCTCATGCAATTGCCTTCGGCAAGTCCCTTGGCGCCGAGCGGCGTCAAGCGGCGAAGGCGAATGAATGTGCAAGATCGTCACGGGCGGCACCTCGCAGACGGTCGGCACGAGATAATCGGCGAAAGTGCCGGAGAGGAACGCGCCGTCCTCGTCATAGAGAAATTCCTCGTAGAGCGCCGATGCCAGGCCCTGCACGAACGCGCCGCGGATCTGCCCCTCGGCCAGCATCGGATTGAGGAGGCGCCCGGCATCGTGCATCGAGACATAGCGCTCGACGCGCACGGCCGAGGTCGCCTGATCGATCTCGACGCCGCAGAAATCGAACACGAAGCCATAGGTGAGCGACGGGTTGATGCGGTCGTCGGGCGGAGGGCGCTGCGAGCTCGGGCGGCGACCAGGCGCCGGTCTCGCGCAAGGTCGGCGCCACGCCGTCGGGCAGCAGCGCCGGCGACCAGTGCGCCGTCCCGGCGACGCGCGCGAACGACAGCGCGTTGTCGGGATTGCCGCGGCCATAGAGCTTGCCGCGCGCGAACTCGACTTCGGCCGCGCGCACGTTCAATTGCTTTGCCGCGATCGCGGCAAGCTGCGCGCGCAGCCGCATCGCCGCCATGTGCGCCGCGACCGCCGTCCCGCCGGCAAAGCGCGAGGAATATGTCCCCGTCGCGATCGACCACGCATCCTTGCGCCGTGTCGATTTCGAGATCGACCCGCACGTCTTCGGCGGCGAGGCCGAGCGCGTCGCCCACGATCTGCGCCAATGCCGTCGCGTGGCTTTGCCCCTGGCTCGGCACGTCGGCCGTGACCGAGACCGCGCCGAGCGGATCGATCGCCACGGTCGCGAGCGCCAACGCGCCGTTCTTGGGGCCGGCGCGGTCGCGCGCCTCGGCCGTCAGCATGGTCGAGAGATAGCCCATGTTGGAGAGCGCGGGCTCGACCACGGCGGCAAAGCCGATGCCATAGGCACGGCCCGCGCGGCGCGCCTCGTCTCGCCGTTCGCTTCAGCGCGGCAAGGCGACCGTCGCCCACCGCCTCGTCGATCGCGCGCGCATAATCGCCCGAATCGTAATGCGCCCCCGCCGCGGCATCGTAGGGGAACGCGCGCACCAGGTTCCGGCGGATCACCTCGAGCGGATCGAGCTGCAATTCCACCGCGATGCGCTGCGCCAAGCGTTCGAGCGCCAGATAATGCTGCGGCCCGCCGAAGCCGCGGATCAATCCCGCCGGCATGGTGTTGGTCAGCACCACCCGGTTCAGGATCTCGATATTCGCCACGTCATAGGCGCCTGACGACGCACCGTGCATGCGGTAGAGCGGCCCCGGCATCGGCGCGCGCAGATAGGCCCCGTAATCCTCGATATTGTCGAAGCGCAGTGCGAGGATGCGGCCCTCGCGCGTCACCGCCGCCTCGGCCGTGACGAGGCGCACCGGCCCGCAGCTTGCGGCCTGGAGATGCTCGAGCCGGTCCTCGACCCATTTGACCGGGCGCCCGGCGATGCGCGAGGCCGCGCACATCAGCACGATATAGGGAAAGACCGCGAGCTTCGCACCGAAGCTGCCGCCGCTGTCGGCGGGCGTCCGCAAGCGCAGGCGCGAGCCCGGCACGCGCAGCGCGCGCGCCATCACCGGATGGATGCTGAACGGGCCCTGGAAATTCGCGGTCGTGTCATAGCTGCCGGTCGCGGGATCGTACTCGGCGGCGACGACGAAGCACTCGATCGGCGTAAACGAATTGCGCGGATAGCGCACGCTCACCGCGACGCGCGCGAAGGCTTCGGCAAAGGCGCGCGCGGGATCGCCATAGACGAAATGCCGCTCGGACACGACGTTGGAGCCGGCATCCTGGTGGACGAGCGGCGCGCCCTCGGCAATGGCCGCACGCGGATCGATCACGGCGGCAAGCCGCTCGTACTCGATCGCGAGTTTCTCGCCCGCGTCCTCGGCGCGATAGCGGTCCTTCGCCAGCACGACCGCCACCGGCTCGCCGACATAGCGCACGCGCTCGACCGCCAAGGCCAATTGCGGGATCGGCGCCTTCACCGCGACGAGGAACGGATCGGTCAGCTTGCGCACATCTTCGCCCGTGATGACGCTGTGGACGCCGTCCGTGCGAAGCGCGGCCGCGGCATCGATGCGGGCGATGCGCGCATGCGCATGGGGCGAGCGCACGATATGGGCATGGAGCGTGCGCGGGCCGACCGGGAGATCGTCGGCAAAGCGCCCGCGCCCCATCAGGAGCGCGCGGTCCTCGATCCGCCGCACGGGCTTGCCCAGAAGAGAATGGTCTTCGCTGTCGCCGAGTGACATGGCCGCGCGCTAGCATCGGCATCGCCCGCGCGAAGTCAACGAGAGGGCAGGGAGGAAGAAATGGCCTCGCTCATCGGCGAACGGGTCATGCGCGTCGAAGACGAACGTCTTCTCATGGGGCGCGGGCGCTTCACCGGCGATCTGTCGCTGCCGGGCCAGGCCTATGCCGCGTTCGTGCGCGCGACGCACGCGCACGCGCGGATCGAGGCGATCGACACGACAGCGGCGCGCGCGGTGCCGGGCGTGCTCGCGATCCTGACGGGCGTCCGACTATGTCGCGGATGGCTATCGCGGCCTCAACCACGGGCCGAACGGCGTCGATCATCTCGACGTGACGAAGCCTGCGTTCGCGCCCGCGAACCTGCCCAATCCCGATCTGCCGCTGCAGATGCCGCTTGCGGTCGACCGCGTGCGCCATGTCGGCGAGGGCGTGGCAATCGTCGTCGCCGAGACGGAAGCGGCGGCGCAAGAGGCGGCCGAGCGGATCGAGGTGCGCTATGCGCCGCTCCCGGTCGTGACCGATCCGCTCGCGGCGCTGGCACCCGGCGCGCCGCTTCTGTGGGAGGGGACGCGCGGCAATCTCTTCGTCGAATCGAGCGAATGGCGACCGCGCCGCGGTCGATGCGGCGATGGCGCGAGGCGCATCGCGTCGTGCGGCTGGCCGCGAAGAACCAGCGCCTCTGTCCCATGCCGATGGAGCCGCGCGCCGCCGTCGCGGAGTTCGATCCGCAAAGCGGCCGCTACACGCTCCACTCGGCAAGCCAGGGCGTGCATCGCCACAAGATGGGGATCGTCGGCGCGCTCGGCGTCGCGCCCGAGAAAGTGCGCGTCGTCACGGGCGATGTCGGCGGCGGGTTCGGCGTGCGCTCGCTGTGCTATCCCGAATATCCGCTGCTGTGCTGGGCCGCGCGCAAGGTCGGCCGCCCGGTCAAGTGGACCGCGAGCCGGGCCGAATCGTTCCTCAGCGATTTCCAGGCGCGCGAGCTTCACGCCGAAGGCGCGCTCGCGCTCGACCGCGATGGCCGCATCACGGCGTCTGTCGCTCGACTATGTCGGCAATCTCGGCGCGGTGCCGGCCTATTTCGCCGTGCTGTCGAACCTGCTGCGCATGCCGGGCGGGCCTTACGACATACGGGCGATCCATGTGCGCGTGCGCGGCGTCTGCACGAATACGCTGCCGACGGGCGTCTATCGCGGCGCGGGCCGGCCCGAATCCTGCTTCATCGTCGAGCGCCTCATCGATCTCGCGGCGGCGGAGCTGGGCATCGACCGCGCCGAGCTGCGCCGGCGCAACGTCATCAGGCGGCTGCCCTATGCCTCGCCGCTCGGCCATCGCTACGACACCGGCGCGTTCGCCGAAAATCTCGAGAGCGCGCTCCGCCTCGTCGATTGGCAAGGCTTCGCCGCGCGCCGCCGCGCCGCCGCGTCGCGCGGCAAGCTCGCCGGGATCGCCATCGTCAATTATCTCGAATCGCCGACGGGCTTTCCGATCGAGCGCACCGACATGCGCGTCCTGCCCGAAGGCCGCGTCACCGCCGTCGTCGGCACCGGCCCCTCGGGCCAGGGCCACGAGACGAGCTTCGCGCAGGTCGTGGCGTCCGAGCTGCAAATCCCGATGGAGCGCGTCGCGATCCTCTGTGGCGACAGCGACGTGGCCGTCGTCGGCGGCGGCTCGCATTCCGACCGCTCGATGCGGCTGGCCGGCACCATCCTGGTGCGCGCGTCGGGCGACATCGTCGAACAGGGCCGCACGCGCGCGGCGCACGCGCTCGAGGCGGCATCGGCCGACATCGTCTACGGCGACGGGCGTTTCTCGGTCGTCGGCACGGACCGCGCCATCGGCCTCTTCGAGTTGGCGGCGCAGGATCCGCTCGCGGCGACTGCGCAGATTTCGACGCGACTCCACGCGCATCCGACCGGCGCCGCCGCGTGCGAGATCGAGATCGATCCCGACACCGGCGCCGTGCGCATCGTGCGCTACGTCACGGTCGACGACGTGGGCCGCGTCGTCAATCCGATGATCGTCGAGGGTCAGGTGCATGGCGGCATCGCGCAAGGCGTGGGCCAGGCATTGATGGAAAGCTGCATCTACGATGGCGACGCGCAGCTTCTGACCGGCTCGTTTCTCGACTACACGATGCCGCGCGCCGACGATCTGCCGTCCTTTGCGACGCTCTCGGCGCCGACCGCGGCCGAGAGCAATCCCTTGGGCATCAAGGGCGCCGGCGAATGCGGCACGACGCCCGCCACCGCGGTGCTCATCAACGCGATCTGCGATGCCTTGGGCGCGCGCCATCTCGAAATGCCGGCCACGGCCGAGACCGTCTGGCGCGCGCTGCGCAAGGCCTAGGACGCGTAGGGCGGAAAGCCCGAGCTTTTCTCCTCGGCCTTGAGGAGGCGCAGCAGCGCCGGCCATTCGAGCACGCCATAGGGGCGGCGCGTCCCGGGCTGATAGAGATGCGCCGTGTGGTGCAGCACGTTGTCGGACGGCACGATGAGGTCCGCGCGCGCGGCCATCGCATCGACCTGGCTGCGGCAGGAGAGTTCGAGCTGGTACATCGTGTTGAAGGCTTGCGGAATGCCGGCGCCGCACGTCAAAAGCCCGTGCGAGCGCAGGATCAGCGCGTCGTGCGGGCCGAGGTCCTGCACCAATCGCTGGCGCTCGTCCTCGTCGATCGCCGGCCCCTCGTAGTCGTGATAGCCCAAATGGCCGACGAAGCGCATCGAAGTCTGCGTCAGCGGCAAGAGCCCTTCCTTCATCGCCGCGACCGCCATGCCGGCCCTCGTGTGCGTGTGGATGACGCAGCTGACTTCGGGCCGCGCGCGGTGGATCGCGCCGTGGATGACATAGCCCGACACGTTGATGCCGTAATCGGTCTCGGGCTTCCACAGGATGTCGCCGTCGAGCGAGATCTTGACGAGGCTCGAGGCGGTGATCTCGCGATAGAGCAGCCCATAGAGGTTGATGAGGAGATGGTCCTCCGTCCCCGGAATGCGCGCGGTGATGTGGTTGTAGGTGAGATCGGTCATGCCGAAGAGATCGACCAGCCGGTAGCACGCGGCAAGGTCGAGCCGCGCCTGCCATTCGGCATCGCTCACCTCGGCGCGGATCGAGCGGAAGTCGGTCGTGTAGCCCATCGTCCATTCTCCCTCGTCATTGCGAGGAGCGGAGCGACGAAGCAATCCCCCAGGAGATTGCTTCGCTGCGCTCGCAATGACATTTTACCCAATTGGCCAAGGAGGCAAACCCCATGAAGACGAGCACCGATCGCATCCTGACGACGCATGTCGGCAGCCTGCCGCGGCCCAAGGCGCTCTACGAGGAGATCGTCGCCAAGGAGGAGGGGCGGCCGCTCGACGAAGCCGCCTTCGAGCGCGACTGCGCCCGCGCGGTCGAGGACGTGGTGCAGAGCCAGGTCGAATCCGGCATCGATGTCGTGAGCGACGGCGAGATGAGCAAGCTCGCCTACACGCTCTATGTGCGCCATCGCCTCACCAACATCGTGCCCGACGAGCGCGCGGCCAAGATGGGCCGCGAGATCATGGTCGGGCGCGACCGGCTCGAGCATCCCGACTTCTCCGACCGCAACGCCAATTTCACCGCGACCGCGTTTCCCGGCTGCGTCGGCCCGGTCGCCTATGCCGACAAAAAGCCGCTCGAGCACGATCTCGCGCATTTGAAGGCGGCGGTCGAGAAATCGCATCCCGCCGAGGCCTTCATGACCGCGCCGTCGCCCGGCATCCTCACGCGCTTCATCCCCAACCTGCACTACAAGACCGAGGATGCCTATGTCGCGGCGCTGGCCGAGGCGATGAAGCCCGAATACCGCGCCATCGTCGCGGCCGGCTTCCTGCTGCAGATCGATTGCCCCGATCTGGGCTCGGCGCGCAACAACCAGTATCGCGACAAGACCGACGAGGAATTCCTGCGCATCGCCGAACGCAACGTCGCGCTCCTCAACGCCGCGACCGAGGGCTTGCCGCCCGAGCGCATGCGGCTCCACATCTGCTGGGGCAATTACGAGGGGCCGCACACGCACGACTTCCCGCTCGCCAAGATCGCCGGCATCTGCCTCAGCGGGCCGGCCGCAGGCGTTCAGCTTCGAAGGCGCCAATCCGCGCCACGAGCACGAGTGGGAGGATTGGAAGACCCTGCGCTGCCCCGACGACAAGATCCTCATCCCCGGCGTCATCGATTCGACCACGAATTTCGTCGAGCATCCGCGCCTCGTGGCGCAGCGCCTCGCGCGCTATGCCGGCGTCGTGGGCCGAGAGCGCGTCATCGCCGGCGCCGATTGCGGCTTCGGCACGGTCGCGAGCGGCACGCCGATGGTGGCGCCGAGCATCGTGTGGGCGAAGTTCAAGGCGCTCGCCGAGGGCGCGGCGCTGGCGTCGAAAGAGCTCTGGCGCTGAAGCCACTAACTGTCATTGCGAGGAGCGTATGCTCCGAAGCAATCCCCCGGGCAGGAGATTGCTTCGCTGCGCTCGCAATGACGATCGAGATTTAGGCGGCGCGGCGCCGGTCGAGATCGGGCAGGAACGCCGTCAGAAGCCCGAGCAGCGGCAGCAGCGCGCACACCTTGTAGACGAAGACGATGCTGGTGTGGTCGGCGAGAAGGCCCGAGCACCGCCGCGGCAATGCCGGCCATGCCGAAGGCGAAGCCGAAGAACAATCCGCCGACCGTGCCGACGCGGCCGGGGATCAGCTCCTGCGCGTAGACGAGGATCGCCGAGAAGGCCGACGCCATGATGACGCCGATCAGCACGGTCAGGATGCCGGTCCAGAACAGATCGACATAAGGCAGCGCCAGCGTGAACGGCAGCACGCCGAGGATCGAGCCCCAGATCACGTATTTGCGCCCGATGCGGTCGCCGAGCGGTCCGCCCGCGAGCGTGCCGACCGCGACCGAGGCGAGGAACACGAAGAGATAGATCTGCGCCGTCGCCACCGGCATGTCGGAACCGGTCCATGAGATAGAAGATGTAGAAGTTCGTCAGGCACGCCGTGTAGAAGAATTTCGAGAACATGAGCGCCAGGAGGATCGCGAGCGACCACGCGATCTTGCGGCTCGACAGGCCGGCGGCGCCGCCCATGGCGCGGATGCGCGTGCGCACCGAGAGGTGCTTCCGCTTGTACCAGGCGCCGACCCGGCCCAGCACCACCATGGCGAGGAGTGCCGCGAGCGTGAACCAGGCGATGCTGCCCTGGCCGTGCGGAATGACGATGAAGGCGGCCAAGCAGCGGCCCGAGCGAGGAGCCGATATTGCCGCCCACCTGGAACATCGATTGCGCGAGCCCGTGCTGTCCGCCGCCGGCGATGCGCGCGATGCGGGACGATTTCGGGATGGAAGATCGACGAGCCCAAGCCGACGAGCCCCGCTGCGAGCAGCACCGAGGCGAAGCTGTGCGCATAGGAGAGGAACCCCAGATCCCGCGAGCGTGAAGCCCATCCCCGCCACGACCGAATAGGGCCGCGGGCGATGGTCGGTATAGAGCCCGACGATCGGCTGGAACACCGAGGCCGTGCATTGATAGCAGAGCGTGATGAGCCCGATCTGCGCGAAGTCGAGCGAGAGCTGCACCTTGAACAGCGGATAGATCGCCGGCACAAGCGAGGCGATCATGTCGTTCAGCATGTGCGAGAAGCCGAGCGCGAACAGGATGGCATAGACCGCGCCCTCGCCGCCGGCCGCTGCCGCCAGCGGCGCTGCCGCCGCTGGCGCCGCGGGAACGGCGCCCGCCGTCTCGCTCCGTGCCGCGACCTTCATCCCGTGCTCCTGCCTGCCGCCGCCATTTTAGAGAACGGGCGCGGCCGGGCGCACGGGCGCAATGCAGGAATGCGCTTCCGGCAGGTCAGTCCGCCAGCGGCTTTCCGGCCAGATCCTCGGCGCTGTCGATCGCGATCAGCACGGCATAGCCCTTCTTCTCGGGATCGCGGTCTTTCTCGGGCTGGATGAGGCGTTTCCACACCTCGTCATAGACCGGGCCCGACTTGTAGACCTTGGCGGTGCCGTAAAAGCGCGCGACGCCGCCGTTCGGCAGCACGCCTTCGGTGCGCAGCGCGGGTTTCCTGAAGAACACGGTGACCTTGGTGCCGTCGGTCAGGCCCGCGTTGGTCGAGCCGCGGCCGCGCTCCCAGAGCCCGATATGCTCGTCGTCGTAAACCATGGTGCTGCCGCGCAGCGTGATCTGCGCGAACCCGTTGGGCAGCACCGTGCCGACGAGACAGACATGCTCGGGAAATGCCGTATTGATGTGCGACTGAAGCTTCGCCGGAATCTTCGCCATGGGGCCCCCTTGCTGCGGCGGCGGAGAGTAGCGCAGGCTTCGCCCGGGCGGAACCCATGCCGCGATGCCGCGGTTTCCTCTCGAAAGGAGGGCCCCGATGCCGCGCACGAAATCGCCGGGGACGAGGAAGCCCGCGCAACGGAAATGGTCGGCCGCGGTGATGCGGCGCAGCGACGCGCTCGACCTCGAGCAGGGCGTCTTCGCCGGACGCGACCCCAAGCGCATCGCGCAATCGCTGAAGCGCTCGGCCGGGCGCAGCACGCGGCGCAAGGCCGGCCCGTACCAGTCGGCCATGTCGATGCTGAATTTCTACATCAACCGCGGCGGCCGCAACCTGCCGGCAGCGAGGAAGCGCATCCTCGAGCGCGCCAAGGACGAGCTGCGCCGCCTCTACGGGCGGGAATGAGCGCAGCGAATTACTG
Organism: uncultured Alphaproteobacteria bacterium; assembly: GCA_963804235.1. Taxonomy (GTDB): domain Bacteria; phylum Pseudomonadota; class Alphaproteobacteria; order ATCC43930; family CGMCC-115725; genus DATJLY01. The sequence continues at coordinate 197,239 of CAWDPP010000054.1, forward strand.
AGCGTGTAGACCGCGATATATGTTCCGAAGCATCATCGGTCCGCCGGGCACGCCCAACGCCGCGATTGCGTCCATCATCGCGATCGAATTGTTGCAGTACGTCAAATAATCGGCCGCTGTCAAATTCCGTTTGAACAGAACATCGACGTTGGCCTTCGGAAACTGCGCAAGAAGCTTCTGATAGACAGCGACTTGGTAAGGACGCAGTTGCGCTTCTGTAGGGGTGGTGTGCGCAACAGCGTCGGCCGATTTCATTACCTCGACGTAGAGGGCAGCCTCACGATCATTAAGTTCCTTAGGAAAAAGGTTATTGAAATTGGCGCCGGTCGTTCCCGAAGCATATTGAAAACAGAGTTTTGGGTCGTCGAGCTCAAGGGCCGCATATTCGTCGGCGCTCAGCTTGGCCAGACTCAACAACTCGAAGTCGCCGGCGATCGGCATGAGAGACCTGATGTAAGGCAGGAAAATCGCACGAAGCCGGCCCGTCGCCGCAGTCTCGGTTTCGCCATTAATGTAGTTCTCGTGGAAAATTCTGACGATTTCCCCGAAGAGTTGTGGGTTGGTTTGCGCCAGTACGTCAAATGAAGGAATTTGTCTGAGTTCTTTTCCCATCTCCTGTTCCGAGACACTTGGTCCATAGCCGGACATTGCGAACATGTCCCGGTTGGCAACACCGCTAATTATTTTGTTGGAAAGGAGTTCGCTGACGTTGGGATACCACATGTCAGTCGACGGCGTGCTCGATGCGCGATAAATGAACGCCGATGACGCCCCAAGAGGCGCGAGTGATTCTTGCGCGAAACTAATGTCCGTTCCTGCAAATGAACCGGAGTGAAATCCCAGTTTGGCTCCAATTCCTAGCCAACGTTCGTGACCTCCTAAAAAGGCGATTGTACATGCTGAGACGCATTGACGAGATGTATAGGTAATAAGACCGCGCTCGCTGATGATGCCTCTGAGTTTCGTTGCCTCGCCGATTCTGCCACCCACACTATTGAGATGAACAACTCGCAGACCGGGCGTTGCTGCAATCACGCGCTGAAAGTCCTTTGCCAAGCCATACTTAAACCCCCCTGTGATCTCTATTTCGGAACCATTCCTCATCAGTCGTATCTGATATGGCGGTATCTCGGGATCGCCCAGGAATGCAATCTTTGTCGCTTCCGCGAGTTGAGGGATGGCTTGACTGACCAAAGTGCCGATGAAGCTAAAGACGCCGAGGACAACGGCGATGTGGGCCAAGGTCGCCCAGAAACTCGAACGGCCAATTCTCTTTCTCGTATCGCGATAGCGGGTGGCAGACCGCCATATCCCGACAAACTGCCAAACGACGGTCGATACTATGGCCAACCAATATAGCAACAAGGCCAACAATACCCTGAGCGGCACAAAATCATTTGCTGGAGCAATAAATCGGCTAAAGAGAAATGCCGTAACGACGGCCGCGACACTTACGCAGGACCCAAAAATCCAGTACGAAACCCACAACGGCAACTCGCCGCGCCAATTTCGGGCGATTAAATTGTTACGACTATAGGATGCTTGGTCCATGCTTGATCACGCATATCTTATGTCGTTTTGTCCGCGATCAACAGAGCCGTTGACGCCAGCAGTCAACCGGAAGCTCGCTCCACCAAATAAATCTCAGGCCGTGTTAATGCGCTACGGCAGGAAGCGCTCGGTATAGAGCTTCGCCATGTCCGGCTTCTCGGGCAGCGTCTTCAGATCGACGAAGGACTGCGCCAGCGCCGCGAGTGCCTGCGGGTCGAAGCGTCCGTCCTGCGAAAAGGCGGGCATCAGGAGATCGTATTCGCGCTCCTCGACGGCTTGCGAGAATCCCGTGATCTTGCGCGCGATCTCGACCGTCGCATCCTTGTGCTCGCGCATGAAGACGACCGCCTGGAACCAGGCTTTGAGGAAGCGCCGCACCGCGTCGGGGTTTTGCTGGATGAGCGGATTGGCGGCGTAGATCACGAACACTTCGAGGTCGTGGATATAGTCCTGCGCCGTGAACAGCAGGTGCCCGGCATGCTCGGTCTCGAGCTGATAGCCGATCGCCGGCGCATCGACGAAGGCCGCGACCGCATGCGTCTTCAAGGCCGCGATCTCGGTCGAAAGCTCGCCGCCGATCGCGACCGGCTCGGCGCCGTTCTCGCCCCAGCCCTCGCTGCGGTTCAACTGATCGACGAGCCATTTCGTCAACGAACCCGCGGTCGAGACGCCGACCTTCCTGCCCTTCAGATCCATGATCGTCTTGAGCGACGGGTCATCGCCGGCGATGAAGCCCATGAAGGCGGGCGAGGGGGTGATCGCGGCGACGGCCATGGCGGGCGAGCCCTTGGCGACAAACGCCATGTCGGTGCCGCCGCCGATCGCGATGTCGATGGCGCCGGCGATGAGCGCCTGCTGCTGCTTGGCGCCGCCGCCGAAATCGAACGCGTCGATGTCGAGCCCTTCGTTTTTGAAGAAGCCCTCTTCGACGCCGACATTGAGCGGCACGAAGCCGAAATTCTGCGCCACCACCTTGCCGACGCGCAGTTTCTCCGCGCGCGCCGGATGCGCCGCACATGCGAGCGCCAGCATCGCGAGCAGCAGCGCCGCCACCCGTCCCGTCCGATTTTTCTGTGCCGCCATGAGCCCCTCCCGGAACCCCGAACTTATCAAAGCGCGCTGGCAATTCACACGGCCTGACGCTTCCTCTAGTCTTGGGCGGGGGCAGCAAAAAAAGGAGCAGGCCATGCGGATCGTCGATTCCCAGATACATCTGTGGTCGAGCGGCAAGCCGAACGGCATTCACCGGCAGATTCCGGTCTATTCCGCCGAGGACGCGCTGAAGGAGATGGACGCGGCGGGCGTCGATGCGGCCGTCATCCATCCGCCCGGCTGGGACCCAAATTCCGGCGCGGTCGCGATCGATGCCGCGCGGCGCTATCCGCAGCGCTTCGCCATCCTCGGCCGCTTCCCGCTCGACAAGCCGGAAAGCCGCGCTCTCATCGACGGCTGGAAGAAGCAGCCCGGCATGCTGGGACTGCGCTTCACCTTCCTCGAGCCGCACATGAAGGACTGGCTCGTCGACGGCACGATGGACTGGCTGTGGCCCGCGGCCGAGCGCGCCGGATTGCCGGTGGCGCTCATGGCCGGCCCGCATCTGGCGGCAGTCGGCAAGGTCGCCGAGCGCCATCCCGGCCTGAAGCTCATCATCGACCACCTGGCCGCGATCGGCGGCAGCAAGGACGCGGCCGCTTATGCCAACCTGCCGGCGCTCGTGGCGCTGGCGAAGCTGCCCAACGTCGCAGTCAAGGCGTCGGGCGCGGCCGGCACGTCGAGCGAGCCCTATCCCTTCCGCAACGTGCACGGCCAGCTGAAGCAGATCTACGACGCGTTCGGGCCCAAGCGCTTCTTCTGGGGCACCGACCTGACGCGCATGCCGGTCTCGTACCGGCAATGCGTGACGATGTTCACCGACGAGCTGCCGTTCCTGTCGGCCTCCGACAAGGACCTCGTCATGGGCCAGGCGCTGTGCGACTGGATCGGGTGGAAGCGCGCGTGAGCGGGGTCTTCCGCAATCGCTGGTGGATCGTCGCGGCCTCGGTCTTCGGCCTCATGTGCAGCGCCGGGGTCGTCAATATCTTCAGCTTCGGCGTGTTCCTGCGGCCGGTGACGGAGTCGCTCCATGTCGGCCGCGCCACGCTCGCCGGGGCGCTCCTGGTGCAGAACCTCATCACCGCGGCCTCGGGCCCGTTCCTCGGCACCGCGATCGACCGCTGGGGCGCGCGCCGCGTGTTCCTGATCGGCATTCCGTTCTACGCGCTCACGGTCGCGGTGCAGTCGCAGATGACGGGCGCGCTCCTCGTCATCTATCTCTTCTTCGTGCTGCGCGGCCTCGGCGGCATCGGCCAGTCGCCCATTTCCTACGCCTATGTCGTGGCGAAATGGTTCGACCGCAGGCGCGGCCTCGCGCTCGGCATGGCGCTCGCGGGCGTCGGGCTCGGCACCTCGGTCGTGCCGCCGATCGTCGCTTATCTCATCGGCGCCTATGGCTGGCGCGAGGCCTATATCGGCCTCGCCCTCGTCATCCTCGTGATATCGGGCATACCGGTTGCGATCTTCATCCGCGATCCCGCGCCGGACGAGCATGTGCGCGTGCCCGATCTTCTCGCCGGACCCTTGCCCGGCCTCACCTTGCGCGAGGCCATCGCCGGCTGGCGCTTCTGGGGCCTCACCGTGGCATTTCTGCTCGGCGTCGTCGCGCTTGAACGGCACGATCACGCAGGTCGTCGCCATGTTGCAGGACCGCGGCGTGCCGCTTCAGGCCGCGACCTCCGTCCTGGCCGTCTCCGGCCTGGCCGCGATGGCGGGGCGGCTCATCTCCGGCTTGTGCGTCGATCGCTTCCCCGCGCCCTATGTCGGCATCTGCTTCTTCATTCTGCCGATGATCGGCACGGCGCTCTTCGGCAGCGGCGCGGGCGGCTGGGTCCCCTATGCCGGCTCGGTCCTGTGCGGCGTGGCGCTCGGCGCCGAGATCGACCTCATGGGCTTCATGGTGAGCCGTTATTTCGGCTTGAAGTCCTACGGCAAGATCTTCGGCACGATGTTCGGCATCTTCGGCGGCTCGACCGGCATCGGCCCCTATTTGAGCGGCCTGTCGTTCGACCTCTATCATTCCTATCTGCCGGCCTTCGCGTTCTACGAGTTCGCGCTGGTCGCGATCTGCCTCATCTTCCTGCCGCTCGGGCCTTACCGCTTCCCCTCGCGCCATCAGATCGTGGCGCCCGCGGCGGCCGAGGGCGCGCCGGCCTAGACGACATAAAGGAGCCAGTCATGGGACTTTACGGGGTGGGACAATCGGTGCCGCGCGAGGAAGACCCGAAGCTTCTGCGCGGGCAGGGCCGCTATGTCGACGACGTGCGCATGCCGGGCGAGGCGCGCGCCTTCGTGCTGCGCTCGCCGCACGCGCATGCGAACATCACGGCGATCGACGTGCGCCGCGCGCAGCAGATGCCGGGCGTGCTCGCGGTGCTGACGGGCGATGATCTGCGCGCCCGCGGCCTCGGCACGCTGCGCCCGCACGTGCCGCGGAAGCGCAGCAGCGGCGCCCCCGCGTTCGTGGCGCCGCAGCCGCTCCTGGCGCAAGGGCGCGTGCGCTGCGCCGGCGAGGCGGTGGCCTTCGTCGTCGCCGAGACGCTCGACATCGCCCGCGACGCCGCCGAGGCGATCGAGGTGACGTACGAGCCGTTGCCGATCCTGACCAGCGCCGCGGCGGCGACGGCGTCGGGCGCGCCCGCGATCTGGGCCGACAATCCCGGCAACGAGGCGTTCTTTCACGAGCTGGGCGACAAGGCCGCGGTCGATGCGGCGCTGAAAAGCGCGGCCCATGTCGTGCGCCACACCATCGTCATCAACCGCGTCACCGCCAACTCGATGGAGCCGCGCGGCTGCGTCGGCTTCTGGGACGCGGTCGACGAGCGCTACACGATCCGCTGCACGATCCAGTCGGGCCACGGCACGCGCGCGGCGTTGGCCGGCATCTTCAAGGCGCCGCACAACAAGTTCCGCGTGCTGTGCGACAACATGGGCGGCGGCTTCGGCATGAAGGGCGGCTGCTATCCCGAATACGGGCTGTCGCTGTGGGCGTCGGAGGTCGTCGGCCGCCCGGTGCGCTGGATCGGCGAGCGCGCCGAAGGATTGCTCTCCGACGAGCAGAGCCGCGGCAGCGTGGTCGAGACCGAGTTGGCGCTCGACAAGGACATGAAGTTCGTGGCGCTGCGCGCGCGCTGGAAGGCGGCGATCGGCGCCTATTACAGCTCCGACCGCTGCACCATTCCGCTCACCGTCGCGCTCGGCTGCCTCGTCAACACCTATACGATCCCCGCCATTCACGCCCAGGTGCACGCGATCTTCACCAACACCATGATGATCGCGCCCTATCGCGGCGGCGGACGGCCCGAGCCGCTGTTCGTCACCGAGACCATCGTCGACAAGGCGGCGCGCGATCTCGGCATCGATCCGGCCGAGCTGCGCCGGCGCAACACCATTCCCGGCGCGCGCCATGCCTTACACGACGCCGGCGCGCCAGACCTACGATTCCGGCGACTTCGCCAAGAACCTCGAGGACGCGCTCGCGCTCTCGGACTACCGCTCGCTCGCCCAGCGCCGCGCCGAGGCGAAGACGCGCGGCAAGATCCTGGGCGTCGGCGTCGCGACCGCGGTCGCCGGCACCGGCGGGCGCGATTTCGAGCATGCCGAGATCCGCTTCGATCCCTCGGGCTCCGTCACCCTCATCACCGGCAGCATGGATCACGGCCAGGGCCACGGCACGACCTTCAAGCAGATCCTGTCGGAGAAGCTCGGGCTCGATTCCGAGCGCATCCGTTACCGCTACGGCGACACCGATCTCGTCACCGACGGCATCGGCACGTTCGGCTCGCGCTCGGCGATGCTGGCGGGCTCGGCCATCGTCACCGCCGCCGACCGGCTGATCGAGCGCGGCAAGAAGATCGCGGCGCACATCATGGAGGCGTCGGCCGGCGACGTCGTGTTCGAGCACGGCGCCTTCGCCATCGCCGGCACCGACCGCAAGGTCGAGCTCGCCGCGGTGGCGCGCCGCGCCTTCGATTCGGGCGACCTGCCGCGCGACATGGAGGCGGGCTTCTCCGAGCGCTCGGATTGGGGCCCGCCCAACAGCGCCACATTCCCCTCGGGCGCGCACATCGCCGAGGTCGAGATCGACGCCGAGACCGGCAAGGCGGCGCTCGTGCGCTATGCCGCCGTGGACGATGTCGGCCGCATGCTGAACCCGCTGCTCTGCGCCGGCCAGATCCAGGGCGGCATCGCGCAGGGGATCGGCCAGGCGCTGGTCGAGGAGGTGGTGTACGAGCCGAGCTCGGGCCAGCTCCTGACCGGCTCGTTCCAGGATTACTGCATGCCGCGCGCCGACGATTTCTGCGATTTCAATCTCGGCCACAACGTCTCGCTCACGCCGCGCAATCCCCTGGGCGTGAAGGGCGTCGGCGAGGCCGGCACGATCGGCGCGCTGCCGGCGGTGATGAACGCGGTGAACGACGCGCTGCATCAGATGGGGGCATCGCCCGTCGAGATGCCGGCGACGCCGGAAAAACTCTGGCGCGCGCTCCAGTCCGCGCGGCGCTAGCGGGCGCGATCCTCGCGCTAGCCTCGGCCCGGCCGCGCGCCGGCCAAGAGGTTGGATGAAGGGGCCCGCTCTCCGCGCGCCGCGCGAAGAGCGAACCCGCGCGATCGGTGCGCCGTTCCGCACCTAGCAGCGGGAGGCGCGCCGCCATGGCTTCGAGGCACAGGAGATCGGCCGTCCGCTATGCCGCGGTCGGAGCCGGATGGATCACGCAGCAGCACTTCCTGCCGGGCGTCGCGCATACCGGCAATTCCGCCGTGACCGCGCTGGTCAGCGGCAATGCCGACAAGGCGGCGGCCTTGGGCCGGCGTTACGGCATCGCCAATCTTTACGGCTACGACGATTACGAGCGCATGCTGCGCGCGGGCGAGGTCGATGCGATCTACCTGGCGCTGCCCAACACGCTCCATCGCGACTACGCGGTGCGCGCGCTCAAGGCCGGCATCCATGTCCTGTGCGAGAAGCCGATGGCGCCCAGCGAGGACGATTGCCGCGCCATGATCGACGCGGCCGAGAACGGCCGCGCCAAGCTCATGGTGGCCTATCGCCTGCATTTCGACGAAGCGACCTTGGCGGCGATCGAGATCGTGCGCTCCGGCCGCATCGGCGCGCCGCGCTTCTTCGCGTCGGTCTTTGCCCAGAGCGTCGCCGAGGGCAACCATCGCGTGAAGCGGCAGTATTGGGCCGGGCCCTTGCCCGACATGGCGCCCTATCCGATCAACATGGCGCGCCACGTCTTCGCCTGCGAGCCCGAGGAGGTGACGGCGCTCGATGCCTCGGGGCGCGAGCGGCGCTTTGCCGAGGTGCCGGAAATGGCCGCGGTGGCGATGCGCTTTCCGCAGGGGCGCCTCGCCATCTTCACCGTGAGCTTTGGCGCGGCGCCGGTCGATGAGTACCGCATCGTCGGCACGGGCGGCGCGCTGCGCGTCGCGCCCGGTTTCGGCCTCAATGTCCCCTATCGCCATTACCTCACCGTCGAGGGCCGGACCGAGGAGCGCGTCTTCCCGCCGCGCGATCAGTTCGGCGGCGAGACCAAGTATTTTTCCGACTGCATCCTGCGCGACCGCAGGCCCGAGCCCGACGGCGCGGAAGGGCTGGCCGACGTGCGTGTCCTGGCCGCCATCGACATGGCGTCGCGCACCGGCACGGCGCAGGAGATCATGGCCCCGGCCAAGCGGCCGCCGCCCAGCCCCGATCAGGTCGTGCGGCTCGACCCGGTCGCAGCGCCCGAGTTGATCGACGCGGCCCCGCCCGAGGGTTGAACCGGACGGGATTTGGAACGCCTGCCGCGGCCCGCCGTTTTCGCGCGCAAGAGAGGAGCAGGACAATGTTCCGCAAGGCATCGGATGTGATCGGCCTCGCCATCGCGGCCACGGACGGCAAGATCGGCAGCGTCGAGGATTTGCTGTTCGACGACCGGACCTGGTCGGTGCGCTGGGCCGTGATCGACACCGGCGACTGGCTCCCCGGCCGCGAAGTGCTGCTGCCGCCCGATCGGCTCCTCGGCACCGACCTCGACAGGAAATTGCTCAAGGTCGATCTGACGCGCGCGCAGGTCGAGGCGAGCCCGCCGCTTACGGCCGACGCCCCGGTCTCGCGCCGCTACGAGGAGACGATCTACGATTATTACGGCTGGGCGCCCTATTGGGAGCCGGGCATGGGCGGCATGGCGCCGTTCGCGCCGCCGCTTTATGCCGCGGGCGCCAAGCCCGTGCCGCCCGAGCCGGTGGGCGATCCGGACTTGCGCAGCGCCGCGGACATCACCGGCTACGGCATCGCGGCGAGCGACGGCGCCATCGGCCATGTCGCCGATCTGCTGCTCGACGGCGATGCCTGGACGATCCGCTATCTCATCGTCGATACGCGCAACTGGTGGCCGGGCAAGAAGGTGCTGATCGCGCCGCACTGGGTGCGCGACATCAGTTGGTCCGAGCGCACGATCAGGTTCGACATGACGCGCGACCGCATCAGGTCGGCGCCCGAATGGGATCCGGCGCTGGCGCTCGAGCGCGACTACGAGGCGCGCCTCCACGCGCACTACGACATGCCGAGCTACTGGCTGTGATGATGGACGCGCGACCTCGGTCGTCGGGATCGCGCGCTCCGGCCGGACCGGCGCCAGCTATTTCAGCGGCGCGCCGCCGGGCTTCGTCAACCACACCCACGCCTTCTCCTTGGCGTCGTAGCGCGTGACGATGGAGCTATCGGGGCCGAGGCCGCGCTCGGGATTCGCCTTGAAGTCATAGACGCCGTCGATCCCGGCGAAGCCGGTGAGATTGGCGATGTAGCTCCTGATTTGCTCGGCCGTGGCATTGGGCCCGAGTTTCTGGAGCGCGCCCACCACGATAAGACCCGCGTCCCACGAGGTCGCCTCCATGTTGTCGGCCTTGAGGCCGCGCTCCTTCAGCACGCCATACATGTCGTGCTGCGCCTTCTCGACCGCGGGATCGAGCTTGTAGAGCCCGTCATGCTCGGGAAAGAGCGCCGACGGCATCAGCATTTTGGGCGGCAGGAAATCCGCCCATTGCGCCATCTGCGCGAAGGTCTGGTTGCCGCTCGTCGGCGCCAGCGGAATGTCGAGCCCGGCCTGGATCGCGCCTTTGAAGACGGTGGCGGCCGGCGCGCCCGTCGTCCAGGCGATGAGGGCCTGCGCGCCCGAGGCCTTGATGTGCTCGATCTGCGCCGCGACGCTGATGTCGGTCGGGTTGAAATGCTCCTGAGCGACCTTGTGCATGTCCTTGTTCTCGGGCAGCGCCAGCACCTGGTCGATGGCGTGATCGCCGTCCTGGCCGCTTGCGTCGGTCGTGCTCAGCATCGCGATCTTGGTCCAGCCCATCATGCGGTAGTAGCGCACCGTCGCCGCGAACTGATCGATCGACGAACTCGAAGCCGAGAACACGAAGCTGCCGGGGCCCGGGTGATATCCCGGCGAGAGGCAGTAATCGACCGGCCCATTCTTCATCAATGGCGCGATCGCCGCGCACATCGCGACGATGCTCGAGCCGATCATCACGGACGGCTTCTCGGCGAGAATGTCGTTGGCGAGCTGGACCGCGAGCTGCGGGCTCGACGTGTCGTCATGATAGATCCATTTGAGCGGCTTGCCGCCGATCCCGCCCGCCTTGTTCACGACCGCGGCCAGCGCCTCGAGACTGTCGTGCTGGCCCTTGCCGACGAACGAGGCGCCACCGGTCATCGGCAGGATGACGTTGATGTCGTAGCTGTCGGCCGCGCGGGCCGCCGCTGGTGCGAGCATGAGCGCCGTGAACGCGAGCGCCATCGTCTTTCCGAGCATGTCTTCCCCTTCGCCTTCTCTTCTCTGCCGCCATAGAGCGGGCGCGCGCGCGGGATGTCAATCGCGGCGCGGTGCCGCCGAAATAGCCCCCTTCGCGACCTGCCGGGCAGGATGTTAAGCTCGGCTCGCACAAGAACGAACGCCGGGAGGGAGCCATGGAGGCGGCCGTTGGCGACCGTCAAATCGCGGCGCGCATCGAGCGCCTGCCGCTGTCGTCGTGGCATATCTGGATCGGCGTCGTCATCTGCACCGGCTTCTTCTTCGACGCCTTCGACATCCTGAACCTGTCCTATGCCATGCCGGTCCTGGTGGGCGAATGGCACCTGACGCCGGCCGCGATCGGCTCCGCCATCTCGATCGGGTTCGTCGGCCAGATTTTCGGCGCTCTGCTGTTCGGCTGGGGGGCCGAGCGCTGGGGCCGCGTGCCGTGCATCATGGCGACGATCGTGCTGTTCTCGCTGACGAGCCTGGCCTGCGCGTTCGCGTGGAACCTCAATTCGATGATGGCGCTGCGCTTCATCCAGGGCTTCGGCCTGGGCGGCGCCATTCCGGTGCTCGCGACCTACATGAACGAGTTCGCCAATTCGCGCCGGCGCGGCCGCTTCGTCTTGAGCTACCAGTGCGCGTTCTCGATCGGGCTGCCGGTGACGGCGTGGACCGGCGCCTGGGTCGTGCCGCATTTCGGCTGGCAATGGATGTTCGTGATCGGCGCCGTGCCCGGGCTGCTCGTGCTGCCGCTCGCGCGGCTGCTGCCGGAAAGCCCGCGCTGGCTCGCCAATCGCGGCCGCATCGAGGATGCCGACCGCGAATTGAGCCGGGTCGAGCGCTTCATCTCGAACAACGGGGCGCGGCCCTTGCCGCCGGTGCCGGACAATCTGCCGCGCGTGCCGCGCGCCGAGACGCGGGTGGGCGATCTCTTCCGCGGCATCTATCTGAAGCGCACGCTCACCGTGTGGGCGATCTGGTTCTGCACTTACGTCATCACCTACGGCTTCCTCACCTGGCTGCCGACGGTGTGGCGCACGGTCTATCACATGCCGGTCGCCGCAGGCGCTGCATTTCCAGGCGATCTACGCCCTCATCCAGCTGCCGGGCTTTCTCATCACCATCTCGCTCATCGACACGATCGGGCGCCGCCGCATGTTCATGCTCGGGCTCGGCATCGGCACCGTGCTGCTCCTGTCGCTCGCCGCGACGACCAACCCGGCGGCGATCACCGTGCTGGTCGCGCTCGCCTTCACGCAGGTGAGCGTCGGCTTCCTCGCGCTCTCGCTCAGCACTTACACGGCCGAGCTCTATCCGACCGAGTTGCGCGCCGTGGGCAACGGTTTCGGCAACGCGTGGCTGCGCTTGGGCGGCACGGCGGGCCCGGCGATGATCGGCGCCATGCTGCCGCTCTTTGGCCTCAGGGGCATTTTCGTCGCCTTCGGCTGCATCACGCTGGTCGGCGTCATCGTCACGTATTTCTTCGCGGTCGAGACCAAGGGCGAGGTGCTCGAGCGGCTCTCGCCCTCGCTGCCGCCGCGGCGCGCCAAGGGCGCGGCACCCGCGCTCGCGCTCGATTCCGATTGAGGGAGGAGACTTTGCGCACATTCCCGCGCCTCGCGCTTGCGGCTCTCGTGGCGCTCGCATTGGCGCCGCCGGCGCGCGCGGCCGATCCGTACGACATCCATGTCATCGCCACGATGACCGGCATCAGCGCCTTCGTCGGCAAATACATGAAGCTCAATTTCGACGCGTTCGAGGATTGGGTGAACGCCGAGGGCGGCATCAAGGGCCGTCCGGTTCATTTCATCTACGACGACGACCAGAGCCAGCCGCAGCTCGCGGTGCAGCTCGCGACCGACGTGCTGGCGGCGCACCCGACCGCGCTCATGGTGACGGGCCCGGTCGCCAATTGCGCCGCGGTGGCGCCGCTCCTTGCGGACGGGCCGGTGATGTGGTGCAACTCGCCGGCGCTTCATCCGAAGTCCGGGCAGCTTCGCCTTCGCCTCGGGCCCCGACACGCTCGACGGCGTCAACGCCGTGCTGCGCTACTACCGCATGAAGGGCTGGACCAAGATCGGCATCCTCAATCCGACCGATGTCACCGGCCAGGACGCCGACCGCGCCATCGCCGCCGATCTGAAGCTGCCCGAGAACGCCTCGATCCAGGTCGTGCAGTACGAGCATTTCAACCCGACCGACCTCACCGTCACGGCGCAGATCGAGCGCATCAAGACGGCGGGTGCCGAGGCGCTCATCGCCTGGACCACCGGCTCGCCCTGCGCCACCGTGTTCAAGGGCATGATCCAGACCGGGCTCGACGTTGCCGTGGCGCCCACCGCCGGCAACGAAGTGTTCCAGCAGATGGCGCAGTACGAGGGCTTCCTGCCGAAGCAGCTCGTCATGGCCTCGGCGCTCTTCCCGCCGCATGACGGGCTCGCCACGCTCGACCCGCGCGTCGAGAAGATCCAGCACGAGATGTACGCGATCCTGGCCAAGCACGGCATGAAGGCCGACAACAACACGGCCGACACGTGGGACGCGGCGCTCATCACCATCGCGGGCCTGCGCGCGCTCGGGGCCGATGCCACGCCCGATCGGCTCCGCACCTGGATCCTCGGCTTGAAGGATTTCGCCGGCGTCAACGGCATCTATGATTTCACGCAGTTTCCCGATCGCGGCCTGTCGCACGACACTTCGGTGCTCATCACCTATGATCCCAAGGGCCCGGACGGGCCGCGCTGGAAATGGCTGAGCAAGATCGGCGGCGCGCCGCTCCAGAACTGAACGAGAAGGAAGGGCATCACATGAGAATCGTCGTCTATGGTCCGGAAAAGCGCACGGGCGCCTTGAAGGACGGCAAGGTCATCGACCTGGCGCGCGCCTGCACCAAGTATGTGCGCGAGAAGCGGGGCGAGCGCCACGCCTTCACATTGGGCCAGGCGCTGGTGCCGCCCGATCTGAAGCGCCTCATCGAAAGCGGCCCGCGCGCGCTCGACGACGCCGAGGCCTCGCTCGCCCACCTCGCCAACGCGTCCGACGACAAGGACCATCGCGGCGAAAGCGTGACCATGGACGCCGCCAAGGTGAAGATCCATCCGCCGCTGCCGACGGGCGTGCGCGTCGCCTGCGCCGGCTCCAATTTCGCCTCGCATCGCGAGCGCATGGCGCGCCGCAACAACCGCGACGCCAAGCCGTTCATCTGGGGCTTCTGGACCGTGAGCGACCCGATCGGCCCCGACGACGAGGTGATCTATCCCGCGCGCTGCGACCGGCTCGACTACGAGGGCGAGGCCGCCATCATCCTCGCGAAGGGCGGCAAGGATCTGAAGCCCGACGACCTCAAGAGCTCGGTCTGGGGCATCACGCTCTATAACGACTGGTCGATCCGCAGCCCGCGCGAGCCGCTGGGCCCGATGAACTTCGCCATCCCCAAGAACTGGGACACGTCATGGTCCTTGGGCCCCACCATTGCCGTGCGCGAATTCGACTGCACCAACATCGACATCGAGACCTACGTCAACAACGAGCGCCGGCAGAAACACAACACCGGCGAGATGACGTTCTCGTTCGCGCAATATCTCGAATATCTGTCGCGCGACATGACCTTGAAGCCCGGCGACATCATCGCCAGCGGCACCGGCGAAGGCACCGCGGCCGATGCGAGTGCCGTCGGCCCCGACGGCGTGCAGCCGCCCGATCTCTTCCTCAAGGTCGGCGATCAGGTCGAGGTGCGCTCGCCGCAACTGGGCTCGCTGCGCAACAAGATCATCGCCAAGAAGGCGCGGTAAGCGGCCGGCCGCGCCGGCCGCCAGTATTGACAATGTCAATACAGTCGGCAATTCTCGTTGCCGGAAGGAGCGGCGTGTGCGCGAAGGAGGGCAAGCCGAGCAGCGTGGCCGGAGACCGGCGCGGGCCTCGCGCAAGGACGAGGTGATCCAGATTCGCGCCTCGGCCGAGACGAAGCGGGTTCTGAACCAGGCGGCGGCGCTGCGCGGCCAGAAGCTGTCGGAATTCATGCTGGAGAGCGCCCGCCGCCAGGCCGAGGAAACGATCCTCGATCAGCGCGCCTTCTTCCTCTCCGACAGCGCGCACCGGAAATTCCTCGCGCTGCTCGACCGGCCGGCGAAGCCCGCCGGAGGGGCGCGGGCGCTGCTGCGGCGCAAGCCGGCCTGGGAGCGCTGATGGCGCTGCCGGCCGTTCGCGTGCGGCCGCCGGAACATTTAGAGGCTCGGCACGATCTCTCCGCCTTCCGCAACGGCAAGCATCCCGTGCTCGACGACTGGCTCAGGGAGCGCGCCCTCGCGAGCGAAGGACTCTCCGCCCGCACCTATGTCGTGTGCGATGTCTCGGCGCCCGCGCGCGTCGTCGGCTATTACGCCATTTCGACCGCGATGGAGCGCCGCATCGCTTTGCCGCGCGCGCGGTTGCGGCGCGGCATGCCGGAGCAGGTTCCGCTGCTGCTGCTCGGCCGCCTGGCGGTCGACCGCGCCTTCCAGGGCGCGGGATTGGGCACCAGCCTGCTGGCCGATGCGATCCAGCGCTGCCTTGCGGCGTCGGAGATCGTCGGCGCGCGCGGCATCGGCGCGCACGCCATCGACGACGATGCGGTGCGCTTTTATGAACGGCGCGGCTTCGCGCTTTCGCCGCTCGGCGAGCGCGTCATGCTCCTGCCGATCGAGCTGGCGCGAGGACTGTTGCCGGGTGAGAACCATCACGCCGTCGGTTGCCGCAACCGATCGGCGGATCGCGCCGTATTCGTTCAAAAAGTCGCGCTTTTTCGCACCTTTCGATTGATCTTCGTGGCGAACCCCTATAGGTAGTGCGGCATGGCGAGCAACGAAACACGCCGCAATCGTCTCCGCGCGTCTGTCGCGGGCGAACGCTATCTGGCGATTTTCGGTGTCGTTGCCGGCGCCGCCGGCGCGCTCGTCTGGCTCGCTCTCTCGCTCCTCACCTAGCCGCCGCGCACGCCGCATTTTCGATAGGGGCCGCTATCGAGGTGCAGGTGGGTTTGGTGATCGGCATCCGCATCGGGCGTCAGGACGACGCTGAAGCGCCGGCATGCGGCCCGCGCCACGTCGTGCAGGAAGCTTCCCTTGGCGTCGCTCGCGCGCCAGTCGCGCGCGACCGAGATCACGGTGCCGTCCTCGAGGATGAAGGACGCGACGTCGATCGCCTTCCCTTCGGCATGCAGGCTCTCGCGCCCCGCGCGCGTGGCGCGGCAGGCATAGGTCCCGAAATTCCGCATCTCGGCGACGCGCTGGCCGAAATAGCGCTCGGCGAGCGGCGTCACGTCCTCGCGCGCGAACTGATCGAGCGTCAGCGCGAATCGGCAGGCGACGATGCCGCTCTGGTCCCACGGGATCGATGCCGCGCTCACCCGCACCGGGTTCTCCACATCGCACGCAGTCTCGGCCGCGTGGACCGCTGCCACCTGATAGGCGACGCCGAGCCGGTCGAGCGTCAGAAGACATTGCCGCCCGGCATCGGCTTCGGAGGGCGGCGAGCGGCGGGAGCGCGCGCGGCGCGCACGACGCGAGCACTGCGGCAAAGAGAATGAGCGTGCGCTTCATGGGGCGCCACGGAATCACGCGCGCCGGCAATGCGCAAGTTTTTGCTCTGCCTGCATTGCGGGGCGTCTCCGAGCCTCCCGGGGAGAGCTCGCGCTCGCAATGCGTGGACAGTTCGTTAGGATGACGCCATGACGGCCGATCTCGAACGCGCTTATGCCGGCGCGCGCGTGCTGGTGGCGGGCGGACTGGGCTTCGTCGGCTCGGCGCTCTCCGAGCGACTCGTCGCGCTCGGCGCCGAGGTGGCGATCGCCGATTCGCTCCTGGCCGAGGGCGGCGGCGCCTGGGTCAATATCGAGCCCTTCCGCGCCCGCGTGCGAGTCGAGATCGCGGATTTGCGCGACGGACCGCGCATGGCGCCGCTCGTCGCGGGCTGCCGCTATGTCTTCAACCTCGCCGCCCGCACGAGCCACATGGGCTCGCTCGCCGACCCGGTCGGCGATCTCGGCGCCAACGCCACGGCGGCGCTCGCCCTCCTCGAGCTCGCCCGCAAGCATGCGCCCGATGCCGTCATCGTCTATGCCGGCACGCGCCAGGTCTATGGCGCGCCGCTACGTCTGCCGGTCGGCGAAGATCATCCGCTCCACCCGCCCGATCCCAACGCCGTGGCGAAGATGGCGGGCGAGGCCTATCACCTGCTCTACCACCGCCTCCACGGCGTGCGCGCGCTGTCCCTGCGCCTCACCAACGTCTACGGGCCGCGCATGCGCATCAAGGACGCCCGCCAGGGATTTTTGGGCATCTGGGTGCGCCGGCTCCTCGAGGGCGCGCCGATCGAGGTTTGGGGCGGGGCGCAGCGCCGCGATCTCGCTTATGTCGACGACGTGGCCGAGGCGTTTCTGCTCGCCGCCGCGCGCGCCGAGATGGCGGGCCGCGCCGGCAATGTCGGCGGCGCGCCGGCGCTTTCCTTGGCCGAGCTGGCGCGCCTCATGGTCGAGGCGAATGGCGGCGGGCGCATCGAGGTGAAAGAGTTTCCGCCCGAGCGCCGCGCCATCGACATCGGCGACTATGAGTTGGACGACCGCCTCTTGCGCCAGATCACCGGCTGGACGCCGCGCGTCGGCCTCGCCGACGGGCTTGCGCGCACGCTCGATTTCTTCCGCGCGCGGCTCGAGGATTATCTCTGATGCCGCCGCCGCCCATCCAAGCGGCCGATCCGCGCGCGAATTATCTGGCGCATCGCGCGGCCATCGACGCGGCGATCGCCCGCGTGCTCGAGGGCGGCCGCTACATCCTCGGCCCCGAGGTCGCGGCGTTCGAGGGGAGCTTCGCCGCATATCTCGGCGCCGCGCACGCGGTCGGCGTCGCGAGCGGCACCGACGCGCTCGTGCTGGCGCTCCGCGCGCTCGGGCTCGGCGCTGACGATTACGTCGCGACCGTCTCGCATACGGCGGTGGCGACGGTGGCGGCGATCGAGCTTGCGGGCGCGCGGCCGCTGCTTGTCGATATCGAGCCCGGCACCATGACGCTCGATCCCGCCTCGCTCGCGCGCGCTTTCGCATCCCCGCCCGGGCGTATCGCCGCCATCATCCCGGTGCACCTTTATGGGCAAGCGGCCGATCTCGACGCGATCCTCGCTCTTGCCCGCCGGCACGGCGCACGCGTCGTCGAGGATTGCGCCCAGGCGCATGGCGCGCGGCTTCATGGCAGGCGGCTCGGCACGATCGCCGATATCGCCGCCTTCAGCTTCTATCCGACCAAGAATCTGGGCGCGCTCGGCGATGGCGGCGCGGTCGTGACGAACGATGCGGCATCTGGCCGCGCGCGTGCGCGAGCTGCGCGAATATGGCTGGCGCGAGCGCTATGTCAGCGCCGTGCCCGGCATGAACTCGCGGCTCGATCCGCTCCAGGCCGCGGTGCTCGGCGCGAAGCTGCCCGCGCTCGACGCCGAGAATCGCGCGCGCCAGGAACTGGCGCGGCTCTACGACACAAGTCTCGCCGGCACAACGCTCGCGCTTCCGGTGCGCCGGCACGGCGCCGAGCACGTCTTCCACCAGTATGTCGTGCGCCATCCCGCGCGCGAGCCTGTGCGCGAGCGTCTGGCCGCGCGCGGCATCGGCACGCTCGTCCATTATCCCGTGCCGGTGCATTTGCAGGAGGCTTATCGCGGCCGCGTCGCCATCGCGCCCGGGTCTTTGCGCGCCAGCGAGGAAGCCGCCGCCACGGTGTTGAGCCTGCCGATCTTCCCCGAGCTTGGCGCCGAGCGCGCCGAACGGGTCGCGGCCGCGCTTGCCGAAGCGGTGCGGGACCTCGCCTGAGCCTATGCCGTGCGGCTGGTGACGATCGCCCCGGCGGCGCGTCCCGGCTCGCTGCTGCGCACGATCTCGCGCACGATCGCTTGCGGCTTGCGGTTCAAGGTGAGATAGAGCCGGCCGAGATATTCGCCGATGAGGCCGAGGATCAGAAGCTGCACGCCCGAGAGCAGTAGCACCGCGGCGGCGAGCGAGGCCCAGCCGGGCGGCGTCTGGCGGATCAGCGCCTCGGCCACGACCCAGGCGAAGCCGAAGATGCCGAGGAGGCTCAAGCCGAAGCCGCTCAAGGTCGAGATCCTGAGCGGCATCACCGAGAAATTGACGAACAGATTGAGCCACAGGCGCACCAGGCGCCGGAGCGTGTAGTTGCTGCGCCCGGCCATGCGCGGCAGATGCTCGACCTCGAGCTCGCCGACGCTCTGCGTCACCTGCATGATGAGCCCGTCGACATAGGGGAACGGGCCGTCATACTCGGCGATCGCGCGCGCCACGAACTGCGTCATGCAGCGGAAGCTCGAGAGATAAAGCCCCTTGGGCTTGTCGAGCACGAAATCGGCGACGCGGTTGCTGAGCCGGCTCGCGAGATTGCGCCACGACGCGTGGAATTTCTGCGCGTAGCGCGTATAGACGACGTCCTTGCCGCTCGTCTGCGCGTACCGCAACAGCCGCACCACCTCGCCCGGCGGATTTTGCAGATCGTCGTCCATGGTGATGATGTGCGCGCCCGCGGCGTGGCGCAGGCCCGCCATCACCGCGTTGTGCTCGCCGTAATTGCGCGCGAGGTTGACGAGCGTCATCGGCACCCGCGCGGCCGCGACGAGATGGCGGCACACGGCGAGGCTGTCGTCCGGGCTGCCGTCGTTGACGAGGATGATCTCGTGCCCGCCCGGCACGTCGAGCTCTGCGAGCGCGCCGACGAGCTCGCCGATCGAGCCCGCGCCGTTATAGACCGGGATCACGATGCTGAGCGCAAGGGCCGTCATGGCTTCACCGCCGTCGCCAGGATCGAGCCGCCGAACGGAAGGGCGAGGCCCCGTGCGGCAAGGGCGGCCTCGAACGCGACGCAGGCGAAGAAGATCCGCTCGAGCGGCGCCGCCAGAAGTGCCACGTCGCTCGCGCCGCCCGGCGCCCGCGGCAGAATCTTACGCCGCAGCACCATGAGCGGAAAGAGGATGCAGTTCCAGTACGCGGTGCGCGCCTCGGCGAAGCCCGCCGCCGCGAGCGCGCGCTTCAGGTCGCCCGCGCCATAGCGGCGCACGTTGGCGACGGCGATGTCGTGCGCCGAAAAGAGCCAGCGATAGGCCGGCAGGTTCAGCACCAGCACGCCGCCCGGCTTGAGACAGCGCCGGAATTCGCCGAGCGCCGCCTCTTGCGCGACGCCGCGATGGCACAAAACGTCGGCGCTGAAGACGGCATCGAACGACCCGTCGGCGAAGGGCAGATGCTCGACCGCGCCGGCGACGATCGCGGCGCCGCTTTTCGCGCGCGCGAGGTGTGCGGCCGCGCCATCGAGCTCGACGCCGCAGCAGAGCGCGCCCCGGGCTTCCGCGCGCAGGCGGCGCAGGAACCCGCCGGTGCCGCAGCCGGCATCGAGCACGCAAAATTTTTCCGTTGCGCGCCGCTTCGCGCCTCTGCCACGCCGCCACGAGGTTGGCGTGGAGGCCGCGGAACCACCACATCCGCTCCTCGGCAGCGGCCAGGCGCTCGTATTCGCGCGGCTCCACGCCCGCCTCACGGCCGGCCCGAAGAGCGCGGCGCGCGCGCCAGCAGCTCGCGCCGGTCGATGACGAGCGAGAGCAGCGTGTCGAGCCGGCTCACGCGGTAGATCACGTTGCCCGGCACCGCCTCGTCGCAATTGTCCTTGGTGAAGGCGATGAAGAACTGCGCCGCCTCGCGCTCGGGCGTGTAGATGAAGTTGCTCGGGAAATAATATCCGGCCGAGCCCGGCGGCCCGCACACGGCGACGGTGAAGTCGTGCGCCATGAACTCGGGGCCGTATTCGGCGCGCAGGTAATCCTCGAGCCCCTGCACCGCCTCGGCGTACGAATTGGCCCAGTAGTCGAGCTTGAAGAGATGGCGCGCGCCGTGCACGCCGCCGACGAACATGTTGTAATAGACGTACTCGTCGGGATGCAGCAGCGCCATGACGCCGACGTGATAGGCGCCATAGAGGCCGAGCGCGGCATAAGCCGGCTTCCGCCACGAGACGCGCGCGAGCCGCGCCAAGCCCGCGTCGGCGACGAGGCCGGCGATCGCCGCGATCGGCGGCAGCACGAAGATGAAATGGCGCATGCCGTCGAACAGGACGGCGTGGATCGCGATCGCGTAGGCGACCGGGAAGAGTGACGGCGAAGCCCAGCATGAAGCCCGCGAGCATGCGCCCGCGCTCGAGCGGCAAGCGCCGCCGCGCCAGCGCCATCCAAGCCACGGCCGGCGCCGCCGCGAGCAGCAGCAGCACGAGCTCCGGCAGCGCGATGAGGATATAGACCGGCAGATAGAACCACGGCAGGTTCGCGGGCAGCATGTAGCTGCCGGCGAAGAGGGTCGGATAGGGAAACGCCTGGTGCGAGAATGTCGCGAGCGCCGCCAAGGGATGCGCGATCGGCGCTCCCTGCGCCCACGGCCAGAAGAACAGCATGACGGCATAGGACGCGAGCGCCACCGGCGCGAACACGCGCACACAGAGGCCGAAGCCCAGCGTCAGGAACAGCCGCGGGTCCTTCGCCTCCGCGGCGCGCCACGTGCCCCACAGCGCCAGCAGCAGGCCGAAATATGCCAACGCCAGAAGCCCGCCGACGCGCACGCCCATGGTGAGGCCCGCGGCGAGCGCCAGCTTGGCGAGCGCGGACGGCTTGGCGCGCGGCAATTCCGGCACCAGCCGCAGCATGAAATAGAGCGACCATGTCATGCCCGCGGCGAAGGGAATGTCCTTCGGGTTGTTGAACATCTGGCCGTAATAGTTGGGCGTCAGCGCCAGGAACAAGGCGGCGAGGAAGCCGGCGCGCGCGCCGCCCATCTCGCGCGCGAGCCGCCACACGCCGGCGAGGCCCGAGGACGCCGACGAAGCCGTTCAAGAGATGCCGCGTCTCGTAAGTGCCGAACGGCGAGACCAGGTTCAACGCTGCCGCCGTCATGTCGAAGGCGGTGCCGTAATTGGTGAGGTCGAGGAAGGAGAGCGCGCGCAGATCGTGGAAATGCGAGAGGTAGTAGTCGAGCGCGTAGACGCCGTACCAGTTGCTCGCGTCCTCGTCCCAGGTGACGCCGTACTGGTCGAAGGTCAGGACGACGAGGCACGCCGCCGCCACGAAGAGCGCGAAGGCGAGCCGGTCCCACAGGGCGCGGCTCGCCGGAAGCGCGCGCGCCTCGAGCCGCCCGCCGGCGCCGATCGAACTCGACGCGCTTCTCATAATCCCATTCCCGCCAGGAGCTTGGTGAGAACGGGGGCGCTCGCGAAATATTCCGCGGCGAGGTCGCGCGCGGCGCGTGCGTGGCGCGCGTAGTCCGCCTCGACCGCCTGCACCGCGGCCAGCGCGCCGTCGCGGTCGCGATAGGCCAGCAGTCCCTCGCCCGCGGGATAGAAGCGGTCGAACCCGGTCGCCATCGTCACCACCGGCCGCGCCGAGGCGAGGTAGCACACGCTGCGGTCGCTCATCCAGCCGCTCTGCGGCCTGACATAGATGTCCTTCGCCACGGTGAACTCGCCGCGCGAGCCGCGGATATAGTCGGCGTATTCGCTCATGCCGGCCGAGACCGGCCGCGTGTCGGTGATGCGCCATCCGGCCGCGCGCAACTGGCGCTCGACCTCGGGCGGCGGCGGCAGCAGCGCGATCTCGAACGGCACGCGCGCCGCCTTCGCCACGTCGAGCACGCGCAGGAAATTGACGTGCTTCGACCACACATAGGTCTCGCCGCCGAACTCGATGTTCTTGCCCTTGTTCTCCCAGGTCGCGATCGTGGTCCAGCAGTGGCCGGGCCCGGCCGCGGCGGGCCACAGGTCGAGCACGACGGGCGGGCGCGTTCCCTGCCACGGCACGCCGCACAGCGGCACGATCCAGCCCGGGCCGCCGACATTCTCGCCATAGGTGAAGAAGTGCGTGTGCGCGTCGAGATATGCGCGCGCCGCGCGGTCGGCTTCGGCGTACTTGATCTGCTCGTACACCGGATCGGTGTCGATGATGGCGCGCACCGGGCATTCCATGTGCTCGTCGCGCAGCCTCGTCGCGCCGCACAAATTCAACAGCGCGTCGCTCTCGCGATAGAGCGCCGCCACGCTCTCGCGCGACAGCCCGTGATAGACGTCGTTGATCGCGTCCCAATAGGCCCAGCGCCCGGCGAGCCCGTGCGCCGCCATGGCGCGCGCCAGGAACTCGACGTTATAGGCGCAGTCCATGGAGATGCTGTCGATGCGCGGATCGTACGGGTTGGCGCCGTGGTCCTCGACATACCACGCCTCGAAGCCCAACCGCTCCAATCCGGCGAGATATTGGATCGCCTGCCAGGCGATGCCCGCCAACGGCATCTGCCCGACGAAATGCAGCACCACCACTCGCCCGCGCGCCATCGCCGGCACCATATCGCAAAGATCGCTGCATCCGCCAGAAGCCGAACCAAGGAGGGCCCATGCCGGATGATACGAGGCGAATCGGCGAAAGACCCGACGCGCTGGCGCCGGGCCGTGGCGCGCGACGGATTAGCCGCGGCGCGAAAGGACGATGCCGCCCACGACGAGGGCGCCCGAGACGATGAGCTGCGCCGGCATGGGCTCGCCGAGGATGAGCGCGGCGAAGATCAGGACGAGCGCCGGCTGCGTGAACTGGAACGTGGCGACGCGCGCGATGCCGCCGCGCGACAAGGCCCAGAACCACGACACGTAGGCGAGCACGCTCGCGCCCGCCGTTATGTGCAAGAGTGCCACCCACGTCACCGGCCCGAGCGCGGGCCAATCGACCGTGCCGACCATCAGCACCGCAGCCGGCAGGAATCCCAAGCTCGCGACCGCGATCGCCCACAGCGTCGCCGCGAGCGGATCGATGCGCTGGGCGAGCCGCCCGCCGGCGGCAAAGCCGCACGCGCACATGACGCACGCCGCCAGCACGATGGCATCGCCCGCGAGCGAGCCGCGCGCCGCGTCGCTATGCGACACCAGCAACGCCTCGCCGGCGAACGCCAGCGCCGTTCCGGCGAACCACATGATGCGCGGCCGGTGGCGCTCCATGGCGAGCCCCAAAACGCTGGTGATGAGCGGCATCGTCGCCATGATGACGCCGGCATGCGACGCCGAGGTGAGTCGCACGCCGATCGAAAACAACAGCGGAAACCCGGCGAAGCTGCCGACCGCCGAGACGAGCACCAGGGTCCAGCTCTCGGTCTCGGCCGGGATCGGCACGCGGCACAAAAGCAGCAGCGGAAAGGCGAACAGGCCGGAGCCGACGACGCGCAGGATGCCGACCGTGACGCCCGGGATATGCGTCCCGGCGAGCTGCGTCGTGACCGGCGTCAAGGCGAACAGCAGAATGGTCAAGCTCGCGGCCCCGTACACCGCCCAGGGCGACGTGGTCCTGCTGCCGCCGGCCCTTGTTCCGGGCAGCGCGAGCGTCGCGTTCGTCGTGGTGACCGACACGGGCGCCGACAACCTCTGGTTCTATCCCCGGCCAGGATGCACCACGCTGGTTAATAAGTTCGGTGCGGCGCAGCATCGCGTTTGGCGCGGGGCATTGATCCGGGTCAAACCGGATTTCATGGCGCCGCCGCCCAGCCCTTGCCGTCCGTACGCACCGATCTCATATGATGCGTACAGAGAGGCCTCCTGAAGGACACCACCGACGATCAGGCGGCGAAATGACCGAACGAACCCAATTCGACGCGAACGAACCCGATGCCTGCTCGTCATTGCGAGGCGCGCCACGACGCCGATCCCAATCTCCGGCGGGCGAAGCCCGCAATGACCGAGGTCGAAATCGCCGAACGAACCCAATTCGGCCGAACGAACCCAATTTTCGTCGCGGCCGCCGCGAGGCGCCGCCGCGCGACAGCGTTTTCACCGAACGAAGCCAATTCGCGGCGCCGTCGCGCTGACGCCGTGCCGCCCGCAGAGCACGATTATCCCCAATTCTGCTGGGGTTGAACGTTGCCGGCTTGCATGGTACGCAGCGATTCATGTTCGATCGCTTGCGGGCGCTGTTCGAGGAGGGGGCGGGGCACGAGGTCGCGGCAAATCACGCAGACGAGCTCGAAGTCGCGGTCGCGGCGCTGCTCGTCGAGATCGCCGGCGTGGACGACAGCCTGGACGAGGCGGGCCGCCGCCTGATCCGGCAGCTCCTGGAGCGCCGCTTCGGCCTCTCGGCCGAGCAGGCCGCCACGCTCGAAGCCGCGGCCGAACGTCGCGCCAACGAGTTCGGCCCAGCTCTTCGGTTTCGCCCGCACCATCACCGAGCGCCTGCCGCGCGAGCGGCGCCTTGGCGTGATCGAGCTGTTGTGGGAGGTCGCCTATGCCGACGGGGTGCTCGATCCGCTCGAGGACAGCCTGCTGCGGCGCATCGGCGGCCTCATCGACGTGTCCGACCACGAGCGCGGCGAGGCGCGCCTGCGCGTGCTCGCCCGGCTCGGGCTCAAAGAGGAAGAATAAGGCGGCAAAGCAACGGAAGAGTACTGCGCCATGACCTATGTCGTTCTCGAGTCGTGCATCAAGTGCAAATACATGGATTGCGTCGAGGTCTGTCCGGTGGACTGCTTCTACGAGGGCGAGAACATGCTCGTCATCCATCCCGACGAGTGCATCGATTGCGGCGTGTGCGAGCCCGAATGCCCGGTCGAGGCGATCGTGCCCGACAGCGAGCCCAAGGCCGAGGCGTTCCTCGAGCTCAACCGGCAATACTCGGGGTCTTGGCCGAACATAACCCGGAAGGGCAAGGCGCCCGACGACGCCGACGACTGGAAGGATGTCCAAGGGAAGTATCCCAAGGAATTCGACCCCAGTCCGGGCAAGCGCTGATCCTTGACCCGCTGGCATAATGCCGGGTTTTATGCTATTGTTCGGAAAGGTGCACTGAGGGTGCGCCTCTCCCGGTAAAGGGGTCCCGGGTGGGTGGAGCCGGTCATTGGCGCCAGGCGACTGGGGCCGGCCGGAAGGATCATTCGCGACCTTGAGGTGACGGACGTGAAAGCCCTAGCCCGCGCCAAGACCGACGTCAGGAAGCCCGAAGTGAAGGGCAAGCACGAGCTCAAAAAGCCGGTCGAGGCGAAGAAGCCTCCCGAGCGGGAGAAGGCATTGTACGCAGCCGGCGATCTCGTCGTCTATCCGACCCACGGCGTCGGCAAGATCCTCGGCATCGAGCGGCAGGACATCGCCGGCCTTTCCATCAACGTCTTCGTCGTCCATTTCGACAAGGACCGCATGACCTTGCGCGTGCCCACGACCAAGGCGCAGGGCTCGGGCTTGCGCCGCCTGTCGAGCCGCAAGGAGATGGACACGGCGCTGACCCGGCTCAAAGGCCGCTCGCGCGCCAAGCGCACCATGTGGAGCCGCCGCGCCCAGGAATACGAGGCCAAGATCAATTCCGGCGACCCCGGCTCCATCGCCGAGGTGGTGCGCGACCTCTATCGCAACGCCGGCCAGCCCGAGCAGTCCTACAGCGAGCGCCAGATCTACCAGGCGGCGCTCGACCGGCTGGTGCGCGAGTTCGCCGCCGTCGAGAAGATCGACGAGCCGACCGCCGTCCGCCGCCTCGAACAGATGCTGAGCGCGGCCTGAGCCGCGCCTGCGGTCGGTGGCCGCGCCGCCCTGCGATTCCGAACCCTTTGGCCGGCTGCGGCGCGCGCGCCGGGTGTGGGCCGTGGCCGCGATCCGCGGCGAGGCGCAGCGTCTCGCATCCTTGCACGAGACGCTGGCGCGGCGCTTCCACGCCGGCGACCGCCTCGTCTATCTCGGCGACTGCCTCGGCTACGGCGCCGACGGCGCCGGCGCGATCGATGCGGTGCTCGCCTTCCGCCGCGCCGTGCTGGCCGAGCCCATGGCCTTTCTCGGCGATGTCGTGGCGCTGCGCGGCAGCCAGGAAGAGATGTGGCAGAAGCTGCAGGAGCTGCAATTCGCGCCCAACCCGCGCGAGGTGCTGGGCTTCCTGCTCGAGCACGGCGTCGCCGCGACGCTCGCCTCCTACGGCATCGACGCGCGCGCCGGCATTGCCGCGGCGCGCGACGGCGTCATGGCGATGACGCGCTGGACCGCGACCATCCGCAGCGCGGTGGCGGCGCGCCCCGGCCATCGCGAATTCTTCGCCGCGTTGCGCCGCGCCGCCTTCACCGAGGAGGGCTCGCTCCTCTTCGTCAATGCCGGCATCGATCCGCTAAAGCCGCTCGATCTGCAGCGCGACGTGTTCTGGTGGGGCGGCGGCGGCGACGTGCTCGCGCTCGAGGCGCCGTTCGGCGGCTTCCGCCGCGTCGTGTGCGGCGCGCACCGCCGCCACGGCGGCATCATCGAGGCCGCGTACGCGGTGGCGCTCGACGGCGGCGCGGGCCAGGGCGGCGGGCTTTGCGCCGCATGCTTCGCGCCCGACGGCAAGCTCGTGGACCGCATCGAGGCGTGATGCGCGCGGGCCTCGCGGCCGCCGTGCTGCTCGCTCTTGCGGCCGCCGCCGCGGCGAAAAGCCCGGCGCCTGACTTCACGCCCGGCGGCGCCGTGACGCTCGCGCGCGTCATCGACGGCGCCACGATCGCGCTCGCCGACGGCAGGACGGTGCGCCTCATCGGCATCGACGATCTCGCCGGTCCCGCCGCGCTCGATAAACTGCTCGCCGGAAAAGCGCTCGAGCTGCGCTTCGCCGAAACGCGCAGCGATCGCGACGGCCGCACGCTCGCGGCGCTTTACGCCAACGGCCGCTGGGTCGAGCGCACGCTCGTCGCGCGCGGACTGGCGCGCGTGCACGGCACGGCCGACAACCGCGTGGGCCTCGCCGCGCTGCTCGCCGCCGAAGCAGCGGCGCGCGCGGCTGAGCGCGGCCTGTGGCGCCAGAAGCGCTATGCGGTGCGCGCCGCCGCCGCGGCCGCGAAGGACGGCGGCACCTGGCAGATCGTCGAGGGCACGGTTGCGCATGTCGCGTTCGGCGAAGGCGCGGCCTTCGTCGATCTCGGCGCGCGCGAGGCGGGCGCGCTGTCGCTGCGCATCGATCGCGCCGCGCTCGCGCTCTGCCGCGCGGCGGGGCTCGATCCGCGCGCGCTCGACGGCGCGCATCTCCGCGTGCGCGGCTTCATCGACGGCACGCGCCGCCCGGTCCTCGACATCACTTTCCCCGAGCAGATCGAGCTGCTGGCGCAGCGCGGCCAATAACGCCTCCGGCATCGTCCCATCGCCTTTGCCGGGCGATGCGCTATGAGTCTCGTTCTCGAAAAAGAAGGAGGCTCTCGATGAACAACAAGGAAGTGCACGACACCGGGCTCGCCATCCGGCGCGAGGTCTTGGGCGCGGCCTATGTCGACAACGCCCTGCGCTCGGCCGACGATTTCTCGCGCCCGTTCCAGGAATTCATCACCGAATATTGCTGGGGCGCGATCTGGGGCCGGCCCGGCCTGCCGAAGAAGACGCGCAGCATCGTCAATATCGCCATGCTGACGGCGTTGAACCGCCAGGCCGAGCTCAAGATCCATCTGCGCGGCGCGTTGAAGAACGGCTGCACCAAGGATGAGCTCATGGAGGTGCTGCTGCAGACCGCGGTCTATTGCGGCGTGCCGGCGGCGGTCGAGGCGTTCCGCACCGCGCGCGAGGCGTTCAAGGAAGACGGCGGCTGAAGCGGCGCGGCGTCGCCGTCGCTCGGCCCCAGGGAGCATCGGTTTCCTGACCGCGACGACGGGCGAATATATATCCCTTGTTTCGCGCCGAATGATGTAGGATGCACCATCCGCATAGTCGTCCGATGGCTTTGAGTGCGAAGCGGACCTCGCTCGCAGCGACCGCCCGGACCTCCCCACCGCGGAGAAAGCGCCGATGACCGAAATCCAATACCTGCTCGAGCGCGCACGATCGTGCCGCAATGCGGCGCGCGCCAGCGTGATCGCACGCGACATCGATCGGCTCGAAGAGCGCGCCTTGGAGTTCGAACGGCAGGCCGCGACGATCGAGGCGCGGCTGCAGTCGCGCCTCTGAAAGGTCGAAGCGCGAATGGAAAATTATCACTTCACCGTGCTTGGCGCCGGCGGACACGTGCTGGGGGAACGGGACGCCGACTGCGTCGACGACTTCCAGGCCGAAGCGGCCGCGCGCATCCTGTTGCTGTTGCGCGGAACCGTGGTGGTCGAGGCGCGGACCAACGGCCGCCTGCTCTACTCGGTCGTACGCTAGCCTAGCCGGCCGCGCCGGCCTCAGCTCTCCTCCGGCGGTTCGCCGCCGGGCGGCGGCTCCTCCAGCGGCTCCCCTTGCCGCGCCGCCTTGCGCTTTTCGACGAGTTCCTGACGCTTCTGCAGCTTCTCCTGCTTGCGCAGCTCCTTGACGCGGTTGCGCTCGCTGCGCTGCTGCCGGTAGTTGGGTCTGAAGGGCATCGGCACCTCCTTCTGACGTGGGGGGCGACGGCGCGGCTAGGCCGTGGCGGCGGCGTAGCCCGGCTGCGTCAACGTCAGGACGCCATCGGCGACGTTGAGCCAGCCATGGTCCTTGGCGAAGCTCACGCCGCGCTCGAATTCTATCCGGCTGACGCCGTTCGGAGCGAGCAGGTCGCGCAGCGTCGCCGCCGCGAGCATGCGCCCGGGCGTCGCCTGATGCTTCTCGACGAAGCCGCGCAGGATCGCGTGCGCCGAATCTTCGGGCGTCGGCATGTTGGCCGCCGGACCGCCGTTCGGCCCCTTGTCTTCGCTGGGGCCGAACCGGCGCGCGATATCGCCGGCGTTCATCACGACCGTCCCGGACGGGTCCCGGATCGCGGACACGACGAAGCCGAGCTTCACGAAATGCGCGGCACGCTCGAGCGCGGTCGCCTCATTGGGCGTGCGAACGATGCTCCAGTTTCCGTCCGCGCGCGTGGCGGTGTCCCAGAGAACGGTCCATGGCGGACCGCTGTCCGGCGCCACGATGTGATCGCCGCTGACCACCATCTTGCGCAAGTGCTGCTTGGCCATCGGAGATTCTCCTCTCTGCCGGCGCGGGCCGGGTGACGGGACGCGCCCGCACCTGTGGGCCGGGCTCGGTATGCACGGGAATGGCGGCCTGGCGCGCGTGCTCGACGACGCGCAGGCGGAGCCGCGTGAGCTTCTCGATCGCGACAAGGAAGGCGCGCTCGGACGGATCGCACAGCGCGATCGCCACGCCCGAAGCGCCGGCGCGCGCGGTTCGTCCGATGCGGTGCACGTAGCTCTCCGCCTCGTTCGGCATATCGAAATTGACGACATGGGTGATGCCGTCGACATCGATGCCGCGCGCGGCGATGTCGGTCGCGACCAGGACCGGCACGCGACCGTCGCGGAAGGCGGCGAGCGCCCGCTGCCGCGCGGTTTGAGACTTGTTGCCGTGGATCGCGTCGGCCTCGATGCCGGCCCGCGCCAGACGCTCGGCGACGCGGTTGGCGCCGTGCTTGGTGCGGGTGAAAACCAGCGCGCGCGACATCGCGGGATCGCGCAGCAGACTGGCAAGAACGAGCGATTTCTCGGCGGCGGCAACGAAGATGACGCGCTGATCGACGCGCTCGACCGTGGTGGCCGGCGGCGCCGCCTCGGCGCGGACCGGCTGGCGCAGGATGCCGGCCGCGAGCTTGCCGATGCTGTCGGGCATGGTGGCGGAGAACAGCAGCGTCTGACGCTCCTTGGGCAAGAGCGCGATGATCCGCCGCACGGCCGGAAGAAAGCCCAGGTCGAGCATGCGGTCGGCCTCGTCGAGGACGAGCACCGTGAGCCGGTCGAAGCGCACCGCCTTCTGCTCGCAGAGATCGAGCAGGCGGCCCGGCGTCGCCACGAGAATGTCGACGCCGCGCGTGAGCGCATCGACCTGCGGCTTCTGGCCGACGCCGCCGAAGACGACGGCGCTGCGCAGCGGCATGTGCCGGCCATAGGTGCGGAAGCTCTCGCCGACCTGGACCGCGAGCTCGCGCGTCGGCGTGAGGATGAGCGCGCGCGGCGCGCGCGGGATCCTGTCGCCGCGCTGATCGGCAAGAAGCTGCAGGATCGGCAAGGCGAACGCTGCGGTCTTGCCCGTACCGGTCTGGGCGAGGCCCAGGACGTCGCGGCCCGCCAGCAAGGGCGGGATGGCTTGCGCCTGGATCGGGGTGGGGGTGAGGTAATTTTCGGCGGCCAGCGCGCGTAACAGCGGCTCGGCAAGGTGGAGATCGGAAAATGAGGTTTGCAACATCAAGCTTTCATCGTCAGGGCGGGGGCCGCACTCGCACCGAATCGATGCCTGCGGAGCAATCGCCGCTTCACCCTGGATGAAGCCCGTCCCGCGCGACCAGGAAGTCCGGTTGACGAATGATGTCTCTGAAATCGCCGGCGAAAGAAGCCAAGCGCGTCGCGCATCCGCGAGAGTACTGCTGAACGCTAAATGGCGGTCGCGCACGCCAAAGTCAAGAGCGGCGACGGCGCGCCGGCGCGCCGGCGCCGCGGGTTTCGGCCTCGACGCGCGGGCGGCCCGGCCTCCGGTTGCCAATTGTAATGAGCAGCGAGAAGGCGCATATAGGCGGCGCCAGTTTCCGCTTCGGCGCTTGCCGTACCGCCCACAGGCGATCTTCAAGAACCCATGAGGCCGACGCTGCGTCGCCTCGCGTATCAGCGCGCGGCGTGATCCAACGCATAAAGGAGGCCGCGATGGCCATTGGTACGGTCAAATGGTTCAACTCACAAAAAGGCTTCGGCTTCATCCAGCCGGATGACCAGGGCAAGGACGTGTTCGTGCATATCTCCGCCGTCGAACGCGCCGGTCTTGGTTCGCTGAACGAGGGGCAGAAGGTCCGCTACGAAGTGGTCAGCGAGCGCGGCAAGCAAGCCGCCGACCATATCTCCCTCGTCGCCTGACCGCAGCAGCGCCGGCGGCGGCCGCACGGTTGCCGCCGGCGCTTCCCGCGTGCATTTCGCTGCGCCGGTCGTCCGGACCCAACGCTAAAGGATTCGTCATGCCCAGGGCTACAGACCGGTCGGGCGCGCCTCAGCGAAAGGCGGAAGCGCTCTTGGCCGAACGGACCCGGAAAGAGACCGACCGGCTGAACGATCGCGCGACCGATCGCCGCGTGCAAGACGAGAAGGTGGCTCGCCTGCGCGGGCTTCGCCTGGCCAAGGAAGCCGCGGATCAGAGCGGAGCGAAACCTGCCGCTGCGGGCGCCGGCAAAAAGGCGGCCACGACCGCCTGATCGCTGCAATCCGTCACGCGCGCCGCGGTCAGCGGCCGAAGGTCAGGCGCAGGATGATCTGCGACGCCGGCGAAAGCGGCGCCGTTGCGCCGCGATAATTTCCGCGGATCAGCACGACCTCCCCGACCATCACCGTGACGAGCACGAGCAAGGCCATGAGCGCTTCGAGCCGCAGCGTGCGCGTGGCGGCCTTGGCCCGGTGCGGGCGCTTCGGGCTAGGGCTTTGCGCCATCTTGCCCCGCGAGGCGGCGGCCCTCGGCCGCGGCCGACCAGCGCGCTTCGACCGGCACGTCGGCGTAATGGCGGAGCGCGCTGAGACAGGCGTGATAGGTCTTGACCGCGGTCGCGACGTCGGCGTCGTCGGTGCGCTGATGCGCCGTCAGGACTGCCGACAGGATGGCCGCGACCACTTCGTTCTCTGCCATGACGTTTTCCTTTGCTTGCAGGACGTCGGCGTGAAATCCGAGGGGTCGAGCCAAATAAAGCTTGGGCGAGCCGCGGAAATTTCAAGGATGCCAAAATAGTCGCTGATGACGATCACGGATAATAATTGAATTGCCAGTGTAGTACGTAGGGAAAGCGGCGGCAAATTATTAGGCCACTCTGCTTCTTTTTTGCTCCCGTCGCCGCGTTTGGCCGTCGCGAACATGCTCGAAAGGGTGTGGCGCGGTACGTCCCCGCGTTTGCGCCCGCACCCCCGCCGCGCGCGCGGCCGCGCGCGGATGACAAGGACACGAGCGAACGCTAACCTCCGATAGAGGGTGCCTGGGCACAGGCTGAACAGGGTCGGAAATCCGCCAAGTCATTGCGTCCCCGTAGCTCAGCCGGATAGAGCAACGGTTTCCTAAACCGTGGGTCGCGTGTTCGAGTCACGCCGGGGACGCCACTTCCGAACAAAACTGGGCACTGGCTCCGCTGCGTCGTCATGCCCCGAGCGCAATCCCGCTTCGAGCCTGTCGTTGCGCCCTGACAGGCGCACCTCGGTGTCGTCCACGTCGATGCGCTCCACGAACAACCTGACGTAACGCTGGCGCGTCGGGAGATCGGCGCTGAGAAGCTTTTCGCGCATGGCGGCGCAGAACCCCTCAATCTCATTTGGCGCTAGCGTAGGCGCGCGGGCGCGCCGCTGGCGGGCCGCCGCTTCCTTGACCCGAATCCGTTCTTCGCGCTGCTGCCTCAATTCCGTGAGGCGGTGTGCGAGCATATCGTCAGGCGGGGCGATACCGCGCTCCACCATTTCGAGAAGGCGGCGAATGGCCTCTTCGGTGGCGCGCAGGTCCCGCTCGGCTTCCTTTGCCTTTTCGGCCCATTCGCCGGCAGAGGCTTGGGTCCTCGCGGCGTGCTCTGTCAGAAGCGCGGAAAGACGCTCAGGGGTAAAGAGGCGCAGCGCCAGATGATCCACAACAAGGTTGTCGAGGAACGCCATCGGCAGAGTGCGCCCCTTGCAGGCTGTCTTGCCGAGGCGAGCGCAGGTGGAGCAGGTGTAATACCGGTACCGGCCGCTTTTCCCAGTCCGCAGGGTCATGGCGCCGCCGCACGTCGCACACCGCGCAAGCCCTGTCAGCAGCACTGGACCATTGACCACGCGGGGCGCAACAATCTTGGGACTACGACTCGCGAGCGATGCCTTGGCATTCCGTAAGGTAGCCTCTTCGATGATCGGCGGTACCTCGAACGCAATCCATTCCTCCCGAGGTTTCCGCTCGCCCGTTTTCGAGTTCGGTTTGATTGAACCGGTGTTGGCCGGTGTAAGTTTCGCGGGTCAGCAAGCTATGCACCAGTCCCGTGCTAAATCGACGGCCATCGCGGTAGCAGATGCCCTTGCGGTTCAAGTGATCGGCAATGGCTTTGATGCCGAGTTGGGCCGTGCCAACGCCGCCAAGATGCAGCCGGAAGATCATACGTACGGTTTCCGCCTCGGACGGATCGATTTCGAGGCGGCGCTTGATCTTGTCGCCACGTCGCTCCGCTTCCTTGGTGCGGTATCCGTACGGTGGCCGCGACCCGTTCCAGAACCCTTGCCGCGCGTTTTCCTTCATCGCGCGGAGCGTATGCTTGCCGTTCTCCTTGCTCTGGTATTCATCGAACAGCGCGAGAATCTTCCGCACCAGCTGGCTCATAGGATCGTCGCCCGTCTCTTGGGTTATTGAGACGACGGCTACGCCGCTCTTCTGCAAGCGGCGCAGATAGAATTCCAGCTGGAACGCGTCGCGGAAAAACCGCGAGTAGCTGTGGACCACTATCACGTCGAAGGCGCGTTCCGGCTGCGTGGCGGCTTCGATCATTTCTTGGAATGCGGGTCGCTTGTCGTCCGTCGCGCTGGCGCCGCGCTCTTCGAATTCGCGGGCGACAATCCAACCCTTGCCCAGGCAATAGCTCTGCGCCTGCCGGCGCTGGTCGGGGATGGACAGGTCTTTTTCCGCCTGCCGCGCTGTCGAAACCCGGAGATAAAGTGCCGCCCTGATGCTCATGTCGTTACCCTTCGTTCGCTCGCTTCGTTCTCAATTCCTCAAGTACGGCATCGATTAGCTGCCCAAGGATCAGTGCCTCCCCGATCCGAACCTCGATCCGCCCGCCAAAATCGTCCGTGACCCGTACGATGGTCACCCGCCGGCTGGTGCGCGCAGGCTCGTCCGAATTAGCATACGTATGGCGCTCACCGCTCGTCCCTACGTACGTATGGGAAATTCCCATTTTCTCGTCATCCGCCGCGGCGCGAATCCCCGGCGCCCGCTCGTCGCGCGTCCCTACGTACGTAGGTGAAACGTCGCTTTTCTCTTCTGGTGCCGATACCGACGCTAGGGAGTCCATGTCGTTCGCGATTACCATAGGCCAAGCCTCAGCAATTCGCGCACGCATATGCGCTTGGCTCGATGGTGCGGAGTGCGCGATAGGGCCAACAAGGAGAAAATCCATTCCCTACGTACGTAGGGAAATTCGGCCGAGGGCCGAGTTGCGCCCATCGCGAATCGTGGCCTTCCGCGCCAACTCGGGACATCATCTTCCATTGCACGCTCCTAGCTAGGTCGGCCCCTAGGGGCTCTACCTAGCTAGCTAGTGTGGCAGCTGAACTCAGCAAGCAGAGCGAATTTACGCTAGCGCTAGCGAGACGAGTCGCACCGGCGCACGTGGCGAAAATCCCGTTAGCGTTAGCGGGAATGGGACATGCCAATTTCGACCGGCACACGACGCCGCCTCATCGAGCGCGGCGCTTCGGCGCTTGCTTATCCGCCGCTCAAGATGATGTGGTGCGCGCCTTGTGCCCCGGCTCCACCATTCCCTCCTGTGGTCGTTGCTCCAGCCCCGCCGCCGCCGAAACCTGTACCGACTGCGCCGCTCACTCCCCCGCCGGCAATGACAGCGCCAAATCCATACCCTAACGGCGAATTTCCACCTATCGACGTTGTCGCTGCTCCCGCGTTTGTGGCAAGTCCCCGGCCACCAAAGAATGTAAGCCCGTTGGTTGCGTTACCGCCTGGTGTCGTCGCGGCTGTGCTCGCGCAATTCGCACCGCCGCTACCGCCTCCTCCGGTGTAGGTCGTGCTGCCGATGATTATTGTGCTGTTGCCGCCGTTGCCTCCCGTGGTGGTGCCGGAGGTTCCACCGCTTCCCGCGGCACCGACAGTGAAGCTATATCCGGTGCCAGCGGAGATCAGCCCGCTTCCGGTCACAACAGAAACTGCGCCGCCACCGCCCGCCCGCCCAACGTTGGAGGCATTATTGCAATACGAGCCACCGCCCCCAGCCCCGATTACGTCGTCGTGAAAGGTCGTGTTGGCATCGATCCACGATGGAGTTGTCCACGTACCGCTGCTAACGCTACCGCAGCTCCCATTCGAGATCATCGTACTGGAAGCAGTTATCCACGCTTCACAATAATACACTTGGCATGATGATCCGGGAGTACATGTCTGCCCGCCGACCGTGGTGCTTTGCGCCGTATAGACACCTGCGGACGCCTTGATCGTCGTGTTGTCAGGCGAACTGTAACCCAGCGTCGTTGGTGTTGCGACAGCGGCAGCCGGTGCTGCATCGCTCCGCATGTACGTCGTGGCAGAACCATTCTGTGGGCTTGTGTTTATTGTTGCCGTGGGATTAGCCCCGGTCAGGCCGAGATTTCCCAAGCCTTGAAGCATTTGGGACGTAGTGACGCTGACCGTGTGACCGCCTTGACCGCCGAGCCAGAGGTCGCTCGCGCCGGGCACCGAGCCGGCGGTGCAATTAAAAGGCACGCCACCGCTGCCGCTGCATTGTGCCTCAGCCGTGCGAGGGATAAGCAACACGCAAGGCAATAGCACAGCGAGCGCCGCCGCAAGCTTCATCATTTATTGCCCCTCCATGAAATTGCTTTGGCTGTCGAGCATGACGTTGCCGGCGCTGTCGTAGAGCACGTTGGCAGGCGGGGAAGTCCAAACCATACAGCCCCACATGCCCTGTCCCCATACCGGCGACTCGGATACTCCGGAGATGGTGTTTGTCTGCGAGGTTCGGTTGCCATTTGCGTCGTAAGCGTAAGCAATGCACAGGCCGTTGGCGTAAAGCGTGGTCGTGACCCGTCCGTCTAGATCGTATGTATAGGAATCCGAAGCGATCGACTTTTCGGGAATTAATGCACCAGACAACATCGCACTTGCGAATATGACACGCTGAATTTTACGTCGGATTCCCGGTTCGTCCTTTCGCGGGCGCTCCGCTTGTGAAAATCGTTGGCGCAAGCTTCTCATCATGGCCGCCAGCTAGTGCCACTCATGACTTGAGCCGGGACGTTCACGGAACGCGCGATACGTTGCCGCGAGGTTTGAGCCGGTATCGCCGTCGCGACGCCCACTTTCGCCACATGGATGACGTTGCCTGCGCTCATGGCTCGCGTGGGTCAGGGAGTGATTTGGATCGTCGTGAACAGCGAGTTTCCGAAGCTCGTGCCGGTGTAGTTGACTTTTGCGTTAGCCCCCGTGGCTGGAGAGACAGTCGCGATAACGGAGGGATGGTTGGCGGCGGTGTTCGTGCCATCGTAAAGAAAAGTGGCACCGGAGATGCTGCTGTAGCCATTCGTGCTGTCGTTTTCGAGGACGAAGAAAGTGTAGGCGTTGACTGCGCTCCCGGCATAAAACGGCCATGCTGAGCCCGACTGGATTCCGG
The DNA here is from genome assembly GCA_963804235.1 of uncultured Alphaproteobacteria bacterium. Taxonomy (GTDB): domain Bacteria; phylum Pseudomonadota; class Alphaproteobacteria; order ATCC43930; family CGMCC-115725; genus DATJLY01. The sequence goes on from CAWDPP010000054.1 coordinate 233,943, forward strand.
CTGCCGGGAACGCTTGAATGGAGTGCGCACCGGAAAGTTCAAAAATTCCAAATGTATCGCCTCCGTTGCCGCCGAAGAATCCGGGCCAGCTCGTACCGTCGCCGGACTGCACAACACGGGCGCCAATCACGATTGCCTGATTACCCGCTACATTATTGATGTTCGCAAATACGCCACTGAACTGGCTCGGGACGCCGAGACTGGTGGTGCTGGTCCCGTAGCCGCTGGCGAACGCCACAAGAAGGTTTCCGACCGTCGGCGTATTTGTAAGCGTCACGGTTCCGGACGAACCGGAAGTGATTCTTTGAAATGCTGGCGGTTGAGCAAGTGTGGGAGGTGTCCCGCTGCCACCCGCGATCGTTATGGCACCGGGGCCGTTCGTGATCGTGATGCCCGCACCCGCTGTTATCGTAGCTGCTTGCGGCGCATTCCCGGTAGAGCCAATGACAACTTGCCCGTTGGTCAATGGGCCGACGCCGCCGAAAGTTGACGTGCCAGCTTTGTATTGCAACGCATTTGTCGAGCCGCCTGGGCTAATGCAATCGGCGACCGCATTGAGATCGGCCACAACTTGCGTTGCATTCGCGACTTGGCCGTTCGTGAGTTGATAGGGGAGAGTACATTGGGCCTGCGCAGCGGTGAGCCCGCTTAAAAATGCGCAAGCGAGTCCGAATACAACGGCAAGCATGTGAACCCGGCGCATGGTTCGCCCCCTCGCGAAGCACGATGGCATCAACGATAATACATTTTTTGATTGTAGTCTAATGTTCGCAGGTCGCCGAGGCGATGAACATTTCGGGATGCGTGGGCCCAAATGACGACAATATGATGACAGGGGGGCCGAAGCTTCTGATACGACGCTTTTGATTTAGGTCTACAATTCCCATTCGCGCGCCGTTGCAAAACTGATATGGTGATTTGGTACCGGCAAGCACCCTATCCATTCGTGGGGGGAGGGGGACACTTGATGCGTTTCCGGGAACGTTCGCGATCCGGTTTGGCGGGTACCAAAGAAGAAGTACTTGCCACACAGCCCTGCGCGGCCGCTCACAGACCGCAATCTCGGCTGGACGGAACCGTCCGAGCTTACAGCACTCGTAGCAGGCGACACTGTCCACGAACCTGCACGACGGCGCGCCGATGGTTCGCGCGTCTCGCTGGTGCGATCGCCGTTCTGATCGTAATGCTGCTGTTGCTGCCACCGGTTCTGGCGAATTCCGCAATAGCGGCAGATCAAGCGCCCGCCACAAATCCGCTGGCGTTAGGCATGATGGCGGCACATTTCCCCGAGCCGTTGCTGCAAACAGCGCCAACAACACCAGCCGAAGATTTGGCGCTTGCCCGCTCGCTAGCGACTTACAACGTCCGTAGAGAGCCGGACGATTTCACCAGCCTAACCGCTTTTCTTGATGTGCATCCTCACTCTGGCTGGAATGCAGCCCTTCTGACCAATCTCGGCATTTTCTACGTTCACTACGGATACTTCTCGCGTGCCATCGACGCATGGCAGCGGGCGTGGATCGAAGGAAAGAACGCGCACGATCTGCAAGCAAAAGCATTGGTGGACGGCGCCGTAGGCAATCTCGCCCGTCTCTACTCGTACTTTGGCCAATCAGAGAAGCTTTCCGCGTTATTCAAAGAGATCGGCAATCGGCCGATGACCGGCTCTGCGATAGAAGAGGTGCAAGAGGCCGGAGAAGAATTGTCGGCGATGGAGAAACGGCCCGGCGATCTTTATCGGTGCGGACCGCTGGCACTCCGATCGCTGCTGCTGTCGCGCGGCGTGGCTCCCCAAGAAGTAAGTTTTCTTCTGTGGTATCACACCGGACCGAAGGGAACGAGCCTCGCCGAGGTTGCGCGTTTAGCCGACAAAGCAAAGGTTCATTATCGGCTGATTTTCCGCCAGCCAGGACAGAACGTGCCGGTCCCGGCGATCGTGCACTGGAAGGTCGGTCATTTTGCGGCCATCGTTGGAATCGACAACGGCCGCTACCACGTCGCTGATCCCGTTTTTCCAGGTCAAAGTCTTTGGGTAACGCCGAAGGCGCTCGATACGGAGGCAAGCGGGTACTTCCTCGTCCCGACGGCCGCACCGGCCGATCACAGTTGGCGACAGGTGAGTCCTGATGAGGCCAGCAAGGTTTGGGGCAAAGGCCCGACCAATGCGACAAGACCCGGCGGAGCAGGAGCGCTGGATCCCCCGGCAGATTCCCCTAGCAACTGTCCCCTGTGCGGCTACAACATCCGGGAATCGAGCGTTAGCGTCACCCTCTCGGACACGCCGGTGGGCTATAGCCCGCCGATCGGGCCGTCGGCCAAAGTCACCATTACCTACAACCAGCGCGAGGACAGCCAACCGAGTCCCTTCACTTTCTACAACGTCAGTCCGCTATGGACTTTGAACTGGCTTACCTACGTTACCGATGATCCGACTAACCTCGGTCACGGCGTCACCCGATATCTCTCGGGCGGCGGAGCCTTCTACTACGGCACGTACAATCAGACGACGGGTCAGTTTCCAGCGCAGGATAACGATGGCTCGGTACTGGTGCTCGTATCGACGTCGCCGATCACGTATCAGAGACAACTGCAGGATGGCAGCATCGAGGTTTATGCTCAGTCGGACGGTAGCAGCAGCTATCCACGAAACGTTTTTCTGAGCCAAATAATCGATCCGCAAGGCAACGCCGCCACGCTCAATTACGACAGCCAGGACCGGCTCATATCATTGACAGACGCCGCGGGGCGCGTGACGGCGTTCACTTATGGGCTAGCAAGCTTTCCATTGCAGATAACACAGATCACCGATCCGTTTGGCCGCAGCGCATCGCTTCTGTATGACGCTTACGGGCGACTCGGCTCTATCACCGACATACTGGGACTGACTTCGAGCTTTTCATACGATTCAAACGGGCTCGTTAATGCAATGACGACCCCGTATGGCACGACGACCTTCGCGTACAACGCTGGTTCCCCTAGCTCGTCGCCGCCACGTTATGTCCAAGTGACGGACCCGCTCGGGTACAACGAGCGCGAAGAGTGGGTGGAGGATGTTTCGTCGGTCCCGTACAGCGATCCGACGAGTTCCGTGAACACCGTGCCCACGAACATGCCTCTGTCGCCGTATAACGAATACCTTAATTATCGCGACAGCTTTCATTGGGACAAAAATGCTTATGTCGTTGCGGGCTGCACGATAACGGTAGGCAGTTGCAATTACTTAGACTCGCGAGACACGCATTTTCACCATGAGCCGGGTACTACCGAAACCAAATCAACCAGCATTGAAAGCATAAAATACCCGCTAGAGAATCGTATTTGGTACAACTATCCGGGACAGACACAGAGCCAGTTTGGCGGAACCTATGATCAGCCGATTGCGATCGGCCGAATCCTCGACGACGGCTCCAGTCAGCTCAGCAGCTTCTCCTACGACACCACCGGATATTTCAACCTGACGCAAGCGATCGATCCGCTCGGCCGCACGACATGGTTCTTCTACTCCAACCACGTCGATCTTGCCGCGATCAGTCAGACCACCGCGAACGGCGGACAAACCACCATCGCTCAGTTTATCTATAACACCCACCATCGTCCGCTCTTCTCCACGGATGCAGCCGGCGAAACCACGAGCTACACCTATAACGCCGCTGGGCAACTCACGTCCGTCACCAATCCGCTGAACCAGACGACGAGCTACCAGTACAATTCCACGGGCGATCTGACAGCGATCATCAACGCCAACAATGTCACGGCAGCAAGCTTCAGCTATGACGCATTTGACCGGATCGCGACTTACACCGACTCCGAAGGCTGGACCGCCTCCTACAATTACGACGCTGCCGATCGCGTGACGAAAATCACCTACCCCGACGGCACGACGGATACCTATACCTACAATAACCTCGACCTTGCGTCATATCGCGACCGCGAGGGACGGGTCTGGACCTACACGCACGACGCCGACCGGCGCCTCACGGCGATCACCGATCCGCTCGGGCAGCAGACACATTTCGGCTACAACAACAACGGCGCGCTCACAAGCCTGACCGACCCCAAGAGCAACACCACGAACTGGACCTATGACGTAGAAGGAAGGCTGACCTCGAAACAGTATCCGGACACCAGCACGGTCACCTACACCTATGAGAACACCACGAGCCGGCTCAAATCGGTGGCCGACGCGCTCGGGCAGACGAAGCAATACAGCTACGCCGAGGACAATCGGCTCAGCGGCATCACCTACCTCAGTGCCGTGAACCCAACCCCTAACGTCAGCTTCTCGTACGATCCGTATTTCCCGCGTCTCACATCGATGACTGACGGCACAGGAACAACCCAATATTCCTACGTACCGGTTGGCTCTACGGGCGCCTTGCAGTTGCAGCAAGAAAGCAGCCCGCTTGCGAACAGCGCCATCACTTATGCCTACGATGCGCTCGGGCGGCTCTCGTCGCGCACGGTCGCGGGCGCCGCGGCCGAGACGTTTCAGTACGACGCGATCGGGCGCCTAGTCACTCATGCGAACGACCTCGGTTCCTTTTCGCTGAGCTATCTCGGGCAAACGGGGCAGATCACGGCGCGCGATCTCACTAGTTCTACTCTCGCCACCGCCTGGAGTTATCTCCCAAACTCGGGCGACCGGCGCCTCGCCAGCATCGACAACACCGGTCTTTCCTCGGGCCAGTACTCGAACTTCAGCTATACCACGACGCCCGAAAGTTTCATTTCCGCGATCGCAGAGACAAACGACAGCACGGCCGTCTATCCCTCGACGTTGCAGCAGACGGCGACCTACAATAACCTCAACCAGCTGACCAACCTCTCCGGTCAAGCGCTGACTTTCGACGCCGACGGAAATTTGCTCTCCGACGGCCAGCGCACCTATAGCTGGGATGCCGAGAACCGCCTCGTCGGCATCACCTACCCCAGCCAACCGGGCAAGGCGACCGCCTTCGCCTATGACGGGCTCGGCCGGCGCGCATCGATCAGCAGCACTCCGGCCGGCGGAGGCAGCGCGGTCACTACCTCCTACCTCTGGTGCGGCTCCGCCATCTGCCAGGCGCGCAATTCGAGCGACGCGGTGTCGCGGGAGTATTACGACGAGGGCGAATACGTCCCGGGCTCGCCGGCGCAGCCCTACTATTACGGCATTGACCAGATCGGCTCCGTGCGGCGCGTGTTTGCGAGCGCCACGAGCGCGCCCGCCTACCGCTACGATCCCTACGGGAACGCGCTCCAGGCAACCGCGCCGCTCACGGATTTTGTCTACGCCGGGATGTTCTACAATGCCAACAGTGGGCTCTACCTCACGCAATATCGCGCATACGATCCAGTCGCCAGCCGCTGGCTCTCGCGCGATCCGATGGGCGAGAGAAGCGATCCGACCGCGAACCTTTATCCCTATGTAAATAGCGACCCATTGACTGGCGCCGACCCTAGCGGCCTGTGGCAAGTGACTGTCGTTGCGGGCCGAGGGGCGGGCGCTGTAGTTACCCTCGGGTACAATTGCGGCCAGCCGAATATCGGGGGGTATTTGGGTGCGGTACTCGGAGCCAGCGTGACTTACAATCCGGCTAATTCCCCTACACCGACTTCGACAGGCGTGTTGATAGGTGCGGGTGCGAGTGCAAAGCCCCTGGGTCCCCTAGGTGCTGGCTTCTCCGCGAGCCTCCCGTTGGGCCCTAGCGCCCGCAATGTCCCGACAACGGTAGGCGGCTCCGTAGATTTTGGCCCGTTCGAACGCGGCGGCAATGTGGTGATAGATCGGCCAAATGGAGTAATATCTGTCACGCCTCAAACATCGGTCACTTTCGGTGCCTCCACTTATTACGTTGTGGGAGGCACCTACACATTTAGTCATTAGGTTTGCGCATAGGACGCATTACCAATGAAAAATCTCTATCTAAGCATGGTCGAAGACGAGCATGTGCGAATAGGTTTCGCCCTAGCGGCAACTTGCATCAGCCTTGCTTGGAATGCGGACTGGAGGCACTACATTTCCTATTGGACGAGAGCAGCAACACCATCGCGATGGAAAGTAGTGATGTTGCGCACTTTCTTTTTCGTATGCCTTGGCGGTGCGGTCAGTGATCTGGTTCGAGAGTTGGCCTCGTCAAAGCCCTCTTTAACTGAAGTCGCTGTTTCGCTGTTGGACGCTATTGTGATTATGGCAATCTTCTTTGCCCTCGATTTCGTATTTTCGCTGGAATCACCGGGGCCCCAAGTGATCCTGATTTCGCTTTGGCACTTGAGGGACTTGACGACTGCGCTTTTGAACCGTGGGTTAAGCCAGTCCGAAAATCAAAACGGCATTCGCGCACGCGCTCAGCGACTTGCCGCTGCACGCAGCAGGCGAAGACCGGCGAGGTGATGGGACTAGAGAATGATGGGACCAGAGAATGGCGTGAAAATTACGGTGACAGTGCACTTGCCGCTGCATCGACAATCGTTGTGGATGAAGGATTGGTCAGCGGTACCACGCCTTGCCAAAGGTTCCCAGTTTCATCCTGTCCGGCACGCCAAT
>CAWDPP010000055.1:0-9063 GCA_963804235.1 uncultured Alphaproteobacteria bacterium
GGCGAACACGGCCGTGTCGCGCGCCGCGCGCGAGAAGGTGAGCGCGGCTTGCATCATGTCGAACGCACGGTTCGGATCGAAGGCGCGCCCCGCGGCAATCGCTTCATCCTGCGCGGCCAGGAGATCGCGATAATATCCCCGCGCGGCGCGCAGACGCCCCTCGACCTCGGCGATGCCGAATTGCACGAAACCGTCGTCGGCCACGGTGCCTTCGGCGACGCTGCGCTTGATATGGGGCGCGGCCGCGATCAGCTCGGCGAGCGCGCGCAATGCGACGCCGCTGGCGAAAGCCGTGATGCCGATCTGCGTGAGCGCGATGACTCCGCGCGCGGACGTCTCGCGCGGATTGGCCGGCGGCAGATACGGGTATTCGTACGTGCGATGCGCGGGCACGAATTTGTCCGCGATCGCGTAGTCGACGCTGGCGGTCGCGCGCAGCCCCATCGTGTCCCACGAGCCTTCCTTGATCTCGACATCGGCCTTGGGCAGCACATGCGCGCGAAACCACTGTTGCCCGTCGCGCGGCGGCAGCGTTGCCGGCACCACCACCCAGCGCGCGAGCGAGCTGCCCGAGCCCCAGCCGAAATTGCCCGAGACGCGAAAGCCGCCGTCTGCCGCCACCGATTTGGCCTTGGGCAGCAGCGAGCCCCAGCACGCGACGGGCCCGTTTCCGAACACCTCCGCGCGAGCGCGCGCGGGGATACCGGCGTGAACCGAGGCATTGATGCCGTTGCAGAGCGCAACGCACCACCCGGCCGAGCCGTCGGCGCGCGCGATCTCCTCGACGGTCTCGAACAGCTCGACGCGCGAGCCGGAAAAACCTCCGTCCGCCGCCGGCACGAGAACCGAAAACAGATTGGCGTCGAGCAGGGCAGCCGCGACTTTGTCGGTGAGCCGCGTCAGGCGCTCCGCAGCGAGCGCGTCCTCGGCAATCAGCCGGCCGAGCGCCCTGGCGCGCTCGAGCGGGCGCAGCGGTGCGATGATGCCGCCGATCGGATTATCGTTCATCGCAAATCCCTCCCCTATTCGCGCGTGACGCGGTCGCGCGCCTCATCGCGCACATCGCCCTCGACGATGTCGCGCGGATCGAATTCGCGCGCGAGCGCGCCGCGCTTGACGAGGAGCGCTTCCATCGCGGCGATGCGGTCGAGCGGGATGGGAAGCGATGGCGTTACGCCGCCGGCGCGCGCGGCCTCGGCGAAGATCGCCGCCGGCCGCGGATCGTCGCGGCCCATGCCGGCGGCGGCGCGGGCGAGCGCCAGCTCGGCGTCGCGGCTTTTGAGCGCATGAGCCAGCGCCGCCATCTCGGCGGCGAGAAAGCGGATCGCATCCTCGCGCCGCGCGTGCAGATTGCGGGCCGAGGCCATGATGCAGAGCCGCACGACATTCGGCAGAAGCTCGCTGCCGCGCGCGGCCAGCTTGAGGCCTGCGCGCTCGGCCAGCGGCAGGTAGTCGAGCGACACCACGGCGGCGGCGGCGGCCCCCCCCTCGAGCGCTGCATAGCGATCCGCGTCGGCGGCGTATCTGGCGAACCGCACCAGCGCCACGGGGATGGAGTTGGCGGCGAGATAGGCCTCGGCCACGAGATCGGCGAGCTCGGCGGGCGCCGACGCGGCGATGAACTGCCCCTCCAAATCCTTCGCAGCCAGGATGCTGGGGCGGGTGAAGACGGCCTCCGTCACGCCGAGCCACGGGCAGCCGACGATGCGCACATCGTCGCGCTTCTGCGCCAGGATCGCCGTCATGGGCGTGCCCTCGAAACTGTCGATCTCGCCTTGGAGAAGCGCCGGAAGCGCCATCGCGTCATTCGGGAAGGTGACGGTTTCGAGCTCGAGCCCCTCCTTGTCGGCGAAGCCGCCCTTCTCCGCCATCAGGGCGAAGCCGGCATCGGCCGCGGGCGCGACGATGGCGTGCCGCCACGGCTTCGCCGCAGCAGGAGATGCCGCGAGCGCCGCCACGAGCGCGAGGCAAACCGCTCTCATGGCGCGAAACCTAAGACGGGCGCGCGGCAAAGTCATGGACGGAAATACCGCGGCGGCGGACAATCGCGCGGAGTGACCCGAGCGAGGACGACATGAGCGAAGGCGACCGCTACGCCTCCTACACCCGCCTCACCTTCGACCGGCCGCACGACAAGGTGCTGCGCATCACCATGACGAACGGACGGATGAACACCACGGACGCGGCGATGCATGCCGAGCTTGCCGCCGTGTGGCGCGATGTCGATGCCGACCCGTCCGTCAATGCCGCGATCATCACCGGCGCCGGCAAGATGTTCTCGGCAGGCGGCGACTTCGCCATGATCGAGCGCCAGATCGACGATTTCACCGCGCGCGCCCGCGGCTGGCGCGAGGCGCGCGACATCGTCTACAGCGTCATCAACTGCTCGAAGCCGGTGGTGAGCGCGATGCGCGGCGTCGCCGTCGGCGCGGGGCTTGTGTGCGGGCTTCTCGCCGACGTGTCGATCGCGACCAAGGACTGCCGCATCATCGACGGGCATACGCGCCTCGGCGTCGCGGCCGGCGACCACGCGGCGATCATCTGGCCGCTGCTGTGCGGCATGGCGAAGGCGAAATACTATCTGCTGCTGTGCGAGCAGGTGCTGGGCGCGGAGGCCGAGCGCATCGGCCTCGTCAGCCTCGCGGTCGAGGACGCGGAGCTCGACGCCAAGGCGGTCGAGATCGCCGGCCGCTTGGCCGCGGGCGCGCCTTCTGCGGTGCGCTGGACCAAGTACGCGCTCAACAACTGGCTCCGGCAGATGGGGCCGACCTTCGATGCCTCGCTCGCGCTCGAGTTCATGGGCTTTTCCGGACCCGAGGTACAGGAGGGGCTCGCTTCCCACCGCGAGAAGCGCGCGCCCAAATTCCCGGACGAATTGCCGGTGTGAGAAATTAGACCTGTCATTGCGAGCGTGAGCCGAAGCAATCTCCCGCCGCCATGAGATTGCTTCGTCGCTGCCGCTCCTCGCAATGACAGCATTGATTGTGGGCGCGTGGCCCCGACAACACTCCAACCGAGCGGATCGCGCTGCTACGCCTCGATCGTGCTGGCGGCGAAGATCTCCTCGAGCGTCAGGAGGCGCGGCGTCAGGCCCTGCTCGTGCGAGTATTGCGCCACGGTTTCGAGCACCTTGCGATTGGGCTTGACGCCGTGGCGGATGATCGGCTGCTCGATCGCCGCTTTCTGCTCGGGCGCAAGGACGCCGGTCTCGAAATAATACGAGAGATGCTCCATGCGCTCGGCGTTGGCGATGTCGTTGGCGCGCGCGAAGGCTTTGAGGATGTTGAGCGCGGCCCACGGATATTTCTCGGCCAGCTCGCGCTTGATGACCATGCCGTGGTTGATCGGATAGAGGCCGGTCTTGCGGTAGAAGCGGAACCCCTCGGCCGTGGGATCGGCGAAGAGCGGCTTGATGTCGGGGTGGCGGCGCAGATCGGCCGAGCTGCGGTCGATCAGGTTGACGCCGGCGCCTACATAATGGACCGCGGCGTGCAGCTCGCCCGAAATCATCATCGAGCCGATGCTCTTCTCGGACGGGATGTAGTGCAGCGTGACGCCCGGCGGCGGCTTGAAGCCGGTGGCGCCGCCATGCGACATGGCGGGCGGCCGCTCCATCCAGAATTCCATGTCCTGCGCCTTGACGCCGAATTCGTGCTCGAGCACGCCGCGCGTCCACAACGCCGCGGTCTGCTGGTATTCCGGCACGCCGACGCGCTTGCCCTTCAGGTCGGAAGGGGATTCGATGCGCGCATCGCGCCGCACCAGGATGCCGGTGTGAAAGAAGCGGCGCGTGGTGAAGACCGGGATGCCGACCCAGCGCTCGTCGCCCTTGGCGTTGGCGATGAGGAGCGAGGAGACCGACATCTCCGACACGTCGAACTCGGCGAAATGTAGCTGGCGCCAGAACATCTCCGACGGGTGCAGCACGGTCGGCACGAGATCGATCGCATCGACCTTGACGCGCCCGTCGAGCACCGGCCAGGTGCGCGGGTTGTTGGTGAGCGCGATGCTGAGCTCAAGCTTCATCTCGTCCTCCCTTGCCAAGCGTGGCGTCGTGATTTAAGTCGAAGCGCGCATCCTCCGCAATGGACGGCAGCATGAAGCTCATCATCCGCCTGCTCCTCGCTTTGTCGCTGGCGTGTCCCGCGCTCGCGCACGCCGCCGAGCCGATCAAGATCGGCGTCGTCAAGACGCTTGCGGTCGGCCCGATCTTCGTCGCCAAGGAGAAGGGCTATTTCGCGGCCGAAGGGCTCGACGCCGAGATCGTCTATCTCGACGCGGCGCAGCCCATCGCCGTGGCGGCCGCGTCAGGCGCCATCGATTTCGGCATCACCGGGCTTTCGGCGGCGTTCTACGCATTGGCCGGCGAGGGCGTGCTGCGCATGATCGCCGCGGGCAACCGCGAGATGCCGGGCTTCAAGAACGCCGGCTATGTCGCGTCGAACCGCGCCTGGGACGCGGGCCTCAAGACGATCCCGGACCTCGCCGGCCATTCCGTCGGCGTGACGCAGCGCGGCGCCATGCTCGACTATGACCTGGCGCTCGCGCTCGAGCGCTTCCGCATCGATCCGAAGACGGTGCGCGTGCTGGCGCTGCAATCGAACACGACGCTCACTTCCGCGATCGCCGGCGGGCAGGCGGATGCAGGCGTGCTGCCGGTCACGCCGGCGATGGTGATGCTGGGCAAAAGCGAGGCGAAGCTCCTGGGCTGGGTCGGCGACATGGTGCCCTATGGCCAGACGAATGCCGCCTTCACCTCGACCAAGATCGCGGACGAGCGCCGCGCCACGGTCGAGCATTTCCTCGCCGCCTACAAAAAGGGCGCGCGCCTCTATCACGACGCGTTCGCGGGCGCCAAGGAGGAGCGGCGCGACGGGCCAGAAGCGCCCGAAATCCTCGCCATCCTCGCCAAGTACACGGGCCAGGAGCGAAGAGCAGATCCGCGCGGCGATCCCGTGGGTCGATCGCGACCTCAGGATCGACGTGCGCGACATAAGCCACCAGATCGAGTGGTTCCGCGCGCAGGGCCTGTTGAAGGGCGCCGCCGACGAGGCCCAGATCGTCGACGCGCGCTATGCCCGGCCGCTGCCGCGGCCCTAGACCATGATCGGATCGGGCGGAATCGCTTTGCGATCCGTCCGATCCGTGAATTATGGTCTAACATCTTTAGGTGAGAGCAAGATTCACGCTTCGCATGGAAACGCTTGTTTCCATGCGAAGCGATCTTGCTCTAGCCGACGCGCTCACCCACGAAGTCGGCGAGGTCGCGGCGCGTCGTGTCGGGCGCGAACCAGATGAAGAGCGGCGCGATCAAGAGGAACGACAGCGCGAGGAGCGGCAGGCCCGCGGCCACCGAGTGCCCGGTTGCGATCCAGCCGATCACCAGCGGCGCAAACGATGCCAGGCCGAGGCCGACCGTGAACGAGGCCCCGACGCCGGCGCCGCGAATCTGGGTCGGGAACACCTCGTTGGTGTAGCCGAGCCCGGTGCCGAAGCTTCCGGTGATGAGGAAGTTCGTGACCAGGCCGACCCAGAACAGCGCCGACGGGCTCGAGACATATCCCATCACGACGAGCAGCACGGCCGCCGGCAAGGTGAACGCCGGAATGACATAGCGCCGCCCGACCACGTCGCACAGCCAGCCGCACAGCCAGTAGGCGAAGATCGCGACGAACATCCAGACCGAGAGGTAGCTGCTCATGGCGGGAAGCCCAAATGCTTCTCGGTGGCGAGATAGAACGGCATCCACGCCGACCAGCCGATCCAGGTCCAGAGATAGAAGAAATAGACGAGCGTCGCGATCGTCGTCTCGCGCGGATAGGCGCGGTAGGGCGCGAGGATGTCGAGCTTCTTCTTCAGCCCCTCCTTCAGCATCTCGGAGCGTCACGTGCTCGTAGCGCGGGCTTTCCTTGATGCCGGTGCGTACCCAGAGGACCAGGAGCGCCGGCAAGATGCCGAGGAAGTAGAGCGAGCGCCAGCCCCACAGCGGCACGAACACGAGAGCGCAGAGCGCGCACACCATGTAGCCGAAGGGATAGCCGCCGACGAGCCCGCCCAAGGCCGTGGCGCGCCATTTGGTGGGCGCCGTCTCGGTCACCATGATCATGCCGACCGGGTTCTCGCCGGCGAGCGCCACGCGCGTGATCGAGCTGAAGACGAGGAGGCTGATGGGGCCGACCGCGAAGCCGGTAAGGCCGGTGAACAGGGCGTAGCCGAGGATGGTCCCGATGAGGCACGGCTTGCGCCCGTAGAAATCGGCCAGAACCGGGAAGACGAAGGTGCCGACAAGGCCGAGCCAGCGCGAGACGGTGGTGACCGTGCCCATCGTCGCCGGCGTGATGCCCCATTCCTTGATGAGGATCGGGGTGACGAGCTGCATGATCGTGGCCTCGTAGATGTCGAAGGCCCAGCCGAGAATGCAGATCGCGAGGACCGTGATGCTGTAGCTCGTCCATCTGTCGGCGTTGATCGCCGGTCCGGGAGAAGCTGCTGCGGGTGTGGAGACGGCCATGGTTTCCTCCCTTCGCGTTCCCTGATGTTTTCGTGATTTGCGGTGTCGTGTCTCCGTCGGTTCGGGTTGTCCGCTATCGGCCGGTCAGCCGGCCAGGAATTTCTGCACGAGCGCCGCGACGCGCTCGCCCTGTTCCAGATGCGGCAGGTGGCCGGCGCGGTCGATGAGCTCGGCGCGCGCGCCGGCGATGCGCGAGGTGAATTCGCCGGCATAGACGGCGGCGGCGATGCCGTCCTCCTTGCCCCAGAGCACGAGCGTCGGTGCGGCGATGCGGTGGATTCGGTGCTTCAGCCCCTTGTCGGGGATGGGCCAGATATATTTGCCGGTGCAGGCCTGCGCCCAGACGAAGGCGACGATCGACGCCGTCCGCGCGTCCTTGTCCTCGGGCTGGGCGAAGAAGCGCTTCGCGGCATCGCCGGCGGGATCGGCGAAGAGCGCCTGCGCGCGCGGCCCCTCGGGCATGATCATCCAGTTCTGCACCGGATGATCGTCGCGCCACAGCCCGACCGGATCGATCAGGACGAGGCGTTTGACGCGATTGGGCGCGTTGGCGGCGATCTCGGCCGCGACGAGGCCGCCGAAGGAGTGGCCCGCGACCGCGACGCTTTCGAGCCCGAGCCGGTCCATCAGCTCCTGGTAATAGACGACGAGGTCCCACAGCGTGTCGATCACATGCGCGGCGTTGGGATCGCCGATGGTCGTGCCGGGATGCCTTGGCGCATAGACCTTATGCGTCGATGCGAGGCGCGCGATGAAGGCGCGATCGGGCGCGAGCCCCCACGGTCCGTGCAGATAGAGCAGCGGCGGGCCGCTGCCGCTCACCTCGATATCGGTCTCGACCTTGCCCTGCCAGAGCTTGAGCCGACGCTCCTCGACAGCCATCGGGTCCTCCGCCTCAGGACGCGGCCGGCGCCATCGCGCGGGCGCGGCGCGTCTCCTTGAGGCGCTCGGGCCACCAGCGGTCCTCCCATTCGTCGTCCCACAGCGGCGCCAGATGCGGCAGCACCTCGCGCGCAGAACAGGTCGATGTTCTTGCGGGTGAGCTCGCTCGGCATCGAGCCGAAATGCAAAAGCGTCATCAGATGGCCGATGCGCAGCCGCTTGACCGCCTCCAGGAGCTGCTCGCGCACCGATTTGGCGCTGCCGACGATGACGAAGCCGCGCTCGACCAGATCCTTGAACTTCATGTCGCGGAGATTGTAGTTGCGGGTCGGATTGGCGATCGCCTGCTGCAAGGCGTTGTATTCGAGGCAGCCGGGAATGGCCATGTAGTGCGCCGGCGTCGACAGCAGGTTGTGATAGAAATACTCGGCGTGGCGCGCGTATTCCTCGGCCTCGGCGTCGGTTTCCGAGATGCCGACGAGCTGCAGGAAGCCGAAGCGGTAGGGATTGGCGTCCCGGCCCTTCTCGGCCGCGAGCTGCCAATAGCGGTCGGCCACGTTCTCGGCGTTCTTGGCGCCCTGATAGCTCAGGTGGCAGAAGCAGTGGTCGTGCTCCACCACGTATTCGGCGGTGGACGAGATGCCCGAGCCGGGAATCCAGATCGGCGGATGCGGCTGCTGGATCGGGCGCGGCCAGAGCGTGACCGCCGGCAGCTGATAATGCTTGCCGTTCCAGGCGAAGCGCTCCTTTGCCGACCAGGCCTTCAGGACGAGTTCGAGCGCCTCGCGGTAACGCTCGCGCTGGTCCAAGGGCACGACGCCGTTGGCGATGGTGGCATCGGCCGGAAGCCCGGTGGGGAAGCCCGCGACGAGGCGGCCGCCGCTGATGCAGTCGATGATGGCGTATTCCTCGGCGATGCGCGTCGGCGGCGAGGTCGACGGCAGGGTCGAGCCGATCTGGATGATGGCCGTGTTATCGCCGTTCGTGAGCTTCGCCAGCACGGAGCCCATGAGGCTCGGATTGGCCATGAAGCCATAGACGTTCTGGTGATGCTGGTTGGTGCAGACGCCATGCATGCCGGCCTTCGCGGCATAGACGAGCTCGTCCAAGGTCCAGTTGTAATAGGCGCCGACCTTGTCGGCATCGGCCACGTCGAACCAGAGCGGGTCGATATAGGCCGAGTTGTAGCGCTGCGCGAAATCCGGCGGCAGATCGCGATACGGCATGAGGTGGAACATGCAGACTTTCATTCCCGTCATCCCTTCGCGTCTCTGGCGCGGTTCCTCACTCTATGCCGGAAAACGCCCAGCGTGAACCATCATCTCGGCGGCAGATACTGCTCGGTAAAGAGCTTCGCCATGTCGGGCTCGCTGGTCGAGCACGTGGAGCTCGACGAAGGACTGGCCGATGCGCTGCAGATCCTGCGGATCGAAACGCCCGTCTCGCGAAAGCCCGGGCATGAGGCGATCGTATTCGAGCGTCTCGTCCGCCGCGGACAGGCCGGTCACGGACGTGGCGATGCGGATCGTGTCGTCGCGATGCGCGCGCATGAAGGCGACGGCTTCGAGCCACGCGGTCAGGAACCGGCGCACGGCATCGGGATTGCGCTGCAACTGGTCGGCCGAGGCATACATCGTGTGCGCCTGGAAATGCGGCACGAAGTCGGCAGC
>CAWDPP010000056.1:0-136512 GCA_963804235.1 uncultured Alphaproteobacteria bacterium
ACCTGATCCCGCAGCCGCATCGGCAGCGCGTGCACGGCCCGGAACCCGGACTGCGTGGCGGCTTGCGCGAACCGGGGCCATCGCTGGTCCGGGCTGGTGAGGTCGGCGGCGGTGACGGGCTGGCCGGTGCGGAAGCATTCCAGGCAGGGCCCCTGGTCGTTCTGCAGCTGGAACAGCTCCAGCAGCCCGGCTTCCTCGCTGGAGGCCGCCGCGACACGCAGCTCACCGCGGGGGTCGGCCAGCACGACCCCGGCCGCGGACGCGGCCAGGAGCCGGACGCTGCGGTCGGTGAGCATGTGCAGGAAGTCGATGACGTCGAAGTCGGTGACCATCGTGTCGGCCAGGTCCACGAAGGTGTCCGATAGCAGCTCGGTGTCCATCTGAATCACCTTTCGCCTACGGCAGGGGGCTCGCGGTGGCGTCGCCGGAAAGTACGGCCGGCGCGGTCGGATATGTCATGGGCCGCCATCCTGACCCGGGTCCCGGCGCAGCCGCAGGCGCCGGGCGACGATGTCGCCCGCTACCTCCGCCAGACGCCGGTCCTGGGAGTAAGCGTAAGCCCGCAGCCGGGCGAACGCCTCCGCGACCGAGACGTCGAGCTGGACCGTCAGCATGCCCGTGGCCTGATCGACCTCGGCTCGGTGCAGCGCCAGGTCGGGCGCCTGCCCGTCCAGCCCAGACCCGTCCTGGTTCTCCCCGTGACCGTCCGCGCCGCCGAGCAGCATCACGGTCGCCACATCAGCCAGGATGAGCAGGTCACCGAGCTGCCTGTCCGACAACGGGCCAGCCGACCGGCGGTACAGGCCGAGCACCCCGGCGCGGATCGCCCCGACGATCAGCGGGAGCGTGAAAACCGCCCCGGCGCCGAGCTGGCGTGCGGCCGAGGTGAACGCGGGCCACCGGCGGCTGTACTCCCCATCGCCCAGGTCGCCGGCCAGGACCGGAGCGGCCGACGCCAGCACGTCGTGGCCTGGCCCCTCTCCCAGGGTCAGCTGAAGTTCGGGCAGCTGCTCGCTGACCAGATCCGTCACGCACATGACGAAATCCGGCTCGCCGTTGCGTGCGGCCGCCAGCCACGCCCCGCTCAGCTGAGCTGACCTGACCGCGATCGCGCACACGTCGACGATCGACACCTGCCGGCCATGTGCGGCCGCGTGCGCGGCCAGCTGCCCCCACATGAC
Organism: uncultured Alphaproteobacteria bacterium; assembly: GCA_963804235.1. Classification (GTDB taxonomy): domain Bacteria; phylum Pseudomonadota; class Alphaproteobacteria; order ATCC43930; family CGMCC-115725; genus DATJLY01. The sequence goes on from CAWDPP010000056.1 coordinate 1,182, forward strand.
CACGGTCCGGCGGTCAGTCATCTGCGCATCCGGGTGAGCCAAGAACCCGCCAGGGCCGCCGCCGCCCCGGTCGCGATCACCCGGTACCAGTACCCAACGGCGCTGCCCTCCCAGGGGGTCCGGTGCTCACCAAGGGTCCCGGCACAAGGTACAGCCTCGGGCGGCTGCCGATGCTCACAACAGCAGCCTCCACGCTGGGATGAACCCGGAACACCTGATCCTGGCCGCTCAGGGCCAGGAGCCGCCGCGCACGCCGCGGCGGCGCGGCCAAGACCACATCGCCGCCGCCGCGCCGGGCTAGCCCTTTCACCCTCAGCAAGGCGCCCAGTGAGGCGCAATCCATGAAGTCAAGCGCCGACATGTCAATGATCAGGCTCTGACCCGGCACCATCACGGCCGTGATGGCCGCCTCGACGCCCGCCGCGCCGCTAACGTCCAGTTCCCCGCGCAGCGCGACGACAACATGACCATCACAAGCGCTGGTCCGCATTTCTACACCCGGCATAACCGCCGCCCTCTGGCACAGTAGCCGGGGCAGGGGTCTGGACCCAACGGCGCATTTTCTCAGGTTTGCACTCCAAACAGTACGCCGCAGACACCAGACCCGCCAGGCCTGATGCCGCTGCGGGCCAGGGGGCCCGGATCTATATCCCGGGCATTTGCGCGAGGGCCTCTTCCAGGCTGGCCGCGTGCGGGATCACCCGGTCAAGGCCGGTGATCTCGAAGATGCGCAGGACGCCGGTTCCGGGTATGACCAGCAGTACCTGACCGCCCTCGGTCAGCGTCCGCCGGTGCGCGGCCACGAGCGCGTGCAGCCCGGCCGTGTCGCAGAACCGGGTCCTGGTCAGGTCGACCACGAACCGGCCGTGCCCGTGGACGGCTGCGCCCAGCAGGGCCGCCCGCAGCCGGTCGGCGTTGGCGATATCGATCTCTTCGGGTGCCGTCACCACGGGCACGCCGCTGACCATCTGCACCGGGAAGCTGGCCTCAGGCGTCACGGTCCGCCTCCTGTCCGGCGATGCGGGTGACGGGCGGATCGGCCTGGCGCCGGAACATCAGCAGGGCGATGTCGTCGCGGGCCGGCTCGCTGCCCACCAGCGCTCGCATCACCGCGGCGCAGGCCGCCTCGGCGGGTTCCGCCGTGACCGCCCGGCACAGCCGGGCCAGCCCTTCGTCGATTACCTCACCGCGGCGCTCGATCAGGCCGTCGGTGTAGAAGCACGCCAGGGCGCCGGGCGGGATCGGCACGGTGGCCACCGGCCGCCGCACATCGGGGGAAACGCCGATGACGAGGCCCGGCGTGACCCGGGCCAGTTCCGCGGGCCGTCCCGGGCGGGCGATGACCGGCGGGAAATGCCCGGCCAGGCAGACGCGCATCTGGTCCAGCGCCGGGTCGATGACCGCGTACAGCACGGTGGCCATCGCATCGGGTTCGAAGTGCTGCATCTTGCGGTCCAGCCGGGCCAGGACCTCGGCCGGGTCCCTGGTCTCCAGCGCGTAGGCGCGCAGCACGCTGCGCATCCGCCCCATGATCACCGCGGCTTTCAGGCCGAAGCCGGCCACGTCGCCCATCACCACGCACAGCTCGCCCGATGGCAGCCTGAACACGTCGTACCAATCGCCGCCCACCCCGCCGTCGCCCGGGACGTAACGGGCGGCCAGCTCCGCCTTCGACCATGCCGGCACCACGGCGATCCTCGCCGGCAATCCGCTGCAGCGCTGCCTGCGCGACATCTTCGCGGGCTTGAAGCACGCATCGCTGACGCCGGCGCTGCTCGGGCGCGTCGGCAAGGTGCGGCTCGGCCGCGATTTCGGGCCGATGGGGTTCTAGACCGTCAGCATCACCTTGCCGATATGCGCGCCGCTTTCGAGCCGCTCGTGCGCGGCGCGCACGTCGGCGAGCGCGAATGTCGAATCGACGACCGGCTTGAACCGCCCGTCGGCGATCATCGGCCACACCGCCTTCCGCACCGCCGCGGCAAGCCGGCCTTTCTCGGCGATGGGGCGCGGGCGCAGGCGCGAGCCGGTGATGATCGCCTCGCGGTCCTGCACGAGCGTGCAGTCGATCGGCACGGTGCTGCCCAGCTTGAAGGCGATCATGACGAGCCGCCCGCCGTGGCGCAGGATGCGCAGGTCGCGGTTCAGGTAATCGCCGCCCACCATGTCGAGCACGACATCGACCCCTTCGCCGCCGGTCTCGTCGCGGATCACGGCGGCGAAATCCTCGCTGCGGTAGTCGATCGCGCGCTTGGCGCCGAGGCTTTCGCAGCGCCGGCATTTCTCCTTGGTGCCGGCGGTCGCATAAGGGATGGCGCCGATCGCGCGGGCAAGCTGGATCGCGGTCGTGCCGATGCCGCTTGCCCCGCCATGGACGAGGATGCGGTCGCCGGGCTGCAGCCGGCCGAGCTCGAACACGTTGCTCCACACCGTCATGGCGCATTCCGGCAGCGCCGCCGCCTCGACCATCGTGAGGTTCGCCGGCGCCGGCAGGCATTGCGCCTCGGGCACGGCGACATATTCGGCATAGCCGCCGCCGACGAGCAGCGCCGCGACCTTGTCGCCCTCGCGCCACTGCGTCACGCCGGCGCCCACCGCCACGATCTCGCCCGCGGCCTCGAGCCCGAATATGTCGGGCGCGCCCGGCGGCATGCGATAGCGGCCGAGCCTCTGCCCGATATCGGCGCCGTTCAATCCCGCCGCCGCGACCTTGATCAGAACCTCGTGCCGGTCCGGCTCCGGCACGGGCCGCTCGACCAGCTTCAGCGCCTCGGGCCCGCCCGGCTTCTCGACGATCACCGCCTGCATGGTCCTGGTGTTGGGAATGGACATGGCAACTCCTCCCTTGGACCCGCATCGTAGACAACCAAGCGCCCGTGCGGAACAATCGCGCGGCAACGACGAGGGACCCATGGACGCAGCGACGCCCCGGCCGGCCGGCGGAACGATCCGCCCCACGCTCGATTTCCAGGAGCATCTGGCGCGCTCGACGCCTCGGGGCTGCTCGTGCGGATCGACCGGCCCGTCAACAAGGACACCGAGCTGCATCCGCTGGTGCGCTGGCAGTTCGTCGGCGGCCTGGCCGAGGACGACCGCCGCGCCTTTCTCTTCACCAACGTCGTCGACGCCAAGGGCAAGCGCTACGACATCCCGGTCGCGGTCGGCGCGCTCGCGGCGAGCCCGCGCATCTATGCGCTCGGCATGGGGCGCGATGTCGAGGAGATCGGCCCCGCCTGGCTCCACGCCATCGCCCATCCGATCCCGCCGGTGCGCGTCAACGCCGCGCGCTGCCAGGAGGTGGTGCTGCAGGGCGACGAGCTGCGCGGGCCCGATGGCGGCTTGAAGCGGCTGCCGGTTCCGATCTCGACGCCGGGCTTCGATTCCGCGCCCTATCTCACCGCGACCATGTGCATCACCAAGGATCCCGATACCGGCATCCGCAATGTCGGCATGTACCGCGCCGCGCTGAAGGCGCCGGACCGGCTTGCCGTGCGCATGGTGCGGGGCGGCGCCGGGGGTTATTTCCACTGGCTCAAATACCGCGCGCGCAAGGAGAAGATGCCGATCGCGATCGCCTTGGGCTGCGGCCCGGTCGTGGTCTTCACCTCGCCGCAGAAACTCGCGCGCGACGAGGACGAGATTTCGATCGCCGGCGGGCTCGCGGGGCAAGCCATTCCGATGGCGAAGGCAGTCTCGATCGATCTCGAAGTGCCGGCCTTGGCCGAGATCGTGATCGAGGGCTTGATCGACACGAGCCAGCTCGAGCCCGAGGCGCCGTTCGGCGAAAGCAACGGCTATGTCGCGCTCGAGGCCTTCAACATGCCGATGCAGGTGACCGCGATCACGATGCGGAAGAAGCCGGTCTTCTGCTCGATCATCAGCCAGGTCACGCCGTCGGAATCCTGCGTCATCAAGAAGGTCGCCTACGAGCCGCTGTTCCTCGCGCATCTGCGCGACCACCTCGGCATGTGCGAGCGTCAAGCGCGTCGTCATGCACGAGCCGTTGAGCAATCTCCGCCCCGTCATCTTCGTGCAGTACGCGCCGGGCACGCCGCGCAACGAGGTGTGGCGCGGCCTCAAAGCCACCTCCGCGTTCCAGTTGCGCTGCGGCAAGATCGTGATCGGCGTCAGCGACGACATCGACCCGGCCAACACGGACGCCGTGTTCTGGTCGTTGGCCTATCGCTCGAACCCGCTCGAGGACGTGGTTCTGATGCCTTATGGCGGCGGCGTGCAGGGCGCGCAGTACGGGCCGCAACACCAGGATTCGGTCATGCTGATCGACGCGACCTTGAAGCGGCCGATGCCGCCCTTGGCGCTGCCGACGCAGGAATATATGGAGGGCGCGCGCGCCCTGTGGCAGGAGCTTGGGCCTGCCGGCCTTGTCGCCGCGCGCGCCGTGGCATGGCTACACGCTCGGCAACTGGGCCGAGCGCTGGTCCACATATGCGCGCCGCGCGACGGCGGGGCAATGGGAGGAAACCGGCAGCGAGACGGCGCTGAAGCGCCGGCCGAGCGACGTGCCGCCGGAATCGCCTTATCGCACCGGCGAGGAAGACGTGAAGGGCGGCGCCGACGAGGAGTGACAATAATCGCTCGCGAGGGGAGGAGCGCCCGTGTCGATCCAGCAGAATACTGATCGCATCCAGACCACCCATATGGGCAGCCTGCCGCGCCCGCACGATCTCCTCGACCTGATGAAGGCGAAGGTCACGGGCCGGCCTTACGACCAGAAACTCTTCGACGAGACGGTCGCGCGCGCCGTCGCCGAGAACGTCAAGAAACAGGTCGAATGCGGCATCGACATCGTCGCCGACGGCGAAATGTCGAAGCCCGGCTTCTTCACCTATATCCGCGAGCGCCTCGACGGCTATGAATCGCGGCCCGGCCAGCGGCTCAAGCTGTTCGAGAAGGAGGTGGCCGCCTTCCCGGAATACTACGCGCAGTATTTCAAGGACGCGATGATGGGCCCCGCGCTCGCGCCGATCGCGCCGGTCGTGTGCGTCGGCGCCGTCAAATATCGCGGCGAAATGCTGGTGCAGACCGACATCGCCAATCTCAAGGCGGCGGCCCGCGCCATGGGCGTGCCGGACCATCATGTCTTCATGCCGGCGACCGCCGCCTCGGGCGTCGGCCTCAACGAGTATTACAATTCCGACGAGGATTATTTCTTCGCGCTCGCGGCCGAGCTCGCCAAGGAATACCGCGCGATCATCGCCTCGGGATTCGTGCTCCAGGTGGACGATCCGTTCCTGCCCGACATCTTCGTCGAGCCCGGCCTCGATGCGAAACAGATGAAGCGGCGCGCCGAGATCTATGTCGAGGCGACCAATTCGGCGCTGAAAGGCATTCCGGCCGAGCGCGTGCGCTTCCATACCTGCTACGGCATCAACGAGGGGCCGCGCATCCACGAGGCGGCGCTCGCGCAGATCATCCGCTATGTGCTGAAGATCAAGGCGGGGCAGGTGAGCTTCGAATGCGCCAATCCGCGCCACGAGCACGAATACCATCTGTTCGAGGACATCAAGCTTCCCTCCGGCATGGTGCTGTGCCCGGGCGTCATCACGCACGCGAGCAACATCGTCGAGCATCCCGAGCTGATCGCCGAGCGCCTCATGCGCTTTGCCAAGCTCGTCGGGCGCGAGAACGTGATGGCGGGCGCCGATTGCGGCTTTTCCTCGCAGGCGCTCTATCGGACGGAGGTTCATCCCACCGTGGTGTGGGAGAAATTCCGGGCGATGCGCGAGGGCGCCGACATCGCGACCAAGCGCCTCTGGCCCAAGGCGAAGGCCAAGAAGAAGCCCGCGCGCCGGGCGGCAGCGCCCAAACGCAAGAAAGCCGGAGGGAGGGGACGATGAACCGCGCACTTGCCGCCGTTGTCCTGGCGCTCGGTCTCCTTGGCGGCGCAGGCGCTCGCGCCGAGGCGATCAAGATCGGCATCGTCAACAACACCGGCCAGTCGCCGTTCTATCTGGCGCTCGACCACGGCTATTTCGCGGCCGAAGGGCTCGAGGCCACGCTCGTCCCGTTCGACGCGGCGCAGCCGGTGGCGGTCGCGGTCACCTCGGGCGACATCGCGTTCGGCGCGGTCGCCGCGACTGGCGGCTTCTATACCCTCGCCGGGCAGGGGGAGCTGAAGATCATCGGCGGCGAGACGCGCGAAGTGCCGGGCTTCCAGCTGTTCGGCTTCGTCGTCGCGCGCGCCGCTTATGACGCCGGGCTCAAATCGGTGAAGGATCTGCCCGGCCATTCCGTCGCGGTGACGCAGGTCGGCTCCGGCTATCATTACGCGCTGGCGCTGCTCGCCGAGAAATACGGCGTCGATCTCAAATCGATCCGCATCCTGCCGCTGCAATCCATCCCCAACATCGCCTCGGCCTTGACCGGCGCGCAGGCCGATGCGGCGATGCTGAACGCGACCGCCTCGGCGCCGCTCCGCGCCAAGGGCGCGGTGCAGCTCGTCGCGTGGTCGGGCGACGAGACGCCCTACCAGGCGACGGTGCTCTTCACCTCGACCAAGATGGCGGACGGGCACCGCGATACGATCGAGCGTTTCCTGCGCGCCTTTCGCAAGGGCGCGCACGAATATCACGACGCCTTCACCGGCCCGGGCGAGACGCGCGCCGATCAGCCCACGGCCGATGCGGTCGCCGCGGTCGCGGCGAAATACACGGGGCTGTCGGTCGCGCAGGTGAAGGCCGGCATCGGCTATGACGATCCCGACGCGCGGCTCGACGAAAAGGACATCGTGCGCCAGGTCGAATGGTTCCGCGCGCAAGGCTTGGTCAAGGGCGAATTCGATCCCGAATCGGTGATCGACAAGCGCTATGCCGTGCCTTTGCCCGGGCCGCGCTCCTAGTGCTACACTTGGCCCCAGGAAATTCGGAGGACCGCATGAGCCAGACAACGCTCGAAGCCCAGACGCTCGAACACTTCGCCGCGCGCTGCCACGACGCGCTTGCCGCCGAGCCGGGCCCCGCCGGCCGCAAGAAAGTCTGCGCCATGCTCGAGGAGGTGCTGAAGGACCGCGCCTTCGTCGAGAAATACCTGGGGCAGGAAACGAGCGACCGGAAGATCCTCTACGAGGATCCGGATCTGGGCTTCTGCATCCTGGCGCATCATTACGACGGCGCGCGCACAGCCAACCCGCACGACCACGGCCCCTATTGGGCGATCTACGGCCAGGCGATGGGCGAGACCATCATGAGCGATTTCTCGCTGCTCGAGCCGGCAGGCGAGGGCAAGCGCGGCAAGGTGCGCTACGTGCGCAGCTACACGCTCAAGCCCGGCATGGCGCATGTCTATAACGAGGGCGATTTGCACGCGCCGAAGCGCGAGGCGACGACCAAGCTCATCCGCATCGAGGGCCGCAACCTCGATAAGATCCGCCGCTTCGGCTACGAGCTGGTGCAGTAGCTAAAGTCCAAGCGCACTCCTGAACCGGCGCTTGATCGCGACCCCGTCCTTTTCCGGCATGACGCGCGGATGGTCGGCCGCGCTGATGCGCAGGCGCGCGAACAGCGTGTCGTTGGCGCCGTGCAGCAGCGCGCCAAGCCGCGCGAGGCCCGCCTCGTCGTCGATGTCGAGCGCGAGCGCAATGCCGCAGCCCTTGGCGACGGCGGCGAGATCGGTCGTGCGCGCGGTGTGGCTCTCCTGCATCCCGGTCTCGCCGAAGGCGCCGTTGTCGAGCACGACGATGCGCGAGATTGGGCGGACGCTGCACCGCGATCGTGGCGAGCGCGCCCATCCCCATCAGCATCTCGCCGTCGCCGGTGACGACGAGGACGCGCCGCTCCGGCCGCGCCAGCGCGAGGCCAAGCCCGATCATCGCCGCACCCCCCATCGCGCCCCAGAGATAGAAATTGCGCGCATCGTCGCCGGCGGCCGCCACGTCCCAGGTGGGCGAGCCGAGCCCGCTCACGACCAGGAGATCGCCGCGCTTGGCGAGGAGGGTTTTGACGGCGGCGCGCCGGTCGAGCATGGCGCTACCAGCGCTTTGCGCCGATGAGGCGCTGCGAGAACAGCACCGCCGCCGCGCGCTCCTCGTCGAACGCCGTCTTGAGCGATGCCGTCACGATGCCGGCCACCTCGTCGGCGTGATCGGCGCGCGCAACCGCCACATCCATGAGGCCGAGCGCGGGCGCGGTCGCTTGGCTCATCGGCACCTGCCACGGATTGAACTCGCCCTCCTCGCCGCGCATGGTCACGAGCATGAGCAGCGGGAAGCGCCCGTTCTGCATCAAGGTCAGCATGTTGATGCAGTTGCCGACGCCGCTCGACTGCAGCAGCAGGCACGCGCGCGCGCCGCCGAGCCACGCGCCCGCCGCAAGCGCCACGCCCTCTTCCTCGGTGGTGAGCACGATGTCGCGGATCGCCGCATCTTCGCGCGCGAGCGCGATGAGGCGCGCATGGCCCGCATCCGGCACATAGGCGATCTGGCTCACGCCGCCCTCTTTCAGCGCCGCGAAGACGCGCGCCGGCCAATCGTCCGCCGCGTCGGCCGCGTCGTTCATGCGCCTCTCCGCTTGCGCGCCGCGAGCTGCACCGCCGCGACGATCTCGGGGTAGGCCGAGCAGCGGCAGAGATTGCCGGACAGATAATGGCGGATGTCGTCGTCGGATGGATCGGGATTGCGCGCCAAGCAGCTGCTTCGTCATCAGGATGAAGCCCGGCGTGCAGAAGCCGCACTGGAATGCGCCCGCTTCGATGAAGGCATCCTGCACCGGATCGAGCCGCTCGCCCGCGGCGAGCCCTTCGATGGTGTCGACGCGCGCGCCCTCGGCGAACCATGCGAGGTAAAGGCAGCCCGACACCGCAACGCCATCGACCAGCACGGTGCAGCAGCCGCACAAGCCCTGGCCGCAGCTTTCGCGCGCGCCGCAGAAGGCTGAAGCGCCGGTCGAGCAGCTCGACCAGGCTCTCGTGCGGCGCCGCCTCGGCGGACACGGCGGCGCCGTTCAAGGTGAAGCGGATGGTGCGGGGCGCGGCGCTCACAGGCTTTCGCCGCGCTTGGCCGCAAGGGCGCGATAGACCGCTTCCGGCGTCAGCGGCAATTCCATGAGCCGCACGCCCACCGCGTCCTCGATCGCGTTGGCGATGGCGGGCGAGACGCCGAAGGTCGCGGTCTCGCCCACGCCCTTGGCGCCGAACGGTCCCGACGCCTCGGCGGCATCGACGGCCACGTTCTCCATCTCGCGCGGCATGTCGAGGAGGCCGGGGATCTTGTAGTCGGCGAGCGAATTGTTGGTGAGCTGCCCGTCGCTGTAGCGCATCTCCTCCGACAGGGTGAAGCCCAGCTGCATGATGGCGCCGCCCGAAAGCTGCGTCTCGACGATCTTCGGATTGATCGGCGTGCCGGCGTCGGCGACGTTGACGAGGCGCAGCACGCGGAAATGCCCGGTCTCGGTATCGACCTCGACCTCCGCGCCGGTCGCGCCGATCATCCAGAAGGGCGCCACGTTGTCGGTCAGGCCGGTGTCGTGGTCGGGCGATTTGTAGTTCGGCACGAAGCTGCCGAAGCCCACGATGTTGCCGGCCTGCATGCCGTATTTGCGCCGGAACAGCTCGGTGACGGGCACGTTGCTGCCTGCGGGCAGGCCGAGCTCCGCGGCGAGCGCCGCGATCTTGCCCTTCACCTCCTCGGCGGCAAGCCGCACGGCATGGCCCATGTGATATGTCGAGCGCGAGCCGAGCGTGCCCATGTCGTAGGGCGTCACGTCGGTGTCGGGATGGACGACGCGCACGTTTTCGGCCGCCATGTCGAGCACCTCGCCGGCGATCTGCGCCATCGCCGTGTCGGAGCCCTGGCCCATATCGACCGTGCCGCAATAAAGCGCGGCGCTGCCGTCGGCATAGAGGTTGACGATCGCCGTCGATGTCGTGGGCGCGATCGAGGCCTTGAATCCGACGGCGATGCCGCGCCCGCGCCGCAAGCTGCCGCCGCCGCGCTCGTACGGCCGGCTCATCGCCCATGCGCGCCGCCACGGTCTCGAGCACCTGCTCCATCGCAGCACCGGTCATCTTCGTGCCGGTCGCCTGCACGCCGCCCTCGCGCAGCATGTTCTTGCGCCGGAACTCGACGGGATCGATGCCCAGCGCGCGCGCGATCATGTCGCTCTGGCTCTCGTACGCCCAGCACAGTTGCGGCACGCCGAAGCCGCGCAGCGCGCCCGCCGGCGGGCGGTTGGTATAGACCGCATAGCTAGTCGAGCGAGACGTTCGGAATGTCGTACGGCCCGGCCGCGGTGAAGCCCGATTTCTGCGTCACGCGCGGGCCCACGTCGGCATAGGCGCCGCCGTTCCACCACACCTCGCAGCGCCGCGCGGTGATGCGCCCGTCCTTCGTCACCGCGGTCTTGATGCGCGTCGTCGCCCCATGCTTCGTGATGGTGAAGAACTGCTCCTCCATGGTGAGCGCGATCTTCACCGGCCGGCGCGCGAGCAGCGACAGCGCCGCCACCAGCGCTTCGAGCTTGATATAGAGCTTGGCGCCGAACCCGCCGCCGAGATACGCGGTCCTGATCCGCACGCGGTTCTCGGGCCAGCCGAGCAGCCGCGCGATCTCGATGCGCACGAAGGACGGCCCTTGCGAGGCGGTGTGGATGGTGATCCTGCCGTCGCCCGCGTCGGCCACCGCGACGAACGGCTCGAGCGGCGTGTGCATCACCTGCTGCGTGCGGAAGGTATGCTCGAAGATATGGTCGGCCGTCGCGAACGCGGCATCGGCGTCGCCGCGCCGCAAGCGAAAGTCGAGCGCGATGTTGGTGCCGCGCTTGCCGTCGAGATGCTTCAGGTCGGGAAACGTGCCGGCGGGCTTCAGCACGTCGTGCACGATCGCTTGCGATGTCGCGGCCTCGACCTCGTCATAGACGGCGGGCAGATCCTCGTACTCGGCTTCGATGAGCGCGAGCGCCTCTTCGGCGACGTGGCGGTCCTGCGCCAGCACGACCGCAACCGGCTCGCCGGCAAAGCGCACCTTGCCGTCGGCGAGGATCGGCTGATCGTGAAACGCCGGACCGTAATAGGGATTGGGGATGACGGTCTTCACGTCGTCGATGGTGACGACGCGGTGCACGCCCGGCAGCGCCGCCGCCCGGCGCGTGTCGATGCGGACGATGCGCGCATGCGGCCGCGTGCTGCGGAAGATCTTGCCCCACAGCATGCCGGGCAGGCGCAGGTGATGGATGTATTCGGCCGTGCCCGTCACCTTCTCGCGGCCTTCGAGCCGCGGCAGCGAGCGGCCGACCTGCCCGCGCGGCATCACCTTCGCCATCGCGCGGTCTCCGTCGCTTGCCCGTGTTCGAGGTCGAAGGGAATCATCGCCCGTTTTGTGTTTCCGTGTTGCGCTGAGTATATACGGGCTCGGAGTGCAGGCAATCGTGGCGCACGGCGACATCGCGAGGCTTTCGGCGGACGTGCTGGTGATCGGCTCGGGCGCGGCCGGCATGTCGGCGGCGCTCGCGGCCGACGAGGCGGGCGTCGCAAGTGCTGCTCATCGATCGCAGCCTCATCGGCCGCGGCGGCGCCACGGTGATGGCGCAGATGACGGTCGCCGTGGCCTTGGGCGAGGAGGTGCCCGACCACTGGCAGCATCATCTTGCCGACACGCTCGCCGCCGGGCGCGGCCTGTGCGACGAGGCGCTCGCCGCGCTCCTGTGCGAGCACGGGCCCGATGCGATCCGCCGCATGGAGGGCTGGCATGTCGGCTGGGCGCGGCACGATGATGGCCGCATCCGCCAGGCGCACGCGCCGGGCCATGACCGTCCGCGCTGCGTCTATGTCGATTTTCTCGCAACCGGCCCCGCCGTGTCGCGCACCTTGCGCGCCCAGGTGCAGCGCCGGTCCCGCATCCGCCGCGTCGGCGATCTCTGCATCACCGATCTCGCGGTAGCGGACGGCATCGCGGCGGGCGCCGTGGGATTCTCGGTGAGCGACGGGCGCAAAGTCGCGATCGCCGCCAAAACGGTGGTGCTCGCGACCGGCGGCTTGACGCGGCTTTATCGCCGCAACAGCGCGTCGGCCAACATGGGCGGCGACGGCTATGCGCTGGCCTTGCGCGCGGGCGCGCGCCTCGTCGACATGGAGTTCGTGCAGTTCTTCCCGATCGGGCATTTGGCGCCGCGTCTCATCGGCATGGACCCGATCATGTGGGACCCGTTCCGCTACAAGCTCGGCGGGCGGCTCTTGAATTCCGACGGGCGCGAGTTCATCGACGCCTATGGCGTGAGCGAAGACGGCACTTATAAGGCGACGCGCGATCTCGCCACTTACGCCATCCAGAAGGAGGTCGAGGCCGGGCGCGGCTCGCCCTCGGGCGGCGTCTATCTCTCGTTCCGCCATGTCCCCGCGGACAAATTGCGCGAAGCGTTCGGGCCCGTGATCGACCGGCTGGCGCGCAACGGCATCGATCTCGCGCAGAGCGACGTGGAGGTGGCGCCGATCGCGCACTACCACATGGGCGGCGTGCGCGTATCGGCCTCGCTCGAGTCGGACATCTCGGGCCTCTTCGCCGCGGGCGAGGCCGTGGGCGGCGCCAACGGCGCCAATCGCCTTTCCGGCAACGCCATCACCGAGGCCCTGGTGTTCGGGCGCAGCGCCGGATTTTCGGCCGCCGCGCGCGCGGCACGCATGGCGCAAAGTCCCTGGCGCGACGAGGCGAGCGAAGACGCCTTCGCCCTCCTCGCGCGAGCTGGCGCGGGGAAAGACGTCAACTGCGCCGCCCTCATCGTGGCGCTGCAAGAGGCGATGGCGCGCGATGTCGGCCCCTTCCGCACCGCGCAAGGGCTTGCGCGCGCGCTTGCCGAGATCGCGCGCTTGAAAGACGCGATGGGACATGCCCCGCCGCCCTCGCGCGGCGCCTTCGACACCAACCGGCTCGACTGGTTCGACCTGCGCAACATGGTGTTGGTCGCGCAGGCCGTGGCCGAGGCGGCGCTGCGCCGCGGCGAAAGCCGCGGCGCGCATCAGCGCGACGATTTCCCGGCGCTGGACGATGCCTGGGCGCGCAACCAGACGATCGCGTTGCAGGACGGCGGCCTCGTCTTCGGCGGCGCGCGTGTCGCGGCGGAGGCCGCGCCATGAGCCTTACCGCTGCGCTTCTGATCCGCCGCGGCGAGGACTGGCAACGCTTCGAGGTTGCGTTCGAGCGCGGCCAGTCGGTGCTCGACGCGCTGCGCCGCATCCGTGCCGAGCAGGACCCGACGCTCGCCTTTCGCTTCTCCTGCATCAATGCCAATGCCTGCAAGGAATGCATGATCGAGCTCGACGGCAAGGTGGTCTATGCCTGCACCGCGCGGCTCGAAGCGCGCGAGATGCGGCTTGCGCCGTTGCCGAACAAGACGCTGCTGCGCGACCTCGCGACCGAGATCGCGCCGCCCGACGAACGACTGTAGAATGCCTCGTCACCGAAGCTGGAGATCGCCGATGGCCGTCGCCCGTCATGCCATGCCGCCCGAGGTGGCGAAGCTTTCCTTGGAAGAGATCGCCGAGCGCTATATCGGCCGCTTTCGCGACAAGGTGCCCGATTGGGCCGCGTTCGAGGACGCCAAGATCGAGGGCTATCGCCGCGCGCAGCATCGCTTCATCGGCGCGGGCGGCTCCGGCAAGCACGACGATCCGAGCACGATCCCGCCGCGCGGCTTCACCTTGAGCATCATCTTCTGCCCGCCGGGCCAAGGGAACGCCGCGCACACGCACGAGGTCGAGGAAGTGTTCTTCGTGCTGCAGGGATACCTCGACGTGTTCATCGAGGACGAGGGCGGTCGGCGCCTGACGCGGCGCCTCGGGCCCTGGGAATGCATCGCGTGCCCGCCCGGCGTGATCCACGGCTTCCAGAACGACAGTCTCGAGCCCGTCTATTTCCAGGTCATGCTCGGCCGCGGCCGTCCCGACACGATGGGCTATGCCGACGACAAGCTTTACAGCCGCCGCGACGAGCACCTGAAATCGGCGTGAGGGCGGGCCGTGCGCCTGGCCCTCGTCGCGCTCGCGGTCGTGCTGCTCGCCGCGTGCAGCGATAACGACAAGCCGGTGCGCGCGGGGCCGCTTTACAGCCCCAACGGCGAACCCTTAAGCGGCGGTCCCTTGGGCGAGCCGAGTTGCGCCGACGCGCTCGGCCGCTGGTTCGCGCGCGTCGATGCCGACCACGACGGCACCATCGACGCGGGCGAGTTCCTGGCCGATGCGAACCGGCAATTCGCGGCAATGGACCTCGACAAGAGCGGCGCGCTGACCCCGTCCGAGCTGGCGCAATATCGCGCGCCCTATGTCAATCCGAATGCCGGGCGGCGCGACTACCGCGATCAGGGCGGGAGCGGGGCTGACGCCGGCGCGGGGCCCGCCGCCGCAGGAAGATGTCGAGGATCCGGTCATGGTGGCCGACACCAACTTGCGCAACCGTGTGACGCGCGACGATTTCCTGGCCTACGCGCGGCGCAATTTCGCTTCGCTCGACCGGAACCACGACGGCACGCTCGACCGCGCCGAGGTATTGGCGGCGTGCAAGCCCTGATATAGTGCGGCCCATGGCGCAGGCAGAGTTCCAGTGGCCGGCCGAAGGGCTCGCGCGCATCCCCGACTGGGTCTATACGAGCGCGGCGATCTACGAGCGCGAGGTCGCGCGCATTTTCCACGGCCGCACCTGGAATTACGTCGCGCTCGAAGCGGAGATCCCGAAGCAAGGCGATTTCAAGCGCTCGTTCGTCGGCCCGACGCCGGTCGTGGTCGCGCGCGGGCCCGACGGCGCGATCAACGTCTTCGAGAACCGCTGCGCCCATCGCGGCTCCGAGTTCTGCCAGGACTATCGCGGCAATGTCGGCGAGTTCGTCTGTCCCTATCACCAATGGACTTATGATCTCGCCGGCCGGCTTGTCGGAGTGCCGTTCCGGCGCGGCGTCAAGGGCGAGGGCGGCATGCCGGCCTCGTTCCGGCTCGACGAGCACGGGCCGCGGCGCCTTGCCGTCGCGACCCGGCGCGGCGTCGTGTTCGCGAGTTTTGCCGCCGACATGGAGCCGCTCGAAGATTATCTCGGGCCCGAGATCCTCGCCGATTTCGACGCCACGTTCGACGGCCGCACGCTGCGCATCCTCGGCTACTACCGCAACACGGTGCCGGCCAACTGGAAGATGTATCACGAGAACCTGAAGGACCCCTATCACGCGACGCTGCTTGCATTCCTATCTCGTGACGTTCGGGCTTCTGGTCGCCGGCAACAGATCGGCGATGATCGTCGATCGCACCGGCCGCCACGGCACGATGGCCTCGGCCAGGCCCGACAAGGTCGAGGTCGATGCCGACAGCCGGCGCGAGATGCGCGCCTTCCACGACAATCTGCAGCTCGCCGACCCGCGCATCCTCGATTACGTGCGCGAGTTCCAATCGCCGTGGTCGGTGACGATGCAGACGATCTGGCCCAACATGGTGGTGCAGCGCGAGCTCAACACGCTCGGCACGCGCCAGATCGTGCCCAAGGGCCCGCACGAATTCCTCATGATCTGGACCATGTTCGGCTACGAGGGCGACAGCGAGGAAATGACGCGCCATCGCCTGCGCCAGGGCAATCTCATGGGTCCCGCCGGGCTTCCTCGGCCTCGAGGACAACGAGGCGATGAAGTTCGTGCAGGACGGCGTCAGAGGCTCGCGCGCGGGCAGCGCCATCGTCGAGCTCGGCGGCGACGAGGAGGGGACGTCGGACAAGCTCATCACCGAAGCGGCGATCCGCTCGCTCTATCGCCACTGGCGCGAGGTGATGGAACTGTGAGCGCCGATGGCGCGCCCGCGCCCGCCGACGCTCTGCTCCTGCGCCTCGAGGTCGAGGCGTTTCACGCCGCTTATTGCGCGGCGCTCGACGAGGGCCGCATCTCCGACTGGCCGAGCTTCTTCACCGATGACGCGCTCTACCGCATCACCGCGCGCGAGAACGAGGACGCGGGGCTGCCGGTCGGGCTCGTCTATTGCGAAGGCCGCGCCATGCTCGAGGACCGCGCGCTCGCCATATCCAAGACCGAGATGTTCGCGCCGCGCTATCTGCGCCATTACGTGACGAACGTCCGCATCCTTGGCAACGACGGCGGGATTCATCTCCGCCGCCGCCAATTATCTCGTGCTGCAAACGCTGGTCGATCAGCGCACCACGATCCACCAGGCCGGGCGCTATGCCGACCGCTTCGTCCGCCGCGGCGAGCACCTCCTTTTGCGCGAGCGCCATTGTGTCTACGATACGCTCCTCATCGACAACGCGCTGGTGTTGCCGGTCTAGTGGGAGGAGCCATGAGCGGGGTTTTGGGCGGCGCGCTCGTTCCGCATGCGCCGCAGTTCTTCTCGCTGCCCGAGACCGAGGACAAGGCGACGGTCGAGCGCGTGCGGCTCGCCATGGGCAAGGTCGGCGAGCGCCTGAAAGCGCTCGGCCCCGATCTCTTCATCGTCATCGCCAACGACCATGCCAACCAGTTCTTGCTGCATTGCACACCGCCCTTCTGCTTCCATTTGGGCGCGGAGGCGAAGGGTTCCTTCGTCGGCCGCGAGTTCCGCTTTCGCATCGCAAGCGAGGCCGCCATGCGCCTCCTGCGGCACATGCAGGACGAAGGCTTCGATCCCGCCTTCACCAACACGGCCGGGATCGATTACGCCTTCGGCATCCCGCTCGACGTTCCTCGGCGTCGACCGGCCGATCGTGCCGGTCTATGTCAATTCCTACGTGCCGCCGCAGCCCTCGATGCTGCGCTGCTTCGCGTTCGGCGAAGCGCTGGCGCGCGGGATCGCGGCCGCCGGGCTCTCCGCCGTGGTGGTGGCGAGCGGCGGCATGTCGCATTTCCCCGGCACCGACCGCTACAGCGCGCCCGAGGTCGAATTCGACCGCGCCCTCTTCGAGATCCTCAAGACCGGCAATCTGCGCCGGCTGCTCGCGCTCGAGGAGCGCCATCTCGACGACATGGGCAATGTCGAGCTGCGCTCGTGGGCGATCGCCGCGGGCCTGCTCGGCGAGCGCACGCCCGATGCGAGCGCGTTCGAGCCGAGCTGGCATCACACTTACGCCATGCTGTCCTTCGCCGCGCCGCCGCAGGAGCGGAACGAGCCGCTGCACTATCCGCCCATCCATGCCGAGCGCCTGCCGCTCACCGCCGCGCTCTACCGCCTCGCCAACGACGACGGCGCGCGCGGCGATTATCTGCGCGATCCCGCGCTTTACGCCAAATCCGCCGGCCTCGCGCCTGATGAGGAGAAGGCGCTGGCCGCGCTCGACCAGACGGGGATGCTCGCGCTCGGCATCCATCCGCTCGTCTTCTTCCTCGCCCGCATGCAGATCGAGCACGCGAGGAACGCGCCATGACGGTCGCCGTGCCGATCACCATCGCCTGCGGCGATTACGACCGCACCCGCGCCATCAAGGACGGGCGCGTTGCGGTCGAAGGGTGCGATGTCACCTACATCCCGCTCGAGCCCGAGGAAGTCTTCTTCCGCGCCTTCCGCTATCAGGAATTCGACGTGTGCGAGCTGTCGTTCAGCTCGTACCTGCGCATCACCGACGGCGGCACGAGCGACTATATCGGCATCCCCGCCTTCGTCAGCCGCGTCTTCCGCCATTCCGGCATCTACGTCCGCACCGATCGCGGCATCCGCACGCCGCAAGACCTGAAGGGCAAGACGATCGGCCTGCCGGAATATCAGATCACCGCCGTCGTGTGGATGCGCGGCATCCTGCAGGACGAATATGGCGTGAAGCCCGACCGACATCGCCTGGCGCTCGGGCGGGATCGAGGAGCCGGGCCGCGACGAGCGCACGCCGCTTGGCGCCCATTCCCGGCCTCGATCTGAAGCCGATCGCCGTCCGACAAGACGCTCGCGGGCATGCTCGCTGCGGGCGAGCTCGACGCCATGTTCAGCGCGCGCGCGCCGTCGTGCTTCCTGCGCGGCGCAGCCCACGTCGGCCGGCTTTTCCCGGATTATCGCGCGGTCGAGAAAGCCTATTACCGGAAGACCGGGCTCTTCCCGATCATGCACCTGATCGGCGTGAAGAAGGGCCTTGTCGCGCGCCATCCCTGGCTGCCGACCAGCCTCTACAAGGCGTTCGCCGCGGCGAAGGCGCTGGCCTACGCCGAGGTGCGCGACATCAACGCGCTGCGCGTGACCTTGCCCTGGGTCGAGGCCGAGACGCTCGAGACGATCGCGCTCATGGGCGAGGATTTCTGGCGCTATGGCGTCAGCGAGAACCGCAAGGAGATCGAGACCTTGGCGCGCTATGCGCACGAGCAGGGCCTGGTTAAGCGCCGCCTTGCGCCCGAGGATCTGTTCGCGCGGCCGACTTTGGAAATTTCCAAAATATGAAAAATCTAGGGAGAGAAACGTGGCCGACGACCGATCCGCCGCATCCCGGGTGACCGAGCAGGAAGCGCTGCGCTTCCATAGCGAGGGTCAGCCGGGCAAGATCGAGATCACGCCGACGAAGCCGCTGACGACGCAGCAGGAGCTCTCGCTCGCTTACTCGCCGGGCGTGGCCTATCCGTGCCTCCATATTCAGCGCGATCCCGCCTGCGCCTACGAGTACACGGCCAAGGGCAATCTCGTCGCCGTCATCAGCAACGGCACGGCGGTGCTGGGCTTGGGCGATCTCGGCGCGCTCGCGGCCAAGCCGGTGATGGAAGGGAAGGCCGTTCTCTTCAAGCGTTTCGCCGGCATCGACGCGATCGATCTCGAGGTCGCGACGCGCGACGTCGACGAGTTCGTCAACTGCGTGCGCTTTCTCCATCCCGCTTTCGGCGGCATCAATCTCGAGGACATCAAGGCGCCCGAATGCTTCATCATCGAGCAGCGCTTGCGCGAGCTGCTCGATATTCCCGTGTTCCACGACGACCAGCACGGCACCGCCATCATCGCCACCGCCGCGCTCCTGAACGCGCTCGACCTCACCGGCCGCGAGCTCAAGAAAATCAGGATGGTGGTGAACGGCGCCGGCGCCGCGGCGATCGCCTGCGTCGAGCTGCTGAAGACCATGGGCTTGCCGCACGACCGCGTCCTCATGTGCGACACCAAGGGCGTCATCTACGAAGGCCGGCGCGAGGGCATGAACCAGTGGAAATCGGCGCATGCCGTCAACACCAAGCGCCGCACGCTCGCCGAGGCGATGGAAGGGGCTGACGTGTTCTTCGGCCTGTCGATGAAGGGCGCCGTCGATCAGGCCATGGTGAAGTCGATGGCGGACGCGGCCGATGGTGGCGGCGATGGCCAATCCCGATCCCGAGATCGCGCCCGAGGACGTGCGCGCCGTGCGGCCCGATGCGATCATGTGCACCGGGCGCTCGGACTATCCGAACCAGATCAACAATGTCCTGGGCTTCCCCTACATCTTCCGCGGCGCGCTCGACGTGCGCGCCTCCACCATCAACGACGCGATGAAGATCGCCGCCGCGCACGCGCTGGCGAAGCTCGCGCGCGAGGACGTGCCCGACGAGGTCGCGGCGGCTTATGGCGGGCAACGGCTGCGCTATGGCCCTGAGTACATCGTGCCGTCGCCGTTCGATCCGCGCCTCATCTCGACCGTGCCGCCGGCGGTGGCGAAGGCGGCGGTGGAATCGGGCGTGGCGCGCCGCCCGATCCCCGATCTCGGAGCCTATCGCAGCAGCCTCAAGGGCAGGCTCGATCCGACCGCGGCGAGCCTGCAGCGCATCCTCGACCAGGTGCGCGCCAATCCGCGCCGCGTCGTCTTCGCCGAGGGCGAGGAGGAAAAGACCATCCGCGCCGCGCTGTCCTTCCGCGAGAACGGCTATGGCACGCCCGTGCTGGTCGCGCGCCACGAGCGCATCACCGAAACCTTGCGCGAGATGGGCATCAACGGGCAAGCCTCGTTCGAGATCCACAATCCGCGCCTTGCCGCCGGGAGGGAGCGCTACATCGCCTTCCTCTACGAGCGCTTGCAGCGCTCAGGTGCCCTCCACCGCGATGTCGAGCGCCTCGTCAACCAGGACCGCAACATCTTCGCCGCCTGCATGGTGGCGTGCGGCGATGCCGATGCGCTCGTCACCGGCGAGACGCGCAACTACTTCACCGCCTTCGAGGAAGTGGCGCGCGTCATCGGCCCGCGCCAGGGCCGCCGCATCTTCGGCTATGCGCTGCTCTTGTCGCGCGGCCGCTCCATCCTCATCGCCGATACGACGGCCCATCCGCGCCCTTCGGCCGAAGAGCTGGCCGACATCGCCGTGCAGTCGGCCGAGCGCGCGCGCCACATGATGGGGCAGGAGCCGCGCGTGGCGCTGCTCTCGCACTCGAATTTCGGCAATCCCGGGCGCGAGCAGGCGCAGCGCGTCAAGGAGGCGGTCGCTCTCCTCGACGCGCGCCGGCCCGATTTCGAATATGACGGCGAGATGAGCGCCGAGGTCGCGCTCAACTTCGCCCTGATGCGCGACCGCTATCCGTTCTGCCGCCTCACGGGCGCCGCCAACGTGCTCATCATGCCGGGGCTCGACAGCGCCAACCTCGCGGCGCAGCTGCTGGAGCAGATGGGCGGCGGCAAGCGCATCGGCCCGCTTGCTCATGGGCCTCGACAAGCCCGCGCAGATCCTCGAGATGGGCTCGACCGTGTCCGACTTCGTCAACATCGCCGCCTTGGCCGCGCACGAGGCGATTCTATAGCGCGCTGGTCCTGTCTCTATAGCGCGCTGGTCCTGTCAACACCGTCACGCGAAGCGATTGGCGCCCTCGGTGCCCTTTTGGCACAAGAAAACGATCAGCACGATGACGCCGACGATCGGCACGAGACCGATCAGGCACCACCAGCCGGTGCGGTCCGTATCGTGCAGGCGCCGGACAGCGGCGGCAAGTCCCGGCAGGAACAGGGCCAGATTGACGAGCGTATCCAGCACATGACCTGTGCCGATGAACGCGTCGATCACCGCCGCGATCATCGAGGCGACGAAGCTGAAGAGCGCGAAATACCAGTATTCCGGCCGTATCGCCCGGCCCGCGAACGTCACGTATTTGCCAAGACACGTCTTGACCGCCGTCATGAAGTCCATGGTTTCCCCCTGTTGCGGCGTGCCGGCCTTCGCGTCGGCCGCTCCGGCACCGTTGACCTGTGAACGTAAATACAATATATTATACGTACGGCCTTTCCCATTGTAAAACAATGGGTTCTGCTCGGGGCGCCAGCGGCCGCGCCCGACCGGGTGTTCCCTGAAATTCCGCTGGCAAAATATACCCGGGCGCAACCCGCCTCAGGCGGCGCCGACGCGCAAACGCCGCGCCAGCAGCGTGGTTTTGAGCAAGGCCGCAAGCGCCGTCATCTCGGCCGCGTCGAGCGCGGCATAAGGCGGATAGGGATCGCCCACCGGCATGCCGATGAGCCGCATCGCCGCCTTCATCGTCGGCGTCAGCCCGCGATGCATGAAGCGCGCCGGGAAGAGCGCGAACTGAAGCTGGTACTCGGCCGCGCGTGCGTGGTCGCCCGCGACATAAGCGTCGATCACGGCGCGCGCGATCTCGGATGCGGGCGGCGGCATGGTGGCGCCGGCGCCGCCAAGCTGGATCGTGCTCAGCAGCATCTGCATGGTCGTGAAATATTTCGCGTGGCCGGCGTGATCGATCTCGACGATGAGGCGCGAGACGCGGGCGAGATCGCGCGAGCTTTCCTTGACGTAGCGCACGTTCGGCAGGCGCGCCAAGGCGATCGTCGCCGGGATCGAAACATCCGCCCCCGGCCCGGCATTGAGATAGAGCGTCATCGGCAGCGAGGTCTCGCGCCCGACCGCCTCGAAATATGCCACCAGATCATGCTCGGTGGGCGGCCCGCCATGGGCGCGCAACGGCGCCAGCATCTGCACTGAAGCGGCGCCCTCGCGCTCGGCGAAATGCGCAAGCTCGATCGCGGTGCGATACGAAGGATGCGATATGCCGGCCATCACCGGGCGCCGGCCGGCGACCAATTCGATCGTGCGCCGCACCAGGTCTTTGCGCGCTTCGAGCGGGAGATAGGTGTATTCCTGCGCCTCGACGCCGGCGGCGACGATCATCGTCGCATCGCAGTGCTCGATGCAGTAGTCGATCTCGCGCCCGAGCGCCGCCTCGTCGACCGCGAGATCGCTCGTGAACGGCGTGAGCGGGGCGACGATCAGTCCCGGTTTTTCCATCGCTCTCTCCCTCGGGCTCGCCGGCCCGATGCTCGATGGGGCGGCGGGCAAAGTCAACCGGCGGCGCTCGCCGGGAAGATCAGGGACTTGATGACCACCGGCACGGCGCCCGACGTGTCGAGCATCGCGCCGATGTCGATGTAGTCGAACTCCTTGAGTTCGAGCCCGTCGATCGAGACGATCGGGCACAGGAGGCGGAGCTCCTCGCGGCAATGGATGCCGATGAGGCCGCCGACATCGCCGTCGCCGGCCAGCACCAGCGGATGGCCGTTCGCGAGCGCCGGCGCCAGCGCCTCGGCGACGCCGCGGCAGAACGCGTCGAGCCGGTCGAAGCTCGCCGCACCTCGCCACGGCACGAACAGCGCGAGCGGTGCCTCGCCCGTGGCGAGATCGAGGCGGCGCAATGCCGCGCGGATCGCGGCGGCGATCGTCGCGGCATCGAGCTCGTCATGATCGAGCGGCCAGTCGGGCGTCGCGACCGGCAGGTTGCGCAGCGGCAAGGCTTCGAGCGGCGAGACATAGATCGTGCTGCCGCTCACTTGCACCGTATATTGCGCGGCGCCGATCACGGTGGCGCGGATGCGCTCGGCCGGCGCCGCGAGCGAGAGGCCGCGCTCTGTCATGCGCGCGCGGATCGCGGCGGCGAGCAGCGGGCCGAGATCGCCATGGTTCTTGAGGCTCGCGCCATAGATGTATTCGGCGACGCCGCCCGAGAAGCTGATGGCATCGCAGCCGCCGGCACTATCGAGCGGCTCGAGCCGCAGCAGCGAAGCGCCGCCCGCCATCGGGCTCTTGCCCTCGATCGCGAGGAACACGGCGTCGGCCATGCGCCCGGCGAGCGCCGCGGCCGTTTCTTCGCCGAGCGGCTCGCCGAGACGGAGCGTGAGGCCAAGCTCGGCGGCGAAGCGCCGTCCCGCTTCCTCGATCCGCATGATGCGGCCACCACTATCGAGCGCGACGAGGCGCGCGCCGACATCGAGCGCGGTGATGGATTGGACGCGGCCCTCGGCGCACAGCGCGAGCTTCGCCGTGCCGCCGCCGAGATCGACGTTGAGAATGCGCCTGCCGTCGCGGATCGAGCGCGCGACCGCGCCCGAGCCGTAAGCCGCCATCGTCGTCTCGAGCCCGTCGCCCGCGCTCACCGCGACGAGCTTTCCCGCCTGGCGCGCGAACAGCTCGCCGATCGCGCGCGCGTTCTTCCGCTGCACCGCGACGCCGGTCAGGATGAGCGCGCCGGTGTCGATCGCGTCGGGCGAGATGCCGGCCGCCGCATATTGCCGCTCGATGAAGGCGCCGAGCGCCGCGGCATCGATCGTCTCCGCTTCCGCATAGGGCGTGAGAAGGATGTCGGAGCGATAGACGGTCTCGCGCTCGGTGACGACATAGCGGCTGTCGAGCCGCTCGAGCACGATGCGCGAGAACACGAGATGCGAGGTCGAGGAGCCGATATCGACGCCGACGCTCGTCAGCAGCAGCTCGTCCTCGAGCGCGAGCGTGCGGCCGGCGTTCGAGAAGAAGATCCGGCCCTCGCCCCCGGGCTCCGTCATCGTGCCCGAATCATTCCGCGGCGGAGCGCACCTTGGTGCCGGGCTCGTACCATTTCGGGTCCATGCGGTTCTCGACGCCGGCGCGCTTCAGCGTCGCATCGTATTCGGCGCGGATGAAGGGATCCTCCATCGCATAAGGGACCGCCGTGCCGCCCTCGTCGAGATCGATCGCGCCGTAATCGATGTGCGGCTCGCCCGGCGGGCCGGGCTCGCGTCCGGGCGCATGGGGTCCGAACCAGGCTGTGAGGCGGAATGCCTCTTTCGAGATGCCGAAATGCTGGTGATACCAGCGCGCGCCGCCAGGCGCCGCCGAGACCAGGCCCACGGGCTCGTAATCGACGCGCTTCACGAGCTCGGCCTTGCCATCCTTCCACGGCGTGATGCCCATATGCTCGGGCCAAGTGTAGGTGTAGCCCTTGCCTTGAAGGCAGATGAGCACGGCCGCCGACGTGTGCGCATGCGCCTTCGAATAGCGCCCGTTCTCGTGCTGGCCGATCCACAGGTAAAACGTGTTGCCGGTCATGAACGGCTCGATGCGCCGGTAGCCGGGCGAGCGGCGATTGTCGAGCGGCAGCTCGCAATGGACGATGTCGGGAATGAAATTGGTGCGGCGCATGGCGAGGCCGCGCACCGGATCGGGTTCGATGTCGTCGTTGGGCCGATAGAAATCGTCGGCGCCGCTGAACCGGTCGCGGAACTGGAACGGACAGTCGAAGATCGCGCTCGTGTTGTTCAGGAGATTCATCAGATTGGGCGCGGTCGTTCCGGCCAGCAACAGCGCCGGGCTCGAGGTCGCGTTGACGATGCGGTGCCAGGCATTGACCGGAATCGAGAACAGCGAGCCTTGCTGCCATTCGAAGATGTGACGCTTGCCGTCGCCGTCGAGCCACACCTCGGTCGAGCCGCGACCTTCGACCACGTAGTAGATTTCCTCGTACAGGTGCCGCTCGGCGGTTAGCGCGCCGCGCGCGGGAACTTCGACGACATAGCAGCCCCATTTGCCTTCGGTGCCGTAGAGCTGGATGTAGGTGCCGCGCCCGCCCATGCGCTTCCACGGAAAGAGCGGCAGGTTCTGCACCTTGGAAACGCCGATGTCGCGGTGGATCGGAATGCCTTCCGACTCCATGAATTTGTCGTAGGGCGTCGCCGGGCGGCCGAACTTGCCGTATCCGGCCTTCTTTCCGCCCGCGGGCTCGTGCCAGTGAACCTGGCCCGGAAGATCGTGAGGCATGGCGCCAACTCCCTCGACAACTTGCCGAAAAGCCTAGCGCCCGCGGCCACGATGGCGCAAGCGCGGCGGGGGATCACGCCTCGTCGTAGCAGGCGATCTCGACGAGGTTCTCGTCCGGGTCGCGGAAGTAGATGGACGTCATCGCGCCGAGCGCGCCGGTGCGCGCGACGGGACCGAGCTCGATCGCGACGCCGCACGATTTGAGGTGCGCGATCACGTCGTCGATCGGCTGACGGGTGATGAGGCAGAAGTCGCCGCCGCCCGGCGTCGGGTGCGCAGCCTTGGGCTCGAATGTGCGGCCGGCCTCGTGAACATTGATCTTTTGCTGGCCGAATTTGAGCGCGGCCGGGCGTCCCGGCACAAGCTCGCGCGTCATCCCGAGCACGCGCTCATAAAAGCGCAGAGTCGTTTCGAGCGACCGCACGGTCAAAACGAAATGGTCGATCCGCTCGATCATGGCGCGTGCGTTTCCGCTCGTGTCGGGTTGACCGCTGAATATAGCGCGGCCGGGAGCGGGAATGTTTTCCGCCGTTAGCAATTTGTCGTGGCCTGTGCACATATGACTACCGAAGCTGAGTGCCAGAGAAGGTTACGACGGTAAGGATATGTGTTGAATCGGTGCGGACAGATTGGGGCGTATTACAGTCGTGATTGCCGATCGCATCGTGATCTTTGGCATCGGCTCGCCGCTCGCCATCGATGTCGAGGAGAGCTGCGCGCGGCTCGGGATCGAGATCGCCGCGGCTGTTCGCAACGTGCCCGGTGCCAGTTATGTCTCCGACCGGCTCAGCGTCATCGAGGCCGATGCCATGGACAGCGCGCTCGCGGCATTGCCCTTCATTCTGCCGATGTTCACGCCCCGTCATCGCCAGACCGCCCTCGCGGATGCGCGCGGCCGCGGCTTCATGCACGCCGCGACGGTGCTCGATCCGACGTCGGTCGTCGCGGCCTCGACGCGAATCGGCGAGGGGTGTTACATCAATGCCGGCTGCACGATCGGCGGAACGGGCCGGCTCGGAGATTTCGTGCTGATAAACCGCGCCGTCAGCATCGGCCACCACGCGAACATCGGCGACTTCGCTTCGATCGGTCCCGGTGCGGTCCTGTCGGGCTTCATCCAACTCGGGTCGGGCGCCGTGATCGGCGCGGGCTCCGTCCTCTTGCCCAAGGTCGAAATCGGCGCGAATACGGTGGTGGGAGCGGGCTCGATCGTGACCAAGTCGATGCCGCCGGACTGCGTCGCTATGGGCAATCCCGCAAAGATCGTGAAGATTGGCGTTGTCGGCCGAGCAGTGTCTTCCGCCTAGCCCGCCGAGAACAAAGACCCGCGTTGCGCATCCACCTCTACACGATCTGCTGGAACGATGCCGACATGCTGGGCTTCTTCTTCCGGCACTATGACCGGTACGTCGAGCGCTATGTCTTCTACGACGACGGCTCCGACGCGCCGACCCTCGACATTCTCCGCGCCCATCCGCGCGCAGAGCTGCGCCGCCTTGAGCGCGCTTTTCCGGATTCGTTTCTGCGTTCGGCGCCGGTGCAGCAGGACGCGATGTGGAAGGAAAGCCGCGGGCAGGCAGATTGGGTAATCATCACTTCCGTGGACGAGCACCTTTATCATGCCGATCTGACGGCCTATCTCGAGACGTGCCGGCGGACCGGCGTTACGATCATTCCGGCCCTCGGATATCAGATGATCTCCCGGCTATTTCCGGCGGCAGATGCGCTTTTGTGCTGTGATTGCCCGTGGGGCGCGTCCTATGACCCGATGAACAAGCTCGGCATCTTCGATCCGGACGCGATCGAGGAAACGAACTACGAGCGAGGCCGGCACCGCGCGCATCCCACCGGTACGGTCCGCTATCCGCCGCGCGACGAGCTGTTGAACCTCCATTACAAATATCTGGGCGTTGATTACATACGGCGGCGGAATGCCGACCTGCTTGCAAAACTTGGCAGCGCCAATGCCGAGTTGCCGGGCCATATGTCGTACTCCAGAGAAGCCGCGCAACTTTCGGCCAGCATCGAGGAATGGCAGCGGGCTTCCGTCAACATTTCCGATCCAGCGCTGCAGCCGTGGCGAACTCACCACGATGCGAGCCGGCATGGGTGGTGGGGCCATCCCGCCTGGTGGCGTCTGCGGTGGTGGCATCCGCAATGGTGGGCGGATGCTCTGGCTCCGGGCATCAAGCAGCCGCTCCTACGCGCGGCGCGCGCAGCCGGGCTGATGCCGAAGCTCGAGCATGTGCAATAGCTGAGAACGGAGCCATTCGCCCCCGCTGCCGATTGACCCTTTCGCGATGTGCGCCCTATGGTCGTGCCCATGCGCGACACGAGCATCCAGGTCGGTGGCCAAAGGCTGCGGGTCTTAGAGGGCGGCGCAGGTGAGCCGGTTCTCTACCTCCATGGCGCCGGCGGTCCGGCATGGTATCCGCTCCTCGAAACTCTGAGCTCGAAGTGGCACGTCATTGCCCCTGAACATCCGGGCTTCGCCCAGTCGCAAATTCCGGACTGGCTCTCCAACATCGGCGATCTCGCGTATTTCTATCTCGATGCGCTGGCAGTGCTGGGTCTCGATGACGCGCATGTCGTCGGTCACTCGCTCGGCGGCTGGCTCGCGGCCGAGATCGGCATTCGCAACACCGCGCGCCTTGCCAGCTTGACGCTGATGGCGCCGGCGGGCGTCGCGTCGGAAGCCGAGCCCTATGGCGACATATTCCTGTGGACGGATGAAGAGCACGCCCGGAATTCGTTCTACGATCAGCGCTTCGCCGAGGAGCGGATCCGGGCGCTGCCGGGCGCCGATCTCGACATCATGCTGCAAAACCGCGCGGCCGCGGCGCGCCTCGCCTGGTCGCCGCGGCTGCACAATCCGCAGCTTCCCTTCTGGCTTCATCGGATCGAGGTGCCGACGTTGCTTGTTTGGGGCGAGGAGGACCGCATCTGCCCGTTCTCATGCCACCGCACCTTCCTCGCTAACATCCCAGGGGCTGAATTTATGGCCCTGGCGCGCTCGGGACACGCGCTTCATACGGAGCGGCCACAGGAGGTCGCGGCGCGCCTCGACGCTTTCTTCGCCTTGCCGAAGCGGCGCCGAACCCCGACATAGGCCACATGAGCAAAATCGGCGTCCTCGTCGCCGCGATCCTGTCGCTTTCCGTCATGGCGGTGGCCGTCTATCTGTGGCTGTCGCTCGGCGATGTCGAAGTGGGTGTGGCTGGCTATATCGCACTCATCGCCGGCGGGCTCGGGACGCTCGGCCTCGGCGCGGGCTTGATGACGCTCGTTTTCTATAGCCATCAGGGCTGGATTCGACGATCGCGCGGGAACTCCTCCCGTGCGCGAGGACTCTCCGCCGCGAGACGTGCAAGGACGGCAATGAGCGCGCCGCGAAAGTCCCGGCGGACCGTGCGCGAATACGGTCCCGATCCTATCGACGTTCATGTCGGCAAGCGCGTGCGTATGGCACGTCTTGGGGCGGGCTTCAGCCAGGACGAACTGGGGCGAGGGATCGGCGTATCGTTTCAAGCGGTGCAGAAATACGAGCAGGGCGAAAACCGTCTAAGCGCCAGTCGCCTGTTTCGCACGGCGCAATTGGTCGAACAGCCGGTCTCGTTCTTCTTCGAAGGGCTTGATCGCGAGGCTCCGGCGGCCGATGCCGCCGCGTTCACGTTCGAGGAGCTCGATCTTGTTCGCAATTATCGCCAGATAGCGAGCAAGGAAGTCCGCGCGCGGCTGCTACACTTGGCAAAGCGCATGGGAGACGAACCGGTTCGGACGTAAGCTTCGAATTCGGGCGGTCGATTGCTTGCGAGGGGCGCTTCCGGTGCGGCGATCCATGCGGTAGAACAGCCGGCGCGTCGAGGGGCATGTACATGACTTGCACACCGTTTCGCGTCGTCGCCATTGCCGTTGTCGCGTTCGGGGCCGTATCGCCTGCCGCGCGGGCGCTCGACAAAGTGACGCTTGGAACCGACTGGAAGGCGGAAGCCGAGCACGGCGGCTATTACCAGGCGCTCGCAACCGGCATCTACAAGAAGCACGGCATCGATCTCGTCCTTCGTCAGGGCGGGCCGCAAGTCAATCAGTCGCAGCTTCTGGCGGCTGGCCGCATCGATTTCAGCATCGCTTCCAATTCCTTCATTCCGCTCAATTTCACCAAGAACGACATCCCCATGGTGGCCGTGGCGGCGCCGTTTCAAAAGGACCCGGCCGTGCTGATCGCGCACAAGGGAGTGGGAAACGACAGCATCGCGGCCTTGAAGGGCAAGCCGATCATGGTCAGCGGCGATACGCGGGTTGGGTGGTGGCTCTTCCTCAAGGCCAAGTTCGGCTACAGCGACGACCAGATTCGCACTTACGACTTCAACATCGCGCCGTTCCTCGCAAACAAAGAGGCGGTGCAGCAAGGCTATCTCACGAGCGAGCCCTATCTCGTCGAGAAGGCCGGCGAGAGCCCCAACGTGTTTCTCATCGCCGATCAGGGCTATGCAAGCTATGCCTCGATCCTCGAGACCTCACAAAAACTCGTGCGCGAGAAGCCCGACCTCGTGCAACGCTTCGTCGATGCCAGCATCGAGGGCTGGTACAGCTACATTTATGGCGATCCGAAACCGGGGAATGATCTCATCAAGAAGGACAATCTCGAGGAGAGCGACGATCTTCTCGCATATGCCATCGCCAAGATGAAGCAGTATGGCATCGTCGACAGCGGCGATAGCGAAAAGGGGGGAATCGGCGCGATGACCGACGCGCGCTGGAAGGATTTCTTCGACGTGATGTCGCAGCAAGGACTCTATCCGAAGGACATGACCTACCGCGCGGCGTACACTTTGCGCTTCGTCAATCACCGTGTCGGCATGGAGCTCAAGAAATAGGCGTGGCTCCCGAAACGGCCGCCGAGAAGACGGCGAGAGCGCTGCTGTCGCTGGAGGATGTCGGAAAAACATTCCGCAACGGTACGATCGCGCTTCAGCACATCGATCTTACGGTTGCGCAGGGCGCCTTCGTCAGCCTGCTGGGCCCGTCGGGTTGCGGCAAGAGCACGCTCTTGCGCATCGTTGCCGGATTGACCGCGCCGTCTTCGGGCCGCATCGCCTGGGACCGCGAAGGAGTCGCAGGCTCGACCGGGTTCGTGTTTCAGGAACCGACGCTGATGCCGTGGGCCACCGTGTGGGACAACGTGTACCTGCCGTTGCGGCTCGCCGGCAAGCCGCGAAGCGCGGTACGCGATCGCGTCGACGACATGATCGCGGCGGTCGGGCTCTCGGGCTTCGGGCACGTCTATCCGCGCGAACTTTCCGGCGGGATGCGCATGCGCACATCGATCGCGCGTGCGCTCGTCACCGAGCCGCGGCTTTTGCTGCTCGACGAGCCATTTGCCGCGCTCGACGAGATCACGCGCTTCAAGCTCAACGAGGATCTACTGCGGTTGTGGCGCGAGCGGCGCTGCACCATTCTGTTCGTCACGCACAGCGTCTTCGAGTCCGTGTTCCTCTCGAACAGCATTTTCATCATCACGCCGCGCCCGGGTCGGGTCGCCGAGGAGGTTTTGATCGATCTCCCTTACCCGCGCGACGAGGCGCTGCGCACGACGCAGGCCTATGCCGAGCATTGCCGCGACGTGTCGCTACGTCTCGCGCGGTCGAGCCGCTGATGGCTCCTTGGCGCGATGCGTTCGGTCGGGCGGCGGCGCCGGTAATCGTCGGCGTTCTCATGCTCGCGGCTTGGCAGGGGATCGTCGCGGCCAACCATATTCCGCCGTACATCCTGCCGGGGCCGTTTCTGGTTGCGAAGACGCTTTGGCTCGACGGGCCGAGCCTCCTGGGCTCGCTTTGGGTGACGCTCCGCATCACGCTCGCGGCGCTCGCGGCAGCGGTGCTGCTTGGCGGCGCGCTCGCCATCCTGTTTGCGCAATCTCGGCTTCTCGAGCGCTGTCTCTTTCCCTACGCCGTCATCCTGCAGGTGACGCCGATCGTGTCGATCGCGCCGCTCATCATCATCTGGGTCAACGATACGTTCCTGTCGCTGCTCGTCTGCGCCTGGATCGTCGCGTTCTTTCCGATCGTCGCCAACACCACGCTCGGGCTGAACAGCGCCGACCGCAACCTCGCGGCGTTATTCCGGCTTTACGGCGCCTCCTCGTGGCAGGTGCTTCGGCTGCTGCGCATGCCGTCGGCGCTTCCCTTTTTCCTGGCGGGCGTGCGCATCAGCGGCGGCCTTGCGCTCATCGGCGCGGTCGTGGCCGAATTCGTGGCGGGCACCGGAGGCGCCGAGACCGGGCTTGCATCGCGCATTCTCGAAGCGGGCTATCGGCTCGAGATTCCGCGCATGTTCGCCGCCCTGCTGCTGTTGTCGTTGACCGGAATCTTGATCTTCGCGGCTTGAGCTGGATGTCGCACCGGCTCATTGCCCATTGGCACGAGAGCGCGCTGCCGCCCGAGGAATGAGGCTCAAGCGGGGACGAGAATCGTGATCTGGTCGGCAACGAGCGCGGGCCGCGATGCGCCGTCAAGCTCGATGGTGCAGTCGCTGTCGACCCGCACGCCGCGCCGCGATGGTTCGATCCGCGCAAGCTTGAGGCGCAGCCTGACGCGGCTTCCGCTCGGAACCGGCTCGAGGAAGCGCACCTTGTCGCAGCCGTAATTGATCCGCGCGGCAATGCCGTCGACGTCGTAGATCTGATCGCGCAGCCGCGCGATCAGCGAAAGCGTGAGGAACCCATGTGCGATCGTCGTGCCGAAGGGCGAACGTTGGGCGCGCTCGCGATCGATGTGGATCCATTGATGATCGCCCGTGGCATCGGCGAACTGATCGATCATGGCCTGTGTTATCGTGAGCCAGTCGCTTGCGCCCAGCTCCTGGCCCACGGTGGTTTTGAGTTCGTCGATCGAGGTGAAGCGGCGCATGTTGCCTCTCGGGAGATCGCAATTCCCGAAATCTACTCCAAGCCCGCGGCTTGACAATGCGCGAGATCGGGGGTACGTGGCATGTTACGTGGAGATTTGAGCCGACTGGCTTGCGGACCACGTAAAAAAACCCGCTAAAAGGTCGGAGGCTCTTCGGAACCCTGGCCCTTGCGGGACAGGGTTTTTTCATGCGCAGGCGAAAGCGAGGAGACGACCATGCCTGATCAGCCCGCCCACCACAGCCCGTCCTGGCGCCCGCGCACGGTGATGACGCAGAGCGCGATCCTGCGCAGCGAATTCATGGAGACATGCGAGGCGCTCTATCTCACGAGCGGCTATGTCTATCGCAGCGCCGAGGAGGCGGAATTGGCCTTTGCCAACGACGGTTCGCGCTACGTTTACAGCCGGTACGCCAATCCGACCGTGTCGATGTTCGAGGAGCGCTTGCGGCTTCTCGAAGGGGCCGAGGGGTGTCGCGGCACGGCGAGCGGGATGGCGGCGGTGTTCGCGTCGATGGCGTGCTTCCTCAAGGCCGGCGATCGCGTGGTGGGTTCGCGCGCCTTGTTCGGATCGTGCCTCTACATTCTCCAGACCGTGCTCCCGCGTTATGGCATCGAGACCGTGATCGTCGACGGACGCGACCTTGACGCCTGGCGGAACGCGCTCAAGCCCGGCGCGCGCGCGGTCTTTCTCGAAAGCCCGTCCAATCCGACGCTCGAGATCATCGACCTTGCCGCTGTCGCGAAGCTCGCGCACGAGGCCGGCGCCGTCATGATTGTCGACAACGTGTTCGCGACTCCGATCCTGCAGCGGCCGCTGGAATTCGGCGCGGACATCGTGTGCTATTCGGCGACGAAGCACATCGATGGCCAGGGCCGCACCTTGGGCGGCGCGGTGCTGGGCACGAAGAAATACGTGCTCGAAAGCCTAGCGCCGTTCCTGCGTCACACTGGACCCGCGCTCTCGCCGTTCAATGCCTGGATCCTTGTGAAAGGGCTTGAGACGCTCGATCTCCGGCTCGAGCGGCAGATGGAAGGCGCGCTCGAAATCGCGCGTTTCCTCGAAAAACAGCGCAAGGTCCAGCGCACGCTCTATCCCGGGCTCGAGAGCCATCCGCAATACGATCTCGCGCGCCGCCAGATGAAGGGAGCGGGCACGGTCGTTTCGTTCAATGTCGGGCGCGGCAAGGAGGATGCGTTCCGCTTCCTCAACGCGCTCGGGCTCATTGCGATTTCCAACAATCTCGGTGACAGCAAGAGCCTTGTCACACATCCGGCGACGACCACGCATTCGCGCGTCGCGCCCGAGGCGCGCGCGGCGCTCGGCATTGCCGATAATCTGGTGCGGCTGTCGATCGGGCTCGAGGATCCGGCCGACCTGATCGACGATCTGGTGCAGGCGCTCGAGAAGATTTAGACGCGCCAGCCCTTGCCGGCGCGCCGGCCGGTGCGGCCCGCCTTCACCGTCTGTTTCATGAGCGCGGGCGGGCGAAACCGCTCGCCATAGGCGGCGTGGAGGATTTCCATCACTTCGAGGGCCAGCGACGAGCTCACCTGGTCCATGAGCTCGAACGGGCCCATCGGGTGGCCCAGCCCGAGGCGGCAGGCGAGATCGATGTCGGCGGGCGTGGCGACGCCCTCCTCGACGAGCTTCACCGCCTCGATCAGGAAGGCGGTGAGGACGCGGTTCACGGCAAATCCGACCACATCCTTGACGCGGATCGGATTTTTGCCGATCGCTTGCGCGAGCGCGGTCGCCGCGGCGATCGTCGGCTCGGAGGTGTCGAAGGCGGGAATGATCTCGACGAGCTTCATGCGCGAGACCGGCGAGAAATAGTGCGTGCCGATGAAACGCGGCCGGCGCGCGTCCGAGACATAGGAGGCGAGCGTCGAGATCGCGATGCTCGAGGTGTTGGTGGCGAAGATCGCGTCGGGGCGGCAGACGCGGTCGAGCGTCTTGAACAGCTCGGCCTTGATAGCCTCGTTCTCGAACACCGCCTCGACGACGATGTCGCGGTCGGCAAAGCGCGCGAGATCGGCCGAGGTCGCGATCCGCGCGAGCGCGGGCTCAGCCGCATCGGCCGGCCAAAAGCCGCGCGGCACGCCTTTCTCGACCACGTCCTTGAGGCGCGCCATCGCCTTGGCGAGGAGATCGTCGCTGCGGTCGGAGAGCAGCACGTCGTGCCCCGCCAGAGCGTGGACGAGCGCGATTTCCGCGCCCATGAGGCCGGCGCCGACAACGCCGATCTTCGCTTTCGTTTCCGCCATGAGCGAACCTTAGCACGGCGGGTCGGAAGGCACGGAGGCGGGATTTCGCGCGATCCGGCGAAAGCGGCGCCGCTCGGCGAGATAGAGGGCGAGCGTGTCGCGGAGCATGCCCTCGGGCCGGCACGAATTGCGGGCGCGGCGGATCGCTTCGATCTGGCCGCGCGCCAAGGTCGTGAAGAAATGCGCCTCGCCCGCGGCTTTCGCGCCGAGCGCCGCCGCGGACGAGCCCAGGCGCGCGGCAAGGCGCGCCTCGGGCGGAATCGGGCCGTCATGGCGCCGTTCGAGCTCGGCGAGCGCAGAAAGCGGATCGTGCATGCATCCTCCCGGTCGGGGCCGGGAGGATATACGTATTTAGCGTTCGAACTTCAAGAGCGTGCGTACGCCTAGAGCCATTTCCACTGGCCGATCACGCGGCCTTGGATATAGGCCTCGTCGAGCGTGCGTTCGTAGGGTTCGTATTTCGTGTTGTCGGAGGTGATGCGCACGCGCGCGGGTTCGGTGTGCGGGATGACCTGGACCCGTTTCACGACCAGGCCGAGCCCGTCCCACACCACGAAAATTCCCGGCGGCGACGGTTTCTTGTCGCCGGTATCGACCAGAACGCGCTGTCCGGGCAAAAGCGCGGGCTCCATCGAATCACCCATTACCGTGATGATTCTGAGTTCGTGCGCGGGCGCGGTCGAGTAGCCGCGCACGATCCCGGTCGGCACCTGCCATTCGGCGATGACGCGCTCGGGCCCGCCGGCAAGCCCGCTGCCGGCACCGGCGCGCACGTCGAGCTCCTCGATGTGCAGCATGGTCTCGTCGCCCAAGGGGCGCTGCGCCGCATCGACGCCGGCGAGCGCGAACACCTCGGCCGCCGAGACGCCGCCTTTCTCGAAGATCGGCACGAGCCGGCGCACGAAATCCAACGGCAGATGCGGCTTGCGGTAGCGGTCCTCGTAATGCTGATAGCTCGAGCCGTGCTCCATGCCGAGCGCGTGCGCGACCTCGCGGATCGAGAGCCCGGCGCGCTGGCGCAGTTGCTTCAACTTTCGGGTGATGGGGGAGGTGTCGGCCATGTCTTAATGTACGCCATCTGCTCGCGACGCGCAAACGCTTTTCCCTTGACAATCGTACGGATTTGTTGTACATGAGGGACCATCGCCGGGCCCCGCAAAGAGGGCCGGCGCATCCCACGGGGGCGACGCGATGGACCAGGGCTGGGAGCGGTTTGGCGCGGCCGAAGATGAGAACATATCAAGAACTTATACCGTGTCGGGCCGCGCCGCAAGCGCCGACCCGTGCGGCTACATCGTCAGCGGCGCGGGCGGGGCGGCGCGCTTCTGCACGGCGGCGGCCGAGCGCGGCTCGTCGTATTGCCCGCGCCATCGCGCGCTGTGCCAGGTCGATCCGGATTCGCCCGAGGCGGCCGCCATCATCGCCGACTTCGAGGCCGAATCCTGCCGGCCGCCGCTGCCCGGCGTCGGCTGCGACCCGCTGCTCGAGACGCCGCTCGCGACCGAGCCCGAGGAGGTGATCGCCGAGCTCGCGCCGGAATCGCGCGTGCCCGAGGGAGACGCGCCGTGAAGCTCGCGCGCCGGAAAGAGCGCGGGCGCGCCGACGGCATCGCGCCGACACGCGAGCGCTGGCAGAAGGGCGATGTCGAGCTCGTGAGCGCCGCGATCGCCGACGAGGCGGGGCGGCCGGCGCGGCCCTACCGGCGCGTCGATCTGCTCGGCTGGATGGCGCGCAAGGGAACGATCTCGGCCGAGATGCGCCAGGCCGGCGAGGATTTCCACGCGCTCTTCCAGCATGCGGCGCTCGACCCCTTGCGCGCGCCCGATCTCGCGCGCACGCCGCATGGGCGCCACCTCGTCGAGCGCAGCGAAGCGCAGGAGGCGGCGCGGCAAAAACTTTCGCGCGCGCTCACGGCGGTGGGCGGGCTCGCATCGCCCGCGGGCTCGTGCCTCTGGTACGTCGTCGGCTGCGAGAACTCGATCAAGGACTGGGCGCTGCGCCAGGGCTGGAACGGAAGGCCGATCGGCCAGGAGCAGGCGAGCGGCGTGCTGGTCGCGGCGCTCGGCACGCTGCAGGCGTGGTGGGGGAGGTGAGGGGTGAAATCCGGCATTAGGTAGGAAGCTCACCTTGGAATTCGTCCGGAGGGGCTTGCTTGCCAGAACGTGGAGTTCCGGCATGAAACTTGTCTTAGATCAAGCCGATTGTCCCACCCGGAATGCTGGTGGCATTATCTGGGGCGTGTCGGTTTGGCTGGGGGGCGAGACGACGTGGCTAGGAATAAAGACAAAACAATAAGCTATCGTCGGGCCGAATGGTTGAGCGGCGAGCCAAGCAATCATCTGGCGGGATATATCAAGCTCGCCGCGACCAAGCTCCTTGATGTAAGCCAGCGCACGGTGGCTCGTGATAATGGTCAGATAATGTCGCTGACCAGCCTTCATCCGGATCGGCACGGCGGATACTACCTGCACATTACCGCCGATACGCCGGATGAAGCCGCATCAATAATCCCCAAAAGCCGAACCGGCACGGATGAAATCCATGTCGAAACGTCGCCGCCGCCGGATGGGGCTGATTATCTCGATGGCGATGCATTCGTATACGCGAGGCACAACGATGTGTGCCTGTGCGGCACCGCTATGCAAGATTCGACCATCCGTCATTTCTTGTATGGGTTCTTTCGCGCGGCCAAACTGGCGGATGTGGCCTCGCAATTTGATCTTCTGAAGATCGCTAACATAAACGCCGTCAAATTCTTGCAAAAGCACGGGGTTAAAGAGATTGACCTGCGGACGGCGCTTTTTTCCGCAACAACCAAATATCATCAGCGGAAAGGCAAAGCCCATAATTTGTTGGGGGGCGTAGCCAAGCTGATAAGGCCTCTCTACTCCACTCCGCACGACGTGACCGAAGATGCCCTCCACGTTGTCTTGACTGTCAAGACAGATGGCCGCGGAAAAGGGCTTAGACTCGGCGAAAAGCGTATCACCGCGGTAGCAACAGACCTTGTTCAGCACCAAGAGGACGGCGACGATTTTGTTATTGTCACTAAGACGGGCCAGCGCATCAGTCCGACAGAGATTTTTATGAAAACGACGGTATCAGTTAAGGGGAAGGGGAAATCTGTTGACCGCGATGAAGCCTGGGATGCGCTAAAGCATTTCTACGAGACGTTATCGACTGGCGGCGCATTGGGGGAATAAGCATGCGCCGGATCATTCTGATTGTCGGCTGCATGGTGGCGGGCGGCCTAGCCGCCTACTACGGGCAGCCGTATGCACACCAAAATTCCGATGTTGTGACCGTTATGATTACGGTGATGACTGTCTTTGCCGGGTTCTTGGTAGCAATCAGGGCGGTCATGGGCGATCCGGCCTTGCTCCCTGAAGGATCATGGCGCGTAGTTGAGCATCGCCGCGAAGGCATTGAACATCGCCTTATCATTCATTGGTGGCTGTTCGTGCTTTATTTGGTGGCGATTGGTCTCTTGTTCGTTGGCGTCCTTCTGGACAAAGCGCCCGATACCACGGTATCCGAGGCTTGGAAAATCTGGATTGAGCGCCTTTATCTCTTTTTCGGCACAACGTCATTCCTACTTACCTTCGGTCTTCCGAAATCCATCTGGCAGCTTCAAATAGCAAAGGTTGATGCCGAGGAAGCAAAACGTAGGAGCCAAGCGGGTTTGAAGGACTAGAGGTCTTCCAGCCGCACGCCTTCCAACTCGAGTGCCGCGAGGCAAGCCAGAAAAAACGTGGCGCGAATGTTCCTCGGCTGAGTTTGGCCGTAATCGAGGCTTCCGTTTCCTCTAGGTCGTGCTTTTTGAGCCGCTTCGCGACGAGTAGGTCATTAGCGTGATCCGAGACCTGCATGCTGTAGCGCCGCTCGCCTATTTGCGCGCGCCTCGCGTATCAGCCCCGCGGGCGGACACGTGCCCGTCGCCGCGACGATCCTCCTAATGGCGCGTGGACTGCGCGTCCAACGTCTGCGCCGTTCCGATCAGCGCCAGGTGCGAAAAGGCCTGCGGGAAGTTGCCGATCTGTCGCTTGAGGGTCGGATCGTACTCTTCGGCGAGCAGCCCGAGCGGGTTGCGCAGCGCGAGCAGCCGCTCGAACAACGCCTCTGCCTCCTTGGTGCGGCCGGCATAGGCATAATTGTCGGCGAGCCAAAAACTGCAGGCCAGGAACGCGCCTTCCGTCCCGGGCAGACCGTCCACCTGATGTTCGGTCGCATAACGAAGCACGAATCCGTCGCGCAACAGCGTGCGCTCGATCGCCTGGACCGTGCTTTGGACGCGCGGATCGGTGGCCGGCAGAAAACCGGATCGCACCATCAGCAGGATGCTCGCGTCGAGCACTTCGCCGCCATAGTACTGCGTGAAAGCCTGCACACCGGGATGGAACCCGCGCTGGCACACCTCCTCGTGGATCCGCTCGCGCAGAGCGCGCCAGTGCGGCAGGGCGTTCGCGATGGGCGCGCCTTGGCCGAATTCCTCGAGAAAGCGCACCGCGCGGTCGATCGCGACCCACGCCATCATCTTCGAGTGGGTGAAATGACGGCGGCCGCCGCGCACTTCCCAGATGCCGTCGTCGGGGCGCTGCCACACTTTGTCGATATGCTCGAGCACCGTGTTGAGCGGCAGCAGCGCGCCGCTCCGGGCCGGCATCCCCATCTTCCGGCCGATATAAATGGCGTTGAGAACTTCGCCGAATACGTCGAGCTGGAACTGGTCGGAAGCGGCGTTGCCGATGCGGACCGGCTTGGAGCCCTCGTAGCCCGGCAATTCGGGCAATTCGAACTCGGTCAACCGCCGCCCGCCGCCGATGTCGTACATGATTTGCATTTCGCTCGGGTCGCCGGCGGCGGCGCGCAGCAGCCAATCGCGGAAGGCGGCCGATTCCTCGACGTAGCCGCCGGCCATCAAGGCGTTGAGGGTGAAGCTGGCGTCGCGCAACCAGCAGAAGCGATAGTCCCAGTTGCGCACGCCGCCAAGCTCTTCGGGCAACGATGTCGTCGGTGCGGCGACGATCGCGCCGGTCGGCGCGTAGGTGAGCGCCTTGAGGGTGATGAGGGAACGCATCACTTCGTCGCGCCAGCGGCCCTGATACGTGCAGCGCTTCGACCAGTCGAGCCACGTCTGGGTTGTCCGCTGCAGTTCCCGTTCAGCGTCGAGCGCCGGCAGCTCGTTCAGGTGCGACGGGCGCCAGTTGAACTGGAAATCGAAGCGATCGCCCTTTTTCAAGGTGAAGTAGGAGCTCACGCCGTGATCTCACTGTTCCATCTTGACCGAACTGCGAATGAGGGCGGCGTCCGGTCCCGAAACACCCGAGAACCCGTTCGCCGTGGGCGTCACCCACGGCGCGCTTGTGCCGTAGCCGAAGCGGACATTGAGGAGCATCTCCATCGGGACCTCGCCCTCGACGCCCTCGACCACGCGGATGACATCACAGCGGCTGTCGCTCTGCGGCATGAAATCGGTATGACGGACGACGCCGCCGTCGCACTCGACCTCGGTCTCGAGGACCAGCGTGTCGCCGCGATAGCGTTGCTTGCGTTGGCGCACCGCCACCGTCGGACGCAGCGCCCAGCGCCCGTGCTCGTCGTAGCCGACAAGCGCCGCGAAGCACGCGTCGAAGTCGAAGCGCGGGGCGCAAAGCCAGTCCAGCGACCCTTCATTCGAGATCAGCGCCGTCGTTTGCGAATTGCCGATGAGCCCATAATTCTCAATTCTTGCCGCCATGGTGTGATCCTCCGGCCGTGACAGGCGCCGAGCGCTGCTCGGCATTTCGCGAGCGACGCGATCTCGCGCATCAAGTCTGGAGGGCACGGCGCAATTGGCAATCCCGAGAGATGTGTAGGGCTCGCGCTATGAGCCCGTAGGGGAGGCGCAATGAAGTCCGCTCCCGGCATGGCGCGGACTCAACCTGACGTTTGCCTCACGCACTGGCCTTGAGCTGCGTTGCGGCGCTGGTGTAGCCGCCGTCGCCGCCGAACTGATACTGGATGGCGCCCAAGGCGTTCGTCAGCGCGGCGATCATGGCGGAGAGCGGGGTAGGCGCGCGCGGGGCGGTCCGATCGTACGTGCCGTACGTTTTTTACTTGACTTGGTCCGATCGATGTGATAAGACATCGCCATCCTGAAAAATCCGCCTGGCGCGCGCACCCTCTCTCCGGAGGGGCGCGGGACGACAGCATTTGGGACAACCGCATGACGCCGCGCCGGGAAAATTCGTCGACGAATTCATGGTCGATTTCAACGCCGCGGCCGCGGCGCGGCGCGCCGGCTTCAGCGCGCCATCGGCGCCGCGCTATGCCAAGTACCTGCTGCGCCAGCGCGAGGTGGCGGATGCTATCGAGGCGCGCGTGGCCGCGGCCGAGGGCACCATCCGCGTCACGGCCGATCGCGTGCTGAGCGAGCTCGCGCTCATCGCGTTTGCCGACATCAGGCGCTATGTCAGGATCGTCGACGGCAAGCTCGCGCTCGTGCCGAGCGCCGAGCTCGAGCCCGGCGCCGCGGGTGCCATCGCGTTCGTTGCGCCGGCCGGCCCGCGCGCGGGCGCGCGCCTCCGCCTCCACGGCAAGGTCCGCGCGCTGCGCGCGCTGGTGAAGCATCTGGGGCTCGAAGAGCGGCGCGCCTTCGTCGATCCCAAGGAGCAGAACCGCAAGGCGATGGCGGTGTTCGCGCGGCTCGTGCGCGAATCGGGGATCGAGCCGCCGCCCGGCTTTCTGTTGCCGCCGCCGGACAAGCTGCAATGAACCAGCGCCAGCGCCGCTTCGCCGCCGAATATCTGCTCGATGCCGATCGCAGCGCGGCGGCGGTTCGCGCCGGCTACCGGCCGGACCGCGCGAGCCGCCAGGGGTGCGAACTCATGCACAATCCGCAAGTGGGCTATGCCATCGCCATGGCGCAGCGCCAGCGCAGCCTGCGCACCGGCATCACGCGCGAGCGCGTGCTGCTCGAGCTGGCGCGCATCGCGTTTGCCGATCTCGCGCGGCTCGCGTCGTGGAGCGACGGCGGCTTGCTGGTGAAGCGCCTGGAGGAACTCGGCGACGCTGACGCCGCGGCGATCGCCGAAGTGAAATCCGACGGCAACGGGCGGCCGGTCGCGCTGCAGTTCCACGACAAGGGCTCGGCGCTCGAGATCCTGGCGCGCTATTGCGGCCTCTACGATCCCGGCGCGGGCGAGGCGAAGCCGTCGGGCCGCGAGCGGCTCATGGCGCGGCTCAAGCCCTATCTCGAGGCGGCGGCGCGGGAGGAGGAGACAGGCCCGGAGTGAGCCGGTAAACTCGCGGCGGGCCGGACCATTCCGGCCGCTGCCGGCGAGGATGACATGGCGAAATTCGACCCCGAGCGCTTGAAGGCGATGACGCGGCCCGCGGGCATGCCGTTCCGCATCGGCAAGATCGGGCATGTCGTGCTGCATTGCCGCGACATCGAGCGCACGGTGCGGTTCTATACCGAGGTGCTGGGCTTCAAGGTCTCCGACGTCTATCCCGACGACATGGTGCCGGGCGGCATGGTGTTCATGCGCTGCTCGTCGGACCATCACGGCATCGGCTTCGTCGGCTGCATGGACGAAGAGTCCGAGCATATCGAGCTGAACCACATCGCCTTCGAGCTGGGCTCGCTCGACGAGGTCTTGCGCGCGCGCGAGCATTTGGAAGCGCACGCGGTGCCGATCGATTTCGAAGGGCGGCGCCGCGCCGGCTCGCAGATCTCGCTCGAATTCAACGATCCCGACGGGCATCGGCTCGAGCTGTTCTGGGCCCTCGACGTGGTCGGATTCGACGACAAGATCAGGCCGGCCGCGCAATGGAAATGGGCGCATTCGCTCGAGGAGGCGATCGCCGATCCGTGCGTGGGCCAGGACACCACCGTCAACGACAAGCATCTTCTGCGCCGGCGCGACGAAGACGAGGCGCGGCGCAATCTCGAACATTCGCTCGCAACCCAGCGCGCGAAGCTCGGCCAGACCACCTGATCCCTTGACGCATGAGCCGCTCGTCCCGGTGAGCGGCCTCCTGGTGGGGTCGCTCGCCTGCGTCATCGGCGCGCTCGCCGTGGCGGGGCGGAACCTCACCGTCGCGGTCGCGCTCTGCGTCATCGCGCTGCTCTGTCTCGGCTATGCCGCGCTCGAGGTGATGGGCTTCATCTGAACGCGCCGTACGTTTTTTGTTGACAAGCGTCGGATCGATGTGATATAAGGACGTCATCCTGAGAATTCCGCCCGGGCCGCCGCAAGGCGCCCGGGCTTTTCATTGCCGGACGGCGGAGGGCGCTTGCGCCACGAGGAAGCGCAGGCGCCGTTCGCGTATGTCGCGCGCGCCGCACGCGGGCGCAGGCTGCTCGACGGGATCGACGACGACGGCGGCGCACGCGCTCGCCGACCTGTGGTCCGCGCTCGCGCGCGCCAAGCAGGTGCCGCCCGAGGGCGCGTGGCGCGTCTGGCTGCTCCTGGCGGGGCGCGGCTTCGGCAAGACGCGGAGCGGCGCCGAGTGGGTCAGGGCGCGCATCGAGGAGGGGCTCGCGCGCCGCGTGGCGCTGGTCGCGCCCACGGCGGCGGATGCCCGCGACGTGATGATCGAGGGCGACAGCGGCCTCGTCGCGACGGCGCGGGTGGGTTACGCGCCGCTGTGGGAGCCGTCGCGCCGGCGCCTCGTGTGGCCCAACGGCGCCACCGCGACCGCGTTCTCGGCCGAGGAGCCCGAGCGCTTGCGCGGGCCGCAGCACGACACCGCGTGGTGCGACGAGCTGGCCGCGTGGCCCTACGAGGAGGCGTGGGACAATCTCATGCTGGGCTTGCGGCTCGGGACAGGATCCGCGCTGCGTCGTGACGACGACGCCGAGGCCGATGCGGCTCCTGCGCCGGCTCCTCGCCGACGCGGAGACTGTCGCGGTGACGCGCGGTGCCACGCGCGAGAACAGCGAGCACCTGGCGCCCGCCTTTCTCGCCGCGATCGTGCGGCGCTACGAGGGCACGCGATTGGGGCGCCAGGAGCTCGAGGCCGAGCTGCTCGACGACGCGCCGGGCGCGCTCTGGAGCCGCGCCATGTTCGAGCGCGAGGGCGCGCGCGTTCCGGCGGCGCCGAGCCTGCGCCGCGTCGTCGTGGCGATCGATCCGGCGGCGAGCACGGGCGAGGATGCGGACGAGACCGGCATCATCGTCGCCGGCTTGGCGCATGACGGGCACGGCTACGTGCTGGCCGATCTCTCGGGCAGATTTTCGCCGCACCAGTGGGCGGCGCGCGCGCTCGAGGCCTATCGCGAGTATCGCGGCGGACCGGATCGTCGCCGAGGTGAATAACGGCGGCGACATGGTGGCGGCGACGCTGCGGGCGCTCGATGCCGGCGCCGCGTTCAAGTCGGTGCGCGCGTCGCGCGGCAAGATCGCGCGCGCGGAGCCGGTGGCGGCGCTCTACGAGCGCGGGCTTATCCACCATGCCGGAACATTTCCGGCGCTCGAGGACCAGATGGTGGGCTTCACCGGCGCGGCAAGCAATGCATCGCCCGACCGGCTCGACGCGCTCGTCTGGGCCGTGAGCGAGCTGATGATCGAACGCGAGGAGGCGGCGGGAATGATGGAATACTACCGCCGCCTCTACGAGAAGGGACAGTGATGCCGGACCTGACGCAGGCGGTGCGCGTGTCGGAGCTTGCGCTCGAGCCCTATCGCATGCGCGTTGCGCCGATCGCGGGCGCGAGCGGGCCGGGCGCCGGCTGGTTCGGGCCCGCGGTGCCGATGCCGCCCGGCGCGCCCAAGGAAGTCGCGGGCCGCCAGTTCGATTTCCCGCCCGGCTTCAATCTGCAGACGCGGCCGCGCGCCTACGAGCCGATCGGCTTCTGGGAGCTGCGCGCGCTTGCCGACAATTACGACCTGATCCGCCTCCTGATCGAGACGCGGAAAGACCAGTTGGCGCGGCTCGAATGGGTGATCCGCGCGCGCGACGGCAAGGGCAGCGCGCACGATCCCCGCATCGCCGCGCTGCAGAATTTCTTCGCGCGGCCCGATGGCGAGACCACGTGGGAAGCGTGGCTCCGCACGCTCATCGAGGATGTGCTGGTGATCGACGCGCCGACCTTGTGGTGCGAGCGCACGCGCGCAGGATACCTTGCCGCGCTCCATCCGATCGACGGCGCCACCGTGAAGCGCGTCATCGACGATTGGGGCCGCACGCCGAAGCCGCCGCTGCCGGCCTATCAGCAGGTGCTGCACGGTCTGCCGGCGGTCGATTACACGGCCAACGATCTCCTCTACCGGCCGCGCAACATGCGCGTCCACAAGGTCTATGGCTTCTCGCCGGTCGAGCAGATCCTGGTGACGGTCAACATCGCGCTGCGCCGCCAGGTGTTTCAGCTCCAGTATTACACCGAAGGCAACGTGCCCGAGGCCCTGATCGGCGCGCCCGAGAACTGGACGCCCGATCAGATCGAGCGCTTCCAGCAATATTGGGACGGCGTCCATGCCGGCAACACCGGCGAGCGGCGGCGCGCCAAGTTCGTGCCGGGCGGC
The DNA here is from genome assembly GCA_963804235.1 of uncultured Alphaproteobacteria bacterium. Taxonomy (GTDB): domain Bacteria; phylum Pseudomonadota; class Alphaproteobacteria; order ATCC43930; family CGMCC-115725; genus DATJLY01. The sequence goes on from CAWDPP010000056.1 coordinate 45,755, forward strand.
GTCGCCAAGACTTTCATTCCGACCAAGGAGCCCGATCTCACCGGCGCGACCGACGAGTGGCTCGCGCGCGTGGCGTGCTTCGCCTTCTCGGTGAGCCCGCAGCCGTTCGTCCGGATGATGAACCGCGCCACCGCCGACAGCGCGCAGAGCGCGGCCGAGGGCGAGGGGCTGAAGCCGCTGCAGAATTGGGTGAAGGGGCTGGTCGACGGCGTCTGGCGCGCGAGTTCAGGCGGCGGACCTCGAGTTCCGCTGGCGCGACGATCCGGCGGGCGATCCCGCGAGCATGGCGCAGGTCGCGTGCGACTATGTCGCCGCCGGCATCAAGTCGGTGAACGAGGTGCGCGCCGAACTGGGCCTCGACCCCGTGCCCGGCGGCGAGCGGCCGATGGCTGGTGCAGGTCAGGGGCGCGCTCCGAGAGCCAGCGATCATCAGTTCGCTTCGAGACACGATTTCCTTGTTTTTCAATAGCGTGCAGCCGTTCTTGATTTGGCAAGGAGGCACCGCGTATACCCATTGTTTATACGAGAGCGGTGGAGGATGTGGTGCGTGTCAAATTCGCCAAGTGGGGAAACAGCATCGGGATTCGAATTCCCGCGGCTTTCGCAGCCGAGATCGGAGCGACGGAGAACGGCAGCGCGGAGCTGTCGGTGCAAGGCAAATGCCTTGTTCTGGAGCCGGTGACAGGAGTTCCGGTCTTCGATCTCGACGAACTGGTGGCGAAGATCACCGATGAAATAGGCGTGGCGAAGTGCCGACCGGGCACGCGCGCGGAAACGAATTTAGCTGATGCCCTCCTACTGTCCCGACGCGGGCGAATTCGTCTGGATCAATTTCGATCCGCAGGAAGCGACAGAGCAAAGGGGCCGGCGACCTGCTCTCGTTCTCTCGCCGCGCAACTATAATTTGCGCAGCCGCCTCTGCATCTTGTGCCCGATCACGAATCAGGCGAAGCGATACCCCTTCGAAGTCCCGATACCTGCCGGCAATACCGTGACCGGCGTGGTATTGGCCGATCAGGTCAAGAGCCAGTCGTGGGAGATGCGCGATGCGGCGTTCATAGGCGCTGCGCCACCTGGCGTCGTGGCGACCACGAAAGGCCTCGTGAAAGCGCTCCCGCAACTCACCTAGGGTCGCGTTCTACCGATTTGCCGCCGTCAAACGCAACGTCTCGCGCCGCCGCGCGGATCGCAGCGACGACGCGCTTTGATTCCGCACATCCATGAGGAACGAATGACGCTCAATCTCTTCTGCCCGATCGCCAAGGTCGATGCCGAGCAGCGGCTCGTCTTCGGCTATGCCTCGACCGAGTCCTGCGACAGCCAGGGCGAGATCGTGAGGAAGGAGGCGATCGAGGCGGCGCTGCCCGCCTACATGCGCTTCGCCAACATCCGCGAGATGCATCAGCATTCGGCGGTGGGCGTCGCCAAGGAGGCGATGGTCGACGCCAACGGCCTGTGGCTCAAGGCCAAGATCGTCGACGACGATGCGTGGACGCAAGGTGCGCGAGGGCGTCTACAAGGGCTTCTCGATCGGCGGCAGCGTGACGACGCGCGACGCGGGCGATCCGCAGATCGTCACCGGCGTCGAGCTGACCGAGATCAGCCTGGTGGACCGGCCGGCCAATCCCGATGCCGTGTTCGCGCTGTGGAAGAGCGAGGATGCGGGCATGGCGCTGAAAGCGGCACGGTCGAAAATCCGCCAGAAGTGGCTCGCGAGCGACGGCCGAACGTTCGAGCGCGCCGACGAAGCGGCGCGGCACGAGACTGCGCTGCGCGAGGCTCGCTCAGAAATCCACGTTCGCGGAATCGGCCGACGCGACGAGCGGCTTGACGCACTACGACCTCGACGGCGCGCAGCACGGCATCGACTACGCCGATCCCGGCTTCCAGGCGGACGGCAAGAAACGCTATCCGCTCGACAGCGAGGAGCATATCCGCGCGGCCTGGAGCTACATCCACCAGAAGAACAACGGCGCGCCCTACACCGAGGCGCAGCTCGACCACATCAAGGCCAAGATCGTCGCCGCGTGGAAGGCGGAGATCGATCCGAAGGGCCCGCCCGCCGCGCGCGAGGATCATGCGAAGCTGGCGAAAGCCTTGGACGAGGGCGAGCACGAGACGGCGCAGGCCATCCACGATCATGCGGTGGCATTGGGCGCGCACTGCGCCGGGCACGAGGCGAGCGAGAAGATGGCGGGTGCCGCGATGGCGAAGCTGCTGGCGCGCAACCAGGCGCTCGAGGAGCGGCTCGGCGCGGCCTTGCCGCTGCTGCACGAGGTGAAGGCGCTCGTCGAGAAGGTGGCGGCGCAGCCGGCGGTGATGCCGCCGGCGCGGCTCGTCGCCATCGACAAGCGCGCCGATGTCGCGCGCGAATTGGACCGCATCGCCGAGCAGCCGCCGGCGCTCGACCGCGCTCGAGCTCATCAAGCGCGCCGTGCGCGAGCCGCTGCCGTTCGGCGGACGCATCGAGCCGTAACCCGATCACCCTCTCCCGTCAGGGAGAGGGACGAGGGGGCGCCGCTGGTCGTCCCTCCCCGCCGCGCGCCCCCTCACTTAATTCCGAGTTCACCTCCGAGAGAAAGGAGCTCGCATGAGCATCCTCGCGCAGAGGCTCGCCTCCCTGAGCCTCGACCCCAACCTGGTGCAGCAGACGATCGCCGCGATGAAAGAGGCGGCGAAGAATCCCGTCACCGATCCGGCGCTCGCCGGCTTTGCCGGCCTCGCCAAGGCCAGCACCTTCGCGCAAGCCTCGTCGGCGACCGACGGGCTCACCTACTACGACCTCGAGGCCGGGGCGAAGTTTCTCGTCCCCGTCATCACGCCGTTGCGCAACGAGACGCCGCGCGTCTCCGGCAAGGGCGGCATCGAGGCCGATTGGCGCGCCGTCACCGGCATCAACACCTCGGGCGTGCGCGCCGGCGTGTCGCCCGGCAACCGCGGCGGCACCATCGCGGTGCAGACCAAGGACTTCACGGCGGCCTACAAGGGCATCGGCCTCGAGGCGAACATCGACTGGGAAGCCGAATACGCCGCGATGGGCTTCGACGACGTGCGCTCGATCGCCGGCACCACGCTCTTGTGGTCGCTGATGATCGCGGAAGAGCAGATCATCCTCGGCGGCAACCGCCAGCTCGCGCTCGGCACGACGCCGACGCCGACCGTCACCGCCGCCACGACCGGCGGCGCGCTCGCGTCGGGGACATATTCGGTGATCTGCGTCGCCCTGACGCTCGACGGGCTCATCAACGCCTCGGTCGCGGGCGGCATCCAGGGCCAGATCTCGCGCACCAACGCCGACGCATCGGTCGATACGTTCGGCGGCGGCTCGGCGCAGAAATCGGCGAACCAGACCGCGACCGTCTCGTCGGGCTCGACCGGAAGCCTCACCGCCTCGGTGGCGCCCGTCAAAGGCGCCTTCGGCTATGCCTGGTTCTGGGGCGCGGCCGGATCGGAAGTGCTGGGCGCGATCACGCCGTCCGTCGTCGCGGCGCAGACCAACTGCAATTCGAGCGCGGTCAACTCGATCGTCATCACCGGAACGCGCGAGCGGCACGCAGACCGCGTCCTCGCTCGCCGCCGCCGACAATTCGGCGAACGCGCTGGTGTTCGACGGGCTCCTGACGTTGCCGCTGCTGTCCGGCAGCAACGGCTATTACGTGGCGCAGGCGACCGGCACGGCCGGCGCCGGCACGCCGCTCACCGCCGACGGCGAAGGCGGCATCGTCGAGTTCGACACGGCGCTGCGCTCGTTCTGGGACAATTGGCGCATCAGCCCGAGCGAGATCTGGGTGTCCTCGCAAGAGGCGATCAACATCAGCAAGAAGATCGCCCAGGGGCCGGGCAGCGGCGCCACCAACCTGCGCTTCGTGCGCGATGCGAAGGACGGGCTCCTGGTCGGCGCGCTGATGGCGCGGAGCTATCTCAACCGCTTCAGCCTCGCCGGCGGCAACGACATCCCGATCCGGCTCCATCCGAACATGCCGCCGGGCACGGTGCTGTTCAACACCAAGGGGCTGCCCTACGCGCTGTCGAACGTGCCGAACGTCAACCAGATCCGCACGCGGCGCGAATATTTCATGATCGACTGGCCGTGGCGGACGCGGCGCTACGAGTACGGCGTCTATGCCGACGAGGTGCTGCAATGCTACGCGCCCTTCGCGATCGGCCAGATCACCAACATCGCCAACGGGTGATCGCGCGGATGGTGCGGCTCAAGGCGCCCAAGAACCAGGCGAGCGTCGGCTTCGGCGGCGCCGAGTACGAGGTCCGCGACGGCTTCGTCGAGGTGCCGGAGGCGGCCGAAGCGGCGCTCCGCCCGCACGGCTACAAGCCGGCGGCCGAGCCCGCGCAAAAACCGCAGAAGAAAGGACGCTGAGCCAACCATGGGCGTGCCTGGCGACATGACGACGCTTGCCGCGGTGAAGGCGTGGCGCTCGCCGCCGATCGCGACCACGGCCGATGACGCGCAGATCGCGCGCGTCATCACCGCGGCGAGCGAATTCATCCGCCGCTATCTGCAGCGCACCCTCGTCTCGCAGAGCTACAGCGAGGTGAGGAACGGCATCGGCGGGCGCGAGATGATGTTGCGCCACGCGCCGGTGACGGCGGTTGCGGCGCTCGCGATCGACGGCAACGCCATTCCGGCGGCGCCCGATACGGTGTCGCCGGGCTATGTGCTCGCCGGCGACAGCGGCATCCTTTATCTGCGCGGCTATGCCTTCCGCCGCGGCGCGCAGAACGTCGCGGCCACATACACGGCGGGCTTTCTCGTCAGCGGCGAGGCGCAGGCCGTGCCGGCCTCGTCGCCCTATCAGCTCGCGTGCAGCGCGCTGGCGCGGCTTTGGGCCGCCGATGCCGGCGTCTCTTATGCCGGGGGCGCGGCACTCGTCGCGCTGGCGCCGGGGGCGACGCCCGCCGCCGGCCAGTACCTGCCGCCGACCGCGCCCGACGGGTTCTATGGCTTCGCCGCGGCGGATGCGGGCAAGGCGATCGCCGTGAGCTATTCCTTCACGCCGCCCGACCTCGAGCAGGCCTGCATCGAGCTCGCGCTGCTGCGCATCAACGAGCGCGCGCGCATCGGCGAGGCGAGCAAGACGCTCGCCGGCGAGGTCGTGTCGTTCGTGCAGAAGGACATGACGGCGAGCATCGCCACGGCATTGCAGCCGTACCGCCGCGTGGCGCCGATCCCGTGAGCAGGGATTTCTCTCTCCGGCGCCGCACGACTCATCGCGCGGTTCGAGGGTTTCGGCGCGCGGCTCGGCGCGCGGCTCGGGCCGGTCGCGTCCGGCATCGGCGCGCGGCTCGAGGGCAGAGTGCACGACAAGCTCGGCGGCTCGGTGCTGCATCGCCGCTCCGGCCGGCTCGACGCGGCGCAGAACGCGCTCGTTACGGCGGGCGCGGGCGCGATCTCGGTCTCGGTCGGGTTCGATCCGCGCGACGTGCCCTATGGCGCCATCCAGGAATATGGCGGCACGACGCGCGCGCACCTGATCGCCGCGAAAAACGCGCGGGCGTTGCGCTTCTCGCTCGCCGACCAGCTCGTGTTCGCCAAGCGCGTGCGCCATCCCGGCGCCAAGATCCCGGCGCGCTCGTTCCTGCGTTCCTCGCTTGCCGAGGAGGACGGCGCGGCAAGCGATGATTTGAGCGAAGCGGTGACAGAGGAGCTCGGAGCATGACGCGCGAGCCGATCTACGAGGCGCTCTTCGCGCTCCTCGCGAATGCCGCCGACTTCGCGACGGCGAGCCGGCGCTTGCGGCACTGGAGCAATGTCGAGCCGGCCGAACAGCCGGCGCTCTTCCAGGTGCAGAAGCGCGAGACGGCGAAATCCCTCGAAGGCAGCCCGGCGCAATGGCGCGCGGAGGTCGACGTCTATGTCTATTGCCAGGCGCCGGACGACGAGACCGCGCCCGCGATCGTGCTGAACCCGCTGCTCGACGCGCTCGAGGCGGCGCTCCTGCCGGCGGGCGCCGATCTCGCCTCGGGCACGCAGAGCCTGGGCGGGCTCGTCAAGCATTGCTGGATCGCGGGCGCGATCGAGACCGACGAAGGCGCCTTGGGCGGCCAGGCCGTCGCCATCGTGCCGATCGAGATTCTGGCGACGCCGTAGAGCCCGCTTAATTCATTCAGACGAAGGAGCTTCCATGCTTCCCGTGTTCGGACCGGGTGCGATCTTCCTGCAGCGCACCGACATATCGAACGGCACGCCCGTCAATATCGGCCGCGCCAACGAGTTTCAGCTCGACCAGCAGTTCAACAAGAAAGAGCTCTACGGCCAGAACCAGTTCCCGCTGTTCATCGCGCGCGGCGGCGCGAAATTCACGGCGAAGGCGAAGGCGGCGCTCGTTTCCGGCATCGCGCTCAACAGCGCCTTCTTCGGCGCGACGCTTGCCGCGGGACAGCAGGCGACGGCGCTGTCGGAAAGCGGCACCGTCGCGTCCGGCGCCTATACGACCACGAACCACGCGACCTTCGTCGCCGATCTCGGCGTCGTCTATGCCGCGACCGGCCTGCCGCTCGCCTTTGTGCCGTCGAGCCCGGCGGCGGGGCAATACACGCAAAGCGCCGGCGTCTATGGCTTCAACGCGGCCGACAACGGCAAGGGCGTGTTCGTCACTTATACCTACGGCGTTTCCGGATCGGGCCAGCAACTGGCGCTCGCGAACCCGCTCCTCGGCGTCACCCCGACCTTCCAGCTCTGGTACTACACCAGCACGAACGGCGTGCCGCTCAACATCCAGCTCTATAGCTGCATGTCGGACAAGCTCTCGCTCGCCTTCAAGCTCGAGGACTTCATGATGCCCGAGCTGAGTTTCTCGTGCTTCGCCAACGCGGCCGGCAATGTCGGGCTCTACAGCTTCGGCGAGGTGTCGTGATGCGCGAGCTGAAGTTCGCCGGTTACGAGGGCGCGACAGTGACGCTCGCCGGGCGGAGCTGGGTGATGGCGGACCTGGCGCCGCGCCAGTTCCGCAAGGTGATCCCGGCCGTGCTCGGCCTCGCCGCGGTGAAGCACGCCGACGATCTCGACGAGGAGGCGATCGATCGCTTGCTCGACGCGCTCTACTGGGCTTTGACGCGCAACTACCCCGATCTGACGCGCGACGAATTCCTCGATCTGCCGATCAAGCTGTCCGAGCTGTTGCACGCCCTGCCGCCGCTGGCGAAAGCGGCCGGCATCGAGCGCCGGGAGGGCGCAGAGCCGGGGGAAGCCCGTGGGGCGGCGGCGAGTTCGACGATTTCGTCGATGCACTGATCTGCCACGTCTGCCAGGCGACCGGGTGGAGCTGGGACGAGGTCGAGGACCGGCTCACCATGCGGCGCCTCGGCGCGCTCGCGCGACACTGGGCAGAGGCGCCGCCGTCCCATCTGCTGCTGCAATGGATCGCGCGCGCGCTCGGCTGGCGCCCGGCGCCCACGCCGAAGCCGCAGGAAAGCTGGAAGGATCTGATGGAGCTTGCCGGCGATCCCCGCTCGGGCATCGCGGTGAGCGGCAAGCCGCCCGTATTGAGGAATTGCCATGGCCGATGACCGCATCGACGTCGTGTTCGGCGCCGAGTTCTCCGATCTCCTTGCCGCCGTGCAGCAGATCAAGACGGAGCTCGACGGACTTACCGCGCCGGTGAAGGCATTGGGCGACCAGTTCGTCCTCGCCGGCACGCGCATGACCGACGGCGCGCAATCGGGCGCCGCCGGCTGGATGGATGCGCTCCACGCCATCGAGGGCAACGCGCTCACCATCTTCAACGAGGTGCTGTCCGGCACCACGACATGGCAGGCGGCGATGGAAAAACTGTTCGCCGACCTTGCGATCTCGTTCGGCGAATACGTCACCGAGATGATCCTCGATTGGCTTGCCTTCGAGGCGCTTGGCGCCGGCATGGGCGCGGGCGGCGGCGGATCGGCCGGCGGTATCTTGGGATTCGCGGCCGGGCTTTTCGGCGGCGGCGGCGGCGCCGGTGCGGCAGGCGCGGCCGGCGATCTCGGCGACCTCGCCATGTTCCAGGCCGGCGCCTGGTCGATCCCGCGCGACATGATCGCACTCGTCCATGCCGGCGAAATGATCCTGCCGGCCGATGTCGCGGCGACGGCGCGCGCCGGCGGATCCGTGCCGGGCTTTCCCGGCGGCCAAGCTGCCACGTCGTCTTCGGCGGGCAGCAATTTCGCGCTCAACGTGACGGTGCAGGCGATCGATTCCGCCGGCGTCGCGCAATGGGCCAACGCCAACGCCAAGACGCTGGCGCAGACCATCACGCGCTACATGGGCACCAATCCGTCGGTGGCCGGCTAGATGGCGATCCCGGCGTTTCCGACGCTGCCCGGGCTCGAGTATCCGGTGCAGCGCTCGCCGCTTGCCTCGAGCCTCAGGCAGAAGGCGATCTCCGGTCGCGAGACCTTTCAGCCGCTCTGGACTGCGCCGCTCTACAAGTACGAAGTCTCGTTCGCGCTGCTGCGTGCCGAGCAAAGCCTCGCCGAATGGCAGCTGCTCCAGGGTTTCTGGAACAGCGTCATGTTCGCGCCAGGCGGCGTGTTCCAGTTCGACGATCCGAACGACGACAACGTCACGGACGAACTGTTCGCGACCGGCGACGGCAGCACCCAGACCTTTCAGTTGACGCGCAGCCTCGGCGGCTTCGCCGAGCCGGTGCTGAACCCGACGCTCGCGGCGGCGGCGCCGGATGCGGCGCTCGATTATGGCAATTGCACGAGCGCGCCGACGCAAACGCTCGATTACGGCAATTGCACGATCGCGCCCACGGGCGATCTCGATTACGGCTTCTGCTCGACGCTCCAAGTGTTCGCCGCGGGACTTTTGGCGGACTGGGCGCTCGCGGCCGGCGGGATCGTGACGATTTCGTCCGCGCCTGCTGTCAGCACGGCGCTCACCTGGACCGGCGCCTACACGTGGCTCTGCCGCTTCGACGCCGACACGCTCGATTTCTCGAACTTCATGTATCTCTTTTGGGAGCTGAAAAAATGCAGCTTCACTACGATCAGGTTGTAACGGCGCGCGCGCGCGCGGTCCTTGCGGCGTTGGCGCTGCTCGGGTTTGCCGGCGCCGCAGAGGCGCAGATGCTGAACGTCACCGACATCTCGAAACTGGTCGGGACGAGCACTGCGACGATCGGCACCTCGGCGGTGCTCGTCGTGCCGCAGGCGGTGGGCGGCGGCGGCGCCAACGTCGCGAATTATTCCGGCGTCCCGGCGGCATGGTCGAGCGCCTTCATCGCCAATGCTTCTGCCTCGGCGACGATCTCGTGCGGCTATTCGCCGGGCGTAACGCTGAACGGCGCCGACAGCTTCACCATCCCGCCTGGCCAGTCGCTCAGTTGGGATCTGACCTATCCGCCGCCGCGCAATCAGGGCATCTGGTGCATCGCCTCGGCGGCGTCGACGCCGTTCCACGCCAGCGTGGGAGCACTCTGATGCGGCGGCTCGCTGCTGGCGCGGCGCTCGCGCTTTTCCTCTCCGCGCTCCCGGCTTTGGCGCAGCACCAGGGCGGCGGCGGCAGCGGCAGCGGCGGTGGCGGCGGCGGCAGCGGCGGTGGCGGCGGCGGCTCCTGCGCCGGCGACATCAATTCCGGCTGCAGCCAGGTCAACGGCACGCATCTCGGGTCGCCGTTGCCGGTGACCCAAGGCGGCACGGGCGCGAGCTCGGCTGGCGCCGCCGCCGCCAACAACATCGCTGCGCTCGCCGAGGCGAATAATCTGTCCGACCTCGCGAGCGCGTCTTCCGCGCGCAGCAATCTTGGCGTGGCGCCGGGCTGCGGCCTCTCCCAGAGCGGCTCCACGCTGCAAGTCAACGCGACGCTCGGCAACAACGGCGCGGCGATCACCGGCACCAGCTATTCGATCCAAGGGTCGAGCGCGACGCACCCCGATTGCGGCACGCTCCTGCTGTTCACGGGCTCGAGCCCGAGCACCTGGACGCTGGCGCAGGCGGGCACGACCGGCTTCGGCGCCGGCTACGGCGTCAGCATCCTCAACGCCGGGACCGCCCCGATCACACTCAACGTCACGACTTCGACGGTCTATCCGGGCGCGCTGTCGAGCATCGTCATCCCGCTCGACACGAACCTCGCCATCCAGTCTGATAACACCAATTACGAGCTGGCCTGGGCGTCCCTCGGCCTCTCCGGCGAAATCCCGAATTGCCAGGACAGCGGTGGCAACCACCTCAACTTCAACAGCACGACGAACGTCATCTCGTGCGGCACGTCGTCCTCGGGCGGCAGCAGTTCGACCCCGATCATGGGGACCGCCTCGGCCGTGCAGGCGCAGAACCTCACGAAGTATTACGTGATCCTGGGTGAGAGTGTCGCGGCCAGCGCGGAAGCGAACGTGCTGGTGCCGGCGCCACGCGCGGGCACTGTCACCTTCACCACCTGCTACACCTCGGCCGCGCCAGGCACCGGCAACAGCGTCACCATGACGCTGCGTGTCGGCAGCGCGAGTCCCGGCGGCGGCACCGTATGCACGGTCAGCAATACCAACACGACCGGGACGGTCAGCGGCAGCGGCGTCTCGGTCAGCACCGGGAATTTCCTCGACGTGCAGGTCGTGACCTCGACGACCCTGACCGGCTCGGTCGGCACCGGCTGGGGCTTGACCTATCAATGATGCGCCGCGTCCTCATCGCCGCGTCTGTGCTCGTGGCGCTCGCCGGCTTCGGCCATGGCGGCGGCCCGACGAATATGACGGCCTATCCGCCCTGGCAGCAGATGGGCCAGAGCTTCTATCCCAATACCGGCGTGCTCGGCAGCGGCGACGCCAACAACACCTATCACGCCTCGCGCCTCACTATGAAGAACGGGCCGTGCGCGATTACGTCGATGAAGGTCCGCTTCACCAATTCGTCGTTGAACCAGCACGGCATCGGCGAGGAGGCGGCCTACAACGTCTACAATTCCGCCGTCAATCTCGTCGCCGGCACCTATTCCGCCGCGCTCGAATATCCGCCCGGCACCACGCCGACTTCGTACGCTTGGAGCACCAACCCGTCGGTGTCGGTCGCCGCGGCGACCTCCGTCACGGACAGCGACGCGCTGACGGTCGCGATCCCCGCCAACGCGACTTACGCGATCCAGACCCTCGTTCATGCCACAACCGGGCCGGTCGCGGCGTTCGAGACCGCGAACGGCGTGCTGCCGTCGGGCTCGGGCGTGGTCGAGGGCACGTCGCAGCCGACGCAGTACGGCACCGCGGGTCCGTGGGCCAGTACGGTCTCCGGCAAGATCGTGGCGCCGCTCATGGTGCTCGGATATTCGCCCGCCTGTTCCGAGCACGCGACCATCATCAAGGGCGACAGCCATGTGGTCGGCTCGTTCGACACCGGCAGCAACGATGCCGGCGACGCCAACGGCTATGTCGGCTTCCCGATGCGCGCGCTCGACCTCTTCACGAACATCCCGCCGTTCCTGTGCGTCTGCATCGGCGCCAACGGCATCCAGACCTATGGCAGCCCGAGCGCCGGCGTCAACACCGTCGAGAACGCGGCGATGGGCGACTTCACCAACAGCATCGTCTACGACTTCCCGAACGACGTGAACGACGCCCGCACCGCGGCGCAGATCGAAAGGGACTTGTCGCGCTGGGTCGACGACTTCAAGGCGGTCGGCGGCAAGGGCATGTGGGTGTTCGTGGCGCCGCCGCAAGCCGGCGCGCGCAACGGCGGCGGCAGCACCGACAGTTGGGCGACCTTCATCGGGCAGACGACGGAGACGCCGTTCGCCGCGGCGGGCGTCGGCTACGTCGTCAATGCCTGGATCGCGGCTGGCACGAGCAACGGCAACAACGCGTTTGCCGCGCTCGATCACGTCTCGGGCACCGGCGGCATCGGCGGCCAATGCAGCGCGGGCGTCGGCTTGTCGGGCGCGGGCGATCTCAAGAAATGGTGCGTCAGCGTCGCCGACACGGCGCAATACGCGACCAACGCCGGCGACCATCCGAACGCCACCAGCTATCCGATCGGCGCGGCCGCGGCCTACGCCGCCCTCAATCCGAGCAACACGGCCTACGGGCTCCTGCAATAGAGCGGTGCCATGACCACGACGCAGCTTCAGCTCCGCCGCGACACGGCGGCGAACATCGCCGGAATCACGCCCGCGCAGGGCGAGCCGATCTATGACGTGACGAACGGCACGCTGCGCGTCGGCGACGGCGCGACCGCGGGCGGATCGATGCTGGCCGGTCCCTATGCCTTCGGCACGTGGACGCCGGCGCTTGCCGGCGCCGGCACCGCCGGCAGCCCGACCTACACGATCCAGTCCGGCTCGTACGAGCGCATCGGCCGTCTCGTCGTGTGCCGCTTTACCGTCGCGATCTCGGCGCTCGGCGGCATGGCGGGGAACGTCGAGATCGGCGGGCTGCCGTTCGCCGCCGCGAGCGTCAGCAACGATTCCGGCGGCGGTCCAGCCACGGCGCTCGCCGGCGTGACGTTCGACAGCGGCTACACGCAGGCCGCGCTTCAGGTCAGTCCCGGCAACGCCTACGCCGGGCTGGTCGAGCATGGCTCGAACAAGACGACGCAAACCATCGCCGCGGCAAATCTCGCCGCGACCTCCGAAATCGCCGCCGTGCTGATCTATCACGTCTGATGAAGACGCCCTGGTACGAGGTTTCGCCGGGCGCCACGGCCGCGCTCCTGGCGACGCGCTCGTTCGTCGATGTCGATTGCTACACCTTCAAGCTCGCCGGCGCGTTCGGCGGCGTGACGGAACTGCTCTACAGTGCCGGTCCCCTCGACGTGACGGCCGCGGGCAATCATTGGTCGGCTCAGGGCCCGACCTTCGATCAAGCCAAGGCCAAGGCGGTCGCGCACTATAAGACCGGGCTCGACGTTGACACTTGGCAGGTCGTGGTGGCGCCCCGCCTCGTCGATCCACTCACGGCGGCGCCTTTTCCCGATGCGATCGGATCGCAGCCCTGGCTCGCGGCGGCGCAGGCCGGCGCGTTGGACAACGCCGAGGTGCAGGTCGACCGCGCGATAGCACCAGCGTGGCCCGCGCCGGGAGCGGCGCTCGCGCCGACCGGCATCGTCACGATCTTCTATGGCACCGTCGGCGAGATCGACGTGGGCCGCAGCCAGGCCGCCATCACGATCTACAGCCACCTGAAGAAGCTCGCGAACCTGCTGCCGAGGAATCTCTTCCAGGCGAGCTGCGTGCACACGCTGTTCGACCAGGGCTGCACGCTCTCGGCCGCGAATTTCGCGGCGAACGGCACGGTCTCGTCGAACGGCCCGGGGCCGAACCAGTTCAGCTCCACGATCGCCGCGCCGTCGGGCTCCGGCACCTACGCCTTGGGCCGCGTCGTCATGACTTCGGGCGCCTCGCAAGGCTATGCGCGCACGGTGCGGAGCTGGAGCGGCGGCCTCTTCAGCTTGATCGCGCCGTTCCCGTTCGGCGTGGCGGCCGGCGACAGCTTCACGGCCTATCCCGGCTGCGACAAGTCTTATGGCACCTGCGCGCGCTTCCGGAACACGGCGAATTTCGGCGGCTGTCTCAGCATCCCCGCACCGGAGACGGCGGTATGAGCGAAGCGACGCCGAGCGCGCCGCCATCGTCCGTGAGACGCGTCGTGGCTCGGTACGTCGTTTCATCACCAGGGCCGCGATCAAGGCGGACACGCGACGCGCACGGCCGCATCGTCGAAAAAGGCGGCGTCGATTGCGCGCAGTCGATCTATCTCATCGCGCGCGCCGCCGTGCCGGAGCGCGTGCGCGAAATCCGCACCGCCGACACCAATTATTCCTTCCAGTGGAACCTGCCCAAGAGAGCGGCCGAGGAGACCTACCTCGCCACCGTGCTCGCGCACGCGCGCGAGATTGAGGTTGCTGATGTGAGGCCCGGCGATCTCGCGTCTTTTCCGTTTCGCGCATGCGTGGGCGCACGGCGCCGTCGTCATGCCGCCGGGCTGGCCCGCGCTCGCGCACGCCAACGCCGCCGCTGGCATCTTCATGCCCGACCGCGCGACCGAAGGACGGCTCCGCGGACGTGCGGTCCGCTTCTTCACGCTCTGGCCGCACGCATGACCACAGCCCTCTTCACGGCGGGCAGCAAGAGCTCGCGCCGCAACGCCGCCCACGCCGGCTTCCTCGCTGCGCATCAACACCTCGGTCAACGGGGTTCCAGTGCCCTATCGGTTATGGCCAGGCTCGCGTCTCCGGCAATCTGATCTGGTACGGCGATTTCATCGCGACGGCGGTCTACAGCCCGCCGGCCTCGGGCGGCAAGGGCGGCGGCGGCAGTTCCTCGTCCTCGATCACCGGCTACACCTATTCGTCCTCGTTCGCCTTCGGCCTCGCCGAAGGGCCGATCTCCGCCATCATCCAGGCTGGCAGAACAAGTCGGCGATCTCGTTCGGGCCGAGCGGCATCGCGCTGAAGGACGGACGGGTGCCACCAGCAGCAACGTCTTCACCTTCTTCGACGGCGACTATCAACAGCTGCCGTGGCAGTGGCTCGCCTCGTTCGATCGCCGCAGGACGGCGCAGAACTTCCGCGGCATCGCCTATGCGGCGGTGCAGGGCATGTCGCTGGGCGACAGCGCCGAACTCCCCAATATGACGTTCGAGGTGCGCTTCGCCGACACCGGCGCCGTGGTCGAGGCGGCGACCATCCCGGCGAGCGGCCCCTATACCGTCACGGCGCAGTCCTACGATTACGATTACGGCGTGCCGTCGACCTCGTGATCCGTTTGCGTCGCCCTTTCAGCTCAACGGTACGATCGGCACGATCGTCGCGCGTCCATCTCCGGCTCGCGGCGGCGATCGGCGGCGGCGGCGGCGCGTGGGAGCACCTCGGCATCGGCTCGGCGTCGTGTGGGACATCGGCGCGGAAAGCCCGCGCGTCCGGGCACGCCGCTCACCAGGTGTCGCGGAACTCCATCCTCGGGCGTCAATATCGCGCCAGCCCGAGGTTGCGCGCGAGTGGACCTTCTCCGCGGCCGATGCCGGGCAGCCCGTCGTCCTCATCGACGCCGCGCTCAGTCCAGGCGTGTTCTACACCGACCTCACCACGGGCACGCTCAGCGCCAGGGAGCAGCCCGTCACCTCGCTCGGCTCGATGCTCGGCGTCGCGGTCGGCGCCCGCGTCATCGGTGCCGGCGTCGCGCCCTATACGTTCGTGCAGGTCGTTGTCCGGCGGCGCCGCGACCGGCACGGCGTCCTCGGGCTCGGCCACGCTCACCAACACGAGCGGCAGCTACTCGGCCTTCGCCAGCACTCCGGTCTCGGACAGCGCCGGCGTCTTCGCGCCGGGCACCACGGTGGCGAGCGTGACGCCGACCTCGATCACCGTCAGTGCGGCAGCAGCGACGACGGCGATCGGGGACACCATTCAAATCGGCTTTACCTTCACTGGCGATCTGAACGACTACGAGATTCTCGAACTGCTCGCCGGTTACACCTCCGGTCGGAGCCATCATCAACGACAACGGGAACAACTTCATCGGCACGGTCAACAGCATCGCTGGCACGACGGCATATATCGGCTCGACGAGTCTCTACGTTCCGGGCGATACATGGAACGGTTCGTTCCAGATCACGGGCAACGTCTCGCAGGGATCGAACCTGATCCTCGCGCCGAGCACACTCGTCGGAGTGGCGACCGGCATGTCGATCAACGACAGCGCCGGTGGCCTTCGAGCCTCGCGACGGCGAGCGCCGTCACGCCGGGCTCGATCACGCTCTCGAACACGGCCGGATCGAACGCGACGGCGGACGTGCTCACTTTCGCCAACGAGGTCGCGCTCTCGAACGCAGCGACGGCAAGCGGCAGCGGCGTCAGCCTCACCTTCATCGGCGCGGAGCTGGCGCAGGTGCTGAGCGCGCCGGCGGCGGGCGAGTTCACCCTCTCCGTCACCAGCCCGGCCTCGTTCGGCTCCTACGGCTTCGCCGCGGCCGATGCCGGCCGGACAATTCTCATCCTCGACGTGCCCGACGCCAACCCGGCCGACGTGCTGCAGGACTTCCTCACCAACCCCTATTACGGGCTGGCGCAGTTCCCGGCCGAGCGCATCGGCGATCTCTCGACCTATCGCAGATTATTGCCAGGCCGCGGGCCTCTTCGTCTCGCCGGTGATCTCGACGCAAGCCGCCGCCAATTCGTTCCTGCAAGACCTGATGACGGCCACCAACAGCGAGATCGTGTGGTCGGGCGGATTGCTTGACCGTCGTGCCC
The DNA here is from genome assembly GCA_963804235.1 of uncultured Alphaproteobacteria bacterium. Taxonomy (GTDB): domain Bacteria; phylum Pseudomonadota; class Alphaproteobacteria; order ATCC43930; family CGMCC-115725; genus DATJLY01. Next base: position 61,928 of record CAWDPP010000056.1, read on the forward strand.
TATGGCGACACGGCAATCTCGGGGAACGGGGCCTACCTACACGCCGCCGTCGCAGCCGATCTACGATCTCGACGACGACGATTTCATGGCGTCGAACCAGACCACCAATCCGAAATCGGTTTCGGCCGCCTCCTCGCCCGATCCGGTCATCATCACCCGCACCGACATCGCCGACCAGGAAAACGACATCAAGCTCGAATATCTCGACCGCGCGAACCAGTACAATCCGACCATCGTCGAGGCCAAGGACGACGCTGCGATCGCGTTCTTCGGCGTCAAGTCGTCGGGCTCGAAGCAGCTTCATCTCTTCTGCGACCGAAGCGCGGCACTCGCCTCGGCGCAGCTCATGCTCGGGCGGCAACAGATTTTGCGCAGCTTCGCCTTCACCCTGGGCCGCGAATACATCCTGCTCGACCCGATGGACATCGTCGCCATCACCGACACGAACGCCGGACTTCCGATGCCAGTGGGTCCGCATCAAGGAGATCACCGAGAACGACGACCGCACGCTCTCCGTCACGGCGGAGGAATATCTCGAAGGGACCGGCGCGGCCCCCCTCTACCAGCATCAGCGGCCCGCTGGCTACGTGCCGAATTATAACCAGCCAGCCGCCAATGCCTTGCCTCCCATCATGTTCGACGCGCCGGTGCAGATCGGCAACGTGTCTGGGGATGGAGACGATCCTCTGCACCAACGGCTCGGGGCCGAATTGGGGCGGCTGCGACATCTGGATCAGCCACGATAACGAGACTTTCAAATACGCCGGCACGCTTTTGGGCGGCACGGCCATGGGCACGCTCAGCGCGAATTTCGCGAGCGGATCGGATCCCGACACCGTCAACACGCTTTCGGTGAATCTTAGCGAGAGCGAAGGCACGCTGCTGTCCGGCACGCAGACCGACGCCGATCACGGCAACACGCTCTGCCTCGTCGATGGCGAGCTCGTAACCTACGAGCAGGCGAGCCTTACCGCGCAGTACAACTACAATCTCGGCAAGAACGGTGCGACGCCGGGTTACTTGCGCCGCGGCTTTTACGGCACTGCGGTCGCCGCACACTCGACAGGCGCAAGCTTCGCGCGGCTGCGCGAGGGAAGCTACTTCACGATCGGCTATGACAGCGCCGACATCGGCCAGACGATCCACGTCAAGCTTTTGAGCTTCAACCAGTATGGCGGCGGCAAGCAGACCCTCGACCAGGTTTCGAGTTATTCCCACACGCTTGCCGCTCCGCCGACGGTCTCGAGCGGGCTGCTGCCAGGCATCATCCAGACGCCGGATATGGCGCTCAATGCCGCGACGGCACAGCTCACGGTCTCCGCCGCCGGGCCGATCACGCTGCCGGTATCGCCGTCCAATGCGACACTCGTCTCCGGCGCGCTCACGACGACGGGCGAGCTCGTCCAAGTCGCCTACAACGCGCAATTCACCAACACTGCGTCGTCCGCGGTGACGATCGTTTGGCGCGTCACGTATCAGGGCGTCGCGGTGCTCGACAGCGCGGGCATAACCATCAATCCCGGCGTCACGGCGACGGTCGCGAAGCAGACGACCTATACGCCGGGCGCACAGTCGGGGGTCTTCGCCTTCATCGCCGACATGGCGTCGAGCGTGAGCCCGGCGGCGACCGCGAGCTATGTCGATCTCTCCGTGACGGAGCTGCGGCGATGACGCACTTCGCCGTTTACGACATTGCGACGGGCGCGATCAGGCGGCACGGCTCGTGCGCGCCGCGCGACCTCGCGCTCCAGGCGCAGGCGGGCGAGGCGACGATCGAGACGCCGGGCGCCGCGCCCGACGATCGCTATGTCGTCGACCTGACCCGGTCGCCGCCGGCGCTCGTGCCGAAGCCCGAATAACGATGGACGGAAACGGTTCGGTCGAGATCCGCATTGGCCGGCTCGAGGGCCGATTCGGAGCGCTCGAGGACAAGGTCGATGCGATGGATCAGAAGCTCGATCGCGTCCTTGCCTGGACGAGCGAGCGCACCGGCGCGGAACAGGAGAGCGCCCGACGCGAGCGGCATGACGCGCAGACACGTAATCTTCGGGCAACGCTTTTGGCCGGCGGCGTCAGCGGCGTCGTTTCTCTCTTCGTCAGTTTCGTTGCGGGCAAGTTCCACTGGCCGTCGCCGTGACGCTTCGTCTTACGCCCGAGATGCTGGCCGCGGCTTATGAATTTCTGCGCGTCTCGGCGCCGTTCCGCGCCTGGGGCCTGCCGCACGCCGATGACGTGGAATTCCACGTCATCGCGGCGCGCGATCGGCGCGGCCATTATTGCCGCGGCCACAGCGCGCGCCACCGCATCGCCATCTCGGCGGCCAATGTCGGACATTCCGAGACCTTATTGCGGACCGTCGCGCACGAGATGCTTCACCTCTACCAGGTCGAGCGTGCCACGGAGACGCCGAAGACCGAACACAACGCCGAATTCCGCAGGCTCGTGCGCATCGTCTGTCTCCACCATGGCTTCGATCCGAGGGCATTTTGATGAATTTCTTCGATGCCGCATTCGCCCTGGTCGTGGGCGAGGAGGGCGGCTACGTGTTCGATCCGCGCGACCGCGGCGGTGAAACGAAATTCGGGATCTCGCGCCGCGCCTATCCGTGGATCGACATCGCCAGCCTGTCGCTCCAGGGGGCCAAGGACATCTATCAGCGGGATTATTGGCAGAAGCATCGCTGCGCCGACATGCCGTGGCGCTGGGCGCTTGCCGTGTTCGATTGCGCGGTCAATCAAGGCAGCGCGATCGAGCTGGCGCAAACGGCGTTGAGGCTTGGGGTCGACGGTGTCGCCGGGCGGGAGACGTTCGCCGCCATGGCGCGGGCGCAGGACGACGATTTTCACAGCTACCTCGCGCTGCGGGCCGAACGATATGCGCGCGCGCAGGAATTCGCCCAGTTCGGCCGCGGCTGGCTCAAGCGGCTCTTTCGCATCGCACAGGCCGGCGAACATCCACCGCAGTGATGTGAGGCCTGACCGGCCCGCCTGAAATCCGCCGCCCGACGCGGCCATCCCTGGAGAACCACGATGACAGCCTATCTGCTCGCCCGCTGGGGCGAAGCCACGACCAATCATGGGCTTGCGGTGCTGGCGATATCGCTGCTGCAAGCCGTCGTGGGGAGCCAGCCGCCGCTCACGATCGCGACGATGGCCGCCTACGGCATTCTCAACATTCTTCTGCCGGAGGCGAAGTGATGCGCTGCAAAATGCTTTTCGCGGCAACGCTGGCTGTGGCCGGCTGTACGGAAGCCCAAGTTCAGCAAGCCCAGAGCGACGCGAATGCGACGGTCGCCGAGGCGCAGCCGACCATCGAGATGGCGTGCTGGCTCGTGCAGGCGGCCGATGCCGGCTTCCAGATTTATGCGCAGAGCGCGGGCGCCGATCCCTCGGTCGTCGCCGACGAGAATACGGCGGTCAACGCGGCGAACGTGACCTGCGCCAATCCGCCCGCCAATCTCGCGCAGGCGATCGCCGACGTGATGGTGACCTACAAGTCGGTGGTCGCGGCGACGCCCAATGCGGCGCCCAGCGGGACGTGAAGTTCCGTCCTGGGATTACGCTCCCGCGAAGGCCGGGCGCGGCCGCTCGGGACTGCGGCGGCCGACGCGCAGCACCAGGAGCGCCGCGATGATGCAGATGGCGCCGGACACGAGGAACGCGCCGTTGTAGTCGCCGAAATCGGTACGCCACACGCCGCTCGCATAGGCGAACACGGCCGCGCCGATCTGGTGCATCACCATGATCCAGCCATAGACGATGCCGGCCTTTTGCAGCCCGAAGATGTTGCTGGTGAGCCGCACCGTGGGCGGCACCGTGGTGATCCAATCGAAGCCATAGAACAGCCCGAAAATGCCGAGGCCCCAATAGGAATAATCGAAGGCGTAAGGCAGGAACAGCAGCGACAGGCCGCGCAGCCCGTAGTACCAGAACAGCAGGATCCGCGAATCGAAGCGGTCCGTGAGCCAACCCGAAGCGAGCGTCCCGACGACGTTGCAGACGCCCATGGCCGCCAGAATCTCGGCAGACGTGTTCTCCGGGATTCCGTGATCGAGGCAAGCAGGGATGAAATGCGTCCCGATCAGCCCGAACGTGCTGGCCCCGCACACGAAGAACGTCGCCGACAGCAGCCAGAAATCGCGCGATTGAACGCACTCGCCGAAGATCGAGAACACGGCGGTGACGGGATTGACGCGCGGCGGCAGCGGCTCGTCCGGCGCATCGTCCGGCACGCCATAGGGCTTCAGTCCGATGTCGCGCGGCCGGTCGTACATGAAGAAGAACAGGAGCGGCAGCACCAGGGTCGCCGCCGCGCAGGCTGTCCACACCGATGCGCGCCAGCCGAAATGCTGGACGATGTTGGCGAGGAGCGGCAGGAAGATCAGCTGCCCGGTCGCGGCGCTGCCGGTCATGACGCCGATGGCGATGCCGCGATGCGCGACAAACCAGCGATTGGCGATCACGGCCGCAAGAACGAGCGCGGCGGCGCCCGTCCCCAGCCCGGCGCCGAGGCCCCAGGTCAACCACAGGTGCCATGGCTCTGTTGCGAACAGCGTTCCGCCGAACCCCACGACCGTCAGCACCACCGCTCCCAACATGGTTGCGCGCAGGCCGATCCGGTCGACGAGCCCAGCCGAAAAAGGGCCGATCAGGCCATAGACCAGCAGTTGGACACCGATCGCGAACGAGATCGTCGCGCGGTCCCAGCCGAATTGCTGCTCGAGCGGAACGATGAGAACGGAGGGCGCCGAACGCACGCCTGCCGTCACGAGAAAGGTCAGGAACGCGACCGCCGTGATGGTCCAGGCATAGTGGAACCGGGGTTTGCGCGCCGCAAAGCTCATTACGTTGCCACCAGACCTCGCCTGATTCAGCGGCCGAGTGTCGCAGGCGCCGGGGAAACCGCAAGCCTTGTCTTGCGAATGGCAGGGATGCGGAGAGCCCCAAAGCACATCGAGCCTCGCCGCCGCGAGGCGGAAGGCTCGAGCGCACGGCGAACGGCCCGCGGCATCGGCGCCGCAGGCTTGGTTCCTAGGCGAACAGCCGACGCAATTGCGACAGGGGCTTGAGCGAGGGCCCCCACCATGTCGGCACGGGCGGCGCGGTCCCCAACGGCCGCTCGACGAACCCCGTAACGATATTATCGCGAGCCTGGTTCAAGACCCGCACCACCAGCCCATGGCTGGTCAAGGGATGGTCGTTGAACATCTCGATGCGGAGATAGTCGCGCCCGGTGACCTGTTTGATCGCCATGAGGATCGGCTCCTTGAGCGCGATCGTCGCGTCGGCCGCCATCATGGCGCCGAGGATGCAGCGCCGACCGTCATAGGAGCGGAGCTGCTGCTTGCACCAGCGATCCTCGCGTGACAACAGGTCGATCACCTTGTCGATCTTGTCGAGGGCATCGATTTCGGCCTTCCAAGCCGGTCCCGTCGAAAGGCATAACGCGTTCCTCTTTGACCCAATCGGCACCTTCCTGCGGTGCCATCCGAACCAACGGAACGGAACGCACAAAGTTCTCGCCTTAGCGGGAGAGGATGAAGTTTTGTTGTCCCTCAACCCTTGCGTTCGGAGGGGAGCCCGATCCGAACGAGCAGAGCGGGATCCGCATCGAAACCGGCCGCTCGCGCCGCCTTTCGCCGGCATCGCTCGGGGCTTATGATCGGGGTCAGGTCGCCTTCTTCGGAGGTGTGCCATGCTTGGCGGGCGGTATCTACTGGCGCTGGTGGCCGCGTTCGTTCTCGGGGCGGGGGTGGCGCGGGCGGAATTGGTCGACGTGGCGCTGGTGCTGGCCGCCGATGTCTCCCGCAGCATCGACGAGGGCGAGTTCAAACTGCAGCGCCAGGGTTATGCCGCCGGGATCACCAGCCCGCGCGTGCTGACGGCGATTCAAGCCGGCACGCATCGCGCGATCGCGGTCTGCTTCATCGAATGGGCCGGACCCGACGAGCAGAACATCGTCGTCAAGTGGACGGTGATCCGGGACGCGGAAGGGGCGGCGGATTTCGCCGCGACGCTGACCAGCGCGCCGCGCTCTTTCAGCGGGCGGACGTCGATCAGCGCGGCTATTGACTTCGCCATGGCGGAGTTCGGCAAGAGTGGCGTCGACGCCGACCGCCGCATCATCGATGTGTCGGGTGACGGCACCAACAACGCCGGCCGGCCGATCACCGACGCGCGCGACGAAGCCATTGCGAAGGGCGTCACGATCAACGGCCTGGCCATCATCAACAAGAGGCCCGAGGGCTACTTCTTCGCCCATACGCAGCCGCCCGGCGGGCTGCCGAACTGGTACAAGGACAACGTCGTCGGCGGTCCGGGCGCATTTCTCCAAGTCGTCGAGGACTTCACGACCTTCGGCGACGCCATCACCAACAAGCTGCTGACCGAGATCGCCTCCGCCGAGCCGCGCTCGGCCGCGCCGCTCAATTAGATCGGCTAGATCGGCAGCCGCGCGCCCTCGAGCCTGGCGCCGTCGAGCTTCGCGCCGCCGAGATTCGCGTCCTCGAGAATGGCGCCGCTCAGATCGGCCTCCGACAGATCCGCCCGGCTCAAATTGGCCATACGAAGATCGGCGCCGGCCAGATTGGCCTTCCTGAGGCAGGTTCCGGTAAGATTGGCCGGCCAGAAGCGCCCGGACGGCGAGCCGTCGCGATTGCGGATCTCCACCGGCCCGAGCTGGGCGCCGCACAGCTGCGCCTCCGACAGATCGGCCCGCGCCAAATTCACCCCATTCAACACCGCTTCGGTGAGATCGCACTGAATGAGATCGGCGGCCGAGAGATTGGCCATGGTGAGGCGCGACTTGCGGAACAGCGCGCTGCCGAACTTGCATTCGAGCAGGCTCGCGCCGCTCAAATCCACGCCGGTGAAATCGATGCGCACGAAATTGCGGCGATAAAGCTCGGCCCGCGAGCCTTCGCGCCCATGGCTGTCCGCCCACAGGACATGATCGTGGATGATCTTCTGGACATCTTCGGCGAGGGTTGAAATCGACAGGCTGATCTTGGCGCCGGTCAGCGTGGCGCGCGAGAAATCGACGCCCTCGACCTTCGCTCCGGTGAAATCGCTGCCCTCGAGATTGGCGCCGGCGACAGTCGCGCTGGCGAGGTCGGCGTCCTTGAAATCCGCCTGGATGAGATTGGCGTTGGTGAGATCGGCGCCGGCCAGTTGCGCATTGACGAGCCGCGCGCTTTGCAGCACCGCACCGACCAGCGTCGCGTTCACGAGCTTCGCTTCGGTCAGGTCGGCGCCGGTGAGGATGGCATCGTTGAGCCGGGCGCCGGTCAGGTCCGCGCACTTCATGCCGGCTGCGCGCATGTCGGCTTTGCCGCTGACCGATCCGACGAACGAAACCGTGCCGTCGCCCGACGGCCCGAGCAGCGATCCCTTGCGCAAATCGGCGTTCTCGAGCCGCGCCCCTGTCAGAATTCGCGCCCCGCAGATTGATGCCGCGAAGATCGGCCCCGCTCAAATCGGCATTCGTCAGATCGACGTTGCTGAGATTGGCGGAAAAGAGGTCGCAGCCGCGCAGATCCGCGGCGGCGAGGCGGCTGTGCGACAGGTCGCACCCCGCGAGCTTCGCCCCGCGCAGATTGATGCGCGAGAGATTGGCCCCCGACAGAACCTGAAACGTGAGATCGGCGCAAATGCCGCCCGGCTGTTTACGCGACCAGCGCTCGTGCAAATCGAGGATCTGGACGATTTCCTCCGGCGTTCGCGCGGCCGGTTTTACGCCATCGGAAACCGTATTAAGTTGTTGACGCGGCATGTTTTCTAAGAGCGCTTGACCCCGGCTCGCAGGTTAGGGCAGCCGGGTAAAAACGCTGTTAATTCACGCCCGTGGGGTGCCCGGTCCCGCCGAAATGCGCGCCGACATCGCCGCTTTCAGAGCGTCTGGGAACGGCAGTTTGCCGACCTGCAGGCGATAGGTTTCGACGGCGGCACGATCTTCGCCGAGCTCGTCGAGCAGGGTGGCGAAATATGTGCCGACCGCGCGTTGCTGCCGTTCGGCGAAGACATCGGCGGCATGGGCAAGCAGCTCCTCGAGCCGGCCGGCCGCCGTCTCCGACCGGAAGCGCATGGAATCGACCCCGCCGACGATCTCGAGGCGGCGCGAACGTCGCGCGATGGCTTCGACCATGGCCGGACCGCCGGCAAAAAATCCGTCGGCATCGACGAGCTTGTCGAGCAGTGCTTCGAACTGGCGGCGCTGCGTCACGGCGTCGTCGCGGCTCAGAGGCTTGTCGCTTGCGAGCTCGCGCTCGATGCGCTCGACGAGCACGAGACGCGTCTCCGGAAGAGCCGAGGCGCCGAGGAGGCCGGCGAACGGCGCCAGCGCGGGCGGCACCTTGTCCGCCGTATGCCCCAACGCAAGATCCGCCAGCGTGCCCAGCGCCGCGCCGAGATGCGGCTGTGCGCCGAGCACCTCCTGAACGAGACCTGCGGCGCCCAACAGCCCGGCGGCGATCTCGTCGATGAGCGGCGCAAGCGTCTCCGCCGCGCCGGCCCATGCGCCAACCGCCGCGAGCTTATCGGCGGGGCCGAAATTCGCTTCCCACGCGACGCTGACGGCAAAGCGCAAGTAGAAGGCCTGATCCGCTTCGCTCTTCGCCCGCGACGCGACGGCGGCAGCGAGCGCTTCGATACCATCCTCACCGAGCCTCGGCGCCGCGCGCGAGGCGAGCGCGTCGCGCGCCCGCGCGTTCGCTTCCGCGACGAAGCGGTCGATCGCGTCGCCGCGCACGCGCGGCTCGACCCGGCGCGCCTTCGCCTGCAGCGACGCCATCCGTTGCACCGCCTGGGACAGGAGATTTTCCTGCCGTTCGAGCATGCGCATGTAGCGATGATGGTGCAGCAATTCGGTCGGCGTGATGCCGTAGCGGTCGAGGAAATTGCGCAGCAGCCGGGCGATGGCGCGCCGGCTCGCGCGCCCGTAGAGATCGTCCAGGGTTTCGCACAACGCCGTTTCGGCAGGCGAGGCCGCGATGCGAACCGGAGGCGCGCTCTTCTGTTTCGGGCGCTCCTGTTCAAAGAGGACGGACTCGAACGAAGTCCCGTCATGGCCGAAGCGCGCTCTTACGACGCGGACGGCCTCGATCGTCTCGTCGCGGTACAGCTCTTCGGCGCGCGCACGCGCCTCGTTCTCGCTGCGGGCGAGGCAATCGATCAGCCAACGTCCGTCGCGCCGCGCCGCGACCTCGTATCGTCTTGACGAACTCAGATTGAGCATGACGGAAGGACGAGAGGATTGGTCCTGCAGTCTAGGTCGAGTGTGTTAACGAATAATGGCGCGAGCGATCGAGGCTTGAGCATGCTTGCGCCGCATGGTTTGCATCCCCATAGTCGATTGCAATGCGCCAGCTCCTGCTCATCGCCGCCGCAATCGTGACGGCCGTCCTGCTCACCGAGTTTCTGTTCTCCTTCTACGATTGGAACCGCATGCAGGCGTGTGCGACGGCGGGCGGCCATAATTGCGGCGGCACGCCCACGTCGATCGAGCGATGATCCTCGGCATTTCTCCGGCCGTGGCCCGGCCGACGGTACCGCGCTATGATGGCGGCGAGGAGATCGACGATGGCCGAAAAGATCGAAAAGCCGGATGCCGAATGGAAGAAAGAGCTCACACCTGAGCAGTATCACGTCGCGCGGCAGAAGGGCACCGAGCGCGCATTCACCGGCGAATACTGGGATGCGAAAGCGAAGGGCGTCTACACCTGCGTTTGCTGCGGACAGGAGCTCTTCAGCTCGGATACGAAATTCGATTCCGGCACGGGATGGCCGAGCTTCTACGAACCCGTCGCCAAGGAAGTGGTCGAGACCGAGACCGACCGGACCATGTTCATGGCCCGCACCGAGGTGCTGTGCAGCCGCTGCGAGGCGCATCTGGGACACGTGTTCCCGGATGGCCCGAAGCCCACGGGCCTGCGCTACTGCATCAACTCCGCGTCGCTGAAATTGAAGCCGAAGGAATGAGGCGCGTCCGTCAGTAGAGCGGATCGCCCGGGGTCATCCCAAGGCCGAGCGCCAAGCGCCCGGCGTTCTGGAATGCGACGCCGGCGAGCGCGTAGTGATGCGCGATCGCATGCGCGTCGCGCCAATGGCGCTGCAAGGCGCTCAATTCCGTAAGACCCTGTGCGCCGGCGAGATCGAACAGGCGATCGACCGCACTCAGCGCAAGCCGCGCCGCCAAGGTGGCGTTGCGGCGATAGCGCACGCGATGCTCGAGCGTGACCGGCTGCTCGGCAAAAAGCCCCTCGTTGATGCGCACCGCCAGCGCAACTGCGGCGTCGAGTTCGGCCAGCAACTCGCCGATCGCGACCTGCAATGGCGCAAGGTCGGCGGACTTGGCGCCGAAGGTCGACGTCTTCGTGCGCGTATATCCGATGAAGTTGTCGCAGGCGCCGTGCGCGACGCCAAGGAGCGGCGACACGATCCCGACCCAGGCCTGCGCGCTCAACGGCGAGCGGAAAATGACGCCGTCCTCGAGGCTGCAGCCCGGCGCGGTTCCCTCGCGCGCTTCGGAGATGTTGAGCGTGTAGTCCGCCGGCACGAAGACCGGATCGACCACGATGTTGTTCGTGCCGGAACCTTTGAGCCCGACGCTATGCCACACGTCGCGCATGCGGAACTGGCCGGGCAGCAGCAGGAACATGCGCGCTTCCGGCGGCTCGCCCTCGGCGCGCGGCACGAGCGCTCCCACCATCGCCCAGTCGCAGTGATCGCCGCCCGATCCCCACGGCCATTCGCCGCTCAATTCCCATCCGCCTGGCGCAGGCTTGACCGTGCCGGAGGGCGCGAACGACACGACGAACTTCGGATCGGGTGCCGCCTCGAACACGCGCTTTTGCGCCGCGTCCGGGAAATACGCGAAGATCCACTGGTGATGCAGCAGGAACGATAGGCACCACGAGGTCGAGCCGCACGCGCGCCCGACCTCGACGCAGGCGTTCAAGAGATCGAGCCAATCGCCGCCGAACCCGCCGAACCGGGCCGGGCGCATCATCGGCATGAGGCCCGACTGCATGATCGCCGCCACATTCTCGGGCGGCAGGCGCCGCAATTTCTCCGCACGTTCGGCCTGCGGCGCGACCGCGGCCGCGATGCCGCGCGCCCGTTCGATCACTTCGCCGCGGCTCATGCGCCGCTTGCCGCTCGCGCTCGTCATCGCTCGACCTCCTTGATACGCCGCGCCGCGGCGCGCGAAGATTTGCCATAGACTGCCCTACCGAAGCCGCGTCGCCATCCTGGCGGCGCGGCTTTTTTGTTTTTGCGGGACAGTCTGCCGCGCGCCGCATCGCCTGTTCCGGCAAAGTCTCTTGCGCGAACGCGGCACGGTCAATAGCGCGCCCTTCTCGGTTCGTGCTAATCCTGGCCGGAGCAGAACGGGAGGGAGCGATGAGCTGGTTGCGTTGCTTGATGGCGCTGGCGGGCTTTGCGACTTTTCTGGGCGCGGCCGCGCCGCTTCATGCGCAAACCGTGATCGACGAATGGGCGAGCGTCAAAGCGCCGCCGCCGCCCGCGCTCAAGCCCGTCACGCTCGAGCCCAAGACCACCGCGCTGCTGCTGCTCGATTTCCTGAACCAGAATTGCGGCAAGCGTGCGCGCTGCCTCGCCACCGTGCCTGGGGCGAAGAAGCTCCTCGCCGAAGCGCGCGCCAAGGGCGTGACGGTCATCTACTCGTGTTTTCCCGGGACCACGGCCGCCGATATCCTGAAGGACCTGGCGCCGGCCGGCAACGAACCGGTCGTCGCCGCCCAGGCCGATAAATTTCTCAATACCGATCTCGCCAAGATACTCAAGGACAAGGGCATCGAGACGGTTATTACAATGGGCACCTCTGCCAACGGCGCGGTCCTCTATACCGCGAGCGCGGCGGGGCTTCGCGGCATAAAGGTCATCGTTCCGGTCGACGGCATGTCCGCCGACGAACCCTATGCGGAGCAACTCACCGCCTGGCAATTGGGCGCTGGCTTCCGCTTGCCGGTCACGCTCACCAAAACCGACATGATCAAGTTCTGAGCTTCGCCCCTCGGCCGCACGGTCCGCGACAAGGGTGCGGGCGGAGCGAAGCTCATATAGACTCGTGCCCGCCCGGTCCGTCGTTCGCGGCGGTTGGGCAGGGAGAACGGGCGATGGAATTCGGCATGTTCCACGAGTTCCGCTGCGCGCCCGGCGACGCGCATGCGGAGGCCTTCGCCAACGGGTTTGCCGAGATCGACGCCGCCGAGCGAATGGGGCTCGATGTCGTCTGGCTCGGCGAGTTGCACATGGACCCGGGGCGGTCGGTGCTATCCGCGCCGCTCACCGTCGCCAGCGCCGTCGCCGCCCGCACCAGCCGCATCCGCATCGGCACTGCCGTCCAGGTCCTGCCGCTCGGGCATCCCGTGCGCATGGCCGAGGAGGCGGCGACCGTCGATCAGATCAGCCGCGGCCGCCTCATCTTCGGCGTCGGCCGCAGCGGCCTGCCGCGCGCCTACGACGCCTACGGCGTCTCCTACGCCGAGAGCCAGGCGCGCTTTCCCGAGGCGCTGGCGCTCATCAAGCGCGCCTGGACCGAGACTTCGTTCTCCTACGAGGGCAAGTTCTTCACCTGCAAGAACGTGAGCCTCTCGCCCAAGCCGTTCCAGCGGCCGCATCCGCCGGTCCGCGTCGCCGCCAACAGCGCCGACACTTTCCCCTCCGTCGGCAAGCTCGGCGACTCCGTCATGGTGGCGGGCCGCGCCGGCTCTCTCAAAGACCTCATCCCCAACATCCTGGCCTACCGCGAGGCCTATCGCGCCGCGGGCCATCCCGGCCGCGGGCGAAGTGTATCTCCGCATCCCCGATCTATGTCGCGGAGACCGAGACGCGCGCGCGCGAGGAGCCGGAAGAGAGCATCATGGGCTTCTACCGCGTGCTCGGCGCGCGCATCGAGGCGTCGGCGGACCAGGCGGGGGCGCGCGCGGTCGAGCGCCGCTCCGAACGCGGGCGCGGGCTGCAAACCATCACGTACGAGGAAGTGCTGCGCGACAAGATCGTGGTCGGCACGCCCGATGGCGTCGTCGACCGCCTGCATCAGCTGCGCGAGGAGATCGGCTTCGACGGGATTCTCGCCGAGCTCAATTGCGGCGGCGGCCTTCCGCCCGCCCGCGTGATGAACTCGCTGCGCATGTTGTGCGAGCAAGTTCTGCCGCGCTTCCGGTAATGCCCGTGCGAGCCGCTCTGGCGCTCTCCTTGTGCTTGCTCGGCGCCGCCGCCGCGTCCCCGTCGTGCGCCGATCCGCTCAAGATCCGCATCGGCTATCAGGCGGCGCCCGAGAAATTCGCGCCGTTCCTCGCGCACCGGCAGGATATCGTGCCGCACCTCGGCACAGTCCTACGATGTCGAGGCGCTGGGCTTCCAGGCGTCCACGATCGAGATCACGGCCCTTGCCGCCGGCGATCTCGATTTCGCGCTGCTCGGCTATTCGTCCTTCGGCATCGCCGTCGATGCGGCCAAGATGGACGATCTGCGCCTCGTATTCGATAATTTTCGCGACGGCGTCGATGGCTATTACTCGTTCAATTTCGCGGTGCTGAAAGACAGCCCGATCCGCACCATCGAGGATTTGAAGGGCAAGGTCCTCGCCACCAACGGCGGCGGCAGCGTGACCGATCTCGCCATGCGCTACGTGCTGAGGAAGCACGGGCTCGAAGACAAGCGCGACTATACCGCCATCGAAGTGTCGCTCGCGAACATGGTTCCGATGCTGGCGGGCCGGAAGGTCGGATCTCGGGGCGCTCAACACCAACTACATGCACGACCCGGACGTCGCCGCCCAAATGCGCACCTTGTTCCTGGAGAAGGACGCGTTCGGCGTGACGGAGTTCGCTTTCTACTGCGCCCGCGCCGCATTCCTCGAGACGCAACCGCGCCGTGCTTGCCGATTTCTTCGAGGATGTCGTGCGCTCGGGGCGCTGGATGCTGACGCCGGCGAACCGCACCGAGGCCGTGGCGATGGTCGCCAAGGTCACGAAGCAATCGCCCGATTTCCTGGCGAGATACTATCTCTTGCCCGGCGCAGACGATTATCGCGATCCCAACTCGCGGCCCGACGTGGCGGCCTTGCAACGCAATCTCGACGCGATGCTGGAGCTGGGATATTTGAAGTCGCACGTCGATGCCGCGAAATATGCCGACCTGTCCTTCATCGACGCGGCGGTCGCGCGCGTCGACGCGGCGCAGAGAGGGAAATGACCCGCGCTCGGTTCGGCAGTCCCGCCGCTCATGTCCCCCACGGTCCTTTGCGCCGCTTGAGATCGCTCTCGTACACCAGCCGCAGGCCCAGCACGATCATAAGAAGACCGATGACGCCGGCGGCCGGGAAAGGGTACGGGAATATCGCGACCGAGCGTATAGCCAAAGTGCGCGAGGACCGGATCGAGGCCGATCATCGCGCCGACAATGCCGCACGCATGACCGAGCGCTATGCCGGTACGAACATTTTGTCTAAACATTGCGCGATCTTCCTCGTGAGGGTGTCGCGCGGATCATCGGCCGCGAAATCCTAAAAAATGCGGAACGGCGGGGTGCTTTGGGACGATGCAGTTGGACGGCGCGGCCACGGGCGCTAAAACGCGTTCGTCCGCGGCTGGCTGTGCCGGATTAGCTCAGCGGTAGAGCAGCGGTTTTGTAAACCGAAGGTCGGGAGTTCAATCCTCTCATCCGGCACCAGCGCCCTGAACGCTCCGTTGCGAGGTCAGAAATGCCGTCCCAGCCAGAGAATTTCCGGACATCGCATCACGACTGGCATTCGTCGTCCTATGTCGCCGACTGGATCGCCAAGGACGTCACGCGCGACGACGAGCGGCGGCCGCTGCTGCGGCAGATGCTCGCCGCGGCGCCGTTCGCGCGCGCTGCCGCGATCGACGTGCTCGATGTCGGCGCGGGCTATGGCATCGTCACGGACGAGGTGTTGAAGTTTTTCCCCGCGGCACGCGTGGTCATGCAGGACTACTCGCGGCCGATGTCGGATCAGGCGCGCGAGCGCTTGGGAAAAGGCGCGCGCGAGCCGCGCTATGTCTTGTGCGACCTGCTCGATCCGGCCTGGCCGAAAGCGGTCGGCGGGCCGTTCGATCTCGCCGTGTCCGCGATCGCCATTCACAATCTCGGCGACCGGGCGAAGATCTTCGCGTGCTATCGCGCGATCCACGACCTGCTGAAGCCGGGCGGCTACTTCCTCAACTACGACCGCTTTCCGGGCGGGGCCGAACCGCATCTGCAGGCGCTCGCGGAGAGCGGCTTCGCGCGCGTCGAGACGACCTACGAGAAGCCGCCGATCGCGATCGTCGTGGCGGGGCGGAAGGGCGCCGGCTGACCGGCAGGGCGCTCAGTGCCCGTACGGCAGGACGAGCGTGGTGCGGTCGATGACGTGATCCTTCAACGCCGCGGCAAGCTCGTCGCGCGTCATGCCGGGCTGCAGCGAGCCCGGCGCGAGGTCCGTCGCCAGCAGCAGGAACGTAAAGGGATGCGCCTTCTGGCCGGCGGGCGGGCAGGGGCCGAAATAGCCCTCCTTTCCGGGACCGTTCTTGCCGCTCTTGAATTCGGTCGAGGGCTTGCTTGCCTCGCCTTCCTTGAGCGAGGTCTTCGCCGCCGGGATGTCGTAGGCAAGCCAATGAACGAAATTGCTCAGCGAAGGCGACGCCGGATCGAGGAGGGCGATCGCATAGCTCTTGGTCGCGGGCGGCGCGCCGCGCCAGGACAGCGCCGGCGAAACATTGTCGCCGCCGCAGTTCGGGGCATTGCCGGCGTTCTTCTTGCCGAGATGCGTGAATTCCTTGTGGCCGGGTGCCGTGAGGTTGAACACCGGCTTCTGGTCGGCGGCCTACGCCGGGCCGGCCAGGATTGCCGCGGCAAGCGCGGCCGCGGCCGCAAGATGGAGCGATCGGAATTTCGTCATGGCATGTCACCTCCCCTGCGAATTCGGCGCGCCATTCTGCCTCGCTTTTGCCGGCGAGGGAAGAGCACCCTCATTTCACGAATTCGTTATCGATGATCGTGTCGTAGCGCGGCAATTTCTCTGCTTCCTTGAGAAAACCGGCGGCGACGTTCAGGTTGTCGCTGTTCTCGAGCTCTTGCGCCGTCGTCAGCGGCAGATCGGGCGTCATCGACCGCACCATGTCGTAGGACGCGGCCAGCACCTTGTCGTCGTACATGCCGAAATGCGCCTTCATCACCGCGAGCGCCGTGGCGCGATCGCTGCGGATCAGCTTTATCGCCTCGACCACGCCATGCACCATCTTGGTGCAGACCGATAGATGCGCCGGGCAGAAATCCGTCCGCGCCAGCAGGAGCGACGCCGACACGGGCGAGAATTGCTGCGGCTCGCCCTTTGCCGAATTGGACACGAGCACGCCGGTCCCGTTGAGCAGCACCTGCTGCGGCGTCGGCGGGCCGTTCGCGAAGCCGTCGATCGCCTTGCGCTCGAACGCCGCCAGAAACTCGGGCGGCTGCATCGGCGTCACCTGGATGTCCGCGGGCGCGATGCCGGCCCCCTGGCCGACCACCTTCAGCACGATGTCGGGGATGGCGGCGACGCCGCCCACCGCGAAGCTGTGCCCCTTCAGGATCTTCGCGCGGACCGCGAGCGGCGCATTCGGATCGAAATGCGCGGCGTCCGCGATCTCCTTGCGGATGACGATATCCTGCCCCGATTGATTGATCGCGGTGGCGAGCGCGGTGAGTTTCTGGCCGCGCGCGTTGGCGCGGTCGATCGACGGGCCCGACGACATCGAGAAGTCGGCCGATCCGGAAATGACCGCGTTCATCGAGCCGATGCCGGTGATGTAGGTCACCTCGACATCGAGCCCCTGATCCGACCAGAGATGCCGGTCGGCCGCGACATACTGCACGAGGAAGAGCAGGTTCTGGCCGGGGATCGCCAGCACCGCATGCTCGCCCGCGGCGCGGCATGGTGACGCGAACGCGGCCGCGGCAAGCGCCGCCCCGGCGATGGCGCGGATCATCCCTACCTGCATCATCCCCTCCCCATGCCCTGTGAGCTTATTGTGGCAGCGCCGTGACGCGGCGCGGAAACACGTCCGTGCCATTGAGCCATTTGAGAACCGCGCCGTCATCCGATCGCAGCAGCGCGAGCGCCGCGCGCAGCACCACCATGTGGCTCGCGAGGCCAACATCGTCGAGCGCCGCGATCTCGCCGGTTATATAGCCCGCGGCGAGATGGCGCGGCCATTCGAGGCTCGGCACCGACACCGCATCCGCCGTCATGTATCCCGCCTCGCAGCGCCGCGCATCGGGCGAGAAGACGGCGCGGCACGCCAAGGGCCGCCGCTCGTACTGCGAGCACGCGCCATCGACCAGAAGCGGGCAGGGCTGGCGCCGCGCCCCTTCCTGCGCCGTGCCGGCGTTTGCCGCGCGGCGCGCCAGGCGAATCGCTTCGAGCGGCGTCACATCGACATCGACATGGCAGCAGAAGGCGCAGCCGCGCCGGCACGCGACGCCGGCAAGCTCCGCGCCATGCGCCGTGTTGTCGGCCGCCCCCTGCGCGAGTGCCGCCTCGTAGAGGCTCATGCATTGGCTGCCGATTTCGTCGATCGCGTCGAGCATCCGCTCGACATTCCCCGCAGCAGAAGCTCGGACGAGCGCAGTGCGTACGCGCACGCGCACGGATTCGGCGATCGTTCGCGCCTCGAGCGCGCGCTCGCGCGGCGGTAGTCCGGGTCCGGCGGGCACGACGAGCTTCGTTATCGCCGCGGCGCCCGAGCGCGGATAAAGCCGGCGCAAATTCGCGCCGCCCGCGCCCCGCCGCTTCGCTTCCCCCATGCTCGCTCTCCTGGCGCGATCCTATTTGCGCCACAATTCCCGTTCAACGTTTGTCACGGGGATATTACGTGCCTTCCTGTCGTAAAACGGGCACGAGGAATGACGGAGACGTTATTGCCGTTATTCTGATGGAGGATAGAGATGTTCTCGGGTCATGTCGTCCGGACGCTCGTCGCAGCCGGGATCGTCGCCGCGGCGGGTGCCACGCTCGCACCCGCGCCGGCTTCGGCCCGCGTCATTGTCGGCGTCGGCTTCGGCCTGCCGCTGTTCATGCCACCGCCGGTCTATTATCCGCCGGCGCCCGTCTACTACCTCCCGCCGCCGCCTCCGCCGGTTTACTACGTACCGGCGCCGGCTGCCGCGATTGCGCCGCCGGCCCCGGCCGCTGCGCCCGCCTCTCCGGCTGCCGATTGCCGGCCCTACAATTCGACCACCGTAATCGACGGCACGCCGCAGCAGCTCACCGGAACAGCTTGCCGCCAGTCCGATGGATCCTGGCGCATCGTTAATTGATGAGTGGAACCGTTTCCATGGTAAAGCGTCTTGTTGCGCCGCTCGTGCTCTTGGGCGCGCTCTTCGCGCTCAGTGCGTGCTATATCGCGCCGCCGCCTCCGGGCTACGCCTACGCGCCCGGCTATTACGCGCCGGGCTACGTTTACGGGCCGCCGATCGGTGTCAATGTCGGCGTCGGCTTCGGCTATTGGGGCGGGCGCGGCTGGCGCTGAGCCTTCAGGCGCGCCGCGCGACGACGTGAAAAATATGCCAGTGCTTCGGCGTGCCGCGCGGCGTCACGGCGTCGGAGTCCTCCTCCTCGAATAATTCGACGGCGAGACCCGCGACAAGCCGCTCCGCCTCGGCGCGCCTCAGGCACGTGATGCCGGGGCGGGCCGCCCAATCGTCGCGTTCGCCGTAAAGCTGCCCGGCGAATCTGCCGCCCGGCTTGAGCGAGCGGACGATGCGCTGCCACACCGCCGCGAATTCGCCGGGTGCGAGCAGCGGCAGCGCGAAGCTGGCATTGACGAGATCGGCGGCCTCCCATTCCGTTGCCTCGAACCGCGCCATCAGCGTCCGGAGCCGGCGCTGCGGCGGCAGGTCCTGGCGCGCGTCGAGGCGGGCGATTGCGTCCGCTTCGGCATCGATCGCGAGCACGCTCCAGCCGCGGCGCAGCAACTCGATCGTGTCGCGGCCGTCGCCGCAGCCGAGATCGACGGCAAATCCCGCGAAATCCCCGAACCGCTCGAGCGCCGAGATGAGGGTGCGGCGCGGCGGCCGCCCGGCCGTCGCGTCGTAGTAGGGCCCGAATCCCGCCGTCATTGGCGCTCGGTTAAGGAGACCTTTAGAGGTCCCGGGGCAGAGTGCCGGGTCATGCCCCGCTCACTTCGCGCTTTCCTTCGTGAGCACTTCCTGGCGTTGCGCCGACGTGAGGCGCCGCTCGAAGATCGCCGTCTCGTTCCTTTTCGCGTTGGCGACGCCGAGCTGCTCGGCTTCGTGATAGAGCCAGAAGGCGTCGAGCGCATTGGCCTTGGTGCCGATACCGTTGAGCTTGCACCAGGCTATGACCTCGACGGCGCGCGCGTCCTTGGCCTCGGCGCGCGCGGCGAGGACGCGCATGTCGGCTTCGGTCGGCGCGCGCTTCTTCACATGCTCGATCGCTTCGGCGAAGGATGGCGCATCGTCCTGTTCGCGCGCCAGCGGCAGCGCCGGCGCCGGGGCGTCGGATTCGCTCTTGGCGCAGCTATCGTCGGGCGCCGTCACGCAGCGATAGGTGCCGTCGAGATCATAGAACTGCGCGCGCGCCGGATGTGCCGCGAGCGCCACGAGCCCTGCCGCGAGGATGAAGGGTCGCATGGCGGCCATTATAGCCGAGCCGCCGCCCGCGCGGCGTTCGCGATGACGGCATTGGCACTCGCCGCCTGTTCCTCCTTCAGCCAAAATCTCGATTCCGCAAAGCAGGGCGTCAGCTCCGCGGCGCAGGACGTAAGCACCGCCGCGCAGGACGCCTATTCCGAGGTCAATCATCCGGCCCCGATCGGGCGGCTGATCGACCGCCCGCCGCCGGCGGTGACCGTCACGGCGGGCGAGCCTTCGGGCGCGCTCCTCGCCGGCCCGGGATTGGCCGAGCTGCCTGACACATCGGTCGACCTCGTGATCGCTCCGGGTCTCAAGCAGTGGCTCACCTTCGCCGAGCGCAAGGATCTCGCCGTCGCGAGCGAACAGGCCGCCACGGGCGGGACCGGTGTTCCCGTCAACTGGCAGTCGCACGATGGAGCGCGCTCGTTCACGGCCGACGGCAACGCCGTCGCCGTCGACGACGTCTATCGTTCGCTGCGCGGCCGTGTCTGCCGCGACGTCCGGCAGAACATCACGAAAATGGGTGATTTCCATTTCGACACTGTGACGCTGTGCCGGATCGAGATCGCCGCCGGCATCCCTGCCTGGACGGTCGAAGCGCCGGAATAGGGCGAGCGACCGCGCCGTCCTTAGGGCCGTCCGCCCGCCATTCCTTGTGCGGCGTTCAAGAGCGCCTCGCATGCCGCCGTATCGCCGCGCTGATCGGCGGCGCGCGCCGCCGTAAGGGTCGTTGCCATGTTTTGCCGCGCAGCCACTTGAGGCGGCGGCGGCGTGGCGGGATTGGGGACGGTCGAGCCGTTCTGCGGGATGTTCGCGCCTGACACGCCGGCCTGCCCACCGCGTGACGAGAGGCCGTATTGCTGCGCCAGGCGCGCAACCTGGGTGCCGCAGCTTTGCGCTGTGGCGGTCTCGATCGTTGCGCCGCACACTATCGCCGCGATCGGCAGCGTGATCGCAAGCCTGGTCATCATTCCGCTAACGGGGACGGAACGAGACGGGTTCCGGCCGGGCGCGCCGGCGTTGCATGGCGCAAGGGGCTCGCCTATCACCGGGCGATGGCTTGGGGATGGGCGGTCTTTGTCGCGGTCTTGGTATTCGCGGCAAGCTACCTGCTGACCGGCGCGCTGCGCGGCTGGCTTTCCGCGCGCGCCATCCTCGATCGGCCGGTCGCGCGCTCGTCTCATCGCACGCCGGTGCCGCGCGGCGGCGGCTTGGCGGTCATGCCGGCGCTTGCCGCCGGCTGGCTCGCGCTCGCGTGGCAGAATGTGCCGCGCGGCATGCTCATCGTTCTCGCGGCGGCGGCGGCGCTCGCGGTGCTGTCCTGGCGTGACGACCGCGGCAGTGTGCCGGTGCCGGTCCGGCTCGGTGCGCATGCAGTCGCCGTGCTAGCCGGTCTCTTCGCGTTGCCGGCGGCGCCCGTCTTTCAGGGCGTGCTGCCGCCCGTGCTCGACCATGCGGCGGCGGCACTTCTGTGGCTGTGGTTCGTCGAGCTCTACAACTTCATGGACGGGATCGACGGGATTGCCGGGATCGAGACGGCGACGCTCGGCATCGGTCTCGCCCTCGTGCTCGCGCTCGCCGGATGGCACGACGATACCGCCGCGCTCGCGCTCGTTGCGGCGGCGGCGGCGCTCGGGATTCCTGCGCTGGAATTGGCACCCGGCACAGATTTTCCTCGGCGATGTCGGCAGCGTGCCTTTGGGATTTCTGCTCGGCTGGCTGCTGCTGCTGTTGGCGGCGACGCGGGCTTTGGGCGCCCGCGCTGATCCTGCCGCTCTATTATCTTGCCGATGCAACCATCACTCTTGCCCGTCGCGTGGCGCGGCGCGCGCCGTTCTGGCAGGCGCACCGCGAGCATTTCTATCAGCGCGGCCTCGGCTCCGGCGGCGATCATGCCGCGGTGGCGCGCTTGGTCCTCCTGGCCGACGCCGTGCTCGTCGTGCTCGCGCTCGTCGCGCTCGCGCATCCGGTCGTGGCGCTTGCATGCTGGCGGCGGCGGCAGTCGCGCTCCTGCTTTATGTGCTCGACCGGCGGGGGCGGCATGGCTAGCGGCGGCGTCCTGGTGCTCGGCGCCGCCGGCTTTATCGGCCGGCCGCTCGTCGCCCGGCTCGCCGCGCGCGGCCGCCGCGTCATTGCCGCCCCGCGCCGCGACACCGCCTTTGCGGCGGGCGTCGAGCTCCGGGCAACGGGGGAGCTCACCGCCGCGACGGACTGGGCGACGCTCCTCGCCGGTGCAGAGTCCGTGGTGCATCTCGCCAGCCGCGCACATGCGCCGCCCGAACATGGCGAAGCCTGGATCGAAGCCGAAGCGGCAACGTCGCGCGCGCTCGCCGCGGCGACGCGCAAGGCGGGCATCCGGCGCATCGTGCTCTTCAGCTCGGTCAAGGCGCATGGCGGCGCCGGCTCTTTTCGTGCGAGCGATCCGCTGCGCCCGGCCGATCCCTATGGCCGCGCCAAGGCGGCGATCGAACAGGCGATGCGCGAGGCGGGCGACGCGCTCGTCATCCTGCGGCCGCCGCTCGTCTATGGCCCCGGCGTCAAGGCGAACTTCCGCGCGCTCCTGCGCCTTGCCGCGAGCGGCATGCCGCTGCCGCTCGCGAGCATCGACAATCGCCGCAGCTTCATCTTCCTCGAAAACCTGCTCGATCTCGTCGAGATCGTGCTCGACGATGCCCGCGCGTCGGGCGGCGCGTTCCTGTTGCGCGACAAGCGCGATCTCTCCACCGCCGAACTCGTGCGCATCATCGCGCGGGCGATGGGACGGTCGGCCCGCCTCTTTCCCTGTCCGCCTTCGCTGCTGCGCATTGCCGCGCGGCTTGTCGGCCAAGACGATGCCGCCGACCGGCTGCTCGAAAATCTTACGGTCGATGACGAGCCGACGCGCCGCACGCTCGACTGGCGCCCGCGCGTCGCGCTCGAGGACGGCATCGCCGCGACGTGCCGCGCGTACTTGAGCGAAGCCGGCTGAGGCCGCGATGGCGCGCGCCAAGCTCATCTTCCTCGTCACCGAGGACTGGTATTTCTGGTCGCATCGCCTGCCGATGGCGCGCGCGGCGCGCGATGCGGGATTCGACGTTGCGGTCGCGACGCGCGTTGCGGCCGCATGGCGAGCGTATCCGCGCCGCCGGCTTCGCGCTTCATCCCCTGTCCTGGCGCCGTCGCAGCATCGGGCCGCTCGCGAGCCTTGCCGCGATCGCCGAAATCTATCGCCTCTACCGGCGCGAGCGTCCCCTCATCGTTCATCACGTGGCCTTGAAGCCGGCGCTGCTCGGCGGCATCGCGGCGCGTCTCGCGCGCGTTCCGGGTGTCGTCAGCATGATCGCCGGCGGGGGCTATCTCGCGAGCGCGGGCTCCGGTCGTGCGCGTCTTGCCGCGCGGTCGATGCGAATGCTGTGGCCGTTGCTGCTGCTGCGTCCTGGCAGCCGCGTCATCGTGCAGAACGATGAGGACCGGCGCGCTCTCGCGGCGCGACGGCCCGGCGCAGCCTGGCGCATCGCCATGATCGAGGGCTCGGGCGTCGATCTCGCGCGCTATCGCCCGGCGCCGGAACCGGAGGGGTCCGTCGTCTTCGCCTATGCCGGGCGCATGATCGCCATCAAGGGCGTCGATCACTCTCGTCGCGGCGCACCAGATGCTGCGCGCGCGCGGCCTCGACGTGCGGCTCGTGCTCGCCGGAGCATCCGATCCAGAAAATCCCAGCGCCATCGACGACGCCACGCTCGCGCGCTGGCGCACGCTTCCGGGCATCGCGATGCCGGGCCATGTCGACGACATCGCGCATGTCTGGGCCGGCGCGCACGTCGCGGTGCTCGCGTCGCTGGGCGGCGAAGGCTTGCCGAAAAGCCTGCTCGAAGCCGCCGCGATGGGCCGCCCGATCGTTGCGACCGATGTGCCCGGCACGCGCGCGATCGCGCGCCAGGGCGAAAACGCGCTCCTCGTTCCGCCGGGCGACGTGGCGGCGCTCGCCGATGCGCTCGAGACGCTCGCGCGGGATGAAGCGCTCCGCCGACGTTTCGGCGCCGCGAGCCGCCGCATCGTCGAGCAAGGTTTCTCCGACGAGGCGGTCGAGGCCGCTACGCGAGCGCTCTACCGCGCGCTCGCCGATGAGCTGGGCGAGGGGAAGAAGGAATCGATGCGGCCGAGCAGCCGATAGGCGACGAGCCCGATCCATTCGTGCAGAGCCGTGTCGAGAACTTGCTCGTCGCGGTCGTAAATGAGCGAAACCGGCGATCCGCTCGTCTCGTAATCGACCGGATCGGGAAGCATGTCCCACCCGACCTGCCGGAAGCAGCCCATTGCGCGCGGCATGTGATTGGCCGACGTGACGAGCACCCAGGCCTGTCCCGGCGCGGGCTTGGCGACCTCCTTGGAGTCGACGGCATTCTCATATGTGTTGCGCGAGCGCTCTTCGGCCACGATGCGGCGCGGATCGAGACCAAGCGAAACGAGCAACGAACGGGTGATGTCCGCCTCGCTGACGCCGCGGTTGAAGATGGCCGGATCGCCGCCCGAGATGACGACCGGCACGTCGGGATAGCGGCGCGAGAGCGCCAGCGTTTCGGTAATGCGCGGCGCCATCTCGTTGAGGGCCGGCTGATTGTGCGCCACAGACACGGCGATTCGTACGGCGCCGCCCAGCAGCACGATGCCGTCGATCCGTTGCGGCAGGGCGACCGGCGGAAAGCGGTCTTCGAGCGGCGCTATGACCCATTGCCCGACCGGAAAGATGGTGAGAACGAGCATCGCCACGGTCACGAGCCCCACGAGCCATCCACCGCTGCGCCGCCGGCCGAAGGCAAGAAGCAGCGCGCCGGCGGTGAGCAGGAAGACGAGCAGATTGCCCGGCTCCACCACGTACTCGAAAATCTTGCTGAAGTCATAAAGCATGTTCGGCGCGCCCATCGCGAGGCTCGGCCGCACCATACTCGGAATTGCGTGGCGAAGTCTCCTCGGGCGCATTTCGCTTGCCGCGCCGGAGCCGGTTTTCTAACGTGCCGGCCGTGGTAAATATACGCTTGCCGCTAGGAAGGAGAGCCTGGGCCGCGTTCGGTCATGACGTCGTCATGGCCGCGCTTTCCTTCATATTCTCGTTCTATCTCCGCGTCGGCGATGCGATCTGGCACTACAAGCCGGGGCTCATCCTGACCTATGACGCCGCCTTTGCCGCGACGGCCGGCGTCGTCTTCTTATGGACGGGTCTCTATCGCGGCATTTGGCGCTTTGCCTCGCTGCCGGATCTGCTCTCGCTTTTGCGCGCGGCGACGCTCGTCATTCTCGTCTTCTTCCCGCTCATGTTCATGGCGACGCGGCTCGACGAATTGCCGCGCTCGCTCGTCGGCATCAACTGGCTCCTGCTGGTCGCGTTGCTGGGCGGTCCGCGGTTCGCCTATCGCGTCTTCAAGGACCGCAATCTCGATCATCTGCTCGAGCGCGCGAGCCATAGCGCGATCCCCGTGCTGGTGATCGGCGCGCGCGACGATGCCGATCTCTTCATCCGCGCGACGCAGCGCGATCCGGGGCGCGCCTATCGCGTCGTCGGCCTCGTCTCCGACAGCGAGGTGCGCGTCGGGCGCGACATCGGCGGCGTGCCGGTGCTCGGCACGATCGGCGACGTGCGTTCGGTCGTGGAATTGCTGTCGCGGCGCGGCGAAAGGCCGCAGCGCCTCATCATCAGCGCCCGCTCGCTCGACGGCGCCGTGGTACGGCATTTGCTCGATCTTGCCGACGAGCTCGGGATTTCGCTGGCGCGGCTGCCGCGCCTCACCGATTTCCAGTCGACGCGCGAGGACGATCCGCGACCGATCGAGCCGGTCGCGATCGAGGATCTCCTGGGCCGGCCGCAGGCCGTGCTCGACCGCGTCAGCATGAAGGCGCTGATCGCGGGCCGCCGCGTGCTCGTGACCGGCGCCGGCGGCACGATCGGATCGGAGTTGACGCGCCAGATCGCGGCCTACGGGCCGGCGAGCCTTGCGCTCCTCGACAATGGCGAATTCGCGCTCTACGCCATCGACCGCGAGATAGCCGAGCGCTTCCCCGACGTGCAGCGCGTCATGCTCATCGGCGACGTGCGCGACCGGCGCCGCATCGACGACGTCATGGCGGGCGAGCGGCCCGAGCTCGTCTTCCACGCCGCCGCCTTGAAGCACGTGCCGATCGTCGAGGCCAATCCGTGCGAGGGCATCCTCACCAACGTACTCGGCACCCGCAACGTCGCCGAGGCCTGCCGCGCCTCGGGCGTGCGCGCCATGGTGATGATCTCGTCCGACAAGGCGGTCAATCCGACGAGCGTGATGGGCGCCTCGAAACGGGTCGCCGAAAGCATCTGCCAGGCGCTCGATGTCGGCGAGGCGAAGCGCGCGCCCGGCACGCGCTTCCTCACCGTGCGCTTCGGCAATGTGCTGGGCTCGACCGGTTCGGTCGTCCCGCTGTTTCAGCGCCAGCTCGAACGAGGCGGCCCGCTCACGGTCACGCATCCCGACATCGCGCGCTTCTTCATGACGGTGCGCGAGGCGGTCGAGCTCGTGCTGCAGGCCTCGGCCTTCGGCATGGCGGATGCGGAACGCGGCCACATCTACGTCCTCGACATGGGCCAGCCGATCAAGATCGTCGATCTCGCCGAGCAGATGATCCGGCTGGCGGGCCTGAAGCCCGGGCGCGATGTCGCGATCGAGTTCATCGGACTGCGCCCCGGCGAAAAGCTGAAGGAGGAGCTGTTCCATCCGGGCGAGCCGCCGCTTCCCACGAAGTCGCAGGGCATTCTTCTCGCAGCCCCCCGGACGATCGATTACGCGGTGCTGCAACGGCTCTTGGACGAGCTCATCGATCAGGCGCGCGAGCGGCACGACGAGCGCGCGCTGGCGCTGCTTGCGGCGCTCGTTCCGGAATATGAGGGGCATACGGGCGCGGCGCGCCAAGCCGTCGCCCGCAACTGATCCGCCCGTCTATTGCTTTGGCGCGACCGGCAGATTGTCGATGAGCCGGGTCGTGCCGAGCCGCGCGGCGGCGAGCACGCGTCCTGGCCGGTCCAATCGTGCGAGCGGATCGAGCGTGGCGGCATCGCACACCTCGACATAATCGACCGCGGCGAAGCCGGCATCGCGAAGCCGGGCCACCGCTTCCGCTTCCGCTTCGCGCGGCGGCGCGCCGGCGCGCACGCGTGCGGCTGTTTCCGCCAGCGTGCGGTGGAGCGCGGGTGCCACCCTGCGCTCGGACGGCGTGAGATAAGCATTGCGCGAGGAGAGCGCGAGCCCATCGGCCTCGCGCACGGTCGGCGACGCCTTCGATGCGCACCGGGAATATCGAGGTCGCGCACGACGCGGCGAATGATCTGAAGCTGCTGATAATCCTTCTCGCCGAAGCAGGCGACGTCGGGCCGCGCCTCGAGCAGCAGCTTCGTCACGACGGTCGCGACGCCCTTGAAATGGCCGGGGCGAAAACGCCCGCACAGGCGCTCGGCAAGGGCTCCCGGATCGACCGTCACGGCGAAGCCCGGCGGATAGATTTCGGCAACGCCCGGCGCATAAAGAAGATCGCATCCGGCGGCGGCCAGTTTCGCCGCATCAGCCTGCTCGTCGCGCGGATAGCGCGCGAAATCCTCGCTTGGGCCGAACTGCGCCGGATTGACGAAGAGGCTCGCGACCACGCGCTGGGCCAACTCCCGCGCCCGCGCAACGAGTGCGAGATGGCCCGCGTGCAGCGCGCCCATGGTCGGCACGAGCGCCACCCTTAGACCCTGCTCGCGCCAGGCGTCGACCTCGCGCCGCAAGTCCGCGACCGTCCGCACCGCCGGCAGGTTCGCGATCGTCTCGGGACTCGATCCGGTCATGGCGCCGGCGGGTCTAGACCCCGCGCCGCGGCGCCGGCAAGCGATTTCCGGCCGGCAAAAGAGAACCCCGGCAGCGGGTTCGCCGCTACCGGGGTCTCGAACACGGCGCACGCTTTTGGCGTCGCGCCACATTTGTCGGCCGGGAAGCACCCGAAAGCCCAAATACTTTGGCTATTCAGACACTTCGAGGCGACCCGGGCTCAGACAAAGAGACACGGGATCACCTCCTTTCTGTTGTTGTGGACCGAGAAAATATTAGCCGTTAGGCCGGATTCATGCAAGCGCGCCAAGGGCCAGCCGCATCAGCGGCATCGCGTCGGTGAAGGTGTCGAGCTGAGCGGCCTCGGCGAGCGTGACCCAGCGCACCTCGGAGGCATCCTCGATCGGCGCGCCCTCGCCGGCACGCCAGTCGAGCAGCACCGCGACCAGGGTGAAATGGGCGCGGACCCGGTCCTGCTCGTCGCGGCCGATGACGTTCGAGCCGCCGATGATCCGCACCGGCTCGGCCTCGATGCCGGTCTCCTCCAGAAGCTCGCGCCGGGCGCCGGCCTCGATCGTCTCGCCCAGCTCCTGCATGCCGCCGGGAAAGCCCCAGCGGCCGATGCCCGGCCCCATCGCGCGCCGGGCCAACAACACCCGCTCGCCGCGTCGGCACACGGCGAGCGCGCAGGCATAAGGCCTGTCGGGATAGTAGCGGGAGGTCGGGTCGCTCACGGATCGACGGCCGCGGCCTTCCCTTCGAGCACCTTGTAGATCTCGCCGCCTTCCTCGAGGAACGAGCGGCTCTTGTCCGCCATCCCCTTCTCGGCGTATTCGCGCACTTCCTGCGAGATCTTCATCGAGCAGAATTTGGGGCCGCACATCGAGCAGAAATGCGCGAGCTTCGCCCCTTCCGCCGGCAGCGTCTGGTCGTGGAACTTCTCCGCCGTCTCGGGATCGAGCGCCAGGTTGAACTGGTCGCGCCAGCGGAACTCGAACCGCGCGCGCGACAGCGCATCGTCGCGCGCCTTGGCGGTCGGATGGCCCTTGGCGAGATCGGCCGCGTGCGCCGCGATCTTGTAGGCGATGACGCCGTCCTTCACGTCGTCGCGGTCGGGCAGGCCCAAATGCTCCTTCGGCGTCACGTAGCACAGCATGGCCGTGCCGAACCAGCCGATCATCGCCGCGCCGATCGCGCTCGTGATGTGGTCGTAGCCCGGCGCGATGTCGGTGACGAGCGGCCCGAGCGTATAGAACGGCGCCTCGTGGCAATGCTCGAGCTGCAGGTCCATGTTCTCCTTGATCTTGTGCATCGGCACGTGGCCGGGGCCCTCGATCATCACCTGCACGTCGTGCTTCCAGGCGATCTTGGTGAGCTCGCCCAGGGTCTTCAGCTCGGCGAACTGCGCCTCGTCGTTGGCGTCCGCGGTCGAGCCGGGCCGGAGCCCGTCGCCGAGCGAGAAGCTCACGTCATAGGCGCGCATGATCTCGCAGATTTCCGCGAAGTTCGTGTAGAGGAAATTCTCCTGGTGATGCGCGAGGCACCATTTCGCCAAGATCGAGCCGCCGCGCGAGACGATGCCGGTCACGCGTTTCGCCGTCAGCGGGATGAAGGGCAGGCGCACGCCCGCGTGAATCGTGAAATAGTCGACGCCCTGCTCGCACTGCTCGATGAGCGTGTCGCGGAAGATCTCCCAGGTCAGGTCCTCGGCCTTGCCGTTCACCTTCTCGAGCGCCTGGTAGATCGGCACGGTGCCGATCGGCACGGGCGCGTTGCGGATGATCCATTCGCGGATCGTGTGGATGTTCTTGCCGGTCGACAGGTCCATCACCGTGTCGCCGCCCCAGCGGATCGCCCAGACGAGCTTGTCGACCTCTTCGGCGACCGACGAGGTGACGATCGAATTGCCGATATTGGCGTTGATCTTCACCAGGAAATTCCGGCCGATGATCATCGGCTCGCTTTCCGGATGGTTGATGTTGGCCGGAATGATGGCGCGCCCGCGCGCCACCTCGTCGCGCACGAATTCGGGCGTGACGTGATCGGGTATCGCCGCGCCGAACAATTCGCCGTCGCGCGCCGCCTTGTCCTTCGCCTGCGCCAGGCCAAGGTTCTCGCGGATCGCGATGTATTCCATCTCGGGCGTGACGATGCCGCGCCGCGCATAGGCCAACTGCGTCACGGCCGCGCCGGCGCGCGCGCGCAGCGGCTTCCGTGCTCCGCGGTCGAACGCCGGCACCGGGCTTTCCTCGTCGGCGCGCAGTCCGTTGTCCTCCGGCCGGATGTTGCGCCCCACCACGTCCTCGACATCGCCGCGCGCGCGGATCCATTGCTCGCGCAGCGGCGCCAATCCGGCGCGGATGTCGATCGAAGTGGCCGGGTCGGTATAGGGGCCCGACGGGTCATAGACCGGCAGCGGCGGCTCCTTCGCCGAGGGCGTGATGTCGATCTCGCGCATCGCGACCCGCACGTCGGGGAATCTGGTGCCCGCGACATGCGTCTTGCGCGAAGCGGGCAGGGGGCCGGTCGAAACCTTGAACATATCTCTGGACGTGCCTTCGGGCATGACGATCTCCTGGCGATACGCCTCGTCAAATGATCCGGGCCTGCTGCGGGAAGGAATGGCGGTTCATGTTCCTGTCCCTACGCCGGTACGAGCCGGATCAGGTTCGAAGGGTTGCCGCGTCGCAGTGCGCTCGAGCGGCGTCTCAGCCCCTTACCAGGGCGCCCCTTGGAATCGCCAGCAGTTTCCGGTAGCGCACGCCCTGCGTCAAGCGGTCTCCCTTGCCGCGGGCGGGGTCTCACCGTGAGCTGCTAGGCGCTCGCGTCGGACGCACGGCGATGGGCGATCTCGATGTCGAGATTGGGCAGACGCGCAATGCCGAAGCATGACTTCGAGGAAATGCGCCACGCCTGCCGGGCACGAAGCCGGACCGTTAGGCGAGCGGCTCGCGGCGCTCGGCGAGAATGCGGTCGAACGCGGCAAGCCGCGCCGCGGCCTGGCCGAAGATCGTGCCGGGCGGATAATTCCCGTCCGCATCCGCGGTTCCGGCGGGCACGCCGATCATCAGCTCGGCCGCGTCGGCGAGCGTCGCAACCGTCCAGAGATGAAAGCGGCCGGCCGCGATCGCTTCGACCAGATCGTCATGGAGTGCGATGTGGGTGCGGTTCGCTTCGGGCAGGACGACGCCCTGGGCGCCGGTGAGGCCGCCCGGACGGGCGCTGCACAGCCGGTGGAATCCCTCGATCTTGGTGTAGGCGCCGCCGATCGCTTGGGCCATCCCGGCCTGGTTCATCGAGCCGGTGATGGCGATGTCCTGCCGCACCGGGAGCTGCGCGAGATCGGACAGCACGGCGATGAGCTCGGCCAGGGACGCGCTGTCGCCCTCGACGCCGCCATAGCTTTGCTCGAACGTGATCGAGCAGGTGAAGGACAGGGGCCGCACCTGGGCGAAGCAGCCGGCGAGGAAGCCTTGCAGCACCATCGCCGCCTTCTGCTGGATGGGACCGCCCAATGCCACGTCGCGCTCGATATTGATGAGGCCGGCGCGGCCGACCGAGGCGCGCGCGCTGATGCGGACGGGCGTGCCGAAGCGGCGGTCGCCCATGTCGTAGACCGTGAGCCCGTTCACCTGGCCGATCGCGTGTCCCGAGGTTTCGATCATCACCTCGTTGTCGAGGATGCTGCGCAGGATGCGGTCCTCGATGCGCGAATTGCGCCGTTGGCGCGCGGCATAAGTCTCGCGCACCGAGGCTTCGGTCAGCATGTCGACCTTGGCCTTTGCGTCGCGCGGCGCGGCCTCGGCGACGAGGTCCTCGATGAGCTCGACCCGGGCGGTGAGGCGGTTGCGATGACCGGCCCAGCGCGCCGATATGCCGAGGAGGCGCGCGAGCGCCCCGTCGCTCGCGTCCTTGAGGCCGCGCGCCTGCGTCATCGCCGAAACGAGGCTGGCATAGACGGCAAGATTTTCCGGTGATGCCGCCATGTCGCTGTCGATGTCGGCCTTGATCTTGAAATAGATGTGGAAATCCGGATCGCCCTCGAAGAATAGCGAATACCAGCGTGGGGCGCCGACGATCACGACCTTCAGGTCGAGCGGAATTGCCTGCGGCTGCGGCGAGCCGGCGATCGGTGGCGCCTGCGCGCGCTGCAGTTCCTCGATGCGGATCGTGCCGTCGCGAAGGGCCGCCTTGAGGAAGGACCAGCTCACCGGATTGGCCGCAAGCGCCTCGGCGCGCAGCACGAGAACGCCGCCATTCGCCTCTTGGAGCGCGCCGGCGCGGATCAGCGTGACGTCGGTCGCGATCGTGCCCTGGGCCTGGCGGTATTCGATGCGGCCGAACAGGTTCTCGTAGGTCGGATTGCTACAGAGCACCACCAGGGGATGCGCGTCGTCGCGATGATCGACGAACAGGTTGACGGCGTAGCGCTGCTCCGGCGGTTCGACCGCCTCGCCGTCATGCTCGCCCGAGGCGATGCGGAACCGTCCCGGGTTGTCGAGGATGTCGCCGCGCAGTTCGTCGAGCCAGCGCGCCAAGCCCTCATCTTCCCCGAACTCGTGCTGCACCTGATCCAGGATTGGGGCGATGACGGCTTCCGCGATGGCGCGGTTCAGCGTCTCGATGCCTTTGTTGAGCCTGGCGCGCGCCTCGATCGCCATGCGCTGCAAGCGCATGAAGGCGGCGCTCAGCTCGCGCTCGGCGGCTTCGTCGAGCGGCGCCGCACCCGGCGCATCTTGCGGGCGCACGAGACGCGGTCCTTCCGGCGATTCGACCAGCTCCATGCCGTGCCGGCGCGCAGTGGCGCGCAGCGTTTCCATTTCCTGCCCGACCACCGCTTCGGCGCCCTCGCGCAGCGCCATGAACCGCGCCTGATAGCCCTCGCTGCTGAAGGCCGCGCCGAATGCCTCGCGCAGCCGCGGCACGAAATCGGCCATGCGGTCGCGAAACCGCCGCCCCATGCCATTGGCGAGCGCACGCGGGCTCGGGCTCGCCGGGTCGCGAAAATTGTTGAGGTAGATCCAGTCCGGCACGGGCGGCCGCTGCTGCATCACGTCCTTGAGATAGGCCAGCGTCGCCGTCATGCGCGCGGCGCGATCGTCGCCGATCACGAAGACGTTGAAGCCGATGTCCGACACGGACAAGCCGAAATCGAGCGCCTCGCGCGCGCGGCGATGGCTTTCGAGGCTGAACACATCGGCCGAAGCGGTGCGCGCGAAGGAAAATTTCGGCAATCCGACTTCGCCCGCCGTGAGCTCGCGCGCCGCCATTCTGGTCTCCGCGTCGTCTCCGTCCCCGTCGCACGCTAACACAGGCGGACGCCTGCCACCAGTGCGGAAAAACGACTCGGGGGCTGCGCGCGCGTGATTTAGACTCCGCGCTCATGGCCGATGGCGACGGGCTGCGCACGGGCGCAAACTACATCGACAGCATCCGCGACGACGGGCGGCGCATCTTCATCGACGGCGAAGTGGTGCGCGACGTGACGGCGCATCCCGCGTTCCGCGCCGCCGTGCGCTCGGTCGCGCGGCTCTACGACATTGCCGCCGATCCCGCCAACCGCGCGCTCATGACCTATGCCTCGCCCGCGACGGGGAGGCCAGTCCTGCGCTGCTGGGAGATACCGCGCGTGCCGGCCGATCTCGCATCGCGCCACGCCATGATCGCGCGCTGGGCCGAGGCGACCTTCGGCCTCATGGGCCGCACGCCCGATCACGTCGCGGGATTCTTCGCGGGATTTGCGGCCAAGCCCAGCATCTTCGCCGCCGCGGGCGCGCAATGGGCGGCGAACGTCACGCGCTTTTACGAATTCGCGCGCGACCGGCATCTCTATCTCAGCTACGCGATCGTGCCGCCGCAGATCGACCGCAGCAAGCCGGCGCATCGCCAGTCCGATCCGACGCTCTACGCCGGCGTGGTCAAGGAGCGCGACGGCGGCATCGTGCTGAAAGGCGCGCAGCAACTGGCGACCGGCGCCGCGCTCTCGGACTGGCTGCATCTTTCCTGCATCCATCCTTTGCAGCCGGGCGACGAGGCCTATGCGCTGAGCGTCGCCATGCCGATCGCGGCGCCCGGCCTCAAGATTTATTCGCGCCGCTCCTATGGCGCGGCGGCGACGAGCGCGTTCGACTATCCGCTGTCGAGCCGCTTCGACGAGACCGACGCGCTCGTGGTGCTCGACGACGTGTTCGTGCCGTGGGAGCAGGTGTTCGTCTATCGCGACATCGCGCTGTGCCGGGATCAGTGGTGGCGGACGCCGTCGCACGTCTATGGCAACCACCAGGCGCAGATACGCTACGCGGTGAAGCTGCGCTTTCTCGCGGGATTGACCAAGCGGCTGTGCGAGATCACGGGCTCGCTAAGCCTGCCGCCGGTGCAGATCATGCTCGGCGAGATGGCGGCGCTCGTATCGATCGTCGAGAATATGGTGACGGCGCAGGAGGCGGCTGCGACGATCGACGAGGAGGGCGTCGTGTGGCCCTCGCGCGCCGCGCTTTATGCCGTCATGTCGCTGCAATCCGAGTTCAATCCGCGCATCGTCGAGATCACACGCGAGCTTGCCGGCGGAGCGATGATCGCGCTGCCGTCCTCGGTCAAGGATTTCGCCAATCCCGAAAGCGCCGCCGATCTCGAGCGCTATGTCCACTCGCCGGGATTTCCGGCAAAAGAGCGCGTGCGGCTGCTCAAGATGGCGTGGGACTTGATCGGCAGCGAGTTCGCCGGCCGCCACCAGCAATACGAGAAATTCTACGGCGGCGCGTCGTTTCTCGTGAAACAGAACATGTACCGCAGCTTCGACTTCGCGCGCGCCGAGCGGCTCGTCGATGCGGCGCTCGCTTTGCCGGATCCGGAGGACTGACGTCTATTGTTGGTAATGTCCCTCGACGAAGGAAAGGTCGAGGATCGCCGCCGGATCGACCGACTTGTCCACCATTCCGTGCGCCTGGTACCACGCGACCTGCCGGTAGATGTCCTTGACGAGGAGCCGCCCGTCGGGATCGACGAAGGCCACGCCTTGTTTTATCTGCTCGGGCTTCTGGCCGATATATTTCGCGAGGATGTCGAGGAGCGCGGGCGCTTCCGGCCCGTCATGCCGCTGCCCGTCCGGTCCCTTGGCGAGGAACGCGTCGTAGAACTCGCGGGCGCCGCGGCGATAGGCCCGGATATAGGCCTCGAGCACAGGCCGATGCTCGGCGATCATGCTTTTCTTGACGAACATCGCGCCGAGCTGCCACGGCGTCTCATCGCCCGACCAGCCGAGCAGATGCGCTTCCTTGCGCTCGATCATCGGTATCGCCAGCGTCCCCGGGATCACGGCGGCATCGACCTGCCCGCCGGCAAGGGCCGAGAGCTGGTTCGAGTTGGTCTGCATCGGCACGACGCGAATGCTGTCGAGCGGCACGCCGACCTTCTCGGCGAGAAGCGCGATCGCGTAGTGCGTCGGCGAGCCCACGGTCGTGACCGCGACGGAATGGCCGCCCAAATCCTTGTAGCTGCGCAATCCCGCGTCCCAGGCGTGGTTCGAGACGAGAAAGCCGTTGTTGGGATAGCCGGGCTCCTCGCGGCTCTGCGCCGCGATGATGGCGAGCGCGCCCTTGCCGGCGAGATTGTAGAAGCCGGCGGCGATGCCGGTGACGCCGACATCGATGTCGCCCGAGACGGCGGCGACGGCGATTGGCTGCGCCGCATCGAAATAGACGAGCGATGCGTCGATCCCTTCGGCCGCGAAATAGCCTTTGTCGAGCGCGATGAAGGTCGGGCCGTTCGTGGAAAATTTCAGGAGCCCGATGCGCACCTTCTCGGCCGCGGCGGCGGGCGCCGCAAGGCCAAGGACGGCCGCGAGCAGCAATATGCTCCAGCGCATCATGCGTCACTCTTCTCGATGAGGCGCTTCAGCACGTCGAGGCGCAGCTCGACCGGCGTTCCGAGCCAGAGGGCAAAGCGCGCGTGATCGAGATAGGCGTCGCCGCTCAGGGGATGGACGAGAATGCTCAGCCCCTCGCGGTTGAGCATGAGCCACGGCACGATGCGCGGAAACTCGGTGGCATCGAACGCGACTTGGTACATCGAGATCGGATGCGGGCCGACCGCCTCGTCGTGCCAGCTTCCAAGCCTTGCCGTGAAGCGCGCGCCGATCCCTTCGCGGACCCGCGCCGCCGTGTCGCGCGTATCGGGCGCGTAGTAGATATGGGCGTGGTAGCCCTTGATGGCGGCGCTGTCGGCAAATTGGTCCTGCATCGCATCATTTCCCGTATTGGACGAAGCCGGCTGCGTTTGCTCAAATAGGCGCGGCCGCTTCGGGAGAGAAGCCTAGCATGGCAACTGACGATCTTCACCGCCCTGGCGCGCACGACGCCGCGCCGCGGATCGTCGTGCGGAAGCGCGCTTTCGCAGCGCGTCTCGGCGCGCCGATCGCCTGTCTCTCCCTGGCGCTGCTTCTCGGGCTGTGCGGCTGCGGCGCGTTCGAGGCGCCGCAGGCAGGGGAGGAAGAGCACACGCTTTGCTATACCCGCCTTGCGACCAGCCCCGATCAGCTGCACACGCTCGCAAAGACTTCCTGCAGCGGCGCCGAGCCGCGCTACGACAAGCAGGCAACCGATGTTTCGGCGTGCCCGCTCCTCGTTCCCGAGCGTCTCTATTTCAGTTGCACTGAATGACAAGGCGCCCGACGAGGCGCAACGAAAAACCCCCGGGGAATCGGACCCGGGGGTTTTCTTTTTTGCTGGGCCGATCAGCTCTTCGAAGCCGGCGCTGGCATGGCCGCAGGTGTCGTGGTCTTCTTGGCTGTGGTCTTCTTCTTGGCCTGGGCGACGTGCTTCTTGGTGGATTTCTTGGTGGTCTTCTTCTTGGTCGTCGCCTTGGGGGCCTGGGCCTGAGGCTGAGACATGGAGGAAGACGTGGACGGGGTGGAAGCGGGGGGTGTCGTCTGCGCCTGGGCCGCGTAGGGCACGGTCGAGGCGGCGACGAACGACAACAGGGCGAACGCCGTGAGTAGCGCCTTCATAAAAAGCTCCTAGTTCTGGCAGAAAGAGGGGGCACGGGGGGAACCTGAACCGATCGCCTCCGACGACCGGTGCGGCCGTCGAGGTATCGCGCGCATCCTATCCGAAGGTTGCCGCGAATGACAAGATTCGGCCGGAAAAAGTCGCATTTTTTTCACGGACAGTGCAGTGCTGCAACAGCTAGGCCCCGACTCGCAATGCGGCGCGGCCTGCCGCCGCGGCGACGTTGTCCTCGGTCCGGCGTGCGATCTCGTGGCGCGCCCGCGCAGCGACAAGGACGAGGAGCGCGAGCGCTGCCATCGGCAAGACCGGGACATGGAGCGCCGCAGCGATGTTGCGGGCAAAGAGCGGCGTCACGAACAGCACCGCGAGCGCCGTTCGCTCCCAAGGAAGCCAACCGTGGTCGCGGGCGCCGCGGACGAGCCACAGGACGGCGACCGCCGCCAGCAGGAAATCGTAGACGAGCAGCACCGGCGCCGCGACGAGTGTCGCCGCCGCAAGTGCAGCGGCTCGCGTCGGCAGGTCGAGCTGTCGGCGCCACACGATCGCGACGAACGAGGCGGCCGCGACCGTCGCCATCGCCTGTACGACGTAGGCAAATTCCGTGCTGCCCCCGAGCAGGCGGATCGCCCCGAACGGACTGACGAAGCCGGCGAAATCGATGCGTCCCGCCTCGTAGGTGCCGTGCGACTGGCCGGCAGCGGCGAAGAAATCGCGCCAGCTCTCCCAGCCGAAGAGGCCGAGCGACAGCAGCGCCAAAGCCGAAACGGCTGCCGCGGCTGCGGCGAAAGCGCGCCAGCGTCCGGCGGCGGCAAGCGCCACCGGGATGAGGAGGCCGATATGCGGCTTGTAGCAGAGCGCGCCGAACAAGAGGCCGGCCGCGACCGGCCTGCGATCGACGGACGACCGTCGCGGCCGCGAACAGAGCCGCGGTCAGAAAGGCGTTCTGTCCCAGCCCGAAGGTCCAAAAGACGCAGGGAAATGCCGCGAGCGGCAGCAGCGCGC
The DNA here is from genome assembly GCA_963804235.1 of uncultured Alphaproteobacteria bacterium. GTDB lineage: Bacteria > Pseudomonadota > Alphaproteobacteria > ATCC43930 > CGMCC-115725 > DATJLY01. The sequence goes on from CAWDPP010000056.1 coordinate 99,392, forward strand.
CAAGGCGCCGCTCGCCGTCGATCGCGCATCCTGCGGCGAGGAACAGGATGAGGGTCGAAATCTCGAAACCGAGGAACGCCGACATATACGGCAGGTACGCCAGGACCGAGCACAGCAGCAGGTAAACCGGCGGGTAATAGAAGAATTGATAGGGGATCCCTTGGCCGCGGATCTGCTGCTCGACGGCGTAATGAGCTGCCTGGTCGTAGGCGAGCGCGGGCGTGCCGTGATTTGCCAGCACGCCGGCGCCGTAGAAGCTGACGAAATCCGTGGTCGTCGGATGATCGAGCTTGACGATGAGCCCGTGCGTGCCGGCGGCCATGAAGAGAAACGTCGCGAGCTCGAGCGCGAAGAGAATGAGGCAGTATCCGGTGAGCCGCTCGCGGTCGAGCCAGGCGCCCGTCCTCAGGTCCGAGATCACCGCACCCGCTCCGCCACGCGGCTTTCGAGCGGCTCCGGCACGGGCATCGCCAGCATCGGCACCGCGGCGCAGCTTCCCGTCCGGCGCCCGATGCAGATCGAGCCGAAACATTTCTCGTACGGGAATTTTTGCAGCATCCCCTCGGGCGGCGGCCCGCTCGAGACGAGCACGTCGAAGCCCGCGTCGGTTGCCGCGAACTCGCGCGAATTCTTCGGCCAATAGATCGGCACCGGCTGATGGAAATAGGTGTATCCGCCGGACTCGACCCAGTCGTGGCCGCCGCGCCCATAGAGGCCGATGCCGCAGATGCCCTGCATGTGCTCGACATAGCGTGCCGCCAGCAGGTCTTCGTGCATGATGCCGCGCAGCGTCGCCATGCTTTCGCCGGTCCAGGCGAGATAGGCGACGAAGCAGGCGTAGGATGCGCACAGCACGGAGCAGGCCGCGCCGGCAACGGGCCCGCGATAGCGCGCCTTGGCCCCAGGCCGCGACTTGCGCCAAGCCGATCGCGGCAAGCGCCGCGAGCAGCACGATCGCCGGATAGATGAAGCGCACTTCCTTGTGCGGAATGGCCGAGTGGGAAGCGATGATGAGCGCTGCGGTCGCGAAGAGTAGGGGCCGCCGCAGCGCGCCGATCAGCACGAGCGCGGCGAGCGGCAGCACGCCGCCCTGCCAGATCGAGACCTCGTAGCTCAAGTAGTAATTCCACGGCAGAACGCCGAAGAGCGAGCTCACATTGTTGAAGAGGTTGACGTCGAGATAGCGCCACAGCGACGCGAAGGGATATCCCCACGTCACGGCATCGAGCATTCCGGCACAGCCGAGGCTGAGCGCCGCGCCGCCGGCGAGCGGCCAGAACCGTTCGCGCGGCGCGCGCCATGTCGTTGCGAGCGCGACGAGAGCCAGCGCCGGCGCGAGCTGAAGGCGGAGCGCGAGGATCAGCCCGAGGAGCGCGCCTGCCGCAACATAGCGGCGGCGCGAGGCCGGCTCGGAGTGGGGCTCGAGCAGATAAATCGCGGCGATGAGCAGGTGGCCCGCCGACGACCTCCGCGAGCGTCCGCGCGCCGAAATAGACGAGCTCGGGATCGAGCGCGACGACGAGGCCGCCGATGATGGCGCCCGAGAGTCCGAACGCGCGCTCGCACCAGCGAAAGACGCAGAAGACAGGAAGAGCTGCGATCGCCGCGAAGGCCGCCGCGATCACCGGCAGATAATAGTCCGGCCCGTCGCCGATGAGGCGCGCCAGTTCCATCAGCGCCGCGATCGCGCCGGGCATGATCCACGAGCGCACGCCCAATTCGAATTCCCACGGCACGAGGCCCGTGCCATAGACGAGGCGATGCGCCTGCTCGGTCGTCTGAAAAATCTCGTCGCCCCAAACGACGCTGGGCGAGACGAGAATCGGCACGAGACGCAGCAGAACCGCGAGCACGATCAAGCCGCCGAGGCACCACTCGGCCGGACGTCGCGTGCTCGTCGCGGGCGCGAAAGGCGAGGTGGCTTGGAGCTCTAGGGCCACGGAAGCAACTCGAGCGAAGGCAGGGGCAGGGACGCCGAAATCCTAGCCCGCGCGCGGTGATGAAAGCCTTAAGGCTGCTGCGGCGCCCGCGGACCCTAGGAATACAGCGGAATTTCAGGCAATGCCCAGTATTTGTCTAAAAGTCGTCGCGCTTTTCTTCAATAATCGCGCGGCGTTATTTGCGATCTATTCTGCCGTTACTGGCCATTTTAACGCGCGCTTAGGACTTGGCGCCCAGGATTTCGCGTCCTCACCAAGTGGAGATCACGATATGCGCAAGTTCCTCGCCAAGTTTCGTTCGGACGAGTCGGGCGCGACGGCCATCGAATACGGCCTCATCGCGGCACTCATTTCGGTCGCCATCATTTCCGCGGTGACCTCCGTCGGACACTCGCTGACGAGCACCTTCAATAGCGTCGCCAGCGCCCTCTGAGCGGGCGGGACGCCTAGGAAGCCGCCGCCTCCGAACTCGGGCGCGGCGGCTTTCTCATGTCTGGGCCCGCACACGCGGCTCCTGGCGCTTAACGCTTTGTTGTCTTGCTCCCCGCATCATGTTGTCTGCTCGAACGAGCCCAGTTGAGACACCGTCATGTCGTTCCGACGCCTCCTGTTCGTGCTAATCGCGCTCTGCGTTTCGGGCGGGACCGTGCTTGTCGGCCGCGCCTGGCTTACGCCCAAAGAACCGGTCCAGGCTCCGGTCGTCAGCGACCAGGGCCCGCATGTTCTCGTCGCGCAGACGAGCCTCTCGGCCGGACAGTTCGTGCGGCCGGAAAATCTGCGCTGGCAGGCCTGGCCGCCGGACGGCGTGGCCGCGAGCTACATCGTCGAGGGCAAGGGCCGGATCGAGGATTTCGTCGGCGCGGTGGTGCGCTCGGCCGTCGCCGAGGGCGAACCCGTCAGCGAGGCGCGGCTCGTGCGGCCGGGCGACCGCGGCTTCATGGCGGCGGTGCTGACGCCGGGCTATCGCGCCGTCACGGTGACGGTGACGGTGAGTTCGGGACTTGCCGGCTTCGTCTTTCCCGGCGACCGCGTCGACCTGCTTCTGACGATGGCGGTGCCCGATCCGGATTCGAAGATGCAACGGCACGCGGCCGAAACGCTGCTCACCGATTTGCGCGTGCTTGCCGTCGACCAGCGGTCCGACGATCAGAACAAGGATGTCGTGGTGGAGAAGACCGCCACGCTCGAGGTGACGCCGAAACAGGCGGAGACGATTGCCGTCGCCACCGAGCTCGGCAATCTCTCGCTCAGTCTCAGGAGCCTCGCGCACGGCGATGGCACCGATTCCGCGCAATACAGCCACACCTGGGATAGCGACGCGACGCACCTCATCGGGCCGCCGGATACGCCGCAGCAACCGCAGCCGGGTCCGGCCGCGGCCGCTCCTGCGCCGCAGGTCGCATCCAGCGTCACGGTGACGGTGATGCACGGCGAGCAGGTGAAGGAGCTTCAATTCGCGAGGGGTGGAAGATGAAACGATTGACGCTGCTGTTTGCGGCGCTCCTGGGCGTCGCTCTCGTCGCAGGTCCGGCGCGCGCCGCGCCGCCCGCGACGAGCGAGATCGTGCCTGCGGCCGGCAGCCGCATCGACGTCTCGGTCAACCAGGGTCAGCTCGTGCACCTGTCGAAGCCGGTCGACAGCATCTTCGTCGCCGATCCCGAAATCGCCGATGTCCAGGTCAAGTCGCCGGAGCTCGTCTACATCATCGGCAAGGCGGCCGGCACGACCACGCTCTACGCGGTCACGGCCCAGGACGATATCGTACTCAATACCCAGGTGCGCGTGCACTTCGATGCCGATCGCGTGGCGCAAGCGATCCGCGACCTCGTGCCGCAAAGCACGATCACGGTGAATGCCGTGGCGGATTCCCTGGTCTTGAGCGGCACCGTCTATTCGGCCGCCGACGGCGATGACGTGCGCCGCATCGCCCAGCGCTTCGTCAAGGATCCGAAGCAGCTCGTCAACAAGACCAAGGTCGACGCGCCCAATCAGGTCAATCTGCGCGTCCGCATCGCCGAGGTCGATCGCGACATCCTGAAGCAGTTCGGCATCAACTGGGAGAACGTCGTCGACAAGGGCGCGGTCGTGTTCGGTCTCGCGACCGGAGGCGTCCTGTCGGCCGCATCGACGGCGACCGCGCTGCAGCCTGGCGCCCCCGGCGTCGGCGCGTTCTTCGCGCAGCCGACCACGACCTCGGCGACCGGCGCCGCCACCGTCATCGGCGGCACGACCTACGCCGGCGGCTTCAACGTCCTCGGGCCGAGCCTTTCGGGCGGCGGCACCGTCAACAACCTCTTCGGCGGCGTCCATACCGGTAGCTACGACCTCAACGCGCTCGTCGACGCGCTCGACAATCACGGGCTCGTCACGGTGCTGGCCGAGCCCAACCTCACCGCCCTTTCGGGCGAGCCCGCGAACTTCCTCGCCGGCGGCGAGTTCCCGGTGCCGGTTCCGGCGGGCACGGGCCTCGTCGGCATCGACTGGAAGGATTTCGGCGTGAGCCTCAATTTCGTCGCCACGGTCGCGTCGAGCAACCGCATCTCGCTGCACGTGATGCCCGAGGTGAGCGAGCTTTCGACCCAAGGCGCCATCCAGATCGACGGCATCAGCGTGCCGTCGCTGACGACGCGGAAAGCGGAAACGACGGTCGAGCTCGCCAGCGGACAGAGCTTCGCGATCGCCGGCCTCCTGCAGAACAACGTCACGCAGAACATCAACAAGTTCCCGTGGCTGGGCGACATCCCGGTGCTGGGTCAGCTGTTCCGCTCGGAAGCGTTCCAGCGCAACGAGACCGAGCTCGTGATCCTGGTCACGCCCTATCTCGTCCATCCGATCGCCGATCCGAGCCACGCCATGCTGCCGACCGACGGATACGTCCCGGCGACGGACGGTCAGCTCATCCTCCACGGCGACGAATACCAGCCGCACGGTCCGCCCGCGCCCGCCGCCAACGGCGCCTCGAACCTCGTCGGTCCCGTGGGCTTCGATCTCGAGTGAGGCAGTGATGGTCATCCGCATTCTTCTTGCGTCCGCCGCGCTCGCCGCGCTCGCGGCCTGCTCGTCCGAACAGCCGTTGCCGCCGCCCGATATGGTGAAGTCGATCCATGTCGAGCATGTGCGCGTGCAGTATGCGGCAGCGTTCGCGCCCGGTGTCTCGGAACTTCCCGCACCGGAAGTGACGCGGCTCGATACCTTCCTCGACCAGGCCGGCATGCTGCCCGGCGACCGCGTGTTCGTTTCCGCGCCGACCAACGATCCGCTGGCCGGCGCGCGGACCGGGCGGCTCGCGAGCCTCTTGGCGCGGCATGGGCTTGGGATCGAGCCGGTGCCGCCGCCGCCGGGCGGCATCGAGCCCAATCGCGTCCTGGTGCTCGTCGACCGCTATGTCGCGGTACCGCCGGCGTGCCCCGACTGGTCGGATGATCCGTCGGGCTCGCACAGCAACAACGTGACGAGCAGCAATTACGGCTGCGCCACGCTCAGCGATCTTGGCGCAGATGGTCGCCAATCCGCGCGATCTCGTCACCGGCCGCACGATGGGCCCGGCGGACGGGGACCCCGCGGCCAACTCCGTGATGCGCTATCGCACCGGCACGGTCAAGCCGCTGAGCGGCTCGTCTGCTTCGGGGCGAGCAGCGGCGGGTCGTCGTCCTCGTCCACGTCCTCGAGCGGCATGTCGAGCTCCGCGTCCTCGAGCGCTCCGGCGAGCCAGTAAGAGGGATCACGATCATGGCGCAAGCGGCCAAACTCACCGCCGACATGCCGGCGCCGCGTCTCGTCGCGCTCGTCGCAGACGAGGTGACGCGCGAAGCCGCAAGCCGCGCCGCGGCACAGCTCGGCTGGACCGACGCCGTCGTGCGCGCCGGCGGCATCGCCAAGGCGGCGCGCGCGCTCGACAGCGCCCGTCCGCCCGCGGTCCTGCTCGTCGATCTCGCCGACGAAGCCGAGCCCGACGTCGCGGTCGGCGATCTCGTCAAGCGCTGCGGCAGCGCCACGCGCGTTATCGCCATCGGCACCGCCAACGACGTGACGCTGTTCCGCCGGCTGATGATGCGCGGCGTTGCCGATTACATGCTGAAGCCGGTCTCGAGCGAAGTGCTGTGCGACGCGCTGCGGCGCGCGGTGCGGAACGAAGCCGAGGCGCCCGAATCGAAGCGCCGTGCGCGCATTCACGCGCTCGTCGGCGCGCGCGGCGGCATCGGCACATCGACGCTCTGCCTCGGCCTCGCCTGGATCCTGAACCAGGAGCACAAGCTGCAGACGGCGGTCGTCGACCTCGATCTTCACTTCGGCAATCTGCCGCTCTCGATCGATCTCGAGCCCGGCCGCGGCCTGCGCCAGGCGCTCGAGCATCCCGAGCGCACCGACGGCCTGCTGCTCGCCTCGGCCATGGTGAAAGGCGAGGAGGGGCTGCCCATTCTCGCCGCCGAAGAGCCGTTGGAAGACATGCTGCGCTTCGAGGGCGAAGGCGCCAATGCGCTGATCGACGCGCTGGCGCAGGATTACGATTGCCTGCTGATCGACGTGCCGCGTTCGCTCGACGGCGCCGCGCGGCACGTGCTCGCCACGGCCGACACCACCATCGTCGTCACCGATCTGTCGCTGTCGTCGCTGCGCGACGCCTTCCGCCTGAACGGTCTCGTGAAGGGGCTGGGCGGTCACGATCCGATCACGGTCGCAAACCAGGTGGGCGCTCTTCACCGCGGCGAAATCGGGCGCTCGGAATTCGAGCGCGGCCTCGGCGCGCCGCTCGAGTTCGCCATCCCCTTCGATCCCAAGGCCGCCCGCTCCATGGCGGTGAGCGGCAAGACCCTGCCGGCCGCCGATGGCGCCGGCAAGGCCGCCGCCGAACTGCGCCGCGTCGCCGCGCGCGTCGCGGGCCAGGAGGCAAAGCCGAAGAGCGGCTGGCGGCGCTGGTTCGGGTAATGCCGCATGTTCGCTCCCCGCGACGGAGATAGCGGTCTCAGCGCCCGCGTGAACGCGCTGCAGCTGCGCCGCAGCGAGCGCGATCGTCCGGCGTCGCCGGAGGCCGACGCGCCGCCGCCGCCGCGCGCGCAGGAGCCGCCGCCGTCACCGCCAGCAGCGCCGGCACCGAGGGAAGCCCAACCGTTGCCCGCGCCCGCGCCCGCGCCGCCGCCGCCGGCTGGGACGAGGACGAGGACGACGCATCACCCGCACGGCGAAGCGCCCGCACCCTTCGAGGAAGCGGCGCCGCTTCCGTTCGAGGAGCAGGCGCCGATCGCGCGCAATTCGCAGTCGCGCGCGCCGGCGATGGCGACGAGCCGCGCCAGCATCGAAGCGGCAATTCCGCGCATCTACCCCTCCGTCATGGAGCGGATCGACACCGAGATCGCCACGAAACTGAGCCGCGAGGATCTCGCCTACCAGCTCGGCGCGGTGGTCGGCGAGGTGCTGCTCGAGCAGAAGATCCAGCTCAACCAGGCAGAGCAGCGCCAACTCGTCACGGTCCTGCTCGACGACATGCTGGGTCTTGGTCCGCTGGAGCAGCTTCTGGCCGACGAAACCATCACCGACATCATGGTCAACGGGCCGAAGCAGGTCTATGTCGAGCGCAAGGGCAAGCTCGAGCTCACCGACCTGCTGTTCCGCGACAATGCGCATGTGATGAGCATCGCCGCGCGCATCGTGACGCAAGTCGGACGGCGCATCGACGAATCGACGCCGCTCGTCGATGCGCGCCTCCTGGACGGCAGCCGCGTCAACATCATCGCGCCGCCGCTCGCGATCGACGGCCCGTCCATCTCCATCCGCAAATTCGCCAAGAAGGGCATCACGCTCGACGTGATGGCGCGCCAGCAGAACGTCTCGCCGGCGATGGCGACGGTGTTGAAGATCGCCGCGCGCTCGAAGCTCAACATCCTGATCTCGGGCGGCACCGGCTCGGGCAAGACGACGCTTCTCAACGCCATGTCGCAGATGATCGACAACGGCGACCGCATCGTCACGATCGAGGACGCGGCCGAGCTGCAATTGCAGCAGCCGCACGTGGTGCGGCTCGAGACGCGGCCGCCCAACCTCGAGGGCAAGGGCGAGATCACCATGCGCGATCTCGTCAAGAACGCGCTGCGCATGCGCCCCGACCGGATCATCCTCGGCGAAATCCGCTCGGCCGAGGCGCTCGACATGCTGCAGGCGATGAACACCGGGCACGACGGTTCGCTTTGCACCATCCACGCCAATCGCCCGCGCGAGGCGTTGACGCGGCTCGAGAACATGGTGTCGATGGCCGGATTCTCGCTGCCCGCGCGCGCCGTGCGCATGCAGATCGCGGCGGCCGTCAACATGATCGTCCAGGTGAGCCGCATGCGCGACGGCGTGCGCCGCATCACCTCGGTCACCGAGATCGTCGGCATGGAGGGCGAGATCATCACGACGCAAGACCTGTTCACCTACGAATACGAGGGCGAACTGCCGGACGGCCGTCTCAAGGGACATTTCCAGTCGACCGGGCTGCGCCCGAACTTCACGCCGCGCGCGGTCTATTTCGGCCTCGACAAGGCGCTGCTGCAGGCAATCGAATGAATACGGTCCAGCTCCTTTTTGTGGCGGGCGGCCTGTTCGTCACGGTCGTGGCGCTGCTGTTCGCGTTCGCCGACAACGATGGCGGAAGCATCGTGCGCCGCGCCGGCCGTCTGCGCGGGCGGCTTGCAGCGACGTCGGCGCCGAGCGACGATCTGAAGCTGCGCCGCGATTCGGTCCGACCGGCGCGCGCTCGATCGGCTCGTCCACCGCCTGACGCCGCAACCCGACGAGCTGCGTCACCGCCTCGCCCGGACCGGTCACAGCATCGGGCTCGGCGTCTACGGCATCGCCTGCCTCGTCGTCGCCGCGGTGGCATTCGCCATCGCCGTGATGAGCGGCCTGTCGCCGCTCCTGGCGTTCCCGGTCGCGCTTCTGGCGGGCCTGTGGCTGCCGCATCTCGTCGTCGGCTTCCTCGCCAGACGGCGCACGAAGCGCTTCGGCAGCCTTCTGCCCGAGGCGATCGGGTTGATGGTGCGCAGCATCAAGTCGGGTCTGCCGATCACCGAATCCTTCCAGATCATCGGGCGCGAACTGCCCGAGCCGGTCGGCAGCGAATTCCGCCAGATTTCCGACCAGATCCGCCTCGGACAGCCGATCGAGCAGGCGCTCTTCGATTCCGCAAAGCGCAGCGGCGTCGCCGAGATGAAGTTTCTCGTCGTCACGCTCGCGATCCAGCGCGAGACCGGCGGCAATCTCGCCGAGACGCTCGAGAACCTCGACAACATTCTGCGCCGGCGGCGGCAGATGCGCTTGAAGGTGCGGGCGCTGTCGTCGGAAGCGCGCGCGAGCGCGATGATCATCGGCTCGCTGCCCTTCATCATGATGGCCGTGCTGTCGGTCGCCGATTCAGGCTATCTCTCGGTGCTGTTCACCGACCACCTCGGCAACATGCTTTTGGCCGGCGGCGCGTCCGCCATGACGATGGGCGTGCTCGTGATGGCGAAGATGGTGAGGTTCGAAATATGAACGGCGCCATCGGCATGCTCACCTCGCATCTCGACCAGCAGAGTTTCTCGATCCTCGCCGGGATCGCCGTGCTGGTGACGATCGTGCTGCTCGGCCAAGCGTTCTTGCCCGAGGATTCGATGTCGGCGCGCGTGCGCAGCCATTTGCGCCGGCGCGACTATCTCCGCTCCGACCGGCTGCAGGTGCGTCAGCGCATCGCCAACCTGCGCACCGCGCCGATCGGCTCGCTGCGCTCGCTGCTGGCGCGATTGAAGCTGCTGTCCGGCGAGGAGGCGCGCAAGGGCGGCGAGCTGCTCGCCAATGCGGGCTGGCGCGCGCGCGACGCGCTCACGCTCCTCATGGGTGCGCGCCTCGCGCTCCCGGCGGTTCTCGGCCTCGTCGCATTTGCCGTCTGCCTGACGCAAGACGACATGCCGACGATGGTCCGGCTCACGACGACGTTCGGCTGCGCCTTCGCCGGCACGTACATTCCGCTCCTGGTGTTGCGCCGCCTCATCAAGCGGCGCCAGCTGCTCATTCGCCGGCAGCTTCCGGACGCGCTCGATCTCCTGGTGATTTGCGCCGAGGCGGGCCTGAGCCTCGATGCGGCGCTGACGCGGGTCGCGGCGGATTTGGGGCATGCGGCGCCCGAGCTCGCCGACGAGCTCGGGCTGACCGCGGTCGAATTGGGCTTCCTTCCCAATCGCCGGCAGGCGCTGCAGAACCTCGCGCGGCGCACCGACCTGCCGGAGATCAAAGGCGTCGTCAACACGCTCATCCAGACCGAGCGCTACGGCACCCCATTGGCCCAGGCGCTGCGCGTGCTCGCGGCCGAATTCCGCGAGGAGCGTCTCTTGCGCGCCGAGGAAAAGGCGGCGCGCCTTCCGGCCACGCTCACCGTGCCGATGATCGTCTTCATCCTGCCGACGCTGTTCGTCGTGCTGATCGGCCCCGCGGCGGTGCGGGTCGTCCACACCTTCCTCTAAACGGCCTCGATCAGCCGGCGCGGCGGACCGTCTCGGCGGTCTGGCCGAACAGCACCTTGCGCGCCTCGGGATCGGTCGCGGGCACGCCGCGGTACTGCTGCCCGACCTCGTAGGCCTTCTTCACGGCGGGCCGGTTCTGCATCGCCGTCCACCACCGCTTCATGTTCGGGAAATCGTCGAGGTTCTGGCCGTAGCGCTCGTACGGCACGGTCCAGGGATAGCTCGCCATGTCGGCGATCGAATAGGCGCCGGCGAGGTATTCGCGATCGGCAAGACGCTTGTCCATCACGGCATAGAGGCGGTTGGTCTCGTTGCGGAAGCGGTCGATGGCATAGGGCAGCTTGTCGACGGCATAGTTGGCGAAGTGATTGTTGTGCCCCGACACCGGCCCGAGATTGGCCATCTGCCAGAACAGCCACTGCATCACCTCGAACCGTCCGCGCAGATCCTTGGGCATGAACTTGCCGGTCTTCTCGGCCAGGTATTGCAGGATCGCGCCGAACTCGAAGACGCTGACCGGCGCGCCCTTTTCCGCCGGATCGTCGTCGATGATCGCCGGCATGCGGTTGTTCGGGCCGATCTTGAGGAATTCGGGCTTGAACTGATCGCCCTTGCCGATATTGACCGGCACGATCTTGTAGGGGACTCCCGCTTCCTCGAGGAAAATGGTGATCTTGTGGCCGTTGGGCGTCGGCCAATAGTGAAGCTCGATCATGGGCATCCTCCCGTGCAGCTGCTGCACGGGACTATGGCGGCGGCCTCAGCGCGCGGCAAGGGCGCCGCGCAAGGCCGCGACGAGCCGCGCCGCGGTCTTCTCCGCATCGCTCGCGCGCATCAGTTCGCCCATCACGGCGACCCCCGCTGCGCCCGCGGCAACGGCGGCGGCGATCGTGCGCTCGTCGATGCCGCCAAGCGCGAGGATCGGCAGGCGCGCGGTCCGCGCCGCTTCGCCGAGCGCGGCAAGGCCGAGCGCGGGACCGTATTCGGGCTTGCTTGCGCTTTGACAAGATCGGGCTCAGCGTCGCATAGTCGGCGCCCTCGGCCGCCGCGCGCGCGAGGCCGGCGGCATCATGCGCCGAGATGCCGACGAGGATGGGTCCGAGCCGTTCGCGCGCATCGCGCACCGAAGCGCCCTCGGGCAGATGCAGCGCATCGGCGTTGGCCGCCGCCGCGATGTCGTCGTGGATGCCGACCGTCGCGCCGAAGCGGCGGCCGAGCGCCACGAGCTGGCGCAGCAACGCCAATCGTTCCTCGGGCGGCAGATCCTTCTCGCGCAAGCTGAGCCAGCGGCAGCCGCCGGCGAACAGCGCTTCCGCCGTCTCGACGAGCGGGCGGCGCGCCTGGCGCCGATCGGTGATGGCAAGAAGCGGCGGGTCGGGAAGCCTCACCCGCCGATCAATCCAAGCTGCGGGCTCGAGGGCTCGGCCTGCGTGCGCTTCGGGATGCGGCCGGCAAGGCGCGCCTCGCGCCCGGCGCGCACCGCAAGCCGCATCGCCGCCGCCATGCGCGCAGGATCGTGCGCCTTCGCCACCGCCGTGTTGAGGAGCACGCCCTCGCAGCCCAATTCCATCGCCTGCGCCGCGTCCGACGCGGTGCCGATGCCGGCATCGAGGATCACCGGCACGGGGCACGTCGCGACGATGCGCTCGATCGCATAAGGATTGACGATGCCGAGCCCGGTGCCGATCGGCGAGCCCAAGGGCATCACCGCGGCCGCGCCCAGATCGGCGAGCTTGCGGCACGTGACCGGATCCTCGTTGCAGTAGGGCAGCACGACGAAGCCCTTCTTCACCAGCTCCTCGGTGCCGCGCAGGAGCTGCTCGACGTCGGGATAGAGCGTCTCGCGGTCGCCGATCAGCTCGAGCTTCAGCCAGTTGGTCTCGAGCGCTTCGCGCGCGAGCTCGGCGGTCAGCACCGCGTCGCGCACGGTGGCGCAGCCCGCGGTGTTCGGCAGCAACGTGTAGCGGTCGCTCAAAAGGTCGACCAGGCTTTCGGCATAGGCTTCGAGGCTGATGCGCCGGATCGCCACGGTGACGAGCGCGGGTTCGCCGGCCGCGAGCGCGTCGAGCAGAACCTGCTGATTGGGATAGCCGCCGCTGCCCATGAGAAGGCGCGAGCCGAGGCGGCGTCCGGCGATGACGAGGCCGTCGGCTTGCGCCACGGGAAGTTCGCTCATGCCCATCTCATCCCCATCTCATCCGCCGCCGAACGGGCGCACGATCTCGATCACGTCGCCGCTCGCAAGCCGCGTGTCGCGCCACGCCGCCGCGGGAACGACGCTGCCGTTCACCGCCACCGCGACGCCCTTCGGCCGCTCGATCCCGCGCGCCAGCAACAGCTCGGCGACGGTCGCCGCGGCGAGCGCCTCGTCCTTGCCGTTGATGCGAACGGTGCTCATGCCCTCTCCTTGGCGCGCGCGCCGAACCGCGCCAGTGCAAAGGGCCGTATCACCGGATCGAGCTCGCCTTCGAGCACGTAGCGCGCGACCGCCTCGGCCGTGACCGGCGTCAGCAGGATGCCGTTCCTGTGATGCCCGGTCGCGAGCACGAGGCCCGGAACGCCGCTTGGCCCCAGCACCGGCGCATCGTCGCGCGAGCCCGGGCGGAATCCAACCCACATCTCGTCGATCGGCAACTCCTCGATGCCTGGCACGGTGCGCCATGCGCCTTCGAGGAGGGCCAGAATTCCGCCCGCCGTGAGGCTCGGCTCGAAGCCGCGCTCCTCGGTCGTGCCGCCGACGACGAGGCGGCCGTCGCGGCGCGGCACCAGATAGGCCTTCGGCGCCCACACGACGTGGCTCAGGAGCGGCGCCGCCGGATCCATGCGCAGCGCCAGCATCTGCCCCTTCACCGGCCGCACCGGCAAGGGCACCGGCAGACCGCCGATCTGCCCCGACCACGCGCCCGCCGCCACGATGACTACGTCCGCGTCGTGGCGCGATCCCGCGACGCGAACGCCCTTCACGCGCCCATCGCCGGTTTCCACCGCCTCGACGGGGGCGTGCGTGCGCAGCGTTCCTCCCGCGGCGACGAAAGCGCGCTCGAGCGCGCGCACGAGCAGGCGGTTGTCGACCTGATGGTCGGCGGGACTGAACACCGCCGCCGCCAGATTGGGATGAAGATGCGGTTCGCGCCGGCGCGCGTCGGCCGCCGTGAGCCATTCGACGGCGATGCCGTGCTGGCGCTGAAAATCATAAGCGAAGCGAAGCTGTGCCGCGTCGTCGCGCGTCAGCGCCACGACGATCGTGCCTTCCTGGCGCAGGCCGACCGATGCGCCCGTTGCGCGCTCGAGCTCGGCGGCGAAATCGGGCCACAATTCCTGGCTGCGGCGGTTGAGCGCCAAGAGATCGAGCTCGCCCGGCTCGGCCTCGACCCCGGCCGCGAGCATCCCGGCCGCGGCCCAGCTCGCGCCGCCGCCCGGCTCGTCGCGCTCGTAGAGCGTCACGCGGCAGCCCGCGGCAGCGAGCCGCCAGCCGATCGCCAGGCCGATCACGCCGCCGCCGACGATCGCGGTTGCGGGCCGTGACGGCGTGCGGGGCGATTGGGTGGAAATAGCGGGCTCCCTTCGCTGGTATTATCCAGACAGGTTCGTTGGGTGTGATCTCAGCCGTCCCACGCGGGACCGGCACCCCAGCCGTGCGCGAATCAGAGCGCACGGGCACCCCACTGGCAAGCGGATTTTAGGGAGCGGAATTTATGCCGCGGGCGCGGCGGCGCGTTAGGCCGCCGGCGTGGCCGGCGCGGCGATGCGGTGGCGCACCAGGATCGGCTCGATGAGACCGATCGAGCGGATCGTGCCGAGCGCGCCGTTGGCGTCGTCGGCATTGTCGAACTCGCCGCTGCGGACGACGAACCATTCGCGGCCGTCGCGATCGGAGCTGCGCGAAATGGCGACGACGACGCCCTTGGCGGCGAAGAAATCGGCGACGCGGTGCGCGGTATCTTCAAGTGCGAACGAACCCAACTGCACGGTGAAGCGCTCGATCGTGGGATGCGCCCGGCTCGGCGGCTTCGCCGCATCGGGCGAGGACGCCGCACTGGACGCGGGGGAAGCGGGTTCCTGCGTCGTCAGCGCCGCCAGCGTTTCGGCGCCGGCCGGCATCGCCGCGACAGGCGCAGGGGCGGCGTCGTCGAGCCGCGCCGCCGACGGATTGGCGACGCTGGATTGAGGCGGGGCCGTTTGCGCCGGCGGCTGCGGTGCCTGCGCGCTCGTGCTGGTGCTGGCTGGCGCCGGATCGGCCGTGTGCGCGTCGGCTCGCGGCGGCGACGGGCGCCGGATCGGCCGTATGCGCCGCAGGCTCGGCGGCGGCGACGGGCGCGGGATCGGCCGTGTGCGCCGCCGGCTCGGCAGCGGCGACGGGCGCCGGATCGGCCGTATGCGCCGCAGGCTCGGCAGCGGCGACGGGCGCGGGATCGGGCGTGTGCGCCGCCTGCTGGGCGGGGAGCAACGGCGTAGGCGCATCGGGCGCAGGGACCGGCGGCGCGACAGCCGCGGTCTCGGTGGCCGGCGGTGCCGGCGGCGCGGCCGGGGCGGGCTCGCTTGCCGCCATCGCGGCCGGCGTCTTGGCCGCCGCCTCGGGCGCGGGATCGGCGCTCGGCGTAGTCTCCGCCATTTTCGGCGCGGGCGGGGCTGGGTCGGCGGTCGGTGCCGCCGCTTCCGTCGTCGCGGGCGCTGTTGCGGCGGCCTGTGGCGCAGGGCTGGGCGCGGCAGCGGCTGCCGTGCTCTTCGGCGGCGCTGCGACGCGTGCGGGATGAGGCTTCGGCGGGAGCGATGCCACGCGTTGCGGCGGCGGCGGGGCGGCCGCCTGGGCGATCGGCAGCGACGGCAGGTCGGCCTTGGCGTCGGCGTCGGGCGCGGGCAACGGCGCCGGCAGCACGGCCGCCGCGACCGGCGTCGCCGGGCTGGCGGAAGTTGCGGCGTCGGCGCGGGCGCTCGATCGATGCGCCGAGGCTTCGGCGACTTGCGCCGCGCCGCCGTGCAGCTCGGCGCCAAGGATGGCCGCCGTGCGGTGCGCTTCGTCCATGCCGCGCAGCAATCCGTAATAGGCGAGATTGTTCTGCACCGACGTTTCGTCGAGCACCTGGCGTGCGGTCGCGGCGGCATGCGCGTCGTCGCCGGCGAGGCCATATGCCAACGCAAGATTGAGGCGGTAGCGCGTCGGTGATTCGGGCCCGGCGATGTCGCCGAGCTCCTGCACCGCGTGCGCGTAGTCGCCGGCAAGCGCCAGCGACATCGCATAGTTATTGCGCAGGCCGGCATTGCCGGGCGCGACGTCGAGGCCGTGGTGATAAGCCTGCTGCGCCAGATCGTGGTGGCCGGACATGTCCTCGGCGACGCCCAATGCGTTGTAGAGCCGCGGATCGTCGCCGTGCTTTGCCAGCGCGGCGCGAATTTCGGTCATCGAACCTTGCGCGTCGCCGAGCACGAGCAGCGCCAGCGCCAGGCCGCGGTGATAGTCGGCGTTGTCGCCGTCGAGCGCGAGCGCGGCGCGATAGGCTTCGGCGGCGGTGCGATAGTCCTGCATCGCCATCGATGTCGCCGCGAGCCGCGCCAGCGGCACCGGGTCCTTGGGCGCCATCTCGTGCAGTTGACGATAGAGGCTTGCGGCCGTCGCCGGATCGCCGGCCGCGCTGGTCTCGTCGGCGATCTTGAGCAGCACCGCGCTCTTGTTGTTGGCACTGACCGCGGAGGGCGACTGCGAGCTGCTGGCGCAGGCGGTGAGCCCGAGCGCCAGCGCCAAGGCAGAGACCGCGGTCCGGCAGGTGAGGCGGCGCGCGCGCGAGCGCCGATAATCCGATCGCGCAACAGGATGCGTGCTCATGCCTCGGAGTTTTGGCCCGGGAAGGTTAATAAAACTTCTACGCGAGCCGTAAAAATGCCCCGCGCGGGGGAAGATCGTATTGATCTTTCAGAAAAAATCTCGCGCTTGTCGCTTAGCCGCCGAGCGCCTCGACCTGCTGCCACCCGGCGTCCGCGATGGCGCGCGCGCGCGCACCGGTCTCCCGCGCGCGGGCGTTGGCCGCGGTCCCCTCGACCACGCGCCCCATGATGCCCTGCAAGATCGCCGCCAGGCGGAACATGTTGTAGGCCATGTAGAAGTCCCAATGCGCGATCGCGCCGCGTCCGGTGCGCTGACAATACATATGGCGGTATTCGTCCTCGCCGGGAATGCCGAGCGCGGCGAGATCGTGCCCGGCAAGTCCGCGATAGGCCGCCTGGCCCAAGCGCCACGACATCATGTGATAGGCGAAATCGGAGAGCGGATTGCCGAGCGTCGAGAGCTCCCAGTCGAGCACGGCGAGAATGCGCGGCTCGCTCGGATGGAAGATGACGTTGTCGAGGCGATAGTCGCCGTGCACGATGCGCGTCTCCTCGCCCTCGGGCACGTGCGCCGGCAGCCATTCGATCAGCCGGTCCATCGCCGCGATCGTCTCGGTCTCGGACGCGCGGTACTGTTTCGTCCAGCGGTCGATCTGGCGCCGCACGTAATTGCCGGGGCGGCCGAAATCGGCGAGCCCGAGCGCCGCGTAGTCGACGCGATGCAGCCGCGCGATCACGTCGTTGAGCGCGTCGTAGATCGCGTGCCGCTCGCTCTTCGGCAGTTCGGGCAGCGTCGGCTCCCAGAACACGCGCCCTTCGACGTAGCCCATGACATAGAACGCGGTGCCGATCACGCTCTCGTCGAGGCACAGCGCATAGGCGCGCGCGACCGGCACATCGGTCTTGGCCAGCGCCGAGATGATGCGGAACTCGCGATCGACCGCATGCGCGGACGGGAGCAGCTTGCCCGGCGGCTTGCGGCGCAGCACCAGGCGCTTGCCGCCCGCGTTCAGGAGATAGGTCGGATTGGATTGCCCGCCCTTGAACTGCTCGATCGCAACCGGTCCGCGGCAGTCGGGTACGTTCGCTTCGAGCCAAGGGGCAAGCCGCGCCGCGTCGAACCGGTGCGGTTCGCGCACCGGCATCGTGCCGGTGTAGTCGTCGTAGCCCTCCATCTCTCGCGTCCTTGCCGGGCTTTTCAAGCCGGCGCCGCCCTGCAATGGTAGGGCGGCTGCGGTCTCTTCCGGGGAGGGTGACAAATGACGGCGTCGCATGGCAAGTCCCTGGGCGTCGGCATTGCCGGGCTCGGCGCCGTCGGCATGGCGGTGGCGCGGCGCATCGCCCACGGCATTCCCGGCTTGCACCTTGTCGCCGTGACATCGCGCGATGCCGCGCACGCAGCGGCGCGGCTCGGCGAGCACGGCATCGACGCGGCCGTGGTGACGCTTGCCGCGCTGGCCGAGCACGCCGACATCGTGGTCGAGGCGCTGCCGGCAAAGCACTTCCGCGAGGTCGCCGAACCCGCGATCGAAGCGGGCCGGATTTTCGTTCCGCTGAGCGTCGGCGCGCTGCTCGCCAATCCCGACCTGATCGAGCGCGCGGCGGCGTCCGGCGCACGCATCATCGTGCCGACCGGGGCGCTCATCGGTCTCGATGCCGTGCGCGCGGCGGCCGAGGGCAAGATCGAGAGCGTGCGCATGATCTCGCGCAAGCCGCCGGCCGCGCTCGCCGGCGCGCCCTACCTCGTCGAGCACGGCATCTCGGTCGACCGGCTCAACGGGCCGCTCAAAGTGTTCGACGGAACGGCGCGCGAGGGCGCGCGCGGATTTCCCGCCAACGTCAACGTCGCCGCGGCGCTGGCGCTCGCCGGGATCGGACCCGACCGCACGCGGCTCGAGGTCTGGGCCGATCCGGCGCTCGAGCGCAACACCCACACGATCGAGGTCGAGGCGGACAGCGCCCGGTTCCGCATGACGATCGAAAACGTGCCGTCCGAGAACCCGCGCACCGGGCGGATCACGGCGTTAAGCGCCATCGCATGTCTGCGCGGATTGGTCGCGCCGCTTCGCGTCGGCACGTAGATGATGTGGATGATATTGCAGCGCAGCGCCGAGTTGCCGCTCAGGCCCATGCGGACGCTCGGTGCGTATCGCGGCAATGTGAAATGTCGTATGCGACTGTAATCTTTTGCCGGCGGCGGGAATCCGCGTGAATCGTGCGGATTCCCAATGCGGACGCCGAGGCTGACGCCCCTCGTGCCGTGCCTAAATCGTAATCCAGCCTTAACTTTGCCGAGATTTTCAGCGATGCTGTTGTCCGGCGGCGTGACGGCGGTGGCCGCCTCGGTTGCGGAGATGGATTGGTTCGATGCGGTTTCGGTGCGTGGCTGCCAAGCACGTTGCCTCCCGTCGCGGGTGTGATAGAGACACGGAATGCCTGCCGGTCGCGGCCGGACCGTCGCATGCGGACACAGTTTGTAACATTCGGGCGAAATGCGGGCGTCCCGCCCGGGGGCGCACCCTGGAACCGGCCCAAAGCAAAGATGTTTCTCAATTCGCACAAGCCACTGGCGCACTTGTGCAACAACCGCAACGTCCCGATTTAATGACCGGTTAAGCATGATTATCTACCTTCTTTGGAGCAATGGCTCGGCACCCTGAGCGGCCCATGCTTCAGGATCGAGGTGCGGCATGAATTACCAGGACAGCGTGTTCGGTCTCTTCTCGAAGCTGTATGACAGCCAGAAAGAGACGGAGATGTCCCTCGAGGACTATCTCAAGTGCTGCGCCCGCGAGCCGATGGCTTATGCGAGCGCCCCCGAGCGGATGCTGGCCGCGATCGGCGAGCCCGAGATCGTCGATACGAGCCACGATCCGCGCCTTGGCCGCATCTTCATGAACCGGACCATCCGGGTCTATCCGACCTTCGCCGACTTCTACGGCATGGAGGAGACGATCGAGCGGATCGTCGGCTACTTCCGCCATGCCGCGCAGGGCCTCGAGGAGCGGAAGCAAGTTCTCTACCTGCTCGGCCCGGTGGGCGGCGGCAAATCGTCGCTGGCCGAGCGGCTGAAGCTCCTGATGGAGCGGTTGCCGATCTACGCGCTGAAGGCCGGCAAGGAAATAAGCCCGGTGTTCGAGAGTCCCTTGGGCCTGTTCGACCCGTTGCGCATGGCCGACCAGATCGAGCGCCAGTACAAGGTTCCGCTGCGCCGTTTGACGGGGCTTGCCTCGCCCTGGGCCATGAAGCGGCTCGACGAGTTCGGCGGCGACGTCTCGAAGTTCACGGTGGTGCGCCTCCACCCCTCGCGCATCCGCCAGATCTGCGTCGCCAAGACCGAGCCCGGCGACGAGAACACGCAGGACGTTTCCTCGCTCGTCGGCAAAGTCGATATCCGCAAGCTCGAATTCTTCAGCCAGGCGGATGCCGATGCCTATGCCTATTCGGGCGGGCTCAACCGCACGACCCAAGGCATCCTCGAATTCGTCGAGATGTTCAAGGCGCCGATCAAGATGCTGCATCCGCTCCTCACGGCGACGCAGGAGAGCAACTACATCGGCTCGGAGAATATCGGCGCCATTCCCTACCAGGGCATCATCCTCGCGCATTCGAACGAGGCGGAATGGCAGGGCTTCAAGAACAACCGCAACAACGAGGCCTTCATCGACCGCATCTGCGTCATCAAGGTGCCGTATTGCGTGCGCGCGATCGAGGAGCAGCACATCTACGAGAAGCTGCTGGCGAGCAGCGAGCTTTCCAGTTCGCCGTGCGCGCCCAGCACGCTCGAGATGCTGTCCCGCTTCTGCGTGCTGTCGCGCCTCAAGACGCACGAGAATTCCAACCTGTTCTCGAAGATGCGCTCCTATGACGGCGAAAGCCTCAAGGACAGCGACCCGCGCGCCAAGACGGTGCAGGAATATCGCGACGCGGCCGGTGTCGACGAAGGCATGACGGGCCTGTCGACGCGCTTTGCCTTCAAGGTGCTGTCGAGCACCTTCAACTTCGATACGCAGGAAGTATCGGCCGATCCCGTGCATCTCATGTACGTGCTCGAGCAGTCGATCCGCCGCGAGCAGTTCGGCGACGACGTGGAGAAGCGTCTTCTCGGCTTCATCAAGGGCGAGCTGGCGCCGCGCTATGCCGAGTTCATCGGCAACGAGATCCAGAAGGCCTATCTCGAATCCTACGGCGATTACGGCCAGAACCTGTTCGACCGCTATGTCGCCTATGCCGATGCCTGGATCGAGGATCAGGACTACAAGGATCCCGATACCGGCCAGCTCATGGATCGCGAGCTCTTGAATCAGGAGCTGTCGAAGATCGAGAAGCCGGCCGGCATCGCCAATCCCAAGGACTTCCGCAACGAGGTCGTGAAGTTCGCGCTCCGCGCGCGCGCCGGGCATGGCGGCAAGAATCCGTCCTGGACGTCGTACGAGAAGCTGCGCGAGGTCATCGAGAAGCGCATGTTCTCGCAGGTCGAAGACCTGCTGCCGGTGATCAGCTTCGGCAGCAAGAAGGACAGCGAGACGGAAAAGAAGCACGGCGATTTCCTGGAGCGGATGATGTCGCGCGGCTATACTCCGCGGCAGGTGCGCCGCCTGGTCGAGTGGTACATGCGCGTCAACAAGTCCGGATGAGCTGAGGCAACTACGAAAGCTTTTGCCCGATGAACATCATCGATCGTCGACCGAATCCGAAGGGCAAGAGCCTCACCAACCGCCAGCGCTTCATCGACCGCGCCCGCGGCGAGGTGCGCGAGGCCTTGGCCGACGCGCTGAAGCGCCGGAAGCTCGGCGAGGGCGCCTCGGGCGAGAAGGTCTCGATCCCGACCCGCGGCATCAGCGAGCCCGTGTTCCGCCACGCCAACCGCGGCGGCAAGCGCGATTATGTCGTTCCCGGCAACAAGAAATTCGTGGTCGGCGACCGGATCGAGCGGCCGCAGGGCGGGCAGGGCGGCGGCCGCGGCAACGCCAGTCCCGACGATAACGGCGAGCAGGACGCGTTCGAGTTCGTGCTGTCGAAGGAGGAGTTCCTCGACCTCTTCTTCGAGGATCTCGAGCTGCCCGACCTGATCAAGACGCGGCTCAAGGAAAGCGAGGCGACGCAGCTTCAGCGCGCCGGCTTCTCGGTCCAGGGCTCGCCCTCGAACCTCAATCTCGTGCGCACCATGCGCAACAGCCTGGCGCGCCGCATTTCGCTCCATCGCCCGCGCCCCGACGAGATCGAGGCCTTGGAGCGCCAGGTCAAGACCGCGCTCGATGCCGATGATGCCGAGGGCGCCGAGCAGACGCAGCTCGACCTCGAGACGGCGCAGCGCCGCGCCCGCCGCGTCGCCTACATCGATCCCGTGGACGTGCGCTACAACCGCTATGAGCGGGTGCCCAAGCCCAACACGCAGGCGGTCATGTTCTGCCTCATGGACGTGTCGGGCTCGATGACCGAGGCGATGAAGGATCTCGCCAAGCGCTTCTTCCTGCTGCTGCACGTCTTCCTCGAGCGGCGCTACAAGCAGGTGAACGTCGTGTTCATCCGCCACACCTCGAACGCGCAGGAAGTCGACGAGGATACGTTCTTCCACAGCCGCGAGACGGGCGGCACCATCGTCTCGACCGCGCTCGAGGAAATGATGCGCGTCGTGCACGAGCGCTACAGCCCGGACAATTGGAACATCTACGCGGCGCAGGCCTCGGACGGCGACAACTACACCGAGGACAGCGACCGGTGCAGCCAGCTTCTGGGCCAGGAGATCCTGCCGATCACGCAGTATTTCGCCTATATCGAGGTGGGGGCCGAGGCGACGCTGCGCCACGGCTTCCCGTCGCCCGCGACCGACCTCTGGCGCACCTACGCGCAGGTGGCCGAGCAGCACGCGAATTTCGCCATGCGCCGCGTCGCCGATCCGACGCAGATCTTCCCGGTCTTCCACGAGCTGTTCGCAAAGCATCGGACCGAGGCCTGAGATGGCCCAGTTGAATTCGATCGCCGGCGACGCCGATCTTCTGTTCGAAGGACCCGAGTGGGACTACGACAAGATCCGCCGCGTCTATGCCGCGATCGAGGATATCGCCGTCAACGAACTGGGCCTCGACACCTATCCCAACCAGGTCGAGGTCATCACGTCCGAGCAGATGCTCGACGCCTATGCCTCGATCGGGCTGCCGCTCATGTACCGGCATTGGAGCTTCGGCAAGCGCTTCGCGCGCGAGGAGATGCTCTATCGCCGCGGTCTCCAGGGACTGGCGTACGAGATCGTGATCAATTCGAGCCCCTGCATCAGCTACATCATGGAAGAGAATTCCATGCCGATGCAGACGCTCGTCATCGCGCACGCGGCCTTCGGTCACAATCACTTCTTCAAGAACAACTACCTCTTCCGCCAGTGGACCGACGCGACCGGCATCCTCGATTATCTCGCGTTCGCGCGCGATTACGTTTCGCGCTGCGAGGAGCAGTTCGGCGTCGAGGCGGTCGAGCACGTGCTCGACGCCTCGCACGCGCTCATGAATCACGGCGTCCATCGCTATGCGCGCCGGCCGAAGCTCAATCTCGAGGAAGAGCGCAAGCGCGCGGAAGATCGGCGCCGCTTCTTCGAAGAGAACTATGACGACATCTGGCGCACCGCCGATCTCGGCGGCCGCAACGCGCCCAAAGACGGCGAGGAGCAGGAAAAAGACCGCGCCGAGATGCGCAAGAAGCTCGGCCTGCCCGAGGAGAACATGCTCTATTTCCTCGAGAAGCAGGCGCCGCGCCTCAAACCGTGGGAGCGCGAGCTCCTGCGCATCGCGCGCCACATCTCGCAATACTTCTATCCGCAGAAGCAGACGAAGCTGATGAACGAAGGCTGCGCCTGCTTCGTCCATTACACGATCGTCAATCGCCTGCACGAGAAGGGATTCATCAGCGACGGCGCGCTCCTGGAGATCCTGCACTCGCATACGAGCGTGATCGCGCAGCCCGAATTCGACGACCAGCGCTATAGCGGGATCAATCCCTACGCTCTCGGCTTCGCGATGATGTGCGACATCAAGCGCATCTGCACCGAGCCCAGCGACGAGGACCGCGAATGGTTCCCCGAATTCGCGGGCAACGGCGACCCCTTCGGCACGCTGCGGCACGCCTGGGCCAACTACCGCGACGAAAGCTTCGTGCTGCAGTATCTGAGCCCGAAGGTCATGCGCGATTTCCGCCTGTTCAAGGTGTTCGACGACAGCCGAGGCCGACGCGATGGTCGTCGATGCCATCCATGACGAGAGGGGCTATCGCGATCTGCGCCGCTATCTCGCCCGCCATTACGATCTCGCGCGCCACGAGCCGGACATCCAGATCCGCGATGTCGATCTCGCCGGCGACCGCTGCCTCGTCCTCGTCCACGTGGTCCACAACGGCATCGAGCTCGACGAGGCCAATGCGAAGAACGTGCTCGAGCAGCTCTCGACGCTGTGGCGCTATGCGATCCGCCTCGAGGAGCGCGACGCCAGCACCGATCGCGTCCTGAAGACCCACGAGGTCGCGGCCACGCGCTGACGCGGCACACGCTGGCGCGGGGCGGAGCCCGCGTTTATCATCGCCGCCCGCATGGCAACGACGCCGCACGTTCCGCCGCCCGCGCGATCGAGCTACAGCCTGCTTCGGCGCGACCTTTTTTCGCTCCTCGGCGCCTCCGTCTTCGTTCCGCGCCTGGCGCTGGCGCAGCAAGGGGGCGGCACGAAGCGCATCGGCGTGCTCATGCCGACCGCCGAGAACGATCCGGAGGTGTCTGACCTTGGCGCCGTCTTCCGCCGGGCGATGCAGGAGCTGGGCTGGGTCGGCGGACGCAATCTCAGCGTCGATTATCGCTGGGGCGGCGGCGATCCCAGGCGCATCGCGACCCTCGCGCTGCAGATGGTCGCGACGGCGCCCGATGCGATCCTTGCCGGCGGTGCGCCCGTCGTGGCGCCGCTGAAACGCGCCACGTCGACCATCCCGATCGTGTTCATCTCGGCCTCCGACCCGGTCGGCCAAGGCTTCGTCGCGGATCTTGCGCATCCTGGCGGCAACATCACCGGCTTCACCAATTTCGAGCCCAGCATGGGCGAGAAGTGGCTCGGCCTTTTGAAGCAGATCGCGCCCGCGCTCGCCCATGTCGGCGTCCTCTACAATCCCGCGACGGCGCCCTACATGGCGGCTTTCCTGCGCTCGGTCCAAGGTGCCGCGCCGGCGCTCGGCGTCGCCGTCGATGACGTGCAGCTGCACGAGGAAGGCGAAATCGAGCCGGCGATGGCGGCGATCGCGAAGCAGGGCGGCGGCGGTCTTCTCCTTCCGTCCGATGTCTTCACCCTCAACCATGCCGACGCGATCGTGGCGCTCGCGAGCCGGTATCGTCTTCCGGCGATCTATGCGTTCCGCATCATCGCGGTGCAGGGCGGACTGGTATCGTGGAGCATCGATCTCGGCGAGCAGATGCGGCTTGCCGCGAAATATATCGATCGCATTCTATCCGGCACCTCGCCGGGCGACCTCCCGGTGCTGCAGCCGACGCGCTTCACGCTCGTCATCAACAAGAAGACGGCCGCTGCGCTCGGGCTTGATCTTGCGCCCGCCATTCTCGCGCGGGCCGACGAAGTGATTGAGTGATCCGGCCGTTCACGCTGACATGAGCGTTCAGGGAGATCGATCGATGCGCCATGGGCTCTTCGCTGTCCTCGCTGCGCTGGCCCTTGCGCCCGCTGCCGCCGGCGCCGCGGGCATCCCCTGTTCGGACCTGCCGCAGGCGGAAAAATTCGTGCACGAGAAGCTCAAGCCGGGACCCAATACGAGCGAAGCCGAGCGTCATCTCGAGCTGGCGCGCAAAGCGAAGACCGAGCGCGAATGCTCGGATGAACTGGCTGCCGTCGATGCTTCGCGCGCCGTTCGCTGGCGGCCGATCACGCCGCCGAGCAGCCGCAACAGCACTGAGGCCGGAACTGACGCGCGGCCCCGCTTGTTCCCGAAAACAGGGTCAACAACGAGCGGAGTCCGGCATGAAGGCCGTGATGAGAATTGCTGTCTTGCTATTGACGCTTGCGTCCATCTCGGCGTGCGTGATCGAGGATGGCCATCACGGTTGGGGCTGGCGTGAGGGTCATTACGACCACTGACGCTTCACCCTTTATGGCAGCGCGGGCCGTTGCTGAAAGAGCGGCCCGCGCCGCGCATGCATGAGCACGATGGCGAGGTCCCACGGCGATACGCGCGGCAGCGCCGCGAGCTCCTCGGGCCGGAAGAGCATCATCGCAGCACCTTCCCCCAGCACCATTCTCGCCACGTCGCGTTCCTCGATCGGCACGTGGAAGAAGCTCATGCGATCGCGCCGCGGCGGCGTCAGCGGCAGATCGATCAGCATTTCCGTGAACGGCTCGATGTGCAGTGCGTCGAAGCCCAGTTCCTCGGCGAGCTCGCGCTTCAGCGCGGCATCGGCCGACTCGCCCGACTCGATCGCGCCGCCGAACAGCGCCCAGTGATCGGGCAAAAGGATGTCCGGCTTCGGATCGCGCAGCTGCATGAGATAGCGCCCGTCCGGCGTCGCGATCACCGCCGCCGCGCACCATCGCCCGATCGCCGGGTCAGCCACGGGCCCTCCGCGCGATCTCGTAGAGTGCCACCGCGGCCGCGTTCGACACGTTGAGCGACGCGTGCCCTTGCGTCGGAAGCCGCGCCAGGAAATCGCAATGCTCGCGCGTCAGGCGCCGAAGCCCGCCGCCTTCGGCGCCGAGAACGAGCGCCACGCGCTCGGGCAGATCGAGGCTCGCCATGCTTTGCGCCGCTTCGGCTTCGAGCCCGACGCACCAGAAGCCCGCCGCCTTCATGCGCTCGAGCGCGCGCGCGAGGTTGCCGGCGCGCACGAGCGGCACGGTCTCGAGCGCGCCCGACGCGGCCTTGGCGAGCGCGCCTGAAACCGGCGCCGTGCCGTGATCGGGCACGACGACGGCAAGCGCGGCAAAAGCCGCCGCCGAGCGCAGGATCGCGCCGGTATTGTGCGGGTCCGTCACCTGGTCGAGCACGACGATGACGCTGGCGCCGGCGCGCGGCTCGGCGAGAAGGTCGGCCAGCTCGCGCCGCGGCAACGGATCGGCGGCGACGGCAATGCCCTGATGCACCGCGTCCTCCGGCAGCAAGAGCGCGAGCGCGCGCCGGTCGAGGATTTCGGGCGCGCCCGGAAGATCGGCCTGCGCGTTGGCGAGCGCCGGCGCGAGCGTTGCGAGCAACTCTTGCGTTGCGACGATGCGCCTGATGCGGCGCGCCGGATTGTCGAGCGCGGCCGTGACGGCATGACGGCCATAGATCCAGCTCGTGGCCGGCGCCGCGCCGCGCGCGCCGTGCGGCGTGCCGCTGCGTTCCCTTCCGCGCATTTCCCGCGCGCGCCATCGAACCGTCGAACTCCTGCGTTGCCGGCGCGAGTAAAGCATTCTCGCCGCCCGATTGACAAACCCATTGGCCGGATTTATCACCGCGCTTCCGCTGCGCCGGACCGCCGGGCGGTTTCGGAGGGGTAGCCAAGCGGTCAACGGCAGCAGACTGTAAATCTGCCGACTTCGGTCTTCGAAGGTTCGAATCCTTCCCCCTCCACCACCAGGCTCCTGAGACGCTGCGGGTGTAGCTCAATGGTAGAGCAGAAGCCTTCCAAGCTTACGACGAGGGTTCGATTCCCTTCACCCGCTCCAGCCTGTCCGCCCCTCTCCGATTGAAGCGCAAGGAATCCGGCCCATGGCGAAGCAGAAATTCGCGCGGACGAAGCCGCACTGCAATGTCGGGACGATTGGCCACGTTGACCATGGCAAGACGACGCTGACGGCGGCGATCACCAAGGTTTTGTCGGAGATCGGCGGCGCGGTGTTCACGGCCTACGACCAGATCGACAAGGCGCCGGAGGAGCGCGCGCGCGGCATCACGATCGCGACGGCGCATGTCGAGTACGAGACCAAGAAGCGGCATTACGCGCATGTCGATTGCCCGGGCCATGCCGACTACATCAAGAACATGATCACGGGTGCGGCGCAGATGGACGGCGCCATTCTCGTGGTCTCGGCGGCGGACGGGCCGATGCCGCAGACGCGCGAGCACATTCTGCTGGCGCGGCAGGTGGGCGTTCCGGCGATCGTCGTCTATCTCAACAAGGTCGACATGGTGGACGACCCCGAGCTTCTGGATCTGGTCGAGCTCGAGGTGCGCGAGCTTTTGAGCTCCTACCAGTTCCCGGGCGACAAGATCCCGGTGATCCGCGGCTCGGCGCTGAAGGCGCTCGAGGGCAAGGAGCCGGCGGTCGGCAAGGAGTCCATCAACCAGCTGATGGACGGCGGTCGACGCCTTCATCCCGCAGCCGGAGCGTCCGAAGGACCGTCCGTTCCTGATGCCGATCGAGGACGTGTTCTCGATCTCGGGCCGCGGCACGGTGGTGACGGGCCGGGTCGAGCGCGGCATCGTCAAGGTCGGCGACGAGGTCGAGATCGTGGGCTTGCGCCCGACCTTGAAGACGGTGGCGACGGGGGTGGAGATGTTCCGCAAGCTGCTCGATTCGGGCGAGGCGGGCGACAATATCGGCGTGCTGCTGCGCGGCACGAAGCGCGAGGAGGTGGAGCGCGGCCAGGTCCTGGCGGCGCCGGGCTCGATCACGCCGCACACGAACTTCCAGGCCGAGGCTTACATCCTGACCAAGGAGGAGGGCGGGCGGCACACGCCGTTCTTCACCAATTACCGGCCGCAGTTCTACTTCCGGACGACGGACGTGACCGGGACGGTGAAGCTGCCGGAGGGGACCGAGATGGTGATGCCGGGCGACAACATCTCGATGGAGGTGGAGCTGATCCAGCCCATCGCCATGGACGAGGGCCTGCGCTTTGCCATCCGCGAAGGCGGCCGCACCGTCGGCGCCGGCGTCGTCGCCAAGATCATCAAATAGGGCTCAGCGCCGCAGGTAGCGCCACAGCAAAAGCCCGCCGATCACGAGCACGATGCCGAGCCACGAGATGTCGAAGACGAAGGCGTCGCGCGCGATGGCGATGTGAAGGGCGGGCGCGCGCAGGAAATTCCAGACCTGTTCCATTGACGCAGCCGGGTCCAAATATCTAGAAGTGGCGCCCGCTAGGAGTGTAGCTCAATTGGTAGAGCACCGGTCTCCAAAACCGGGGGTTGGGGGTTCGAGCCCCTCCACTCCTGCCACTCCCTCCACTCCCGCCTGCCCGCGCGAGGGGGACTGGCGCGCGGCCGGCCGGGGCGCTATATAGGCCGTCCCCTACACGGCATATCATGGCGAAAACCAACCCGCTCGAATTTCTGCGGCAGGTCCGGCAGGAAGTTGGCCGCGTCACGTGGCCATCCCGCAAGGAGACCACCGTCACCACCGCCATGGTGTTCGCCATGGTGTTCGTGGCGGCGATTTTCTTCTTCGCGATCGACCAGGCGCTCGGCAGCATCGTGCGCTGGGCGCTCAATCTCGGAGCTTGAGTGATGACCGCGCGCTGGTATGTCATCCATGTCTATTCCGGCTTCGAGAAGAAGGTCGCGCAATCGATCCGCGAGCAGGCCGAGCAGAAGGGCGTGGCCGAGAAGTTCGAGGAGGTGCTGGTTCCGACCGAAGAGGTGGTCGAGGTGCGGCGCGGCGCCAAGGTGAGCTCGGAGCGGAAATTCTTCCCCGGCTACGTGCTGGTGAAGATGGATCTCTCCGACGAGACCTGGCATCTCGTCAAGAACACGCCCAAGGTCACCGGCTTTCTCGGCGGCAAGGGCCGGCCGGTGCCGATCACCGAGACCGAGGCGAGCCGCATCATGCGCCAGGTCCAGGAAGGGATCGAGCGGCCGAAGCCGTCGATCACCTTCGAGATCGGCGAGCAGGTGCGCGTGTGCGACGGCCCGTTCACCTCGTTCAACGGCTATGTCGAGGAGGTCGACGAGGAGAAGGCGCGGCTCAAGGTGGCGGTCTCGATCTTCGGGCGCGCGACCCCGGTCGAGCTCGAATATTCCCAGGTCGAGAAGGTTTGACGGGGTCGAGGAATGGCAAAGAAGGTGGTAGGATTCATCAAGCTGCAGGTGCCGGCGGGGAAGGCCAATCCTTCGCCGCCGATCGGCCCTGCCTTGGGCCAGCGCGGCCTCAACATCATGGAGTTCTGCAAGGCCTTCAACGCGCAGACGCAGAACCTCGAGCCCGGCATGCCGGTGCCCGTCGTCATCACCGCCTATGCCGACCGCAGCTTTGCCTTCATCACCAAGTCGCCGCCCAATTCCTATTTCCTCCTGAAGGCGGCGGGGATCGAGAAGGGCTCGCAGACGCCGGGCAAGGGCACGGTCGGCAAGGTGACGATGGCGCAGGTGCGCGACATCGCGCAGAAGAAGATGCAGGATCTGAACGCCAAGGACCTGGACGGCGCGTGCCAGATGATCATCGGCTCGGCCCGCTCGATGGGCCTCGAGGTGGTGGAGTAGCGACATGGCAAAGAGCAAGAAGCTCGCGGACGCGTACAAGAACATCGACCGCAACGCTTTCTACAGCGCGGCCGATGCGGTGAAGCTCATCAAGGCCTCGGCCAAGAGCAAGTTCGACCAGACGGTGGAGGTCTCGCTCAACCTCAACGTCGATCCGCGCAAGCCGGATCAGAACGTGCGCGGCACGGTGATGCTGCCGAACGGCACCGGCAAATCGGTGAAGATCGCGGTCTTCGCCAAGGGCGAGCGCGCCGAGGAGGCGAAGCAGGCGGGCGCCGACATCGTCGGCGCCGAGGATCTCGCCGAAAGGGTGCAGGCGGGTCACATCGATTTCGATCGCTGCATCGCCACGCCCGACATGATGTCGGTCGTGGGCAAGCTCGGCAAGATTTTGGGGCCGCGCGGCCTCATGCCGAACCCGCGTCTCGGCACCGTGACGCAGAACGTGGCCGAGGCGATCAAGGCGGCGAAGGGCGGCCAGGTCGAGTATCGCGCCGAGAAGGCCGGCATCGTCCAGGCCGGCGTCGGCAAGGCGAGCTTCAGCGAAGAGGCGCTGCTCGAGAATTTGAAGGCCTTCGTCGGCGCGATCACGCGCGCGAAGCCTTCGGGCGTCAAAGGCACCTTCATCAAGAAGGTGAGCCTCAGCTCGACCATGGGGCCGGGCGTGAAATTGGAGATTTCGAGCGTCGCATCGTAGCGGCGCTCGCTGCGTGATCTTCGCCGTCTTCGGGCGGCGAGGGTACGGAGGGACGGAAACGTCCTTCCGGTCCTGTCCGAGAGTGCAGGTGCCGGCTTCCTGTGGCCGGCCTAATGCCCTGCCAAGGGCGCCTGCCGGAGACGGGAGAGCCAACCGCTTTCAGGGCGGTGGCACTTCTGGGACAGGCGAACGGGGCGCATCATCCGGTGCGTCCCTCGTGCAACCGATCCGGCTTCACCGCCGGGTCAAACGGTCGGAGACGAAACCGTGGAGCGGTCGCAGAAAGAGAAGCTGGTCGCGACCTTGCAGCACGCGCTCGCCGATACCGCATGCGTCGTCGTCACCCATCAGACCGGTCTCACGGTCGCGGAGATGACGGACTTGCGGCGGCAGATGCGTGCGGCCGGGGCCAGTTTCAAAGTCACGAAGAACCGGCTCGCACGGCGCGCCATCGCCGGCACGAAATTCGAGCGGATCGCACCGCTGTTCACCGGACCCACCGCGATCGCGTTTTCGCGGGACCCGGTGGCGGCGGCCAAGATCGCCGTCGAGTTCGCCAACAGGAACGAAAAGCTCCGCATCGTCGGGGGTAGCCTCGGCGACCGGCAGCTCGACGTGAACGGGGTGAAGTCGCTGGCGACCCTGCCCTCGCTCGATCAGTTGCGGGCCAAGTTGGTCGGTCTTCTGCAGACCCCGGCATCGCGTGTCGCGGCCGTCTTGCAGGCGCCCGGCGCGCAACTTGCCCGCGTTCTCGATGCCTACGCGAAAAAGGCGGGTCAAGCGGCCTAACTGACACAATTACCTTGCAAATCTCCCAGGAGTGCTAACATGCCTGATCTGAACAAACTCGTTGACGATTTGTCGACCCTCACCGTGCTCGAGGCGGCCGAGCTGTCGAAGCTGCTCGAGGAGAAATGGGGTGTGACGGCGGCGGCGCCGATGGCCATGGCGATGCCGGGAGCCGGCGGCGCCGGCGCGGCCGCGGAAGCGCCCGTGGAAAAGACCGAGTTCACCGTCATCCTGACCGCGGCGGGCGAGAAAAAGATCAACGTTATCAAGGAGGTGCGTGCGATCACCAGCCTCGGCCTCAAGGAGGCGAAGGACTTGGTCGAAGGCGCGCCCAAGGCGGTCAAGGAAGGGATCAACAAGGACGAAGCGGCGAAGATCAGGAAACAGCTCGAAGAGGCTGGTGCGACGGTCGAAGTCAAATAGACCGCGTCACGCGGTACCGATGCCCGGGGGCGCGAGTTGCCGCGTCCGCCGGGTGGCGGCCCTAAGAGCCGGGGCGCGCGAAGGAGTTGCGCGCCTGCCGGCCATTGCCGTTACGAGGGAGGGGTAGGGTCATTTTTGTGGCGCCGGGTCTTCGGCCCGAGCGCGAGCCGGTCAGGATTTGAGGAGCATCCATGGCGAGGTCCTTCACGGGTCGCAAGCGTATCCGCCGCAATTTCGGGCGCATTCCCGAAGTTGCGCCGATGCCTAACCTGATTGAGGTCCAGAAGAGTTCGTACCATCACTTCCTGCAAATGGACGGCGCGGCCGAGAGCCGCGGCACCGTCGGCTTGCAGGAAGTGTTCAAGTCGGTCTTCCCGATCCGCGATTTCTCGGACCGCGCGCGGCTCGAGTTCGTGCGCTACGAGCTCGAACAGCCGAAATACGATGTCGAGGAATGCCAGCAGCGCGGCATCACCTATGCCGCCCCCTTGAAGGTCACGCTGCGCCTCGTCGTGTTCGATGTGAACGAGGACACCGGGTCGCGCGAACTGAAGGACATCAAGGAGCAGGATGTCTATATGGGCGACATGCCGCTCATGACGAAGAACGGCACCTTCGTCATCAACGGCACCGAGCGCGTCATCGTCTCGCAGATGCACCGCTCGCCCGGCGTGTTCTTCGATCACGACAAGGGCAAGACCCATTCCTCGGGCAAGTACCTCTTCGCCGCGCGCGTCATTCCCTATCGCGGCTCGTGGCTCGATTTCGAGTTCGACGCCAAGGATCACCTCTATGTCCGCATCGACCGGCGCCGCAAGCTGCCGGTGACGACGCTGCTCTACGCGCTCGACGGCGCCGCGACCCAGAAGCTGCGCGTCCAGCGCGCCGCCGACAGCAAGCAGCTGCAGCCGCACGAAGCGCAAGGCATGTCGAAGGAGGAGATCCTCGCCTATTTCTATCCGAACCTGAACTTCGTGCGCACCAAGCAGGGCTGGAAGGCGCCGTTCGATCCGGCGCGCCACCACGGCCAGAAGCTCGCGCACGCTCTCGTCGACGCCAAGACCGGCAAGGTCAAGGCCGAAGCCGGCGAGAAGCTGACGCCGCGCAACGCGCGCAAGCTCGCCGAGGACGGCTTGAAGGAGATCCAGGTCGGCAAGGAGGACCTCGTCGGGCGCTTCCTCGCGGTCGACGTCATCAACGAGCAGACCGGCGAGATCTTCGCCGAGGCCGGCGACGAGATCACGCCGCAGATGCTCGAGATCATCGAGGAAGCGAAGGTCGCCGAGATCCCGACCCTCGCGTTCGACCAGATGAACTCGGGCGCCTATATCCGCAACACGCTTCTGATCGACAAGAACGCCTCGCGCGAGGACGCGCTCATCGACATCTACCGCGTCATGCGCCCGGGCGAGCCGCCGACGCTCGAGACCGCCGAAACGCTGTTCAACAGCCTGTTCTTCGACCCCGAGCGCTACGACCTCTCGGCCGTGGGCCGCGTCAAGATGAACTCGCGCCTGGCGATCAAGACCGCCGACACGGTGCGCACGCTGCGCAAGGAGGACGTGCTCTCGATCCTCAAAGTGCTCGTCGAGTTGAAGGACGGGCACGGCGAGATCGACGACATCGATCACCTCGGCAACCGGCGCGTCCGCTCGGTCGGCGAGCTCATGGAGAACCAGTACCGGGTCGGGCTCCTGCGCATGGAGCGCGCGATCCGCGAGCGCATGAGCTCGGTCGAGATCGACACGGTGATGCCGCACGACCTCATCAATGCGAAGCCGGCGGCGGCGGCGGTGCGCGAGTTCTTCGGCTCCTCGCAGCTCTCGCAGTTCATGGACCAGACCAATCCGCTGTCCGAGATCACGCACAAGCGCCGGCTCTCGGCCTTGGGTCCGGGCGGCTTGACGCGCGAGCGCGCCGGCTTCGAGGTGCGCGACGTCCATCCGACGCATTACGGCCGCATCTGCCCGATCGAGACGCCGGAAGGCCCGAACATCGGCCTCATCAACAGCCTCGCGACATATGCCCGCGTCAACCAGTACGGCTTCATCGAGAGCCCCTATCGCCGCGTCGTCGGCGGCAAGGTGACGGACGAAGTCGTCTATCTCTCGGCGATGGAGGAGGGCAAGTACACGATCGCGCAGGCCAATGTCGAGCTCGACACTCACGGCCGCGTCAAGGCGGACCTCACCAACTGCCGCAAGGGCGGCGACTTCGTCATGGCGCGGCCCAACGACATCGAGTTCGTCGATGTGTCGCCGAAGCAGCTCGTCTCGGTCGCGGCGGCGCTCATCCCGTTCCTCGAGAACGACGACGCCAACCGCGCCCTCATGGGCTCGAACATGCAGCGTCAGGCGGTGCCCTTGATCCACGCCGAGGCGCCGCTCGTCGGCACCGGCATGGAGGAGACGGTGGCGCGCGATTCGGGCGTCACCATCATCGCCCGGCGCTCGGGTGTCGTGGACCAGGTGGACGGCACGCGCGTCGTCGTCCGCGCCACCGAGGAGACCGCGGCCGATGCGCCCGGTGTCGATATCTACAACCTGCTCAAGTTCCAGCGCTCGAACCAGAACACCTGCATCAACCAGCGCCCGCTCGTGCGCGTCGGCGACGAGGTGACGCAAGGCGACGTGATCGCCGACGGGCCTTCGACCCAGCTCGGCGAGTTGGCCTTGGGCCGCAACGTGCTGTGCGCCTTCATGCCGTGGAACGGCTACAATTTCGAAGACTCGATCCTCATTTCCGAGCGCATCGTGTCGGACGACGTCTTCACCTCGATCCATATCGAGGAATTCGAGGTGATGGCGCGCGACACCAAGCTCGGCCAGGAGGAGATCACCCGCGACATCCCGAATGTCGGCGAAGAGGCGCTCAAGAATCTCGACGAGGCCGGCATCGTCTATATCGGCGCCGAGGTGAAGCCGGGCGACATCCTGGTCGGTAAAGTCACGCCGAAGGGTGAATCGCCGATGACGCCGGAGGAGAAATTGCTCCGCGCCATCTTCGGCGAGAAGGCCTCGGACGTGCGCGACACGAGCCTGCGCCTGCCGCCGGGCGTGTCCGGCACGATCGTCGAGGTGCGGGTCTTCTCGCGCCGCGGCGTCGACAAGGACGAGCGCGCGCTCGCGATCGAGCGGGCCGAGATCGAGCGCCTCGCCAAGGACCGCGACGACGAGCGCAAGATCCTCGAGCGCAGCTTCTACGCGCGCCTGCGCCAGCTCATGGCGGGCCAGGAAGTGAGCAGCGGCCGCGGCGTCAAGGCCGGGACGAAGCTCAACAAGGAGGCGCTCGATGAGCTCGAGGACCATCAGCTCCGCCACGTCTCGATCAAGAACGATCGCCGCATGTCCGACATCGAGTCGCTCAAGAAGCAGATGGACGCCGCGACCGAGCGCCTGACGCAACGTTTCGAGAGCAAGGTCGAGAAGCTGCAGCGCGGCGACGAGCTGCCGCCGGGCGTGATGAAGATGGTCAAGGTCTTCGTCGCGGTGAAGCGCAAGCTCCAGCCGGGCGACAAGATGGCCGGCCGCCACGGCAACAAGGGCGTGATCTCGAAGATCATGCCGGTCGAGGACATGCCCTATCTCGACGACGGCACGCCGGTCGATATCGTGCTCAATCCGTTGGGCGTGCCGAGCCGCATGAATGTCGGACAGATCCTCGAGACGCATCTCGGCTGGGCCTCGCACGGGCTCGGGCGCAAGATCGGCGAGATCGTCGACAAGCTGCGGCGCGACAACGGCCAGACGCGCGATCTGCGCCGCATGCTGAACGGCGTCTATCCCGACAAGACCGACCAGTCCGATATGAAGGAGATGGACGACGACGTTCTGCTCGAGCTCGCGGAGAATCTGCGGAACGGCGTTCCGGTCTCGAGCCCGGTGTTCGACGGCGCGCGCGAGGACGACATCGTCCAGATGCTGTCCGATGCCGGCCTCGATTCCTCGGGTCAGGTGACGCTGATCGACGGCCGCACCGGCGCGACCTTCGACCGCAAGGTCACGGTCGGCTACATCTACATGCTGAAGCTGCATCATCTCGTCGACGATAAGATCCACGCGCGTTCGATCGGCCCCTACAGCCTCGTCACCCAGCAGCCGCTGGGCGGCAAGGCGCAGTTCGGCGGGCAGCGCTTCGGCGAGATGGAAGTGTGGGCGCTCGAGGCTTACGGCGCCGCCTACACGCTGCAAGAGATGCTGACCGTCAAGTCGGACGATGTCTCGGGCCGCACCAAGGTGTACGAGGCGATCGTCCGCGGCGACGACAATTTCGAGGCGGGCATTCCCGAAATCCTTCAACGTTCTGGTCAAGGAGCTGCGTTCCTTGGGCCTCAACGTCGAACTCGAACAGCGGAGTTACTGATCAATTGCGCACGGCGCCAAGGCGCGCCGTGCGCGATCCAGAGAGGGACGGTTCATGAATGAGTTGATGAACATCTTCGGCCAGGTCACGGGCCCGCAGAGCTTCGATCAGATCAAGATCTCGATCGCGAGCCCGGAGCGGATCCGCTCCTGGTCCTATGGCGAGATCAAGAAGCCCGAGACCATCAACTACCGCACCTTCAAGCCGGAGCGCGACGGCCTGTTCTGCGCCCGCATCTTCGGTCCGATCAAGGACTACGAATGCCTGTGCGGCAAGTACAAGCGCATGAAGTATCGCGGCATCATCTGCGAGAAGTGCGGCGTCGAGGTGACCCTGTCGAAGGTGCGCCGCGACCGCATGGGCCATATCGAATTGGCCTCGCCGGTGGCGCACATCTGGTTCCTGAAATCGCTGCCGAGCCGCATCGGCCTGCTGCTCGACATGACGCTCAAGGATCCGAGAAGATTCTCTATTTCGAGAGCTACGTCGTGATCGAGCCGGGCTTGACGACCTTGAAGCTGCATCAGCTCCTGAACGAGGAGGAATTCCTCAAGGCGCAGGAAGAGCACGGCGACGAATCCTTCACCGCCTCGATCGGCGCCGAGGCGTTGCAGCGCATGCTGACCGCCATCAATCTCGACAACGAGCAGAAGCAGCTCCGCGACGATCTCCATACCACGAGCTCCGATGCGCGCCGCAAGAAGCTCGTGAAGCGGCTGAAGCTGGTCGAGGCGTTCCTGCAATCGAACAGCCGGCCGGAATGGATGATCCTCGAGGTCATTCCCGTCATTCCGCCCGAGCTGCGTCCGCTCGTGCCGCTCGACGGCGGACGCTTCGCCACCTCCGACCTGAACGACCTCTATCGCCGCGTCATCAACCGCAACAACCGCCTGAAGCGGCTGATCGAGCTGCGCGCACCTGAGATCATCGTGCGCAACGAGAAACGCATGCTGCAGGAGGCGGTCGACGCGCTCTTCGACAACGGCCGGCGCGGCCGCGTCATCACGGGTGCCAACAAGCGTCCGCTCAAGTCGCTCTCCGACATGCTCAAGGGCAAGCAGGGCCGCTTCCGCCAGAACCTGCTCGGCAAGCGCGTCGACTATTCCGGCCGCTCGGTCATCGTGGTCGGCCCCGAGCTCAAGCTCCATCAATGCGGCCTGCCGAAGAAGATGGCGCTCGAGC
>CAWDPP010000057.1:0-232309 GCA_963804235.1 uncultured Alphaproteobacteria bacterium
AAGCCGATGCGCAGGCCGGTCAGCACGACGGGGAACGCCGCCGGCAGCATTACCGACCAGAACATCTGCGCCTCCGACGCGCCCATCGAGCGCGCGGCCGTGACATAGGCTTTCTCCACGTAGGCGAAGCCGGCGATGGTGTTGAGCACCACGGGGAAGAAGGCGATGGTCGCGCCGATCGCGATCTTGGAGCCCGCGCCAAGGCCGAAGAACAATACGTAAAGCGGGAACAGCAGGATCGCCGGGATCGCATACATCCCGGCCAAGAGCGGATCGAACACGCAAATCGAAAAGCTTGTGCGGCTGACGAGATAGCCCGTGACGCAGCCGAGCGAAGCCGCGATGCAGAAGGCGCAGGCGAACTCGTAGAGCGTCACGGCGAGATCGGGCCAGTAGGAGCCGGTCGCAAGGAGATGCCCGAACTCGGCAAACGACGCCGTCATCGACGGCAGCAGGATCGGGCTGACGAGGCCGCGCGCGCTCACGAATACCACAGGCCCAGCACCGCCGCGACGAACAGGGCCTGCGTCGCGCGGTAGAGCCATGGGCTGCCGCCGCTCATAACCGCGTCTCGCCCATGGTCTTGCGGATCTCATCGTGCAAAAGCTCGTAGAGCCGGTTGCGCAAGCGCCCGAGCTTGTCGGACGTCATGAAGTTGCGGCTCCGCGGATGCCCTTCCTCGACCGCGATCACTTCCTTGATGCGACCCGGGCGCGCGCTGAAGACGGCGACGCGGTCGGCCAGGAATACCGCCTCGATGAGGCTGTGCGTCACGAACACGATGGTCTTATGCGTGCGCGCCAGAAGCTCCGACAAATCCTCGCCCAGCACCATGCGCGTCTGCTCGTCGAGCGAGGCGAACGGCTCGTCCATCAGCAATATGTCGGTCTTGAGGCCCAAGGCGCGCGCCAATTGCGCGCGCTGCTTCATGCCGCCCGACAATTGCCCCGGATAATGGTCGGCGAACTCGGCCAAGCCCACGGCGACGAGCGCTTCGTGTGCGCGCTGATCGCGCTCGGCGCGCGCCACGCCCTGGAACGCCATGCCGAGCTTCACGTTGTCGATCACCGTGCGCCAGGGAAAGAGCGCGCTCTCCTGGAACACATAGGCGACCTTCTTCGGCAGGGGCGCGCTGACCTTGTCGCCGTCGATCGTGACCTCGCCCTCGCTCGGGCTCGCGAGCCCGCCGATGATGTTGAGGAGCGTGCTCTTGCCGCAGCCCGAGGGGCCGATGAGGCACAAAAGCTCGCCGCGCGTCACGCTGAGCGAGGCGCGGTCGAGCGCCACGACACGGCGCGGATCGCCCGCGAGCCCATAGACCTGCGACACGCCGGAAATGGTGATCGCCGTGTCGCCGGCCGCGCCGGTGGGACGCCGTCCCGATTGCGAGAGTTCGCCCACGCTCATGGCATCTTGCACTCGCCGGCGTAGGAATTGGCGTGGTCCGCCACGATCCGCTCGCGGTAGGAATTTTCGAGCGCGCCCGTCGCCTGGTTCCTTTGGATCTCCGCGAGGTGCATGTCCTCGATCGGGAAGTGATTGCTGTTGAAGCGGAAATGCGCGCGCACGGATTGGAACTGCACGTGCTCGAGCGCGGCACGGAAGGCATCCGTGTCCTCGATCTTGCCGCCGACCGTGTGGAGCGCCGCATCGAGCATGTGGACGCCGTCCCAGGCGATCGCCGCGAAGATCGACGGCGTGCGGTGATAGGCGTCCTTGAACGCCGCGACGAAGGCGTGGCTCGCCGGATTGTCCATGTCGGTGGTCCAGAGCGTCGAATCCTTGACGCCCAGGGCCGCGTCGCCCATGCCCGGCAGGGTCTGCTCGTCGACCGAGAATGCGACGCCGTAGAGCGGAATTTTGTCCTTCACGCCGCTCTCGGCATATCCCTTGACGAAACTGATCGCGGGCGCCCCCGAAGTGTAGAAGAAGAAGGTCGCGTCCGGCGCCGCCGCGCGGATCTCGGCAAGCTCGGCGGCGAAATCGAACTGGTCCAAGGGCGTGTAGGTCTCGGTCTTGATCGTCCCTTTGTAGTAGCGCTTGAAGCCGGCCAGGAGGTCGCGCCCGGCGGCGTAGTTGGGCGCGATCAGCGACATCGACTTGACGCCCTTCTGCTGCAGATAGATCGCCATGCCCTCGGCGATCGTGTCGGACTGGTAGGATGCGGTGAACCAGTACGGGCTGCATCCCTTGCCGGCGAGCAGCGACGGCCCGGCATTGAGGCTCAGCATGAACACTTTGCGCGGCAGCACGGTGCGCGCCTCGGCGAGCGCGATGTTCGAGAGCACGATGCCGGTGATGAGCTGGACCTTGTCCTCGTCGAGCATCTTGCGCACCTTCTCGACGCCGACATCGGGCTTCAGCTCATCGTCCGCCACGGTGAGGGTGACCGGCCGCCCGCCGAGCTTGCCGCCGAGCTGGCTGAGGCCGAGCTTGAAGCTGTCGAGCATGTCGACGCCGCCGCCCGAGCTCGCCGAGGACAGCGTCGCGATGAAGCCGATCCGCAGCGGGTCGTCGGCGCGCGCGGCATGGCTTAGCGTCGGCAACGCCAGCACAGCCATCGCAAGTGCGGTCCTCGACATCGATCCTCCCTGATCCACGCGGCCGTGCGGCCTTGTCGTGGCGCGCGGCGGCTACTCCGCGGCGGCGGCCACCTTGGGCTTCTCTTCCTCCGCGGGCACGACCTCCTTCACCGCGCCGGCCCAGCCGTTGGCGGAAAGGTCGAAGATCTGGCCGAGCGGATCGCGATACTTGATCTCGTAGAAGCTGTCGGGGCCTTCGGCCTCGTTGCCCATGACGTACTTGGCGCCTGCCGCTTCGACCTTGCGGCGCGCTTCCTTGATGTCGTCGACCCACATGCCGAAATGGTCGATGCCGTAGAAGAGCTCGTCCTTCTCCCAGCCCAGCGGCTTGCCGTCGAGCGCCAGGAGGGCCACGTTGATCGTGCCGTCCGTCATGTAGACGACGCGGTCGTTGGCGGTTCTGGCGACGGTCTTCATGTCGAACGCTTCTTCGAAGAATTTCTGGGCCTTGACGGCATCCGAGACGGAAATCGCGATGTGACGCAGCTTTGCCATGGGGGCTCCTTCCTGCCGGCCCCGGCACGTTCCATTAGCGGGAGAAAACTGTCAATGGCGGTTTTGCGTCTTAACGAAGCCGCGGCGGCACGCGGACGCGCTCGGGGAGCCGGCGCGCCCCGCCGCGACGCTCCGCCCGGGCCAGCACCTCGATGCCGAGCGCCAGGTCGGAAAGCCCCATCCCCATCGCCTTGAACAGGGTGAGATCGCAGTTCTTGGGCCGCCCCGTCCCGGCGGCCACCAGCGCCGAGAGCGGCTTCACCGCCCGCCAAGCCGCTTCGTCAGCCCCGAACCTGTCACGGAATTCAGACGAGAGCTCGCGCACCCCGGCGATCGTATCCACCGCGATGACGCCGCAGCGCGGAAATATGTCCTGCGCGAACTCGGCCCGCGCCGGCACGATCGCGCCCATCGCGTTGATGTGACTGCCGCGCGCCGCCATCGCCGAGGTGAAGAACGGCTCCTGCGCGTTGGTGATGAGGGTGACGATCGGCGCATCCTTGACCGCCGCCTCGAGGGTCGGGCTCGCCACGCACTCGAGCCCCAGCTCCTGCCGCACCGACGCGGCAAACGCCTCGCGCGCATCCGCGCGGCGCGAATAGACGCGCACGCGCTTCAATTGCCGCACCGCGGCGCAGGCGGCGGCTTGCGGCAACGCCTGCTTGCCCGAGCCGATCACCGCCAGCTCGTCGGCATCCTCCGGCGCCAGGATCTTGGTGCCGAGCCCGGTCATCGCCGCCGTCCGCGTCTGGCCCAAGGCGGTCGCCTCGATCACCGCGCGCAGGCTCCCGTCCGCGAGCGAGAACAGCACCAGCACCGTCTGCGACTTGCCGCTGATGTTGACCCAGGTCTTGGTGCCGCAGATGCCGGCGCCCGCGACCGCGCCGCCGATCGCGTGCATTGCGTCGTTGGCTCCCACCATGAGATGCGCCTTCGGCATGTTGGCGGCCTGGCCCGCTGCTTCGAGCTTCAGGATACGTTCGAGCGCGCCGACCGCCTCCGCAAGCGGCATCAGCGCCACGACATCGGCCTCGGTGATCCAGAGCGGCGCGTTGGCCATGGTTCGCTCCCTCGGCTAGGCTTGGGCGATGCTATACATCATCTACCAAGAGGACCGCGAGGGCGCCGAGGCAATCCGCGCGTCCGAGCGCGAGCGGCACCTGGCCTATCTCGAACGGCACAAGGACATTCTCGTCCTGGGCGGCGCGCTCACCGCCGACGACGGCGGGAAACGCCTTGGCTCGTGCCTCGTCATCAACGTGCCGGGCCGCGCTGAGGCGGACGCCTTCTCGCGCGACGAGCCGTTCCGCAAGGCGGGGCTGTTCAGCAGCGTGAAGATCACCCGCATGCGCCGCGGCCAGTGGAACCCCGCCGCCGCGCCGAAATCGGCGGAGGGGAATTAGCCGAGCCCGAACAATCGCACCGCCGTGTCGCCCAGGATCATGCGGCGCTCGGCCGAGGTGAGCGGCGTCGCGTCGACGATCTTCACCGGCTGGTCGTCGCCGATCGGGAACGGGTGGTCGGAGCCGAGCATCACTTTTTGCGCCCCGGCGCAATCGACGAGGAAGCGCAGGGCGCGCGGGTCGAACAATACCGTGTCGAAATAGAGCCGCCCGAACCCGTCGCGCGCGTCGGCATATTCGTTCGCGTGGATGGCGTTGTTGCGCTGCAGCCGCCCGAGGAGATAGGGCAAGCCGCCGCCGCCATGCGAGATGACGAGGTTCATGCCGGCATGGCGCTGCAGGGCTCCGGAATAAATGAGCCGCGCCATCGCCACGATCGTATCGGTCGCGCGCCCGACGGCGTTGATGAGGTCGTAGCCGTTGAGGCGCTCATCGCCGCAGGCATACATCGGATGCAGAAACACCGTCGCCTTCTTGCCCGAGGCCGCTTCCCAGAACGGCTCGAGATCGGGATCGTCAAGCGCGCCGCGGCTGCCGTGCGGCTGCGTGCCGATCATCACGCCGTGGAATCCCTTGGCCAGCGCCTCTTCGAGCACCCGCGCTGCCAATCGCCCGCTTTGCAATGGCACGGTCGCGAGCGGCTTCACCGCCGGCAAATCCTTCGCCGCCGCCAGCATCGTCTCGTTCGAAAAACGCGCCCAGTCGGCGCCTTCCTCGGGCGGCAATTCGTAGCCGAACACGTCGAGCCAGCCGCCCGCCACCTGGCAGTCGATCCCTTGTGCCGCGAGCCACGATTTGCGCTGCGCCATGTCGGACAAGCGCGGCGCCACGGGCCGCGTCATCGCGCCGCCGGCGAAGCCGAGCCGCGTCGCCGCTCCCTCCTGCGCGACCTTGACGGACGGGAAGAGCCGCTTCTCGGCGCGAAGCGCTTCGAGCATCTGCGCCGGCACGACATGGGCGTGCGTATCGACGATCATTTCTTCTCTCCCTCATCTTGCGCCGCCAGGATTTCGCCGAGCGCCGAAGGCGTCATCGGCAATTCCGCGACATGGAGGCCCAACGGCGAAAGCGCGTCGTTGACGGCGGACGCGACCGCCGCCGGCGCGCCGAAATAGCCCGCCTCGCCCGAGCCCTTCTGGCCGAACACGGTGTGCGGCGACGGCGTGCAGTGATCGACGATCTCGATATCCGGCACCTCGTGCGAGGACGGCAGCAGATAATCCATGAACGAGCCGCTCACCAACTGCCCGTCCGCATCATAGGCGAAGCGCTCGTAGAGCGCGGCGCCGATGCCGTGCGCGATGCCGCCATAGGTCATGCCGTGCACGATGTCGGGATTGATCATCACGCCGCAATCGTGCCCGCACACATATTTGCCGAGCCGCGTCTGGCCGGTGACGGGATCGACCTCGGCATAGACGACATGCGCCTCGAAGGCATAGCAGGGATACATCTGCACGCGCCCGTCCGGCCCCGGAAGCGTGCCGCCGGTCGGCACCTCCGCGACCGCCAGCGCCTGCAGGCCCGGCTCCATGCCCGGCGGCATGAGATGGAATTTGCGGTGCGCGATATCGACCATCGCATCCCACGTGATGCAACGCGCCGGATCGGCGGCGACCAAAACATCGCCGCCGCGATAGACCAATTCGCTCTCGCCCGCGCCCAGATTCTTGGCCGCGATCGCCAGAAGCTGCGCCTTGACCTTGCGCGCGGCGTTAGCACCCGCCGCGCCCAGCATGATCGCCATGCGGCTGCCGACCGGGCTGTTGCTTGGCAGCGCCCACAGCGAATCCGCGCGCACCGCGCGCACGGTGTCGGGATCGCGTTCCAGGATTTCGCCGACCACGGTCGAGAGCAGCGTCTCGTGCCCTTGCCCCGCGCTCGTCGTGCCCATCGCAGCGACGATGGCGCCGGCCGCGTCGATCCTGACGAGGCAGCCCTCCATCCAGGTCGTGGTCTCGTTCTTGGGATTGAGCAGCGGCTCGAACGAGGAATTGCCGCCTGACGGTTCGAGGCAGCAGGAAATGCCGATGCCGGCGAGCTTTCCCGCCGCGCGCGCCGCATCGCGCATC
This sequence comes from uncultured Alphaproteobacteria bacterium, assembly GCA_963804235.1. Lineage (GTDB taxonomy): Bacteria > Pseudomonadota > Alphaproteobacteria > ATCC43930 > CGMCC-115725 > DATJLY01. The sequence continues at coordinate 6,553 of CAWDPP010000057.1, forward strand.
CGCACCAGCGCCGGGTAATCCGCCGCGGCGAGCGCCTTCTCCAGCACGGCATGGTAATCGCCGCTGTCGTAGGTGCTGCCGCTCGGGATCGTGTAGGGAAATTCGTCGTGGCGGATCATGTTGCGCCGGCGCAGCTCGATCCGGTCCATGCCGAGATGGCGTGCGACCAGGTCCATGCCGGTCTCGAGCGCGAAATTGGTGGGCGCCTGGCCGAAGCCGCGCACCGCTTCTTCCGGCGTCTTGTTGGTGGTGACGGAGATCGGCTCGTATTCGACGCTGCCGATGCGATAAGGGCCGACGATCGCGCCGATCGGCTTGCCGAGCTGAAACGGCGCGCGTCCGGCGTAAGCGCCGACATCGTCGAGCGCGCGCATCTTCATCGCGCGCACGGTGCCGTCGTCGTCGAACGCCAGTTCGACGTCGAAGATGCGGTCGGGCCCGTGCGCGTCGCCGCCGCGCAGATTCTCGAGCCGGTCCTCGATGAGGCGCACCGGCGCGCCCAAGCGCCGCGCGAGATAGGCGGCGAGCACCGCGTGCTTCAAGCCGCGCTTGCCGCCATAGGAGCCGCCCACGTCGATGTCGTAATGGACGCGCACGGCGTTGCCCGGCAGGCGCAGCGCGCGCGCGATCTGGTCGGCGTATTTCGGCATCTGCACCGAGGCCCAGATCTCGACGAGCCGAGCCGCCCCGTCCCAGCGCGCGACGACGCCGAACGTCTCGATCGGCACGGTAGCGCTGCGGTGCCAGCGCGCGCGATAGGCGATGCGGTGCTGCGCCGCCGCGAAATCCGCCTCGACCGGCCCCCACGTGAACTTGCGGCGATAGAGCAGGTTCGAGCCGTGCGCCGGATGGACGAGCGGCGCGCCCGGCAGAAGTGCGGCTTCGGGATCGACCGCGGGCGGCAGCGCTTCGTATGCGATGTCGACGAGCTCCGCCGCGTCCTCGGCGAGGGATCGCGTCTCCGCCACGACGGCGGCGACCCACTCGCCGGCATAGCGCGCAGCGCCGACCGCGAGCGGCCAGCGCAGCACCTTCGGCAGATCGAGCCCGCTCATCATCGGCTCGGTCGCAGACGCGATCTCGTCGCCCGTGACGACCGCGCGCACGCCGCGCGCCTTCAGCGCTGCCGTCGCCGTCGATCGCGACGATGCGCGCCGAGGGATGCGGACTCGCGACGAGCGCCACGTGCAGCATGCCGGGCAGCTCGACATCGGCGACATAGCGGCCCGATCCGGCAAGGAAGCGGCGATGCTCCTTCGCCCGGCGGCGCTTGGCGATGTAGCGGAAACGGCGCGTCGTTCATGGCGCCGGCTCGGGCCGGTTCGCGCCGCGCATCCGTTCGGCCGCGAGCGCCACCGCATCGACGATCTGCTTGTAGCCGGTGCAGCGGCACAGATTGCCGCCGATCGCCTCGCGGATCTCGTGCTCGGTCGGATTGGCGTTGGCGGCGAGCAGCGCGTGCGCCGCGATCAGCATGCCGGGCGTGCAGTAGCCGCATTGCAGCGCATGCAGCTCCCAGAACGAATCCTGGAGGATGCTCAAGCCCTCGGCATCGGGTGCCAAGCCTTCGACCGTGACGATGTCGGAGCCATCTGCCTGCACCGCGAAGATGAGGCACGAGCGCACCGGCCGCCCGTCGAGCAGAACCGAGCACGCGCCGCACACGCCATGCTCGCACCCGACATGCGTGCCGGTGAGCCTCGCCTCGTCGCGCAGGAAATCGACCAGGCTCAATCGCGCCGCCACGCGCGCCGAAATCTTCCGGCCGTTCACGGTCAGCGAAATCTCGTGCTGCGACATTTCAGGCTCGCGCCTCGTCGCGCGCCTCGGCCAGCGCGCGCTGCATGAGCGCCGCCGCGACGCGCCGGCGATAGCGCGATGACGCGTGCGCATCGGACACGGGGGCGAGCGACGCGGCGGCAAGCTCGGCCGCTTCGGCGATGTCGCGCTCGTCGAGCGTCGTGCCGAGGACGCGCTTCTCCGCTGAACTCATGCGCGCCGGCATCGAGGCGGCGCCGCCGATGCTTACGGCCGCGCGCCGGCACACCCCGCGGGCATCGAGCTGCACCTGCGCCGCCGCCGCCAGGAACGCGAAATCGCTCGCCCGCACGCTCACTTCCTGGAAGCCCGTGCCGAATTTTCCCGGCCACACCGGAAAGCGCGCCGCGACGAGGCATTCGTCGGGCTCGAGCGCCGTCTCCATCGCGCCCTTGAAGAATTCCTCGAGCGCGATCGTGCGCTCTCCCTTGGCCGAGCGCGCCCGCACCTCGGCATCGAGCGCCAATGCCGCGAGCCCGATCTCGGCGGCGGGGTCGGCGTTGGCGAGGCTGCCGCCGATCGTGCCGCGGTTGCGCGTCTGCCCGTGTCCGACGAAGCGCAGCGCCTTCGCCAGAAGTTTCGCGTCGCGCCGCACGAGTTCGTGCGCAAGCGCGTCGGCCTGGCGCGTGCAGGCGCGGATCGCGACGAAGCCGTCTTCGCGCGCGATCCCCTGCAGCTCGGCGATGCGGTTGATGTCGACGAGCAGCGCCGGCTTCGCCAGGCGCATCGCCATGAGCGGCACGAGCGTTTGCCCGCCGGCGATGATTTTCGCGTCGGCGCCATGTCGCGCAAGCAGCGCGCACGCAGCATCGAGCGTCGCGGGCCGCTCGTAATCGAACTCCGCCGCCTTCATGCGCGCACTATGAGGGGTTGACCCGCCGCCGCCAAGGCCGCACCTTTGCGCCGCATCCATTCGGGAGGTGATCCGTGCGGCTCTGTCTCTTCGAGAATTCCCAAGGCGCGGCCGAGCCCGGCCTCATCACGCCGCGCGGCGTGGTCGCGATCGGCGCGGCCGTGCGCAAGGGCCACACGCCGCAGCAGACGATGGAATTCCTCATCGACGATTTCGACAAGCTCCGCCCCGCGCTCGAGAAGCTCGCGAAGGACGCCGCCGCGACGCCGCTCGACAAGGTGAAGCTCAAGGCGCCGCTGCCGCGGCCGGGCAAGGTTCTCGCCTGCATCGCCAACTACTGGGAGCATGCGCAGCGCGAGCCGCGGAAGCTCTCGATGTTCCTCAAGAACCCGGACGCGGTGATCGGCCCGGGCGACACGGTGATGCTGCCGGAATTCACCGAGCCCTGGGCCTTCATGCATGAGGCCGAGCTCGCCATCGTCATCAAGGGCCCGGCCAAGATGGTGAAGCAGAAGGACTGGAGGAGCGCCGTCTTCGGCTATACCGGCCTCATCGACGTGTCGGCGCGCGGCAACGGGCGCTCGACCTGGCCCTCGGGCCCGCCCGCCGCGTGGACCGGGAAATCGTTCGACACGTTCTGTCCCCTGGGGCCCTGCATCACCACGGCCGACGAGATCACCGAGCCCAACGACATCATCGTCCGCTTCTGGAACGACGGGCAGCTCCGCCACAACTACAACACCGACGACATGGAGCATCGCGTGCCCGAGCTCATCGAGTGGGCGACGACGGTGATGACGCTCTATTCCGGCAACGTCATCTCGTGCGGCACCAACCATGAAGGCCTCGGCTTCATGCAGGACGGCGAGACCTGCGAGATCGAGGTCCAGAATGTCGGCCGCATGATGGTGAAGGTGCGCGATCCGCTGCAGCGCAAGTGGGAGCGCGGCGTCTATATGGGCGTCGACAGCACCAACCCCGAGGCGGTGAAGCGCAACCGGCCGAAGAGCTGAGGCGCCGCCCACTGTCATTGCGAGCGCAGCGAAGCAATCTCGCACCGATCGGGATGGCTTCGTCGCTTCGCGCCTCGCAATGACACCACTCTCCGTCGCCCGCGAAAGCAGGGGGGTAGAGGTATCAGGCAGCAGTTGCCGTATTTGGCAACACCGAGCACTCCCGGCCACCCCGCGGTCCAAGTAAAAACCGCTCTGTATTTAATACGTAGAACTTAACTTCTGAAGGAAATCGACCATCGCCACTGAATTAATCTTCTCGTCAACACCGTTACATAAGTAGCCTTGAAACACATCCCGGTATGCGATGTCTTGCCCGCGCCCCCGTCTTGGAAGACGGCGCATCGGTGGCCATTGTAGAACTCCACTATACTCCCGTCTGATAAAGTCTCGGCAGCTGAATAGTCTGTCGGCGGTGACGAGAATCCCATGCGTTGCTTCACCGTTTCGATATTACTCGGCGACACGTAGCATCGCGGGTTTCGCGCGAAATATACGCGGACCGAGAAATGCCCTGGATCGTCGGCTTTAAAATTTTCAAAGACGCAGCCAATATTCGACATAACCAGCGGAGTCCCATTTGCGCACGCTGATGGAGTGTTCCCCGAGGGTAAGAACGATTCTGGAACCAGAGCAGTCTGTCTTTGTCCATTGGAACGACTGGCTGTGAGCGAACGATGGTAGGAATGACCATGCCAGTATGATCGCTGGAAATGTGAGCCAATCTCTTCCGCGCAAACGTCGAAAAATCGCAAAGCCGACAAATGCACATGTCAGCAGGGCCAGCGAACTTGGCTCGGGCACCGTCGTGAGCGACGGATCGCCGATGCCAGAACTCAGAACAATAGAATATTCATCGGCCAGTGAGAAGGAGGGATCGATATTTATCGCAGGATCGAGAATTGCGGTCGCGGAGGTAGTGTATTCGCTGCCGTTTGCCACCGCTTCGAGCGCCATCAAGTAAACCACGTTTGGCTGAAGCGAATCGATTTGATCAACCCGGAGGGTCCCGCACAACGTGTCTTCCAATACTCCAGTCAAGTTGCGGTAGCAGTTATCGACAATCTGCATGTTCCCGACGACATCGTCGACGGTTTGATTTTAAATCTGCAGTTGGTTTGGGCGGCCGTGTCTACGCCGGTAATGTCGAGTGTCGAGGTAGCCTGAATAAGAACCGGCACTGATGGTGCCGAGGGGCCGACCACCTCAAGTAGTAATCAACGAATGAACCATTATCATTGGTCTCAATATCAACAAAGTCCGATGCCTCAACGGTCGGATCGGGGGTTGCCGACTGTGTTATCGAGTATCCCATTCCACTTAAATTGTAGGGCGATGCTGACGTGAGTTCAGTTGAACCGTGATAATAGCCCCATTCAGCTTCGCGCAGAGTGGTCGCATTCACAGGAGCACTGCAAAAGAACGCAGCACTCAGAGCGATGCCCAACGTCAACAAGCGTGCATTCATCCGGAGCCCCCTTATCATTCAGAAAACTCTGGCACTTTGCACACCACAAGCATCCCCGTCATGATGCATTTGCACTATGTCTCATTTGAGGCATTTCGCGGAAGACTGACTAAGCCAAGGTCCGCGCGGGGCCAGACAGTTCTGCCTCGGCGATTTCCTCAATTACATTGCCGCGCGCCAAAGAGAGTTGGCAATCGCAGCCTCTGCCGATCCCAGTTTTGTAAAGCCGCATGAGCATTGCAGATCGCCAACAGGAGTGCGGCGGTTCCGACCCGCTCACGAGGGCATGTATTGCTTTCGATCAAATTTTGTGCCGACAATAGAGCGGATAACGTGGCACGGACCTGGGGGAAGAGTGCCAAAACGGCCTGGCATGGAGGAAGTGACAGCGGCCTTTTATGAGGCTGCAGGCGAACCATCGCTGCTCCAACCAGCGCTCAGGTCGCTCGCCGATCTGTTTACGCCCACATGGATTACGCATTTCTTCGTCGGAAACAAAGACGTGACTGACGTGCCGCTCTCGCTTGTTTCTCACGATGCCATCCAACCTGCGGCGGAGCAGTATGCGAACTATTACGGCGCAATCGACCCAAGGGTGGCTGTATTCAGCCGCAATCCGGTCGGCCAAGCTTTCTTTTGCCATCACTTGTTCGACGAAAGGTACGTTGCGAAAAGCGAGTTTTACGCCGACTTCCTCATCCCAGCGGGCGGCCGATTTCTCATGGCGACGAAGCTCGCGGAAACCGAAACCTACTCGGCCATTTTGGGAAATCGCATCGCGACCCGCGACAGGGACCGTTCGACGCCGCGGACGAAGCCATTTTTCGGCGCATTATGCCGCATCTTACGCAGTGGACCCCGCTTATTCATGAAGTTACGCGAAGCCTCAGTCGGGCAGGGGCGGGTCATCTCCGCACTCGATCAGTTATCGAAAGCGATCATCGTGGTAAAGCGGGACGGAAAGATAATGATGGCGAATTCGACGGCAGGAGACTCTTTTGCGCGAAGGGACGGCCCTGAGAACCAAGAATGGAAAAATCGAAGCGATAACACATCGCGCGACCGCGGAACTGCAGAAACTTATTCATGATGCATGCCGCGCAGCCGGTGGCAGCGAATGCACGCCCGGCGGGTTTGTGAGGATTGATCGAGGTCTCCGATGCGGGGGGGTATGTTGTGGTACCGCGTTGCTCCGCTGCGCGTTCCAGGTTCCGATATGATGGGTGCAGCGCAATCCGGCGCAATCCTGTTCATCGCCGACCCTGATCGGGCGCCCCCTGCCGCCGGAAGAGGCGCTGCGACAGCTATATGGTTTGACCGCAGCGGAAGGATCGGTGGCACTGGCGATCGCGGCTGGCCAAACGCTCGGTCAAATCGCCGACGCGAACGCTGTTTCGCGAAACACCGCATGCACGTACAAAAACACAGTCAATACTATCAAAAACAGAAACCAGACGACAGCCAGAACTCGTTGGGTTAGTGCTTCGCCTGCCAGCGGCCCGCGGGTCACGATAACTTGGTCAGAAGCCTCGGTGCAGATGGGATCATGACCTGGTTGAAGTAGTCGCCTATATCGCGAATTGCTCCTATCATCACTTCCTGCATTGTGAGTTCCGGTGACAAACCGGCAAATCCATCCAGGGTATAAAAAGGAATTCTACTCTGCACGGATCAGGATTAATCCGGAACGGAGCTGGTCTCCCAACCCAATCCGCTTGCCTTCGAAAATCCAGTGGTTGTTGGATAGGTGGACTTGCGAGGGCACGAGCTAGGAGTTCTGCGGGTTCCACGCTCGTGAGTTTGGAGGGGATTTCTGTATGGCCTTGCCAACTCGTGGTAGCCGCCCCTACTCCGCCGCCTGCGTCTCCGGGCGCCAGCGCAGGATCGGCTTCCTCGCAGCCGTGGTCTCGTCGAGGCGGCGGCGCGGCGCCAGATGCGGCGCGGTGCGGAAGAATTCGGGATCGCCCGCCTTGGCGCGCGCGGCCAAGCGCCGCAGCACGGCGATGAAGCGGTCGAGCCCGGCCTTGCTCTCGTTCTCGGTCGGCTCGATCAAGAGCGCGCCATGCACGACGAGCGGGAAATACATCGTCATCGGATGGAAGCCCTCGTCGATCAGCGCCTTGGCGAAATCGAGCGTGGTGACGCCGGTGCCGTCGAGGAAGCGGTCGTCGAACAGCACCTCGTGCATCGCCGGCCCGGGATATGACGGCGTCATCACGTCCTGCAAGCGCGCGAGGAGATAGTTCGCGTTCAGCACCGCGTCGCCCGAGACGAAGCGCAAGCCGTCGGCGCCGTGGCTCATCATGAAGGCGAGCGCGCGCACGAACATGCCCATCTGGCCGTGGAATTCCTTGATGCGACCGATGGTGCGGGACGCATCGCCCTCGGCCCGCTCGACCAGGCGAAAGCCCTGCGCGTCATGCACGACCCACGGCAATGGCGCGTAGGGCGCGAGGCTCTGCGGCCAGCACGACCGGCCCGCTGCCCGGCCCGCCGCCGCCATGCGGCGTCGAGAACGTCTTGTGCAGGTTGATGTGCATGCAGTCGATGCCGAGATCGCCCGGCCGCACGCGCCCGACCAGCGCGTTGAAATTGGCGCCGTCGAGATAGAAATAGGCCCCGGCCGCGTGCACCGCCGCCGCGATCTCCGCCATCTCGTCCTCGAACAGGCCGCACGTGTTGGGGCTCGTCAGCATGATGGCGGCGACGTCGGCGCCGAGCTTCGCCTTCAACGCCGCGAGATCGACGCGCCCGCGCTCGTTCGCCGCGATGGCATCGACCTCGTAGCCGCAGGTGGCGGCGGTGGCGGGATTGGTGCCGTGCGCCGATTCCGGCACGAGCACGCGTTTCCGCCGCTCGCCCTTCGCGTCGAGCGCGGCGGTGATGCACATCATGCCGCAGAGCTCGCCGTGCGCGCCCGCGGCGGGCGGCATCGCCACCGCCGGCATGCCGGTCAGCACCTTCAGCCAGTGCGCGAGGCGGTCGATCAGCTCGAGCGCGCCCTGCACGGTCGAGACCGGCTGCAGCGGATGGATGTCGCCGAAACCGGGCAGCCGCGCCATCTTCTCGTTCAAGCGCGGATTGTGCTTCATGGTGCACGAGCCCAAGGGATAGAGCCCGGTGTCGATGCCGTAATTCTTTTGCGAGAGCCGCGTGAAGTGGCGGATCACTTGCGGCTCGCTGAGGCCGGGCAAGCCGATGGCGCCCGCGCGCCGCAATCCGCCGAGCAAGTCCGCGCCCGGCGCGGGCGCGGGCCAATCGACGCCGCTCCTGCCCTCCTCGCCCTGCTCGAACAGCAATAGTTCGTCGATCTCGAGCGCGGGATGCTCGTGCGCGCCCGTGTCCGGCGCGAAGGACGACACCGCCTTGCTCCAGTCGCTCATCTGAGCGCCTCCCGGAGCGCCGCGACGAATACGTCCATCTCGTCGTCCGTGTTGGTCTCGGTCGCGGCGACGAGCAGCAGGTTCTTGTGCTCGGGCCAGAACCGGCTCGCCGGCACGCCGCCGAGGATGCGCTTGGCGGCAAGCGCCTCGACGATCGGCGCCGCGGGACGCGCGAGCTCGAGCGTGAATTCGTTGAAGAAGCTGTCGTTCAGAATCTTCACGCCCGGCACCGCCGCAAGTTTCTGCGCCAGCTTGCGCGCCTTGGCGTGGTTGAGCGCGGCCAGGCGCGCAAATCCGTCCTCGCCCAGAAGCGCCATGTGGATCACGAAGCCGAGCGCACAGAGGCCGGCATTGGTGCAGATGTTGCTCGTCGCCTTCTCGCGCCGGATATGCTGCTCGCGCGCCGACAGCGTGAGCACGAACCCGCGCCGCCCCTCGGCGTCGTGCGTCTGCCCCGCAAGCCGCCCCGGCATCTGCCGCACATATTTGTCGCGCGTCGCGAACAGGCCGAGATAGGGCCCGCCGAAGGCGAGCGCGTTGCCGATCGGCGCGCCCTCGCCCGCGACGATGTCGGCGCCCATCTGGCCCGGCGGCACGACGAGGCCCAGCGATACCGGCTCCGTCACCACGGCGACCAAGAGCGCGCCCGCCTTGCGGCACGCCTCGGCGAGCGGCGCGAGATCGCGCAGATGGCCGAAGAAGCCGGGATTCTGCGCGACGACGCACGAGGTCTCGCCGTCGATGAGCGATGAAGGATCGTCGTTGCCCGCGGGATCAGGCGGGCGCGCCGCGACATCGAAGAGGTTGAAGCGCGCATAGGTCGCGATCGTCTCGACGTAATGCGGATGAAGGTTGCCGGCGAGCACCGCCTTCTTCCGCCGCGTCAGGCGGTTCGCCATCATCACCGCCTCGGCCGCCGCGGTCGCGCCGTCGTAGAGCGAGGCGTTCGCCACCTCCATGCCGGTGATGAGCGCGACTTGCGTCTGGAACTCGAACAGCGCCTGGAGCGTGCCTTGCGCGATCTCGGGCTGATAGGGCGTGTAGGAGGTCAGGAACTCGCCGCGCTGCACGAGGTAGTCGACCGCGGCCGGCACGTGATGGCGATAGGCGCCGCAGCCGAGGAAACTCGGCACGCTGCCCGCGGGAATGTTCTTGGCAGCGAGTTTCTGCAGATCGCGCTCGACTTCGAGCTCGCCAAGGCCATGCGGCAGATCGACCGGGCGCTCGAGCAGCGCGGCTTTCGGCACGCCGCGATAAAGCGCCTCGACCGATGCGGCGCCGATATCGCGCAGCATCGCGCTCCGGTCGGCATCGGTCAGCGACAGATAGCGCATCAGCCGAGCCCTTCGACGAGTTTCTGGTACGCCGCCTCGTCCATCAGCCCGTCGAGCTCCTTCGCGTCCGCGAGCTTCAGCTTGAAGAACCAGCCCTCGCCCATCGGGTCGGAATTGACCTTCGCCGGATCGTCGGCGAGCGCCGCGTTGGCGCCCGTCACCTCGCCCGAGACGGGCGCATAGACCTCGCTCGCCGCCTTCACCAATTCGACGACCGCCGCCTCCTTGCCCTGCGTCGACGCTCTTGCCCAATTCCGGCAGCTCGACATAGACGATGTCGCCGAGCTGCGTCTGCGCGTAGTCGGTGATGCCGATCACCGCTTCGTCGCCGTCGATCCGCACCCACTCGTGATCCTTGGTGAATCGGAGAATGCTCATCTCGGCTCCTCGGCGCTCTTCAGGCTTTGTAGCGATGCGGCACGAACGGCAGGGATGCGACGCGCGCGGCGCGCGTCGTCCCGCGCACGACGAGGCCCAATTCGGTCCCGGGCGCGGCGGAAGCGGCCTCGACATAGCCCATGGCGACGGGCCCGCCGACGCTCGGACCGAAGCCGCCGCTGGTGACGCGGCCCAAGGCGCGGCCATCCTTCGCCACGATCGCCGTCTCCTCGCGCGCCGGCGCCTTGTCGGCGGGCTTCACGCCCACACGCTTGCGGGCCGCGCCCTCGGCAAGCTGCCGCGCGATCACCGCCGCGCCCGGATATCCGCCTTCGGCGCGCCGGCGCTTGGCGATGGTCCAGCCGAGCGCAGCTTCGATCGGCGTCGTCGTCTCGTCGATGTCGTGGCCCCAAAGGCAGAGCCCCGCCTCGAGGCGCAGCGTGTCGCGCGCGCCCAATCCCGCAGGCTTCACCTCGGGCTCGGCGAGAAGCCGGCGCGCCAGGCGCTCCGCCGCCTCGCCGGGGACGGAAATCTCGAACCCGTCCTCGCCGGTATAGCCCGAGCGCGACACCACCGCCGCGATGCCGGCGAGCGTCGCCGGCGCCGCGCTCATGAACGGCAACGCCGCGATCCCCGGCGCGAGGCGCTCGAGCACGGACGCGGCGGCCGGGCCTTGCAGCGCCAGCAGCGCGCGCTCCGGCAACGGCTGCACCTCGGCGATGTGCCGGCGCAAATGCGCGATGTCGAAGTCCTTGCGCGCGGCGTTGACGACAAGGAACAGATGATCGCCGCGGTTCGTCACCATGAGGTCGTCGAGAATGCCGCCCGCATCGTTCGTGAAAAGCGTGTAGCGCATGCGGCCTGGCGCCAGCCCCACGATGTCGCCCGGCACCAGCGCTTCGAGCGCCCGCGCGGCGCCCGGCCCGTCGAGCCGCACCTGCCCCATATGCGACACGTCGAACAGCGACGCGGCGCTGCGCGTGTGCAGATGCTCGGCCAGGATCCCGGCCGGATACTGCACCGGCATGTCGTAGCCCGCGAACGGCACCATCTTGGCGCCGAGGCTCAGATGCAGGTCGTGAAGCGGCGTGCGCGCGAGGGCATCGGCCATGCGCGCATCATAGCACCGTCGTGCGCGGGGGCGCTTAGGGTGCCGTGGCGGGGAGGTGCTGCGCCTCGATGCGCCGCGCCTGCTCCGCGCGCGCCGGGCGCGAGCGCAGATCGAGCCGCAGCGTCAGGCAGAAGGCCGAGCCGCCGCTGCGCGCGAACGATGCGAGCGAGGTCTCGATGACGCGGTAGCCGCGCTCGCCCAGGCGCTCGCGCAGCTCGTCGCCGCAGCGCGACATGACGATCGCATCATCGATGCAGACGGCGTTGGCGGCGAGATGCGCCGCGTCCTCGGGCGCGACCGCGATGCGCAGCTCGGGCTGCACGCGCGCGTGGATCTCGGCCAGCCCTTCGTCAGTGAAGGCTTCCGGCACATAGATGAGTTCGCCGCCCGACAGCGGATTGAGCGCCGTGTCCATGTGATAAAAGCGCGGGTCGGCGAGCCGGAGCGCCACCGTCTCGACGCCGAGCATGTCCTCGACATAAGGCCGCGCCGTCAGGCTCGAGCGCGGCCCGTGCCCCATCCAGTAGAGCTGCCGCGTGGCATCGAACACGCAATCGCCCGCGCCTTCCATGAAGACGCCGTCGGGCAGCTCCAGAATCTCCGCGATCAGTCCCTTCGCCTGGAGTTTCTCGAACGCGCGGCGGAAGACCGGCTCCTCGCCCTGCCGCTCGGGATGGCGGAAGCGCGCCAGCAGCGCCTTGCCGTCCATCACCACGGCGGAGTTGGCGGTGAAGACGAGATCGGGCAGGCCGGGCTCGGGCGGCACCAGCGCGATCTCGGCGCCGAGGTCCTTGAGCCGCGCATGGAGCGCGCGCCATTCGCGCCGCGCCGCCGCGGTCAGCGACTTCGCCTCGCTCGCCCAGCTCTTCGGGTCCATCCACGGATTGATGGCATAGGTCACGCCGAAATGCTTCGGCCGGCACATCAGGATGCGCGGGGCGTTGTTCTTTGCCATTTTCTTCTCCTTTATTCTTCTCTTTTACGCGGCGGGACGGAGATGGCTCTCTTCGATCTCGCGCAGCACGTCCGCGAACCGGTCGAGCGCCCAGTCGAGATCCGATTGGGCGATGACGAGCGGCGGCGCGAAGCGCACGACCGTGTCGTGCGTGTCCTTCGACAGCACGCCCTTGGCGATGAGGCGCTCGCACACCTCGCGCGCGCCGGCGTAGGCGGGATCGATCTCGGCGCCGGCGAGAAGCCCGCGCCCGCGCACGTCGGTCAGCACCGGGCTCTTGATCGCGCGCGAGCCGCGCCAGCATGCGCGCGCCGAGCATGCGGCTGCGCTCGACGAGCCCCTCGTCCTCCATCACCGCAAGCGCCTCGAGCCCGACGGCAGCGGCGAGCGGGTTGCCGCCGAAGGTCGAGCCGTGCGAGCCCGGCGTGAACACGTCCATGAGCGCGCGCTTTGCCGACGAGCGCCGAGACCGGCAGCACGCCGCCGCCCAGCGCCTTGCCGAGCACGAGCCCGTCCGGCACCGCGTTCTCGTGCTGGAACGCGAACCATGCGCCGGTGCGGCCCAATCCGGTCTGCACCTCGTCGAAGATGAGGAGGATGCCGGCCTCGTCGCAGATGCGCCGCAAGCCCGCGAGATAGCCCGGCGGCGGCACGACGATCCCGCCCTCGCCCTGGATCGGCTCGATCAGGATCGCCGCCGTCTCGGGCGTGATCGCGCGCCGCATCGCCTCGAGGTCGCCGAACGGAACGGCGCGGAAGCCCGGCGTGAACGGCCCGAACCCGTCGCGGTAGGAGTCCTCGCTCGAGAACCCGACGATGGTCGTGGTGCGGCCGTGGAAATTCCCATCGGCGACGATGATCTCGGCGCGGCCCTCGGCGATGCCCTTGACGCGATAGCCCCAGCGCCGCGCGCCCTTGATCGCGGTCTCGACCGCCTCGGCGCCGGTGTTCATCGGCAGCGCGCGGTCGAGCCCGGTCACTTGGCACAGCTTCGCCAGGAACGGCCCGAGCCGGTCGCTGTGATATGCGCGCGAGGAGACGGCCAGGCGCCGCGCCTGGCCTTCGAGCGCCGCCAGGATACGCGGATGGGCGTGGCCGTGGCTCACGGCGGAATAGGCGCTCATCATGTCGATGTAGCGCTTGCCGTCTTCATCCCAGAGATAAGCCCCCTCCCCGCGCGTCAGCACGACCGCAAGCGGGTCGTAATTGCGGGCGGCCCAGCGGGCCTCGAGCTCGATCGAATCCATGGCGCGCATCCTCTTACAACGCGCGTATTAATTGCTCATTGAACGCTGCAAGACGCGCCGAAGTCCGGGGTCGAAACAGCAGAATCTGTCGAATTTGCCGATGTTTCCGGCAATTATCTGCTGCGCGGGGAAAGCAGCGCCGCCGGGTATCCCGCGAATCGCCGGACCGCCCTGAGCACGACGTGGCTGACGATGCGGCCGACGCCGAGCCCGGCGTCCAGCAGCTCGGATGTCAGCTCCTCGTAGCGGGTCAAGATCGGCGCACACGATGCGCGCGACATAGTCGAAGGCGCCGCTCACCTCCCAGCATTCGACGATCTCGTCGATCGTCTTGAGGCGGCGCTCGACCTGGTCGCGCCGCGCGCCGCTGTCGAGCTCGATCTCCGAGATCACCGTCACCGGCCGCGACAGGCGGTCGATGTCGATCGCGGCCGCGAAGCCGGTGACGATGCCGGCGGCGGTGAGGCGGCGCACGCGCTCGAGGCAGGGGCGCGGCGTCAAGCCGACGCGGCTTGCGAGCGCGTCATAGGTCATGCGCCCGTCGCGTTGCAGCGCCGCCAGGATCTTGACGTCGATCGCATCGAGCCCGCGCGTCTTCCGTGCCGGCATGAGGCGAGCGTACAAATATCGCCGTTCGCGCGCCATCCTCCCTCTCGCTGTCATTGCGAGGAGCGTCAGCGACGACGCAATCCCATTCCGGCCCGGGGATTGCTTCGCTGCGCTCGCAATGACAATCGGGAAAGCTGCTAAGACTTCCCCCATGACCGGCGACATCACGTATCGGCCGATGCGCGAAGCGGACCTCGCGGCGGCCGACCGCGTCTTCCGCCTGTCGTTCGGCACCTGGTTCGGCCTCGCCGATCCGATGCAGTTCCGCGGCGGCGAGCCGGGCCTGTTCGAGCCGCGCTTCTGGTCCTATCCCGACGGCGGCACGCTCGCCTGGCGCGACGGCGAGATGGTCGGCCTCTCCTACGCCAGCCGCTGGGGCAGCCTCGGCGTGCTCGGGCCCGTGGCGGTGCTGCCGGAGCTGTGGCGGCACGGCGTGGCGCGCCGCCTCGTCGCCGCCGCGCTCGACATCTTCGCGCGCTGGCACGCGCCGCTCGCCGGGCTCTTCACCTTCCCGCAAAGCCCGCTCCATCTGCGCCTCTACCAGTCGTTCGATTTCTGGCCGCGCCATCTCTCGCCCGTGATGGCGAAGGCGGTGGGCCCGAAAGCGCCGGTGCCGGACGCGGTCTCGCTCGCCGCCTCGCCCGATCGCGCGGCGCTTGCCGCCCTTTGCCGCGAGCTTGCCGGGACGCTCTATCCCGGGCTCGATCTCGGGCGCGAGATCGCGGTCGTGCTGGAGCGCGGCCCCGGCGACGTGCTGGCGCTGGTCGAGGGCTCGCGCGTCATGGGCTTCGCCATCTGTCCGTGCGGCGCGGGCAGCGAGGCCGGCTCGAAGCAGGCCTACATGAAGTTCGCGATGGTGCGCGGCGGCCCGGGCGCGGCCGATCGGCTGCGCCGCCTCATCGCCGCGTGCGAGATCTATGCCGGCGCGCGCGGCGTCGCGAAACTCACCTGCGGCACCTCGACCGGGCGGATCGGCGCCTACCGCGTGCTGTGCGAGCTCGGATTTCGCACCGAGCTGCCGGGCGTGATGATGCACCGGCCCTATGGCCCGGCCTATGACGGACCCGACGACTGGGTGCTGGACGACTGGCGCTGAACCACCTTTCGGCCGCCCGAGGCCGGCGCGGGCGCAGATTTCATGGCCCATGCCCATCCATGCCCATCGCGCCGTCTGCGCGAGCGGGCCTTTTTCGGCACAAGTTATTGAAATGACTGTGTAATACGTTCATGGTTCCGTTTCCGCCACGGTCTCGCAATCGCTCTCCCGGTACTTTCAATCACTTTTGGCGCGCCGCTGCTTCGGAAATTCGGGGGTTTGTCGCAGTCTCCGCCGCCCTTCGCCGAGCCTCGCCGCGGCCGGCTCCGGCGAACGTATTTGTATCCTGTTTGCGTACGACTGTCAAGCGCCAACGGGGCGGCGCGCGCGCCACGTCATGGCGCGCTCATAGGCATGGGCGGCGCGCAGCACCGTCGGCTCGTCGAACGGCCGGGCGATCAACTGCATCGCCAGCGGCAAGACCCTCTTCGCCGTAGCCGGTGCAGATGGAGAGCGCCGGGAATCCGGTGACGTTGCAGGCCGAGGTGAAATTCGGCTGCTCGACGATGCCCCATTTCGGCACGCGGTCGATGCGCGGCGCCTCGGCCGGCACGGTCGCGGTGAGGAGGATGTCGTGCGCGCGCATCGCGCGCGTCATCTCGGCGGTGAGATCGCGGCGGCGGCGCTGCGCCTCGATGTAGTCGGTGGCGCCGATGAGCGCGCCCAGGACCAGCCGGTCGCGCAGCAGCTCGCCGTATTTCTCCATGCTGTTCCGCATCCATCCGGCGTGGATGCAGAAGCCCTCGGCGAGCAGGATGACGAGGCCGCAGGCGCGCCACTCGACGAGCGGCGAGAGCTTCACGTCGCTGATCTCCGCGCCCTCGCGCCGGAAGAAATCGATGGCGCCTTCGAGGCCGTTGCGCGTCGCCTCGTTGACCGGGTTCTCGCGCTCGTGGAAATCGCGCACGACGCCGATGCGCAAGCCCTTCACGCCATCGTTGAGGCGCGCGCGAGAAATCCGGCACGGGGCGCTCTGCGCTCGCCGGATCCTCGGCGTCGTAGCCGGCGACGGCCTGCAGCAGGATGGCGCAATCCTCGGCCGTCCACGCCATCGGCCCGGCATGGTCGAGCGACCACGCGAGCGGGATCACGCCGGTGCGCGGCACGAGCCCGTAGGTCGGCTTCAGGCCGGCGAGCCCGCAGAGCGCGGCCGGGAGCCGGATCGAGCCGCCCGTGTCCGAGCCCATGCCGCCCAGGATCATGCCGCTCGCCACCGCCGCGCCGGTGCCGCTCGACGAGCCGCCGGTGAAGTGATCCGTGTGCCACGGGTTGCGCGCCGGCGGCCACGGCAAATCGAAGGACGGGCCGCCGAACGCGAATTCGTGCGTCGCGAGCTTGCCGAGAAGCACCGTGCCCGCATCGGCGAGGCGCTTGGTGCATGTGGAGTCGCGTTCCGGCCTGCGGCCCAACAGCTGGCGCGAATGCGCCGTCGTCGGCATGTCCTTGGTGTCGTAGATGTCCTTCAAACCGATCGGGATGCCGTGCAGCTTTGCTGCGCGGGCCGTCCTTGGGATCGCCGCTCTCGGCCGCGCGCGCCTTTGCCAGCGCGCCCTCGGCGTCGAGATGGAGGAACGCATGGAGCGCGGGGTCGAGCCGCGCGATGCGGTCGAGGCAGGCGCGCGTGAGCTCCACGGGCGAGAGCGCGCGCTTGGCGATGAGCGAGGCCGCTTCGGCGATCGTCCAGAATTCGCCGCCGCCGCTCACCGCGCGTCTTTCGGCATTTCGTAGATCGTCGCGGGCTCGGCCTCGGGCGGCACGTGGCCGCGCACGCGCGCGATGAGCAGCTCGAGGCTGCCCCAGGCGCGATAGATCTCGGCCTTCTGCGGCTCCGACAAGGTGAGCCCGGCGCGCGCCAGCAGAGCGTCGAACTCGGCGCGGGTGAGGGCCGCCGTCATGCGAGCTCCACGACGGTGCCGTCTTGCGCGCGGCCCTGGGCGCGGTACTGGCCGATCTTTTCGAGCAGCGGCGCATCGGAAACGGCATAGAGAACGGCGTCATCCGCGCCCGCGTTCAGATGCCGCCGCCACAGGAAATTCGGGATCACGAAGAAGTCGCTCTCGCGCCACTCCAATCGCGTGCCGGCCACTTCGGTCGCGCCGCTTCCGGCGATGACGCAATAGAGCGTGCTCGCGGTCTCGCGCTTCCATGCCGTCGTCTCGCCCGCGCGCAAAAGCTGCGCCGAATAGTCCAGCGTCGGGAAGACGGGGGCGCCGTTGCCCGGATTGACGCAGCGCACGCGCACGCCCTCGTAAGGATCGCCCGCCTCGCCGCGCAAGCCGTCGAGCGATGCGCGGATCGCGGCACCGCGATAGTGCAGCATCGGCGTGCCGCCGCTGCCAGGGGCCGCGATGATCGGGCGCGAAGCTCGGCACCATGCCGCCCGCGCCGAACATGCGCTCGGAATAATCGGGCGCCGCGCGCACCTTCTGCGCCTTCGCGTTGCCTTCGCGCTCGCCCGGAAAGGCCTCGTCGAGCCAGCCGCAATCGAGATACTCGACCAGCGGCCAATCGAGAATGTCGGCCCAGATCACCGGCTCGCCATCCTCGTTGCCGTGATCGTGCCAGGTGCCGGCGGGCGTGAAGATGAGGTCGCCGCGTTCCGCGACGCAGCGCTCGCCCTCGATCGTGGTGTAGCCGCCCTTCGCCGACAGGATGGTGCGGCTGGCGTTGGGCGTGTGGCGATGGACCGGCGCCACGTCGCCCGGATTGTAGATCGAGATGGCGCAGCGGATGACGCTCGACACCTGCAACCGGCCGCCCAAGCCCGGATTGGTGAGGAGGAACTGCTGCCGGTCGGCGAACTCTATGGGCGGCACGTCGGCGGTCTTGGCGATCTCGGCGATGCGCGCGAGATAGGGCGCGATGTCGCGCCAGCGCCACAGCCACGGCACCGCCTTCATCTGCCCCGCCGCGACCCGGCCCGCGGCGAGCGGCGCGTGCCGCCTCGTTGCCGTAATCGCGGAACCACGGGCGCTGCGCCGGCGCGTTCGCCTCGGTCCTGAGCCAGATGTTGAGCGCCCGCGCCTCGCCATTGAGGCGCTCCATCGCCGCGCGCGCATCGGACGAAATTTTGCCGCGAGCCTCGTCCATCGCCGCCGACTCTAGCCGAGCGCCGCGCCCGCTGTCACTTGCCGCGGAACTCGCGCCGCACCAGGAGCGGATAGAGCAGGAGCCCCGCGGCGAAGCCGCCGATATGCGCCACCCACGCGACCGGCTCGCCCTCGGCGCCGAGGCCGGTGACGCCCGCGACCGTGTTCATCACGAGCCACAGCACGATCAGGAGCCAGAAGCCGCGGCGGAACACGCCGAAGCGCAGGACGCCGCCGAAGAGGCCGCTGATCGCCGCCGACGCCCCGACCATGGGATCCTGCGAGGCGGGATCGAGCGCCCACTCGGTGCCGGCGCCGACGACGCCGCAGACGAGATAGAAGACGAGGAAGCGCACCGGCCCCAGGCGCTGCTCGACGCCGGCGCCGAACGCGGCGAGGCCGAGCATGTTGACGGCGATGTGAGCGAAGCCCGCGTGGATGAACTGGTACGTGACGGGATCGACGAGCGCCCAGAAATTGAATGACGGATAGCGCGCCGGGACGAAGCCGAGGAGATCGCTGATCTTGTCGAAGAGCCCGCCGGGCAGCAGAAGCATGACCGCGAACACGACGACGTTGGCGACGATCAGCGCCTTCGTCGCCGGCGGCAGATTGAAGATGGGCTGCCGCGGCGCGGCGGGATCGCTTTTCACGGCAGCCATCGTCGCGGCCGGGTAACATTCGGTCAACACTTTGCGGCCTAGGCTTCCTTCCGCCATGGAAGCCCTCCCCGCCACGGCACAGTCCGCCGCACCCGCCGCCGCTCCCGCTCCCTCCGAGCGGCGCCGCTTTGCCCGCGTCAGCGTCAGCTTCTTCGGCACCGTGCGGCTTGCCGGCGGCGGCGCGTCCGAATGCCTCGTCATCGATCTGTCGCTGGGCGGCGCGAAAGTGGTGCTGTCCGATCCCTTGCCGCTGGCGCCGGCCGACGCGCTCGGGCTCGAGATCGAGAAATTCGGCGCATTCCGCGCGACCGCGGTGTGGCGGCGCGGCGTGTTCGCGGGCATCAGGTTCTTGGAGGCGCCCGAGACCATGGCGTCCGCGTTCGGGAACTTCCTGCCACCCGCGAATTGACGCGGATTTGTGATAAATTCGCGGGATGCAAATCCTGCGATGCGCCGTGGCGGCGCTTTCCCTGGCCCTCGCAGCTCCCGCTCGCGCGCGCGGCCGAGCCGCTCACCATCCGCATCGCCTGGGCCGCCGTGCCGGGACAATTGCCGGCGGTGCTCTACCAGAAGCGCGACATCCTGCGCCATTACGGCCAGAGCTACACGGTCGAGCCGGTCTATAGCCGCGGCAGCGGCACGCAGATCACGGCGCTTGCGTCGGGCGAATTGCAGATGGCGCTCTATGCGCCCTCGGCCTTCGCGCTCACGATCGAGCGCGCCGGGATGGACGACATCCGCATCATCGGCGACGCCACGCGCGACGGGTTCGGCGATTACTACTCGCGGCAATACATGGTGCGCGCGGCGAGCGCGATCCGCACGATCGACGATCTGAAGGGCAAGGTGCTGGGCGTCAACAGCATCAGCGGCGCCATGGACATGGCGCTCCGCGCGGGGCTTGCGCCGCCACGCGCTCGAGGACAAGCGCGACTATCACATCGTCGAGGTCGATTTCCCCAACATGTTTCCCATGCTGACGAGCGCCAAGATCGATCTCGGCTGCTTCACGACGCCGTTCTCGTTCACGGCCGACAAATCGGGCGAGGCGCGCACGCTCTTCACCATGAAGGACCTGGTGGGCGAGCAGGACATCACCATCATGGCGGCGCGACAATCCTTCATCGCGGCCAACCGCCAGGCGCTGGTCGATTTCTTCGCCGATTCGCAGCGCGCGATGCGCTGGTTCTACGACCCGGCGAACCGCGCCGAGGTGATATCCATCATCGCCGCCTTCACGAAGCAGCCGGCGTCGGCCTATTCGGACTGGCTCTTCACGCACGCCGACGATTACCGCGATCCCGATCTCCGGCCCAATCTCGACGCCGTCCAGCACGACATCGACCGCGAGGTCGAATTGGGATTCCTCGACAAGGGCTTCGACGTCAAGCGCTATGCCGACCTGTCGCTGATCGACGACGCCGTGAAGGAGCGCGCGAGCGAGAACTAGCCGAGCGGCGTGCCGCGCGCCTCGGCCGCGACGCCGCGCGCCTGGGCCTCTGCGCGCGTCTCCTTGAACTCGCCGGAAATGCGCGCGCCCGGATACTCTTCCTTCAGGCGCGGATAGACCTCGCGCGCGAACATGCGGATGCCGTGCACCGTGTCGTCGTGCTCGAGGAAGCCGGCCTGGCCCATGATGAGCAGGTGGCCGAAGCCGCCGACATGGTCATAGAACTTGCGGATCTGCGCGTGCACCTGGTTGGGCGTGCCGCAGAACAGGATGCCGCGCTCCATCGCCGTCTCGACATTCATGTTGCGGCCGAAATTGGCGTGGTCGCCCTGCGTCGTCGCGCCCGCCGCCTTCAACCCGGCGACCGTGCCCGCAACGTTGACATAGCCCGGGGGCGAGGCGAAATGGCGCGGCACCTTGTTGGCGTTCAAGTACCACAGCAGCTTGTCGGCGCCCTCATAGGCGCGGGATTCGCTTTCGCCGACATAGACGAGTGCGGCATAAGCGAGGCGGTCGATCGGCACATCCTGGCTGCGTCCCGCCGCGCGCCAGCCGCGGCGATAGGATTCGTAGATCGCGCGCGTGCCCTCATAGCCGGTGAGGAAGGTCGCCTGCACGAAGCCGTGCGCGCCGACATTCTGCGCGCCCGACGCGCTCGTCGTCGAAACCCACACCGGCGGATGCGGCTGCTGCCACGGGCGCGGCCAGATGTTGACCGCGCGATAGTGGAAGAAGCGGCCCTCGTGGCTGAACGGCCCGTCATGGTTGGTCCAGGCCCGGACGATGAGGTCGAGCGCCTCCCAGTGCCGCTCGTTCATGCGCACCGGATTGCTGTTCGCCGGCAGCAGCTCGTACGGCACGCCGCGCACGAAGCCGGCCTCGAGCCGGCCGTGCGAGAGAATGTCGATCATCGCCATTTCCTCGGCGACGCGCACCGGCTGGCGGCGGTTGGCGATCGGATTGCCGAGGATCAGGATGCGCGCCTTCGAGGTGACGCGCGCGACCGCGGCCATCATCAGCGGCGCCGCGGGATCGACGCAGGTCACCGTCTGATGATGCTCGTTCATCATGATCTCGACGCCTTCCTCCTCGGCGATCTGCCATTCCCGGAGATAGCGGTCGTAGAGCGCCGCGCCCTTCTGCGGATCGTAGATGCGGTTCGGCAGACTGACCCGGACCGATTCATAAGTGTCCGCCGGCGGCAGGTAGGGATAGGCCGTCTCGGTGAAATGCCAAGCCTGCATGGCGGGCTTACTCCTTGTTGATGCTGATCAGGCGTCGAGGAAGCCCAAGACTCTTCGCCGCGAAGGCTTCGGGCTGTTCGACCTGGACGGCGTGTCCGGCCCTGGCGATGGTGTCGATGCGGGCGTTCGGCAGCAGGCGCGCATAGCGCTCGAGATAGTCCGCCGAAACGAGCCCGTCGCTTTCGCCGCGCAGGAAGAGCGTCGGCATGGCGAGGCGATGGAGCCGGTGCTTGAGCTTCGGATTGTGCATCCATGGCTCCCACACCAGCATGGCCAGCGTTTCGCGGTTGCGCACCATGACGGTGAGCTCGTCGTCAGGAAGACGCGACGGGTCGATCACGTGCTTCGCCGGGTCGTGAAACAGCCACTCGTTCACGCGCTCCTGCGGCACGGCGAAGATGTCGGGAATGTCGAGCTTCTCGACCGATCCCGTCTTGACGCCGACCGGCGCCACCAGCACCAGCTTGCGGAACCGCTCCGGCGACTTCGACGCCATTTCCGCGGCGATCCAGCCGCCGAGCGAGCAGCCGACGAGATCGACTTTCTGCGAGGCCGAGCTTGTCCATCAGCTCGAGATGGATGTGCGCGATGTCGTCGGCCTGATCGAGCCAGTCGGGCAACTCGGAATGGCCGAAGCCGGGGTGCGAGGGCGCGATGAGCCGCCGCCCCTTGGCGAGCAGCGCGACATAAGGCCTGGTTCGGCAGGAAGCCCTGCCCGCTGTGCAGAAAGAGCAGCGGCGCGCCGCTACCGTCCTCGTGCAGCTCGAGCTCGAGTCCGGCAAGCTTCAGCATCTCTTTCTTCACAGGTTCGAGCCTCCCTCGCGCGCAAAGTGCCGGACCCCACTATTTCACCCCGCGAAAAGGGGCGCAATAGAGCCTGCTTCTGAACTGTCGCGGCGGCTCCCCGTTTCGCGTATGGTCCGCAAGTCGTCCCGCCCCGCCTAGGCCCCGCCCGATGCCGACCGTCCGCAATCGCCGCAAGATCCTGTGCGTCTTTCCCGCCTACAGCCCGTCTTTCGGCACGTTCGAATATGCCTACAAGCTGCGCGGCGGGACACGCGCCTTCATGCCGCCGCAAGGTCTTCTCGTCATCGCGCTCATATCTGCCGGCCGAGTGGGACATCCGCTTCATCGACGAGAACATCGGCCGCGCGCGGCCCAACGATTTCGCCTGGGCCGACGCCGTGCTCGTCTCCGGCATGCATGTGCAGCGTCCCGCGATCCTCGACATCGCGCGGCGTGCGCACCGCTTCGGCAAGGCGGCCGCCTTGGGCGGCCCGTCCGTTTCGGGCGCGCCCGAGCTCTACGGCGAGTTCGACTATATCCATGTCGGCGAGCTGGGCGACGGCACCGACCGGCTCATCGCGCTGCTCGACGCCGATCCGCGCCGGCCGCGCGAACAGATCCGCTGCGACACGGTGGAGCGCGTGCCCTTGACCGAGTTTCCGGCGCCGGCATATCACCTCGCCGAGATCGCGCGCTATTTCATCGGCAGCGTGCAGTTCTCGAGCGGCTGTCCCTACCGCTGCGAATTCTGCGACATCCCGGCGCTCTACGGCCGCAACCCGCGCCTCAAAACGCCGCAGCAGGTGACGGACGAGCTCGACGCCATGCTGCGCCACGCCAATTTGGGCGCGGTCTATTTCGTCGATGACAATTTCATCGGCAACCGCCGCGCCGCGCGCGAGCTGGTCGAGCATCTGCTCCAGTGGCAGAAGGATCGCGGCTATCCCGTCGAGTTCGCGTGCGAGGCGACGCTCAACATCGCCAAGTATCCGGACCTCCTCGCGCTCATGCGCGAGGCGTACTTCAGCACCGTCTTCTGCGGCATCGAGACGCCGGAGCCCGAAGCGCTCCGCGCCATGCGCAAGGAGCAGAACGCGACGATCCCGATGCTCGAGGCGATCGCGACGCTCAATTCCTTCGGCATCGAGGTCGTGGCCGGCATGATCATGGGGCTCGACACCGATACGCGCGACACGGGCGCAGCGCATCGTCGAGTTCGCGACCGCCGCCAACATTCCGATGCTGACGCTCAACCTGCTCCAGGCGCTGCCGAAGACGCCGCTGTGGGACCGGCTCGCGGCCGCGGACCGCATCCTCGACGACCCCGCGCGCGAATCGAACGTGCGCTTCCTTTTGCCCTATGACGAGGTCGTCGCCATGTGGCGCCGCGCCATCGCCGAGCTCTACGCGCCCGAGGCGCTCTATGCGCGCTTTGCCTACAATGTCGAGAACACCTATCCGAACCGCATCCGCCCGCCCGCCTCGCCGGCGCGCGCCTCCTGGGCGAACATACGCAAGGGCATGCGCATCCTCGCCAACATCCTCCTCCGCGCCGGCGTCACGGCCGATTATCGCGCCACATTCTGGCGCCATGCCTGGCCGCTCTTGCGCGGCGGAAAGATCGAGGACGTGATCCATATCGGCCTCGTCGCGCACCATCTCATCGAGTTCTCGCGCGACGCCGTCTCGGGCGGCCAGAATGCGTCGTTCTACTCGGCCAAGATTCGCGACCGCAGCGCGATTGAGCTAGAACCGGCCGACCTCACCCCCTGACGCGGCGCCATATGCGCATCGCCACCTTTGTCACCTGGCTGATCGGTGCCGGGCTTCTCGCGGCCCTGCTCGCGACGAACGACGCCGGAAAGCTGTTCGCCGCCGCCTGGCGGCTGCACGGGTGGCTCATCGTCATCGCGCTCTATCATGGCGTGCCGCTGCTGTTCGACGTGCTCGGCTGGCGGCGGCTGTTCGAGCATCCGCCGGATTTCCTGCGCCTCCTGCGCATCCGCTGGATCGGCGAGGCGGTCAACAGCCTCCTGCCGGTGCCCCATCTCGGCGAGATCCTGCGCGCCAAGCTGCCGCACGACGAGGGCAGCGACCTCACCGAGTCCGCCACCTCGGTGATCGGCGACGTCACCGTCGGGCTCGCGACGCAGATCGTCTTCATCGCGACCGGGCTCGCGTACTTCGCGCTGCGGAGCGGGCGCGACATGCTGTTGCGGTCGTCGCTGACGATCGCGGCGCTCGCCCTCTTCGGCGTGGGCTTCTACTGGGCGCAGCGGACGCGCTGGTTCAGCCGGGCGGCGGGCGCCGTCGGCCGCCTCACCGGCTCGCGCACGCTCGACGGCTCGGTCATACGCCGGGTCGAGGACGCGCTGCACCGGCTTTACCGGCGTCGCACCGCCTTGGCCTGGGCGTTCGCCTGGCGGCTCCTGAGCTGGTTCGCCGGCGCCGGCGAAATCTGGCTCGTGCCCTATCTGCTCGGCCAGCCGATCGGCATCGGCGACGCCGTGACGCTCGAAAGCCTGAGCCAGGGCGCGCGCGCCGTGGCCTTCATCATCCCCGGCGGCCTCGGCGTGCAGGACGGCACGCTCATGGTGCTGTCGCAGCAGCTCGGCCTCGGCGGCGAGCTCGGCCTCGTGATCTCGCTGGTGAAGCGGTTCCGCGAGCTGGCGCTCGGCGTTCCCGCGCTCGTCCTGGCCTATTCGGGCGAGCTCAAGCGCTGGCGCCGGCTCACCCCTCAGGCCGGCAGCACGCGGCTCAGCATGCGCGCCACGTTCGGCATGATGCGCGGCCGCAGCAGCCGCGAATCATAGCGCCCCATGCGGCGCTCCTGCTCGCGCGCGCAGAGCGCGAAGAACGCGCGCGGCTTCAGCGTCAGCCCGACCGCTTCGCCGCCGGTGCGGGTGAAGTTCTTGTCGTCGACGCTGCGCGCCAGGGACAGCCGCCCCCACGCCTGGACCGCGAGCGCGGCGAGGCGCTGCAGATCGAGCTTCACCCGCGCCGGGAAGCCGCGATTGACCCGCGTATAGGCCACCCAGTTGACGAAAAAGAGATTGTGCCGTGCCTCCTCCTGGATGATCGGCTCGAACACCTCGACGAGCGGCGCCGGGAAGAAGCCCGACTCCTGCGCCAGCCTGAACAGGCCGAAGGCGAAGAACGAATCGAAGCACTCGCCATAGCCGGTCCGCAAAAACCCCCACTCGGCGTCGGCAATGGCGACGTACGGCTCCTCCTCCTTTAGCTCTATGCGGTAGTGCCGGATCATGTGGCCCAAGACCTCTTTATGGCGGCGCTCCTCCCAGGCATTGAGGGCGACCGCCTTCTGGATGAGGGGGTCCCCGCTCGCCCCGGCCAGCGCCTCCATGCGCCGCGCCGCCCGCTCTTCGGTTGCGACCGCAATGTCCCAGAACGGCAGGCCGACCAGGCGCCGCAGCGCGTCCGGCGCGAGGGCCGGCCATGCGATGACGGCAGGTCGATAGGGATCGAAACTATCGAGCAGCATGTGACAGAATAGTTGCCTGTGCGCCTCGGATCCGACGGCAATCGCTTGATTTTGCGCGATCTCGCTTTCGAGTTGGGATGTTTCCGTCATAGCCTACCGTATAGCACAAGGGTTGCGGCGCGGCTGGGCCGCGTCGCCGACCGGACCTAGGAAGACAGGGCGAAACGACCGTGACCCTGACCGCTCCCGTGCTTGCCGAAGCGCCTGCCGCCGCCGTCCCGCAACCGCTGCGCGTGGCGGCGCTGGTCAACCTGGCGCAAGGGGCCCGCGCCGGCGGGCACGTCAAATGCTGGGAACGGCTGGCCCAGGCCGCGCTCGGCTTCGAGGGCACGCTCGACCTGACGATCTACTTCATGGGGAGCGAGCCGGCGCTGCGGCCGCTCGGCCGGAACGTGCGCTACATCGTCGAGCGGCCGGTGTTCGGGACCCACCGCGTGCCGTTCCTGTCGCACGTGCCCGACCACACCGACCTCGCGCCGTGGCACGCCCGGCTCGCGCGGCAACTGTCGCAGTACGACGTAATCCACACCACTGACGCCTATTTCGCCTTCGCGCGCACCGCGTTCGCCGTGGCCCAGCGCCGGGGCATTCCGCTCGTCACGTCGGTGCACACGGATACGCCGCGCTATGCCCGCGTCTTCACGGCGCAGACGGTGGAGCGCCTGTTCGGCACGGGTCTCGCCGCGCGCGCGCTGCTCGATCGGCTGGGCGTCGCGCGCTACGCCGAGCGCCGCATGCGGCGCCAGCTCGAGCAGCATCAGCGCGGCTGCCAAGGCGTGTTGGTGTCGCGCCCCGATCAGCTCAAGGCGGCGCGCGCCTTGAGCGGCGGCCGCGCCGGCCTGCTGCGCCGCGGCATCGACCACTCCTTCTTCAATCCCGGCAAGCGCGACCGCGCCTGGCTTGCGGCGCAGTACGCCATCGCGCCCGATGCCGTCGTCATCGCCTTTGCCGGCCGCGTCAATCGCGGCAAGAACGTCATGCTGCTCGCCGACGCCGTCGCCGAGCTTGCGGCGGCGGGCACGCCGGTGCATCTCTTCTGCGCCGGCGAGGGCGAAGAGCGCGCCGCGATCCGCGAGCGGCTGCCGCGCAACGCCACCTGTCCCGGCAGCCTCGAGCCCGAAACGCTGGCGCACATCTATGCCAGCGCCGACATCTTCGCCTTCCCGTCGGCGATCGAGGAATACGCCAACGTCGTGATCGAGGCGCTCGCCTCGGGGCTGCCGGTGCTGGTGGCGGGCGAGAGCGGCATGGACCGCGTCATCAGCGAAGGCGAGACCGGGTTCGTACTTCCGAGCAACAACAGCTTCGCCTGGTCGCGCTATCTGGCGCTGCTCGCACACGATCGCGCGCGGCGCGAGGCGATGGGCGCGCGCGCGCGGCGCTATGCCGAGCACCGGCTGCCGACCTGGGCGGACGTGCTTGGCGAGGACATTCTGCCGACCTGGCAAAGCGCCTTCGCGGCCGCGCGACAGTCCGATGTCCGCCCGCTCCGTCCTGCTGCTCGTCCCGCATCCTGACGACGAGGTCGTCGGCTGCGCCGCCATGATCCGCCGCGCGCGGGCGGACGGCGCGCGCTTCTTCGCGCTCTATCTCACGACCGGCGTGCCGACGCGCGAGAGCCTGTGGCCGTGGCAGCGCCGCGATCACGCGACCCGCATCGCGCGCCGCCGCGCCGAGGCGCTGCGCGCCGCCGGCATGCTCGGCATCACGCCCGTGGGCTTCTGCGATTGGCCGGCGCGGGGCTTGAAGGCGGCGCTCGGGCCGGCACTGGCGCGCATCCGCGCAGCGCTCGCCGCGCACGCGATCGACGAAATCTGGGCGCCCGCCTGGGAAGGCGCGCATCAGGACCACGACGTCGCCAATTTCCTGGCCGCGCGGCTTGCCTCCGATTGCGCGGTCGTCGAGTTCGCGGAATACCACCTGGCCGGCGGCCGTGCCGTGTCGGGCCGCTTCAAGACGCCGGACGGGCGCGAGACGGTGCTGCGCCTCGATGCCGCGGAGCGGCGCTGGAAGCGCGAGCTTCTTGCCACTTATCGCTCCGAGCGCGGCAACCTCGGCCATATCGCGTGCGAGACCGAGTCGTTCCGGCCGCTCGCGCGTTATGATTACCGCGCGCGGCCGCACGAGGGCCGCCTGTTCTACGAGCGCTTTCAATGGGTGCCCTTCCGCCATCCGCGCATCGACTTCGAACGGCCGGAACGCGTGCTGGCGGCGCTCGCGGACTTTCGCGACGGAGCCTAGCGGGCGCTTTCCTGCTGCTCGCGCTGGCGCCCGGCGCGGCCGCTTCCGATCAGATCACCGTCGCCTCGAAGATCGACACAGAGGGCGCGCTGCTCGGCAACATGATCGCGCTCATGCTCGAGCATGGCGGGCTCGGCGTCAGAAGCCGCATCGGCCTCGGCCCCACCAACATCGTGCGCAGCGCCATCCTCGCCGGCGCGATCGACATCTATCCCGAATACACCGGCAACGGCGCGCGCTTCTTCAAGCGCGAGGACGATCCCGTGTGGAAGGACGCCGCTGCCGGCTATGACGAAGTGCGCAAGCTCGACCGCGCCGCGAACGACCTCGTCTGGCTGGCGCCGGCGCCGGCCAACAACACCTGGGCGATCGCCGCGCGCCACGACTTCGTAGCAATCGCGGGTGCCACGCTCGAAGACTTCTCCCGCTATGTCGCGGGCGGCGGACGGGTGCGGCTTGCGGCGTCGGCCGAGTTCGTCGAAAGCCCGGGCGGACTGCCGGCGTTCCAGAAGACCTACGGCTTCGCGCTCGGGCAGAGCCAGCTTCTGGTGCTCGCGGGCGGCGACACGGCGGCGACCATCCGCGCCGCGTCCGAAGGCGTCTCCGGCGTCAACGCGGCGATGGCGTATGGCACCGACGGCTCGCTCGCGGCGCTCGGCCTCGTCGTGCTCGCCGACGACAAGGGCGCGGAGGTGGTGTACGAGCCGGCGCCGGTCGTGCGCGCCGCCGTGCTGGCGGCGCATCCGGAGATACCGTCGCTCCTCGACCCCGCGTTCCGCTCGCTTACCCTGGCGCGGCTGCAAAAGCTCAATGCCGAGATCGCGGTCGAGGGACGCGACGCGCGCGCGGTGGCCGAGGATTATCTCGCGGCGCAAGGCTTCCTCAAATGATTGTGCCGCGCAACGCCGTGCTGCTCGTGCTGGCGCTCGCCGCTTCTCTCGCGCTGCTGACGGCGGGCTTCGTCACGCACGCGCCGAACCGGCTCGTCTCGGGCGCGCCGATCCTGCTGTGGCATGCCGCGAGCGCGCCGCGCGCGGGCGCCATTGCGGCACTGTGCGCGGCGCTCGTTGCCGCCACGTTCCTGCCGCCGGCGCGGCACCATGCCGCGGCGATCGCCGCCGCCGCCGCGCTCCTGCTGCTGCTCCTCATCGACACGGCAGGAGCCGCCGCCCGCGATTTCGCGGCGCATGCCCCGCCCGCCGCGCGCGCAAGCCTCGGCGCCGCGTTCTGGATCGCGGGACTATGCGCCGCGCTCGCCATCGTCGACGGGCTGCAGCGGTTGGGCGCCAGCCCCGCGCTGCGCTTCGGTGTCGCAGTGGCGATGACCGCCGCCATCCTCGCACTCGCCGCGAGCGGACGGCTCGATGCTCTGTCGCTGGCGCGCGAATACGCGGTGCGGCGCGACGCTTTCGCGAGTGAGTTCTGGCGCCATTGCGCGCTCGTCGTGGGCGCGGTCGCACCTGCGCTCGTCATCGGCGTGCCGCTTGGCATCTTGGCGGCGCGCCGGCCGCGCGCGCGCGGAACCCTGTTCGGCACGCTCAACATCATCGAGACGGTGCCGTCGGTGGCGCTCTTCGGCCTTCTCATCGCGCCCTTGGCGGCGCTCGGATTGTCAGGCGTCGGGCCCGCGCCGGCGCTCATCGCGCTCATCCTTTACGCGCTCCTGCCGGTGGCGCGGAACACCGAGGCCGGCATCCTCGGCACCGATCCGGCGGCGGTCGAAGCCGCCACCGGCATGGGCATGACGCCGCGCCAGATTTTCTGGCGCGTCGAGCTGCCGTTGGGATTGCCGGTGTTCGTGGCGGGACTGCGCATCGTCGTGGTGCAGACGATCGGGCTTGCCGCGGTCGCGGCGCTCATCGGCGCGGGCGGGCTTGGCACCTTCATCTTCCAGGGGATCGGGCAATACGCCATCGACCTCGTGCTGTTGGGCGCGCTGCCGACCATCGGCCTCGCGCTTGCGGCCGACTTCGCATTGGCGATGATGATCCCGCGATCGGGACGGAGAGCATGATCGAACTCGAGCACGTGGTGCGGAGCCAAGGCGGCAGGCGCCTCGTCGACGACGTGAGTTTTTCCGTGCCCTCGGGCGCGTTCTGCGCGCTCGTCGGTTCCTCGGGCGCCGGGAAATCGACGACGCTCAAACTCATCAACCGCCTCCTGCCGCTGACGGAGGGCGCGATCCGCATCGGCGGCGCCGACATCGCGAGCCTTGCCGCCCGAGGCGCTGCGCCGGCGCATCGGCTATGTCATCCAGTCGATCGGGCTTTTCCCGCACTGGACCGTGGCGCAGAACATCGCCACCGTGCCGCGCCTGTTGCGCTGGAGCGAGGCGAAGATTTCGGCGCGCGTCGCCGAGCTTCTGGCGCTCATGGGCCTCGACCCCGCGCATGCGAGCCGCTTCCCGCGCGAGCTTTCGGGCGGGCAGCAGCAGCGCGTCGGCGTCGCCCGCGCGCTCGCCGCCGATCCCGAGCTGCTGCTGATGGACGAGCCGTTCGGCGCGCTCGATCCGCTGACGCGCGCGGCGCTGGCGAAGGAGCTCGGCCTCATCCACCGGCGCACCAAGAAGACGATCGTGTTCGTGACGCACGACATCGACATGGCGTTGGAGCTGGCCGACGTGATCGCGATCATGCACGAGGGACGGCTCGTGCAGTTCGGGCCCCCGCTCGACATTCTCGAGCGGCCCGCGTCGGACTTCGTGCGCGCCTTCACCGGCGGCGCATCCTTGGGCCTGAAGCTCCTCGGCGTGCGGCGCGTGAGCGAACGCATCCGCGTCGAGCCCGCGTCATCGGGCGAGCCGCTCGAGCCCTCGGCCTCGCTCGCCGACGCGCTGTCGCGAGATGGTGGTGCGCCACACCGATCGCCTGCCGGTCAAGGGCGAGAACGGCGCGCCCGGCGGCTCGGTCGCGCTCGCCGATTTGGTGCGCTGATGGCGCTCGCGGCTATCGCGCTCGCGTTCGCGCTGGTGACCTTGTTCATGCCGGCGCTCGGGCCGCTCTTCGCGCGCGCCTGGCCCGATGTCGTGCCGCCGATCTATGGCTTCGCGTCGTTTCCCAGTCTGCTCCTGTCGCACGCCGAGATCGTGGCGGCGGCGAGCACGGCGGCGACCGCGGCGGCGCTCGTCCTCGGCATCTTCGTGACCAGGCCGTGGGGCCGCGATTTCCGCCCGCTGCTGGGCGCGATCGCGACGATCGGCCAGACCTTTCCGCCGGTCGCGGTGCTCGCCATCGCGGTGCCTGTGCTCGGCTATGGCGACCTGCCGACCTTCGTCGCGCTTGGTCTCTACGGCTTCCTGCCGATCGTCGCCAACGTCATCGCCGGGCTCGAGGGCGTGCCGCCGGGCGTGCGCGAAGCGGCGCAGGGCATGGGGCTGTCGTCGTGGCAGATCCTGCGCGACGTGGAGCTGCCGTTGGCCGCGCCCGTCATCCTCGCCGGCGTGCGCACCTCGGTCGTGATCGCGATCGGCACGGCGACGATCGGCTCGACCGTGGGCGCGGTGACCTTGGGCACGCCGATCATCGATGGGCTCGTCGGCGACAAGCTGCCCTATGTGATCGAGGGCGCCGTGGTGGTGGCGCTCTTCGCGATTACCGCCGACATGGTGTTCGAGCGGCTCGACCGCGCGCTGCGCCGCCACGCCGGCGGGCGGGCGCGCTAGCTAGTCCTCGTCGTCCTCCGGTTCCTTGCGCTCGGCCTTCGGGATGTAGCCGACGCGCTGCGCCAGCCACGAGGCCATCTCGTCGCCGCGGACGACCGCTTCGGCAATGACCTCGCGCGCCGACATGTCGCGATCCTGGCCGATCCCGAGCCGCTCTTTGATGTTGGCTACGATGGCGAGAAACTCCGCCAGGATCCGTTTTTCGCGTTCGCGCTTGCGCGCCGCTTCCTCGCCGTCGAACCGGTAGCGCT
Organism: uncultured Alphaproteobacteria bacterium; assembly: GCA_963804235.1. Classification (GTDB taxonomy): domain Bacteria; phylum Pseudomonadota; class Alphaproteobacteria; order ATCC43930; family CGMCC-115725; genus DATJLY01. Next base: position 38,704 of record CAWDPP010000057.1, read on the forward strand.
CGACCACGCCGAGCATCTTGGTCAGCACCTCGAGCGAGCGCGATTTCTCGTAGAGCTTTACCTGGAACCCGCCGCGGTGGCGCACCACCTCGCGCACCGCGGCGCTGTCGTCGGGCGCGATGCGGCGCGCGGCGCGCAGGCGCGGCCCTTTCTTCGAGAAGGTGACGATCCGGCCCATGTCGGCCAAGGCGATGCGCGCGTGCTCCTGCGCGATGCGGTCGACCGAGAGGCGCAGCCGTTCCGAGCGTTCGCCCTGCGCCTTGCGCAGCGCCTGGATGACGAGCGGCTCGTGCAGCAGGCGCCACGCCGTCTTCGCCGCGTTGCGCTCGGAATAGCCCGCGCGCAGCGCCGCCGCCTTGGGCCGCGGGTCGCGCAGATACTCCTCGACGAAGCGTCGCTGCCGCGGCTTCAGGCCGTCGTCATGCCCATCCATGCCCATCGCGGGCGCATCCGGTGAGTGCCATTTTCCGGACTATCTCTTTGGGATTGCTGGCGAATCGCCGGATACCGGCGGATTTTCCAGCGTGTCGTAGCCGGTCCCGGAATCGCCTTTCCGGCTCTCGCGATTACTTTCGGCGCGGGCGAGGGCTGCGCGGACGCGCTGCTGCGCCGGGGTGCGCTTCGGCCGCACGCGCCGCGCGGCCGTGCGCGGGATCGCGTCGTCCTCGCCCGGATCGCGCGCCACGATCTCGGCCGGCGCATCGGCCGCGCCGGGATCGTCCGCAGACGCTCCGACCGCCGGATGCGTGGTCATGCGCACGGTGCCGACATAGGTCCCGTCGGCGGCCAGGGTCTCGCATTCGAAGGCGCGCCAGCCATGCGCGCCGGCCGCGAGCACGCGCGTCACGACGGCCAAATCCTCGTCGGATAGGCCAAGTCTTATGCCCAATTCGCCGGTCGCGACTTTCGCCGCGACGACATGGCCCAAGGTTTCGGCAGATGGCATGCGGAATCTCCTCGTCAGTCCGCACCAGCCCGTGGCGGACGGCGGCGGATTTTCGTCGCACGCTATGTATCATATTTACGTACGACTGTTGGTCGGTCGCTTATACGGCCGATGCGTTGCGCGCATTGCAGCGAATGGATCGCGGCGTCGCAAAGACGCACCGGGCGAAGGTGTTGCTGCTCGCGCGCGATCCTCGGGCACCCAACAACGCCGTAAGGAAGCTCGCGGGCGTCGCAGGGTATCGGTTGCGGATCGGAGATTGGCGCGCAATCTATCTGCTGCGCGATGAGGTCCTGACGATCGTGGTCGTCCGGATCGGGCATCGAAGCGAGGTTTATCAATGAGCCGGCAAATCATCACTCAAGGAGGCAAGCCCGCCTTCGTCGTCATTCCGATCGAGGAATGGCGGCGCATCGAGGCGACACTGGAAGATCGCATCGACCGCGCTTCGTTGCGCGCATTCCTCGAACATCCGTCGGAGACCTTCCCCAACTCGGTCGCAGCCGCGATGCTCGATGGCGTGCATCCGCTCAAGGCGCTGCGCGAGTATCGCGGCCTCACCCAGGCGCAACTCGCCGACGGCGCCGGGACGAGCGCGGTCTATGTCTCGCAGATCGAGCGCGGCGAACGGCGCGCCGGGCGCAAACTGCGGGCAAAAATCGGCAAGTGCCTGCGCGTTCCGCCGCACTTGCTCAATGCGGCCGAGGAGTAGGATCAGCCCTTCGCCGCGCGTGCGGCCGATGCGCCGGCGATGCGGCCGAAGACGGCGCCCGAGGTGAGGCCGGAGCCGCCGGGATAGTTGAAATAGAAGAGCCCGCCGACCAGTTCGCCCGCGGCATAGAGGCCGGGGATCGGCCGGAAATCGAGATCGACCACTTCGCCGTCCGTGGTGATGCGCAATCCGCCGAAGGTGAAGGTGAGGCCGCAGGTGACGCCGTAGCCCTCGAACGGCGGCTCGTCGATCGTGTTGGCCCAGTTCGATTTCGGGATCGCGAGCCCCGTGGTGCCGCGGCCGTCCTTGACGTTGGGATTGAACGGCACGTCGGTGCGCACGGCCTTGTTGTATTCGGCGATGGTCTTGACGAACTGCGCCGCATCGACGCCGTCGAGCTTCTGCGCCAGCTCCTCGATCGTCGCGGCGGTCACCTTGGTGATGCGGCGGATGTTGTATTCGTCGCGCTGCAGGTGCTTCACCTTCTTGTCCCAGATCTGCCAGGCGAACTGGTTCGGCTGTTCCAGGATGACGCGGCCGTACTTCGCATAGGTGTAGTTGCGGAAGTCGGCGCCCTCGTCGACGAAGCGCCGCCCGGTCGCGTTGACCATGATGGCGAACGGATAGGAATGTTTCTGGAACTGGTCGCCGACCGCGAGGTCGCCGAACTCGGGCGCGTTCATGTCCCAGCCGACGGCGTGGCAGCCGGACCAGTTGCCGCAAGGGGATGCGCCGATCGCCAGCGCCATGCGGATGCCGTCGCCGGCGTTGAAGCGCGAGCCGCGCACCTTGGCGAGATCCCAGCCGGGGCCGAGATAGCGCGTGCGCCATTCGGGATTGGCCTCGAAGCCGCCGCAGGCGAGCACGACCGCGCCGGCCTTGAGCTCGCTGCGTCTGCACCGCCCGAGCGCACGTGCACGCCCGCGACGCGGCCCCGCTCGACGACGAGATCGGTCGCGCGCGCGCCATAGCGGATTTCGACGCCGCGGCGCGTCGCGGCGCTGGTCAACTGCTCGACGAGGCCCGGGCCGCCGCCGACCGATTCGACCGTGAGCCCGCCCCAGAACTTGAAGCGGCCGTCGATGCGGAACGCCTGGCGGCCATAGATCGGCACGAAGCGCACGCCCTTCTCGCGCATCCAGTTGGCGGCGGCGAAGCTGCGCGTCACCAGCAGCTCGACCAGATCGGGATTGGCGCGGTACTGCGTCACGCGCGCCATGTCGTCGAAGAACTGGTCCTGCGTGTAGGTGCCGAAATCGGAGGTGGCGATTTCCTGCGCGGTGAGATCGGGGATGAGCGTCTTGATGTCGTCGACGCCGTTATAGACGATGCGCATGGAGCCGGCGGTGAAGCGGCTGTTGCCGCCCGCTTCCTCGGGCGGCGCCGCCTCGAGCATCAGCACCTTGGCGCCCGCCTCCTCGGCCGCGAGCGCTGCGCAAAAGGCGGCGTTGCCCGCGCCGACCACGATCACGTCATGCGATGCCATCCCGATCCTCCTCGCGCGCGAGTGGGTCTTGCGCAGCGGAGCGAAGCAATCTCGGGGATTGCTTCGGCGCCGTCGCGGCGCCTCGCAATGACGGCGCGGCTTGGCGTATAACCGGGCGAACAAGTTTTGATGGGAAGAAGCGATGGCCAGACTCGATTTCGCCATGTGGGACGCGGTCGGCGGCTATGCCGAGCAATCGGTGCCGATGGCCGACATCTATGACGAGCACATCCGGCTCGCGCGCGAGGTCGAGGAGCTGGGCTACCACTCCTATTTCGTGATCGAGCACCAGAACTCGCCGATCGGCCGCATCACCGCGCCGACCGTGTATCTGACCGCGGTCGCGCGCGCGACCACGCGGCTGCGCGTCGGCGCGATGATGTGGCAGCTGCCGTTCTATCATCCGATCCGGCTCGCGCAGGAAGTGGCGATGCTCGACCATCTGTCGCACGGGCGGGTCGAGTTCGGCACCGGCATCGGCGTGCACGAGCACGAATTCATCCGCTGGGGCGTCGACTATTACCAGCGCGCGGCGATGGCGGGCGAAGTGCTCGACATCGTCAAGCGCGCCTGGACGCAGGACGAGGTGACGTTCGAAGGGAAATATTTCCACTTCGACGAGGCGCTGCCGCAGCCCAAACCGTTCCAGAAACCCTATCCGCCGATCTGGGCCGCGGTGCACAGCGACGCCTCGGTCGAGTTCGCCGCGCGCAACAATTACCACGTGTCGCAGAACCTCGACATCGACGAGGTGGTGGCGCAGAAATTCGACCTCTATCGCAAAATCTGGCGCGAGTGCGAACACAAGGGGCCGATGCCGCGCGTCTTCCTGCAGCGCCAGATGCATGTCGCCGAGACCGACGCCAAGGCGCGCGAGGAGGCCGAGCCCTATCTCCTCGGGCGCTCGGGCGGCGCCGTGCCGGTCGGCGGCGGGCCGATCGGGCAGACGCGCATCGGCTGGGGCTCGAACGCGCGCGGCATGGGGCGCGACAGTCTGCGCCCCGACGACGCGCGCCGCGGCGAGGCGATCAAGAAGGCCGGCGAGAGCTGGGACTACAACATCGAGAACGGCCTCGCCATCGTGGGCTCGCCCGAGACGGTCATCAGGAAGCTCGAAGAGGGCAAGAAGCGGATCGGCTACGACATCTTCTGCGGCAACCACGAGATCGGCCGCATGCCGAAGGAGCTCGCGCTGAAATCGGTGCGGCTGCTCGGCAAGGAAGTGATCCCGGCGTTCAGGTGACAGCTAGGCTTCGGTGACGCGCCAGCGAATCTTTTCGCCGCCGCGGTGGATGAGGGCGCGCGCGTCCGGGCCTTCGACCGCAACCTCCTCGGGCACGGTCCACGGGCTCGCCTCGAGCGTGATGGTGTCGGCATTGACCGGCAGCCCGTAATGGCGCGCGCCGTTCAACGCGGCGAACGCCTCGAGGTTCGCGAGCGCGCCTTCCTCCTCGAACACCTGCGCGTAGGACTCGATCGCGACCGGCGCATTGAACAGGCCGGGAATGCCGGTCGGATCGAGCTTTTTCGCCACCGGGTGCGGCGCCGAATCGGTGCCGAGGAAGAAGCACGGATCGCCCGAGGTGGCGGCCTTGCGCAGCGCCAGCCGGTCGCTCTCGCGCTTCAGCACCGGCATGCAATAGAAATACGGCTTGATGCCGTAGCCGAGCATGTCGGTGCGCGTCAGCATCAGGTGATAGGGCGTGATGGTGGCGCCCAGTTGCGGCGCGGCGCTGCGTCACGAAATCGACCGCGATCGCGCTGGAGATATGCTCCAGCACCATCTTGAGGCCGGGGAAATCCGTGAGCCAGTGCCTGAGCCAGCGGTCGATGAACACCGCCTCGCGGTCGAACACGTCGATCGCGGGATCGGCCTCCTCGCCATGGATCAGGAGCGGCATGCCGATCTTCTCCATGCGCGCCAGCACCGGCCTGATCTTGCGGAAGTCGGTGACGCCCGCGGCCGAGTATGTCGTGGCGTTGGCCGGATAAATCTTCACCGCCGTGAAGACGCGCTCGCGAAAACCGCGCTCGACCTCGTCGGGGCTCGTCTCGTCGGTCATGTAGCAGGTCATGAGCGGCTCGAATTTCGAGCCTTCGGGCAGAGCGGCGAGAAGCCGCGCGCGGTACGCCACGGCGTCGGCGACGCTGATCACCGGCGGCACCAGGTTCGGCATGATGATGCCGCGCCCGAACGCGCGCGCCGAGAACGGCAGGCTCGCCTTCAGCATGGCGCCGTCGCGCACGTGCAGGTGCCAGTCGTCGGGGCGACGGATGGTGATGCGCTCCGCCATCGCGCGCGTCAGCGGATGGGCGATGCGGCGGCGGCGTAGGTCTCGCGCGGCGGCTCGTCGATCATCGCGCCGGTGAGGTCGGCAACGCGCGCGAAGCCGCGCCGCGCGCACCACGCGGCGAGATCGTCCACGAGCGACACGAGGCCCGAGGGATTGCGGAACGTGAGGTACCCCACCATCACCGCCGAAGCGCCCGCGAGCATGTATTCGACCACGTCCTCGGCCTTGCAGATGCCGCCGCAGCCGATGATCGGAATCTTCACCGCGCGCGCGCACTGATAGACCATGCGCAGGATGATGGGCTTGACGCCCGGCCCGGAGATGCCGCCGAGCTTGTTGCCGATCGCCGGGCGGAAATTGTCGAGATCGATCTTGAGGCCGAGGATCGTGTTCGAGACGACGAGCGCGTCGGCGCCGGCGCGCTCGGCCGCCTCGGCGATCGAGATGATGTCGCCGGCATTGGGCGAGAGCTTGGCCCAGATCGGCTTCTGCGTCGCCGCGCGCACGCCCTTCACGACCTGATAGGTGTGCTCTTCGTTCAACGCGAAATTGCCGCCGCCGGGACTGCGCGTCGGGCACGAGATGTTGAGCTCGATCGCCGCCACCTCGGGGATCGAAACCTCGCGCGCCATCTCGGCGAAATCCACCGGGTCCATCGAGGTGATGTTGGCGACGAGCGGCGGCGTGAATTGCTTGTATTCCGGCACCTGGTGCTCGAGGAAATATTTGAGCCCGTTGGTCGGCAGGCCGATCGAGTTGATCATGCCGCATTCGACCTCGGCGATGCGCGGCGGCGGGTTGCCGGCGCGGAATTCGCGCGACACCGATTTCGAGACGAGCGCGCCCAGGCGGTTCAAATCCATCACCTGCGCCAGCTCGGCCGAGAACGTGCCCGAGGCCGGCATGATCGGATTGGGCAGCGTGACGGCGCCGATCCGCACCGCGAGATCTACCATCCGACCGCCTCCTGCATGTCGAACACCGGCCCCTCGATGCAGACGCGGCGCAAAATCTTCTGGCCCTTGATCTCGAACGCCTTGACGCAGACGTAGCAGGGGCCGAGGCCGCACGCCATGACCTGCTCCATCGCCACCTGGCCGGGGATGTTGTGCGCCGCGCCCAAGCGCTTCATCGCCTGGAAGAGGCGGTTCGAGCCGCAGGTGAAGAACGCGTCGGCCTGTCCCGCGGCGATGAGGTCGCCGAGCAGCGCCTCGACATTCGCGACATCGCTCGTGCCGTCGCTGTCCAAGACCGGCACGACGCGCGCGCCCACGTCCTCGAACAGATCATCGGTCATGACGAGATCGGCCTCGCGCGCCGACAGGATCGCGGTGACGCCGACCCCGGCCGCGCCCGCGAGCGCCGAGATGGGCGCGAGCGTGGCGAGCCCGACGCCGCGGCCCAGGACGACGATGTGGCGCCATCCCGGCGCGAGATGGAAGCCCACGCCCAAGGGCCCGACGATGTTGAAGCGGTCGCCCGGCTTCAGCTGCGCCGCGCCGAACGTGCCGCGGCCCACGGTCTTGTACAGGAACTCGATGCGGCCCTGCGCGCGATCGACGCGATAGATGCTCTGCGGGCGCCTCAGCCACAGCTCGCCGTCGTCGGGCGAGGGGCAGAGCCAGTTGAAGAATTGCCCGGCCTTGGCGGAGAGCGCCTTGTCCGAGGCGTCGAGCACGAGGTGCTTGTATTCGCGGTTGATCCAGTCGTTGCGCACGACCGGACAGAGCATTTCCTCGGCCGATTGCGGCGCAGGCGCGCCCTTCGGCGGGTCCTGGCCGACCACGAACGGCGCCGAGGCGAAGGCATACTGCGTCATCGCCGTTTCTTAGCACGGGCCCTAGCGACGTACCAGTTGAGGCCGGGCTTCTTGCCGCGATCCGCGCATTGTCGTTGCGAGCGAGAGCGAAGCAATCCCCAGGCCGGCGGGGGATTGCTTCGTCGCTTTCGCTCCTCGCAATGACGAGGGCAGATAAAATTAAGAACCGGCGCGTGGTGAATTGGCAACGGACGCCGCGCTATCTTTGCCGCCGATGCAGTTCCTCACGAACTTTGGCGACGCCGGCGTGCTGCTGCCGCTGGCCGCGGTGATGTTCTTGTGGCTCCTCAGCCTGGCCGGGCGCAAGCAGGCGCTGATGTGGGGCCTGGCGGTGCTCGCCGCGGGCGGCGGCACGGCGCTTTTGAAGATCTGCATCTTCGCCTGCGGCTCGCCCGTCGCCACGCTCGAAAGTCCGAGCGGCCACGCCAGCATGAGCACGCTCGTCTATGGCGGCATCGCGCTCGTCGCGGGAACCGGGGGCGAGGTCTGGCCGCGCGTCGCCGCCGGAGCGGCCGGCGCCGCGCTCGTCGCGGCGATCGCGCTGTCGCGCATTCTTCTCGGCGCGCACAGCGCGAGCGAGGTCGTGGTCGGGCTCGCGATCGGCGCGCTCGCGCTCGGAATATTCGCGCTACAGCTATCTCGGCGGACGAGCGATCGGGCGGCGCGTGTGGCTGCTGCTTGTCCCGGCCGCGATCGTCGCCGCGCTGCTGCACGGACACCCGTCCCGGCTCGAGCCGCTGTGGCACGAGATCGCAGCCTATCTCAGCGCGACCACGGGCTTCTGCCGCGCCTAACGCGCGACCACGGGATTGCCGCGCCTAAGCGCGGCCTGGGGGCTCTGCCGCGCCTAACGCGCGGCCTGGGGGCTTCTGCCGCGCCTACGCGCGGCCTGGGGGCTTCTGCCGCGCCTAGTCTAGAGGTTGGCCTGGCGCTCCTCCGCGCGGATCGCGCCGAGCGCGTCCTTGAGCCGCGCGTCGCGGCCGTAGAGATCGTCGCGGAACTCGACCGTGCCGTCCTCGTCGACGAAGCTCGTCGCATAGAGGATCCAGACGCGCCGCGGCCGCGTCAGATCGACCCGGCTCCTGCCGCCGGCGGCAATCGCTTCGCCGATGAGCTGTTCGTCCCAGCCGAGATCGCGCAGCACGAAGCCCGCGAGCTCGGCCGCATGCTCGAGGCGGACGCAGCCGTGGCTCTGCGCGCGGAAGAAGCGGTCGAAGGCGAGGCGCGAGGGCGTGTCGTGGAGATAGACGTCGAACCGGTTCGGCGTCTCGAACTTGAGCTGACCGAGCGGATTCTTCGGGCCCGGCATCTGCTGCCAGCCGCGGCCCGGCGTGAACACGATGTCGTTCTTGGCGAGATAGGAGCGATCATGCTTCGACTTCGGCATGATCTCGTTGGTGACGATCGAGGCCGGAATGGTCCAGGTCGGATTGAACTGCACCGCGACCATGGCGGTGCGCACGACCGGGGTCGGATGATCGGGATCGCCGACCACGACCTTCATGGTCACGGCGAGATTGCCGTCCTCGACGATGTCGAGCGTCTCGGCCGGCACGTTGACCATCATGTAGCTCGAGCCGAGATCGCGCGGCAGCGCGCGCCAGCGTTCGAGATTGAGCTCGATCTGCTCGACCCGCGCGCGCACCGGCACGTTCATGGCGGCGAGCGTCCGGGGCCCGATCGCGCCGTCGATGGCGATGCCGTAGCGGTGCTGAAAGCGGCGCACCGCCTCTTCCATCGCGCCGTCGAACGAAAGCGCCGGATCGTCGGGCGCGGCCGCGGCTTCGGGCGCGGGCGCGCCGCCGGAGACGGCGCTGACATGCTGGATCGGACCCGACGCCGCCGCGGGCGCACTCTCGGGCGCGGGCGGCGCTGCGGCGCCAGCGGCGCGAGATCGCCTTCGGCCTCGAGGCGCTTCCTCGCCGCGCGCACGCGCTCGCCCGTCATGCCGAGCTTCAACGGCTCGCCGCGCGGCACCTGCGCCCAGCCGCCGCCGGCCGCGATCGCGCGATAGCGCGCGAGCGCGCCGACGAGGCGCTGATAGTACGGATGTTGCGGCGGCAAGGATGCGAACCAGGCGGCGAGGTCATGCTTGAGCGCGGCCGAAAGCCCGGCAGCCGCGTCGAAGGACGGCGCCGGGATGGCCCAGTCCTGCTCGAGCTGGTCGAGGGGCACGCGCCCTTTGGCGAGCGCCGCGGCAGAGGCGAGCGCGAGGCGCGACAACGCCACGTCGCGCGCCGCCGTGGCGCCCTCCGCCGGCGCTTTCGGCAGGGCGAAATCGAGCCCCTGGTCCGCCGCCTTGGCCAGCGCGTCCGCCAGCGCCGCGACCTGCGCCGGGTCGGACCAGGCCGGGGCGTCGTTGCGCGCGGCATAGAACGCGCGCAGGCTGGCCGCATCGGCGTCGGCCGAGTCGCGCGCGAGGAGAGCGGCGATCGCGTCCGCCGCCGGCTGCGGCGCATCGCTCCAGGCCGGCGCCGGGTGGCCCAAAACCAGCCAGGCGAGCAGGGCGACGATGGGCAAGCGAATCTGCATGTCGATCCTCGGGCGCGCGCGACGCCCGCCGCCCGATCCATAGCAGAAATCCCGTCGCGTTGAGACGAGAACACAACGGGCTACGGAAAGTCCTTGGCGCGTTGTGACAACATGGTCACACCCGCCGGGCCGCCGCAGCCGAGGGTTTAGTGATACTCTGCCCGCCCATGATCCTGCGTCTTGCCGCCATCGCCCTCCTGCTCGCGCCGGCCGGCCTGGCGCGGGCCGCGGACAGCAACCCGTGGAGTGAGGCGGGCGCGCCCACGGCAGGAGCGCCCGCGGCGATCGGCAGCCCGGCCAAGGGCTGCCTCGAGGGCGCCGTCATGCTGCCGCCGGACGGCGACGGGCTACCAGGTCATAAGGCTCAGCCGCCGGCGCTATTTCGGCCTGCCCGAGACGGTCGATTTCGTGCGCCGGCTCGGCGCCGAGGCGGCCGCTTCGCGGCTGCCGCCGTTCTATGTCGGCGACATGGCGCAGCCGCGCGGCGGGCCGCTGCCGTTCGGGCACGCGAGCCACCAGACCGGGCTCGATGTCGATATCTGGTTCACGCTCGAGCCGAAGCCGGCGCTGGCGCCCGCCGCGCGCGAGGACGTGGATCTACCGTCGATGCTGCTGCCGAGCTGGCGCGCGGTCGATCCGAAGCGTTTCGGCGAGCGCCAGATCGCGCTCCTCCGGCTCGCCGCGCGCGACACGCTGGTCGACCGCATCTTCGTCAATCCGGTGATCAAGGCGACGCTGTGCCGCCGCCTGCCGCCAGCCGAGCATGCCTGGCTCGGCAAGCTCAGGCCGTGGTTTGCGCACGACGACCATTTCCACGTCCGCCTGAACTGCCCGCCCGATTCGCCGGAGTGCGAGCCCCAGGCGCCGGTGCCGCCGGGCGACGGATGCGATGCGACGCTGGCGTCGTGGGTGCGCGACCAGCGCCCGCCGAAGCCGGGCGAGGCGGCGCCGCCGCGCAAGATGCCGACGCTTCCGGCGGAATGCCGCGCCGTGCTGGCGATGCCGGGCGCAGCCGGCTTCGCGAGCGCTACTTCTCCTCCATGATCCACACGCCGCTCCAGTCGGCCGCCGGCGGGTGGCGGGCGTAGTAGCGGCAGCGGTCGAGGAAGACGCGCGACGGCTTGTCCTTGGGCGCCAGCTCGAGCGCCTCGGTGAAGTTGGCGATGGCGCCGACCCAGTCGCGCCTCTGGTAGCGCTCGAACCCGGTTTCGTAGAGCCTGACCACGCGGTGCATGCTGGGGAAGCGTGTGCTCGGTATTGTGGCCGAGCGATTCGTAGAGCTGCGTCGGCTTCGACTTGCCCTTCACCTGGAGCACGTCGAGGCGGCGCAGCGTCGCGGGCGTGGTCAGCGCCTCGACCGTCGGGCCCGAGACCAGCACCTTGGTGCCGTAATGCTTGTTGGCGCTCTCAAGGCGCGCCGCGAGATTCACGGTGTCGCCGATCACGGTATATTCCATGCGCTTGACCGAGCCGACCGAGCCGGCGAGCACCTCGCCCGTGGCGAGCCCGACGCCGATATCGATGGCGGGCAGGCCTTCGGCGACGCGGCGCAAGTTGAGCTTCTCGAGCTCGCGGATCATCTCGGTGGCGACACGCAGCGCGCGGTCGGCGTCGGTCACGTCTTCGACCGGCGCGCCGAAAATCGCCATCAGCGCGTCGCCGATATACTTGTCGAGCATGCCGCCATGCGTCAGCACGACCTCGACCATCTCGGTGAAATACTCGTTCAGCATGGCGACGGTCTGCTGCGGGCTCATCGCCTCGGTGAGCGTGGTGAACTGGCGGATGTCGGAGAACAGCACCGTGGCGACGTGCGAGCTGCCCTTCAGCATCTCATCGCCGCTGGCGAGGAGCCGGTCCACCACCTCCTTCGCCATGTAGCGCGACATGGTGTTGCGGACGCGCTTTTCGCGGGTGATGTCCTCGAGCACCAGCATGTAGCCGATCGCCTTGTTGTCGAGGTCGAGGAGCGGCGCCGTGGTGCAGTTGACGGCGGCGGTGTTGCCGTCCGGCATGAGCAGCTCGGTGTCGGCGTGGTAGTCGGTGGTGTTCTGCGCCACGACGTATTCGAGGCTGCGCGTGATCCAGGCGTTGCGGTTGCCGAACACCTGCTCGGCCGGGCGGCCCAGCACGTCGTTGGCGGAAAAGCCGAGGATGCGCTCGCCCGCCTCGTTCACCTTGGCGACGTTCAAGCGCTGGTCGAGCGTGACGACGCCGTTCGACAGCGACTTCAGGATGCTCTCGTTGTAGTTCTTGAGCGCGAGCACGTCGGAGAAGAGCTGCGCGTTGTGGATGGCGATGGCGATCTGCGCGCAGAACGCCTTGAGGCGGCGCACGTCGATCGCGGCAAACGGCCCGCCGCGCTTGTTGAGCACCTGGACGATGCCGAGATGGAGGCCGGCCCGGTCGATCACCGGCGCGCACAGGATGTTGCGCGTGCGGAAGCCGGTCGCCTTGTCCACCGTGCGGTTGAAGCGCGGGTCGGCATAGGCGTCGGGGATGTTGAGCACCTCGGACGACTGGAAGGCGGCGCCGACGAGGCCGGCGTCGGCCTTGACGCGCAGCTCCTTCTGCTCGCCGCCCTCGGTCACCTTGGCCCAGAGCTCGTCCTTGTCGCGGTCGTAGATGAAGAGGGTCGAGCGCTCCGCCTCCAGGAACTCGGTGCAGGCGTGCATGATGCGGTTCAGCAGCACGTCGAGCTGCAATTCGCTCGAGATCGCCTCGGAGATCGCGAGCAGCTCCGTCTCCTCGCGCCGCGCGCGCTCCAGAAGCTCGGCGAGCCGCGCCTCCTCGATCGCGTTCACGGCCTGGCGGTTGATCGCCTCGAGCAGCGCCCGGTCGTCCTCGGTGAAGGCGCCGCGGCGCTTGTTCAGCACTTGCGTCACGCCGCTCGGCTTGCCCGCGCGGTTGCGGAGCGGCACGCACAGCATGTTGTGCGTCACGTAGCCGGTCTGGCGGTCGACCTCGGGATTGAAGCGCGGATCCTTGTAGACGTCGTCGAGGATGACGGGCGCGCCCGTCTGGAACACGGCGCCGGCGATGCCCGCGCCCGCCGGAATGCGGATCTCGCGCACGCCTTCGCCGCTCGCCACGCGCGAGAACAGCTCGCCCGCGTCCGGATCGTTGAGGAAGAGCGTGGCGCGCTCGGCGTCGAACACTTCGGTGATGAGCGCGATCATGCGCGGCAACTGGTGGTCGAGCGTCATCTGCTCGGTCACCGTGTCGGAAACTTCGGCGAGAATGGAGAGGCGCCGCAGCGAGTCGATCACGCGCTCGGCGAGCGCCAGGTCGCCGCTCTTGAGCGCCGCGGCCAAGTCGCGGCTTTCGCCGACCGGCCGGCCGATCACCGTCTCGAGGACGTTGCGCGCGTCCCGCATCGAAGCCCCCCGAAGCCAGGCGTCAATTCGTTAGCGCCCACGCCCTCGAGGGCCATGCTGGCGGGGTTGAAGGCGCGGGGTCAACCGAAATTGGCGCGCGCATTCTAGCGGGAATCCGGTTGCCCGCGCCGGCCGATCGGTGGGACAATATACGGGCAAAGCACACGAGGCTTTCATGAGCAGCCCGAACATTCGCGCATCAGTCACGCTCGCCGCCCTCATCTGCGCCGGTTGCGTCGTCTCTCCGCCCCCGCCGCCGCCCGTCATGCCGATGACCATGATCGCACCGCCGGCGCAAGCAGCGGCCGCGCCGCAGGCGCAAGCCGCGCAGGCGGGCCAGACCTGCCGCGAGTATCAGCAGACGATCACCCTCAACGGCCAGCCGCAGGAAGCGTGGGGCATGACCTGCCTCCAGCCGAACGGCACCTGGAAGGTCGTGTCGCAGCCCTCCGACGCGGCGCCCGCGGCGTCGAGTTCCGTCGCGCCACCGCCGCCACCGCCGCCATCGGCGCAGCAGCAAGCGATCGCGGTGCAAAGCTATCCGGCCTACGCGTACTATCCCTATCCGTCCTACTACTACTATCAGCCGCCTTCCTATTACTCCGGCGGCCCCACCGTGTTCGTCCGTAACCGCTGGCGTTGAGACGTCGCAGGGAGCGGGCCCTCGTCCGCTCCTAGAGCAAGATCGCTTCGCATGGAAACGGGCGTTTCCATGCGAAGCGTGAATCTTGCTCTCACTTAAAGATGTTAGACCATGATTCACGGCTCGGACGGATCGCAAAGCGATTCCGCCCGATCCGATCATGGTCTTGGCGGTCAGTGAATCCGCTCGGTGACGTCGGGCTCGAGCTTCGACGAGCTCGGCCGTGACGCGCGCGATCCACGACCACACGACGCAGCTCAGCTCGTCCTCGCGGCGGCAATATCTGAGCGCCTCGCGCCCGGCCACCGCGGGGGCATCCTCGCCATGCTGGCGCACGAGCAGGACGGCCGCCTCCCAGATCTGCCGCTCGCTCGTCATCCGGCCGATGGTGGTCATGCCGACACGCTCTCCCGCTTGGTCAAGGCCACGCCGCACACTTCGTTCCCTGCGCAACCGGCGCGGGCGGGAGCGGTGCTCATTCGAGCGCGACGGAACTCGCCAACGGTTCAATCCGCACGGGGGCGAGGCCTTTTCGGGTCATGCCGAGCCGCCGCGCCGCCTGTTCCGAAAGATCGATGGCGCGGCCCCTGACGGCCGGGCCGCGATCGTTGATGACGACGTTGACCGACTTGCCGTTGCGCAGGTTGGTCACCTTGACCTCTGTGTTGAAGGGCAGGCTGCGGTGCGCCGCGGTGAGCTTGCCGGCGTCGAAAATCGCGCCGCTCGCGGTGACGCGGCCGTTATGGTCCGGCCCATACCACGAGGCGAGGCCGACCTGCGCCTTCGGCCGCGGCGGCGCCGGCTTCGGCGCGGGCGGCGGCGGCAGTACCGCGGTGATGGCCGGCTGCTGCGGCGGCGGCGCCGTCAGGGCGGCGTCGCCGGCGCGCAGCGGCAGGCCGGCCGCAAGGCCGCAGCCCACGATGCAATAAAGGCAACATCGCGTGAGGACCGACCAACCTCGCATGACCCCGGCGCACCGGCCCCTCTCTAGCCCTCGACCCGTGCCGCAAAACGGGCGCGCCTTGCCGCCCGTTCCATATCGACCGGACGGTGTTCACGGTTCCTTCGGCAAATCCGTATTGCCGCGCGAGTTGGCCAGCCGCGCCGCTCAACCCTCGGGCGGAAGCGGCCGCGGCCTGCGGTCGGGGCCGATCGCGACATAGGTGAAGAGCCCTTCCGTCACGTTGACCCGCTCGCCCGACAGGCTGCGCCGGGCCCAGCTCTCGACCTTGACGGTGATCGAGGTGCGGCCGGTCTTGACGATGCTCACATGGCAGCTCACCTCGTCGCCGACGAAGACCGGCAGGTGGAAGGTCATGCCGGTGATGGCGACGGTCGCGACCCGGCCCTGGGCGCGCCGGCCGGCGACCGACCCGCCGGCCAGGTCCATCTGCGACAGGACCCAGCCGCCGAAGATGTCGCCGCTCGGATTGGCGTCGGCCGGCATGGCGATGGCGCGCAGCGCAGGCTCGTTCGGCGGGCCGTTCATGACGATGCTCCTTGCACGAAATTCGACCAGATATTGTGATGCACGGCCTCGGCGCTACAGTATGATGGGTTCGTAGGAAGCATGGCCGACCTTTTCGACAATCTCGCCCGCAAATCGCAATCGGACGGCTATTCCGCCAAGGACATCGAGGTCCTGGAGGGGCTCGAGCCGGTGCGGCGCCGGCCCGGCATGTATATCGGCGGCACCGACGAGCGCGCCCTCAATCATCTCGTCGCCGAAGTGCTCGACAACGCCATGGACGAGGCGGTCGCCGGGCACGCGAGCCATATCGAGCTCGAGCTGCATGGCGACGGCAGCGTCAAGGTGCGCGACAACGGGCGCGGCATCCCGGTCGATCCGCATCCGAAATTCCCGAAGCAGTCGGCGCTCGAAGTCATCCTCACCATGCTGCATTCCGGCGGCAAGTTCTCGGGCGAGGCGTACAAGACCTCGGGCGGGCTGCATGGCGTCGGCGTCTCCGTGGTGAACGCGCTCAGCGACTGGCTCAAGGTCGAGGTGTGGCGCGACCGCCGCCTCTATGCGCAGGAGTACGCGCGCGGCAAGCCCAAGGGCAAGCTCAAGGATGGCGGCGCGGTCCATAACAAGCGCGGCACCAGCGTGCACTTCCATCCCGACCCGGAAATTTTCGGCGCGAGCCTGCACTTCAAGCCGGCGCCGCTTTATCGCATGGCGCGCGCCAAGGCCTATCTCTTCCGCGGCGTCGAGATCCGCTGGTGGTGCGATCCGGCGCTGCCGCGGCCCGACGACGTGGCGCAGGAAGAGACGCTGCATTTCCCCGGCGGGCTCGGCGATTATCTCGCGACCGAGCTCGACGGCCGCGAGACCATCACCAAGCGCCCGTTCGACGGCGAGGCCGAGTTCGGCGAGGGCGGCCGCGTCGAGTGGGCGATCGCGTGGCCGTTGGACTTGGAGGGCCATCTCGCGTCCTACTGCAACACCGTGCCGACGCCCGAGGGCGGCACGCACGAGGCGGGCTTGCGCAGCGCGCTGACGCGCAGCTTGCGCGCCTATGGCGAGCTGACCGGCAACCGCCGCGCGGCGCAGATCGCGCCCGAGGACGTGGTCGCCGGCGCGGTCGCGATCCTGTCGCTGTTCATCCGCGACCCGCAGTTCCAGGGCCAGACCAAGGAGCGGCTCGCCTCGGCCGAGGCGACGCGGCTGGTCGAGGGCGCGCTCAAGGACCGCTGCGACCACTGGCTGTCCGACGATCCGCAGAACGCGCGCGAGCTTTTGGATGCCGTCATCGAGCGCGCCGAGGATCGCCTGCGCAAGAAGCAGGAGCGCGAGCTCGAGCGCAAGACCGCGACGCGGAAGCTGCGCCTGCCCGGCAAGCTCGCCGACTGCGCGCGCTCGGCCGCGAGCGGCACCGAGATCTTCCTGGTCGAGGGCGACAGCGCCGGCGGCTCGGCGAAACAGGCGCGCGACCGCGAGACGCAGGCGATCCTGCCGTTGCGCGGCAAGATCCTCAACGTCGCCAGCGCGACCGCCGACCGGCTGAAGCAGAACCAGGAGCTGGCCGATCTGGTGCAGGCGCTGGGCGCCGGCTCGGGCGAGCGCTACCAGGACGACAAGCTGCGCTACGAGCGCGTCATCATCATGACCGACGCCGATGTCGACGGCGCGCACATCGCCTCGCTGCTGATGACGTTCTTCTTCCGCGAGATGCCGGTGCTCGTGGCGCAGGGCCACCTCTTCCTCGCAGCGCCCCCGCTCTACCGCTTGCAGCACGCGCAGGAAACAGCTTATGCGCGCGACGACGCGCACAAGGACGAGCTCATGGCCACGACCTTCAAGGGCAAGGGCAAGGTCGAGGTGAGCCGCTTCAAGGGGCTCGGCGAGATGCCGCCGCGCCAGCTGCGCGAGACCACGATGGACCCGGCGACGCGGCTGCTGCTGCGCGTGACGAAGCCGGAGCAGGCGGCCGAGCTGGTCGAGACGCTGATGGGCAAGAAGCCCGAGCTGCGCTACGCCTTCATCCAGGACAAGGCCAAGTTCGCCAAGGATCTGGATATTTAGGTAGCGCGCCCGGGAGGAGCGGCCGATGCGGAGAGGATGTGGGCGTCGTGGCGCTCGCCGCGTGTTGGCGCTGACGCCGGCGCTGACGGCGCCGGCGAACGCGGCCGAGACCATCGTCACCGGCCTCATCGGCTCGCCCAATTCCGGCGCGTGGCCCTATTACATCGGCATCGACAAGGGCTTCTTCGCCGCGGCCGGCATCACGCTCGACCTCGTCTATGTGCCGACCGCGTCGGGCCTCGTGCAACAGCTCACCGCCGGCTCGCTCGACATCGTCGGCACGATCGGCACGGTCGAGCCGATCCACGCCATCGAGAAGGGCGCGCCGGTGGCGATCCTGCGCGTCGTCGGCCGCGTCACGCCGTACGAGATGGTGGCGAAGCCGTCGATCCAGAAATTCGAGGATCTCAAGGGCAAGATCATCTGCATCGGCGGCCTGCGCGACATCAACCGCGTCTATCTCAACCGCATCGCCGAGGCGCACGGGTTGAAGGACGGCGACTACGACATCGTCGTCATCGGCAACACGGCGCAGCGCTTCGCCGCGCTCCAGTCGGGCGCGGTCGATGCGACGATGCTGGTGCCGCCCGTCAATTTCATCGCCGAGAAGGCGGGCTTCCGCAATATCGGCATGATCAAGGACTATAC
Source organism: uncultured Alphaproteobacteria bacterium (assembly GCA_963804235.1). Classification (GTDB taxonomy): domain Bacteria; phylum Pseudomonadota; class Alphaproteobacteria; order ATCC43930; family CGMCC-115725; genus DATJLY01. Next base: position 56,687 of record CAWDPP010000057.1, read on the forward strand.
CGAGGACCTGCCGATGGGCTCGGCCGACGTGTCGCTCGCGTGGGCGAAGACGCACATGGACACGGCCAGGCGCATCGTCGGCGTGCTCGACCACGCGATCGCGTGGTTCGACGACGACGGCAACCGCGACGCGGCGATCGACATATTGCAGCGCCTGATGAAGAGCGACCGCGCCGAGGTCGCGCAGGCCTACGACCTGATGCGCCGGATCGACGGGTTCGAGCGCAGCAACAAGGTCTCGCGCGCGAAGCTCCTGAACCTCATCGCGGCGATGAAGGCGATGGGCGACATCGAGGGCACGACCCCGCCCGAGCGCCTCGTGCTCCAAGGCGTGACCGAACTCGGCGACTAAGGGCCGGGAGCGCGCCGCCGGATACTGCGATCTCGGGCTGATGTTCAGGGTGATGTCGTGGTTCACGCCACGTGAATCGCGGGGCGCATACCGCGATTTTCTCAACCCGAGGTCACGCGAAAATCACAACGCCACCGCGGTTTGGTTCCTTTCTCGTCAAACCGGTCCGAAAGGGGTAGCTGACTTCGTCAAAAGGAGTCGAGCCCACACGCGGCGCTTTCCGGCGTTTATAGGCGACGATAGATTGACGGAATCGGGCCAGTTTCGCGTGGAGACGATCGATGCCGCAGTACGATCGGGCAAAAGACTCTGTGCGCGCCAGCGCCCCCGAACTCCCGAGCGAAACTCCCTCCGTCGAGATGCAGAAGCTCGAAAGCCTGGGCCAGCTCACGGGCGGCTTCGCGCACGCCTTCAACAATGTGCTGATGGCGATCCTCGGCAATCTCGATCTCCTGGCGCGCATCCTGCCCGAGGGCGCGCAAGGCCGCGCGCTGGTCAGCTCCGCCGTCCAGGCGGCCGAGCGCGGCGCCACCTTGACGAAGCACATGCTCGCCTTCGCGCGGCGCCAGGATTTGCGCCCCGAGGCGGTGAGCGTGCCGCACCTCGTCGGCTCGATGGTCGAGATGCTGCGCAGCTCTTTGGGCCCGGCGGTCGAGATCGAGACGGATTTCCGCGCGCCGCTGTCGCTCGTGCGCGTCGATCCGAACCAGCTCGAGCTCGCGCTCCTGAACCTCGCCTTGAACGCGCGCGACGCGATGGACGATGGCGGCGCGCTGACGATCGCCGCGCGCGCCGAATCCGTTGCCGCCGGCGAGGTGCAGGGGCTCGTCTCCGGCGACTATGTCTGCGTCTCGGTCGTGGACGACGGCTGCGGCATGGACGAGGCCACGCTGAAGCGCGCGGCCGAGCCGTTCTTCACCACGAAGGGCGCCGGCAAGGGCACCGGGCTCGGGCTCTCGATGGTCTATGGGCTGGCCGCGCAATCGGGCGGCGCGATCCGGCTGCACAGCCGGGTCGGATCCGGCACCAAGGTCGAGCTGTGGCTGCCGGTGGCGGGACCGGACGAGGCGGAGCGGCCGCGGCCGGCGCTGTCCACCTCGGCGCCCGGCTCCGAGCCGCTCCTATGCCGTGCTGTTCGTCGACGACGATCCGATGGTGGCGTCGGGCACGAGCGCGATGCTGCACGAGCTCGGCCATCGCGTCGTGATGGCGTCCTCGGCGGCGCTGGCGCTCGACGTGATCCGCTCGGACGCGCCGCTCGACCTCATCATCACCGACCACGCCATGCCCGGCATGTCCGGCACCGAGCTCGCCAGGCTCGCGCGCGACCTGCGCCCGGGCCTGCCGATCATCCTCGCCACCGGCTACGCCGACGCGCCGAGCGGCGCCGTCCCCGGCATGGCGCGGCTCGACAAGCCCTATTGCATCGACACGCTCGCCGCCATGATCGCCGCCGTCGTCGGCCGCGAGCTGCGCGACCAGATCAGCGCGGCCTGATCTGCACCTCCGCGGTGTCATTGGCCGAGCCGGCGAAGCCCGAAGCCGGCCATCCACGGGCATCTGCTGGTCGCCGCCTGGGTGCGTCTCGCAATGCCCGCGCGATGACAAACCTGGAAAGCGCCCGATGTCCTTTCCCTATCCCCTGCCGCCCCTGGACCTTGCGGCGCCGTTCGACCGGCACCGCGCGGTGGTGCGGCCGGACTGGGTCGACGGCAACGGGCACATGAACGTGGGCTACTACGTCGTCGCCTTCGACCACGCGACCGACACGATCGCCGAGCAGCTCGGCATCGATTGGCGCTATGTCGAGCACCGGCTCGGCCGCACCTTCATCCTCGAGGCGCATGTCACATTCGAGCATGAGCTTCTGGCGGGCGATCCGATCCGCATCACGACGCTCGTCCTCGATCACGACGAGAAGCGCGCGCACCTCTTTCACGCGATGTATCACGCCGGCGACGGCTACCCTCGCCGCCACCAACGAGCTCTTGATGCTCCATGTCGGGTTCGCGACCCGCCGCGCGGCGCCTTGGGCCGGCGAAACGCGCGCGCGGCTCGATGCGATGGCGGCCGCGCACCGCACTCTGCCGCGCCCGGCCCAGGCCGGCCGCGTCATCGGCCTCAAGCGCCGTTAACCATCCGATCTTGGCGGAACCTTAACTCCTCGCGGGCTAGAAAACGCGGGGTACAGGGGTTCCGAATGCACGGGCCGGCCGAGAATCAACTGTCGCTGCAGCTCGCCGACAAGGCCATGAAGGCCATGCACGGCCACGAGATCCCGCCCACGCCGCAGAATTATGCGGTGTGGTACACCTTTGCCGCCGGCACGCAGCCCGAATTGACGCGCACGCTCGATATCCTCATATCGAACAAGCAGACCTTCACGCCCGACCTCAATTCCGAGCTCTATGCGCGCTTCTTCGACGCCACCGGCCAGCTCGCCGTCCTGAGCGATACCGGCGGGCGCCTCACGCACATCGTCGACCAGGTCCGCAAGCACATCGAAACCGCGTCCGGCGACGCCACCGCCTTCGGCCGCACCCTCGACGATTTCTCCGAGAAGATCGGCGACGGCGGCGCGCCGACCAACATCCAGACCCTCGTCGCCGACCTCGTCGTCGAGACGCAGCGCGTCGCCGAGCGCAACCGCACGCTCGAGGAGAAGCTCACCAAGTCCTCGGGCGAGGTGAGCGAGCTGAAGCAGCACCTCGAGACCGTGCAGCGCGAGGCGCTGACCGACGCGCTGACCGGCATCCCCAACCGCAAATCGTTCGACACGCGGCTCAGGGAAGCGGCGCGCGACGCCATGGAGAACGACGAGCGCCTCTGTCTGCTCATCGCCGACATCGACCATTTCAAGCGCTTCAACGACACTTACGGGCACCAGATCGGCGACCAGGTGCTGCGCCTCGTGGCGCGGACGCTGACCGATTCGGTGAAGGGCCGCGACACGTCGGCGCGCTTCGGCGGCGAGGAATTCGCCATCATCCTGCCGCAGACCACGCTCGGCGATGCGCAGACCGTCGCCGAGCATATCCGCGAAGGGCTGCAGCGCCGCAAGGTGGTGGGGCGCGACAAGAAGAACCAGGATTACGGCGGCATCACCCTGTCCTTCGGCGCCGCCGAGTATCGCCCCGGCGAGCCGCTCTCGGCCTTCGTCGAACGCGCCGACGCCGCGCTCTATCGCGCCAAGCGCGAAGGCCGCAACCGCGTCGCCATCGAGCAGGACGAACCGGCCGAGGAAGAAGCGAAGGCCTAGCCTCCGCCCGAGACCCACGGCAACCAGCCGGTCCAGGCGAGCCACGCACACGCGAATCCGACCGAGAGAAGGGTCGCGGGAACGCCGACGCGGGCATAGTCGGCGAAGCTCAGCCGCACGCCAAAGGCCTCGGCGCGCTCGACCACGATGAGGTTCGAGAGCGAGCCCGTCAGCAGCAGGCTGCCCGACAGCGACGACAGCAGCGCCAGCGCATAGAGCGCGCCTTGCGGCGGGTTGGGCCAGACCTGCAACAGCAGGATCACCGACGGCACGTTGCCGATCACGTTGCTGGAAAAGAGCGTGAGCGGCGCCAGCACGGCGAGATTGTCCGGCAGGAGACCGTACTGCTCGAGCCAGGAGAGCGCGCGATAGGGCATGCCGGTGTCGGCGAGCGCGCCGGTGATGGCGAACAGGCACACGAACAGCAGCAGCAGCGGCCAATCGACGCCGGCGATCATGGTGCGGCTGGTGATCTTGCGGTTCGAGAGCAGGACCGCCGCGATGAGGAGGCCGCCGATCTCGCGCGGGATCGGCGTCATGAACAGGATCAGCAGCAGCGCCATGGCGACGAAGCCTTTGATCGTCTGGCTGCGGTCGTAAGGATGGCGCGGCACCTCGGGCACATCGCGCGTCGCCGCCATCACCGTGCCGTCGATGCGGTCGTGCCACAGCAGCCAGATCACGGCGAAGAACGCGACGAGCCCGAACAGCGCCGGCACGGCGCAGGCGCCGAGGAACACGCCGAAGCTCAGATTGCCGAGCTGGCCGATCAGGATGTTCTGCGGATTGCCGATGAGCGTGGCGGCCGAGCCCGCGTTGCTGGCGCCGCACAACGCAATGAGGAAGGGCCGCGGGTCCAAGCCCTGCGAGCGCGCGCCGGCGATGAGGAGCGGCGCCAGCGCGAACACCAGGATGTCGTTCATCAGGAGCGCCGAAAGCGCGCCGCACACGCCCACGGTCAGCGCGAGGAGCAGCGCCGGGCTCGCGCGCTTGGTCACGATCCAGCCGGCGCAGAGATCGAAAAAACCCGCGACCGCGAATTGCGCCGAGATGATCATCAGCGCGAACAGCAGCACCAGGGTCGAGACGTCGATGCTCGATCCGAGATCGTCGAGCGTCGTCGTCTCGGTGCCGAGCAGCGCGATGACGCCCAAAAGCGCGATGCCGGTGCGGTCCACCTGCAGCCACGGCAGCCGTCCCGCCGCCATGCCGAGATACGCGAAGACGAAGACCAGGATGATGATGGCGGCGTGCACGGGACGGAACCGGGTTTCCGGGGATCGGGGATTTTAACAGCTATCGCACGGGAGCTGTCAGCTATCCGCTCTCGGCCATCAGCCATCGGCTATCAGAAGGCCACTGGAAATGCCTGAAATTGGCTTCTTTGCGGCAACTCGCGCGAGAAAAAGAAAGGCTGACGGCTGATAGCTGACGGCTGACGGCTAGGCTATATAGCTTTCCATGCAGGATCATTCCGTCGCGACCGTCGAGGCGCCGCTTTTCGCCGGGCTCAACGAGGCGCAGCGCGCGGCCGTCGAAGCGATCGAGGGACCGGTCCTGGTGCTGGCCGGCGCCGGCACGGGCAAGACGCGCGTGCTGACGACGCGGCTCGCCTATATCCTCGGCACGCGGCGCGCCTTCCCGTCGCAGATCGTCGCCGTCACCTTCACCAACAAGGCGGCGCTCGAGATGAAGGAGCGGCTCGAGCGCATGATCGGCCGCGCCGCCGACGGGCTCTGGCTCGGCACGTTCCATTCGATCGCGGCGCGCATCCTGCGCCGCCACGCCGAGACGGTGGGCTTCAAATCCAATTTCACGATTTTGGACGCGGACGACCAGCTGCGCCTCGTCAAGCAGATCGCCGAGGCCGAGCGCGTGGACGACCGCACCGCGCCGCCGCGCGCGCTCCACGCTCTGTTCGAGCGCTGGAAGGACCGCGGCCTCGTCCCCGACAAGGTGCCCGACGCCGAGGCGGGCGAGATCGCGGGAGGCCGCGCCATCGCGCTCTACCGGCTCTACCAGGAGCGGCTCCTGACGCTCAACGCCGCCGATTTCGGCGACCTCTTGCTGCACAACCTGACGCTGTTCGGCGCCAATGCGGCGATCCTCGAGCAGTACCAGGAGCGCTTCCGCTATATCCTGGTGGACGAATACCAGGACACGAATGTCGCGCAGTATTTGTGGCTCCGCCTCTTGGCGCAGAAGCACCGCAATCTGTGCTGCGTCGGCGACGACGACCAGTCGATCTATAGCTGGCGCGGCGCCGAGATCGGCAACATCCTGCGCTTCGAAGCCGATTTCCCGGGCGCCAAGATCGTCCGGCTCGAGCAGAACTACCGCTCGACGCCGCACATCCTCGCCGCCGCCTCGGGCCTCATCGCCAAGAACGAAGGGCGCCTCGGCAAGACGCTGTGGACCCAGGGCGGCGAGGGCGAGCGCGTCGTGCTGCGCGGGCTTGCGCGACGGCATCGAGGAAGCGCGCTGGGTCGGCGAGGAGATCGAGGCGCTGCAACGGCACGGCGAATCGTTGCGCGAGATCGCGATCCTGGTGCGCGCCGGCTTCCAGACGCGCGAGTTCGAGGAACGGTTCCTCACGCTCGGCCTGCCCTATCGCGTCGTCGGCGGCCCGCGCTTTTACGAGCGCCAGGAAATCCGCGACGCCATGGCCTATCTCCGCCTCATCCATCAGCCGGCCGACGATTTGGCATTCGAGCGCATCGTCAACGTGCCGCGCCGCGGCATCGGCACGCAGACGATGCAGGCGCTGCACACGCTTTCGCGCGCCGAGCGCCTGCCCTTGACGGAAGCGGCGGCGCGCTTGCTCGGCACCGACGAGTTGAAGCCCGCCGCGCGCCGCGCGCTCGGCGATTTCCTCATCGCGCTCCAGCGCTGGCGCAACCAGGCCGAGGAAAAGCCGCATCCCGAGCTCGCCGCCATCGTGCTCGACGAAAGCGGCTACACGCAGATGTGGCAGCAGGACCGCTCGCCCGACGCGCCCGGCCGGCTCGAGAACCTGAAGGAGCTGGTGACGGCGATGGCCGAGTTCGAAAGCCTCGCGGGCTTCCTCGAGCATGTCAGCCTCGTCATGGAGAATGTCGCGGCGGGCGCGCACGACATGGTGAGCCTCATGACGCTGCACAGCGCCAAGGGGCTCGAGTTCGACATCGTGTTCCTGCCGGGCTGGGAGGAAGGACTCTTTCCGAACCAGCGCTCGATGGAGGAGCACGGATTGAAGGGCCTCGAGGAAGAGCGGCGGCTCGCCTATGTCGGCCTCACCCGCGCGCGCAAACGCGTCTTCGTCGTCGTACGCGGCGGTGCGGCGCGTTTACGGGCAATGGCAGCCGACCCTGCCGTCGCGCTTCCTCGGCGAGCTGCCGGCCGAACATGCCGAGACGCAGGCCGAGCCCGGCCTCTATCCGCGCGCCGACGCGCTCGGCGAGGATTGGAGCATCCTCGCGCGGCCGAAGCTCGAAGCCGTGCGCATGGCCTTGGCCGCGCGCACCACGCTCGCTCCCCCTGCCCCGCCGCGGCGCGCGCCGCCCGGCGGCTTCGCCACTGGCGACCGCATCTTCCACCAGAAATTCGGCTACGGCACGGTGCAGCGCGCCGACGGCAACAAGCTCGCCATCGCGTTCGACAAGGCCGGCGACAAGATGGTGATCGACAGTTTCGTCGAAAAGGCGTGAGCCCGTGGCGAGGGCTGGCAGCGCGCTGTGGCGCGTCCTCTTGAGCGTGCGCGATGCCGACCGCGCCGAAGCTGCGGCGCGCGCGCTCGATCCCGTCGTCGAAAGCGTGAGCGCGTTCGGCGCGGGCGACGATTGGCGCATCGAGGGATTGACGCGGAAGGAACCCGACCGCGCGGCGATCGCGGCCAATCTCGCGCTGCAATGGCTCGGCGCGGATGACGCGCCGCCCTTCTTGATCGAGCGCCTGCCCGCGCGCGACTGGCTCGACGAGAACCAGAAGAGTTTCGCCCCGGTCGGGCGGGCCGCTATTTCGTCCATCCGACGAGCTGGCGCGGGCGCGCGGCGGCGGGCCGCATCGCGCTCGGGATCGACGCCGCGACCGCGTTCGGCACCGGCGAGCACGGTTCCACGCGCGGTTGTCTTATCGCCCTTGACCAGCTCGCGCGGCGGCGGCGTTTTCGCCGCGTGCTCGACATGGGCTGCGGCACCGGGATCCTGGCGATGGCCGCGGCCAAGACGTGGCGGCGCGGCGGCGTCGCCCTGTGCGACATCGATCCCGAGGCCGTGCGCGTCGCATCGCGCAATGCCCGGGCGAACGGGCTTCACCCGCGGCTCGCGCCCAAGCGCGCACGCTCCTACCGCGAGCGCGTGCTCGCGCGGCGGGCGCCTTACGATCTCGTGCTGGCGAACATCCTGGCGCGGCCGCTCATGACGATGGCGCGCGAGCTGGCCCGCGCGCTCGCGCCGCGCGGCGTCGCCGTCCTCGGCGGCTTCCTGCCGTGGCAGGAAAGCGCCGTTCTCGCGGCGCATCGCACGCGCCGCTTCGTCCTGTGCCGGCGCATCGTCGTCGATGGCTGGTCCACTCTCATCGTGTCGCGGAGCAAATCCACCCCATGACTGCGTTGCAAGCGATCATCACCGCCATCCTGCAAGGCGTGACCGAGCTGTTCCCGGTCTCGAGCCTCGGCCACGCCGTCGTCCTGCCGCGGCTTCTGGGCTGGCACATCGACCAGGACGCGCCCGACTACCTGCCGTTCCTCGTGGTGCTGCATCTCGGCACGGCGGCGGCGCTTCTCGCCTACTTCTGGCGCGACTGGTGGGACATCGCGACGGCGCTCGTGGGCATCGGGCGAGCCGGACCAGCGGCGCGCCAACTGGCGCCTCCTCATCCTCATCGTGGTGGCGACCATTCCGGCGGTGATCCTGGGATTTGCGCTGGAAAAATGGTTCCGCTCGCTGTTCGGCGCGCCGGCGGTGGCGGCCGTGTTCCTCATCGTCAACGGCTTCGTGCTGTTCGCGGGCGAGCGCTTGCGGCGCCGCGCCGGCGAGCGCACGCTCACCGAGATGCACTGGGGCGAGGCGCTCGTGATCGGGCTGTGGCAAAGCACGGCGCTCATTCCCGGCATCTCGCGCTCGGGCGCGACCATGGTGGGCGGGCTGCTCATGGGCTTCCACCATCGCGAGGCGGCGCATTTCTCGTTCCTCATCGCCACGCCCGTGATCTTGGGCGCGGCCGTGCTCGAAGTGCCGAAGCTCATGCACGCGCACACGGCAATCGGCGGCGTCGCCTGGATCGCGGGCATCGTCGCCGGCATCACCGCGTTCGCGAGCGTCGCCTTCCTCATGCGCTATTTCCGGCGGCACGATTTCGACGCGCTCGACCCGTTCGCCTATTACTGCTGGGCGGCGGGCGCGCTCGCGCTGGGGCTGCTGCTGTTCGTGGTGTGAGAGCTAGACCACGTGGTCGGGCGCGAGCCGGCAGGCGTGCTCGGGATCGATCTCGACCTGGATGGTGACGTGGCCGATGGCGAAGCGATCGTAGAGGCCGGTCGCGATCTCGGCCAAGGTCTCGTCGCCGGGATGGCCCGCCGGCATCACGAGATGCGCGGTGAGCGCCGTCTCGGTCGTGCTCATCGGCCAGATGTGGAGATCGTGCACGGCGGAAACGCCGCCCAATCGCGCCAGATGCTCGCGCACGCGCTCGGCGTCGATCGTCGCCGGCACGGCGTCGAGCGCCATGTCGAGCGACTGGCGCAGGAGGCGCCACGTGGCGATGACGATGACGAGCGCCACCACGATGCTGACGATGGGATCGAGCCGCTGCCAGCCGGTCAGCAGGATGACGCCGCCCGATATCGCGACGCCGAGGCTCACCGCCGCGTCGGCCGCCATGTGCACGTAGGCCGCGCGCACGTTCAGGTCCGATTGCGCGGCGCGGCCGAGCACGAGCGCCGTGCCGCCGTTCAAGGCGACGCCGACGAGCGCCACCACGACCACGGTGAGACCCATGACCGGCACGGGTGCGGCAAGCCGCTCGGCCGCCCCGAGGATGATCGCGCCGACCGCGATCAAGAGGACGATCGCGTTCAACAGCGCAACCAGGATCGAGAAGCTGCCGAGACCGTATGTGTAGCGCGCGCTCGGGCTGCGCCGCGCCAGGAGGCTCGCGGCCCAGGCCGCGGCGAGGCTCAGCACATCGGCGAAATTGTGGCCGGCGTCGGCCAGAAGCGCGATCGAATTGCCGAGCACGCCATAGACCGCCTCGACCGCGCAGAACGCGAGATTGAGCGCGGTGCCGATGGCAAGAAGGGCGGGCGTGGCGTCGTGCCGATGATGGCGCGTGGCCATGGCGGCCATGATCGTGGCCGCCATGGTGTGCGTGCTCATGACCATCGGCATGCGCCATGGCCCGCTACTTTGCCCGAGCGGCGCCTCAGCGTCGAGTGCCGCTCGCCTCAGGCGGCGTGGCGGAAGCCGCGAATCGGCGCTCCCGCAGGCGGCACGGTTCGCTCCGAGCGCGCCAGGACATAGGGGATTTCCGACCGGCTGATGCCGATGTCGGAGAGCGAGCGGTCATCGAGGGCGGAAAGCTCGCGATAGGCCTGCTCGCGCCGGCGCCACTCCTCGTAGCGCTCGGACAAGGCCTTGAAAAGACGGGAAAACATGTCTTTTCTCCGCAGTTGATGTTGCACTGCGGTAAAGGTAAGCACGGCTGTCCTATATGGGAAGCCCACCCAAAGCATTCCTGCCAATCGTGGGACGCATGGAATGGGCTCAGGCGAGCGCGCTGCCGTCGCTGTCGCCGACGAGGTGCGGGGCGCCATAGCGGCGCATCACCTGTTCCGGATCGCGTATCCCGTCGGGCGCGAGCGAGGCGGCGCCGAGCGTGCGCGAGTAATCGACCAGCGCCTGGCCGAACGCGCGGCGCTCGCGCTCGAAGCGGGCGAGCGCGCCGTCGATGTCGTGCGGCGCGGCCGCCAGGGCCTCGGCGAGCGCGACGGCATCGAGCGCGGCCTTGGTGACGCCGGCCGCGACGTGCGGGCGCGCGATGAAGGCGGCGTCGCCCAAAAGCGCGACGCGGCCCCACACCATGCGCGGGACTTCGAGATCGGTGACCGCCTGGAGGAGCGGCTGCGCCGCGCGCGCGACGATGGAGGATACGACGGGCGGCAGCAGCGCCCGTGCCTCGGCGCGCATCGCGGCGATCGCGTCGGCGCGAATGAGCGGCGGCGGGATCGCGAACTCGTGCGCGCGCCCCGTCTCGTCGGTCATGAGGGCGCCGAGCCGCGCCACGTCGGCCGGGCGATACCAGATGAAGTAATAGCGGCGATGGCCCGGGCGCACGTCGTCGTCGCGGCCGGGGATCGGCATCGACAGGCTCATCTCGCCGGCGGGGAAGGCGAACACGATGCTGTCGGAGAGCAGCGCGTGCTCGGACGCCGTGAGCTCGCTCTCCTCGATGACGCCGCGCCAGGCGACGTAGCCGGCATAGCGCGCCGCGATCTCCGGCAGGAACTGGCGCCGCACGGTCGAATGGACGCCGTCGGCTCCGACGAGCAAATCTCCCGCCTCGCGCCCGCCATCGGCGAAATGCGCGACGACGCCCGTTCCGTCCTGCTCGACGCGCTCGAGCGCGCGGCCGGGAAAGACGATTTCGTCCGGCACCGCGGCGCGCAGCGGGCGATAGATCCTCGACCACGCGCCGGTGAGCCACGGCCGCGCGATGCGCAGGACCGGCCGGCCGGCGCCGATCGAGCCACAGCAGCGCGGCGACCGGAACGCCGGTCGAAGGCGAAATCTCCGCGCCGACGCGGCGCAGCACCTGGAACAGCTCGTTCGAGAGGCCGAGCCCGGCGCCGCGGCCGGAAAGATCGCCCGCCGTCTTCTCGTAGACGGCGACGTCCCAGCCGATCTCGCGCAGGAGCAGCGCGGCGAAAAGGCCGCCGACCGAACCGCCGATCACCAAGGCGCGTGGCATCACGGGAGATTGCTTCGCTGCGCGCGCAATGACAAGAATGCCGGATGATGCTCGAGGTGCAGAACCTCAGCGCGCGCTATGGCGAAAGCCAGGTCCTGTTCGGCGTCTCGTTCGCGGTCGCGGCGGGCGAGGTGGTGACGCTGCTCGGCCGGAACGGCATGGGCAAGACCACGACGGTCGGCGCGGTGATGGGGATCGTGCCGCCCGCCGCCGGCACGATCCGCTTCGAAGGAACCGAGATCGCGGGCTGGCCGTCCTATCGCATCGCGCAGCTCGGGCTCGGCCTCGTGCCGGAAGGGCGGCAGGTCTTTCCCAACCTCACCGTGCGCGAGAACCTCGTCGCCACCGCCGCCGACCGCCACGGCGGCGGCGCGCGGCGCTGGGACCTCGATGCGGTGCTGCGGCTTTTTCCGGCGCTCGCCCCGCGACTCGACGCGTTCGGCGCGCTCCTCTCGGGCGGCGAGCAGCAGATGCTGGCCGTGGGCCGCGCGCTCATGACCAATCCGCGGCTCCTCATCCTCGACGAGGCGACGGAAGGATTGGCGCCGCTGGTGCGCCAGGAAATCTGGCGCGCGCTCGCGACCCTGAAGGCGGCGGGCCAGTCGATCCTGGTGATCGACAAGAACGTCGCCGCGCTCAATCGCATCGCCGACCGCCACTATGTGCTCGAAAAAGGCCAGATCGTGTGGCAGGGAACGTCCGCTGCCTTGGCCGCCGACGTCGAGCTGCAACACAGATATCTCGGCGTTTGATGGCGGACTATGCGATGGATGTTGTCATGGCCGGGCTGTCCCGGCCATCCACGTGTAGTCTGCAAGAAAGAACCCGTGGATGCCCGGCACAAGGCCGGGCATGACGACAAAAAGAAACTGCTAACGCTGCTCCTCCTTATAGCGCGCCTCGAGCGCGTCCCAATCGGGCTTGCCGACGAGGTCCTGGCGCTCGGCGAACGGCATGAGGCGAGCGGCGACGCCGTCGAGCGCGCCGGTCTCGCGCAAATGGCCGAGCACATCCTTCATGCCGAAAAGCGCCGCCTGGAGCGCCACGTTGGCATAGAGCACGAGCGCGAAGCCCATCGACTGGAGCGTTTCGCGCGGCAGCACCGGCGTGAGGCCGCCGACCACCAGGTTCGCGACCTGCGGCACGGCGAGCGCTGCCGGGATGCGCGCCATGTCGGCCTCGCTCCGCGGCGCCTCGACGAAGGTGAGATCGGCGCCCGCCTCGATATAAAGCTGCGGCGCGGGCGAGCGCGTCCTCGATGCCGTTGGGCGCGATCGCGTCGGTGCGGGCGATGACGAGGAAATCCGGGTCGCGCCGCGCATCGACCGCGGCGCGCACCTTCGCCGCCATCTCGCCGGCGGGGATCACCGTCTTGCCGGCGAAATGGCCGCAGCGCTTCGGGAACTCCTGGTCCTCGAGTTGCACGGCGTTGGCGCCGGCGCGCTCCAGCACGCGGATCGTGCGCGCGACGTTCAACGCATTGCCGAAGCCCGTGTCGGCATCGACGATGAGCGGCAGCGCGACCGCCTCGCGCATGGCGGCGACGTTGGCGGCAAGCTCGGTGAGCGTGACGAGGCCGATATCGGGCACGCCGAGATAGGCATTGGCGAGGCCGGCGCCGGTGACATAGACGGCGGGGAAACCCAGGCGCTCGATGAGGCGCGCGGCGAGCGCGTCGGCCGCGCCCGGAACGATCGCACCGGCGCCCTTGTGGAGCGCGCGGCGCAGTGCTTTGTTGAGATCGCTCATGTGATCCGACCTTAGGCCAAGCCGAGAATGGCGACAATCGACACACCCGTGCTCATCGTCGGCGCCGGGCCGGTCGGGCTCGCACTCGCGGGCGAGCTTGGCTGGCGCGGCATCCCGTGCCTTCTCATCGAGAAGGGCGACGGCTCGATCTATCAGCCGAAGATGGACCTCGTCGGCATCCGCACCATGGAATTCTGCCGGCGCTGGGGCATCGTGCCGTGGGTCGAGGCGACGCCTTATCCGCGCGACTACCGGCAGGACAATGTCTATGTCTCGTCCGTCACCGGCATAGAATTCGGGCGCGACCGCTTCGTCTCGATGAACGCCGAGCGCCCGCCGCCGCAAAGCCCGCAGCATCGCGAGCGCTGCCCGCAGGACATGTTCGACCCGGTGCTGAAGCGCTTCGCCACGAGTTTCCCGCATGTGAGCCTGCGCTATCACGCGGAATTGATCGCGTTCGATGAGGACGGGCGCGGCGTGACGGCGACGATCGCCGATCCGCGCAGCGGCGCGCGCGAGACCGTGACGGCGCGCTATCTCGTCGGCTGCGATGGCGCGGCGAGCACGGTGCGCCAGGCGCTCGGCATCGCGATGTCGGGCAATCCGGTCCTCACCTACACGACCAACGCCATCTTCCGCTGCGAGAATTTCCTGGCGCTGCACGGCAAGGGCGAGGCCTATCGCTATATCTGCATCGGCACCGAGGGCACCTTCGCCACCATCGTCGCGATCAACGGGCGCGACCGCTTCCGCTTCTCGATCGTCGGCGACGCGACCATGCGCAGCTATGACGAGCGCGAGGTGCGCGCGCTCATCGTCAAGGCGGTGGGGTGCGAGTTCGATTTCGAGGTGCTGAGCATCGTGCCGTGGGTCCGGCGCGAGCTGGTGGCCGACCGCTACGGCGCGAGCCGCGTCTTCATCGCCGGCGACGCCGCGCACCTCACCTCGCCGACCGGCGGCTTCGGCATGAACATGGGCATCCAGGACGCGGTCGATCTCGGCTGGAAGCTCGAGGCGATGCTGCGCGGCTGGGGCGGAGAGAACCTGCTCGCCTCCTACGAGATCGAGCGCCGGCCGGTCGCGATCCGCAACGTGCGCGAGGCGAGCGCCAATCTGCGCCGCATGCTGTCGCCGCGCGAGCGAGCGCGTGCCGCCCGAGGCTTTTCTGCCGGGCCCCGCGGGCAAGCGCGCGCAACAGGAATTCGGCCTCAAATTCAGCGCGCTCATGAAGCACGAATGGTTCACGATCGGCATTCACCTGGGCTATCGCTACGCGGGCTCGCCCGTCATCGTGCCCGACGGCACGAAAGAGCCGCCCGACACGGTCTCGACATACGAGCAGACATCGCATCCCGGCCACCGCGCGCCGCATGTCTGGCTCGGCGAGGGAAAATCGACGCTCGACCTCTTCGGACGCGGCTTCGTGCTGCTGCGCTTCGATGCCGCGGCCGATGCGGGCTCGCTCGAAGAGGCCGCGCGCGCGTGCGGCGTGCCGCTGACGCTGGTCGAGCTTGCGCATCGGGACGCGGCGCGGCTTTATGAAAGAAAGCTGGTGCTGGTGCGGCCCGACGGCCACGTCGCCTGGCGCGGCGATCACGTCGCGGACGCACGACGCATCATCGACACGGTGCGCGGCGCGGCGTAAAAGAGGCGCAACAAGAACGGGAAGGGATGGAATGCGCTCGTTCCGGATTGCGGCAGGTGCTGTGCTCGCGGCGCTTGCGCTGGCCGCCGCGCGCGCGGAGGAGCCGGCGCCGCTGCGCATCGGCTGGGTCGTGGTGCCGTCCGACCTGGCGCCCGTCATGCTGGCGAAGCCGGGTCTCGCGCCGCACGCCGGCAAGAGCTATGCGCCGCAGCTTGTGCATTTCTCCGGCACTTCGACCATCGTGACCGCGCTCGCGGCCGGCGAGCTCGACATGGCGGCGATCGCCTATTCGACGCTCGCGATCGCGATCGAGAATGCAGGGCTCACCGACATCCGCGTCATCGCCAATTCCTTCATGGACGGGACGCAAGGCTATCACACCAACGACTACATGGTGCGCAACGACAGCAAGATCGAGACGATCGAGGGTTTGAAGGGCAAGGTCCTGGCCACCAACGAGGCCGGCAGCGCCATCGACATGGCGCTCCGCGCCAATCTCGCCAAGCACGACATGCGCGACAAGCGCGACGTGACCATCCTCGAGGTGCCGTTTCCGCAGATGAAGGCGACGCTGAAGGAGGGCAAGGTCGATCTGGTCGCCGCCGCCTCGCCGTTCGACTACGACCCCGACCTGCGCGCCTTCGCGCACACGCTCTTCACGCAGAAGGACGGCATGGGCCCGACCGAGATGATCATGCGCGTCGTGCGCGGCGCCTATATCAAGGAGCACCGCGCGGCGCTCGTCGATTTCATGGAGGATTATCTCCGCACGCTGCACTACGTCTATGAGCCGCAGCATCGCGCGGACGGGATTGCGCTCGTCGCCGACATGACGAAGCAGAAGCCCGAGTTCTACGACAAGTGGCTTTTCACCAAGGACGACTATTATCGCAACCCGAACGGGCTGCCCGATCTCGACGTGCTGCAGGCCAATATCGACACGCAGCGCGAGCTCGGATTCCTCAAATCCGACATCGACGTGAAGAAATACGCCGATCTGAGCATCGTCGAGGAAGCCGCAAAGCGCCTCGGCGCTGCGCCGCGAACTAGCGCGCGGCGCGGAGCGCCCGTCAACGAAGGAGAACGAGATGCTGCTGCCGCTCAAGAACCGCCGCATCCATTACGACCTCGCCGGGCGCGACAGGGGGCCGGTGCTGTGCGTCACCCATTCGCTCGCGTCGGACAGCGGCATGTGGGGCGAGCAGATGGCGCCGCTCCTCACCGCCGGCTGGCGCGTCCTGCGCATCGACATGCGCGGCCACGGCGGCAGCGACCCGGTGCCGGGCGACTACACGATGGACGAGCTGGCCGACGACTGCGCGAGCGTCTTGGAGGCGCTCGGCCTCTCGGGCGTGCATTACATGGGGCTGTCGATCGGCGGCATGTTCGGACACAGCCTCGCGCTCCGGCATGGCGCGCGGTTCAAGTCGCTGCTGCTGTGCGACACGAGCTGCGCCACGCCGCCGGCGCCGCCGGGCGCCTGGGCCGAGCGCGCGAGCGCGGTGCGCAAGGCCAACTCGGTCGCGCCCTTGGCCGAGGGCACGCTCGAGCGCTGGTTCACGCCCGCGATGAAGGAGAAGAATCCGGGCCGCTTCAAGCAGATCCTCGACACCGTCGCGGCGACGACGCCGGACGGGTTCTGCGGCTGCGTCGCCGCCATCCAGAATTTCGATTTCTCGGACCGGTTGCCGCAGATCAAGCTGCCGACGCTGGTCGTTTGGGGAAAGGAGGATCCGGGCACGCCGCCCGCGGCGAACAAACGCATCGTCGCGCTCATCCCCGGCGCGCGCGGCGAGGAGATGCCGGGCTTGCGCCACTTCCCCAATGTCGAAGGCCCGGACGCCTTCAACCGCATCATGATGGGCTGGCTCGACGCGCGGAAGAACGCCTAGCCGCCCTCTCGCCGATCGAGGCGGTCGAGCGCGTACTTCGCCATCTCCTCGGCCGCGTGCTGCTCGCCCATGACGGCGCGCCCGACGTCGTTCTGGGCGAGCCAATCCGCCTCCTCGCGGCTGTGCGTGCGCACGACCGCCTCGATCGCCGGATTGGCGCGGCGGGCCGCCGCGAGAATGCGCCGCGCGGCGCCCTTTTCCGGCACGGCGATGACGATCATGCGGGCGCGGTCCGGCGCGGCGGCGTCGAGAACTTCGGGCCAGGCGGCATCGCCATAGATCACCGGAATGTTCTCGCGGCGGAGCATTTCCGCGAAGTGCAGATTCTGCTCGATGACGACATAGGGCATGCCGCGGCTGCGCAAGGAGGCGGCGACGACGCTGCCGACGCGCCCATGGCCGACGATGATCGTGTGCCGGTCGGGGGCGGACGCTTCCTCGCGGCGCTTTCGTTCGCGCCGGCCGGAATGCCACGCGCGCAGAAAAGCGAGCTTTTCGAGGCGCGGACCGGCGGCGTCCGCCGCTTTGAACATCGCCGACTGAACGAGGATCGAGATCAATGCGGCCGCCAGCACGAGATCCCGCCCCTCCGCCGGCAAAAGCCCGCGGCTGACGGCGGTTCCGCTCAAGATGAAGGAGAACTCGCCGATCTGCGCCAATGAAGCCGCGACGGTGGCCGCGGTCCTCGGCGCCTCGCGCAGCGCGAACAGGATCAGCAGCGTCAGAACGCCGTTGCCGACGATGACGGCCGCGGCGACGGCCGCGATGTGCCACGGCACGCGGACGATCGCGGCCGGGTCGAACAGCATGCCGATCGAGACGAAGAACAGCACCGTGAAGACCTGCTGCACCGGGACGGATTCGCCCGCCGCCTGGTGGCTCAGGTCGGACTCGGCGATGACCACGCCGGCAAAGAAGGCGCCGAGCGCGGGCGAGACGCCGATCAGCTCGGTCGTGAGGAAGGCGATGCCGAGTGCCACGACGAGGACGGCAAGCCGGAACAGCTCGTGCGAGCCGTCGCGCGCGGTATAGGCCAAAAGCCGGGGAATGAGGCGCCGGCCGAGCAGCAGCATGGCGGCGGCAAAGGCCACGACCTCGGCCAGCTTCAAGGCGAGCCGGGCCGCCAATGCCGCGCCATTGCTGCCGCCATCGCCGGCGCCTTGCGGCAGCATCACCAGCACGCCGACGACGATCAGGTCCTGCATCACGAGCCATCCGAGCGCCACGCGTCCGGCCTCGGTCTGCAGCATGTCGCGATCGCCGAGCGCGCGCGTCGCCACGACGGTGCTGGCGACGGCAAGACAGGCCGCGAACAGGACGGCCTGCTCGGGTGCGAAGCCGACGAGACGCCCGACGCCGAACCCGAGCGCCGCCGACGCCGCGACCTGGAGGATGGCGCCGGGAACGGCGGTGCGCCAAACCGCAACGAGATCGCCGATCGAGAAATGCAGCCCGACGCCGAACAGCAAGAGCGCCACGCCGATCTCGGCGAGTTGCTCGACGATCGCCTCGTCCGCGACGAAGCCCGGCGTGAACGGCCCAAGCACGACGCCGGCGAGCAGATAGCCGACGAGCGGCGGAAGGCGCACGGCGCGCGCCAGCAGTGCGCCGGCATAGGCGACGGCGAGGCTCACCACGATGGTCGTTACGAGCGTTGCGCCAGGCGGCATGACGCGAAGCATGCATCCTCGCGCGCGCCAAGGCGAGAGCGCGTTAGAGCGCCGAAAATTCCTCGTCGCTCAGGGCGAGCTCGCGGGCGGCGAAATTCTCCTCGAAATGCGCGAGCGAGGAGGTGCCGGGGATCGGCACGACGCACGGCGAGCGGCGCAGGAGCCAGGCCAGCGCAACCTGCGCGGTCGTGGCAGTGTGGCGCTTGGCGATCGCCTCGATGCGGCGGGCGCTCGTCCTCTGATGCAGCGGATACCACGGCAGGAAGGCGAGCCCGTCCTTCGCGCACTGGTCGATCACCGGGTCGGACGAGCGGTCGCCGAGATTGTAGTGGTTCTGCACCGAGACGATCGTCGCGACCTTGCGGGCGCGCGCGAGCTGGCGCGTATCGACGTTGGAGAGCCCGATGTGGCGGATCTTGCCCGCCTTCTGCAACTCGGCGAGCGCGCCGACGCTCTCTTCGAGCGGCACGCGCGCATCGACGGTGTGGAGCTGATAAAGATCGATGCGCTCGAGCTTCAGTCGCTTCAGGCTCGCCTCGCACGCCTCCTTCAGATGCGCGGGCCGGCAATCGGCGTCCCAGCGTCCGGCCGATGGCCGCAACAGCCCGCCCTTCGTCGCGATGACGAGGCCCTTGGGATAGGGATGGAGCGCCTCGGCGATCGTGCTCTCGCTCCACGCCGGCCCGTAGGAGTCGGCGGTGTCGATGAGCTGCACGCCGGCTGCTACGACGCCCTGCAACAGCGCCACGGCGGCAACGCGGTCGCGCGGCGGCCCGAAGCTGCCGGGCCCGGCGATGTGGAGCGCGCCAAAACCCATGCGCTCGACGGCGAGATCGCCGCCGATCGTGATCGTGCCCGCTTCCATCAGATCAGGCGTTCGATCGGCGCCGGCCCGCCCAGGAGCATGGTGCCCCAGAGGCGGCCGAAATATTCGGGCTGGTTCGAGACGTGCTGGCGCCCGGCATTGATGTCGGCGACGATGCGGCCGAACGGCAGAGTGTCGCGAATGGCCGAGGCGCCGGCCGCCTTGAACAGCTTCAAGGCCGCGAGCCCGCAGCGCTCGACGCCCCACGACGAGTGGAACTTGAGCTTCAAGCGCAAATCCATCGGCGGCACCTCGCGCCGCTCGGCGTAGGCGGCGAGCGTGCGCAGGTTGTGATGCAGCATGACCTTGAGCTCGTCGGCGAGCGCCGCGGCCTCGGCGCAGGCGAGCTGCGCGAACGGGTCCTCGGAGGTCTTGCCGCGCGGCGTCGCGCGTTTCGCGCCGTAGTCGCGGAACGAAGCGACCATGCCGGAGAGCGCGCCGATCGCGCCGCAGGCGACGCCGAGATAGAGGATCTGCGCCGCCGGGATGCGGTAGAGCGCGGCGGTATTCACCTTCTGGCCGGGCCCGGCGCATTCGTACATGTCGGCGACGCTGTGGATGCGATAGGCGGGCACGAACTTGTCCTTGATGACGATGTCCTGGCTGCCGGTGCCCTTCAAGCCGGCGACGCGCCAGGTATCGACGATCTCATAATCGCGCCGCGGCACGAGGCAGAAGCGCCAGTCGAAATGCTCGGCATCGACCGGCGGCACCACCGCGCCGAGGAAAGCCCAGTCGCAATGATCGGCGCCGCTCGAATAGCTCCAGCGGCCCGAGAGGCGGAAGCCGTCCTTCTCCGGCACGAGCTGTCCGCCCGGCATGAGCGAGGACGACATCAGCGTGCCGGCGTCGTTCCCCCACACGTCCTGCGCCGCGCGGTCGTCATAGAGCGCGATGAGCCAGGGATGGATGCCGACCACGCCATAGACCCAGGCGGTCGAGAAGCAGCCCTCGGCAAGCGTCATCAGCACGTCGAAATAGACGGAGGGGTCCATCTCGTAGCCGCCCCAGCGCTTCGGCTGGAGGATGCGGAAGAAGCCCGCCTCCTGCATCTCGGCGATGGTTTCCTTGGGCAGGAAGCGCTGCGCCTCGGCCTCGGGCGCGCGCGCGGCCAAGCGCGGGACCATGTCGCGCGCGCGGCGCAACATTTCCTTGGGCTCGGGCACGGCAATGCTGGCTGTATCCATGCGGCCAACTCTATGCCCCCTCGGGAAGCGGCGTCAACGCAGCGGACGGCCTTACAGCATCCCCACCATGGCGCCGCTCATGCAGGTGGCGAGCGTGCCGGACAGGATCGAGCGCAGGCCGAGCTCGACGATCTCGCGCCTGCGCTCGGGCACCATCGCGCCCATGCCGCCCAGCAGGATCCCGAGGCTGCCGAAATTGGCGAAGCCGCACATCGCATAGGTGAGGATGAGGCGCGAGTGCGGCGTGAGCGCGTCCGGCGGCAGGTGCGCGAGATCGACATAGGCGATGAACTCGTTCAACACCGTCTTGGTGCCCATGAGCTGCGCCGCCTGGTGGATGTCGGCGTCGGGAATGCCGATGAGCCACATCACCGGCTCGAAGAAGAAGGCGAAGACGCGCTGCAACGTCATGGGCGCGCCCGCCACCTCGGGCAGGAGGCCCAGGATCATGTTGAAGAGCGTGACGAGCGCCACCAGCACCACGAGCATGGCGGTGATGTTGGCGATGAAGACGATGCCGTCGCCGGTGCCCTTGGCGACGGCGTCCATGGTGCTGACCGGCGGATTGAGGATCTCGAGGCGCGCCTCGGCCGAGGCATCGGGCCGGAACGGGATCATGAGCGCGGCGAGCGCCAGCGCGGCGGGCGTGCTGATGATGGCAGCGGCCAGGATGTGGCCGAGCGCGTCGGGAATGACCGGCCCCAGGATCGCGGCATAGAGCACCATGACGGTGCCGGCGATCCCGGCCATGCCGCAGCTCATGAGCGCGAACAGCTCGCCGCGCGCCATGCGCAAAAGATAGGGCCGGATCAGGAGCGGCGCCTCGATATGGCCGACGAAGATATGGACGGCCGCGCCCAAGCCCAACGGCCCGCCGACGCCGACCGAGCGCCGCAGCACCCAGGCAAAGACCGCGACGATGCGTTGCAGCACGCCCCAATAGAAGAGCAGCGTCGCGAGCGCGCTGATGACGAGGACGAGCGGCAGCGCGCGGAAGGCGAAGATGAAGGAGGCGCCCGGCTGCGTTTCGGCAAAGGGCAGCGGGCCGCCGCCGAGATAGCCGAACACGAAGCCGGTGCCCGCGTCGGTCGCCTTCTGCAGCGCCTCGACGCCGTCGTTGAGCAGGAGAAAGGCCTGCGCCGCCGGCGGAAAGCGCAGGAACAGCACGGCGAGGCCGAACTGCAGCAGCACGCCGGCGAAGACGACGCGCCACGGCACGCGAAAGCGGTCCTCGCTCACCGCCCAGGCGAGCAGCAGCAGCGCGATGATGCCAACGATCCCTCTCGGCATTGCGCGCGTACCCCCTCACCCCAACCCTCTCCCCGGAGGGGAGAGGGAGAAAAGTTACGACAGCGGCATGATGTAGCGGCGGTCGATGATCGCATCGCCGCCGACCGTGCCCTTCACCATGCCTTGCGCCTTGTACCAGGCGAGCTGACGCAGCACGTCCTGTACGTCGAGCCGGCCCTCGGGATCGCAATAGGGCATGCTCGCGCCCGCCTCTTGCGGGCTTTGGTTGGCGCCCTTGGCGACGATGTCGAGCATTTCCGCCGCATCGGCCCCCTCGCCGCGCTTGCCGCCCGGCGTGAACGCATCGTAATAGGCGCGGTCGCCCTTGCGCAGCGCGGCGAGCGATTTCTCGATCATGTCGTGGCGCTCGTCCGCGGCCTTGCTCGACACGATCACGCCGACAAGCTGATAGGGCGCCTCGTCGCCGATATAGCCCAAGAGCTTCGCCTCGCTCTTCGCGAGCACCGGCACGGCGACGTTGCCCGGCATCATCACGCTGTCGACCTGGCCGCCGACGATGCCGGCGGCGAGATTGGCGATCGAGGCGAGCGGCTGGATGCGCACGGTCTTGACGTCGAAGCCGTATTTCTCGGCGATGAGGCCCAAGGGCGTAATGCGGCGGCGAGCCGATCTGCGACACGCCGAAGGAATGGCCCGGCAGGTCCTTGAACGCGCGCAAGCCCGCGTCCCAGGCGTGGTTCGAGACGAGGAAGGGCTGATAATGGAAGCCCGGCGTCTCGCGCGCGCCGCCGGCGACGATGCGCAGCTCGCCCTGGCTCGCCAGCCCGTAGAAGCCGCCGGTGAGGCCGGTATAAGCGAGATCGATGTCGCCCGAGGCGGCCGCGATCGAAATAGGCTGCGCCAATTCGAAATAGACGAGCTGCGCGTCCAATCCCTCGGCGGCGAAATAGCCCTTCGCCGCGGCGATCATGACAGGGCCGCTGCCGGTCGTGTGCAGCAGGCCGATCTTGACCGTCTCGGCCGCGGCGGCTGTCGAAAGCGCGGCCGCGAGCGCCGCCGCAGCCGCCAAAAACAATCGCATCATTCGCACCTCCCCCTCGGGCGGAATGATGGCACAGGGACGGCGGCGCTGGCTATCGCGCAGCGGCTGCGCGGATCAGTCCTCGATCTGGACCTGGATGTTGTCGCCGTCGAGGCGCACCGGGAAGCACTTGATGTCGCATTCGATCGGCGGGCCCAGCCCCTTGCCGGTCTTGATCTCGAACCGGCCGCCATGCAGCGGGCATTCGATCACGTCGCCATCGACCCAGCCGTCGCTCAGATAGGCATAGGCATGAGTGCAGGTGTTCTCGGTCGCGTAGATCTTGCCGTCGAGGTCGAACAGCGCGATCTCCTTGTCCTTGGCCTGGACGCCGAGCACGTCGCCCGGCTTCAACGCCGAGCGCTGGCCGACCGTCACCCATTCGCCTTTCTGGTCACTCATGTCCCACCTTTTCCTGCGCGGGATATTGCAAACGGGAGAGCATTTGGCAAGCCCGCGCGCGCGCCTCGCTTGCGGCCCCCGGCGCCACTCTCTACCATCATGGAATGACGCGCACATTCGTATTCGCGGCGGGACTGGCGCTCGCCGCTTTGTGTTCCTGGGCCGCCGCGGCGGCGCCGGCCGGCGAAGTGCTGGCGATGGGCGGGCAATGCTTCCGCACGGCGGGCGGCCAGAGCACGCCCTTGAAGATCGGCGACCCGGTCTCGGTCGGCGACATGATCGAGGTGCCGCAAGGCGCGAAGCTCAAGCTGCGCATGGCGGACGGCACCATCCTGGCGGCGGCGCCCGGCAGCAAGCTCACGATCGCGAACTACGCCTTGGGCGGCGACACCAAGCGCGACGCCAAGGTCGAGCTCGCCTCGGGCCTGATCCGCGCCGTCGTCGCCGCGGTCGGCGAGCCGCAGAAATTCGAGGTCGATACCGCGACCGGCGTGGCGGCGGTGCGCTCGACCGACTGGTTCATCGAGGCGAAGCCGGATTCGACGCAAGTGGGCGTGCTCGACGGCGTCGTGACCTTGGCGAGCGCCGCGACGCAACGCGCGGTCCGCATTCCCGCGCGCTGGGGCGCGCGGGTCGAGGCCGGGCGCGACCCGGTGCCACCGCGCGTCTGGGCGTCGTCGGAATTCGACGACGTGATCGCGCGCACCGACGTCCCCTGACGGGCCCGCATTGCGCCTCCCGCGCGGCACACGCGAGGCAGCACTGGCGGTCGTGGCCGCCCTTCTCATTCTCGTCATCGCCATCCTCGACGCCTCGACCGCGTTGCGCGGCGCCGAGACCGCGTCGCTCGATTTGCGCTTCCGCATCCGCGGCGTGCGCGCGCCGACGACGCCCATCGCCATCGTCATGGTCGACGACAAGAGCCTCGACGCGCTCGGCCGCTGGCCGCTGAGCCGCCACCTCTTCGCCGACGCGGTGCGGCGCTTGAAGGGCGCGGGCGCGAAGCTCGTCGTGTTCGACATGCTGTTCGCCGAGCCCGAGGAGGCGATCCCGCCGGAGCTGCGCGAGGCGGCGCGTGCCGCGGCGGGCGCGGCGGGCGACGGCCCGCTGCGCCAGTCGCTCGACCGGCTCGCGAACGATGATCCCGACGCCGATCTCGCGGCCGCCATCCGCGCGGCCGGCAACGTGCTCCTGCCGGTCGCGTTCAGCTTCACCGGGCCCGCCGGCGAGGAAGCGGACGCGCTGTCGCCATCGGCCTTCCAGGCGTTCGGCAAGAGCCCGATCCCGCCTGCCTTCCCGCTCGAGCCCAAGTCGGCGCTGCTGCCGGTCAAGCCGCTCGCCGCCGCCGCGCTGGCGCTGGGCCACGTCAATCTCGCCTTCGATCGCGACGGCGAGCCGCGCTACGACTACCTGGCACTGCCGTTTGCCGGCGATTTCTTTCCGTCATTGCCGCTGCGCGCAGCCGCCGATTATCTCGGCGTGCCGTGGGGCGAGGTGGCGCTCGCGCCGGGGAGCGGCGTGCGCGTCGGCGCGATCGACGTGCCGAGCGATCCCGGCATGCGGCTCCTCATCGACTACCGCGGGCCCCGCGGCACCTTTCCCACATACTCATTTTCCGATGTCGCGGCCGGCCGCATCCCGAGCGAGGCGTTCGCCGGCAAGATCGTGCTGCTCGGCGCCTCGTTCCTCGGCAATGCCGACAGCAACGCCGCACCCTTCGGCTCGACGCAGATGCCCGGCACCGAGCGCATGGCGAACATCATCGACACCATCCTGACGCGCGACTTCATCACCGAGATCACGCCGCCGCAGCTTGGGCCGATCGTGCTCGCCGTGGTGCTGCTCGCGTCGCTCTCGGGCCTGACCATGGCGCACATGCCGACGCGCATCGCCTTTCTCGCCGGGCTCGGGCCGATCGCGGTCTGGGCCTGCGTCGCGCAATGGGCGTTCCTGCACGATGTGTGGCTGCCGTTCGTGGGCCCGGGCGCGGCACTCGTCGCGGCCGCGATCAGCGTCATCATGTTCCGCTATTGGATCGTCGATCGCGAGGGGCGCTATGTCAGGTCGGCCTTCCGCCACTATCTCTCGCCCGACATGGTGAACATGCTCGCGGAGAAGCCGCATTTGTTGAAGCTCGGCGGCGAGACGCGGCCGATGACCATGCTGTTCTGCGACGTGCGCGGCTTCACCGCGATCTCCGAGACGTTCAAGACGAACCCGCAGGGACTGACGCAGCTCATCAACCGGTTCCTGACGCCCTTGACCGACATCATCATGTCGCGGAACGGCACGATCGACAAATACATGGGCGACTGCATCATGGCGTTCTGGAACGCGCCGCTCGACGATCCGCGCCATGCCGACCATGCGTGCGAGAGCGCGCTCGCCATGATGCGCGCGCTCGACGGCGTCAACGCCGTGCTCGAGGCCGAGGCGGCCGCGTCGAGCCATCCCGTTCCATCTCCTCAAGATCGGCATCGGCATCAACAGCGGCGAATGCGTGGTCGGCAACATGGGCTCGGACCAGCGCTTCGATTATTCGGTGCTGGGCGATGCCGGTGAACCTCGCCTCGCGGCTCGAGGGCCAGAGCAAGACCTATGGCGTCGGCATCGTGATCGGCGAGACGACGCGGGCAGCGGCGCCGGAATGGGCCGCGCTCGAGCTCGATCTCATCGCCGTCAAGGGCAAGAAGGAGGCGGTGCGCATCTTCGCGCTGCTCGGCGACGCGACGGTTGCCGCCGATCCCGACTTCGTGGCGCTCGCCGGCGCAATTCGAGGCGATGCTCGCACGCTATCGCACGCAGGATTGGGCGGGCGCGCGCTCCGCCCTCGGCGAATGCCGGCGGCTCGATCATTCGCGCGCCGATCTCTACGATCTTTACGAGGAGCGCATCGCGCAGTACGAGAGCGATCCGCCGGGCCCGGACTGGGACGGCGTCTATGTCGCGACATCGAAATAGCGATGCCGCGGGGGGGGGGGGGGAGTGCGCATGAGAACATTCGCGGCCGCCGCCGCCGCTGGCGGTCCTTTCGGCCGCGCCCGCCTTCGCCTACACGGATGCGGGCGACCGTCTCTTTCCGGCGACGATCCTGTTGCCGCAGATCGGGCCGTCGGACGATTTTTACCTGACGCCGAGCACGATCCCGCAATATGGCGCGGGCGTCGGCGCGCACGACCGTCTCACCAACACGAGCGTCGTCTTCAACAAGACGATCACCGAGCGCTTTTCGGTGGGCGTCGAGGACGGCTGGAACCAGCTCCAACAGCCCGGCACGAACGGCGGCACGGCCTATGGCTGGCAGAATCTCGAGACCACGGCGAAGTATCTCGTGATCCTCGATCCCGATCACGAGTTCCAGCTTTCAGTGGGCGTCGATCGCGAATGGGGCGGCACCGGCGCGCAGGGGATCGGCGCCGATCGGGTCGGCGCGACCACGCCGCAGATCCTGTTCGGCAAGGGCCTGAACGAGCTGCCCTGGCCCTATCTGCGGCCGTTCGCGATCGCCGGCGTGTTGGGATATCAGCTCGCCGACGCGAGCGCGCGCGCCGATCAGATCCAGACCGCGATCGCGATCGAATACTCGATCCCCTATCTCGAGGCGAAGGTCGCGAACCTCGATCTGCCGGAATTTTACCGGCATGTGACGCCGATGCTGGAGATCCAGTTCAACACGCCCGGCAGCCCGGCGCGCGGCGGCTTGACCGCGGGCACGATCGCGCCCGGCTTCGACTCTGCCGGCGAAGGCTGGGAAGTGGGCATCGAGGCGCTCATTCCGACGACGAAAGGCGCCGGCAGCGGCCCCGGCGTCATCGCGCAGATTCATTTCGCGCTCGACTATCTCTTCCCCGAGACGATCGGGCGGCCGTTCTTCGCGCGGCATTGAGCCTAGCGCGTGAGGTCCTGAAGCTTCACCGCCTTGTCGGCGAGGAGCGCCGGATCGACCGCCTGCGCGCGCTGGATCAGCATGCGCGCAAAGCGCATGTCGCGCGGGGCGTTGACCGTCGTCACGGCGACGGGCTTGCCATCGGCCAGATGAAAGACCGTGAAGCTGCGCTCGGCCGGCGCGCCGCGGAAGACGAGCTGATCCCAGCGCTCGGGCGCGCCCGCCATCTGCAGGTTCATGTCGAACTGGTCGGTCCAGAACCACGGCACCTCGGCGAAGGCGACTTCGCCGCCCGCCATCACCTTGGCCACGGCGATCGCCTGGTTCTGCGCGTTCTGCCACGCTTCGAGGCGGATGTGGCGGCCGACGAGCGGGTTGAAATGCCGCGTCACGTCGCCCGCGGCATAGATGCGCGGATCGCTCGAGCGGCCGAATTCGTCGACCTTGACGCCGTCTTCGATGGCGAGTCCCGCCGCCGCGGCGAGCTCGGTGTTGGGCTGCGCGCCGATGCCGACGGCGACGTAGTCGGCGGCGATGCGCTCGCCGCTCAAGGTCACGATCTCGAGCCCGGCGCCGGTCTCCTCGATCGCGGTCACGCCCACGCCGGTGCGGATCTCGACGCCGTTCCGGCGCTGGAGGTCGGCGACATAGTCGGCGATCTCGGGCGGGCAAACGCGCGCCAGCACATGCGGCGCGAGCTCGAGCACGACGACCGACGCGCCGCGCTTCTTGGCCGTCGCCGCGACTTCGAGGCCGATGAAGCCCGCGCCAATGACGGCGAGCCGCACGCCCGGCACGAGCAGCTCGCGCAGGCGCAGCGCATCGTCGATGTCGCGCAGGTAAAGGATGCGCGGCCCCTCGCCGCCCGGAAGGCGCAGGATGCGCGGCCGCGCGCCCGTCGTCAGCATGAGCGCGTCGTACGGCACGTCGCTCCCGTCCTTCATGCGCACGCGCTGCGCGCTCCGGTCGATGGCGACGGCCTCGGTGCCGAGGCGCAGATCGATTTCCTGCTCGCCGTACCAGGCGGGCGGGCGGATGTAGGTCTTCTCGACCGGGATCGCGCCGGCCAGAAGCTCCTTCGAGAGCGGCGGGCGCTCGTAGGGCGGATGGTGCTCGGCGCCGAGAAGCGTGACGCGGCCCTTGTGGCCCGCGGCGCGCAGCGCTTCGGCCGCGCGGCCGCCGGCGTGGCCCGCGCCGACGATGACGAAATGCGGCGCGCTCACGTCAGGATTTGTCTTCGGAGAAGGCCTTGTAGGCCATGATCGTGAAGGTGTCCTTCACGTGCGGCATCTTCTGCAGCTTCTCGACCACGAAATGGCCCACATCCATCTCGTCGGACAGATAGCACTTCATCAGGAGATCGTACTGGCCCGAGACGGAATAGACTTCCGAGACCTGTTCGATGGTTTCGACCGCTTCCTCGGCCACCATGTAGGATTTGCCGAGCTCGCATTTCATCATGATGAAGATGGTCTTCATGCGGCAATCCTCCCTAGCCGCGCGTCAACCTCCCGGCGCGGGCGAGGAAGGCCGGCATGTGGTCGCCGAATCCGACGATGCCGTGATCGTCGTCGCCTTCGCTCGGCGTCCGCTTCGGGCGCACCGGCAGCGGCGTGACATTGCCGGCGGGATCGATCGGCACGTCCTCCATGATGACAGGCCGGAAAGTTTCGGCCGGCTGGCGGCGCGCGGGCTCGGGCTTGCGCTCGCGATTGGGCTTGGCGTCGCGCTGGGGCGGCTCAGCCGCCTTGGCGGGACGAGGCGGACGGTCATGGTGCGCGCCGCGCGCCGGGCGGCGGCCGCGCGCGGGACGCGGGCCCTCGTCGTCGGCGTCAAGCGCGGCGCCAGCGACGTTCGGCACTTCGACGTGCGGGATGGCTTTGCCGATGAGGTGCTCGATCGCCTGGACGAAGCGGCTGTCGGCCGGCGTCGCCAGCGTGAAGGCGCGGCCCTCGCGCCCGGCGCGGCCGGTGCGGCCGATGCGGTGGATATAGTCCTCGGCATGGATCGGCACGTCGAAATTGAAGACATGCGACATGGCCTCGATGTCGAGGCCGCGCGCCGCAACATCGCTCGCGACCAGAAGCCGGATCGCGCCGTTGCGGAAGCGCTCGAGCGTCTCGGTGCGCTTGGGCTGCGGCATGTCGCCGTGCAGCGCGGCGCAATTGAGGCCGTGCTTGGCGAGCGAGCGGTAGAGGATGTCGACATCGCGCTTCCGGTTGCAGAAGATGAGCGCGTTCTTCACATCCTCGCTGCGGATGAGGCGGCGCAGCGCCTCGCGCTTGTCTTCGGCCGCGACGATCACCAACCCTTGCGTCACGAGCGCCGCGGGCGAGGTCGGCGGCGTGACCGAGATTTCCTTGGGATTCATCAGGAAGGCGTCGGCGAGCCGCCTGATCTCGGGCGGCATGGTGGCCGAGAAGAACAGCGTCTGCCTTATGCGCGGCAGGAACGAGACGATGCGCTCGACATCGGGGATGAAGCCCATGTCGAGCATGCGGTCGGCTTCGTCGATCACCAGGATCTTGACGTCCGACAGCAGGATCTTGCCGCGCCCGAACAGATCGAGCAGGCGGCCCGGCGTGGCGATCAGCACATCGACGCCGCGATCGAGCTTCTTCTCCTGGTCGGCAAAGCTCTCGCCGCCGATGAGGAGCGCCATGCTGAGCGCGTTGAACTTGCCGTAGATCGTGAACGCCTCGGCCACCTGGGCCGCGAGCTCGCGCGTCGGCTCGAGAATGAGCGAACGCGGCATGCGTGCCTTGGCGCGGCCGGCGGCGAGGATGTCGATCATCGGCAGGGTGAAGGAGGCGGTCTTGCCGGTGCCGGTTTGGGCGCAACCTAGTACGTCGCGACCGGTCAGCACGTAGGGAATGGCCTGCTCCTGGATGGGGGTCGGGACCGTGTAGCCGGCGTCCTCGACCGCCCGCAAGACCTCGGTGGAGAGGCCCAGTTCGGAAAATGACATTGAGTGGGAAATTCGCTCTATCGTTTGTTGTGACGTTAACGTCCCTCTTTAATTGGGCCTCCCCCGGCGAAAGTCAAATTATTTCCCGCGCGCTACCGCCGATGAATTGGCTTCGTTCCGCCGCATCGCGCAGGATGTGTTTGTACGTCGATACCGTACAACATTTAGGTGCCTGGCGCCGCCCTTGTCAAGCGCCCTCCCCGCCCGAAGGCGCGCCGATTAGAATGAGGCGTCAAGCTTTCGCGCAGGGGGAAACAATGAGCATCGTGCTGCGATCCGGCACGCCAGCAGATGCCGCCGTTTGCGGTCCAATCTGCTTCGAGGCGTTCAAGGCAATCAACGGCGAGCATCGTTTCCCGTGGGATTTTCCGTCGGCGGAGGAAGCGACCGGCCTCTTGACGATGTTGCTGTCGCATCCGGGCTTCTATGCGGCGGTCGTCGAGAGCGACGGGAAAGTGGGCAGCAACTTTCTCGACGAACGCGGCTCGATCGCCGGCGTCGGGCCGATCACCGTCGATCCGCAGTCGCAGAACCATACGCTCGGCCGCCGGTTGATGGGCGCCGTGCTCGATCGCGCGCGCGAGCGCCATGCCGCTGGGGTAAGGCTACTACAGTCGGCCTTTCACAATCGCTCGCTGTGTCTCTACACGAAGCTCGGCTTCGACACCCGCGAGACGGTATCGAAAATCACCGGTGCGCCCTTGGGCCTAAAATTCCCCGGCTACGATGTGCGGCCGGCCCGCGCCGCCGACCTCGCCGCCTGCAACGCGCTGTGCCTGCGGATTCACGGTCACGACCGCGGCCAAGAACTCGACGATGCGATCACGGCGGGAACGGCGCGCGTCGTCGAACATCTGGGCCAGATCACCGGCTACGCCACCGATGTCGCGTTCTTCGCACATGCCGTCGCCGCGACCAACCAGGATCTGAAGGCGCTGATCGGTGCGGCTCCGGGCTTCCCCGGCGGCGGGTTCCTATTGCCGACCCGCAATGGCGAGGTGTTCCGCTGGTGCCTGCAGAACGGCCTGCGTCTGGTGCACCAGATGACCCTGATGACGGTCGGTCTCTACAACGAGCCCGCCGGCCCCTATCTGCCGTCGGTGCTTTATTGAGCGAGCAGACCATCGAGTTCAAACCCATTAGAGTGCCGCCATGAGCGAGACGTTGCGCTTTCCGCCGGTCGAGCTGCCGCCGGAAGCCGAGGCGCTGCGCGTCGAGGTGCGCCGCTTCCTGCACGAACAGCGCGCGGCGCAAAAATTCGCGCCGTCGTTCGAAGGCTGGGGCGGTTTCTCGCCCGAGTTCAGCCGGGCCATGGGCGAGCGCGGCTGGATCGGGCGGACGTGGCCGCTCGAATATGGCGGCCACGGCCGGGCGCCGATCGAGCGCTATGTCATCACCGAGGAGACCCTCGCCGCGGGCGCGCCGGTGCGCGCGCACTGGGTCGCCGACCGCCAATCCGGCCCGACCATCCTGCGCTTCGGGCACCGAGCAGCAGAAGCGCACCTACCTGCCGCGCATCGCGCGCGGCGAATGCTTCTTCTGCATCGGCATGAGCGAGCCCGATTCGGGCTCCGACCTCGCCTCGATCCGCACGCGCGCGCGGAAAGTGGACGGCGGCTGGGAGATCGAGGGCGCGAAGATCTGGACCAGCAACGCGCATCGCTGCCACATGATGATCCTGTTCGCGAGGACGGCGCCCAAGGGCGAGGACCGGCACGCCGGCGTGAGCCAGTTCCTGGTCGATCTATCGGCACCCGGCATCACCGTGCGCCCGATCATCAATCTCGCCGACGAGCACGATTTCAACGAGGTCGTGTTCCAACGCGCGTTCGTGCCGGACGATCATGTCGTGGGCGAGATCGGCAATGGCTGGAACCAGGTGACGAGCGAATTGGGCTACGAGCGGAGCGGCCCCGAGCGCTGGCTCAGCTCCTATGGCGCGCTGCGCGAGCTGATCGATGCGCTGGGCGAGGCACCCGACGCCAAGGCGGCCGAGGCGCTGGGCCGCCTCGTCGCGCACATCGCGACCTTGCGGCGCATGTCGATCTCGGTCGCCGGCATGCTGCAACAGGGCGCCGCGCCCAATGTCGAGGCGGCACTCGTGAAGGACCTCGGCACGACATTCGAGCAGGAGATCCCGGCGGTGGCGCGCCGCCTCGTGCCGCAAGAGCGACGCTCGGCAGAGTTCGCCGCCGTGCTCGACCGCACCATCATGTGGGCGCCCGCCTTCTCGATCCGCGGCGGCACGCGCGAGGTGCTGCGCGGCATCATCGCCCGGGCATTAGGCCTCCGATGAGCGAGATGCGCGGGCTCCTGATCGAGACGGCGCAGCGCGCGATGCACGTTCCGCCGGAGCGCTTGTGGCCCGCGCTCGAGGAGGCGGGCCTGACGCGCGCGGCCATTGCCGAAGAGAAAGGCGGCCCCGGGTCCGATCTCGGCGACGCCATCGCGATCCTGCGCGTCGCCGGCGAAGAGGCGCTGGCGGCGCCGCTCGCGGAAACCATGCTCGCCGGATGGATGCTCGCCGAAAGCGGGCTCGACAGTGCCTGCGGGCAAGCTCGCCTTCGCGCCGGCGACGCGCGGGGCGCTGCCCACGCTCGCGCGCGACAAAGCGGGCTGGCGGCTTTCCGGCACGCTGCGCTTCGTGCCGTGGGCGCGCGAGGCATCTTCCATCGCCGTGCTGGCCGAACTGGACGGAAGGCTCCACGTCGCGCGCGCAGGGCTCAGCGGCAATGCGGTGACGCACGCCGAGAACCTCGCGGGCGAGCCGCGCGACGAGGTGCGGCTCGATGCGCTGACCGTCGCCGAGGTGGCGCCGGCGCCGTTCGAGCGCGACGCGCTGTTTCTGCTGGGCGCGCTCGCGCGCGCAGGCGGCATGGCGGGCGCACTCGACGCGGTGCGCGACTTGACCGTGCGCTATTGCGGCGAGCGCCAGCAATTCGGCCGCCCGATCGGCAAGTTCCAGGCGATCCAGCAGCAGGTGGCGGAATTGGCGGCGCACGTCGCGGCCGCGGGCGCCGCCGTCGATTGTGCCGCGTCGGCCGCGGACCGCCTCCTCGCGCCCTTCGAGATCGCGGTCGCCAAGGCGCGCACCAGCGAAGCCGCGGGCCTCGTCGCCGCGATCGCGCACCAGGTGCACGGCGCCATGGGCTTCACGCGCGAGCATCGCCTCAATCTCTACACGCGGCGCCTCTGGTCGTGGCGCGAGGAATTCGGCGACGAGAGCTATTGGTGGAGCTGGCTTGGCCGCACCGCGGCGCAGCTCGGCGGCGAGGGGCTGTGGCCATTCCTGACGCGCGCGGACAAGAATTCGCCGGTGCCGCTCGCATGAGCCTCGCGCAGTTCCTGCATCCGCGCTCGATCGCGGTGATCGGCGCGACCGAGGGCGTCGAGAAGATCGGCGGCCGGCTCATGAACAACCTGCTGCGCCACGAATATCCCGGCAAGCTCTATCCGATCAACCGCGGCCGCAAAGAGGTGTGGGACATCGCGGCCTATCCCGATCTTGCCGCATTGCCCGAGACGCCCGATCTCGCGCTCGTCGCCATTCCGGCGGAAAGCGTGCTCGGCGTGATCGACGAGTGCGCGGCGCGCGGCATCGTCAACGTGATGATCGCCAGCTCTGGCTTCGCCGACGGCGGCGCCGAGGGTGCCGCGCTGCAGGACCGCGTCGTCGCGGCGGCGCATGCGCGCGGCATCCGGCTTGCCGGCCCCAACACGCAAGGCTTCTTCAACGTGCCGGAGCGGATCGCCGCGACCTTCAGCCCGGCCGTCAACATCGACCCCGGCACGAGCGCCAAGCGCCGCCGCATCGGCGTCGTGTCGCAAAGCGGCGGATTGGGATTCTCGCTGTTCAATCGCGGGCGCGCCGACGGGCTCGATTTCAGCGCGATCGTCAGCATCGGCAACCAGTGCGACCTCGAGCTGGCCGATTACGCCGACCTGCTGCTCGATGACGACGACACCAAAGTCGTGATGCTGTTCATCGAGGCGGTGAAGACGCCCACGAAATTCATCGCGCTCGCGAAGAAAGCGGCCGAGCGGGAGAAGCCGCTCATCGTCGCCAAGGTCGGCCGTTTTGCGGCGGCATCGCGCGCAGTGGCGTCGCACACCGGCAGCCTCAGCGGCGCCGACAGCGCGTACGATGCCGTGTTCGCCCGCTGGGGCGTGATCCGCGCCGAAAGCGTCGAGGAGATGCTCGACACGGCCGCGCTCTTCACGCGCCACAAATTACCGCGCGGCAATCGCGTCGCGGTCGTCTCGGCCACCGGCGGCACGGCAGCGTGGCTCACCGACACGCTCGAAGCGCACGGGTTCGAGCTGCCGGAGATCGACGCGGCGCGCCAGAAGCGCTTGATGGAATTCATTCCGCCTTACGGCTCGCCGCGCAATCCGGTCGACATCACCGCGCAGGGATTGCGGGGCTATGCGCCGGCGTTGAAGGTGGTGGAGGATTTACCCGGGCACGACGCCTTCGTCCTCGCCATCACGCTGGCGCAGGAAGCGCGCATCGCGCGCGAGGGCGACGAGTTGGCGCAGATCATCCACGGCTCCGACAAGCCGATGCTGGTCTATACCTATTCCAACGCCTCGGACAAATCGCGCGCGATGATGGCGGCGTGGGACCTGCATTACTATACGCGCATGCCGGGCGCCGCGCGCGCACTCGAAGCGGGGCTGGCATATCGCCGCTTCCTCGATAGGTTCCGCAGCGATGCGGCGGCGGACGACAAACCCTCGCCCGCGGCCGAGGCGGCGCGGCGCTATCTCGCGGCGCACGGAAAAATCCTGTGCGAATACGAGGCCGCGGAATTGTTGGCGCTCTATGGCATCGCGCTTGGCGGGCGGCTCGCGCAGAGCGCCGACGAGGCGGTCGCGGCGGCCAACGCGGAAGGATATCCCGTGGCGCTCAAGGTGCAGTCGCCGCAAATCCCGCACAAGACCGCGGCCAATGCCGTGGCGCTTGGCGTTGCGGATGACGCGGTCGCGCGCCGCACCTTTGCCGAAATCGTCGCGAACGCGCGCAAAGTTCGCGCCCGGCGCCGACATTCGCGGCGTGCTCGTGCAAAAAATGGCGGCGCCCGGCATCGAGCTCATCGCCGGCATGGCCAACGACGCCGATTTCGGCCCGATCCTCATGTGCGGCGCGGGCGGCATCTATGCCGAGATCGTGCGCGACACCTCGTTTGCACCTGCGCCCGTCACCGAGCGCGAAGCGGACGCGATGATCGGGCGCTTGAAAGCCGCGCGGCTCTTGGACGGCGCGCCGGGCGGGAAATCCGCCGACCGACGCGGCTTCGCGCGCCTGCTCGTGGCGCTGGCGCGGCTTGCCGCCGATACGCGCGGCCTCGTCGCGGAGATCGACTTGAACCCGGTGATCGTCGGTCCGCATGGGATCACAGCGGTCGATGCCCTCATCGTGCAGAAGGACAGGACATGAGCGACGAACTGGTATTCTCGGTCGAGGACGGCATCGCCACCATTCGCCTCAACCGGCCCGAGCGATTGAATGCCTTCACGCAAGAGATGCTCGAGGCGTGGGCCAATGCCATCGAGACGGCAAAGCGCGAGCCCGAAATCCGCGTGGTCGTCTTGACCGGCACGGGGCGCGGCTTTTGCAGCGGCGGCGACGTGCGCCGCATGGGCGAGCGCCATCGCGAGGGCGAAAGCGCGTTCGAGCGCAAGACCGCCGTGCACGAGCGCATCCACCGCATCCCGCGCCTGCTCGAGGATTTCGACAAGCCTTACATCGTCGCGATCAACGGCGTTGCGACCGGCGCGGGGCTGGACATGGCGCTGATGGGCGACATCCGCTTTGTCGCGGAAAGCGCGCGCATGGCTGAGACCTATATCCGCGTCGGCTTGATCGCGGGCGACGGCGGCACCTGGTTCCTGCCGCGGCTGGTCGGCACGGCGAAGGCGCTCGAGTTGTTGTGGACCGGCGAGTTCGTCGACGCGGCCGAGGCGCTGCGCATCGGCCTCGTCAACAAGGTGCTGCCGGACGGCGAGCTCATGCCCTACACCTATGCGTTCGCGAAAAAACTCGCGGCGCAGCCGTCGCTCACGCTGCGCCTGATGAAGCGCGCGGTCTATCAGGGCCTGCGCATGGATCTGCGCGGCGCGCTCGACATGGTGTCCTCGCATTTGGGCGTCATCAGCACCACGAACGATCACCGCGAAGCCGTCGCCGCCTTCAACGAGAAGCGCGTGGCCAAATTCACCGATAGCTGAATTTCACTGCGCGAGGAAATGCTGGCAGATCTCGCTGCCCGTGGTCTTCCACACGCCGTCGTGCCGGCAGATATAGGCGAGCGCCGCGTCGAGCGCGCCGATGCGGTGCGGCACGCCGCTGATATACGGATGAAGCGCGATCGCCATGACGCGCCCTGACTCCGCGCCCTCGCGGTAGAGCGTGTCGAACTGGCGGCAGATCATGTCCTGGAACTCGGGCGCCGTCATGTTCTGGCGCTCGTAGGCGGGCTTGTCGTTGACGTCGTGGCTATAGGGCACCGAGACGATGCGGCGGCCGCCCTCCAGGCTCATCACGTAGGGCTGATCGTCGTTGACCCAGTCGCACACATAGTGGATGCCGTTCTCGGCGAGGAGATCGAGCGTCGCCCATGTCTCCTGCAATCCCGAGCCGAGCCAGCCCCTGGGCCGCGCGCCGGTCGCGCGCGCGATCTCGGCGCAGGCGTCGCGGATGACGCGCGGCTCCTCCTCGGCCGGAATCTCGTTGAGGCGCTTGGTATTGGTCTCGTTGTGGCCCATCCATTCCCAGCGCCGCTTCTGGCCTTCGGCGATGATCTCGGGATGGCGCGCGCACAGATTGCTGTTGAGCGCGACGGTGCCGCGGATGCCGTAGCGGTCGAGCACCTCCATCAGGCGGAAGACGCCGATGCGGTTGCCATAATCGCGCACCGACCAGGACGGCACGTCGGGCAGCTTGCCGCCCGTGCCGCCCGCGGCGGCGGGCACGCGGTCATCGAGCGCGAAGAACTCGATGTTGGGAATGATCCAGAGCGCGAGCCGCGCGCCAGCGGGCCAGGCGAGGCGCTTCCTGCTTATGATCGGCGAATAGGGGAAGGGTCCGTAGGCGCCGGGCTTCATCGCGCGCTCCTTCATCGTTACGCGCGAGTTTACCCCCCACCCTGCCCTCCCCCTCAAGGGGGGAGGGTTTTTGGCGGCGCGCTCAGTAGCGGTAGTGGTCCGACTTGAACGGGCCGGTATCGCTCATGCCGAGATATTCGGCCTGCTTCGCGGTGAGCTTGGTCAGGTGCACGCCGAGCTTTTCCAAATGCAGCGCCGCCACCTTCTCGTCGAGGTGCTTCGGCAGCGTGTAGACCTTCTTCTCGTAGATGTCGTGATGATTGAAGAGCTCGATCTGCGCCAGCACCTGGTTGGTGAACGAGCTGCTCATGACGAAGCTCGGATGGCCGGTGGCGCAGCCGAGATTGACCAGCCGCCCCTGCGCCAGAACGATGAGGCGCTTGCCGTCGGGGAAGATGACCTCGTCGACCTGCGGCTTCACTTCCTCCCACTTGAGGTTGCGCAGCGCGGCGATCTGGATCTCGCTGTCGAAATGGCCGATGTTGCACACGATGGCGCGGTTCTTCATGCGCCGCATGTGGTCCAAGGTGATCACATCGACATTGCCGGTGGCGGTGACGAAGATGTCGCCCAAGGGCGCCGCCTCTTCCATGGTGACGACCTGGTAGCCCTCCATCGCCGCCTGCAGCGCGCAGATCGGGTCGATCTCGGTCACCATGACGCGCGCGCCCTGGCCCTTGAGGCTGGCGGCCGAGCCCTTGCCGACATCGCCGTAGCCGGCGACGACGGCGACCTTGCCCGCGAGCATCACGTCGGTCGCGCGCTTGATGCCGTCGATCAGGCTCTCGCGGCAGCCATAGAGATTGTCGAACTTCGACTTGGTGACGCTGTCGTTGACGTTGATCGCCGGCACGCCGAGCTTGCCTTGCCGCGCCATCTCGTAGAGGCGATGGACGCCGGTGGTGGTCTCCTCGCTGATGCCGCGGATGTTCTTCAACAGGTCGGGGTACTTCTCGTGGATCAGCTTGGTGGCGTCGCCGCCGTCGTCCAGGATCATGTTCGGGCGTCCAGCCGCCGGGCCCCTTGATGGTCTGCTCGATGCACCACTCGTATTCCTCTTCCGTCTCGCCCTTCCAGGCGAAGACGGGAATGCCCTTGACGGCGATCGCGGCGGCGGCCTGGTCCTGCGTCGAGAAGATGTTGCACGAGCTCCAGCGCACGGTGGCGCCGAGCTCCATCAGCGTCTCGATCAGCACGGCGGTCTGGATCGTCATGTGCAGGCAGCCGACGATGCGCGCGCCCTTCAACGGCTTCGCCTTGCCGTATTCCTGCCGCAGCGCCATGAGGCCGGGCATCTCGGTCTCGGCGAGCGAGATCTCGCGCCGGCCCCAGTCGGCGAGCTTGATGTCGGCGACTTTATAGTCGTTGGCCATTACAGACTCCTCAGAACGCGCTCTTCAATGCCGGCACGAGATCGGTCTTCTCCCATGAGAAACCGCCGTCCGCCTCGGGCTTGCGGCCGAAATGGCCGTAGGCCGAAGTGCGCGCATAAATGGGCTTGTTCAGTTGCAGATGGGTGCGGATGCCGCGCGGCGAGAGGTTCAGCATGTCCTGCAGGACGCGCGACAGCTTGTCCTCGTCGACATGGCCGGTGCCGGCGGTGTCGATATAGACCGAGAGCGGCTTCGCCACGCCGATCGCGTAGGAAAGCTGGATGACGCAGCGCTCGGCGAGGCCCGCCGCCACCACGTTCTTGGCGAGATAGCGCGCGGCATAGGCGGCCGAGCGATCGACCTTGGACGGGTCCTTGCCCGAGAACGCGCCGCCGCCGTGCGGGGCAGCGCCGCCGTAAGTGTCGACGATGATCTTGCGCCCGGTGAGGCCGCAATCGCCGTCCGGCCCGCCGATCACGAAGCGGCCGGTCGGGTTGACGTAGAAATGCTCCTCGTCGCACATCCAGCCCTTCGGCAGCACGCCGAGCACGAAGGGACGCACGATCTCGCGCACTTCCTTGTCGCCGATCGAGCCGTCGTGCTGCGTCGAGACCACGACCGAGGTCGCCTTCACGGGCTTGCCGTCGATGTATTGCAGGCTGACCTGGCTCTTGGCGTCGGGGCCGAGCAGCGGCGCCTTGCCGGCATGGCGGGCGTTGGCGATCGCGCGCAGGATCTCGTGCGCATAAAAGATCGGCGCCGGCATCAGCTCGGGCGTCTCGGTGCAGGCATAGCCGAACATGATGCCCTGGTCGCCGGCACCCTCGTCCTTGTTGCCCGCGGCATCGACGCCCTGGGCGATGTCGCTCGACTGGGTATGGATGATGCATTCGATGTTGGCGCGGTTCCAATGGAACCCGTCCTGCTCGTAGCCGATCGTCTTGATGGCGCGGCGCGCCAGCTCGATGAGCTTGTCGTGCGTCACCGACGCGGGTCCGCGCACCTCGCCCGCCATCACGACGCGGTTCGTCGTGCACAGCGTCTCGACGCCGCAATGCGACATCGGATCGGCGGCGAGGAAGGCATCGACCACTTCGTCGGAGATGCGGTCGCACACCTTGTCGGGATGGCCCTCGGCAACCGACTTGCTGGCGAAGACATAGTCGCGCTTGCTCACGTTCCTGCTCCTTCTGCTGGCGCTTGGGGCGCCCGTTACACCGCGTCGCGCTTCCTCGAGATGACGTAGGATTCGTCCCAGAACCACAGCCCGCCGTGCTTCCTCAGCACCTCGCCGGTCGCGTCGAGATATTGCGTGCTGCCGATCACGTCCGACAGACGCTGATCGTCGATCTGCGCCACGTAGATGGCGGCGTTCCAGGCGGCGAAAAGAGTGGACGTGCCGATCGTCGAGCTGACTTCGGACGGCAGCGTGTGCATCGAGTATTTGAACAGCGAGCGCGCGTCGGAATAGGCGTTGAAATTGAGGCCGCGCGCCGCCGATCCCAGCTCGGTCTTGGTCTGGCGCAGGAGCTGGTGGCGGTCGGTGGTGAAGGGATTCTCGCCCGGCCACATGCGCTGGATGATCTCGAGGCCGGGATCCTGGCCATGCGAATGGATGCCGATGAGCCGCCCGCCGGGCGCCAGCGCCTTGGCCAAGGGCGCCAGCACGCGCTTCGCCTTGAAGTCCAGGGGTGCGCGCGCGCGATAGGGCTGCGAGGCGATGACGAGGTCGAAGTCGGCGCGCGTGCTGCCGCGGCGCGGCCGCACGCCGTCGAGCAGGAATTTGTGGTCGTCGCGATAGAGCACGAGCACGACCGGCTTCTCGTAGATCGGGTTGCCGGACTTGCCGACCTTGGCCTTCCAGTTCTCGGCGAGGAACGGCTGCAAGGCCGTGATCTGCTCCTCGAACTCGTGCGCGGACGTGCCGAGCAGCGGCGCCTCGTGCCACACGAGGCTGGTCGCCGCTGTCACCGAATTGGGCGTGAGCCACGGCGCCTCGGCGTAATACATGTTGGTGATGACGAGCACGGTCGCCGGATGCTCGCAGAACCGGTCCGGCATCTTCTCGAGCGCGAGCCGCACGTCCTCGAGGCTGATCTCCTTGCCGACGACATGGAGCGGGATCGTGGGGAAGCGGTTGTGCGTCGCGCGCATCACGCGCGTCAGCACCGTGCCGTCGCCGATGCCGGCATCGAAGATCCTGAGGCTCGGCGGACGCGGATGGATGTTGGCAAGCTCCATCGCGACCCGG
This sequence comes from uncultured Alphaproteobacteria bacterium, assembly GCA_963804235.1. GTDB lineage: Bacteria > Pseudomonadota > Alphaproteobacteria > ATCC43930 > CGMCC-115725 > DATJLY01. The sequence goes on from CAWDPP010000057.1 coordinate 97,569, forward strand.
TCGGCGATCACCCATTTCTCGCCGCACGTGGTGACGAACAGCAGGTATTTCTGGCGGTTGTCGTAGAAGCGGAAGCTTTTCTCCGCCGACGCCGGCTCGGGCGAGCCGACCGGGGCGGAGGGGAGCGCGCGGGGCGCGGGCGGCGCCGCGGACACGGCCGGTCGCTGCGTTGCGGCCGAGCGTGCCGTTTCGCCATTGTCCTTCATGAAGGCCATCACCCGCTCCACGGTCTCGATCGTGACGCGCCCGCCAAAGCGCAGCCGGTTGACGAGCTTGCCGTCATTGACCGCAAGCCGGCCGAACGTCGATTCAGCGATGCCGAATTGCCGGCAGTATCCCGAGATCTCCCGGAGGAGGGTCTGGCTGTCCAAGCGGGCGAAACCTCCCGCCCCACGACTCTGCGGCCGCTGGGCGATAGGCGAATGAAACCGCGCCGGTGGGCTTGGGTCAAGAATAATCATGCCCACTCTGGACGTGGGCAATTTAGTGGGACAATCTCGGTGGGCAGGACCGTTCGGTGGGCTGCCTCCCATGGGAGGCAGCCCGCGGATCAGGGCGCCGCATTCTTGGCGGCCGCGCGTTCGATCCGCCGCTTCAGGCTGCTTCGCCTCGGCCGTCAGAGTGCGCGCTGGGCGACGACTTCAGATAGGCGTCGATGCCGCCGTTCTTCTCGATCGTGCGGATGGCGTTCGCCGAGAGCCGCATCGGCACCGCGCCGAGCGCGTCGGACAAGAGCGTCGTCTGCTGCAAATTGGGCAGGAAGCGGCGCTTCGTCTTGTTGTTGGCATGGCTCACGTTGTTGCCAACCAAAACGCCCTTGCCCGTGATCGAACACCGTCGCGACATGACCTTGCCTCGATGAGCGGAAGGAGCTGTTTCTAGGAAAAGAGGCCGCTCACGTCAAGAAAGCGGCGAGCGCCTTCTGCGCGGCCGCCGCGGGCGTGAGGCGTCCGGCGGCGACCTCGGCCTCGAGCGCCGGGAGGATCGCCGCCACGGCCGCATCGGCGCGGAGTGCGTCCATCAGCCCCGCGCCGATCTCGCGCCACAACGCGGCCGCGGCCTGGCGCGCGCGGCGCGCGGCACCGGCGCCCGATGCCGCCAGCGCCTCGGCGCGGCGCTCGATCTCGGCCGCCAGAGTGTCGATGCCGCGCCCCTCGAGCGCCGAGACGGCGACGACGCTGGTGTCGGCCGCGCCGCGCAGGAGATGGAGCGCGTGGGCGTAGTCCGAGGCGGCGCGGCGCGCGGCCGGCTCGAGATCGCCGTCGCATTTGGTCACGATGACGAAATCGGCGAGCTCGAGATTGCCGCGCTTCATGCCTTGCAGCTCGTCGCCGCCGCCCGGCGCCACCAGCACCAGGAACAGATCGACCATGTCGGCGACATCGCTTTCCGACTGGCCGACGCCCACGGTCTCGACGATGACGCGGTCGAAGCCGGCGGCTTCGGCGAGCAGGATCGCCTCGCGCGTCCGCCGCGCGACGCCGCCGAGGCTGTGCCCCGCAGGCGACGGACGGATGAAGGCGCGCGCGTCCTTCGCCAGCTCGGGCATGCGCGTCTTGTCGCCCAAGAGCGCGCCGCCGCCGCGCTTGGAGCTCGGATCGACGGCGAGCACCGCGACGCGATGGCCCTGGGCCAGGAGCGCCTGGCCATAGGCGTCGATGAAGGTCGATTTGCCCGCGCCCGGCGCGCCCGACACGCCGAGGCGCAGCGCCTTGCCGGTCTCGGGCAGGAGACCCGCCGAGCAGCGTCTCGGCCGCTTCGCGATCCTCGGGATGGGTCGATTCGGCGAGCGTGATCGCCCGCGCCAGCGCGCGCCGGTCGGCGCGCCGCACTGCGGCGGCGAGTTTCTCCGGATCGTCGGCAGCGGCGCTCAATCCGCCGCGGCCACGGCGGCGAGTGCCGCCGCTTCTTCGTCGGCTTCCTGCTGGCGCTGCCACATGGCGGCGTAGACGCCGCCCTGCGCGAGGAGGCCGCGCATGGTCGCCGCGCTCGACGACGCGGCCGTCTTCGAGCACCAGGATTTCGTCGGCCGCGACGACGGTCGAAAGACGGTGCGCGATCATGAGCGTGGTGCGCGCGTCGCGCACTTCCTCGAGGCTCGTCTGGATCTCGCGCTCGGTCTTGGTGTCGAGCGCGGAGGTCGCCTCGTCGAACACCAGGATGCGCGGGCGCTTCAGGATCACGCGCGCGATCGCGACGCGCTGCTTCTCGCCGCCCGAGAGTTTCAAGCCGCGCTCGCCGACCGGGCTCCTGTAGCCGTCGGGCAACGAGGCGACGAAATCGTGGATGCGCGCGCGCCGCGCCGCCTCGGCGATCTCGTCCTCGCCGGCGCCGGGGCGGCCATAGCCGATGTTGTAGCGGATCGAATCGTTGAACAGCACCGTGTCCTGCGGCACGACGCCGATGGCGCGGCGCAGGCTGTCCTGGCTCACGTCGCGCAGATCCTGGCCGTCGATGCGGATGGCGCCGCCATCGACGTCGTAGAAGCGGAACAGCAGCCGCGCGATGGTCGATTTGCCGGCGCCGCTCGGGCCCACGATCGCGACCGTGTGGCCCGGCGCCACGCGAAAGCTCAAATCGTGCAGGATGGTGCGGCGGCGGTCGTAGGCGAAGCTGACATGGTCGAACACGATTTCGCCGCGCGTCACGACAAGGGGCGATGCATCGGGCTTGTCGGCGACCTCGGCCTCGACCGTGAGGAGGCGGAACATCGCCTCGAGATCGGTCAAGGACTGCTTGATGTTGCGATAGACCATGCCGAGCACGTTCAACGGCGCATAAAGCTGCACGAGATAGGAATTGACCATGACGAAGTCGCCGACCGTCATGGTGCGCGATGCGACGCCGTCGGCCGCCAGCAGCATCACGGCGACGAGGCCCGTCGCCATGATGATGCCCTGCCCCACGTTGAGCGCGGTCAGCGTCGTCTGCGCCTTGACCGCGGCGCTCTCGTAAGCCTGGAGCGCGCCATCGAAGCGGCGCGCCTCGTGCTCCTCGTTGGCGAAGTATTTGACGGTCTCGTAGTTCAAGAGGCTGTCGATCGCCTTGGTGTTGGCCTCGCTGTCGCGCTCGTTCATCTCGCGCCGGTATTTGACGCGCCAGTCGGTGACGGTGAAGGTGAAGACGACATAGAGGACGACGGTGACGAGCATCATCAGCGCGAAGCTGCCGGAATAGAAGCGCCACAGGATCCCGCACACGAGCAGGATCTCGAACATGGTCGGCACGAAATTGAAGAGCAGGTACGACAGCAGGAACTCGGTGCCGCGGATGCCGCGCTCGATCGCGCGCGACAGCCCGCCGGTCTGGCGGTCGAGATGGAAGCGCAGCGACAGCGCATGGAGATGGCGGAACGTCGCGAGCGCGACGCGGCGCACCGCGTTCTGCTCGACCTTGGCGAAGACGATGTCGCGCAGCTCGCCCGAGACCTGCGCCAAGACGCGCGCAACGCCATAGGAGACGACGATCATCACCGGCACGGCGACGATGGCGGCGACATGGCCCGGCGTCAGCGCATCGACCGCGCGCTTGTACAGCATCGGCACGATGACGTTGACGCCCTTGGCGGCAACGAGGAGCGCGAACGCCACCACCACGCGCACGCGCAGCTCGAGCGAATGGCGCGGCCAGAGATAGGGAAAGAGCCCGCCGAGCGCTTTCAGCTCCTGCCAGAACCCGACCTCGGATTTCTGGTTCGACAGGCTGCCCGGCCGCCGTCCCCTCATGACGCGAGCGCTCCCTCGCGCCGCGGCAATCCAAGCGCCATCGCCACCACCAGCACCATGAGCGCGGCGCCGAGATAGAAGGGCGCGTTGCGGCCCCACAGCGTGAACACCGCGCCCGCCACCGCCGGGCCGAGGATGCGCGCGAGCGAGGAGGCCGATTGCGACACGCCCATGATGCCGCCGCGCTCGTCGGCGCCGGCAAGGCGCGAGATGAGGCTCGTCACCGACGGGTTCAAAAGCCCCATGCCGATCGACAAAAACCCGGTCGCGACCAGCACCGACCAGAGCGATCCGGCAAGCGCGAGAACCAGGAGCCCGATTCCGATCACGCCCGCGCCCCAGGTGACGAGCCGCGCCTCGCCGAAGCGCTGCGACAGCTTGCCGATGGCGCCGCCCTGCAACGCCGCGAGCAGCACGCCGATATAGAAGAAGATCCAGCCGATCTGCTCGGGCCCCCAGCCGAAGCTGCGATTGGCCCACAGCGCGAAGGTGGTCTCCATGCCGGCAAAGGCGCTCACCGTGACGAAGAAGAGCAGGATGAGGCGGCCGAGCGTGGGCCGCTCGAGCGCGCTCAGGGCAAGGGTGAAGCGGCCGGGGCGATCTTCGCTCGCGGACGCGCCGGGCGGGCGGCTTTCGGCGAGTCGCGCGGCGGTGATGGCGAAGGCGATCGCGGACAAGAGCGCGGCGAGAAGCGCCGGCCGCGCGAGATGGGCATCCGCCGGGTTGGAGCCGGCGAGCAGCCCGCCGATCGCCGGACCGACCGTGAAGCCCAGGCCGAACGCCGCGCCGATCATGCCCATGCCCTTGGCGCGTTTCTCGGGCGGCGTCACGTCGGCGATATAGGCCTGCGCCGTCGCGATGTTGCCGGCGCCGGCGCCGGCCAGGAGCCGCGCCGCGAACAGCATCCACAGCGTTGGCGCCGCGGCGAGCCAGAGATATGACGCGACCGAGCAGGCGAGGCTCACGAGCAGCACCGGGCGGCGCCCGACGCGGTCGCTGAGCCGCCCGAGCATCGGCGCCGCGATGAATTGCGCGAACGAATAGCACGCCATCAGCAGCGTCACTTCCCACGGCGCGGCGCCGAAGCGCAGCGCGTAGTAGGGCAGGAGCGGAATGACCACGCCGAAGCCGACGAGGTCGATGAACACGATGAGAAAGAGGACCTGCATTTCCTGGCGGATAGATAGACCCTCAGGGCGCCTGAGGCCAGAGCGCGCGCGGCGTCATCACCGCGAGAGCGTGATCCATCCGAATCGACCTCGCCGTGCGTCCTTCGACTACGCGTCCCTCGCCAAGGCTTGGGGCGCTACGCTCAGGATGAGGGGCTTTGGGTGAAGCTCAAAGAAAAGCCCCTCATCCTGAGCGGAGCGGGCGACAGCCCGCGAAGTCGAAGGACGCACGGTCGGTTCACGCCGGCGAGGCTAAGGAGAACGGCGCCCCTACTTCGCCGGCACGGACAGCGCCATCTCGATCCGGTTGTTGTCGGGATCGTAGTAATCGACGCGCCACGAGCCGCCCTGGATTTCCGGCCCGAACGACGGCTCGATCCCGCGCTTCCGATTCTCGGCGATCACGATCTCGATGTTCTCGATGCCGTCGATCGCGACGTTGATGTGCTGCATGTTGCCCTTCTCGCGCTCGACCGGGCGCCAGTTGGGATTGGGCCGCAGGTCGATCTTCGAGACCGGGCCCGCCTTGCACGCGACGAACGGGATCTTGCCCGCCTTGTGCTCCTTATAGGTTTCCCAGTCGATCTCGAACCCGAGCGCCTCGTAGAACTTGAGCGATCTCTCGAGGTCGCGCACCCACAGCACGACATGGTCGATGCGCCCGATCTTCCACATGCGGCCCTCCTCTAGGCGGCCATGCGCTTGGTCTTGATGAGCTTCAGGATCTCGCTCGCGGCCAGTGGGATGTTGGTGCCGGGGCCGAAGATCGCGGCCACTCCGGCCGCGCGCAGGAACTCGTAGTCCTGCGGCGGGATGACGCCGCCCACGACGACGATGACGTCCTGCGCGCCCTGCTCGGCCAAGCGCCTTCACCAGCGCCGGCACCAGCGTCTTGTGCGCCGCCGCCTGGCTCGAGACGCCGATCACGTGCACGTCGTTCTCGATCGCGGCGCGCGCCGCCTCCTCGGGCGTCTGGAACAGCGGCCCGATATCGACGTCGAAGCCCAGATCGGCGAACGCGGTCGCGATCACCTTGGCGCCGCGGTCGTGCCCGTCCTGCCCGAGCTTCGCCACCAGCATGCGCGGACGCCGCCCTTCGGCGCGCGCGAACGCATCGACCTCGCGCTGCACGCGGCGGAACGCCTCGTCGCCCTCGTACAGCGCGCCATAGACGCCCGAGACGGCGCGGATGGTGGCGCGATGCCGGGTGAAGATCTTTTCGAGCGCGTCCGAGACCTCGCCGACCGTGGCGCGCGCGCGCATCGCCGCGATCGCGCATTCGAGCAGATTGCCCGTGCCGCTCCGCGCGGCCTCGGCGAGCGCGTCGAGCGCGGCCGTGACGCGCGCCGCATCGCGCGATGCCCGCACCGCGGCGAGGCGCGCGATCTGCTGGTCGCGCACCTTGTCGTTGTCGATCGCCAGCAACTCGACCTGCTTCGGGCTCGTCGAGCTTGTAGCGGTTGACGCCGACGATCACGTCCTCGCCGCGATCGGCCCGCGCCTGGCGCCGCGCCGCCACCTCCTCGATGCGGAGCTTGGGCATGCCCTGCTCGACCGCCTTGGTCATGCCGCCCAACGCCTCGACCTCGTCGATCAATGCTTCGGCCGCCGCCGCGACCGAATGCGTCAGGCTTTCGACGTAATAGCTGCCGCCCAGCGGATCGACGACGTGCGCGATGCCGCTTTCCTCGGCGAGGATGAGCTGCGTGTTGCGCGCGATGCGCGCCGAGGCCGGCGTCGGCAAGGCCAGCGCCTCGTCGAAGGAATTGGTGTGGAGCGACTGCGTGCCGCCCAGGACCGCGGCCATCGCCTCGATCGCCGTGCGCACGATGTTGTTGTGCGGGTCCTGCTCGGTGAGGCTCACGCCCGAGGTCTGGCAATGCATGCGCAGCGCGAGGCTCAGCGGGTTCTTCGGCGCGAACTGGCGCATGAGCTTCGCCCACAGGATGCGCGCAGCGCGCAGCTTCGCCACCTCCATGAAGAAATTCATGCCGATGCAGAAGAAGAAACTGAGGCGCGGCGCGAATTCGTCGATCGAGAGGCCCTTCGACAGCGCGGCGCGCACATATTCGAGCCCGTCGGCGAGCGTGAAGGCCAATTCCTGCACGCAGGACGCGCCCGCCTCCTGCATGTGGTAGCCCGAGATCGAGATCGAATTGAAGCGCGGCATGTGATGCGCCGTGTACTCGATGATGTCGGCGACGATCCGCATCGAGGGTCCGGGCGGATAGATATACGTGTTGCGGACCATGAACTCCTTCAGGATGTCGTTCTGGATCGTGCCGGAAAGTTTCTCCTGCGGCGCGCCCTGCTCCTCGGCGGCGACGATGAAGGCCGCCAGCACCGGCAGCACCGCGCCGTTCATGGTCATCGACACGCTGATCCGGTCCAAGGGAATGCCGGCGAACAGGATCTTCATGTCCTCGACCGAATCGATCGCGACGCCGGCCTTGCCGACATCGCCCACGACGCGCGGATGATCGCTGTCGTAGCCGCGATGCGTGGCGAGATCGAACGCGACCGAGAGCCCGGTCTGGCCGGCCGCGAGATTGTCGCGGAAGAAGCGGTTGGAATCCTCGGCGGTCGAGAAGCCGGCATACTGGCGCAAGGTCCACGGGCGGTTCGCGTACATGGTCGCGCGCACGCCGCGCAGGTAAGGCGGGAAGCCCGGGAGCGACCGGAGCTGCTCGAGCGCCTCGAGGTCGGCTGCCGTGTAGAGCGGCTTCACCTTGATGCCTTCGAGCGTCTCCCACAGGAGACCGTCGACGCTCTTGCCGCCCAGCTCCTTCTCGGCGAGCGCCTGCCAGTCGGCCAGCGTTTTCTCCGGCGAATCGGCCATCGTCAGATCATACCCGCGCCGCGCGGGCGCAGGCCATGGCGCACGACGAGCGCCGCCGTGACGAGGCCCAAGGCGCCGGCCTGATGCAGCACTGCCACGGGTAGGGCCACGACCAGAAGCAGCGTCGCGATGCCGAGCCCGACCTGAAGGACGGCCATCGCGGCGAGGAGGTGCAGCGCCAGCCGGTCTGGCGGCGCGAGCGCCGCCCGCAACGACGCGAGCCACAGCACGAGCGTCGCCGCAAGGGTCGTCTCGGCGAGGATGCGGTGGTCGAACTGCACCGCGACCAGATTCTCGAAGAAATTCCGCCACCACGGCGCCTCGTGCCAATAGCCGGGCGGGACGAAGCGCCCCTCCATCAGCGGAAACGTGTTGTCGAGATAGCCCGCGCGCGTGCCGGCGACGAAGCTGCCGGCGACCATCGTGACGAAGGCGAGGATGAGGACCAGGCTCGCGCCGGCGCGCAAATAGGAACTCCCTCTTCCCTGCCGGGGAGTAGGCTGATCGCTCAGAAAGATCGAGCGCGACCCACAGCATCGCGCCATAGATCAGCACCGCCATCGCGAGGTGGAGGGCGAGGCGGTATTGGCTCACCTCGATGCGGTCCTCGAGGCCGCTCGCCACCATGTACCAGCCGACGACGCCCTGCAGCGCGCCCAGGGCGAAGATGCCGGCGAGCTTGGGCGCGAAGCCTGCCGGAATGCGGCGGCGCGCGAGGAAATAGAGGAACGGCACGGCGAACACCACGCCGATGAGCCGGCCCCACAGGCGGTGGAGATACTCCCAGAAGAAGATGCCCTTGAACTGCGCGAGCGTCATGCCTTCGTGGATCGCGCGGTATTGCGGGATCGCCTGGTAGCGCTGGAACTCGGCCTGCCATTCGGCATCGCTCAGTGGCGGAACGACGCCCGTCACCGGCTGCCATTCGGTGATCGAGAGCCCCAACTCGGTGAGCCGCGTGACGCCGCCGATCAGCACCATGAGAAACACCATCGCGCAGCACGCGATGAGCCAGAGCGCGACCTGGCGTTCGGCGGCGGGCGCGCGCGGCACGGCGCGCGGGACAGCGAGAGCGGGCACGACGGGAACGTGCGGAGCCAGCCCCCCTTTGGCAAGGGGCCGCGATGTCTCAGGCGCGGCCCGTCAGTGCAGCGCGAGGCTCGCCCTGGCGTGCCCGAGCCGGCCGGGCGTCAGGACGGGGGCATGCGCCACTTTGACGGAATGAACCTTGCCGTCGAGGTTCCGCACCCAGAAATCGAGGAATTTCCGCAGCCCCGGGAAATCCGGCACAAGGTCCAATTGCTGCCAGACGAAGCTTTGCAGGAGGTGCGGGTGGTCCGGCAGGTGGTAGAGGATTTCGGCGGTGGTGAGCCGGTAGCCGCGAAGCTGGACGGCAAGGTTGCGCATCGTGAGCCCTCGAATCAGGGTCGTCCTCTCCCGGAACGAGTTTCGGCCGATCCGCGTCCGGTCGGCAAGAAAATAAATTATATCAAGTAGCTTAGCAGCATAGAGGCAGGACTGCTGCCAGGTCGGCTTGACAGCGGACGGGCGCGCCCCTAAGTCTCTGGCACTCGTCGGGCGAGAGTGCTGACAAGAAGCGCCCGCGCCCGGCGCCCCGACATTCGAGGAGGTTTGCCAAATGAAATTCAGACCGTTGCAGGACCGCGTCGTGATCCGGCGGCTGGATCAGGAAGAGAAGACGCATGGCGGCATCATCATTCCCGATACCGCCAAGGAAAAGCCGATGGAGGGCGAGGTGATCGCCGCCGGGCCCGGCGCCCGCGACGAGAAGGGCGAGCTCCATGCGCTCGACGTCAAGGTCGGCGACCGCGTGCTGTTCGGCAAATGGTCGGGCACCGAGGTCAAGATCGACGGCGAGGATCTCGTCATCATGAAGGAAAGCGACATTCTCGGCGTGATCGAGGGCGTCGCATCGAAGCGCAAGGCCGCTTGAGGAGGGACTGAAAAATGGCAGCGAAAGAAGTCAAGTTCAACACCGACGCGCGCGACCGGCTGTTGCGCGGCGTCGACACGTTGGCGCACGCGGTGCGCGTGACGCTCGGCCCCAAGGGCCGCAACGTCGTGCTCGACAAGTCGTTCGGCGCGCCGCGCATCACCAAGGACGGCGTCACCGTCGCCAAGGAGATCGAGCTCGCCGACAAGTTCGAGAACATGGGCGCGCAGATGCTGCGCGAGGTCGCCTCGAAGACCAACGACCTGGCCGGCGACGGCACCACCACCTCGATCGTGCTGGCGCAGGCGATCGTGCGCGAGGGCGTCAAGGCGGTGGCCGCGGGCTTGAACCCGATGGACCTGAAGCGCGGCATCGACATCGCGGTCGAGGCCGTGGTCGAGGACGTGAAGAAGCGCTCGAAGAAGGTCGCCACCAACGACGAGATCGCCCAGGTCGGCACGATCGCCGCCAACGGCGACCGCGAGATCGGCGAGATGATCGCCAAGGCGATGCAGAAGGTCGGCAACGAGGGCGTGATCACGGTCGAGGAAGCCAAGAGCCTCGAGACCGAGCTCGACGTGGTCGAGGGCATGCAGTTCGACCGCGGCTACATCTCGCCCTACTTCATCACCAACGCCGACAAGATGGTGGCCGAGCTCGAGGACCCCTACATCCTTCTGTTCGAGAAGAAGCTGTCGGGCCTGCAGGCGATGCTGCCGGTGCTCGAGGCGGTGGTGCAGAGCGGCAAGCCCTTGCTCATCGTCGCCGAGGACGTCGAGGGCGAGGCGCTCGCCACGCTCGTCGTCAACAAGCTGCGCGGCGGCCTCAAGGTCGCGGCGGTGAAGGCGCCGGGCTTCGGCGATCGCCGCAAGGCGATGCTCGAGGACATCGCCATCCTGACCGGCGGCCAGCTCATCTCCGAGGATCTCGGCATCAAGCTCGAGAACGTGACGCTCGACATGCTCGGCCGCTCCAAGAAGGTGCGGATCGAGAAGGAGAACACCACGATCATCGACGGCGCCGGCAAGAAGGCGGACATCACCGGCCGCACCAGCCAGATCCGGCAGCAGATCGAGGAGACGACCTCGGACTATGACCGCGAGAAGCTGCAAGAGCGGCTGGCGAAGCTCGCCGGCGGCGTCGCGGTGATCCGCGTCGGCGGCGCGACCGAAGTCGAGGTGAAGGAGCGCAAGGACCGCGTTGACGACGCCATGCACGCGACGCGCGCCGCGGTCGAGGAAGGCATCGTCGCCGGCGGCGGCTCGGCCCTTCTCTACGCGACCAAGGCCTTGACGAAGCTCAAGCCCGACAACGACGACGAGAAGGTCGGCATCGACATCGTGCGCCGCGCGTTGCAGACGCCGGTGCGGCAGATCGCCGAGAATGCCGGCGTCGACGGCTCGATCGTGATCGGCAAGCTGCTCGACAAGGGCGACAACAACTGGGGCTTCGACGCGCAGAAGGGCGAGTATGTCGACATGGTGAAGTCCGGCATCATCGACCCGACCAAGGTCGTGCGCCTGGCGCTCCAGGACGGCGCGTCGGTCGCTGGCCTTCTGGTCACGACCGAGGCGATGGTCGCCGAAAAGCCCGAGAAGAAGGCCGCGGCGATGCCGCACGATCACGGCGGCGGCATGGGCGGCATGGACTTCTGATCCGGCCGAACAGTCTTTCTACCAAGGGGCCGCGGCCAATCCGCGGCCCCTTTTTATTTGCCGCCGGCGGCGGCGCGCGAACGCTCCGCCCGCGAGTGGCACGCATCGTGCAACGGGAAGTGGCAGAACCTGCACCAAGGAGCCCCGATGCGTTCTGCTTTGGCCGCGCCGCTCGCATTCGCCGCTATCGTTTGCAGCCTGCTCGCCTATGCGGAAATGGTGCCGCAGAAGGCGCCGTTCGATGCAACGGCCGTCTACGAGGAACGGGTCGAGGAGGGGTTCGGCCGAACTCGACGTGGTGCCCAGCAATTGGCCGGGCCTGCCGCGCGAACGGGCAGCTCAGCCCAGCAACACGTCGCGGATCTTGGCGGCCAGTCCGGAATAGCTGAACGGCTTGGCGATGAGCTGAAGGCCGGGCTCGAGCCTGCCGTCGGGCGAGATCGCGTTCCTGGCGTAGCCCGTGGTGAACAGCACCTTGAGCTGCGGGCGGCGGCGGCACGCCTCCTCGGCGAGCTGGCGCCCATTGAGCCCGCCCGGCAGTCCGACATCCGTGAACAGCAGCGCCACGTCGCGCTCGCGCTCGAGCGCGGCCAGGGCCGCATCGCCGTCGCGCGCTTCGATCACGCGATAGCCCAGCTCGCGCAGCAGCCGCGCCGTGTGCTCGAGCACCTGCTCGTCGTCCTCGACGGCGAGGATCGCCTCATTGCGCTCGGCCGCGGGCACCGCGCGCTGCGCCGGCAAGGCCTCGTCGGTCGCCGCGTCGGCAGGGAGCCGCGGCAGGTAGAGCCGCACCGTCGTGCCGCGCCCCGGCTCGCTGCCGATCATGACGTTGCCGCCCGATTGCTTGACGAAGCCATAGACCTGCGACAGCCCCAATCCGCTGCCGCGCCCGGTCTCCTTCGTCGTGAAGAACGGCTCGAACGCGTGCGCGCGAATTTCCGGCGACATGCCCTGGCCGGTATCGCTCACGGCGATCATCACGTACTGGCCGTCCGCGAGCTCGGGATCGGCCTCGCCCGCTTCCGCCTCGACCGTCGCGTTCGCCGTCGCGATGGTGAGCTTGCCGCCCTGCGGCATGGCGTCGCGCGCGTTGACGGCGAGGTTGAGGATGGCGCTCTCGAGCTGGTTGGCGTCGGCCGAGATGCGCCAGATGTTGCGCGCGAGCACGGTCTCGACCGCGACGCTCTCGCCGATGACGCGCAGCAAGAGGTCCGACATGCCGCCGACGAGCCGGTTCGGATCGAGCGGCCGCGGCGCCAGCGGCTGGCGGCGCGAGAACGCCAGAAGGCGCTGCGTCAGCGTCGCCGCGCGCTCGGCGCCGCGCACCGCCGAATCGACGAAGGTGCGCACCTCGCCGTGCGGCAGCCGGCGCTGCACCGTCTCGAGATTGCCGAGAATGACGGTCAGGAGATTGTTGAAGTCGTGCGCGATGCCGCCGGTGAGCTGCCCCACCGCCTCCATCTTCTGCGACTGACGCAGCACTTCCTCGAGGCGATGGCGCTCGGTCGTGTCGCGCACGATCGAAAGGGCGCCGACGATGGTGCCTTCGGCGTCGCGCAGCGGCGCCATCGTCTCGTCGAAATAGCCGGCGCGGCGCGGCGCAATGAATTCGAAATACTGATCGTGCAACGTCGTCGTGCGGCCTTCGAGCGCGTCGCGCCAGGCCTGGTCGAGGGCCGGGTTCCTGAACTCCGGAAAGACTTCCTCCGACGTGCGGCCGAGCACGTCGAGGCGCTTCTTGCCGGTCATCGCCTCCATCGGCGGGTTCCACACCGTGAAGCGCAGCTCGCGGTCCTTGACGATGATGCCGTCGGTGCTGCTGTCGATCAGCAGCTCGGCGAAGCGCTGCGCGCGGCGGGCGGCCGCTTCGGCGCGCAGGCGCGCGGAAATATCGGTCACCGTGGTGATGACGCGGGTGAAACGGCCCTCGGCGTCGCGCTCGACCGCGGCCGAGACGAGCGCATCGAAGCTTTCCGCCGTCGCCGATGCAGCGGCGATAGACGTCGTGCACCGTGCCCTGCTCCAAAATTTCCTGCCAGCGCTCGGCGCGCTCGGCCGCGCCGGCCGCCTCGTAGAATTCCCGGATCATCCGCCCGACCACCTCTTCGCGGCGATAGCCGAACAGATCGAGCCAGCGGTCGTTGACGTCGATGATGCGGCGCTCGCTGTCGAGCGAATGCATCGCCGTCGGCGCCTTCCTGAAGAGCGCGCGCTGCGCCTCATCGCTCTTGCTCAGCGCAAGCGCCGTCGCCTCGGCCCGGCTCAAGGCCGCGGCCTCGCCGCGCGCGCGGCGGATGACCGCGAAGGACGCGAACAGGAGCCCGGCCGAGGCGGCGGCGGCGATGCCGCCGAACGCGCCCGCGATCGGGTACCACTGGCCCGCGATGTTCGCTTCGGCGACGGCATAAATGATGTAGACCGGGAACGGCGTGAGCTTGCGGAAGCCGATGCGCCGCGCGATCCCGTCGAAGGATTGGGGGGCCGCGTCGAACAGGCCCGAGTCGACATCGAGGAGCCGCGAGAAGCGCGCTTTGGCGACGTCGTCGAGCGCGGGCGGCCCGGGCAGCGCCGGGTAGCGCGCGAGGATCGTGCCGTCGTCGCGCACGAGCGAGACGGCGTTCCCTGAGCGTCGTCACGGCGCGCCAGGAACGCACCAGGCGATTGACGTCCACGTTCACGACGACGATGCCGCGGAACGAGTTGTCGGACGACGACAGCCGATGCACGATCGCGACCACGGTCTCGCCGCTCATGCGGCTTTGCAGCGGACCGTCGATGACGAGCGATGCGCCCGCTTGGGCTTGCTTGAAGTAGGACCGGTCGCGCACGTTGGCTGCGGTCTTGCCGGTCGCGGCGATCTGCGCGGCGCGGCTGCTGAGCTGGGTGGTGCCGTCGGCATCGCCGACGAACATCGCCTCGACCTCGGGGATCTGCGCCGCCGTCTCGTCGAGGAGCGCGTTGAACCGGCCGCGCCGCTCGATGATCTCGGGCCAGCTCAGGCCCAGAAGCTCCAAATCGACGTTTTGCAGCTGGTAGCGCTCGGTCTCGAAGAAGCGCAGGCCCTCCTGGTGCAGGATATCGACCGTGCGCTCGATCTGGTCCGAGGCCTCGTCCTGGACGCGCACATAGCTCCACCAGCCGACGGCGGCGAACAGCAGCATCGGCCCCAGGATCGACGCGACGATCAGCGCCCACTGCGAGCGCCGCATCGGCGCCCACCGCTCGCCCGGCGCCGCCACGCCGGTGAGGCGCAGCGACGCTAAAACACCGGCCATCCAATTCGTCTCCCTGTCGACGGCCTCGAACGATCTAGCCACGAAACGGCAATGCGATAAACCCTACCCTTTAGGGTTGGAAACGCGACGCAGGAACGAGGCCGTACGCGCCACGGCATCGGCCAGCCCCACCCGTTCGATCGGCACGCCTTCGGGAAATGCCCCCAACAGACGCGACGGCATCATGCGGTCGAGCAGCACGAACACGCCGCAATCGTCGGCGCGGCGGACGAGCCGGCCGAACGCCTGGCGCAGCCTCAGCCGCGTGATGCTGTCGTCGTAGCGCGCGCCGCCGAACGCCTCGCGCCGCGCCTTGTGCAGGATGTCGGGGCGCGGCCACGGCACGCGGTCGAACACGATGAGGCGGAGCGAGCGTCCCGGCACGTCGACGCCGTCGCGCACGGCATCGGTGCCGAGCAGCGAGGCATCCTCTTCGGCGCGGAAAATATCGACGAGCGTCGCCGTATCCATGCCGTCGATGTGCTGCGCGAGGAGCGGCAGGCCCGCCTGCTCGAGCGGCTCGGCGATGAGCGCATGGACGGCTTTCAAGCGCGCGATCGCGGTGAAGAGGCCGAGCGCGCCGCCGCCCGACGCCTCGATGAGCGCGCGATATGCGCCCGCCACCTGGCGCGGCTCTTCGCGGCGCACGTCGGTGACGATGAAGACGCGCGTCTGCGCCGCGTAGTCGAACGGCGACGGCACGCGCGCGCGCAGCGCCGGGCTCGCCAGATGCCGCGCGCCGGTGCGCGCCTCCGCCGCCTCCCAGTCGGCGACCGCGTCGCCGCTGCCGTCGGTCAAGGTCGCCGAGGTGACGAGCACGCCGTGCGCCGGCTTCGCCACGTACTCGGCGAAGGGGCGCGTCGGATCGACCCAGTGACGATGCATCGCGACATCGACCTCGTGCCCGTCGAAACGGTCGAGCGCGAGCCAATCGACGAATTCCGGCCGCGCGTCCTCGTCGAGCTCCTCGAGCATGCGGCGCCAGCCGCCGAGCTCGACCTCGCCGCGCCGCACGAGCCCGCGCACGGCCGCCTCGATCCTGACGCGCGTGCCGGTGTCGAGGTCGGCGGCATCGTCCTCGAGCCGCGCCATGAGGCGCTGGGCCAAGAGCCGCATCGGCGCCTCGACCGCGGCGAGCTTCTGCGCCAGCGCGCGCGCGGCCGAGAGCAGCCCTTCGCTCGCCGGGCGCAATTCCGTCTCGATGCCATAGCCCTGGTCCGCGCCCTTGGCGCGCGCCAGGACCTGTTGGCGCGCCTGCGCGAGAAAGGCCTCGCACTCGGCCTGCGGGCGGCCCTCGATCACGCGCTGCAGGAAGCCTTCGGCCGGCAGCACGCGCGCCGCCACCGTGACGGCGGCGAGCGCGCGCTCCAAGGTCGCGTCGCCCTCGACCAGATCCTCGAGCCGGCGCCGCAATCCGCGCGCGCGCGAGCGGCCGCGCTCTTCGGAGCCCACGAGCCAGCGGCGCAGATCGACCGCCTCGCGCCCCGACAATTCGAGCGCGAAGGCGCCGTCGGCAGCGTCGAACACGTGATGGCCCTCGTCGAACACGTAGCGCTGCGGCAGGTTGGCGTCGTCGAGGCCGCCGAGCGCCGCCTGGATCATGACGAGCGCGTGGTTCGCCACGACGATGCGGGCGCGGCGCGCGCGGCGCACGCTGCGCTCGATGAAGCAGCGGTGATAATGCGGGCAGGCGCTGTGGATGCATTCGCCGCGCCGGTCGGCGAGCGCCAGGCTCTGCGCCCGCCCGATCACGTCGGGCAGCCACCCCGGCAGGTCGCCGCCGACCATGTCGCCGTCGCGCGTCGCCGCCACCCAGCGCGCCATGATGCCGAGCGGCGCCGCGTCGTAGGGCCGCATCGGCAGACCCGCCACCGCCTCCTCGAAATTGAGGAGACAGAGATAATTCTCGCGCCCCTTCCTCAGCACGACGCGGCGGTCCTTCACCGCCGGCTCGGGATAGAGCCGGTCGAGCTCGCCGGTGATCTGATGCTGCAGATTGCGCGTGAATGTGGAGACCCAGACGGCGCCGTCGTTCTTCTCGGCCCACAGGCTTGCCGGCGCGATGTAGCCGAGCGTCTTGCCGACGCCGGTCCCGGCCTCGGCGAGCACGACGCGCGGCTCGTCCTCGCGTTCGCGCGGGTGGAAGGCGGCGCTCACCGCGGCGGCGTAATCGGCCTGCTGCGGCCGCGCCTCGGCATCGCGCCCGAGCAGCATCGCGAGCCGCTCGCGCGCCTCCCATTCCTCGACCGGGATGTTGCCGGGCGCGCCTTCGGGCGCGAGTTCCGACCATTCCGGCAGGCGCCGCCATTGCGCGAGGCCGGCCGGCGTCGGCGCGTCCTCGCGCTCGCGCGGCAAGGCCGCGAGCACCGATCCGGCCCAGCCCCAGCCGCCGCGCTCCATCGCGGCGGCGATGGCGCGCAAGTCCGGGTCCGGCCGTTGCGCCGCCAGCTCCGCGAGCAGTCGTTCGGCCGCGGCGATGAGCACGCCCGCCGCCGCGGCGAGATCGTTGCCGGGAGCGTCGAGCCCGGTCGCCAGCGCCAGGCCGCGCGGCGTCGGCAGGCAGAATTGCGCCGGCCGCACGAAGGCGAAGAGCTCCAAGAGGTCGAGCGCGGGAAAGGGCAGCACGCCGAGCCGGCGCGCGGTCGCGCGCGCATGGCACACGATCGGCACTTGCGCACGGGCGCGCCGCGCCGCCTCGTCATGCGCCATGAGCGCGATCTCGCCGTCGGGCGACAGCCACGCCGCCCGCCCCACGCCGGCCACGAGCGCAGGCGCCAAAGGCAAAGAGACGGCACGCACCATGGCAGCGCTATAGCACACCGCGCCGGAGCGCCGTTGCGTCAACGCCGTCCGCAGTTTGTTGTGGCGCGAGCCAGCACTTGCCGCGCATGCTCCGCATGACGTAATTCGGAAGGCCGCAATCCTTGTCGCGTGCGGCAAGGGTGCGGTAGCGTTTGCGGGATGGCCGCATTTTTCGATCTCGCCCTGCCGCTCGTGCGCGCGCTGCCGCCCGAGACGGCGCACCGGCTCACCGTCCGGGCGCTCGCCGCCGGGCTGATGCGCGGAGAGGCGGCAGCCGACCCGGCCAACCTCGCGGTGCCGCTGTGGCACCGCAGGTTCCCGAACCCCGTGGGCCTCGCCGCCGGCTTCGACAAGCAGGCCGAAGTGCCGGACGCGATGCTGCGCTTCGGCTTCGGCTTCGTCGAGATCGGCACCGTGACGCCCAGGCCGCAGCCGGGCAACCCGCCGCCGCGGCTGTTCCGCCTGACCGAGGACCAGGCGCTCATCAACCGCTTCGGCTTCAACAGCGACGGGCTCGCCGCGGTCGCGGCGCGGCTCCGGGCGCGGCGCGGCAAGGGCGGCATCGTCGGCGCCAATATCGGCAAGAACCGCGACACGCAGGACGATATCGGCGACTATGTGCAGGGCGTGGCGATGCTGGCGCCGCTCGCCGACTACCTCACCATCAACGTGTCCTCGCCGAACACGCCGGGCTTGCGCAATCTGCAGCGCAAGAGCGCGCTCACCCGCCTCATCGAGCGCGTCATGGCGGCGCGCCAGGCGGCGGTGTCGCGCGACCCGCCGCCGCTGCTGTTGAAGATCGCGCCCGACCTCGCCCCCAACGAGCGCAGCGAGATCGCCCAGGTCGCGCTCGCCTCGGGCATCGACGGGCTCATCGTCTCGAACGCGACGGTGGCGCGCCCGCCGACCTTGAAGAGCCGCCACGCGCCCGAGCCCGGCGGCCTGACCGGGCCGGTGCTGTTCCAGCCCTCGACGGCGCTGCTGGCGGAAATGTACCGGCGCACCTCGGGCAAGCTGCCGCTCGTCGGCGTCGGCGGCATCGCCTCGGCTGCGGACGCTTATGCCAAGATCCGCGCCGGCGCGAGCCTCGTGCAGCTCTACACCGCGCTGGTCTATCAGGGCCCCGGCCTGGTCGAGCGCATCAAGGAGGAGCTGACCGTGCTGCTGGCGAAGGACGGCTATCCGAGCGTGGCGGCGGCGGTCGGCACCGCAGCGGAATCGCTTTCGGCATGAGCTTTCGCCTGCTCGGCGGCGTCGGCGAGATCGTCGCCCGCTATGACGCCCTCATCCTCGATCTGTGGGGCGTCGTGCATGACGGCAACCAGCCCTATCCCGGCGTGCTCGACGCGCTCCTACGCTTGCGCGCGGCGGGAAAGCCCGTCCTGCTGCTCTCGAACGCGCCGCGCCGGGCGGATGCGATCGCCGAGCGCCTGACCGAGATCGGCATCCCGGCCGCGCTCTACCGCGGCATCTATTCCTCGGGCGAGGAGGTGTGGCAGCGCATGAAGCGGCGCGACACGCCGTTCTACGCGGCGCTCGGGGCGCGCTGCTGCTTCATCGGCCCGACGCGCGACCTCGGCCTGACCGAAGGGCTCGACCTCGTCCGCGTCGAGGCGCCGGACAGACGCCGATTTCCTTCTCAACACCGGCCCCTGGGACTGGCACGAGACGACCGAGCAGTACGAGCCGGTGCTCCAGGCGGGGCGCGCGCGCGATCTGCCGATGGTGTGCGCCAACGCCGACTTGACCGTGATCCATCGCGGCCGGCGCATCATCTGCGCCGGGATGCTGGCGCTGCGCTACGAGGAGCTGGGCGGACGCGTGAGCTGGCACGGCAAGCCGTTCGCGTCGGTCTATGAGGCGAGCCTCGCCATGCTCGGCATCTCCGACCGGCGGCGCGTGCTCATGGTCGGCGACAGTCTGCGCACCGATATCGCCGGCGCGCGCGGCGCCGGGATCGACGCGCTGTGGATCGTCGGCGGGCTCCATGCCGAGGAGCTCGGCGTCACGCCCGGCACGGCGCCCGACGCGCCAACGCATCGAGGCCGCGCTCGCCGCCGCGGGCGAATCACCGCTCGCGGTCGCGCGCGGGTTCTGCTGGTAGGCTCAATGATCGCCGCGGTGCAGGATCGTGCCCTCTAATCCCGTGTCGTAGCCGAGCCCTTCCTTCGTCACCACCGCGGCAGCGGGGAAGCGCGAGCGGATCAGCCCCTTGCGTTCGAGCGCCACCCACGCGGCCTGGTTGGCGAGCCCGGTCGCGTCGCGCGACGCCACGACGGCATCGCCGAGGTGGAAATGATCGCCGTGCGGGTGCGGCAGATCGCCGACGAGCACGCCCCCGTCCTCGGCCGGCCGCGCATGATCCGGCAGCTGCGCCAGCGCCTGGAACAGCGTCAGCGTCTTCAACTGCAGCGCATTGAGGTTGAGCGGATTGCGCTTTGGCGGCATGGCGCGCGTCTCCCCGGCGGCGCACGCATCATAAGGGCGCGCTCTCCCTGCTGCCAACGGCCGAACCTTGGCCGCGCGCCCCGCGTTTGCCTTGCGGGCGATGGGAAATCCAGCCGAAGCGACGGCCGGCGCGCGGTCCGAAGAGGGCGCGGCGGTGGCGCGCGAGCCGATGTCGCTGCCGCAAGACAGCCGCACGGTGCTGCTCGCCTGCGTGTTGACGCTGATGGCGTTCTACACGCTCTACTTCACGGCCGAGCTGGCCGTGCCGCTGTGCTTTGCCCTGCTGCTGAAGCTGTTGCTGACAGCCCGGCTACCGCGTGCTGACGCGCTGGCGCGTGCCGGGGCCGTTGGCCGCGCTCGCCATGATGACGCTGCTCGCGTCGCTCTTGTGCGGCCTCGTTTATGGGCTGGCCGGCCCTGCCACCGATTGGTTCAACAAGCTGCCGCAGAGCCTGCCGCGCATCGAGGAGCATCTGAGCCTGTTGCGCGAGCCGGCCCAGCGCATGTTGCGCCTGCTCGACCAGCTCGGACAGGTGACCGGCGGCGGCCGCGCCGCCGCCGCCCCGGCGATCCAGGGCTCGACGCTTGCGGCCTATCTCTTCTCCGGCACGCGCAGCATCCTCACCGGCTTCTTCCTCACCGCGCTCTTGCTGTTCTTCCTGCTGAGCGCCGGCGACATCTTCATGCGCAAGCTGGTCGAGATCCTGCCGAGCTTCGGCGACAAGAAGCGCGCGGTCGAGATGTCGCGCGAGATCGAGCAGGAGATTTCCGCATATCTCGTGACCATCACCATCATGAACACGCTCGTGGGATTGGCGACCTTCGGCGCCATGTGGGCCTTGGGCCTCGCCAATCCGCTGCTGTGGGGCGCGGTCGCGTTCATCCTCAATTACGTGCTCATCCTCGGGCCCTTGACCGGCCTCGTCATTTTCTTCGCCGTCGGGCCTTCTGACATTTCCGACATTGCTGCACGCGCTGTTGCCGCCGGCAGCCTATCTCGCGATCCACCTGATCGAGGGCGAGACCGTGACGCCAATGCTGGTGGCGCGCCGCTTCACGCTCAATCCGGTGCTGGTGATCGGCTCGCTCATCTTCTGGAACTGGATGTGGGGCATTCCGGGCGCGCTTCTTGCCGTGCCGCTCCTCGCCACCACCAAGATCGTGTGCGAGCACGTGCGGCCGTTGGCGCCGATCGGCCATTTCCTCGGCGGCTGAGAAGCGGCAGACTTGGGTCCCCATGGAAGCGATGATCCTCGACCGCGCCAGACAGAAACTGCGCTTCGCGGCGGACGCGCCGATGCCGCGGCCGGGCGCCGAGGAGGCGCTCATCGCGGTCAAGGCGTGCGGCGTGTGCCGCACCGATCTTCATGTCGTCGACGGCGAGCTCACCGAGCCGAAGCTGCCGCTGGTGCCGGGGCACGAGATCATCGGCACGGTGCTCGAGACGGGCGCCGCCGTGACGAATGTGAAGCCGGGCGACCGCGTCGGCGTGCCGTGGCTCGGCCATGTGTGCGGGCGCTGCGCCTATTGCCGCTCGGGCCGCGAGAATCTGTGCGATCAGGCGCGCTTCACCGGCTATCAGATCGACGGCGGCTATGCCGCCTATCGCCGCGGCCGACGCGCGCTTCTGCTTGCACGTGCCGGCCGCCTTCGGCGATGTCGAGGCGGCGCCGCTCATGTGCGCGGGCTTGATCGGCTACCGCGCGCTGAAGCTCGCGGGGCCGGCCGAGCGGCTGGGATTATGGGGCTTCGGCGCCGCCGCGCACATCGCGGCGCAAGTGGCCCGATATCGCGGCCAGCGCGTCTACGCCTTCACCAAGCCGGGCGACCGCGCGGGCCAGGAGTTCGCGCGCTCGCTCGGCGCCGTGTGGGCCGGCGGCTCCGACGAGCTGCCGCCGGAGCCGCTCGACGGCTCGCTCATCTTCGCGCCGGTGGGCGCGCTCGTGCCGGCGGCGCTCGCCGCCACGGCGAAGGGCGGCATCGTCGTCTGCGCCGGCATCCACATGAGCGACATCCCGAGCTTTCCCTATGGCATCCTGTGGGAGGAGCGGCAGATCCGCTCGGTCGCCAATCTGACGCGCGCCGACGGCGAGGAGTTCCTGGCCTTGGCGTCCGCGGTGCCGGTGCGCACCACGACCGAGGCATTTCCGCTGCGCGACGCGAACGAGGCGCTCGCGCGGCTGCGCGACGGCAGGATCACCGGCGCCGCGGTGCTCGTGCCGTGATCTTCACGGGCACAGAAGGTGGCGCACGGTGTGCAGCAGCTTTTCGCGCTGGAACGGCTTGTCGAGCACTTCGCAGCCGACCAGTTCGACCGGCGCGATGTGGCGCGTGAAACCGGTGATGTAGAGCACCTTGAGCTCGGGCCGGATCAATTTGACGCGGCGCGCGAGTTCGGGCCCGTCCCAGCCCGGCATCACGATATCGGTGATGAGCAGATCGAACGGCTCGCCCGCCGCCAAAAGCTTGACCGCGGCCTCGCCGCGCGCCGCGACGCGCACGTCATAGCCCGCCTCTTCGAGCACCGTAGCGGTGTAGTCGCGCACGTCGTCGTCGTCATCAACCAATAGGATACGCAAGGTGGGTCCGCCCGCGAGCCTCGACGCCAGTTTCACGTGAAACACCCCGGTTCGACGTGCCGTTCCGCCGCGGGAACCGCCCTTAGGGAACGCCGTTAGACCGCGGAAGGACATGGCGCCAATGGGAGAATCCACGAAATGAACATAATGGTTTGGCCGGCGTGAAGATCGCCCAGGTTGCGCCCTTGACCGAAAGCGTGCCGCCGAAACTCTATGGCGGGACCGAGCGCATCGTCTCCTATCTGACCGAGGAGCTGGTGGCGTTGGGCCACGATGTGACGCTCTACGCGAGCGGCGATTCGCAAACGCGCGCCGAGCTGCGCGCCGGCTGCGCGAAGGCGTTGCGCTTCGACGAGACGTGCCGCGCGCCGCTCGCCTACGAGATCATGATGCTCGAGCGCCTGGCGCAGGATGCCGGCTCGTTCGACGTGGTGCATTTCCACATCGATTGCCTGCACCTGCCGGTGTTCCGCCGGCTTGCCACGCCGTTTCTCACGACGCTGCACGGCCGGCTCGACATCCCCGAGCTGAAGCCGCTCTATGCCGAGTTCAGCGAAGCCGCGCTCGTCTCCATCTCGAAGACGCAGCGCCGGCCGCTCGACTGGGCGAGCTGGGCCGCAACCGTGCATCACGGCATTCCCGAAGGACCTGCTCGCCGCAGGGCGACGGCGACGGCGGATATCTCGCCTTCCTCGGCCGCATCTGTCCCGAGAAGCGGCCCGACCTCGCCATCCGCATCGCGCTCGAGAGCGGCCGGAAGCTCCGCATCGCCGCCAAGGTGGACAAGGTCGACCGCGCCTATTTCGAGCGCGAGATAAGGCCGCTCTTGGACGCGCCGGGCATCGACTATATCGGCGAGATCGACGACCGCCAGAAATCGGAATTCCTCGGCAACGCCGCGGCGCTGCTCTTCCCGATCGACTGGCCCGAGCCGTTCGGCCTCGTCATGATCGAGGCGTTCGCCTGCGGCACGCCGGTCATCGGCTTCGACCGCGGCTCGGTGCGCGAGATCGTCGAGGACGGCGTCACCGGCTTCGTCGTCGACGGGCCGGACGACGCGGCCGACGCGGTCACAGCCGCCGGCGCGCTCGACCGCGGGCGCATCCGCCGCGAGTTCGAGCGCCGCTTCACGAGCCGGCGCATGGCCGAGGATTATCTCGCGCTCTACCGCTCGCTCGCGGGCGCGGCGCAGCCGAGCCTCGAGCCGGCCTGAGCCGGCCCGCTCCCGCGATGGCCCGGCCGCGACCGCAGCGACGCCGCGCTTCCGATGACGCCGACGTCACGATCGGCCCGTTCTACATCCCGTCCGGCGCCTCGGCGCGGATCGGCTCGCAGAGCCTGAAGCAGGGCGACACGTTCGCGGTGCTCGACGCCTATGGCGACGTGCAGGCGGCCGGCCCGGCGGCCGAAGGGCTGTTCCACGAGGACACGCGCTATCTCTCGCGCTTCGTCCTGGTGATCGAGCGCGCGCGGCCCTTGCTCTTGAGCTCGCGCGTGACGCGCGACAACACCGTGCTCGCGGTCGATCTCGCCAATCCCGATATTTACGACGGCCGCCTGAAGCTCGCGCGCGACCAGGTCCATCTCTTGCGCAGCAAGGTTCTGGACGACGGCGCGTGCTTCGAGCGGCTCGAGATCAGGAGCTTCGCCGATCACCCGGTGGCGTTGACGCTGCGCTATGGCTTCGACGCCGATTTCGCCGACATGTTCGAAGTGCGCGGCCAGACGCGCAGCGCACGCGGCGAGATGCTCGAGCCCGCGATCGGCGCGGCGTCGGTCACGCTGGGTTATCGCGGGCGCGACCATGTCGTGCGCCGCACGGAGCTTCGCTTCGACCCGCCGCCCGACGCGCTCAGCCGCCGCGAGGCGCGCTACGAGCTGCGCCTGCCGCCCAACGGCGCGCTCACGGTGAACGTGACGGTGCTGTGCGCGCGCGAAGGATCGTCCCCGGGCCGCGCCGAGGATTTCGTCGGCGCTTCGGCGAAGGCCGCCGCGCGGGTCGATGCGCTGCGCCGCGGCGCCGCCGGCATCGCCACTTCCAACACCGCCGTCAATGGCTGGATCGACCGCTCCGAGGCCGATCTCGACATGCTGCTGACCGATCAGCCGACCGGTCCCTACCCTTACGCCGGCATCCCGTGGTTCAACGCCGCGTTCGGCCGCGACGGCATCATCACCGCGCTGGAGACGCTCTGGCTCAGGCCGCACGTGGCGCGCGGCGTGCTCGCCTTTCTCGCCGCGACGCAAGCGCGCGAGAGCGATCCCGCGCGCGACGCCGAGACCGGCAAGATCCTGCACGAGACGCGCAAATCCGAGATGGCGGCGTTGGGCGAGGTGCCGTTCGGCCGCTATTACGGCTCGGTCGATGCGACGCCGCTCTTCGTCGTGCTGGCCGCGTGCTATCACCGCCGCACCGGCGACACGCCCTTCATCCAATCGATCTGGCCCAACATCGAGGCGGCGCTGTTGTGGATGAGGAGCCACGGCGACAGCGGCGGCGACGGCGACCGCGACGGATTTCTCGAATACGACCGCCGCGCCGAGAAGGGCCTGGCGAACCAGGGCTGGAAGGATTCCGGCGATGCGATCTTTCACGCCGACGGACGCCTCGCCACCGGGCCGATCGCGCTCGTCGAGGTTCAGGCCTATGTCTTTGCCGCGCTCGAGGGCGGGGCCGAGATGGCGCGCGCGCTTGGCGCCGGCGCGCGCGCGGAAAATCTCGCGGCCGCGGCGCGCCACCTGCGCCGCCGCTTCGATGCCGCGTTCTGGTGCGAGGAGATCGGCTCCTATGCCTTGGCGCTCGACGGCGGCAAGAGGCCCTGCCGGGTGCGCACGTCCAACGCCGGGCACGCGCTCTTTGCCGGGATCTGCGAGCCTGCCCGCGCCGCGCGCGTCGCCGCGACGCTGATGAGCGAGGAGCATTTTTCCGGCTGGGGCATCCGCACGCTGGCCACGTCCGAGCGGCGCTACAATCCGATGTCGTACCACAACGGCTCGATCTGGCCGCACGATAACGGGCTCATCGCCATGGGCCTCGCGCGCTATGGCCTGCGCGCGCCGCTCCTGCGCCTCATCGAGGCGCATTTCGACGCCTCGACTTTCCTGGAGCTGCATCGGCTCCCGGAATTGTTCTGCGGCTTCCCGCGGCGGCCGGGCGAAGGGCCGACGCACTATCCCGTCGCGTGCAGCCCGCAGGCCTGGTCGAGCGCCGCCGCCTTCGCGCTCATCGGCGCCGTGCTCGGCGTCTCGTTCCATCCCGAGATCGCGCAGATCCGCTTCACCCGGCCGGCGCTGCCGCGCTTCATCGACGAGCTGCGCATCGAGCGGCTCAGCATGGGCGAGGTCGCGGTCGACCTCCATTTCCGCCGCCACGGCGAGGACGCGGCGCTGACCGTGCTCCGGAAGGACGGCGAGGTCGAGATCGTGGTGACGGGCTAGCGGCCCAAGGGTCGCGTCGCGGCGGCGAGCCATGCCGCCGTCGCGCGATCGACGAGCGGCGTCAGCTCGTCGCGCACGCGCGCGTGATAGGCATCGAGCCACGCGATCTCGCGCGCGTCGAGCAGCGACGGCTCGACGCAGGCGCGGTCGATCGGCGCCAAGGTCAGCGTCTCGAAGCCCAGCATCTCGCGCTCGCCGCCGCCGTTCGCGAGCTTCGTCACCACGACGAGGTTCTCGATGCGGATGCCGTAGGCGGCGGTCTTGTAGTAGCCGGGCTCGTTCGAGACGATCATGCCCGGCATGAGCGCCTGCGCGCTCGGCAGCTTCGAGATGCGCTGCGGCCCTTCGTGCACGCCGAGATAGCTGCCGACGCCGTGGCCGGTGCCGTGGTCGTAGTCGAGCCCCGCCTCCCACAGCGCGCGGCGCGCCAGCGCATCGAGCTGCGAGCCGCTCGTCCCCTTGGGGAAATGGCACAGCGCGAGCGCGATGTGGCCCTTCAAGCACGCGGGTGAAGCGGTCGCGCATTTCGGGCTCGGGCGTGCCGATCGCCACCGTGCGCGTCACGTCCGTGGTGCCGTCGAGATACTGCGCGCCCGAATCGACGAGATAGAGCGTGCCGGGCTCGAGCCGGCGCTCGGTGCGTGGCGTCGCGTGGTAATGCACGATGGCGCCGTTGGCGCCCGCGCCGGAAATGGTGGGAAAGCTCAGGTCGCGGAAATGCTCGCCGCCGCGGCGGAATTTCTCGAGCTCGTCGGACGCCGCGATCTCGCTGAGCGCGCCGCCTTGCGCCGTCGCGGCAAGCCAGGCGAGAAAGCGCGTCAGCGCCGCGCCGTCGCGCTTGTGCGCCGCGCGCGCGCCGGCAAGCTCGGTCTCGTTCTTGCAGGCTTTGGGGAGCTGGCACGGGTCGGCGGCGCGATGGACCGTGGCGCCGGCGGCGGCGAGCCGGCCGAACACCCAATCGGCCACGATCGCCGGATCGGCCAGCACGCGCTTTTTCGCGGCGCCCAGCCGGTCGAGCGCGGGGCCGAGCGCGTCGGGCTCGGCGACCGTCACCTCGTTGCCGAGATGCGCCATCGTTCCGGGCGCGAGCTTGCGGCGGTCGATGAAGAGCTCGACATGGCCATCGCCATGGAGGACCGCGAAGCTCAGCGCCAACGGCGTGTGCGGCACGTCGCCGCCGCGGATGTTGAGGAGCCAGGCGATCGAATCGGGCGCGGTGAGGACGGCGGCGTCGATCGCATCCTTGGCCAGCGCCGCCGCGACCTCGCGCCGCTTCTCGGCCGCGTCCTTGCCGGCAAAGCGCAGCTCGTGCGGCACGGCGGGCGCCAGCGGCGGCGCCGGCCGGTCGGTCCAGATCGCGTCGATCGGGTTCGCGGCCAACGCACGCAGGCTGCCGCCGGCGCGCTCGACCGCCGCGCGGTAGCGCTCGAGCTCGGGCGGCGTGTGCAGCCACGGGTCGTAGCCGAGCGCCGCCCCCTTCGGCAGGTTGTCGGCGAGCCAGGCCGTCGCCGGCTGCTCGCTCACGTGGCGCAGCGCATAGAGCTTCGCATCGACCTGGTCCTGCGCCTGGAGCGTGTAGCGGCCATCGGTGAAGAGCGCGGCGCGCTCCATGAGCACGACCGCGAGCCCGGCCGAGCCGGTGAAGCCGGTGAGCCAGGCCAGGCGCTGCGCCGAGGCCGGCACGTATTCGCCCTGATGCGCATCGGCGCGCGGCACGAGAAATCCGTCGACGCCGGCGCGCCGCAGCTCCGCGCGCAAGCGCGCGAGCCGGTCTTGCGCTGGGTTCGCCTCGTCCATCTTCGATCCTCGTCGTTGCTCATGATAGGATGCGCGACGCGATGGAGCACACATGAATCGCCTCGCCTTCACCGCGGACACTCTGGCCGGGCGGCGCACTCTCGACGCCCGCATCGAAACGCTCGTCATCGCCGGCTGGACCGGGCGCGACGCCGCCGCGGTCGAGGAGCATATCGCCGAGCTCGAGCGGCTTGGCGTCAAGCGGCCGAAGACGACGCCGATCTTCTATCGCGCCGCCGCGTCGCTCCTCACCACCGCGGGCGCGATCGAGGTCGCGGGCGGCGACACCAGCGGCGAGGTCGAGCCGGTCGTGGTCAGCCTCGCCGAAGGGTTGTTCGTCGCCGTCGGCTCCGATCACACCGACCGCAAGGTCGAGGCCCAGGGCGTGACCCTGGCAAAGCAGCTATGCGCCAAGCCCATATCAGCCATGCTGTGGCCCTTCGACGAGGTCGCGCCGCACTGGGACCGGCTGATCCTGCGCTCCTACGCCACCATCGGCGGGCGCCGGCGACCCTACCAGGAGGGGCCGGTCGCGGCCCTGCGCCCGCCCCCGGAGCTGATCGCCAAGTATATGAATGGAAACGGTTCTTTGCCCGCGGGCACGGTCATGTTCGGCGGCACGCTGGCGGTTCCGGGCGGCATCGCCGCGGCCGAGCGGTTCGACATCGAGCTCGAGGACCCGGTGCTGAACCGGCGCCTTGCGCACGGCTACGACGTCCGCGTGCTGCCGGTCGAGGGGTGACGATTTTGCGGCCGAAATTTTCCGGACGGGCGGGAACCGTAACCGAAGGTAACTGTTTGTAAGCGGACGCCGGATCGTTCGGCGCCTGTTCATAAGGAAAGCATCAGCACATGACATTCGCGACGTCCCTTGCCGCAATCGCCGCACCCCTTCCGGTCGACGAGCTGGACGAAATGGTCGAGCAGTCGATCCTGCGCTTCCTCAGCGGCGAAACCGACGGCGAGGAACTGTTCAACGCGCTCTACGGCCACGTCCTCGAAGAGCCGATCCCCGCCGCGATGCTGGAGCTCGTCCGCGCCGGCGCGCTCGAACCGACCTGATCACGGCTTCGTCGCCGTCGCGGCGCGCCGGTCAATGACGCGCGCGTGGAAATCGGCGTTGGTGTCGGCGAGCTGCTTGTCATACTGCTCCTCGGTCAGCGCGCCGCTATCGAGCTGCGCGGCGAGAGAGGCCCGAGCGGCGGCATACTGGTCGAAAATGTCGAGCGTCTGCGGCTCGTCCTGTGCCCAGACCGGCCGCTCGTGCGCCGTGAGGCAGGCGACGAGCTCCGATTTCGTCGCGAATTTCTCGGCGCGGCACGGGTCGTCGGCCTTGCCGATGTCGTAGACAAGCTGGCTCGCGCAACCGGCGAGCGCCATCACCCCGGCAATGACGAAAATTCGGCGCATCGCACATCCTCCGCGGATTGAACGGCGCGCGCTCCCCTTCGGTCCCGGTCCCGTTGTAAAGTCGCGCCCGCAATGGATGAGCTGCCGCTTGCGGGCATAACGGTTCTCGAGTTCACCCAGAACATCATGGGGCCGAGCGCCGGCCTGGTGCTTGCCGACCTGGGCGCCGACATCGTCAAGATCGAGCCTGCGCCCGAGGGCGAGAGCACGCGCCGCCTCGGCGGCTTCGCCGCGGACTTCTTCGGCTACTTCAACCGCAACAAGCAAAGCCTCGCGGTCGATCTGAAGCGGCCCGAGGGATGCGCCCTCGTCCATCGCCTCGCCGCCGGCGCCGACGTCGTGCTCGAGAATTTCGCGCCGGGCACGATGGAGCGGTTGGGCTGCGGCTACGATGCGCTCTCGGCGCGCAATCCGCGCCTCGTCTATTGCGCGCTGAAAGGGTTTCTCTCCGGCCCCTACGAGCAGCGCCCGGCGCTCGACGAGGTGGTGCAGATGATGGGCGGGCTCGCCTACATGACCGGACCGCCCGGCCAGCCGCTCCGTGCCGGGACATCGGTCGTCGACATCATGGGCGGCGCCTTCGCCGTGATCGCGATCCTCGCCGCGCTGCGCGAGCGCGACCGCACCGGCACGGGCCAGTACGTCAAGAGCGCGCTGTTCGAGACCACGGTCTTCATGATGGGCCAGCACATGGCCGGGGAGTTCATCACCGGGGAGCCGATGCCGCCGATGCCGGCGCGGGTCGGCGGCTGGGGCATCTACCAGATCTTTGCCGCGCGCGACGGGGCGCCGATCTTCGTCGGCGTCACCAGCAACAATCACTGGCGGCGCTTCTGCGAGACGTTCGGCCGGCCCGACCTTCTGGCCGATCCGCGCCTCGCCACCAACGAGCTGCGCGTCGCGGCGCGCGCGTGGCTCATCCCGATCGTGGCCGAGCTGCTCGTCCGCTTCGACAAGGACGAGATCGCGGCGAAATGCGAGGCGGCGCAGATACCCTTCGCGCCCGTGGCGAAGGTCGCCGACCTCTTCACCGATCCGCATCTTCTCGCCGGCGGCGCGCTGCTCGACCAGGATCTGCCGGGCAAGGGGCGCACGAAATTGCCGGCGCTGCCCATCGAAATGGCCGGGCGGCGCACGACGATCCGCCATCAGCCGCCGGAGGTGGGCGCCGATACGCGACGGATCCTGCGCGCCGCCGGGCTTTCGGAGGACGAGATCGCCGCGTTGCGCCGCGACGGCGTTATCCTCATGCCGGAAGAATGACGGCTTGACGGCGCGGGGCCGCTTTGCCAGAGCTGCGGCGGCAACATCGGAGATGCGTCATGTTCATCGTCCTGGGCGTCGTCGGAGTGCTGTGGTTCGTCGGATTCGTCGTCGTCCCCGACAAGAACGCGCCGCCCATGTCGCAGAACCCGCCGGCCGCGGTCGCGACCGCGCAGCCGAGCGCGCCGGCGCAGCAGCAGCCCTGAGCGGCTAGGGCGTCACCGCGTAGGGCGGCCCGCAATTCGCGTCGATGCCGTCGGCCAATCCCTGGCGCACCTCGTGACCCAGCGGATCGTCGGGCGGAACGAGCGCGGCCGTGGCGCCCAGCGGACCCGATGCGACGATCGTAAACGCGCACAGCGGGATTTTCGCGGCGATGAGGAACGGCGTTCCGATCGCCGCCAGCACGACCGCTCCGCCGCTCGGCTGAGCATTGCTGTCGCCCGGCTGAGCGGCGCATCCCGCCAGCGTTGCCGCGAGTCCTGCCAACACGATCCGTCGCATGCGCCCCTCGCCTCTTCTCGTCCGGCTTCATTCTACCACCGGTAACAATCTTAATCTCGTCCTTCGCCGGTTCTTCGGCTAGGGTCGATCGGGCATGATCGAGGTGCGCGATCTTCATAAATCGTTCGGCCGGGTGCAGGCCGTCGCCGGCGTGAGCTTCACCGCGCAGGACGGCGAGATCACCGGCGTGATCGGCCCGAACGGCGCCGGCAAGACCACGATCCTGCGCCACATCTACACCGTGCTGACGCCCGACAGCGGCACGACGCTGGTCGACGGCTTCGACGCGCGGCTCGAGCGCCGCCAGGTGCAGCGCCGCATCGGCGTCTTGCCCGACGTGCGCGGCCTCTATCCGCGCCTCACCGCGCGCGAGCACGTGCGCTATTTCGGCGCGCTGCACGGGCTTTACGGCGCCGGCCTCGAGCGCCGCATCGAGGAGCTCGTGCACACGCTCGCGATGGAGGATTTCGTCGATCGCCGCACGCGCGGCTTCTCGCGCGGGCAGCAGATGAAGGTGGCATTGGCGCGCGCGCTCGTGCACGAGCCGCACAACGTGCTGCTCGACGAGCCGACCAACGGGCTCGACGTGGCGACAAGCCGCGCGGTGCGCGAGCTCATGCGCCGCTTCCGCGCCGAGGGGCGCTGCGTCCTTCTCTCGAGCCACATCATGCAGGAGGTGGCGGCCTTGGCCGACCGCATCGTCATCGTCGCCAATGGCCGCATCGCGCTCCAGGGCACGCCCGAAGAGCTGCGCCGCGCCACCGGCCTCGTCGATCTCGAGGAGATCTTCATGGCGGCGACCGAGGCCCGCGAAGCGGCGCCGGCGCTCATGGCCGGGCAGGATTGAGCCGATGCCGACCGTCGCCGTCGTGTTCATGAAGGAAATGATCGACAATCTGCGCGACCGCCGCAGCATCGCCATGGCGATGATCTATCCGCTGATCGGCCCGCTCATCCTCGGCATGATGATCACCTTCGTCGCGAGCTCGCTGTCGGCGGGCGGCGGGCGCGCGGGTCCCATGGAGATCGAGACCATCGGCGCCGACAACGCGCCGGCGCTCGCGGAATATCTCTCCGCGCACGGCGCCGAGCTGCGCCCGCTCGACCAGGACCCGGCCGAGTTCGTGCGCAGCGGCGGCGCGCCCTTCGTGCTGCTGCTGCCGCCACCGGCGCAGAAGGAGGGGACGGCGGCGGGCGTGCTCGAGGTGCGGCTCATTTCGGACGCCTCGCGGCTTTCGAGCGTCGTGCCGATCGCGCAGATGATGAATCTGCTGCACGGCTACGAGCACGAGATCGCGACGCGCCGGCTCGAGGCGCTGGGCATCTCGCCCGACATCACCTCCCCCCTCCACATCGAGGAGGAGAATGTCGGCCGCGCCATCAGCCTCGGCGCCACCTTCCTCAACATGATGCCGCCCTTCTTCATATTCACGCTGTTCCTGGGCGGCGTTTATCTCACGCTCGACACGACGAGCGGCGAGCGCGAGCGCGGCTCGTTCGAGCCGCTGATGATCAACCCGGTGAGCCGCTCGGAAGTGCTGGTCGGCAAGTTCGGCGCTGGCGTCGTCTTCACGCTCATCGCGCTCTCGGTGCAGATGCTGGCCTTCTGGACCATGCTGCATCTGGTGCCGCGCGAATCCTTGGGCCTGATGACGCCGCCCGGCGTCTTCCGCCTGTCGCTGCTGCTGCCGATCTGCCTGCCGCTCGCGCTCTTCGCGGTTGCATCGCAGCTCGTCATCGCCGCGGTGACGAGGAGCCTCAAGGAGGCGCAGACCTATCTGGGCCTGCTGCCGCTCGTGCCCGCGATCGCCGGGATGCTGTTGGTGTTCGCGCCGGTCCATCTCCACTCGCTGCTCGCCGCGATCCCGACCTTCGGCCAGACCGTGCTGATGGGACAGGTGATCCGCAGCGAAGCCATGAGCTGGGCGATGATCGGCATTTCCGGGCTCGCCACGCTCGCCGTGACGCTGATCCTGCTCGCGCATCGCCTTCCGTCTCTACGAGCGCGAGCAAATCCTGTTCCCGCACTGACGCGATTGGGAGGGGCGATGCTGACGAGAGTTCTTGATCGCGGCCGTGCTGGTGTGCGCGGGGCCCGCGTTCGCCGCGGGCCTCAAGGTCGGCATGGTGCGCACCTCGGCCGGCGCGCCCATCTATATCGGCGTCGAAAAGGGCGCGTTCGCCGCCGCGGGCTGCCCGGTCGAGCTCGCCTATTTCGATTCGCGCCCAGCCGGTCGCGGTCGCCGCCGTCGCGGGCGCGATCGACATCGGCGAGAGCGGCCTCACCGGCGGCTTCTACAGCCTCGCGGGCCAGGGCGAGCTGAAAATCATCTCGAGCTCGACCCAGGAGATGCGCGGCTTCCAGTTCCTCGGATTCATGACCTCGAACCACGCCTGGGACGCGGGCCTCAGAAGCCTCACGGACTCGCCGGGCCACAGCTTCGCGCGTGACGCAGCTCGGCACCGCGCTGGTCTATTCGCTCTATCTCGCGTCCGAGAAATACGGCTTCGACTTCAAGTCGGTGCGCTTGATGCCGCTGCAATCGAACACGAACGCGATCTCGGCGATCGCGAGCGGCCAGGTCGACGCGACCGATCTGCCGGTGAACTCGGTGATGGCGCTCGTCGGCAAGGGCGATGCGCATCTGCTCGGCTGGGTCGGCGACGAGTTCCCCGGCATGCAGGGGAACGGCGTCTTCACCCCGACCAAGGGGATGGACGAGCGCGCCGCCGATCTGCGCTGCTTCCTCAAGGTCTATGTCGAGAGCACGCACGAATTCTACGACGCCTTCGTCGGCCCGGGCGAGGTGCGGCGCGACGGACCCAACGCCGCCGCCGACATCGCGATCATCGCCAAATACACCGGCGCGCCGCCCGAGACGGTGAAACAGGCGATCCCCTATTTCGACCGCGACGAGCGCGTCAACGTCAAGGACGTGCTGCGCCAGATCGCCTGGTACAAGTCGCAAGGGCTCCTGAAGCCCGAGCTCGACGGCAACTCGATCTTCGACCGCCGCTATATCGCCGAGCTGCCTTAGCGCGCCTGACGCAGCGCCTCCCAGAGCCGCGCCGGCGTCGCCGGCATGTCGAACTTCTGGACGCCGGCCGAGCGCAGCGCGTCCATCACCGCGTTCATGCAGGTCGGCAGCGCCGCCGGTGGTGCCGGCCTCGCCCGCGCCCTTGGCGCCCAGCGCGTTGCTCGGCGTCGGCACGGAATGGTCGGCGAGGCGGAACTCGCGCACGAGATCGGCGCGCGGCATGACATAGTCCATGAAGCTGCCGGCGAGGAGCTGCCCCGTCTCGGGGTCGTAGCGGCAATCCTCGCCGAACACGTGCCCCGCGCTCTGCATCACGCCGCCATGGACCTGGCCCTCGGCGAGCGTCGGGTTGATCGCGGTGCCGATGTCGTCGACGGCGGTGTAGCGCACGATCTCGGCGGCGCCGGTGTCGCGGTCGATCTCGATCTCGGCGACGTGCGCGCCCGAGGGGAAGCAGCGCTGCGGCGCCCATTCCGAAATGGTGTCGAGCGGATGGGGCGTGGCCTTGGCGTGGCGCTCGACGAGCTCGCCGAGCGCGATCGAGCGGTCGGTGCCCTTGATGAAATAGCTGCCGTCGCGGAATTCGAGATCGGCGCCCGCGGTCTCGAGCGCGTCGGCGGCGAGCGCCAGCCCCTTTCTTATCACCTCGTCGCTCGCGATCTTCATCACCGAGCCGTGCGACAGGATGGTGCGCGAGCCGATCGCGGCGGCGCCGACCAGCGCCGGCCCGTCGGGATCGCCCGAGCGGCATTCGATGCGCGCCGGATCGAGGCCGAGCCATTTCGCCACCAGCTCGGGGAAGACGGTCTCGTAGCCCTGCCCGCTCGGCCCCGCGACATGATGCAGCACGAGCTTGCCGTCAGGCCCGAATTGCAGCGCGACCTGGTCCTTCGGCACGCCGCCGCCGCCCGACGGCTCGAAGAAGAGGGCGCAGCCGATGCCGCGCAGCTTGCCGCGGCGCGCGGCTTCGGCGCGGCGCGCGGCAAAGCCGCGCCAGTCCGATTGCCGCTCGGCCTCGTCGATGAGGCCGGGGAAATCGTGGCTGTCGAGCACCGTGCCGGTCGGCGTCTTGTACGGGATGTCGCCCGTGCGCACGGCGTTCTTCCGGCGCAGCTCGAACGGATCGATGCCGAGCAGCGCCGCCGCCTCGTCGACCAGGCGCTCGACGATGAGCGCCGCCTCGGGCCGGCCGGCGCCGCGATAGGCGTTGGTCGGCGCGGTGTTGGTCATCACCTGGCGGTGGCGGCCATAGACCGTCTCGATGCGATAGGGCCCGCCCGCCATGGTGAGGCCGTTCATCGAATTGGTGAGCACGCCCGCCTGGCTCAGATAAGCGCCGGAATCGCACAGCCACTCGGTGCGCAGCGCGAGGAAGCGCCCGTCCTTGTCGCACGCGAGCTCGCCCGAAACGCGGATGGCGCGGCCGTGATTGTCGGTGAGGAAGTCCTCGCCGCGCGTGGCGCTCCACTTGATCGGGCGGCCGAGGCGCTTGGCGAGATGAAGCAGCAGCGGATGCTCGGCATAGGGCGCGGTGCGCGCGCCGAACGCGCCGCCGACATCGACCATGTGCACGCGCACCTTGTCCGGCGCGACGCCGAGCATGAGGGCGAGCGCATCGCGCATCGCCGGACCGCCCTGATGGCCGCAGCGGATCTCGTAGCGGTCGGTCGCCGCGTCGTAGGCGGCAAGGCAGCCGCGCGTCTCCATCGTGTTGGGCGCGACGCGCGGGCTTTCGAGCGCCGCCTTCGCCACGTGCGCGGCGGAAGCGATCGTCTCCGCCGCCTTCGCCTCGTTGCCGTACTCGAACTCGAAGCAGACGTTGCCGGGGATCGTGTCGTGAAGGGCCGGCGCGCTCGCGGCCAGCGCGCCCTCGAAGCCGATCACCGGCGGCAGATCGTCGTACGCGATGACGACGAGATCGGCCGCGTCCTGCGCCTGCCCGCGCGTCTCGGCGAGCACGACCGCGACCTCCTCGCCGGCATAGCGCACGCGGTCCGTCGCCAGCACCGGCCGCTCCGGCACGATGAGCTTCTTGCCGCCGCGGCCGGGGAAATGCACCGACGGCGGCAGCGTCTTGAACCCGGCATCGGCCACGTCGCGCGCGGTGAAGACGGCGACGACGCCGGGCGCGCGCTTTGCCTCATCCGTGTCGATCGCGCGGATCTTCGCATGCGCGTGGTCGGCGCGGCAGAACACGGCATGAAGCTGCCGCGGCAGGCTCCAGTCGTTGGTATAGCGGCCCGCCCCGGTGACGAGCCGCAGATCCTCGCGCCGGCCGCTGAACTGTTGCGCCATCCCGTCGTCTCCCATGGTCCTCAGAAATCGTACTCGATCCGGTGCATGCGCGGCAGCGGCAGCTTGAGCTCGAACGCTTCCTTGGCGAACAGGTCCTCGAGCCGCGGCAGCGGGCCGCTCAGCACCTGCTCGTGCACATAGCGCACGAGCGCGCCGTAATTGCGCCGGTTGGCGTCCGAAAGCCCGTATTCCCAGGGATCGCGGCCAAGGAGCGCCTGCTCCTCCTCGCAATATGTGCGATAGAACGCGAGCGGCACGTTGCGCGGATTGGCGAGCCGCTGGTACGCGAGCTGCTTGGCCTCCTCGAACGCCAAGGTCAGGCTCTCGACCACCCACGGATGCTTCGCCACGATCGCCGTCGGCACCGTCGTCACGTGCATGATCGGGAAGAAGCCGGTGCGCCGGTAATAGCCCGCCTCGACCTCGCGGTAGTTGGGCCAGAGCCGCGCGATGCGCGGATCGCCCTCGGCGTGGGCCTCGTTGACGTTCGGCTGGATGATGGCGTCGACCTCGCCGGAGAGAAGCATCTCTTCGACCTTCTTGCCCTTGGGCACGACTTCGATCTTCAACTCCTTCGGCGCCTTCGACGAGGCCTCGTCGAGCGTCTCGATCACCCAGGTGATGGAGCGGTGCGGCGCGCCCTGCTCCTCGAGATGAGCGCGCATCCAATAATTCGCGGCGGCACCGATGGTGCGGCAGGCGACGCGCCGCCCGGCGAGATCGGCCGGCTTGGCGATGCCCTTGCCGGTGTTGACATAGATGAAGCCGTGGCGGAAGCGGCGATGCAGAAAGACCGGGATCGCGGTGATGTCGGCGCGGCCATGCGCCTTCTGCACGACGTAATGCCCGCCGTTATATTCGTTGACGTCGGCGGCGCGCCCCTTCGCCACGCGGTCGTGGATCGCGCCGCTGCCGGGCGACGGGATGGCGACGAGCTCGATCCCTTTCGCTTGGACCGTGCCGTCGCGCA
Source organism: uncultured Alphaproteobacteria bacterium (assembly GCA_963804235.1). Classification (GTDB taxonomy): domain Bacteria; phylum Pseudomonadota; class Alphaproteobacteria; order ATCC43930; family CGMCC-115725; genus DATJLY01. The sequence goes on from CAWDPP010000057.1 coordinate 134,730, forward strand.
AGCGCGCGCACGATCTCGTAATCGCCGGTCATGAAGGTGAGGCGCAGTTTTCGCGCCATCCGCCGCACGGGCGCTTTCTTCTTCTGCTTGGCCGCCGCCGCCTTCTTCGCTCCGGCCGCGCCGCTTTCGCCTTGGCCTTTTGCGCTCGCGCCATGAGCCCCTCGTTCAATCCCCACGCCATCATACATCCGCGCCGCGCCGCAGTCCTACGACGCGCCAGAACGCAACCTTCGCTCGTTGATTGAAGTGGTGCCCAGGGGCGGAATTGAACCACCGACACCGTGATTTTCAGTCACGTGCTCTACCAACTGAGCTACCTGGGCGCCGGGCGCGCGATATAGCGAGACGGGTCGCGACTGTCCAGCCGCGCGGCCTTGCTTTGCGACGGCAGAGGTGGGAGGCTCATCCTTGCGTCCGAAAGCATCGGGCGAGAAGGAGGGGGCAAATGATTACACTCATAAGAACATCGACCTTCATGCCGGGCAAAGTGGCCGAAGCGCGCGCGTGGGCGGCGGAGGCGGCCGAACGGGTGACGCAGATCACCGGCAACAAGGTTCGCTTCGGCGCGCCGGTCGGCGGCAACGTGAACGGCCTCGTCTTCATCGCGACTTACGACAGCCTCGCGCAGTTCGAGGAGCAGACGGCCAAGATCGCGAGCAATGCCGAGTTCACGAGCTTCTTGAAACGTGCCGAAGGGCTGTACGTGCCCGGCAGTCTCGTCGACCAGATCTATCGCACCAACTGAGCCAACGGCCGTGGCGCATCGCCGCCCGCCGTGGCGCGCGGCGCGCCGTTCAGCCGGTAAACGGCGATACGCCGATGATCGGCCCGTGCAGGACGAGGATCAGGGCGTAGACGCCGAGCGCGGCGAGCGCGCGCACGAGGCCTATCTCGCGCAAGATGCCGCCGCCCCTGGCGGCAGGTGCTGCGAACGGCACGATCGAGGTTTGCGCGGCGAAGGACGCCCAGGCGGGGCCGAGCGCGCGGCTGCGCTTGGCGTCGATCGAGACGGTTCCGGCCAATGCCACGACGGCGAAAGTGGCGAAGAAGATCAGCGCAGCCGCGTCGCCGTTGCCGACGAGATGCACGAGCGCCCACAGCGCCACGCCGACGAGGAAGGGGTGGCGTGTCACGCGCACGATGCCGCGCGGCGGTGCTGCGGCGCGTTCTTCCTGCGCCACCGCGGTCGGGTTCGGCGTGGTCAATCCGACGACGACGAGAAACGCGGACGGCAGCATCAGGAGAATGGCCACGGGCCGCCACCACGCGAGTTGGCCCCAGATGGGCGCATAGGGCGCGCGATCGTAGGCGGCGATGAGCCAGGCGAGGCCGGCGATCGACGCCAGCGAAAACGCCGCGAGATAGGCGCGCGTTCCGAGCGCCGCGGTCATGCGGTCGCGCAGCCGCGTGCCGGCGATGCCCAAATGGATGCCGCCGAAGAAGAGTGCCGCCAACACGAGCGAGACCATGCGCCCCCGCTTCCGACGCCGCTAGCTTGGCGCGCCGCCGTCCTCGTCCGCGTCCTCGGCGCGTTCGTCGTCGTCGTTCGGCACCGCCGGGACGCTATAGCTGCCGTTGAGCCAGCGGCCGAGATCGACCAGGCGGCAGCGCGCCGAGCAGAACGGCCGGAACCGCGCCTGGACCGGCTTGCCGCAAATGGGACAGGGCTTGGCGCCGCGTACGGGCATGTCGTCCATGGCGCATAGATAAGGTCAGAGCGGCCTGATGTCGAAGGTCTCGCGGCCGAATTTTGCCTCGGGCTCGACCGCGAGCGCGCGGGCAAGCCGCGTCTCGAGCTCGCGCCGCGCCGGGCGCGCGGGGCCATCGGCAAGCGCCGCCGCCACTTCGGGCGCCGCGCGGAGCGCGAAGGCGCGTGCGGGCTCGGCCCGCGCCGCGCGCGCGAGCTGGCGCAGAGCTTCGAGCGCCACGGTGAGCGCGGTCTTGACGCGGCCGCCACCGGGGCCGCGCTCGGTGAGGATGTCGTCGAGCGAGGGATGGCGGCGTTTCCGCACCAGCTCGAAATGACCGAGCCGCGTCCAGCCGAGCGCCTCGGGCCCGGCCGGATCGGCGCTGAGCGCGTCCTTCAGCGCGGCCGCGACGCGCGCGCGGTCCTCGCGCCCCTTCATGCCGATGAAGTCGATGACGATCGGCCCGGCGAGGTTTCTCAGCCGGATGTGCCGTGCGATCATGCGCGCGGCGGCAAGGTTCGTCGTGAGCGCCGGCGCGCCGCCGCTATCGACATCGATCAGGATCGCGGCTTCGCTCGCTTCGATGACGATCCGCCCGCCGCCCGGCAACGCGACCTCGGGGCCGAGCGAAGCGGCGACGTCGTCGCGCGCGAAAAGATCGACCGCGCCGAACTCGACGCGCTCGGCCAGCGCGCGGTGCGTGCGCGCGAGATATGCGCGCGCCGCGGCAAAGGCCGCGCGGTCGTCGATGACGATGCGATCGGGCGGAACGGCGCGATATGCATCGAGAATTTCCGCGACCGGGCCGGCATCGGCATCGAGGCGGCGCGGCGCCCCACTCGTCGCATCTCCCGGCGCGAGATCGGTCAGCGCGCCGTCGAGGCTGAGGCGCGTCGTCACTTCCGGCCCCTTGCGCGCGCGCGCCTCCTTCGTCACCTGCACCACGATGGCGCGGCCTTCGGTGAGGGTCGCCAGCGCATCAGCAGCGTTGAGCACGGCCGGCGGCCCTTGGCCGATATCGACGAACGCGGCACGGAGCTCGCGATTGAGCGTGTCGACGCGGCCCAGGAAGACGGCGCCGACGCGCACGGCGCCGCTCCGCGCGATGCGCAGCTCGACCGCCGCGCCGTCCTCGATCAGCGCGGCCCACACTTCGCCCGGCGAGACCGCGAGATGCAGCTCGGTGCTCACGGAAGACGCCGCGCCGGGGCATAACCGTGCCCGGCGAGAAGCTGCGCCGTCTCGAGCAGCGGGAGGCCTACGACGTTGGAATAGGAGCCCTCGACGAAGCGGACGAAGCGCGCGGCGAGCCCCTGGATCGCATAGCCGCCGGCCTTGCCGCGCCATTCGCCCGAGCGCACGTAGTCGTCGATCTCGGCCGGCGTGAGGCGCTTCAGGACGACCACCGTCTCGACCCGGCGCGTCGCGATCTTGCCGGCGGGCGTGACGAGCGCGATGCCGCCATGGACGCGGTGGCGCCGCCCGGAGAGCAGCGTGAGACAGCGCCGCGCCGTCTCATCGTCCTCGGCCTTGGGCAGGATGCGGCGGCCCACCGCGACGACCGTGTCGGCCGCGAGCACGTAGGCGCCCTGGTGCCGCGCCGCGACGGCGCGCGCCTTCGCTTCGGCGAGCCGCGCGGCATGCGCCGCCGGCAATTCGTGCGCGAGCGGCGTCTCGTCGATCGCGGCCGGATCGACCGCGTCGGGTACCAGCGCCACTTGCGTCAGGAGTTCGAGGCGGCGCGGCGAGGCCGACGCCAGGACGAGGCGCTGCTCGTCCGCCAAGGCTATTTGAAGCGAAAGGTGATGCGGCCCTTCGACAGGTCGTACGGGGTCATCTCGACATTGACCCGGTCGCCCGCGAGGACGCGAATGCGGTTCTTGCGCATCTTGCCCGAGGTGTGCGCCAGCACCTCATGCTCATTGTCGAGCTTCACCCGGAACATGGCATTGGGCAAGAGCTCGGTGACGGTGCCCGGAGAATTCGATCAGGTCTTCCTTTACCATGCGGCGCTCTGGTCCCCTTTTTCCCCTTCGATGGGAGAGAACATCGCCGCGCCGCCGTCCTGGGTCAAGTCCTTCCGCTCGCCGAGCGGCTCGTGCGGCGGGAAACGCTCGAGGATGCGCTGCCGCAAAAAGTCGCGCACCGCGCGATAGGCGACGAGCCGCTCCTCGCGGCTCCCCTCGACCGCGGCCGGGTCGTAGGTCGGCCAGAATTCGAGCTCGCACGCCATGGTGCGGGTGAGTTCGACCGCCGTGTGCTGCGCCTCGGGCGTGAGCGAGACGACGAGATCGAAGGACGTGTCCTCGAGCCCGTCGAACGATTTCGGCCTCGTGCGCCGCGATGTCGATGCCGATCTCGGCCATGACGGCGACGGCGAAGGGATCGATCAGGCGCCTCGCGCACGCCCACCGAATCGACATAGATGCGGCGCGGATGGAGCCGGCGCAGCATGGCTGCCGCCATGGGCGAGCGGATCGAATTGAAGCTGCAGGCGAAGAGCACGCTCGACGGCAGCCGCGCCACGCGCCTCAGCCCCTGATATGCAGCACGCAGAGCAGCGTGAAGAGCCGCCGCGCCGTGTTGAAATCGATGCTGACCCGATCGGCCAGGCGCTCGCGCAGCAGCTCCGAGCCCTCGTCGTGGAGCGCGCGGCGGCCCATGTCGATCGCCTCGATGCGCGAGGGCGAGGCACTGCGGATCGCGTTGTAATAGCTCTCGCACACGAGGAAGTAATCCTTGACGATGCCGCGAAACGGCGCGAGCGGCAGCACCACGCGCTCCAACGACTGGCCGCCCGTGCCGCGGATGTCGAGGGCGAGCCGGTTCTCCTCGATGCCGAGACGGAGGTGGAAGGGCCCCGGCACGCGCGAGACCGGGGCAAAGCTGTTCTCCTCCAGAAGATCGAAGATCGCCACGGCGCGCTCGTGCTCGATATCGGCGTTGCGCCGCACCACCGTGCGCTCGTCGAGCGTGATCTCGGCAATGTACGAGGAGCTCTCCGGCACCGCTCAGCCGCGTGGCAGATTGAGGCGGATCGCGATCGAGAGCGCGTGCGCGTCGAGCCCTTCGGCGCGCGCCAGCGCCAACGCCGCGGGACCGAGCGCCTTGAGGCTCGCCGGATCGCAGCCGAGGATCGAGGTGCGCTTCAGGAAATCGAGCACGCCGAGGCCCGAGGAAAAGCGCGCGCTGCGCGAAGTCGGCAGCACGTGGTTCGGCCCGCCCACGTAATCGCCCACCGCCTCGGGCGTGTGGCGGCCGAGGAAGATGGCGCCGGCGTTGCGGATCTTGGCCGCAAGCGCATCGGGATCGTTGACGGCAAGCTCGACATGCTCGGGCGCGATGCGGTCGATGATGGCGGGCGCCTCGGCGAGATCGCGCACGCGGATGATGGCGCCGTGCTGCTTCCAGCTTGCGCCGGCGATGTCCCGGCGCGGCAATCGCGCCAGCATGCGCTCGACCGCGTCGGCCGCGCGATCGGCGAAATCCGCGTCATCGGTGAGGAGGATCGATTGCGCCGCCTCGTCGTGCTCGGCCTGCGCCAGAAGATCGGCGGCGATCCAGGCGGGATCGTTGTCGCGATCGGCGACGACCAGCACCTCGGAGGGCCCCGCGATCATGTCGATGCCGACGGCGCCGAAGACGCGGCGCTTGGCCGCCGCGACATAGGCGTTGCCGGGCCCGACGATCTTGTCCACCGGCGTGATGCTCGCCGTGCCATAGGCCAGCGCCGCCACGGCCTGCGCCCCGCCGATGCGGTAGATCTCGTCGACGCCGGCGAGCTTCGCCGCGGCGAGCACCAGCGGATTGAGATGCCCGTCCGGCGCCGGCACCGCCATGACGATGCGCGGCACGCCCGCCACCTTCGCCGGCACGATGTTCATCAGCACCGAGGAGGGATAGGCCGCGGTGCCGCCCGGCACGTAGACGCCGACCGCCGCGATCGCGCGCCAGCGCCACCCGAGCCGCACGCCCGCGTCGTCGATGGTGTCGAGATCCTGCGGCAACTGGCGGCGGTGGTAGTCGGCGATGCGCCCCGCCGCGAAAGCGAGCGCGCTCAGCGCGTCGGCGTCGCACTGCGCCTCGGCCGCTTCGATCTCGGCTTGTGCCACGCGCATCGGCACGCGCGCGAAATCGAGCCGGTCGAAGCGGCGCGTGAAATCGGCGAGCGCCGCGTCGCCGCGCGCGCGCATGTCGGCGATGATCTGCGCCACGTCGCGATCGACATCGGCCTCGAGCGCGCGCTTCGCATCGAGAAAAGCCGCAAACGAAGCGGCGAAACCGGGGTCGCGCGTGTCGAGCCTAAGCGGCATCGGCCGCCTCGCGGAAGCGCTCGATCCAGAGGTTGATTTGCGCGGCGCGCGTCTTCAAGGCGGCGCGGTTGACGATGAGGCGCGAGGTCACGTCGGCCACGTGCTCGATCTCGACGAGCCCGTTCGCCTTGAGCGTGGTGCCGGTCTGCACCAGATCGACGATGCGGCGGCACAGGCCGATCGATCGGCGCCAGTTCCATCGCGCCCTGGAGCTTGATGCATTCGGCCTGGACGCCGCGCGCGGCGAAGTGGCGGCGTGCGATCTCGGGATATTTGGTGGCGACGCGCACGTGGCTCCAGCGCCGCGGGTCGTCCGCGCCCGGCATCCTCCTTCGGCGCCGCCACCACCATGCGGCAGTGCCCGACCTTCGAGGTCGAGCGGCACGTAGATTTCCGGATACTCGAATTCCATCAGCACGTCGTTGCCGGCGACGCCGAGCTGCGCCGCGCCGAAGGCGACGAAGGTGGCGACGTCGAAATTGCGCACGCGGATCACGTCGAGGCCGGGATCGTTCGTGGCGAAGCGGAGCTGGCGCGTATCGGGATCGTCGAACTCGGGCTCGATCTCGATCTTGGCGCGCGCCAGCACGGGCATCACCTCGGAGATGATGCGCCCCTTCGGCAGCGCCAGGACCAGCTTCTCGTTCGCCGCGACGGTCATGCGGCGAATCCTAGCGTCCCGTGGGCGCGCGAGGCAAATTCAGCTTGGCCGCCGCCTCATTCCTTCTCGGCGACGTCGTGGCGCGGGCGCCATTGCGTCGGCCACGGCTCGCCCATGTCGTCGAGCCGGCACTCGATGCCGCCGGTATCGAGGCGGATCGAGCTGCCGCCGGAGAAATCGAGATAGATCGCCTGCCCCTCGGCGCGCAGCGCCAGCAGCACGAGGATGCGCTCGCCGTCCGCGGGCGAGAAGCCGCGCCGCTGCACGCGCGCGACGCCGCTGATGCAGAGGCCGGTCAGGATGCGCTCGTAATTGGCGCGCCCGCCGACCTCATCCGGTTCCCAGCGAAACCGGTTCAGCACCAGGACGAAGCGGCGCTCGTCGGGGAGCCACGCCATCTCCGCCACCGGCACGAGCGCGTCTTGCAGAATCGTCGAGATGACGGCGAGATCGTCCGCGTCGATCGCGCGGAGCTTCAGGCCGTCAGCCATCGCCCGGGAGGCGCTCGATCGCGGCGCCGCACGCGGCGAGCTTCTCCTCGAGCCGCTCGTAGCCGCGGTCGAGGTGATAGACGCGGTTGATCATGGTCTCGCCCTCGGCCGCGAGCCCGGCGAGGACGAGCGAGACCGAGGCGCGCAGGTCGGTCGCCATCACCGGCGCGCCGGTCAGGCGCGGCACCCCGCGCACCATGGCCGAGGCGCCGTGCACGTTGATGTCGGCGCCCATGCGCGCGAGTTCCGGCACGTGCATGAAGCGGTTCTCGAAGATCGTCTCGGTGATCATGGCGGCGCCGTCGGCCGTGCTCATGAGCGCCATCATCTGCGCCTGGAGATCGGTCGGGAAGCCCGGGAACGGCTCGGTCATCACGTCGACGCCCTTGATGCGGCCGTTGCGCCGGCGCACGCGCAGCGCGTCGTTCGTGGTCTCGATCGCGATGCCCGCGCCCTCGAGGATGCGCGCCACCGAAGCCACGAGCTCCGGGTCGGCGCCGACGAGATCGACCGCGCCGTCGGTGATCGCCGCCGCCATCATGTAGGTGCCGATCTCGATCCGGTCGGGGATGACGCTGTGCTCGGCGCCGTGCAGGCGCTCGACGCCGCTGATGCGCACGCGGTCGCTGCCGGCGCCCTCGATCGCGGCGCCCATCGCCTTGAGGCAGCGCGCGAGATCGACGATCTCGGGCTCGCGCGCGGCATTGACGAGGAGCGTCTCGCCGCGGGCGAGCGTCGCCGCCATCATCAGGCTTTCGGTGGCGCCGACCGACACGGTCGGGAACACGATCTCGGCGCCGATCAGTCCGCGCTCGGCACGCGCCTCGATATAGCCCTGCGCCAGCTCGACCGTGGCGCCCAGGCGCTGCAAGCCCTTGATGTGGAGATCGACCGGACGCGTGCCGATGGCGCAGCCGCCCGGCAACGATACGCGCGCCTGGCCGAAGCGCGCGACGAGCGGCCCCAGCACCAGCACCGAGGCGCGCATCTTGCGCACGAGGTCGTAAGGCGCCGTGGTCGAGACGACGCGGCGCGCGTCGAGCACGAGGACCTGGCCCGGCTCGTCCTCGCGCTCGGCGCCGCGCATCGTCACCGACACGCCGTGCTGCACCAGGAGATGCGCCATGGTGGTGATGTCGGCGACGCGCGGCACGCGCCGCAGGGTGAGCGGCGCGTCGGTCAAAAGCGCCGCCGTCATCAACGGCAAGGCGGCGTTCTTGGCGCCGCCGATCGGGATGCGCCCTTTGAGCGGCACGCCGCCCTTGATGCGGATTCGGTCCATGGCGCGATCTTAATGCGGATTGCGGCGGAATTGCGCGCGGAAACGTCGTGTTCGTGCGGTATTTATCGGGACGACGGGTTTTCTTTTTCCTCATCCCGAGGGGGCCCCCGAAGGGGCGAGACGGCAGGACGCGCGGCGGCGCCATCCTCGCCCTCGCGGCTCCTCGCCTGGTCCTTGCGGCGGGCGAGATTGGCCTTGAGGCGCTCTGCGAGTCGCGCCTCGCGACGCGTGCCTTGTCGGCGGGTTGTCGGCGGGTTTCATCGCTTGCGACCGTGGCGCGAGGTGCCCTTGCGGTCAACCTACTCCTGCACCTTGAGCTCGACGTGATGGGCGAGGATCAAGGCGACGGCGCGCTTGGCCGAATATTCCGGCGCCTGCTCGGGATGATGGCGGCGCCAGGCCTGGACCGCGGCGCGATAGCATTCGACGGCGGAGCGGCCGGCCTCGCGCCCGGCGCGGAAAGCCGCCAGCACGTCGGACGCGGCGACATCGAGATCGTCGGGATTGTTGGTCCAGCTCATGCGCGCTACGCCAGCGCCGGTCCCGTCTTGCCGAGGACGAGGTCGACGAGGTCGCCGGCGCAGGCGAGCCGCGCCGCCTCGCGCACTCCGATCCGGATGCCGAAGCGCACCTCGGCGGCGGCGAGAATCGCAACTTGGGCGAGGCTGTCCCACGCCGGAAGCGAGCCCGGACCGGCCGCGTCGCTCACGACCGCGTCCTCGCAGCCGAGCACGTCGCGCACGATGTCGCCCAAGACGACATAGGCGTCTTCCCGGGTCATGGCGATTTTATGTCCTCCCTTCGCGGGGCGGCGCGCCCGCCGATAGGGTAACGAGCATGCTCCCGTCCCGTTCCCGGCCCATGGCAGGCGTGCGTTCTTGGGACTATGCTGAGAGGCAGAACCAGGGAGCGAACTCGTGCCGCTCAGAATCGCCACCGCCACCTATGGCGTGAACCGCGCGCTCAAGGAAGGCGCGGTCAAGACCAAGCTCGATCTCGAATTCGTCGAAGTGGGCGCCATCACCACCAACGGCATGCGCCCGATGGTGCGCGAGCTGGCGTTCGACATCTGCGAGATGGCGTTCACGACATATCTGTGCGCGCGCGCCGCCGGCAAGCCCTTGACCGCGATTCCGGTCTTCGTCACGCGCAATTTCCACCACTGGGCCGCCTTCGTCCATGCGCAGTCGGGCATCAAATCGCCCAAGGACCTCGAAGGGCGGCGCGTCGGCGTCAATCGCGGCTACACGGTCACGACCGGATTGTGGAACCGCGGCGTGCTGCAGCACGAATACGGCGTCGATCTCGGCAAGATCACCTGGTGCCCGACCGACGAGGAGCATGTTTCCGAGTTCAAGGCGCCCGGCAACGTCGATCACCGCTATGTCGGGCGCTCGGCGGCGGATCTTCTGAAGAGCGGCGAGCTCGCCGCCGCGATCGGCGACATCCGCGTCGATTCGCCCGACGTGCGCCCGCTCATCCCGAACGCGCGCGAGGCCGGCTACGCCTGGTACCGCAAGACCGGGATCTATCCGGTGAATCACGGCATCGTCATCAGGAACGATGTCCTGGCGCGCAGGCCCGAGGTCGCGGTCGAGCTCTATAACGGCTTCTTCGCGGCCAAGGAGATCTATCGCAAGGAGCTTGCCGCGCGGCAAAATCTCGACAAGGACGACGAGACGGCGCTCGCCCTCGCCGCGGTGGTCGGCGATCCGTTCCCGTTCGGCATCGAGAGAAACCGCAAGGCGCTCGAGGCGATCTCCGCCTTCGCGGTCGAGCAGCACATGCTGCCGCGGCGCTACACGCCCGAGGAGCTGTTCGCGCCGTCGACGCACGCGCTCGGCTGAGATGGCGACCGAAGCGAAGCTCCTCATCGTGCAGTTCCTGCGCTGGATCGCCGACCGGCCGCGCACTTACGAAGACGTGCAGAGCGCGTGGCAAAGCACGTGCCCTTTGAACTGCGCCTGGGAGGATGCGGTCAGCGACGATCTCGTGGCGCCCGGCCCGGACGGCTTCCTCGCGCTGACCGAACGCGGGCGCGAAAGGCTCGCACCCTCGCGTCGCGATATGGTATGAGCCGGGCAACGATCCCGGGCAGCAGGGTGCGCGGGACACTGGGGAGAAACGCAATGGGCAGGATCAACGGCATTTTCGGTGCGGCGCTCGGAGTTGTGGCGGCAGTGGCGCTCGCGGGGCCGGCATCGGCGCAGGCCAAGGTGTGGCGCGCCTCGCACCAGTTCCCGGGCGGCAAGGGCGACGTGCGCGACGACATGGTGCAGATGATCTCGAAGGAAGTCGGCGGCGACAATGTCGCGCTCCAGGTGCAGGTCTATCCCGGCGCGTCGCTGTTCAAGCCCAACGACCAGTGGGACGCCCTCGTCAACGGGCAGCTCGACATCGCGCTGTTCCCGCTCGATTACGCCAGCGGCAAGGTCGGGCGCGTTCAGCGCCACCTTGATGCCGGGCCTCATCCGCAGCTCGGCGCGCGCCAAGCGCATCGACGCCTCGCCCTTCATGACCGACATGCGCAAGATCATCGAGGATCACGGCGTGATGGTGCTGTCGGACGCATGGTTCGCCGGCGGGATGGCGTCGAAGGAGGGCTGCATCCTGAAGCCTTCGGACCTCAAGGGCGTGAAGTTCCGCGCCGCCGGTCCGACCTTCGCGGCGATGTGGGAAGCGGCCGGCGCCAACATCGTCACGCCGCCGTCGAACGAGATCTACAACGCCTTCCAGACCGGCGTCGTCCAGGCGACCGACACGAGCCTCGGCACGTTCCAGTCGATGCGGCTCTACGAGCAGGTGAAGTGCCTCACCGCGCCCGGCGACAACGCGCTCTGGATGATGTACGAGCCGGTGCTGATGTCGAAGAAGAGCTTCGATGCTCTCTCGAAGGAGCAGCAGGCGGCGGTGCTGAAGGCGGGCAAGGACGCGCAGGCCTATTACGATTCGAAATCGAGCGCGGTCGATGACGAGGCGATCAAGGCGTTCAAGGACCACAATGTCGAAGTCGCGACGCTCGACGACGCGCAGTTCGCGACCTGGCTCGCGCTCGCCAAGACGACGTCCTACGCCCAGTACGCCAAGGACGTGCCGGACGGGCAAAAGCTGCTCGACGAGGCGCTGGCGGTGAAATAGCGGCGCCAGGAGCACATCCCGCACGCATGGACGGCTTCATCACGTCGGTCAGGACCGTGTCGCAGGCCTGCGGCATCTTCGCCGCAGGCCTCATCGCATTGGGCGTGTTCGTCGTGTGCGAGATGGTGTTCGAGCGCTCGGTGCTCGGCACCAATACGGTGTGGCAGACCGACTTCGTCACCAACTGCCTGCTCGCCGCGACCTTCGTCGGCAGCCCCTACGTGCTGATGACGCGCGGCCACGTCAATGTCGACGTGCTGCCGCTCCATGCCGGGCCGCGGCTGCGCTATGGGCTGGCGCTGTTCTCGATCGTCGTGGGCTTCGCCTTCGTCGCGGTGCTGGCGGTCCTCGCCTACAATTTCTGGCACGAGGCCTGGGCCAACAACTGGCACTCGAACACGGTGTGGCGCGAGCGCCTGTGGATCCCGTATTCGGCGATGCCGGCGGGACTGGCGCTGCTCGGCCTGCAATATGTGGTCGAGTTCATCTGCCTCGTGACCGGACGCGAACCGCCGTTCGGCATCAAGGATGATCGGCCGGTCAATCCCGAGGTGGTCCCGTGACGCCGATCGAATCGGGATCGCTCGTCCTCGTCGTGACGCTCGCCATGCTGGTCTCGGGCGTGCCGGTGGCGTTCGGCATCGGCGCGGTGTCGATCGTGTTCATCGGCATCTTCCAGGGCTTCGACAGTCTGCACGTGGTGGCGCAGACGTTCTATTCCGGGCTCGACGATTTCACGCTCGTCTCGATCCCGATGTTCGTGATGATGGGCGCGGCGATCGGCTCCTCGCCCGCCGGCAAGGACCTGTACGAGGCGCTCGACCGCTGGCTCTACCGCCTGCCGGGCGGGCTGGTGCTGAGCAATCTCGGCGCCTGCGCCATCTTCGCGGCCTTGACCGGCTCGTCGCCCGCGTGCTGCGCCGCGATCGGCAAGATGGGCATTCCCGAGATGCGCCGGCGGGGCTATCCCGACGGCGTCGCCACCGGCTCGATCTGCGCCGGCGGCACGCTCGGCATCCTCATTCCGCCGTCGATCACCTTCATCCTCTACGGCATCGCCACCGAGAACTCGATCGGCCGCCTGTTCCTTGCCGGGGTCGTGCCGGGGCTGATGCTGACCGGGCTCTTCATGCTGTGGACGCTGTTCCGCATCTGGCAGACGGGGTTCCGCGCCTATGCCGCCGACTTCCGCTACAGCTGGCGCGAGAAATTCACGTCCGTGCCCAAGATCGCGCCGTTCCTCCTCATCATCGCCGGCGTGATGTACGCGCTCTATGGCGGGCTCGCCACGCCGTCGGAGGCGGCGGGCGTGGGCGCGGCGCTGTGCTTCGTGCTCGCGGTCGCGATCTACGGCATGTGGAGCCCGCTCGCATGGTGGCAGATCCTGCGCGATACGGCGCGCGAATCGATCATGATCCTGACCATCATCGCGGCCGCGGTGCTGTTCGGCTACATGCTGACCTCGCTCTACCTGACGCAGACGCTGGCGCAAGGCATCGCCGACATGCATGCCAACCGCTGGGTGCTGATGTTCATGATCAACCTGTTCCTGCTGGTGTGCGGCTTCTTCATTCCGCCGGCGGCGGTGATCCTGATGACGAGCCCGATCCTGCTGCCGATCATCACCGCGGCCGGGTTCGACCCGATCTGGTTCGGCGTCATCCTCACGATCAACATGGAGATCGGCCTGATCCATCCGCCGGTCGGGCTCAACATCTATATCGTCAGCGCGATCGCGCCGGACGTGCCGCTCGCCACCATCATGTGGGGCACGCTGCCTTATGTCGTGTGCATGATGCTGCAGATCGTGATCCTGTGCGCCTTCCCCGAGATCGCGACCTGGCTGCCCGATCACCTGATGGGCGCCGGACATTGACGCCGCCGCCTTGAAAAGCGCCGCGCTCTCGTCTATGCCGCCGCGAGTGCTGCCGTAGCTCAGTGGTAGAGCACCCCCTTGGTAAGGGGGAGGTCGTAAGTTCAATCCTTACCGGCAGCACCAGCTCACCAGCTTCCGGCGGCGCCCGCCTCTCACTGCCCCTTCACGTGCGCGAGGAAATGCAGCACCTCGGCGGTGAAGTCCTGCGGGTCCTGCAGGAAGGCGAAATGGCTCACCTGCGGCAGGATGAGGAGGCCGCTGCCGGGAATCTGCTGCGCCATGAAGAGCGTGTTCTCGCGCTTGATCGCCTCGTCATGGTCGGCATCGACGATCCAGGTCGGGACCTTGATGCCCTGCAGATCGGCTGCCGTCCAATTCGGCTGCGTCTCCCACATCTTGGTGATCTGGTCGACGAAGGATTTGTACTCCTTCGGCGTCGGCGAGATTTTCCCGTATTCCTTTTCCGCGCGCGCGATATAGGCGGTGAAGACCGGGCTGTTGGCGATGTCGGCGACGCCGCTCGGATCGGAATTGGCGGCAAAGGCGAAGAGCTTGGTCAGGCGCTCGGGATGGTGCATCGCGATGTCGAGCCCCAGGATCGCGCCGTCGCTCCAGCCGACGATCGCCGCCTTCTCGATCTTCAGATAATCCATGAGGCCGAGCACGTCCGCCGCCATGAGGTCGTAGCCATAGGGCCGTTCGTCGCGCGTGCTGCGCCCGTGGCCGCGGCTGTCCATGACGATGACGCGGTAGTGCCGCGCGAGATCCTGCACCTGGTTGCCCCAATAGGCCGAATTGGCGAGCCCGCCATGCAGCAGGACGACCGGCTCGCCGCTGCCGAAGACGGCGTACCAGACCTTGATGCCGTTGACCGGCGCGAGCCCGCTCGCCACCGCCTTGGGCAGGGTCGGCGTCGGCGGCAGGGTGAGCCATTGCGGCTCGGCCGCGGCGGCGCCGGCCGCGAACAGCGCGAATGCCAGGAAGAAGGCGAGGCGTCGCATGGCAATTCCCCAAACCTCTTGAGCGCCAGCACAATATGATATTCGCTTGGCAAGGCAACATTGCGATGGAAGGGGCGGGAGCATGCGCTACGAGCTTTATTACTGGCCCTCGATCCCCGGGCGCGGCGAGTTCGTGCGCCTCGCGCTCGAGGAAGCGGGCGCGGACTATGTCGATGTCGCGCGCGAGCGCGGCAAGGGTCAGGGCGTTCCGGCGCTGATGCAGCTCATGGAGGCGAAGTCGGCGCGGCCGCCCTTCGCGCCGCCGTTCCTGAAGGCCGGCAAGCTCGTCATCGCGCAGACCGCCAACATCCTCCTTTATCTCGGCGGCCGGCACGGGCTGGCGCCGGCGAACGAGGCGGGACGGCTGTGGGCGAACCAGCTTCAGCTCACGCTCGCCGATCTCTCGGATGAAGCGCACGACACGCATCACCCGATCGCGAGCGCCCTCTATTACGAGGACCAGAAAGAGGAGGCGAAGCGCCGCTCGGCCCTCTTCCTCAAGAACCGCGTGCCGAAATTCCTGGGCTATTTCGAGCGCGCGCTCGCAGACGGCGGCGGACCCTATCTCGCCGGACGGCGCGTCTCCTATCCCGACCTGTCGCTGTTCCACGTCGTCGCCGGGCTTCGCTACGCCTTCCCGAACGCGCTCGCGCGCGAGATGAAGAAGCATCCGCAGGTCGGCGCGCTGTGCGGGCGCGTCGCCGAGCGGCCGCGCATGAAAGCCTATCTCGCCTCGCCGCGGCGGCTCTCCTTCAACGAGCACGGCGTCTTCCGCCACTATCCCGAGCTCGACGCGGCGGCCTGATTCCGCGCCGCGATTTCGCGCGCGGCTCGGCGCGCAGCCGCGGGTTGCGCGCACGCATCATTGTTGCACGAGGCAAGCGCGCCGCTAACCGGGCAGCAAGCCGCTAGCGGAATGATACGGGCACCCGAGACTGTTCAGGTGTCCGATGCGATTCTCTTTTTGCCCTGCCCCGCGCTCCGCCGGCGGCGCTCTGATGCTGCTGCTCGCGGGCTGCACCGTCGGACCCGATTTCGAGCCGCCCGCGGCGCCCGCGACCAAGACCTACACGCCGGAGACGGCGCCGACGCTGTCCAATCCCGGCGCCGGCGCGCCGCAACAGCACGTGACGCTCGGCGAGAAAGTGTCGGGCGAGTGGTGGGACCTGTTCCACTCGCAGCGGCTCGAGGCCGTGCTGCGCGATGCGCTCGCCGGCAACCAGACGCTCGCCGCGGCGCAAGCGACGCTCGCCCAGGCGCGCGAGCAGGCGGGCCAGGCGCAAGGCGCGTTCTATCCGCAGGTCGATTTCGGCGCCAACGTCTCGCGCTCGCGCATGATCGAGCAGTCGGTCGGCATCAATCAATTGAGCCCGCTCTCGAACTTCTATCAGATCGGCCCGAACGTGAGCTACGCGCTCGACATCTTCGGCCTCAACAAGCGCAAGGCCGAGCAGCAGGACGCGCTCGCCGTCTTTCAGGAATTTCAGCTCGACGGCGCCTATCTCACGCTCACCGGCAACGCGGTGAAGGAGGCGATCACGATCGCCTCGGCGCGCGCGCAGATCGCCGCGCTCGAGGCGATCATCGCCGACGACGACCGCACGCTCGACCTCGTGCAGCGCGAATTCAACGCGCGCAACCGCACCATCGTCGACGTCGACACGGCGAAGACGCAAGCCGCCGCCGACCGCGCCATGCTGCCGCCGCTCCGGCAGCAGCTCGCGATCGCGAAGGACGCGCTCTCGGTGCTGACCGGCAAGGCGCCGGGCGACTGGACGCCGCCCGATTTCGATCTTGCGGAATTCGCGCTGCCGCAGGCTCTGCCGCTCACGGTTCCGTCCGTCGCTCGTGCGCGAGCGGCCCGACATCCTCGCCTCGGAAGCGCAACTCCATGCCGCAAGCGCCGCCGTCGGCGTCGCGACGGCGCAGCTCTATCCCAACATCACGCTGTCGGCCTCGCTGGCGCAGGAAGCCTTGAAGACCAGCACGCTCTTCACCGCCGGCGGCACCGCGTGGGACATCATGGCCGGGCTGACCGCGCCGATCTTCCATGGCGGCGCGCTCCAGGCGCAAAAGCGCGGCGCCGAGGACGCGTTCCAGGGTGCCTTCGCCACATACCGGCAGACCGTGCTCACCTCGTTCGGCCAGGTCGCCGACACGCTCCAGGCGCTCGATCACGACGCCCAGCTCGTGGCGGCGCAGCAGCAGGCGATCGAAGCCGCGCAATCGGCGCTGCGCGCCTCGCAGCAAAGCGTCGCCGCCGGCAATATCGAGGTGCTGCAAATGGTCGATGCGCAGCGCCAGTTCGAGCAGGCGCAGCTCGGCGCCATCCGCGCGGCGGCGCAGCGCTATCTCGATACGGTCGATCTCTTCGCCGCGATGGGCGGCGGCTGGCGCGAATGGCGCACGGCCTCTGCCGGGAAGCCGCAGAGCTAGCGCCGGAGCGATCCATCGGTGCCAGCAAAAGGGCCCCGCCGCGGCGAGGCCCTTTCGCTTCGAGCGACGCGATCGGATCAGCGGCCGCCGCCCGTGCCGCCGCCCATGCCGCCGCCCGTGCCGCCGCCGCGCCGGGCGCGGTCGCGGAGCTGCCGCTGGGGCAATTCGCGCCGGAGGCGACGCTGCCGGCGGTGCTGCCGCTTTCGGCCGAGCCGCTCGTGCCCGGCAGCGGCGTGTCCGGCATTCGGAACACGCGGCTCCGCCCATCGTGCTGCTGCCGCTTCCGCTCGTGCGCGGGCTACCCGTGGTCGAGGACGGATTGGTGGCGCCGGGGCTGGTCGTGCCGGGCGAGCTCGTGCTGCTGCCGCCATACGAGGAGCCGGCGCTGCCGCCGCCGCTCGAGGTCTGCGCCAGCGCCACGCCCGCGGTCAGCGCGAGCACCGACGCAGCGGTGAGAAGAACACGTTTCATCCTGCACTCCTTGGCATTCGCCGAGAGGCGTCCGGTGGGACGCTCCTCGTGAAACCCGGACCGCAGGAAGCCCGTTCCGCTCTATCCAACCGCGAAAAGAAAGGGCCGCGCAAAGCGCGGCCCAAGTTCAGGGAGGAAAAGCCCGAAGGACTTGCGGTGCGCAGCGGGGAGCCGCGAACCGCGCGTCTCTTATAAGGGCGCAATCGTCAAGAAAGAGTTAAGAGCCCGATCAGCTCTTCGCGGAGTAATCGAAAAAATCGTCGACCGAGCGGACGAGCCCGGTCGCAAGGCGGCGCTGATAGGCCGGGCTTTGCAGCAGCGTCTCTTCCTCGCGGTTCGAGAGGCAGCCGATCTCGACCAGAGCCGAGGGAACGTCGGGCGCCTTCAGCACGACGAACCCGGCGGAGCGGTGGGTGTGGTTCAAGAGCCGCACGCGCTGGCCCAGCTCGGTCACGAGGTCGCGCGCGAGCTTGATCGATTCGTTGTTGGTCTCGCGCCGCGCCAGGTCGAACAGGATGTCGCTGACATCCGAGGAATGGCGCGAGAGATCGACGCCGGCGACGAGATCGGCCTTGTTCTCGCGCGCGGCCAGGGCCGCGGCCTCCTTGTCGGACGCCTGTTCCGACAGCGTGAAGACGGAGGCGCCGCGCATGTGCTCTTCCGGCAGCGCGTCGGCGTGGATCGAGAGAAACAGGTCGGCGCCGGCGGCGCGCGCGCGCGCGACACGCTCGGTCAGCGGCACGAACTCGTCCTCGGTGCGCGTGAGCTTGACGCGGACGCGCCCGCTCGCGCCGAGCTGGCGCGCGAACTCGTGCGCGGTCGAAAGCACGATGTCCTTCTCGTATGTGCCGCTCGTGCCGATGCAGCCGGGATCGATGCCGCCATGGCCGGGATCGAGCATGACGAGCGGCGCGGGACGGCGCGGCCGGTGCGCGTCGGCAAGCGCCGCAGCCCACGGCGCCACGCTGGCGCCGAGCGCCAGCCCGCCGAGTCGCAAAAGATGCCGCCGGTCGAGACTGAAGATGCTCACGATCCGCTCCAACCTATAGTAGTGCCGCCCTAGGCAACCGCAAATAGTTGAAAGCCCAGCGGGATTCACTATAAGTGGAACGTTAGCAAAAGTCCATATGTATCTGCATTCCTTACTAAATTTTCAGGCGAGATCACGCGGCCAGATCGACCACGATGCGCCCGCGCACGCCGCCGTTGAGGATGCGCGCGGCGAGCGCCGGCAGGTCCTCGAGCCGCACCGTCTCGATCATGGTGTCGAGCAGTTCGGGCTTGAGGTCGCGCGCGAGGCGCTGCCATGCCGCTTCGCGCCGCTCGAGCGGGCACATGACGCTGTCGATGCCGAGCAGATTGACGCCGCGCAGCAGGAACGGGATCACCGTCGTCGGCAGGTCGCTGCCGCCGGCCAGCCCGCACGACGCGACGCTCGCCATGTAGCGCAGCTGCGTCAGCACGTTCGGCGAGCGTCGTGCCGCCGACCGCGTCGATCGCGCCGGCCCAGCGCTCGCGCTCGAGCGGGCGTTCGGGCTTCTTCGCCAGCTCCGCCCGGTCGAGGAAGGACGCGGCGCCGAGCTTGTGCAGATAGTCGTGCGTCTCGGGCCGCCCGGTCGAGGCGACGACGCGATGGCCGAGCTGCGAGAGAAGCGCCACGGCGACGCTGCCGAGCCCGCCCGCCGCGCCCGTCACCAGCACCTCGCCCGCGCCGGCTTTGAGCCCGTGCTGCTCGAGCGCCATGACGGCGAGCATGGCGGTGAAGCCCGCCGTGCCGATCGCCATCGCGTGCTTGGCGCTCATGCCGGCGGGCAGCCGCACGAGCTGGCCGGCATCGACCCGCGCCTTCTCGGCATAGCCGCCCCAGCGCATTTCGCCGACGCGCCAGCCGGTCAGGATCACCTCGTCGCCCGGCTGCCACTGCGGCGCGCTCGAAGCCTCGACCGTGCCGGCGAAATCGACGCCGGGCACGTGCGGATAGGTCCGGACGAGACGGCCGACGCCGTTCGAGAATCATCCCGTCCTTGTAGTTGAGCGTCGAGTAGCGCACGGCGACGGTGACCTCGCCCGGCGGCAGCGCGCTTTCCTCAACCGATGCGATGCGCGCCGCGACCTTGCCGTCCTTTTCCTCGAGCAGCAGCGCCTTCACCGCAGGCGCTCCAGGATGCTCACGTAATTCGCCACCGCGGCGCCGCCCATGTTGAAGACGGCGCAGAGATCGGCGTCCTTCACCTGGATCGGCCCGGCCGTGCCGGTCAGCTGCATCGCTTGCAGCACGTGCATCGACACGCCGGTGGCGCCGATCGGATGGCCCTTCGATTTGAGCCCGCCCGAGGGATTGACCGGAAGCTTGCCGTCCTTCTCGGTCCAGCCTTCCTCGATCGCGCGCGCGCCCTGCCCTTCGGCGTCAGGCCCATCGCCTCGTAGGTCAGAAGCTCGGCGATGGTGAAGCAGTCATGCACCTCGGCGGCGGAGAGATCGTCGAGCGTGACCTTGGCGGCGTCGAGCGCGCGCTGCCAGGCGAGCGCCGGCCCGTCATAGGCGATGATGTCGCGCTTGCTCATCGGCAGGAAATCGTTGACCTGCTCGGCGGCGCGGAACACGACCGCCTTGCCGCACGCGAGCGCGGTATCGACATCGGCCAGCACCAGCGCCGCGGCGCCGTCGGAGACGAGCGAGCAATCGGTGCGCCGCAGCGGCCCCGCGACCAGCGGGTTCTTGTCCGACACGGTGCGGCAGAACTCGTAGCCCAGATCCTTCTGCATCTGCGCCAGCGGATTGACCGCGCCGTTCTTGTGGTTCTTGGCGGCGATGCGCGCGAGCGCGTCGCTCTTGTCGCCATAACGCTGGAAATAGGTCTCGGCGATGCGGCCGAACACGCCGGCGAAGCCGCCCGGGATGGCGCCCTCCTCGCGCAGATAAGCGGCGCGGATCAGGATGTCGCCGACCTGCGGCCCGGTCGACGTCGGTCATCTTCTCGACGCCGACCGCGAGGACGAAGCGCGCGCGCTTGGCGGCGATCGCGTTCAGGCCCTGATAGATCGCGGCCGAGCCGGTGGCGCAGGCATTCTCGACCCGCGTCGCGCGCTTGAAGCGCAGCGCCGGATCGAGCTGCAGCACCAGCGAGGAGGGAAATTCCTGGCGCGCGAAGCCGCCATTGAAGGTGCCGAGATAAATCTCGTCGATGTCGGCGGGCGCGACGCCGGCATCCTTCAGCGCGTCGCCCGCGACGCGGACGATGAGCGATTCGATATCCTCGCCCTCGAGCTTGCCGAATTTCGAATGGGCCCATCCGACGATGCAGGCGGTCATGCTCGTCCTCCGTCACAGAGATCGCGAGCTTAGGATATAGTGAGGGAGATGGCGCAAGAAAGCCTGAGCCTCGTCCGCCCCGACGACTGGCACGTGCATCTGCGCGACGGCGCGATGATGGCGGCGGTGCTGCCCTTCACCGCGCGCGCCTTCGCCCGCGCCATCGTCATGCCGAACCTGGTGCCGCCGGTCACGACCGTCGCCGCCGCCGAGGCTTATCGCGCGCGCATTCTGGCCGCGCTGCCGGCGGGCATCGGAGCTTCACGCCGCTCATGACGTGCTACCTCACCGACGAGAGCGATGCCGACGAGATCGCGCGCGGCTTTGCCGCCCGCGTGTTCACCGCGGCCAAGCTCTATCCGGCGCACGCGACCACCAATTCCGCCGCGGGCGTCACCGATGTCGCGCACCTCTCCGCCGTCTTCGCGCGCATGGAGGAGATCGCCATGCCGCTTCTCCTGCATGGCGAGGTGACCGATCCCGCGGTCGACGTGTTCGACCGCGAGGCGGTGTTTCTGGAGCGCGTGCTCGGCCCCCTGATGCGGCGCTTTCCCGCGCTCAAGATCGTGCTCGAGCACGTCACCACGTCGGACGCGGTCGCGTTCGTCGCGGCGGGGCCGGCCAATCTCGCCGCCACCATCACCGCGCACCATCTCGTCATCAACCGCAACGCCCTCTTCGCCGGCGGCTTGCGCCCGCACGCCTATTGCCTCCCGGTGGCGAAGCGCGAGAGCCATCGCCTGGCGCTGCGCCGCGCCGCCGTGTCGGGCAGCGCCAAATTCTTCCTCGGCACTGACACGGCGCCGCACCCGGTGCACGACAAGGAGCGCGATTGCGGCTGCGCCGGGATTTTCTCGGCACCGGCGGCGCTCGAGACCTATGCCCAGGTGTTCGAGGACGAAGGCGCGCTCGACCGGCTCGAGGCCTTCGCCTCGCGCAACGGCCCGCGCTTTTACGGGCTTCCGGTCAATCGCGGGCCGCGTGCGGCTGGTGCGCGAGAAGTGGCGCGTGCCGCACGACATCGCCGTGGGCGCGGGCTCCGTCCGCCCGTTCCTGGCCGGCGAGGAGCTCTCCTGGCGACTCGCGGAAACCTAGCCGGCGCTTGACGGGCCGGCCGGAACAGGTCCATACCTATCGCATTAGTGGTAGGCAAGGGATGAGGGTCACCCAAGAGATTGTGACCGTATTGGCCGATCCACAGGCGGGCGAACTCAACATCGTCCTGGCCGGTCTCAGAATTGTGCTCTCGACCGAAGAAAGCGCCCAGCTCGCCCAGGGCTTGGCGACGGCTCTCGAACGGCTGGCCGGCAGCGCGGCCCAGCCGGCGGAGGCATGGAGCGTGCGGCGGGCGCCGAACGACGACGCGGCGGACCGCTCGCTCGCCGAAGCGGAGGCAATCCAGCATCGCGCCCGGGCGCTGATCCGCGCGACGATGCGTGCGAAGGGGCTTTCGCTCGGCGAGGAGACCAAGGAATGACGGCAACGATCATCGCGGTCGCGCAATCGAAGGGCGGCGCCGGCAAGACCACGCTGGCGGCGCATCTGGGCGTCGCCTGGGCCAGTCACGGCCGCGACGTCGCGGTCATCGACACCGATCCGCAAGGCAGCCTCACGGAATGGTATCACCGCCGCGCGCTGCGGCTCGGCACCGAGCACACCGGGATCGGCTTCGTGCAAGCGCCCGGCTGGCGCGCGCCGATGGAGATCGAGCGCCAGGCGTGCGGCCGCGACATCGTGCTGATCGACAGCTCGCCGCGCGCCGACGATGATTCGCGCGCGGCCATCCGCTGCGCCACATTGGTGCTGGTGCCGGTGCAGCCGTCGCCGGTCGATGTGTGGGCGACCTTGCCGACGCTCGAAGTGGCGCGGCGCGAGGAGGTGCCGGCGCTGCTCGTGCTGAACCGCGTGCCGGCGCGCGCCTCGCTCACCGCGACGATGCGCGCGCTCCTGGCCGAATACGATGTCGGGCTCGCCACGGTCGGCATCGGCAACCGGGTGGCGCTCGCCGCCGCGTTCGCCGAAGGCTGGGGCGTCGCCGAAAGCGCCGCGGGCTCGTCCGCCGCGGCCGAGATCGATCTGCTCGCCAACGAGGTGCTGGGCCTGTTGCCGCGCGCGGCCTAACCTCGCTCCATGGCGAAGGCGCGGCGGCACCCGATCGTCTTCACGCTCGACGTACTCATCTTCGTCTTCGCCATCAGCGAGGTGGTCGAGAGGCGTGTTCCACGTCGGGCTCGGCCTGGTGCTGCCGGAGGCCGAGCTGCAGCTCGTGACCCTGATCCTGCGCGCCGCCGCCGTGTGGCACGCGGGCCGGCATCTTTAAGACGCGCGCATGCCGAGCGTGGCGAACACGTCGGGGCCGGGCGGCAGGCGCTCGATGTGGCAGCGGTGCCACAGCGCATAGAACAGCAGCGTCCAGGCGGCGAACGCCTCGTGCCGCCGCTTCGGCGCGCGGAAGAGGGCCTCGACCGCGCCCGGCGCGCAGATCTCGCGCACGCCCGGCTGGCTCGCGACGAGCGGCCCGAGCTGCGCGCCGCGCCGCCCGATCCAGTCGCCGACCGGCACGGTGAAGCCGCGCTTCCTCGCGAACGGCTCGGCCGCCGGCACGCGCGCGGCAAGCCAGCGCCGCAGCAGATATTTGCCCATGCCGTTCCGCACCTTGAGCGCGTCGGGCAGGCGGAACGCGAAATCGGCGACGGCGGGATCGAGGAACGGCGTCCGGCCCTCGACGCCATGCGCCATGAGGCAGCGGTCGAGCTTGGTCAGCAGGTCGTTCGGCAGCCAGTCCTCGCAATCGGCCGCCTGCGCCGCCTGCAAGCGCGAGCGGCCGATCTTGGCGGCGTGCAATTCGGCCGCCTCGATGCCGTCGCGCCAGCCCGGGAGATCGCCGCGCAAGAGGCCGAGCTTGTCGAGATTGCCGCGCGCCCGGGGCGTCCGTCCGCCCGCCCACCACGGCCGCATGACGCTGCGATAGCGGCCATAGCCCGCGAACAGCTCGTCGCCGCCCTCGCCGGACAGGATCACTTTGAGCCCTGCCGCGCGCGCCTCGGCCGCGAGCTTGTAGGTCGGCAGGATCGCGTAATCGGCGGCGGGATCGTCCATCGCGTAGGCGATCTCGGGCAGCAGCACCCAGAAATCGGCCTCGCGGAACTCGACCTCGACATGCTCGGCGCCCAAGGCCGCGGCGACGCGGCGCGCCGCCGCGCGCTCGTCGGGTTGGCCCGGGAGCGAGAAGCCGATCGTGAAGGCGCGCACCGGCCGCTCGTTGAGCCGCGCCATCATCGCCAGCACGGATGACGAGTCGATGCCGCCCGACAGGAACATGCCATAGGGCACGTCCGAGCGCTGATGCACCATGACGCTGTCGGCGAGCACGCGGTCGAGCTCGGCCAAGGCCTCGCCCTCGTCCTCGGGCACGATCGCGCCGCCGTCGAGCGCCTCGATGCGGCGGCGCTCGACGATGCGGCCCTTGGCGATCACCACCGTCTCGCCCGGCAGCACGCGCTTCACGCCGGCGAAGATCGTGTCGCGGCCGGTGGTGAACTGAAGCTGCAGCAGCTCGTTGCGCGCCTGGGGCTGCAGCACGGGGTCGACGATCCCGCCGGCGATCAGGCTTTCGGGCTCCGACGCGAAGGCGACGCCGCCCGGCGTCTCGACGTAATAGAGCGGCTTGATGCCGAACGGATCGCGCGCCAGCACGAGCCGTGCCCGCCGCCGGATCGTGCAGCGCCAGCGCATACATGCCGCGCAGCTTCTTGGCGAAGTCGAGCCCGTGCCGGCGATAGAGGTGGAGCGGCATCTCGCAATCGCACTGCGTCGCGAACGGGATGCCGGCCAGCTCCTGGCGCAGCTCGATGTAGTTGTAGATCTCGCCGTTCGCCATGAGCGCGGCGCCGCCCGGCTCGTAGAGCGGCTGGTCGCCGGTCGCGAGATCGATGATGGCGAGCCGCGTCTGCGCGAAGCCGACATCGGCCGAGCGGTAATGCCCGTTGCCGTCGGGCCCGCGATGGAGGAGCGTCGCCTCCATCGCCTGCAGCACGGCAACGGGCGGCGGCTCGCCGTTCGTCGTCATCATGCCGGCGATGCCGCACATCAGCGCTCGACCCGCGCGAGGAAATCGCGATAGAGAGCGACGACGCGCTCTTCGGCGAACGACGCTTCCCATGCCGCGCGGCCCGCCTTGGCGAGACGCGCGCGGAGTTCGGGCTCGTGCGGCAAGGCGCGTCAGCGCGGCGGCAAGCCGCTCGGCATCTTCGATGGGGACGAGCAGGCCCGTCTCGCCGTCGCTGATGAGCGCGCCCGGTCCCTCGCTCGCGCTCGCGACGACCGGAACGGATGCCGCCCACGCTTCGAGCACGACATTGCCCAGGGGCTCGTGGCGCGAGGGTGAAACGAGCATGTCGGCCGCGCGCAACAGCGCGCCGGGATCGTCGCGCCAGCCGAGGAAGCGCACGCGGTCGGCGATGCCGAGCGATGATGCGAGCCGCGCGAGCGCATCCTTCTCGTCGCCCTCGCCGGCAAGCCACAGGTAAAGAAGCGGCGTCTTCGCCACGGCGGCGAGGAGGATGTCGAAGCCCTTGTTGCGATGGAGACGGCCCATCGCGAGCGCGAGCGGCGCGTCGCGCGGGCGTGTCGAGGCGGCTCCGCTCCAGCGCCGGGGCGGACGGAGGATCGGCGAAATTCGGCAGGTAGTGCACGCGCTCCGCCGGCCAGCCCGAGCGCACGATATAGCGCTCGATGTCGCGCGTGTTGGCGACGAGGCGATCGCAGCTGCGATAATATTTGAGGTCGTAATAGCCGCCGAGCCGGCCGACATGGACGTAGGCGCCGCCTCCGACCGCGCTTGCCGCGCGGCTCATCCAGCTCAGCACGACGCGCGGGCGGAAGGATGCGATGGCGCGGGCAAGGCGCGGCTTCGTCGCGAAGTCGAGCGGCCCGCCGAACGCCAGCTCGATCACCTCGCAGCCGGCGCGCGCGAGGCGCTCCGCGCGCGCGTCATCGCGCCTTATCGCCAGAAGCTGCGTCTCGCCGGCGCGCTGCAGCGCAACGGCAAGCCGCTCGAAGAACGCCTCGGCGCCGCCATGCGCCTGGCCCGCCATCGCCTGGACGATGCGCGTCATGCGGCGAGCGCCTCGAACCGCGCCGCGGCCTCGGCCCAGCTCGAGCCCTTCTGGCGCGCGAGCGCAGCCTCGTGCCGCCGCCGCCACAGACCGTCGTCGGCAAGAAGCGCAATCGCCGCCGCGGCGAAGCTCGCGTCGTCGCGCGCGACCGTGCCGGTCTCGCCGTCGATCACGCGCTCCCCGACGGCGCCGAGATCCTGCACCACCGCCGGCACGCCGACCGCCTGCGCCTCGGCCACGGCGAGGCAGAATGTCTCGCCCTCGTCGCCGCGATAGAGCATCGCGCGCGAGGCTTCGAGCGCCGCCGCCAGTTCCGCGCGCGGCAGCGGCGCGTGGCGCCGCACGCCCTTGCCCGCAAGACCATCGGCGCGCGCCAGCACCGCCGCCATCGCGTCCGACTTCGCCGCGCCCGCCGCGCCATAGACGGCGGGGCCGCAATAGAGATGCAGCTCCGCTTGCGGCAGCGCCGGATGAATCCGGGCCTCCCACAGCGCGAGCAGCCAGTCGAGCCCGCGCAGCGGGTTCGAGGTGAAGATGGCGCGCGGCGGCGGCGGCGCGCGCGGCGGCCGGGGCGCGCGGAATATCTCGGCAAGCCCGTACGGGATCGACGCGCGCCCGCCGCTCGGCATCCACCACGGCACGGTCGCCGCGTGATGGGCCCCGAGCGTGACGATCACCGGCCGGTGCCGCAGGAGCGCCAGCACATAGCGCGGCTTGGCCAGATAGCGCCCGGGATTGTGGATCCAGAACACGCCGCGCTTGGCCGCGACGCGGCCGATGAGGCGGTTGCCGCGGTTGGCGATGTAGAGATCGGCGCGCGTCGGGCAATCCGTGCGCGAGCGGCGCCCATTCGACGCCCTTGTAGCGCAAGCGGCGCATCGCACTTGTTGCGCACGACGACGCGATGGCCGCGCGCGGCGAAGGCTTCGGCGAGCGCGACGAACGCGCCTTCGGCGCCGCCCAGGGGCGCCCGCTCCGGCGTCCGGCCGTCGAACGCGATCCCGTCATCCGCCATGGCAATGAGCATCAGGCCGCCGCGCCGGCGACGCGCTCCATGAGGCGGCGCGCGGCCGCTTCCGCCGCCTCGACGCTCAGGCTCTCCATCAGCGTGCCGGTGGTGCGATAGTCGAAGCCGCGGCGGAAAATCTCTGCCGCCGGAATGGATGTCGAAACGAAATCCGCGCGCTCGCCCCACGGCGCGTAGTGCGAGGCGAGGCTCGGGCCGAACAGGCCGAGCGTCGGGATGCGCGCGGCCGCCGCGACATGCATGATGCCGGTGTCGTTGCCGATGAAGAGCGCGCAGCGCCCGAGCGCCGCCGCCGCGGTGCGCAGATCGACGCCGACGAGATCGAGCCGCCGCGCCGGCGCGATCGCGGCGAGAACGGGCGCCGCCTGCGCGCGCTCGTGCGCAGCCGCGAAGACGGCGACGCGCGCGTTGGGGAGCGGCCCGTCGCGCGCGGTCAGGCGCCGCGTCAGCTCGGCGAAGCGTTCGGCCGGCCATTCCTTGCCGCGCCAGTTGGCGGCGGGCCCGATGCCGAGCACCGGCCCGCCCGGCGGGATGAGCGACGCGGCGCGCGCCACGTCGTCCTGCGTCAGCCACAGGCGCGGCGCCGGCGGCGGATCGAGCGCGAACAGGCCGCCGAGCTGCGCGACGCGCGGACGCGCGTAATCGCCCTTGGCCGCGACGCGCCGCTCGCGCGTCAGAAGACAATATGACAAGCCCGAGCCGCGCAGATCGACGACCAGGTCCCAGCGCAGCAGCGGCGGTGCGCGACCACAGCTTCAGCCAATGCAGCGCATGGCGGCGCTTCCTCAGGATGACGATGCGCTCCAATCCCGGAACCGATGCGAACAGCGGCGCCGCATCCGGCCCCACCGCGATGGTGAGACGCGCGCCGGGATGGCGCTCCAGGACATGGCTCAACAGCCCGGTGGACAGCACGGCATCGCCGATTCGCGTCGCCGTGACGAAGAGGATCCTGCTCACGCCCGGCGCTTATAGGGAAGCGCCTTTGCCTTGCCAAGCCTCGCCGGCCATCCTACCTGTTGCGCAATGGCACTTTCCTGGACCCTCCTCGACGATCGCGGCGCGCTCGAGATCGCGGGCGAGGACCGCGTCGCATTCCTGCAGGGGCTCGTCTCGAACGACGTGGCGAAGGCCGGGCCCGCGCGCGCCGTCCATGCCGCGCTGCTGACGGCGCAGGGGCGCTATCTGCACGATTTCTTCATCGTCGCCGTGGGCGACGCGCTTCGTGCTCGACGCCGAAGCCGCGCGGCTCGACGATCTGCGCCGCAGGCTGTCGCTCTATCGCCTGCGCGCCAAGGTGACGCTCGCCGCCGCAAGCGACCGCTTCGATATTGCTGCCGCCTGGGGCGAGGGCGCTGCGCGCGCGCTGGGGTTGCCCGAAGACGCGGGCGCGGCCGGCGCCGTGGCGGGCGGGCGTCGCTTATGTCGACCCGCGGCTCGCGTCGCTCGGCGCGCGGCTCCTGCTGCCGAAGGGCAGCGCGGCCGCCGCGCTCGACGGCGCTGGGCTTCGCGCATGCGCCGCGCGAGGACTATGACCGCATGCGCCTCGCCCTCGGCGTGCCCGACGGCAGCCGCGATCTCGCGGTCGAGAAGGCGCTCCTGGTCGAATCAGGCTTCGACGAGCTGAACGGCATCGACTGGCAGAAAGGCTGCTATATCGGCCAGGAGATCACCGCGCGCATGAAATATCGCGGCCTCGCCAAGAAGCGCCTCGTGCCGGTCGCGGTCGAGGGCGCGCTTCCGCCGCCCGACACGCCGGTGCTCTTGGGCGACGAGGAGGCGGGCGAGCTCCGCTCCGGGCGCGACGGCATGGCGCTCGCGCTGTTGCGCTTGGAGCTGATCGAGAAGGCGGCCGCGACCGGCGCCACGCTCAGCGCCGGCGCGGCGAAGCTCACGCCGCACAAACCGGCGTGGGCGCGCGACTAGGGCTTCAGCCGATAGCGCGCGTCGAGGCGCGGCGGGCCGTCGGTGAGGACGCGGCCCTCCTCGGTCAGCGCCACGAGATGCGCCAGCACCGAGCGGCCCGCGGCCGTGACGAGGCGCGGGTCGAGCCCGGCATAGACGTTGCGCACGATCGCCTCGATCGTTTCATCGCCCGCGGCCAGCCGCGCCAGGATGCTGTCGGTGCGCTCGTTGCGGTGCGCGATGAAGGCCTGCACGTAAGGATGCGGGTCCTGGATCGCGGCGCCGTGCGTCGGGCGGTAGAGCGCATCGCCCCGCCGCAATAATTTTCCGAGCGAGCGCATGTAGGCCGCCATGTCGCCGTCGGGCGGCGTGATGACGCTGGTCGACCAGCCCATCACGTGGTCGCCGGTGAAGAGCGTTCGCTCTTCCGGCAGCGCGTAGCAGAGATGGTTCGAGGTGTGGCCCGGCGTCTCGACCGCTTCGAGCCGCCAGCCCGCGCCCTCGATCGCGTCGCCCTCGCGCAGCGCCACGTCGGGCACGAATTCGTGGTCGCCGCCCTCCTCGGTCTTGCCGCCGACGCCGCTCCTGTCCTCGGCGCGGCCCGAGCCGTGCCGGCCAAAGCCATAGGTGCGCGCGCCGGTCGCCGCCTTCAGCGCCGCCGCCGCCGGCGAATGGTCGAGATGCGTGTGCGTGATGACGATGTGCGTGACGCTTTCGCCGGAGAGCGCCGCCGTGAGCGCCGCGACATGCTCGGCCAACGCGGGGCCGGGATCGATCACCGCCACCTTGCCGCGGCCGACGATGAAGGTGGCGGTGCCCTTGAAGGTGAAGGGGCTCGGGTTCTTGGCGACGACGCGGCGCACGAGCGGCGAGACCTCCTCGATCGCGCCGTATTCGCACGCGAACTCGCGGTTGAAGGGGATCTCGGTCGCCATGTCTCAGGCCGCCTTTGCGATTTCCGGCGCCGGCGCAAGCGCTGCGCGCCCGTGCGGCTTCAAGCGCAGCGCCGGCTGCTCGACCAGGTGCCACGACAGGAACGCGAGAGCGGCCGCGAGCGCAAGGCCCAAGAGAAACACCTCCCACCACGGCGCGTGCCCGCCCAAGGCCCAGATGACCGCCGCCTCGGACGGCCAGCCGTAGATATAGAGCCCATAGGACAGATCGCCGAAGCGCGCCGCGCGCAGCGGCGGCAGGCGCCGGTTGAGCGCGAGCCACAGCGCGAGGTAGCTCCCGAACAATGAGAAGAGCTGGATGAAATGGCCGAAGCGCACGGTGAGGACGAGGCCGGCCAGCGCCACGAGCGCCACGCGCCCGTCGAAGACGCGCGTGTCGCGCAGCTTGTAGAGGATCATGCCGGAGACGAAGAACGACAGCATCCAGCCCCAGCCGCCGAGCCGGCCGAGCGCGGCGAAGTGGATGCGAGGCGAGCCCCAATGCCCACAGCGCCAACAGCACCGGCAGGCGCAACAGGCCCACGACGCCCAAGACCAGCACCATCAGGTACATCTCGAACTCGTAGCGCAACGTCCACAGCGAGCCGTTCACTTCGAGCCCGACCGGATTGTCGACGAACATCGTCTTCGGCAGCTCGTGCTGGCGCAGATCGAGCAGCGTGTTCCAGAACACGTAGCGATAGGGCTCGGGCCGCGAGAAATATTCCGTAAGCGGCAAGGTCGTCACCAGCGGCGCCAGCACGAAGGCCGACAGCACGAGCGCCACGACGAGGCCCGGGAAGATGCGCAGCGCGCGCTTGGCGAGATAGCGCCACGGCGAGCGCGTCTCCTCGAAGCTCTGCGTCACGAGGAAGCCGCTGATGGCGAAGAACACGAAGACGCCGGCCAAGCCCAGGATCGACTGCCGGCCCGAGAGCACGATCAGCGGCTCGTGCATTCTCGTTGCCGTCGGCGATGAAGAAGGAATGGGAGAAGATCACCGTCGCCGCCGCGAGGAGCCGCAGCGCGTCGAAATTGTTGGCGCGGGAATGAGCCGGGGCTGGCGTCATCCCGGCGGTTTCATCGCCACCGAGAACATCACCGTCGGCAGGATCTCGCGGATGGCGCTGCGGAGGCTCGCCTCGTCGGCGCCGACGGCGACGGCGAGCGCGCCGCGCGGATTGCGCTTGAGCACCACCGCGCTCGCGCGCCCCGCCTGGTTCGAGCCGATCGTGACGAAGACCTCGGCCGGATCGATCCGCCCCAGCGCCTTCTTGAGCTTGGCGCGGCCGGCATCGGTATCGAGATCGTGCGGCGGCAATTCCTCGGCCGAGTTGGCGGTCTCGGGCGGAAGCTGCGCATCGACCGCCTCGACCGGCTGGTGCCGCGCGAGGCGCTGGAAGATGGCGCGGCCCTCGCCGGTATCGATGCGGAATTGCAGCTCCCAGGTCTCGCCGCGCGCCGCCAGCTCGGAGATGAGCGCGTACAGATCGTCGCAATCGGGATCGTGACTGCACGTGATGAAGGCGAGCCGCCCCTCGTGCTCGATGATGCGGTCGTCGTCCTGGGCGAAGCCCAATTCATCGAGCGCGTTCGACAGCGCGCGCTCGGACGCGACCAGCAGCGTGCTCACGTGCAGCTTGGCCAATTCCTGCGTGTTGCTGCTGTCGGCGGCGTCCATGCCTTCCCCTAACCCATCGCTTGGCGACGCGCAAGCGGCGCTCAGCCCGCGACGAGGGCGAGGCTCTGCATGTCGGCCGAGGCCGTGGCCGGGTCGACCAGCCGCACGACGAAGGTCGGATAGCAATTGATGATGCTCGTGCAAGCGGACCAGGAGCTCAGCAACTCGATCCGCGCGAAGGCGGTCTCGCCGGGCCGCAGCACCACGGTCTTGAACTGGTTCGGATAGGCCTCGGTGCCCAGGATCGTGACGGCGTACTGGCCCGGCGGCACGTCGCGATAGAAGACCGCGCCGTTGCCGACCGCGCCGGCCGGCTCGCCGTTCAGCTGCACCCTCGCCATCTCGCGCGTTTCATAGGGCTCGAACGCGCGGTAGACGAAGATCCGCGCGGCGCCGGCGGCGACCGGCGGAATCGAGGGCGCGACCGCGCCGAAGCGCGGGACCGGCGCCGCGCAACCGGCGAGCAACAGCAGGACCAGGAACCCGCACCGCACAAGAGCCCGCATCGCCACCTCCACCGCCCTTAAAACCTCGGGCGCGGGCCCGTCCCGGCCCTGACCGCCCGAGCGACGCGCACTTATATAGGCTCGGGGCTGGCCATCTTCTCCCCGGCACAAGTAAACTTCACGCGACCATCGCCCGCGGGGAGGCGCCGATGCTCGGCCAAATGCAGGACCATCCGCTTATTCTGTCGTCGCTCATCCGCCATGCCGACCGGCATCACGGCGCGACCGAGATCGTGTCGCGCACGATCGAGGGGCCGATCCACCGCACCACCTACCGCGACATCCATCGCCCGCGCGCAGCGGCTCGCCAATGCGCTGGCGCAGGCGGGCGTCAAGGAAGGCGACCGCGTCGCCTCGCTCGCCTGGAACGGCTTCCGCCATCTCGAATTCTATATCGCCAGCTCGGGCATGGGCGCCGTCTGCCACACCATCAACCCGCGCCTGTTCCGCGATCAGGTCGCCTACATCATCAACCACGCCGACGACCGCTACGTGTTCTTCGACCTCACCTTCGCGCCGCTGGTCGAGGCGATCCGCGCTTCGTGCGCCAAGGTGAAGGGGTGGGTGGCGCTGACGGACGCGGCGCACATGAGCGGCGCGCCCGCGGGCTCGCTCTGCTACGAGACGCTGCTGGCCGATGCCTCCGACCGGTTCGAGTGGCCCGTGCTCGACGAGAAGAGCGCCGCCGGCCTCTGCTACACGTCCGGCACCACCGGCAACCCCAAGGGCGTGCTCTATTCGCACCGCTCGACTCTGCTCCATGCGTGGGCCGCGGCGCTCCCCGATTCGATGGCGGTCTCGGCGCGCGACGTGGCGATGCCGATCGTGCCGATGTTCCACGTCAACGCCTGGGGCATTCCCTACATCTGCATGATGACGGGCGCGAAGCTCGTCATGCCGGGCGCGGCCTTGGACGGCAAGAGCCTCTATGAGCTGCTCGAGGCGGAACAGGTGACGTTCAGCGCCGGCGTGCCGACGGTGTGGCTCGGCGTGCTGCAGTTCCTCAAGGAGAACAAGTGCCGCTTCTCGACCTTGCAGCGGCTCCTCGTCGGCGGCTCGGCCTGTCCGCCGGCGCTCATGCGCACGTTCCACGACGAGTACGGCGTCGAGATGATCCACGGCTGGGGCATGACCGAGATGAGCCCGGTCGGCACGGTGTCGCAACTGAAGGCGAAGCATCGCGGCATCGGCGGCGACGAGTGGGTGGCGCTGCGCAGCAAGCAGGGCCGCGCCCTCTTCGGCGTCGATCTCAAGATCGCCGATGGCGAGGGGCGCGAGCTGCCGTGGGACGGCACGACGTTCGGCGATCTCCTGGTCCGGGGGCCGTGGATCGCGGCGAGCTATTTCAACGAGCCCGGCTCGCCGCTGCGCGACGGCTGGTTCCCCACGGGCGATGTCGTGACGATCGATCCCGACGGCTACGTCAAGGTCACCGACCGCTCCAAGGACGTGATCAAGAGCGGCGGCGAGTGGATCAGCTCGATCGAGCTCGAGAACATCGCCGTGGCGCACCCCGCCGTCGCCGAGGCGGCCGTCATCGGCATCAAGGACCCGAAATGGGACGAGCGGCCGCTGCTCGTCGTGCAGCGCCGCCAAGGCGCGCAGCTCACGCGCGACGAGCTCTTGGGCTTCTATGCCGGCAAGGTCGCGAAATGGTGGGTCCCGGACGATGTCGTGTTCGTCGAATCCCTGCCGCACACCGCGACCGGCAAGCTCTTGAAGACCGAGCTGCGCCGGACGTTCGCCGACTACCGGGCGAGCGGCGGCTGAGTCTGCGCGAGCGGGTGCGTCTCCATCGCGTGCACGACGGCCAGCGCCTTGACAAGCTGGGAGTCCTGCGGCGTGCCGATCAAGGCAGGATTGATGCTGCCTTCGTCGTCCGGCTGATCCGCGCCGGCGGGCGCGGCGGGCGTCGGCGAAGGCACGCGCGCGGCCGCCTTGCGGGTGTCGAGCGCGCCGCGCAGATCGGCCTCGTGCAGGACCTCGGCCTCGGCGCTCACCTGGTTCTTGGGCGGCACCACGACCATGTCGGGCACGATGCCCTCGGCCTGGATCGAGCGGCCCGACGGCGTGTAGTAGCGCGCGGTGGTGAGGCGCAGCGCGCCGCGCCCGTCGAGCGGGATGATGGTCTGCACCGAGCCCTTGCCGAAGCTCTTGGTGCCGAGCAGCGTGGCGCGGTGCCGGTCCTGCAAGGCGCCGGCGACGATCTCCGAGGCCGAAGCCGAGGCGCCGTTGATCAGCACCACGACCGGCACGGAGGCCAGGCGATCGCCGTTGGCGGGCGCGCTATAGACGCGGTTGTCGTCGTCATCGCGCCCTTTCGTGGAAACGACGGTGCCGCCGTCGAGGAAATCGCCGGACACGTGCACCGCTTCGTCGAGCAGGCCGCCCGGGTCGTTGCGCAGATCGAGCACGAAGCCGTCGAGCTTGCCGCCCGCCTGGCGCTTCATCGCGTCGATCGCCTGCACGAATTCCTGCTGCGTCCGCTCCTCGAAGGTGGTGATGCGGGCGTAGCCGATATTCTGCGGCTCGAGCTTGAATTTCACCGAGGCGACGCGAATGATCGCGCGCGTCAGGGTGACGTCGAACGGCTTCATGTCGCGCCGTCCGATGGTGATGTCGACCTTGGTGTCGGCCGGCCCGCGCAGCTCGTCCACCACCTCCTTGAGGCTCATGCCGTCGGTGATCTTGCCGTTGATCTTGAGGATGACGTCGCCCGGCTGGATGCCCGCCTTCGCCGCCGGCGTATCGTCGATCGGCGAGATCACCTTGGGCCGGTTGTCCTCGCGCGTGAGCTCGGCGCCGATCCCGGCGAACTCGCCGGAATTGTCGTCGAGCATCTCCTGGTACTCGCCTTCCGTCATATAGTCGGAATGCGGATCGAGACCGTTCAGCATCCCTTTGAGCGAGTTGGTTACGAGCTTGTCATCGCCCACCGGCTCGACATAACTGGAGCGGACCCGTTCGATCACGTCGTGATAGAACGCGATGTCCGACTGCTGGTCGTCCTTGGTGCCGGATTGCGGCACGCCGGAGCAGGCGACGAGCGCGAGCGAGACGAGGGCGGCGAAGACGGCGGAATGGCGGGGGAGGATGCACATTACATTGAGCCCGGAACCACGTGAGCGCGACATATGACGGAAGGAGCCTTAACGAATTGCTGCACCGCAGCTTCGATCGGCGATGGATTATGGACGAGGGAAATCCGCGATGCCAGCGCCGTTCAGCGCCTGAGCCTCGTCTCGATCAGGTTTCGCACCTTGCGCTGCTCCCAATCCTGCGTTGTCCAGGGCAGCATCTCGTAGGCATGCAGCGCGTGCAGCACCACGAGCAGGCCCCATCCGGTCAACGGTATGTAGAACCAGGCCGGGCCGGGTGTGGTCTGATCGATCAGGAAAAGCACGAAATTGATGAGGATATAGGCCGTGAGGTGGCTGTAGAACGCGCGCAGCGAGCGCACCCGCCGCCACGCCCACTGCTCGAGCTCGGCTTGGTGGGCGGCTTCCCGCGCACTTGCGCCAGGATGCAGCTCGACCGGTTCGCTGTCCTTGCCGCGCATCCGCCAAGCTTGCCTCAGCGGACGCGCCCCCGGCAAGCCGTTCCGAGATGAAGCAAAAAAGTGTGATCGGGCACGGCCTGAGGGCGCTCGTGCTGGCCGGCGCGCTGGCCGGCTGCGGCGCCGGGGGGCCGCCCTACTCGGAATATTTCGTCGTGACCTTCGTTCCCGACACGCCCACGGCCGCCCAGGAAGGCGTCGACGCGCTCGCGCACGCGGTGGGCGACGCGCGCCATTCGCGCCCGCGCGAGATCACGATCGTGGGCGCGGCGCCGGCCGGGGGCGCGCCGTCCGCGCTCGCCGACCAGCGCGCCAAGGCGATCGAAGCCGAATTCACGCGCGCCGGCATCAAGGACGAAACCATCCACATCGAGCTGCGCCCGGCCGTGGAACAGGACTACGGCGCGCGCAAGGACAGCTTCATCGTCACCCTCGCCTACGGCTCGGAATTCCCGAAGCCCTGAGCCGCGCGCTTCGGCCGGAACAGGAAGATGGCGGCGATGACGAGCAGCGCGCCCAGGAGCTGGATCGGGCGCAGCCGCTCGCCGAGAATGAGGAACGTGAGGACGAGGCTCGCCAGCGGCTCGACATTCATCACGACCGCGACGCGCGTGGCGCCGAGCGTCGCCGCCGCGAACAGGATCGAGGTCATGCCGACCGCATAGCAGACCGCCGAGCCGAGCAGTCCGGCCCAGCCCGCGGCCGATTGCGGAAACCACAGCTCGCCGCTTGCGGCATTGGCGAGGATGGTCGCGACGCTTGCCGTCGCCAGCATCACGAGCGTGCGCGGCCGCGTGTCGGCGCGCTTGGGCAAGAGCAGCGCCGAGAGGATCAGCACGGCGGAAAATCCGACCGAGCCGAGCATCGCCCAGGCGGCGCCGATGAGCGAGAAGCCCCGGCCCGACACGTCGAGCGCCAGCAACAGTCCGAGGAACGCCACCGGCAGCGCAATCGCGCCCGAGAGCCCGAACCGCTCCCTGCCGGTGAGCCAGGCGAACAGGCCGGTGATGAGCGGATAGGTGTAGAAGGTCA
This sequence comes from uncultured Alphaproteobacteria bacterium, assembly GCA_963804235.1. Lineage (GTDB taxonomy): Bacteria > Pseudomonadota > Alphaproteobacteria > ATCC43930 > CGMCC-115725 > DATJLY01. The sequence goes on from CAWDPP010000057.1 coordinate 171,155, forward strand.
GCACCGTGAGCGCGACCGGCATGTATTCGAGGCCCATGTAGAAGGCGCCCGAATAGCCCGCCATGCAGAGGCCGATGAGCGGTGCCGCCCAGCGCTCGCGCGGGCTGAGCGCGAGCTTGACGCCGAGCACGCGCAGCACGAGCGCCAGGCCCGCCGCCGCCACCGTCGTGCGCACCATGACGATGGTGAGCGTCCCCGCGCCCGCGTCGTAGGCGAAGCGGATGATGGTCGAGCCCAAGGCGAAGGTCGATGCCGTCGCGGCGATGAAGAGGGTCGCCGCGGCGGGATGCTGGGTGAGCCACGGACCCTGCCGCGCGCCGATGTCGGCCGCCGTCATCTCCCCTCCGACGACAAAGCCCGCCACGGACGGCGGGCTCGAAAGAATGGTCGGAGTGAGAGGATTTGAACCTCCGGCCCCCGCCTCCCGAAAGCGGTGCTCTACCAGGCTGAGCTACACTCCGGCCTCGCGCGATATAACGACTGGGCTGCCCGAGGCAACCTTCCGCGCCGGCGTTCTTTCCGCCCGTCATGGCCGGGCCGGCCGCAGGCCGCGTCCCGGCCATCCACGGGTTCTTTCTTCACTCGGCAAAACGTGGATGGCCGTGACAAGCACGGCCATGACGATGAAATAATTTCGCGAACGACAGCGCGCCTCAGTAGCCGCGCTCGAGGCAGAAATCGATGAGCTCGTCCAGCGCCTGCTGCTCCGGCGAGGGGCGGAAATGGGCGAGCGCGCGGCGCGCCTCGCGCGCGTATTCGGCTGCCCGCGCCAAGGTCGCGGCGAGCGTGCCGCGCCGGTTCAGGAGCTCGATCGCGTGCTCGAGATCGCCGTCCTCCTGCTCCAGGCGCTCGAGCGTGCGGCGCCAGAACTGGCGCTCGCGCTCGTCGCCCTTGCGGAACGCGAGCACGATCGGCAGCGTGATCTTGCCCTCGCGGAAATCGTCGCCGATCGCCTTGCCCAATTCGCTCTCGCGCGCGGAATAGTCGAGCATGTCGTCGACGAGCTGGAACGCCACGCCGAGATTGCGGCCATAGACTTCGAGCGCGCGCTCCTCGGGCTCGGGCCGCTCGGCCAGCACGGCGCCGATCCGGCTCGCCGCGGCGAACAGCACCGCCGTCTTGGCATCGACCACGCGCAGATAGTCGCTCTCGCTCGTATCGGTGTCGTTCGAGGTGATGAGCTGCAGCACCTCGCCTTCGGCGATGACGGCCGAGGCGTGCGACAGGATCTCGAGCACCTTGAGCGAGCCGTCCTCGACCATGAGCTGGAAGGCGCGGCTGAACAGGAAATCGCCGACCAGCACCGATGGCTTGTTGCCCCAGACGGCATTCGCCGTGGCGAGCCCGCGGCGCAGGTCGCTCGCATCGACCACGTCGTCGTGCAGCAGCGTGGCGGTGTGGATGAATTCGACCGACGCGGCCAGCGCCACGTGGCGGAAGCCGCGATACCCCAGCATCCGCGCCGAGGCCAGCGTGAGCATCGGGCGCAGGCGCTTGCCGCCGGCGGCGATGATGTGGCCGGCCAATTCGGGGATGAGCGCGACCGGGCTCTGCATGCGCTCGAGGATGAGGGTGTTGACGCGCTCGAGATCGGATTTCAAAAGCGCGGTCAGGCGGTCGAGCGTCGCCGGTTTTTTTGCTTGATCCTTACGGGCACTGACGACCGGGGCCAAGCGCCGCTCCAATTCCGGGGCCGATCGCGACCGCTCGCTTGACGAGACGGGGACCAGAGGCGAGCATAAAGTGCCCGCGCAACCGGTCAAGCCCAGCCGAAGGACGCCATGAAGGAACTGTTCCGCACGAACGATCCCGTGCGCCTGTCGTGGGCCGAGGCGGTGCTCTCCGCCGCCGGGATCGGCTCGGTCGTGCTCGACACGCACACCAGCATCATCGAGGGCAGCATCGGCGCGATCCCGCGCCGCCTCATGGTCGAGGAGGGCGACCACGCCCGCGCCCGCCAGGTGATCGCGGCGGCGGAACAGGCGACGTGAACGAGCCTGCTGAAAATTTGAGCGAAGACACGCTGTTGGGCGGCCGCGTGCGCTTCCGCCAGCCGCAGCGCGGCGAGCGCGCGTCGATCGATCCGGTGCTGCTCGCCGCCGCGGTGCCGGCCGCATCCGGCGACAGCGTGATCGATGTCGGCTGCGGCTCGGGCGCGGCATCGCTGTGCCTTGCCGCCAGGCTCCCGTCGGTGCGCGTCACCGGCATCGACCGCGAGCGCCATCTCGTGCGCCTTGCCGGCGATAACATTTTGTTGAACGGCTGGGGCGCGCGGGTGACGGCGATGACCGGCGACCTGCTGCGACCGCCGCCGCGCCTCGAGCCCGGCACCTTCGCGCACGCCATGGCCAATCCGCCGTTCCTGGAAGACGGGCGCGCCACCCCCTCGCCCGATCCCGGCAAGGCCAACGCGCGGCTCGAGGGCGAGGCCGACCTCGCCGCCTGGATCCGCTTCGCCGTCGCCATGGTGCGCGCCAAGGGCACCATCACGCTGATCCATCGCGCCGACCGCATCGAGCAGGTGCTGGCGCAGCTCGCGGGCGCGGTCGGCGAGATCGTGATCTTTCCGCTCTGGCCCGGCGCCGGGCGGCCGGCGCGCCGCATCATCGTGCGCGCGAAGAAAGGGGTCGCGACGCCGACGCGGCTCATGCCGGGCCTGGTGCTGCACGAAGCCGGGGGCCGCTACACGGCGGCGACCGATGCCGTGCTGCGCGATGCCGCGGCGCTCGCGCTGGATGACGCGCCCGCCAGTCCCCATCTCTCTCCCCCATGAACCTCGCCGATCACCTCCGCCGTCTCCTCGCGCGCTGGCGCAATCCAGGCCCGGTCGTCGCCGTGCTGCGGCTCGAAGGCGTGATCGGCGGCGGCCGCAGGTCGATCAACCTGCGCCGCTATGCCGGGGCGTTGGAGCGCGCGTTCCGCCACAGGCGCCTCAAGGGCGTGGCGCTCGCCATCAATTCGCCGGGGGGTGCGGCGGCGCAGTCGCAGCTCGTTTATCGCCGCGTGCGCCAGCTCGCCGACGAGCATGGCGTGCCGGTCTTCGCCTTTGCCGAGGACGTGGCCGCCTCGGGCGGATATTGGCTGGCGCTCGCCGCCGACGAGATCTATGCCGAGGAGACCTCGCTCGTCGGCTCGATCGGCGTGGTGAGCGCGGGCTTCGGCTTCGCGCAGGTGCTGAGCCGCTTCGGCGTCGAGCGCCGGCTCTATACCGCGGGCGAGAACAAGTCGATGCTCGACCCGTTCCTGCCGGAGAAATCCGGCGACGTCGAGCGCCTCGGCGCCTTGCAGCGCGACGTGCACGAGAGCTTCAAGGCGCTGGTGCGGGCGCGGCGCGGCGCGAAGCTGAAAGGCGGCGACGACGCGCTGCTCTCGGGCGAGGTGTTCACCGGCCGGCGCGCGCTCGAATTGGGCCTCATCGACGGCATCGGCGATTTGCGCGGCGTGCTGCGCGAGCGCTTCGGCGAGGACGTGCGCCTCAAAGCGATCGAGCCCGAGCGGCGCCGCCTGGCGCTGCTGCCGTTCCGCCGTCCGCGCACGCCCGACATTCTCGACCTCGCCGCCGAGCTCGCGAGCTTCGTCGAGGAGCGGCTGATCTGGGCCCGCTTCGGGCTCTGACCCCCATGGGATTAAGCTTCGGCAAGCTCGTCGTCCTCGCGATCGTGATCGCCGTGGTGTGGACCGTGTTCCGCTATGCGCGGCGGCTGGACGCAACCGCCCGGGCCTTGAGGCGCGAGCTCGACCGCCGGCGCGAGCGCGCCAACCCCGCCGCCCGCACGCTCGCCGCCGAGGATCTGGTGAAGTGCGACCGCTGCGGCGCCTACGTCGCCGGGCGCGGCGCCCGCTCGTGCGGCCGGGCCGGCTGCCCCTACGGAGCCTGAGCGGGCTTGCGCCCCGGCCGCGGCGGCGCGGAAGATTGATTTTGCCAAACGAACCCAATCCCACCTATTTTGCGGCGCAGCAAACAACCCTGCGGGATCGATGAATGCCGGCGGCGCGCGCCTCGGGCGGCCGGAGCTTTCAGGCCCTCATCCTCGAGCTGCAAAGATTTTGGGCAGGGCAAGGCTGCGTCCTGCTGCAGCCCTATGACATCGAGGTCGGCGCCGGCACCTTCCACCCGGCGACGACCTTGCGCGCGCTCGGGCCGAAGCCGTGGCGCGCCGCCTATGTCCAGCCGTCGCGCCGCCCGACCGACGGGCGCTATGGCGAGAACCCGAACCGGCTGCAGCACTATTACCAGTTCCAGGTGATCCTGAAGCCGGCGCCCGAGGCGAGCCAGGAGCTTTATCTCGAAGAGCCTGGCCGCGCTCGGCATCGACGCCAAGGCGCACGACATCCGCTTCGTCGAGGACGATTGGGAAAGCCCGACCCTGGGCGCCTGGGGGCTCGGCTGGGAGGTCTGGCTCGACGGCATGGAGGTGACGCAGTTCACCTATTTCCAGCAGGTCGGCGGCATCGAGTGCGATCCGGTCTCGACCGAGCTGACCTATGGGCTCGAACGGCTCGCCATGTACATCCAGGGCGTCGAGAACGTCTACGACCTCGACTTCAACGGCGCCGGCATGACCTACGGCGACGTGTTCAAGCGCGCCGAGCGCGAATTCTCCGCCTACAATTTCGAGCACGCGGACACCGAGCTGCTGTTCCGCCACTTCGCCGACGCCGAGCAGGAATGCCGCGCGCTGCAACGAGCGCCGCCTGCCGCTGCCGGCCTACGACCAGTGCATCAAGGCGAGCCACGTGTTCAATCTGCTCGATGCGCGCGGCGTCATCTCGGTGACCGAGCGCGCCGCCTATATCGGCCGCGTGCGCGCGCTCGCGAAAGCGTGCTGCGAAGGCTGGCTCGAAGGCGAGGGGCGCGCCTGCCTGATGCCCGACCTGCTGCTCGAGCTTCTGACCGAGGAGATCCCGGCGCGCATGCAGGCGCAGCGGCCGACGATCTGCAGCGCCTCGTCACGCAAAAACTCGAAGCTGCCGGGCTTTCCTTCGCGGCGGCGCACGGCTTCGTCACGCCGCGCCGGCTCGCGCTCTCGCTCGAAGGATTGCCGCTCGCCCAGGGGGACGTGAGCGAGGAGCGGCGCGGCCCGCGCGTCGGCTCGCCCGCGCCGGCGGTCGAGGGCTTCCTCAAATCCGCCGGCCTCGCCACCTTGGCCGAGTGCGAGGAGCGCACGACCGAGCGCGGCCAGTTCTATTTCGCCATCATCCGCCGCCCCGGCCGCGCCACGGCCGAGGTTCTGCCCGAGCTGCTGCGCGGCGCGATCGTCGAGCTGCCGTGGCCCAAATCCATGCGCTTTCCGGCGGCGCGCTTCCGCTGGGTGCGGCCGCTCTCGCGCGTCGTCGCGATCTTCGACGGCGCGGTGCTGGCGCTCGCGCTCGACGGCGTGCCGGTCGGCGACGAGACGATGGGCCACCGGTTCCTGTCCAAAGGCGCGATCCGGGTCGAGGATTTCGCCGACTATCGCCAGAAGCTGCGCAAAGCCCATGTCGTGCTCGACGCGGCCGAGCGCAAGCGCATCATCGAGCGCGGGCTTGAAGCGCGAGGCCAAGCGCCTCGGCGTCACGGTGCGGCCCGATGCGGCGCTGCTCGACGAAGTGACCGGGCTGGTCGAATGGCCGGTCGTGCTCGGCCGGATCGATCGACCGCGAATTCATGGAGCTGCCGCCCGAGGTGCTCGTCACCTCGATGCGCGCGCACCAGAAATATTTCGCCTGCCTCGATGCCGAGGGGAAGCTCGCGCCGCATTTCCTGCTCGTCGCCAACATGACCGCGCGCGACAGCGGCGCGGCCATCGTCGCCGGCAACGAGCGCGTGCTGCGCGCGCGGCTTTCGGATGCGCGCTTCTTCTGGGACCAGGACCGCAAGGTGCCGCTGGCCGCGCGCGTGCCGAAGCTGGCCGAGCGCGTGTTCCACGCAGAAACTCGGCAGCGTGCTCGACAAGGTCGGCCGCGTGATGCGGCTCGTCGATGCGATCGCGCCGCACGTGCCGGGAACCGATGCGGCAAAGGCGCGGCGCGCGGCGGAGCTGGCCAAGGCCGATCTCTCGACCGGCATGGTCGGCGAGTTCCCCGAGCTGCAAGGCGTGATGGGCCGCTACTACGCGCTGCCACGACGGCGAAGCGCCGGACGTGGCCGACGCCATCGCCGAGCATTACGCGCCGCTGGGTCCGAGCGACCGCTGCCCCACCGCGCCCGTCAGCGTCGCCGTGGCACTCGCCGACAAGATCGACACGCTCGTCGGGATTCTTCGCCATCGGCGAGACGCCGACCGGCTCGAGGGACCCGTTCGCGCTGCGCCGCGCGGCCTTGGGGGTGATCCGCCTCATCCTGGAGAACCGGCTGCGCCTGCCGCTGCGGGCGATGTTCGGCGCGGCTGCCGCGAACGGCGGATGGCGCCAAGAATCCGGCGGACGAGCTCCTCGATTTCTTCGCCGACCGGCTCAAGGTGCATCTGCGCGAGCGCGGCGTGCGCCACGATCTCGTCGCCGCGGTGTTCGCGGTCGGGCACGAGGACGATCTCGTGCGGCTTCTCGCGCGCGTCGATGCGCTGGCCGCGTTCCTGGCGGGCGAGGACGGCGCCAATCTGCTCACGGCCTATCGCCGCGCCGCCAACATCGTCCGCATCGAGGAGCGCAAGGACGGCGCGCGCTATGACGGCGCGCCCGACGAGCGTCTCTATGGCCAGGCCGAGGAGACGCGCCTCGCGGCGGCGCTGGCGCGAATCCTCGCGCCGCGCCGGCGATGCGCTCGGGGCTGAAAATTTCGCCGGCGCGATGGCGGCGCTCGCCGCCTTGCGCGCCCCGGTTGATGAATTTTTCACGCATGTCACCGTTAATTGCGACGATCGCGCGCAGCGGGCCAACCGCCTGCGGCTGCTGGCGCGGATTCGCGACACGCTCAACGAAGTGGCCGACTTCTCGCTGATCGAAGGGTAGGTGGTCGATGCCGAAATGGGTCTACAGCTTTGGCGACGGCAGCGCCGAGGGCCGGGCCGAGATGCGGAACCTGCTGGGCGGCAAGGGCGCGAACCTCGCCGAGATGAGCAATCTCGGCCTGCCGGTGCCGCCGGGCTTCACCATCACCACCGAGGTCTGCACCTTCTACTACGCCAACAACAAGACCTATCCCAACGACCTGAAGGACCAGGTCGCGGGCGCGCTCGCGCAGCTCGAACAGCGCATCGGCCGCAAGTTCGGCGATCCGAGAGCAATCCGCTGCTCGTCTCGGTGCGCTCGGGCGCGCGCGTCTCGATGCCGGGCATGATGGACACGGTGCTCAATCTCGGCCTCAACGACCGCACGGTCGAAGGTCTCGCCAAGAAGAGCGGCGATGCGCGCTTCGCCAAGGACAGCTATCGCCGCTTCATCCAGATGTACGGCCAGGTCGTGCTCGGCGTCGATCACCATCATTTCGAGGAAGTGCTCGAGCACGACGAAGCTCGACATCGGCGCGACGCTCGACACCGAGCTCTCGGCCGAGGACTGGGCGCGACGTGATCGAGGCCTACAAGGACATCGTCAAGCGCGAGCTGAAGAGCGCGTTCCCGCAGGACCCGCAGGAGCAGCTCTGGGGCGCGATCGGCGCGGTGTTCGGCTCGTGGATGAACCAGCGCGCCATCACCTATCGCCGCCTGCACGACATCCCGGCCGACTGGGGCACCGCGGTCAACGTCCAGGCCATGGTGTTCGGCAACATGGGCGACGATTGCGCCACCGGCGTCTCCTTCACCCGCAATCCCTCGACCGGCGCCGACGAGTTCTACGGCGAATATCTGGTCAACGCCCAGGGCGAGGACGTGGTCGCCGGCATCCGCACGCCGCAGCACCTGACCATCGCCGGCAAGACCGCGAACAAATCCTCGCTGCCGGCGATGGAAGAGACGATGCCGAAGGTCTTCGCCGAGCTCGAGCAGGTGCGCCGCAAGCTCGAGGCGCACTACCGCGACATGCAGGACATCGAGTTCACGGTGCAGCAAGCGAAGCTCTACATGCTGCAGACGCGCACCGGCAAGCGCACCGCGCACGCCGCGCTCAAGATCGCCGTCGACATGTGCGAGAACGGAACGATCGACCGGAGCGAGGCGATCCGCCGCATCGAGCCGCAATCGCTCGACCAGCTGCTGCATCCGACGCTCGATCCCAAGGCGAAGACCACGGTGCTGGCGCGCGGCCTGCCGGCCTCGCCCGGCGCGGCCTCGGGCGCCGTCGTGTTCTCCGCCGACGAGGCCGAAGCGCGCGCCGCCAAGGGCGAGGCGGTGATCCTCGTGCGCGTCGAGACCAGCCCCGAGGACATCCACGGCATGCATGCGGCCAAGGGCATCCTGACCACGCGCGGCGGCATGACCAGCCACGCCGCCGTGGTGGCGCGCGGCATGGGCCGCGCGTGCGTCGCCGGCGCCGGCGATCTGCGCGTCGATTACGCCGCCAAGACCTTTGCCGCGCGCGAGCACGTGGTGAAGGCGGGCGACACCATCACCATCGACGGCTCCACCGGCGAGGTCATGCTCGGCGCGGTGCCGACGATCCAGCCGGAGCTGTCGCGGCGATTTCGCGACGCTCATGGGCTGGGCCGACGCGGTGCGCACGATGGGCGTGCGCACCAATGCCGACACGCCGGCCGACGCCGCACGGCGCGCCGCTTCGGCGCCGAGGGCATCGGCCTCTGCCGCACCGAGCACATGTTCTTCGATGCCGAGCGCATCGGCGCGGTGCGCGAGATGATCATGGCCGACGATGTGGACGGCCGCAAAGCCGCGCTCGCGAAGCTGCTGCCGATGCAGCGCGGCGACTTCATCGAGCTGTTCCGCATCATGGAAGGACTGCCGGTGACGATCCGGCTGCTCGACCCGCCGCTGCACGAGTTCCTGCCCAAGACCGACGCCGAGATGGCCGAGATCGCCAAGGCGACGGGCAAGGACATCGCCGCGATCCGCCATCGCGCCGCGGCGCTGCACGAAAGCAATCCGATGCTCGGCCATCGCGGCTGCCGCCTCGCCATCACCGCGCCCGAGATCTACGAGATGCAGGCGCGCGCCATCTTCGAGGCCGCGGCTGCGGTGGCGAAGGAAACGGGCAAGCCGGTCGAGCCCGAGATCATGATCCCGCTCATCGCGACGAAGAAGGAGCTGGACGTCATCAAGGCGCCGATCGACCGCGTCGCGGCCGAGGTGACAGCCGAGAGCGGCGTCGCGCCGAAATATCTCGTCGGCACCATGATCGAGCTGCCGCGCGCGGTGCTGCTGGCCGGCGAGATCGCCAAGACCGCGTCGTTCTTCAGCTTCGGCACCAACGATCTGACGCAGACCTGCTTCGGCCTGTCGCGCGACGACGCCGGCAGCTTCCTCGGCGCCTACCTGAAGCAGGGGATGATCGAGCACGATCCCTTCGTCACGATCGACCGCGAGGGCGTCGGCGAATTGATGCGCATCGCCGCCGAGCGCGGCCGCCGCACGCGCCGCAATCTGAAGCTCGGCATCTGCGGCGAGCATGGCGGCGATCCCGCCTCGGTGCGCTTCTGCCAGGAGATCGGGCTCGATTATGTCTCGTGCTCGCCCTATCGCGTGCCGATCGCGCGGCTCGCCGCGGCGCAGGCGGCACTCGCCGAGGAAGTGGCGACGACGGCCTGAGCGCTATCCCGTCGCCGCGCCGCAGGATCGTGCATCGTCGATCGGCACGCCGTGCCGCCACATGCAGCAGCGCATGAAGCCCTTGCGCGCCGCATTCGCAACCTTCCCCTCGTCGATCGCCTGCTCGCAGGTCGTCATCTGCCAGCGGTAGTTGGCGCCGGGGTTGTACCAGTCGCCATACTGGTTGCCGTAGGGATCGGTGAGCGTGAGCATGCTGCACCCGGACATTGCGAGGGCAAGCCCGAGGCCCGCCCCCGCCGTCAACCGTCGCGGAACTCGCATCTAGGCGAGCGGCTCCTTGCCGTCGATCAGGACGAAGCAGATGCGGCAGATGTCCTTGCTGCGATTGACCCAGGCGTGGTTGGTCGCCTGCTGCACCAGGATGTCGCCCGCCTTGAGGTGCACTTCCTCGTTATCGTCGAGCAGCATGTCGATCTCGCCCGAGAGGATGATGGCGTAGTCGATGGTGCGCGTGCGGTGCATCATCGGGTGGCGCGGCTTCCTCGCCTTCGGGTGGCTGTGCTCCGGCCCGAGATGCGCCTGCATGGCGCCGAGCTCGAGCTTGCTCACGTCGCCGATCGGCGGAATGTCGAGCACGCGGATGACGGAGCCGCCTTTGGGCGGCGGAATGTCGATCGTGCGCGCCATCTTGTCGCTCTTGCCCTTCATGTCGGCGGGCGTCTCGTCGGTGACCCAGAGATTGTGCAGCACCGGGCCGCCCTCGCCGCCGCGCTGGGTGCGGTGCGGGGTCGGTCCATCGAGCAGGATGGTGGCCTTGCCGGTTTCGTCGTGCGTCGTGACGACGCGGCGGACTTCCTTGCTGACGGGCATCTCTTCTCTCCTCCCTCTAGCGGCAGCCCTTAGCGTGCGGTGCGCCTGCACTCGCGTCAAGGCGCGAGCGCCGCCCGGCCCCCCCATCATTGTCAGGGACGGCAAAGCAACTTATAAGTCGTGCGGGCAAAGCAATTCCAAAGAACGGAGGGAGTGATGCGCGGCATTTCGAGGTACGGCGCGATCGCGCTCGCTGTCATCCTGGCGCTCTGGCAATGGAGCGCCCAGGCGGCCGAGCCGATCAAGATCGGCTTCAGCATGGCCCTGACCGGCGGGCTCGCGCCCAACGGCAAGTCGGCGCTGCTGGCGATGCAGATCTGGGAGAAGGACGTGAACGCCAAGGGCGGGCTGCTCGGCCGCCCGGTGCAGCTCGTCTATTACGACGACCAGAGCCAGCCTTCGACCGTGCCGGCGATCTATACGAAGCTCCTCGACATCGACAAGGTCGATCTCGTCGTCGGGCCCTATGCGACGGCGCAGATCGCGCCGGCCATGCCGATCGTGATGCAGCGCAACCTCGTCTTCATCACGCTCTTGGGCCTCTCGGTCAACGACGCGTTCCACTATCCGCGCTATTTCCAGATCGCGCCCAACGGCTCCGGCACGAAGGCCTTCACCAAGGGCTTCTTCGATCTCGCCGCGGCGCAGAACTCCGAAGCCGAAGACGATCGCGATCGCCTATGCCGACCAGCAATACGCGCACGCCAATGCCGACGGCGCGCTCGACACCGCCAAGGAAGCCGGCCTCAACGTCGTCTACGACAAGAGCTATCCGCCGACGACGGCCGACTTCTCGCCGATCGTGCGCGCGGTGCAGGCGACCAATCCGGACATTTTCGTGATCGCCTCATACCCGCCCGATTCGGTCGGCATGGTGCATGCCATCCGCGAGGCGAACTTCACGCCCAAGATGGTCGGCGCCGGCATGGTCGGCTTGCAGGCGACCGCCCTCAAGACGCAGCTCGGCCCGCTGCTGAACGGCATCGTCAATTACGATTTCTGGCTGCCGGGCCCCAAGATGCAGTTCGACGGCGTGATGGACGTGCTGCAGCCGCTACCAGGCCGAGGCGGTGAAGCAAGGCGTCGATCCGCTCGGCTATTACATGGTGCCGTGGGCTTACTCCTATCTCCAGGTGCTGGGCCAGGCGGTCGAGGCGACCAAGGGTCTCGACCAGGACAAGCTCGCCGAATACATCCACGCGACGACCTTCAAGACCATCGCCGGCGACGTGAAGTTCGGCGACGACGGCGAATGGGCGACGCCGCGCATGCTCCAGGTGCAGTACCAGAACATCAAGAGCAACGACGTCGAGCAGTTCCGCGACCCGAAGAACACCGTCATCCTCGAGCCGTCGCAATACGCCGACGGCAAGCTGATCTATCCTTACGCCGCCGCGCTGAAATAACGAGGCGCGCGCTCCTTCGACTTCGCCCTCTCGCCGTGCGAGGGGGCTCGGCGCTCAGGATGAGGTGGGCAGCAACGTCCTCATCCTGAGCGAAGCGTCGCGATGACCCTGAGCTTGGCGAAGGCGGACAGGACGCGCAGTGAAGCACGCAAGAGCACCCATGCGATGCCCGATGACAGTCCGCGCGCGGCGGAGCCGGATTTCCCGCTCCGCTTCCTCGGCCGCTTTCTCGTCGCGCGCCTCGCCGGCGCGCTGGCGTGGCAGATGGAAGGCGTGGCGCTCGGCTGGTACGTCTACGCCCTCACCAACAGCGCCTTCGACCTCGGCCTGATCGGCCTCGTGCAGTTCGTGCCGTTCGCGGCACTCGTGCTGTTCGCGGGCCACGCCGTCGACCGCTTCCCGCGCCGCAAGGTCGTGATGACGGCGCTCGCCGGCGACAGCCTGTGCAGTTTCGTCATCGCGTTTCTGGCGCTGACCGGCGCGGGCGGGCCGGTGCCGGTGTTCGCGGCGATCGCGTGCTACGGCGCGTGCCGCGCGTTCGAGCAGCCGGCGTGGCAGTCGTGGCTGCCCGGCCTGGTCGCGGCGGAGGCCTATCCGCGCGCCGCGGCCTGGAACTCGCTCGCGAGCCAGATCGCGGTCATGCTCGGCCCGGCCTTGGGCGGCCTGCTTTATCTCTTCGGGCCGGCGGTGCCGTTCGTGTGCGCGGCCGGGCTCCAGCTCGTGGCGCTGGCCGCGGCCGCGACGATCACCGCGCGCGGCCAGGGAGCGGAGGAGGAGCTGTACGTGGGATTCGATGCTCGACGGCGTCCGCTTCATCGCCAAGAACGAGCCGGTGCGCGGCGCGATCTCGCTCGATCTCTTCGCGGTGCTGTTCGGCGGCGCGACCGCGCTTCTGCCGATCTTCGCGCGCGACATCCTGGCGACCGGCCCGGCGGGCTTGGGTCTCCTGCGCAGCGCGCCGGCCTTGGGCGCGCTCGTCACCGGCGCCATCCTGACACGCCACCCGCCCGGCCGGCGCGTCGGCCCGCGCATCTTCGCCGCGGTCGCGATCTACGGCGTGGCGACGCTCGTGTTCGGCCTGTCGCGCATCCTGTGGCTGTCGCTGGCGGCGCTCGTCGCCATCGGCGCCGCCGACATGCTGAGCGTCGTCATTCGCCAGACGCTGGTGCAGGTGGCCTCGCCCGACGCCATTCGCGGCCGCGTCACCTCCGTCAACTCGCTCTTCACCGGCACGTCGAACCAGTTGGGTCAATTCGAGTCCGGCGTCACCGCTGCGTGGTTCGGTCCGGTGGCCTCGGTCGTGCTGGGCGGCGCCGCGACGCTCGTCGTCGTCGCGCTGTGGGCGCGCTGGTTTCCCGGCTTGCTGCGCATGGACCGGCTCACGAGCGCCGCGGCGCCTGTGGACATGCTGCGCGAGCCCGTGTCAGGATCGTTCGAACTCACTCTGAGGGAGGCTTCCTTGCTGACGCTTTATTACGGTCCCGGCGCGTGCTCGATGGCGTCCCACATCGTGCTCGAGGAGAGCGGCGAGAAATACGAGCCGCGCAAAGTGAACCTCGCCGGCGGCGAGCAGCGCACGCCGGACTATCAGAAGATCAACCCGCACGGCCGCGTCCCCGCGCTGCGGCTCGACGACGGCGACGTCCTCACCGAGAACACGGCGATCCTGCCCTATCTCGGCCGGCGCTTCAAATTGTGGCCGGGCGATCCCAAGGCGGAATCGCGCACGCTCGAGACGATCGGGTGGTTCGCCTCGTCGGTCCATCCGGCGCACGGCCATGTCGGCCGGCCGGAGCGCTACAGCGCCGACGCGAGCGCATATCCCGGCATCAAGGAGGCCGGGCTCAAGAGCTTCCACGAATGCCTGAAGGAGATCGACCAGAAGCTCGCCGGGCGGCAATGGCTCGGCGACCAGTATTCGGTGCTCGATCCCTATGCCTTCGTGTTCTTCACCTGGGGCGTGCGGCGCGAGCTGCCGATGGGCGAGCTCAAGAACTACACCGCCTTCCGCGACCGCATGGTGGCGCGGCCGGCGGTGCAGCGCGTGCTCGCCGACGAGGGCGTGAAGGCGTAGCTCACTTCGCCATCGCCTTGCGCTTCCACAGCTCCCACGGGCGGTGCAGCATGCGGTCGTTGACCGCGGCGCCCGCCCGCGCCTCTTCCGGCGTGAGGTAGGTGACGCGCCCCAGGCGCATCGCCTCCGACTGCAGGCGCGCGTTCAGCTCCATGTAGATCGCGCGGTAGACCGCCTGTTGCAGCGACTGCCCGACCACGACCGAGCCGTGGCCGCGCATCAGCGCCGCGGGCTTTTCGCCAAGCGTGCGCGCCAGCGCCTTGCCGAGCTTGCCGTCGGTGATGAGGAGGTTGGTGGCGGTCCCCGCGACCTTGCGGATCTCGAACACCGGCACGCCTTCGCCCAGGAACCCGGTCATGTGGTAGAGCGGCTTCAGCTTCACCGGCGTCGCGCCGAACGGCACGAGGTTGGGCGAATGGCTGTGCACCACCGCCTGCACGTCGGGCCGGGCGCGGAAAATCTCGCCGTGGATGAAGCGCTCGAGGAAGACGGCGCGGCCCTTGGCGTCGATGGGCGCGCCGTCGAGATCGAACTCCATGATGTCGCGCGAAGCGACCAGGCCCGCGGCCATGCTGCGCGCGAGCCAGAAGCGGCGCGGATCGGCCGGGTCGCGCAGGCTGACATGGCCGAAGCCGTCGAGCACGCCCTCGCTGAAGAGGATGCGGTTGGCCGCGACGAGATCGGCAATAAGCGTCTTGTCCATGGTCACTTGCCTTGGGTCACTTGCCTTGAAAGCGCGCCGGGCGTTTTTCGAGAAAGGCCGCCATGCCCTCGCGGAAATCCTCGCTCATGTAGCACATGAGGACGAGGTCATCGCCCTCGCCCTTCCTGACGCGCGGCTGCAGGCGCCGCATCGCCTCCTTGGTCGCCCTGAGCGTCAAGGGCGCGTGGCCGGCGACGAGCGCGCGCCAATTCCTCGGCGCGCGCGGCAAGCGCATCCGCGTCGGGCAGGATTTCGCTCACGAGCCCGATCGCGCGCGCTTCCTCGGCTTGGACGAGCCGCGCGGTGAAGACGATGTCCTTCGCCCGCGCCGCGCCCAGGAGGAAGGCGAGGCGCGCGTAGTTGCTCATCGACAGGCAGTTGCCGAGCGTGCGCGCGACCGGAATGCCGAAGCGGAGATTGGCGGCGCAAATCCTGAGGTCGCACGCCAGGGCGAGCGCCGTCCCCGCGCCGGTGCAGGCGCCGGCGATCGCGGCGATCGTCGGCACCGGGCAGCTTTCGAGCGCGTCCACCACGCGGTCGATGCGCTCCTCGTAAGCGAGCGCGTCCTCGGGCGTGGCAAAGGCGCGGAACTGGCTGATGTCGGTGCCGGCGGCAAAGGCCGCGCCGCCGGCGCCGGTGACGATCACCGCGCGCAGCGCGGGATCGCGCCCCGCCTCGGCGCAGAATTGCGCGAGCCGGTCGTACATCGCGAAAGTGAGGGCGTTGCGCGCCGCCGGCCGGTTGAAGGTGACGCGCGCGATGGGTCCCTCCACGCGCAACAGAAGATCGTCGCTCACGGCCCCTGCCTCCTCGGCATTTCCCGGCACTATGGCACGCGCGGCTTCGCTCCCGGAATGGGCAGGGCCGCCAGGACGCTGCTATAGTCGGGCAACGTATCGGGGATACCGACATGGCAGTGGGCACGCGGCGGCCGCGCCGCCGCACGGCCAAGGAGCACGGGCCCGATCCCGTCGACATCCACGTTGGCCAGCAGTTGCGGAACGCGCGTACGCTCGCGCGGCTGACCCAGGCGGAGTTCGGGCGCCGCTTGCGCATGAGCTTCCAGCTCGTCCAGAAATACGAGCAGGGCGAAATCCGCATCGCCGCGAGCCGGCTCTACCGCATGGCGCGCCTCCTGGGGAAGCCGGTGGCGTATTTCTACGCTGGCCTCGCCGACGGCGGCGGCGCGCCCGACGCGCTCGGGCGCCAGGAGGTCGAGCTGGTGCGCGCTTTCCGCGGAATTGCCAAGCCGGAGGTGCAGGTCCGCTTCGCGGCGCTCGTCAAGGACATAGTCGGTCGAAGCCTGCCGCGGCCGAAGCCGCGCCGGAAGCGATCTCCCGGCGCAAAGGGGTAACGGCGGAAATTCTCCTTGTGATTTGCCCGGCGCCGGGGCAGTGTGCGCGCAACAAACGGAGGAGGCGACCATGCGGCAAGAGCCCAAGAATGGGCTGGACGTACGCATGTTGTGTGCGGTACCTGTGCAGGGCCGGGTACGTCCCGAGGAAATCCTGCGGCGCAAGCTGATGCAGAAGATGATGGCACGGCGCGAACGTCACGCCGCGGCGCCATCGCCGGTCCGCCGCGCCATCTGAATTTACTGGAGCCTGATTTTAGGGGAGCCTGTCCGGCTCCCCTCTTCGATTCCCGCCCCGCTCAGGCCGCCGGCAGACGGCGTGCCGTGCGTACGCTCGGCAAGGCGCTCGCTTCCCCCTTGCGCCCGGCGCCGGTCGGTGCCTCAACTGCGCAGCAAGGAGGCGCCCATGAAGACCGAAACCGCGACACCCGGACGCGATGGCGCAGCGCACCGTCCGCTTCCGCGACCTCAAATCCTACCAGCAGCAGCACGAACAGGTCGGCATTCCGGACGCGGCCTTCGACACGGTCGCGGCGCGCCGGGTCTATCCCATCATGGTGCCGGAAGCCTATGCCGGGCGCAGCGCGATGGCGCCGCTCAAGGGTGCGCCGGGCCTTGCCATCACGATCGCCGAATGCCCGCCGGGCAACGGCGCCGGGCTCCACGCGCACGAGCAGAGCGTCGAGAATTTCTTCTGCCTCGACGGGCGCTTCGAGATCGGCTGGGGCGACGCGGGTGAGCACCAGACCGTGCTCGAGCCGATGGACTTCATCTCGATCCCGCGCGGCGTCTGCCGCAGCTTCAAGAACATCGGCGACAAGACCGCGCGCCTTCTCGTCATCATCCAGATCCTCGGCGAGGAGCAGGCCGACCGCGTGCATTTCGCGCCGCATCTGGGCGACGAGATCGCGCGCCGGCACGGCGCCGACGCGCTCGCGGCCCTCGCGCGCATCGGCTTCAAGTTCGACGCCGGCGCGGCCGGATAGACGCGTCACAAAAGCCGGACCGCCTGTCCCCGGGCGATGACCGCCGACGCCAGCGGCGTCGCCAGGAACCCCATGACATGAAAGCTGCCGCGGTGCGGCGAGCCGGCGTAGCCGCGCTTCCTGAGCATGCCTTCGAGCATGTCGAGAAGCGGGAGATCGCGCCGCCCGGTGCGCGGATTTGCCTCGATCGCCAGACAGCGCTCGCAGGCATCCTGGATGCGCAGCCGCAGGTCGCCGACCGCGATCTCGCGGGTGCCGGGAAAGTCTGTCCGCCCAGGCGAGTTCGGAGAAGGGCTCGCCATCGTCATACCAGACGTTCATGCGGAACCGTTCCGGGTCGATCGCGCAGCCCGTCTCCGCTTCGAGCGCCCGGACGGACGCGAGATTGAGGAACGATATCGTCGGTCCGTAAGTGTGCGGATCGGTATCGACGAGATTGAAGGCGCCCTTGGTGTCGACGGTGCCCACTTCCGCTCTCGCCCAGCGCGTCCGCGACCTGGCGCAGCCACGCGCGATCGAGCGCCACGTCCGGGGCGCCCGCGCCGCTCGCGAACACCGGCGTTTGCGCGGCCATCTCGGGCGTATTCATGCAGACGCGGAAATGGACTTTCGACGCCCAGCCATCGGGCTGGCCGATCCTGCGCTTGATGGCGAAGCGGCGGTCGCCTTGCACGCCCACGATCGCATCGACGTGGAGCGCGTCGGGGCGCTGTCCGCGCGCGCCCTTGACCGGGAAGGTGCGGAGCTCTCTCACCGTCGCATCGGTCATGCGAGCACCCTATGCATCAGTTTGACGGCTGCGCCCGTGCGCTCGCACGCCAACGGCCGAGGGCGACGAGCGCCCAAACCGCCTCCACCAATCCGAACGGCCACGCCCCTTGCAGGAAGCCATAGGCCGAGCCCGCGGCGCACGCGGCCGCAAACGCCAGGACGAACCACGGGCTCTTCGCTTCGAGCGCATAGCAAACCAGCATGGCCGTGACGGCGACGAGGCCGAATAGGGTGAGGCGATCCACCGCTCTGCCGCTCGCTTTCCTCTCCGGGCCGCGCTTGGCGCGCCCCATGTGACCCGCACCAGCCATTTCGCGCGCGCCAAAGTCAAGGCCGCGCCCGGCGCCGATATTTCTTCGGCGCCGGGCGGGCTGGTGGTGACAGCAACGGCGATACATTTCAGCCGCTGGACAGTTGCGCCTCCTTGTAGTGGCTGTGAATGCGCTCGAGATCGGCGTGAACCACGGCGACCGCCGTGGGCTTGCGGCGATAGTAGGCTGAAGATCCAGGCAATGCCGCCGAACAGATAGACCAGGAACAGGTAGGGGAAATAATTCACCGGCGGATCCGGAACCGGATAGACGCTGCCCACGGCCGGAACGGCCAGCAGCACCAAGGCGGCAGCGCAGGCCGCGATGTCGAAGCCCGTGAGCTCGCCGAGCCGCTTCAGATAAACCGGCGCCGCCACCGTCACCAGGGCATAAGCCACGATGAAGCCGAAGGCGGCGCAGGTGCCGACATAGTTGAAGCAGTCGAGCGGCGCGACGCCGCCGATGAAGGCGGCCGCCGGCACCGCGAACGCGATGAGCGCCATCAGCGTGACGGCGACATGCGGCGTCTCGTTCTTCTCGTGCGAGCCCGCCGTCGCCGGATGGAAGATGCCGTGCCGCCCCATCGCGTAGATCACCCGGCCGCCGGCGTTGATGGTGGAGAGGCAAAGCGCGAAGAAGCTCACCATCGCGCCCAGCGACAGCGGCACCTGCAGGATCGGCACATGCGCGAGCGTCGCCAGCACGTTGAGCGGCGCGTCGATCTTGTCGAGCGTGGTCGTATAGCCGCGCGTGCCCATGACCTCGACGTAAGTGACGAAGACGAAGAACGCGCCCGACAGGATCAGGCTGACCATGACCGCGCGCGGGATCGTCTTCAAAGGCTCTTTCGCCTCGTCGCCGAAGGCGGTGGCGCATTCGAAGCCGACGAGGCTGAAGATCGCCACCACGACGCCGAGGCCGACGCTCGACCACGGCAGCGCGCTCACCGTGAACTGCGCGCGGTCCAGGACCAGGTGATGCTGGAACAGCACGATGGCGCACAGCAGCAGGATGAAGGCGACCGAGACGCCCTCGAGGATGAGCATCAGCAGCGCCGAGAACTGGACGTTCTTCCATGCGCAAAACCAGGCGATGAGGACGCACGCCCCGAACAGCGCGATGAACGGCACATGCAGCCCGGCCATGCCGAGGAGCGTGTCGGCAAAGATCGAGGCGCCGGTGACGCCGGCCATCGAGATGCCGAGATAGGCCCAGATCAACGCCCAGCCGCTGACGGCGCCGGCGGTGACGCCGAGGCCGCGGCAGGTATAGGCATACATCGAGCCCGACGTGGTCGAGCGCCGCGCGAACTGGTTGAGGTTGTAGGCGACGAACAGCAGCATGACCGTGCCCAAGGCGTAGGACAGCCAACTCCAATCGCCGGTATTGGAATACATCACGGGGATGATGAGCGCCGCGGTCATCGTCGGCGAAATGAGCGCCACGGCCTGCGCCAACAATTCGTAGAAGCCGAGGCAATTCGGCTTCAATTTTGCCTGGGACATGGGAGAGCCTGCTTTCGACAAGCTGGGCGTCGGCCCGCGCCATATCGGGGCCCGATGTTCTCCCTCCCCCTAAACCCCCTATTTTTCGATCTTGCAGGCAGGCTATTCTGGCGATGGCCCAGTCTGAACATCCAGTTTTGAAATGATAGGGGGTCCAGTCTGCTCCGGCCCTGGAATTTCAAGATCGCGATCCGCCACGGCGGCCGCATCGCCATCTATCTCCAGATCGCGCACGCGCTGGTCGAGGAGATCCATCGCGGCCGGCTCGCCCCGGGCAGCGCGTTGCCCGGCACGCGGGATCTGGCGGAGAGCCTCGCGGTCAATCGCAAAACGGTGGTCGAGGCCTACGACGAACTGGCCGCGCAAGGTTGGGTCCGAACCGACCGCACCCGCGGCACGTTCGTGTCTTCCGAGCTGCCCGTTCTGAAAGAAAAAAGCGGCTGGCCGTGGAATCGCCGGTCGGCGCCGATGCCGGACCGGCCCGATTTCCGCATGGTCGGCGCGGCGCCCAACATTCCGGCATTCCTGCCCGAAAAGAACATGCTGCTGTTCGACGATGGCGCGCCCGACACGCGCCATATCCCGGTCGCAGCGCTCGGGCGCGCCTACCGCTCGACGCTCGCCCAGGCCGCGCACCACAACCGGCTCGGCTATGGCGATCCGCGCGGCACGCTTGCCTTGCGCGAGGCCGTGTCCACCATGCTCAACGTCGATCGCGGCTTGACCACGACGCCCGACAACATCTGTCTCACGCGCGGCAGCCAGATGGCGATCTACCTGACGGCCCGCATCCTCGCCGGGCCGCGCGACGCCGTGCTGATGGAGGAATTGAGCTATCCGCCGGCGCGCGAATCGTTTCGCGCGGTCGGCGCCGAGGTGCTTTCGGTCGGCCTCGACGATAGCGGCATGCGCATCGACGAATTGGAAGCGACGTGCCGCAAGCGGCGCGTGCGCGTCGTCTATGTCACGCCGCACCATCAATTCCCGACCACGGTCCTCCTGAAGCCGGACCGGCGCCTGCGGCTCCTCGCGCTGGCGGAGCAATTCGGCTTCGCCATCGTCGAGGACGATTACGATCACGAATTTCACTTCGTCCATCAGCCGATGCTGCCGCTGGCGAGCATCGATCCCTGGGGCAAGGTCGTCTATATCGGCTCGATGTCGAAACTGCTCACGCCGAGCTTGCGCTTGGGCTACATCGCCGCGCCGCGCGCCTTCATCGATCGCGCCGCCGGCGAAATCATGATGATCGATCGCCAGGGCGATCCGGCGACCGAGATGGCGATCGCCGAGCTGATCGCGGCCGGCGAGCTGCATCGCCACACGCGCAAGGCGATGCGGCTTTACGCCGAGCGCCGCCTCACCATGGCGAAGCTTCTGACCGAGCGCTTTCACGAGCACGTGCAGTTCACCTTGCCCGATGGCGGCCTCGCCATCTGGCTGAAATTCACCGATCAGATCGACGTCGACGAGCTTGCCCGCGCCGCGCGCGCCAAGGGCGTCAAGATTCTGCCCGGCAGCGCCTTCACCATTTCCGGGCGGCCGATCCGCGCGACGCGGCTTGGCTTTGCCAGTCTGAACGACGCCGAACTCGACAGCGCCATGCGCCGGCTGCGCCAGGCCCTCGGCGCGGTGACGAGGTGAAACGGCCGCCGCGCGAACTCGTCATCGGTCTCTAATAGACAGGCTCCGACGCTTGGCGCCCGCGGACCAGCCCGAGGGCCAGCAGCAGCGCACCGCCGCACGTCCAAAGCGTCGCCGGCGCCCAGACGAATAATGCCGCGTAGGCGGGAAGGCCGGTCAATCCGCCTGCCGCGGCCGACATTCGCGCGAAGGTGGCAAGCGCCAGCGCGGAATACATCATGCCGACGACGCGGCCCTCGTTTCCGGGCGCGCCGATGGCAAGCGCTGCCGCGACCCCGCTCATCATCGCCACGCCCCAGGCAGCTCCGGCGCCGAACTGTGCCAGCACGAGCGGCGAAAGCCCGTCCGCCTGCGTCGCGGCGAAAGCGAGCGCGCCGCCGACAGGCCCGCTCCGCCCATGACCGCCAGCCCGCCAAACCGTCCGACGAGCGGCGCCGCCGCGAACATCGCGACGTTGAAGCCGACCCAGAACACGGGCATCAGCGTCTCGAGATCGGCCGGCTTGGCGAAATGAAGGAAGAGACGCGAGCTGTCGATGCCGAAATGAATCTGAAAACCGATGCCAAGCACGACGACCGCGACCGCGAAGGCGGCGGCCCGGCCCGGCAGCGGGCCAAGCTGGCGTTCGTCCGCTGCGACCCGCTCCTTGGGCGCCGCCGCCGCCGCCAGACGGCGCTCGATCGGGGCCATCGCGAAACACGTCAGGAGAAGCGTCCCGCTCGCCAAGGCGAACGGCCAGCGCGGATCGATATTGCGCAACGTGACGGTCAGATAAGGCGCCGCAGCACCGGCAACGCCGAAGCCGAGAAGCGCCAGGCTCGCGAGCCACGGAACCGCGGGGCGCGCGGCATATTTGCCGAGCAGCATGAGTGGCGGCGCGCGCAACGCCGAAGAGGTTGCCGCCCACACCAGGGCCAATCCGATAAACAGCGTCTTTGCCGCATGCCCTGCCGCGAGAAACGGCAATAAAAGGAATGCTGCGCAGGACACCGCCGTCACCGTCGCGATCAACCGCCCCAACCGCCCGACGAGCGGCGCGATCCGATCCGCCGCGACGCCCATCGCAAAATCCGTAACCGTAAAGACCGCCTGGTCGAGCATCAGAAGATAGATCACGGCAGAACCGGGAATGCCGACCGCGGCAGCAAGCTGAGGCAGGTAGATCGCATAAAGCGTCCAGCCGAGCGTCATCAGCAGTTGCAGGCCGGCGAGATAGAGACCTGCCGTGCGCGATGCGGCGGTGCGCTCGGTCATCTTGCGTGTTTTCTCGGGCCGAATGAGCGGACTTCGGCGATGCTGACAAATTCTTCTCGGCCGTGCCAGTGCAGGGCGATCGCTCCATTGCCGCGTGCCACGCCCTCGGCGCGGTCATCTGAAGAACGGCACCGCGGCCAAGCCGAATGCGATCATTCGCCGTGTCAAACACGCGTGTTCACATCTAAGCCTTTTGCGATATTGCTGCTTCCAAGTGAGCGCGGATAATGCTTTCGCAACCAAGCATCCCGCGTCTCGCAGCGCGTTGCTCTCCAACGATGGAATTCACCGATGCGCAAGATCGAAACATCCGACGCGATCGACCGTCATCGCCGCCGCTTTTTCGGCGCCGCCGCCGTCGGTATTGCTGCCGCCGCGGGTGCCTTCCGCCTGCTTCCCGCGACGGCGCACGCAGCGGCCGAAGACGATGCGATCCGCCCCTTTCGATTCAACGCGTCCGATGAGGCGCTCGCGGACCTGCGTCGGCGGATTGCCGCGACGAAGTGGCCTTCGCGGGAATTAGTAACGGATGCATCGCAAGGCGTGCAACTCGCGACGATGCGCGAAGTCGCGCGCTATTGGCAGACAGGTTACGACTGGCGCAAGGTCGAAGCGAGGCTGCACGCCTTGCCACAATTCACGACAAACATCGACGGCCTCGACATTCATTTCATCCACGTCCGTTCGAAACATCCGAATGCGTTGCCGATACTGGTTGACGAACACGGCGGTGTCTTCGGCGCGTTCCTATTGGGACTACAGCGCCACGGCGAAGAAGGGCTTTTTCGATGTCAAGGGTGCCACCATCCCGGTGGCCGTGAGCGCCTTTCCTGACGAGTATCTATACGGCCCCGCGGAGTTGGACGGAAAGAGCCTACCCCAAGCTCATTTATTACAACCGGCTCGACAAGGGCGGTCACTTCGCGGCGTGGGAACAGCCGTCCCGCGCTACGCGCGGCAACATCGATGTCGCAATCAACCTGATCTAGCCCGGATCCATCAGTCGATGCGCAGATGCACCTTGCTCCCGAGCCACCGCTAACGCCGGAGAGCAACTCAATCGGAAGGTGATCGCGATGACCAAGATGCGCGCTCTTCAGATCGCACGTGCAAAGGGTCCGTTCGAACTGGTCGAGCGTGAAATGCCGGAGCCCGGCGCCCGCGAAGTGCGCGTGCGGGTTCAGGCTTGCGGGGTCTGCCACAGCGATTCGTTTTCCAAGGACGGCGTCTTCCCGGGCATCCCCTACCCGATCGTGCCCGGGCACGAGATCGCCGGGGTGATCGACGCGGTTGGGCCCAATGTACCGCAGCAATGGACGCTCGGCCGGCGCGTCGGAGTGGGGTGGTTCGGCGGTCACTGCGGCTATTGCGAGCCGTGCCGGCGCGACGACATGATCGATTGCCGCAATCTCAAAGATTCCGGGTCTGACCTATGACGGCGGCTACGCCGAGGCGATGATCGCGCCGTTCGACGCCTTGGCTGCAATCCCGGATGACCTCCGCGCCGAAGACGCCGCCCCGCTTCTTTGCGCCGGCGTCACCACCTTCAACGCGCTGCGCCGCAGCGGGGCCGAGCCCGGCGATCTCGTCGCGATCCTCGGCGTCGGCGGGCTCGGGCATCTCGGCGTGCAGTTCGCGGCGCGCATGGGCTTTCGCGTGGCTGCGATCGCGCGCGGACGAGAGAAGGCGGTCATGGCGCGCAAGCTCGGCGCCCATGTGTATATCGACAGCGAAACGCAGAACGTCGCCGAGACGCTGCAGGCGCTGGGCGGCGCCCGCGTGGCGCTCGCCACCATCGCGAACGGCCGCGCCATGAGCGCCGTCGTTGACGGGCTGGCCGTGCGCGGCAAGCTGATCGTCGTCGGCATCTCCGCCGAGCCGATCGAAGTGACGCCCCTGCAGCTCATAAGCGCCAGCCGCACGATCGCGGACACTCGTCTGGAACGTCGCAGGACTCCGAATCGACCATCATCGCCGCCGCTTTTTGGGCACTGCGGCCATGACCATTGCTGCCGCCGCAGCTCGGCATGATCGGCTCTGCGCAAGCACAATCCAGCACGACAAAACTGGCGCAGCTGCCCACGATCAAGCCGGGGACGAACACGTCCTTCGCCGCGCTGAAGCAGATCGATGCCGGCGTCCTCAATGTCGGATACGCCGAAGCCGGTCCCGCCGATGGTCCTGCGGTCATTCTTCTGCACGGCTGGCCCTACGACATTCACAGCTATGTCGATGTCGCCCCGGTGCTGGCGTCGGCGGGCTACCGGGTGATCGTCCCCTATCTGCGCGGCTATGGCACGACGCGCTTTCTTTCAAGCGACACAGTCCGGAATGGCCAGCAAGCGGTGGTCGCCGTCGATATCATCGCCTTGATGGATGCGCTCAAGATCAAGAAGGCGACCCTCGCCGGTTTTGATTGGGGCGCGCGGACGGCCGACATCGTCGCGGCGCTGTGGCCGGAGCGCTGCAAGGCCCTCGTCTCCGTCAGCGGCTATCTGATCGGCAGCCCCGAAGCCAACAAGATGCCGTTGCCGCCAAAGGCCGAGCTCGAATGGTGGTACCAGTATTATTTTGCCACCGAACGCGGCCGGGCCGGCTACGACAAATACCGGCACGATTTCGCCAAGCTCATCTGGCAGATCGCTTCGCCGAAATGGCATTTCGACGATGCCACGTTCGATCGCACCGCAGCGTCGTTCGACAATCCGGATCACGTCGCCATCGTGATCCATAATTACCGCTGGCGGCTCGGCCTGGCTGAGGGCGAGGCGAAATACGACGATCTGGAAAAGCGTCTCGCCGCAGCTCCGGTCATCACCGTGCCCACGATCACCCTTGAAGGCGATGCCAATGGCGCACCGCATGCGGACGCCGCGTCCTATGCCAAGAAATTCTCGGGCAAGTACGCGCATCGGCTCATCAACGGCGGCATCGGTCACAATTTGCCGCAGGAAGCGCCGCAGGCCTTTGCCGAAGCCGTCGTCGAGGTCGACGGTTACGCTTCTTGATCGGCGTTAGCCTGCATCGGCCCCACGCGCCCCGAAATCGGCCCCGCAAATTCCCGTTGCCAGCGGGCGGCCGCCCGCGCACCATCGTTCAAACGAAGGACGGCGCGCGGGCCCACCACTCCCGCGCGTGACGTGGAGGAGGCTAGATGAACGACAGACCATCCGGGCCGCGTTGCGCGGCACTCGTCGGTCCCTATCTCTCGGGCAAGACCACGCTTGCTCGAGGCGTTGCTGTTCGCGGCCGGCGCCACCACGCGGCGCGGCACGCAGAAGGACGGCAACACCGTCGGCGACCACACGCCCGAGGCGCGCGCGCGGCAGATGTCGACCGAAATCAACGCCGCCCACGCCACGTTCCTGGGCGATCGCTGGTACTTCCTCGACTGCCCCGGCTCGGTCGAGCTCGCCTGGGAAGCGCAATGCGCCATGCTCGCCGCCGACGTGGCCGTGGTGGTGTGCGAGCCCGAGCCCGAGCGCGCGCTGACCTTGGGGCCGATCTTCAAGTTCCTCGACGACAATTCCATCCCGCACATGGTGTTCATCAACAAGCTCGACACCGCGGCGGCGCGGGTGAGCGAGGTGCTGGCGGCGCTGCAATCCGTGTCGGCGCGCCCCCTGGTGCTGCGCCAGGTGCCGCTGCCGGGCGCGGAGAATGCGATCGCCGGCTATGTCGATCTGGTGAGCGAGCGCTGCTACAAATACCGCCCCGGGCAAGCCCTCCGATCTCATCAAGCTGCCGGACGACCTCGCCGACGAGGAGAAGCAAAGCCGCGCCGGCCTGCTCGAGAAGCTCGCCGATTTCGACGACAAGCTGCTGGAACAGCTGCTCGAGGACGTGCAGCCCTCGAAGGACGAGATCTACCGCCATCTGACGCAGAATTTGCGGCGCGACACGCTCGTGCCGGTGTTCTTGGGCGCCGGCCAGCACGATCACGGCGTCCGCCGCCTGTGGAAGGCGCTGCGGCACGAGACGCCCGGCGTCGCCACGACGGCCGAGCGCTTGGGCCTCAACCCGGCGAGCAAGGACACGGTCGCCAGCGTCATCAAGACCTATTTCCCGCCGCACACCGGCAAGCTGTCGCTGGCGCGGGTGTGGTCGGGCCAGGTGAGCGAAGGCATGAGCCTCAACGGCACACGCGTCGCGGGCGTGCTGCGCCTCCAGGGCGCGCAGAGCGAGAAGCTGCCGGCGGCCGGGCCCGGCGACGTGGCGGCCTTGGCGCGCATGGAAGGGATCGCGACCGGCACGGTGCTGTCGAGCGCAGCGCCGCCGGCGATGAAGAAGGCGCCGCTGCCGCGCCCGGTCTATGGCCTCGCCGTGCACGCGGAAAAGCGCGCCGACGACGTGAAGCTCACGCCCGCGGTCGGGCGCCTCGTCGAGGAGGACCCGACCCTCATGCTCGAGCAGAACGCCGACCTGCAGGAGATGGTGCTGTGGGGCCAGGGCGACATCCATCTGCAGATCGCGATGGACCGGCTCAAGTCGAAGCACAATCTCGCGGTCGCCTCGAAGAAGCCGCAGGTGCCCTACAAGGAGACGATCAAGCGCGGCGCGCAGCAGCATTCGCGCTTCAAGCGCCAGTCCGGCGGGCACGGCCAGTTCGCCGACATCCAGATCGAGGTGAAGCCGCTGCCGCGCGGCACCGGCCATACCTTCATCGATGCCGTGGTGGGCGGCGCCATCCCGCGCAACTACATCCCCGCGGTCGAGGAAGGCGTGATGGACTACCTGCACCACGGCCCGTTGGGCTTCCCGGTCGTGGACGTGTCGGTCACCCTCATCACCGGCCAGTTCCACGCGGTCGACAGCTCGGACCAGGCGTTCAAGACCGCGGCGCGCCAGGGCATGCAGGAAGCGATGCCGAAATGCGAGCCGGTGCTGCTCGAGCCCATCCACTATGTCGAGATCTCGGTGCCGAACGCCTTCACCTCGCGCGTGCAGCGCATCGTCTCGGGCCGGCGCGGCCAGCTTTTGGGCTTCGACGCCAAGCCCGGCTGGGACGGCTGGGACCTCGTCACCGCGCACTTGCCGCTCTCCGAGATGCACGACCTCATCGTCGAGTTGCGCTCGGTGACGCTCGGCACCGCGACATATTCCGACCGCTTCGACCATCTGCAGGAGCTGACCGGGCGGCTGGCCGACAAGGTGATCCAGTCGAAGCAGGAGACGGCGGCACAATAGAATTCCGCTGAACAGGCTTGAGAGGGGAGAGATAGATGCGCCGGATCGTCATCGCGCTTGCCGCACTCGCGCTCGTCACGGCTCAGGCGCGGGCGGACACGTTGAAGCTCGCCGTGCCGCAGCGCGGCTCGTGGGGCACGTCCTATACCGACCTCGGCATCCGCCAGGGCTTCTTCAAGGCGGCCGGGCTCGATATCGAGATCACCTATACCGAGGGCGGCGCCTCGAACGAGCAGGCGGTGATCTCGGGCAGCGTCGACATCGCGATCGAGACCGGCTTCCTCGGCATCCTCGCCGCCTACGTCAAGGGCGCGCCGGTGCGCGTCATCTCGCCCGCCTCGACCGGGGCGCCCGAAGTGTACTGGTACGCCAAGGCCGGCGGCGGCATCACGAGCCTCAAGGACGCGCACGGCAAGACCGTCGGCTTCTCCAATCCCGGCTCGTCGAGCAACCTCATCCTGCTGCAGCTGCTGAAGGAAGCGGGCGTCACCGACGCCAAGCTCGTGCCGGTCGGCGCCTCGCAGAACGGGTTGCCGCTCATCATGACCGGGCAGCTCGACATCTGCTATGCCGTGCCGCCGGTCGGATTGCCGGAGCTGCAGCAGAAGACCATCGTCGCGGTCGCGCACGGCAACGACAGCGTGGCCGTGCGCAACGAGACGGTGCGCGTCAACGCCGCCAACCTCACGAGCCTTCAAGAGCAAGCGCGACGCCATGGCGCGCTTCATCCGCGCCTATGGGAAATCGCGCGACTTCGCCTTCACCGACGCGGGCATGGCCGATTACGCCAAGTTCACCGAGCAGCCGCTCGAGCTGGTGCACTACATGGTCGCCAATTTCGAGGACAAGAACCAGACGGAGCTGCACGAGATCAAGGGCATGGACCGCGTCATCGACGAGGCGGTGGCGGCCAAGCGCATCCCCAAGCCGATGCAGCCCGACGAGTTGAAGGGCATGTTCGACTTCGTCGCGCCGGAAATGTACTGACGGCGGCAGCGCCACTTCGCTGCGGAACCGCGGTGCGTCCTTCGACGCCGCCCTCCTTCGCCAAGCTCAGGAGCGCTTTGCTCAGGATGAGGACTTTCTTTGAGCTTCCCCACCCTCCTCATCCTGAGCGGAGCGCGACAGCGCGTAGTCGAAGGGCGCGATTGCCATCGCGAGCGGAGCGGCAAAACATGGTTTACCAGCGGTTAAGCAGCGCCCTGCTGAACGGCGGGCGATGACGCGCCCGCGCGAAGCCGTGCTCGAGACGCTTGCGAAGGAGCTCGCGGCCACGCCGCACGCGCTCGAGCCGCGCTATCGCCGCGCCGGGATCCTGGCCGCGCTCGGCCGGTTCGATGCGGCGCGCGCCGACTATCTTGCCGTGCTCGCGGCCGAGCCCGCGCATCTGGGCGCGCTCAACGATCTCGGCACCCTCCTCCACACGACCGGATATTTGAGCGCCGCGCGCACGTGCTATGGCGAGGCGGTCGCGCGCCATCCCGATGCGGCCGTGGCGCGCGTCAATCTCGCCAACATGCTGCTCGACGCCGACGACGCGGCCTCCGCCCGCGCGCACTACGAGGCGGCGCTCGCGCTCGCGCCCGGCCTTGCCGAGGCGCATCAGGGCCTGGCGCGCGTCCTGGCCGAAAGCGGCGACGACGAAGCGGCGGCGCACCACCGCGCGCTCGGCTTTCGCGACCGTGCCGTGGTCGAGCGACCATGGTTCGGCGCGCATGACGGCGTGCGTCTGTTGCAGCTCGTCGCTGCCGCCGGCGGCAACGTGCCGACCCGGTTCCTGATCGACGAGACCATCTACCGCACGACCGTCGTGGTCGCCGATTTCTTCGATCCGCAAAAGCCCTTGCCGCCGCACGACCTGATTTTCAACGCGATCGGCGACGCCGACCTTGCCGGCCCCGCGCTCGCAGCGGCGGAACGTCTCATCGCACGCACAGCGGCGCCGGTCATCAATCCGCCGCGCGCCGTCGCGGCGACCGGCCGCGCCGCGATCGCCGCGCGCATGGCGGGCCTCCCGGCGTCGTGGCGCCGCGCACGAAGACCTTCGCCCGCGCCGCGCTCGCGCGCGCCGGGGCGGATCTTTTGCGCCGCGAGGGCTTCGAGTTCCCGCTGCTGCTGCGCCGGCCGGGTTTTCACACCGGCCGCTTCTTCCTTCGCGTCGAGCGCGCGCCGGACCTCGACACGGCGCTCGCCGCTCTGCCGGGCGCCGAAGTCACGGCGATCGAGTTCCTCGACGCGCGCGGCGGCGACGGTTTCGTGCGCAAATATCGCGTCCTGATGGTGGGCGGCGCCCTCTACCCGTTGCATCTCGCGGTGGCGGCGGATTGGAAGGTGCATTACTTCACCTCGCTCATGGCCGACCGCGCCGATCACCGCGCCGAGGAAGCGCGCTTCCTGGCCGACATGCAGGGCGCGATCGGGCGCGACGCGGTGGCGGCGCTCGAGCGGATCGCCGGGCGGCTCGGGCTCGATTACGGCGGCATCGATTTCGGCCTCGGCCGCGACGGCAAGGTCCTGCTGTTCGAGGCCAACGCCACCATGGTGCTGAACCCGCCCGACCCCGACCCGCGCTGGGACTATCGCCGCGCCGCCGTCGGCCCGGGTCGGCGCGGCGGCGGGTGCGCTGCTCGGCCGCAGCGCCCCTAGCCTCACGGGCAATTCACTTGCCCTGACGGGCGCGCGCCACTATCTGCCTAGGAGCGCCCGCGGGCGCAGGAGATTGCCATGCTGATCAAGCTGAAGCGCGGTTGGGAAATGCGCGAGAGCGAGGCGACGCCCGAGCAGGTCTTCCTCGATCGCCGGCGCATCGTTCAGGCCATGGGGATGGGCGCCCTCATCGCCGCTACCGGCGGTTTCGCCGCGAGCGCGGGCGCGGCAGCGCCGCCGCCCGATCCCTCGGCCGGGCTCTATCCGGTCAAGCGCAACGACAAATACACGCTCGACCGCCCGATCACCGACGAGAAGCTCTCGACCCATTACAACAATTTCTACGAATTCACCGAGGACAAGGACGTCGACGCCGACGCGCTGCCGATCCGGCCCTGGACCGTGCAGATCGACGGCATGGTCGAGAAGCCGATGACGCATCGACATCGACGACCTGTTGAAGCGGATGCAGCTCGAGGAGCGGCTCTATCGTCACCGCTGCGTCGAGGCGTGGTCGATGGCGGTGCCGTGGAGCGGCTTCCCGCTGAAGGATTTCGTGGCGCTCGCGAGCCCGCTCGGCAGCGCCAAATACGTGCGCTTCGAGAGCTTCCAGAATGCCGAAGGTCGCGCCGGGACAGCGCGAGTTCTGGTATCCGTGGCCCTACATCGAAGGGCTGACGATGGCCGAGGCGACGAACGAACTCGCCTTCATGGTGACCGGCATGTACGGCCATCCGGTGCCGCGCCAGGACGGCGCGCCGCTGCGCCTCGCGACGCCGTGGAAATACGGCTTCAAGTCGGCCAAGTCGATCGTCAAGGTCACTTTCACCGATCAGCGGCCCAAGACGTTCTGGGAAGCGCTGCAAAGCTCGGAATACGGCTTTTGGGCCAACATCAACCCGGACGTGCCGCATCCGCGCTGGAGCCAGGCGACCGAGCGCGTGCTCGGCCAGAACGAGCGCGTGCCGACGCTGATCTGGAACGGCTATGGCGAGTATGTCGCGCACATGTATGACGGGCTGAAGGGCGAACGCCTGTTTGCGTGAACGCGGGCGACCGCTCCCGCCCTATAACGCAAGGACCGCCTGCGTCGCCGAGTCCCGGGTCATGGCCGGCCTGGCCTGACCCATCCCGAACCAAAATTCCGCGCCCGGCGTTGACGGACAGGTTGGGAATCCTTGCCCGCCCCGTAGCTTGTGGTTTAGAATTAAACCAACACCGCTAATAGGAGCGTCTAATGCGTCTATTTGTTGGGATTTCGATTGCCGCGGCGCTCGCGCTGTCGGCCTGCGGCACCACCCCGACCGACCGGGCCGTGACCGGGGCCGGCATCGGCGCGGCCGGCGGCGCGGTCGCCGGCGCGCTGGTCGGCGACCCCCTGATCGGCGCCGTGGCCGGCGCGGCAGTCGGCGGCGCGGTCGGTGCCGCGACCGATCCGAACGAGGTCTATCTCGGCAAGCCGGTGTGGAAGTAATTCGAACCCTTCCTTAACCCGATCGCGGCAGTCTCGGCGCTGGAATTGGCTTCTGGCGCCCTATTCCTGCCCCATTCCCGACAAAGACTGGCGGTAGGATTGCGCCGTCCCTCGTGATCGAGTTTGGTTTTCATGCGCTCTCGTATCCTTCCTGCCGCTGCTTCCGACACGCCTGCCGACGACCGCCGCGAGCCGAGCCTCGCGCGCCAGGCCGCGCCCGCGGTCGCGCGCCTTGGCGGTGACGGCGCGCCGGCGGCAAAGCCGCTCCGCGCCGGCGAGCGCTTGGCGGTGCTGTCGTCGAGCGACGGCGCCCGCGGACGGACGCGCCGGCATGGGCATTCTCGTCAAGCTCGGGCTCGGCATCGTCTTCGCCCTTGCCCTCGTCGGCGCCTTCACGCTCGTGCGCTTCCTCGCCGGACTTTAGCGCCGCCCCTCCCCGTGCTAGGACTCGTTCGCGGCGGGCTCGCCGCCGGGAGAAGACGCATGGCCAAGCTTCGTCACATCGCGATCGCCACCAAGGACCCGGTCAAGACCGCGGAGTTCTACAAGAAGGCATTCGACTTCAGGGAAATCGCGCGGACGCCGATGGGCAATCCGCTGGCCGACGGCGTGTTCCTGAGCGACGGCACCATCAACCTCGCCATCCTCAAGTTCAAGACGGACCAGCTCGGCAAGGGCATGGACTTCACCGGCGTGCATCATTTCGGCGTGCTGGTCGAGGACGCCGACAAGACGATGGAAAAGCTCGAGGCGTTGGGCGGCGAGTGCTTCATGAAGCCTTCGCCGGAAGAGCGCATGGGCTATTTCGAGATCAAGTTCCGCGGCCCCGACGGCACCGTGTTCGACATCGCCGAGCATCCGTGGGGCGGCAGCGCGCCCTTGGACAGCGAGACCGCGCGTCTGAAAGAGCCGCAAGCCGCGAAGTAGCTCAGCCGGCGCTCGCCGCGGCGCGCCGCCGGCCCGACCACAGCCTGAGGCTCGCGAGCGCCACGTCGGCGAGGCGCGGCAGGAACAGCGGCCGCAGCAAGCCCTCGTCCATCACGCTCATGCGGCGCGCGTTCTCGGCGTAGCAATCCTCGAGAAAGCGCCGGAAGGTGAAGCCGTCGAGAAAGACGCCGGCTTGCGTCGCGGCGAAGTCGCGCCCGTCATTGGCCTTGGCGCCGCGCCGCGCCGTTCCGACCATGCGTTTCAGCGCGCGCCCGTAAAAGCGCAATGAGGCCGCGCCCCGGCGCCACGCCGCGCCCCTGCCCTGCTGCACCTGGCGCCAGGCCATCCAGTTGATGAAGAACACGATGTGCCGCGTCTCCTCGTACATCAGCCGGTCGAAGATCTCGAACACCGAGTCCGGCAGGAAACCTGGCCTCGCGCGCGATCTTGAAGACGCCGAATCCCAAGAAAGGAATCCATGCACTCGCCGAAGCCGAAATCCTTGAACGCGGTTTCGATGTCGTCCGGCAGGCGCTCGAGCGGCTGCTCCGCGCGTCGATGCCATAGCGCTGGATCATCACGCGGATGAGCTCGGCGTGGCGCGTCTCCTCGAAGCCCTGGAGATCGATCGCCTCCTTCAGCACGGGATCGGCGATCGTTGCGGAGAACGCCTTGACGATCGCGCCGGCGCGCCGCTCGGTATGCAGAACCTCCTGCCAGAACGGCACCGTGCGGAGCCGCGCCAAGGCCGCTTCGTCGAGCTCGGGCCACGGCAGGTCGGCCGGCACGTAATCCTGGTAGGTGGCGTGGAAATGGCGGCAGAACAGCGCCTTGTGCGCCTCCGATCCGATCGCGACATCCGCGTCCACAGTGCGTCTCATCGCCCGGACCTCGGACGGCTAGCGCGCGGGCGGCGGCGGCGTCGAGCCGTTGCGCTCGGCAACCTTGCGCAGCAGGAAGTCGCGGAACACGGCGATGCGCTTTGACGTGCGCAGCTCCTCGGGATAGACGAAATAGGCTTCGGTCTCGGGCCCTTGCAGCTCCGGCAGGATGCGCACCAGATCGCCCGTCTCGCGCTCCATGAAATCGGGCATGGCGGCGATGCCGAGCCCGCTCTCGATCGCGCGGTAGATGGCGTAGAGGTTGTTCACGGTCATGATCGGCCGCCGCTCGCGCCCGTCGGCGCCGGCTTCGATGAGCCAGTTCACCGAGCGCACCGGCGCGCGCGAATCGCCGCCGTAGACGATGATCCGGTGCTTGTCGAGATCCTCGGCCTTTTGCGGCGTGCCGTGCTTCTTCAGATAGTCGCGCGAGGCGAACACGATGTTGCGCACCGTCATGAGGTGGCGCTGCACCAGGTCGGGCTGGCGCGGCGGCGACATGCGGATCGCCACGTCGGCCTCGCGCATCGACAGGTCGAGCTCGCTGTCGTCGACGACGAAGCTCAATTCGATCTCGGGATAGAGGTCCATGAACTCGCGCACCCGCGGCACGAGCCAGGCCGAGCCGAACGCGACCGTGGTCGTCACCTTGAGCGGCCCCTTGGGCCGGTCCTTCGATTCCGACAGCATCGCCTCGGTCATGGCGAGCTTGGCGAACACCTCGCGCGCGGTGCGGTAGAGGAGATCGCCCTGCTCGGTCAGGATGAGGCCGCGGGCATGGCGGTGGAACAGCGGCACCGACAGGCTTTCCTCGAGCGCGCTGATCTGCCGGCTCACGGCCGACTGGCTCAGATTGAGCGCCTCGCCGGCATGCGTGAAGCTGCCCGCCTCCGCCACCGCGTGAAAGACCCGAAGCTTGTCCCAATCCATCGGCTGGATCGCCACGGCTTTTTTGACCTGTTCTATTCTATCATACGGGGGCAAGGGCCGCGGCATCCTGGGCCGCCAGAAACTTCTCGGCCTCGAGCGCGGCCATGCAGCCCATCCCGGCCGCGGTGACGGCCTGGCGGAACATCTTGTCGCGCACGTCGCCGGCGGCGAACACGCCGGGAATGTCGGTCGCCGTCGAATCGGGCCGGGTGAGGATGTAGCCGCCCTCGTCGAGCTTGAGCTGGCCGCGGAACAGCTCGGTCACCGGGTCGTGGCCGATGGCGACGAAGACGCCGTCGCAGGCAAGCTCGCGCACCGCCCCCGTCTTGACGTTCGCGAGCGTCACGCCGACGACGCGCTGCGGCTCGCCGCCGCCCACGATTTCCTCGACCACGCTGTCCCACACGACGGCAGATCTTCGGGTGCGCGAACAGCCGCGCCTGCAGGATCTTCTCGGCGCGCAGCGCGTCGCGGCGATGGACCAGCGTCACGCGCGTCGCGTGATTGGTGAGATAGAGCGCTTCCTCGACCGCGGTGTTGCCGCCGCCGACCACGACGACCTCCTTGCCGCGGAAGAAGAACCCATCGCAGGTGGCGCAGGCCGAGACGCCGAGGCCGCGCAGCCGCTCCTCGCTCGGCAGTCCGAGCCAGCGCGCCTGCGCCCCGGTGCAGATGGCGAGCGCGTCGGCGACGTAAGTGTCGCCGCGTATCGCCGACGCACACGAACGGCCGCTTGCCAAGATCGGCCGTGACGATGAGGTCGCTGATGCAGCGCGTGCCGACATGGTCGGCCTGCTTCTGCATCTGCTCCATGAGCCACGGGCCCTGGATCACCTCGGCGAAGCCCGGATAATTCTCGACGTCGGTGGTGATCTGAAGCTGTCCGCCGGGCTGCAGGCCGAGGACGAGAATGGGATCGAGATTGGCGCGCGCGGCATAGATCGCGGCGGTGTAGCCGGCAGGGCCCGAGCCAAGGACGAGGAACTTGGTGCGGTATTGGGTCATGGTGCGTCAGAAGCCGAACATGTGGTCGAGACTGAACGACCCGCCGGCGCCCAGAAGCCCGTGATAGCCGAACAGGCGGCAGGTCTGATCGCGCACGATGATATAGGCATCCTTGCCCGCGCGCGCACGGGTCGCCCTCATCGAACGTGTCGCGATAGCGCAGGAGGCGCGAGCCCGAGCACGGGATCGCGAGCGCGGTGCGCGCGACCTCGGATCCTGCGCCGTCGTGCAGCACGAGATCGGTCCGGCTCGTGCCGTGCCACGGCGTCGAGGCGGGATAGATCAGGTGGCAGATCGTGTCGTGCCCGTTGGCGCCAAGCCTCAGGAACAGCCGCGTCGACAGCCCCGGCGCGCGGCCGGAATAGGATTGCGGCTCGCCGCGATAGGTCAGCACGGTGTTGAACACGTGCGCGCCGAAGCTCGTCTCGGCCTCGTGCCCGCTGGCGCGATGGCGATAGCGGAAGAGCGCGTGGAGCCACCCGTCGCCCTCGCCGCCGGCGCTGAAATCGTAGCTCAGCTCGAGATGGCCGTAGCCGCCCGGCAGCTCGGCGCCATCCAGAATCTCGTCGATGTCGCAGTCCGTCGCGTGCCCGCGCGGCAGCCGCCCCAGGAATTTGCGCGCGGCCTCGCGCCCGTCGCGGTCGTAGATCGCGAGCGCCACCGGCAGCTCCTGCTGCGTCGTCGCCATCGGCGTCGGCAGCGCGATGGTGCGGAATTCGCCGCGCGGCAGGACCGGCGCCGGCAGGAGATAGCCCTTGCCCAGAAGGTTGCCGAGCTCGGCCAGCTTCGCGTCGGGGCGCAGGTCGGTGCGCTCGACATTGACGTGCGCGATGTGCCGGCGCGCGCCGCGCGCCACCTCATAGCGCGGCCGCACGAAATACTTGCCGGCGCGCACCTCGATCTGCTGCGGCCAGCGCGCCTCCGGCAGGACTGACGCGACATCGACGGCGCAGGTCGCGTAAGGCGCGATCGCGCGCGCCACGTGCCGCACCTCATCGTCGCCCATGAGGTTCAAGCCCACCGCGCCCGCGGGGATGGCGCAGGGCTGGCTGTTCTGCACCCACAGCGTGACGGTCTCGCCAGCGCCCGGCGCCGGCAGCCCGGCGTAGAAATCGGCCGGCCACGCATTGGCGTCGTGCGTCGCCGAAAGCGTCGGGTTGCTCTCGTCGCCCTCGATGTCGAGCGCGTATTTCACCACGTCGTGGCCCTTGGCGCCGATCACGTGCAGGAAGAGCTGCCCGGTGAATTCCGGCAGGCCGAAGCGGCGCCGCACGGCGCGGCTGTCGATCGCGATGGCGCCCATTTCCGGCCGCAGCTCCTCGCGCCACTCGGCGAGCGCTGCGCCCGCGCCGTCGATGAGGAGGCACCACAGCGCCGTCGCCGGCGCGCCATAGCCCACCCAGTAATTCGCCGTGACGAGCCGGGTCGAGAGCCCGTCCGCCTCGCGGAAGAAGGCGAAGTTGGTGGCGAAGTTCAGGGGATCGAGATAGCGCGCGCGATTGCCGAGCAGCGCGTCCGGGATGCGCAGCGCGTCGAGCGACAGGGCTTCGGCGCCGGCGGGCAGGAGATGGCGGATGTGATCGATGAATCGCGCCGCGTCGAACGCGATCGTCAGGACGACCTTGGCGCGGCAATCGCGCAGCTCGGTCACGGGCTGCGCCGGATGGCCCAGCACCGTGCGCCCGACATGGCTCAAATCCTGCACGAAGCTGCCGGCGAGGCGAAGCCCGCGCAGATCGTAAAGCTCGGCGAGCGCGTCGGCCTGGCCGTCGGGATCGTAGATCGCGACCGCTTCGTCGGCGAGCCGACGCCGCAGCTCGGGCCAGCGCCGCGCCGCCAGCGGATGCGTCAGCGCCTTGAAAAAGGCGTTGCCGCCGCTCGCGTTGCTGAAGGTCTCGATTCGCAAAGCCATCGGAAGTCCCGCCCATGACTTAGCAAGCACGCGCCGCAAACGCCACCTTTGCCGGCGCGGCAATTCGCACCCGGCGGCACACCGCCGCCTTGACATATGTACGCAAATATGATATGGTCCGTTTCGGTTGTCGTGCGCCTTTCCGGCGGCCGTTCCGGCGCGCGCAGATTTGCGAACAACGCCCATTTCACATGGCAAAACGGGCACCAAAAGTGATTGGAAGAACCGGAAAGGCGATTGCGAGAGGGTGGAAAATTGGCGCCAAAGTACGTATTTTGCAGTCGCATCAAAACCTTACCCGGAAAAGCGCACGCCGCAGCGGCGCGCGCGATGGGCATCGATGGGCATGGCGCGCCGCCGGCCCGCTTGCGCGCGCCAACTCGGGCGCGGGCAGATCTCCACGCGAATGCCAAGCGATAACGATTTCGCAGAACGAACCCAATTCCTGTCCGGGCACGAAGCCGATTCCGCAGAACGAAGCCAATTCGATCCGCCTGCGTCGGTTGTGTCATTGCGAGGAGCGCAGCGACGAAGCAATCTGTGACGCAACAGGGTTTTTGAAGTGATGAACGATACGCAGGCGACGGCTGGCGGCGCGCCGCGCGCCGCGTCCGGCGAGGAGCGCTACTGGCGCTATGCCTTGAACGCCGTCTTCGCGGTGACGGCGCTGCGCCTCGTCTGGCTCGCGCTTGGCCGCGCCGATCTCCATCCCGACGAGGCGCAGTACTGGTGGTGGTCGACCCATCCGGCGTTCGGCTACTACTCGAAGCCGCCGGTGGTCGCCTGGCTCATCGCGCTCTCGACCACGGTGTTCGGCGACAGCGAAATGGCGGTGCGGCTTGCCGCACCCCTCCTCCATTTCGCGGCCGCGCTCGCCATCTTCGCGCTCGCCAATCGCCTCTACGGCGCGCGCGTCGCGGCGTGGTCGGCGGTCGTCTATGCGACGCTGCCGGGGGTCTCGGCCTCGGCCGTCATCATGTCGACCGACGCGCCGCTGCTCTTGTGCTGGACCTTGGCGCTCCTGTTCTTCGAGCGCGCGCGCGCCGAGGGCGGGCGCTGGTGGCTGGCGCTCGGCGCCGCCGCGGGGCTCGGGCTCCTGTCGAAATACGCGATGGCCTATTGGCTCGTCTCGGCGCTTCTTTATCTCCTGGCCTATCGCGACGAGCGCCGGCATCTGCCGGCCTTTCTCGGCGCGAGCGCGCTTGGTCTCCTCATCTATGCGCCGAATTTCGCCTGGAACGTCGCGCACGGCTTCGCCAGCTATCACCACACGGCGGACAACGCCTCGTTCCACGGGCTGCTGTTCAATCCCGGGCATTTCCTGCTGTTCTTCGGCTCGCAGTTCGGCGTGTTCGGGCCCATCCTGTTCGCGGCGCTCATCGTGCTGACGGCGCTGGGACGCACGACATTCTCCGACCGGCGCGCCGCGTTCCTCGCCTTCTTCACGTGGCCCACGCTCGTCATGATGTTCGTCGTGAGCTTTCTCTCGCGCGCCGAGCCCAACTGGGCGGCGCCCGCCTATGTCTCGGCGACGGTGCTGGTCGTGGCGGCGCTCATCGAGCGCGGCTGGCGCCCGCTCGTCGT
Source organism: uncultured Alphaproteobacteria bacterium (assembly GCA_963804235.1). GTDB lineage: Bacteria > Pseudomonadota > Alphaproteobacteria > ATCC43930 > CGMCC-115725 > DATJLY01. The sequence goes on from CAWDPP010000057.1 coordinate 210,160, forward strand.
CGCCTCGGTCGCGCTCCACGTCGCGGCGGCGGTCGTGCTGTTCGAGGCGGGCGACGTGGCGCGCGCGCTGCACCTGAGCTTGCCGGCGCGCTTCGACCCGCTCCATCGCCTGCACGGCTACAAGCGCCTCGGCTCCGCGATCAGCACCATGCTGGCCGAGCATCCGGGCGCCGTCCTCATCGGCAACGACCGCGAGACCATGGCCGAGCTGCTCTATTACGTCGCGCCGCATCCGCAGAAATTCCTCAAGTGGAACGGCGACGACAACCTGCCGCACGACGGCTTCGACCTCGTGGCGAAGCCCGAAGACTTCATCGGCCAGAACGCGCTCGTGGTGAGCCCCGACCCCGACATTACCCGCATCGTCACGCGCTTTGCCGCGGCCGGGCCGGTGCAGCACATCATCATTCCCTTGGGCGGCGGCGACAGCCGCAGCTACGTCGTGCGCTCTCTCGAAGGCTTCAAGGGCTATCGCTGAGCGCAAGCTCGATGCCGGCGCGCCGGAACAGAGCAGCCGCGAGCCACGCCGCGGTTCCGGCCAGGAACGCGCCCGCGAGGAGATCGCTCACGTAATGCAGGTCGAGCACGACGCGGCTCGCCATGACGAGGAGCGCCGCCGCCGCGTAGAGCGGCCACAGCCGCCGCTCGATGACGTAGACCGCGGCGGCGAAGCTGACGATGGTGATGGCATGGCCCGAGGGAAAGGACCAATAGGCCGCATGCGCGCCGTGCCAGGTGAAGCCGAAGATGCCGTCGTCGAGAAAGAGTCGCGGCCGGGCGCGGCCGAACACCGGCTTCAGGATGTCGCCCGCGAGCCCGGCGCCGGCCATCGTCGCGAACACGAATGCCGCGCGCCAGGCGTGGCGCGCGTGCTGGCGCTTGCGCGCCGGATCGCTCGAACGCCGCGCCGCCAGCGCATATCCCGCGGCAAGGATTGCGGCGATGACGAGATACTCGGTCGAGATGCCGAACCGGGTGATGAAGGCGAACACCGCGTCCGTGCCCGGCGCGATGTGCGCGAAGAGGCGCGCGACCGGACGGTCGAGCCAGGCATAGGACGCGATGACCGCGAGCGCGTCGAGCACGAAGAGCAGAAGAAAGCGCCGCAGCGCCGGCGGCGGGTGCCGCACGGCGCGCGCCAGCGCCGCAAGCCCGTCATTGACGACGATCCAGCGATGCAAGAGCCACGTCGTGGCGACAGACCAGGAAGCCCGACGCGATCACGTCGGAGAGAAAATGCCCGCCTTGCGCGATGCGCACCAAGCCTATGAGCGCGCCCAGTCCGATCGCGCCGGCGAACACGGCGCGGCGCGGCCGCGGCGCCGCGATGAGAAACCCGGCCGCGACCAGGACGAACCCGTTCGACGGGTCGCCGGCCGGGAACGAGCAGTTGCGCGCGCATTGGTCGCTCGGCACGAACGGCGGCGAGAAATGCGCGTCGCCGCCGAACTCGGTGACCTGTGCCGGCCGCGCGCGGCCCCAATGGTCCTTGAAGATCGTGTTGACCACGAGCCCCGGTCCGAGCGCCAGCGCCAGCACGAGAAACGCGCCCGCGCGCCAGTCGAGGCCGCGCCACTTCCTCGCGATGAGCGCGAACCCGGCAAGCGCGATGAGCGCCGCGAGAAACGGCATCGCGCTGCGCACCAGCACGAACGGCGCCCAATCGGCCAGGAAGAAGCCGCGGCCGGTCTCGTAGAAGAGGCCGCTCGCCCAAAGGTCGATCGCGGGAAACAGCACCGTGCCGCCGCAGATGATGAGAAACGCCGCGAGGAACAGCGCGATGCGCGCGGGCTTCATGCCACGTCGGCAAGGCGGAGCGCGAGCCGGTCGCGGATCACCGCCGCGGCGCGCGCCGCCTCGTCGGGCGGGCGATAGCTCCAATGCTCGATCGCGCCGCGGAACGGCCGGGTGATGCCGGCCTCCTCCATCGCGCGGTGGAAGCGCGCGAATTTTCGCGAGCCGCCGTCGAGTGCGACGACATGCACCGGCTTTCCCGTGGCCGCCGCCTCGCTCACCATGTTGACGGAATCGGCCGTGACGACGATCGCGTCGGCCAGGCCGAGCATGCCGAAATAGGGGTTCTCGCCCTCGCCCTCCCAGATGACGGCCGGCAGCCCCGCAAGCCGCGTCTTGAGCGCGGCGAGCGAAGCGGCCGGCGTGCGGCGCGACGGCGTGATCGCGAGCCCCATGCCCGATGCGGCGAGCGCGGCCAGCGCAGCGGCAAGCGCGGCGAACCGTTCCGGCGTCAGGCGATAGGCGCGGTTGTCGCCGCCGATCAGCACCGCCACCAGCGGCCGCGGCAGGTGCGCGAAGAGCGGGCCGAAGCGGCGCGCGCCGTCGGCGAGCCGCGCCGGGGTCACGCGGTGCACCGCGCCCAGCGTGGTGAGTACGTTGGCGCCGCGGGCCGGGTCGTGACTCGGCGCGACCACGAGGTCGGCGCTGTTGCGCGCATAGCGCGGATCCTGGATCTGCACCCAGAACGTGCGGCCGCCGCTCGCCCGCTTGACCGCGAGCGCCGGCGCGACCGCGTTCCGCCCGCACGCGATCACGAGATCGGGCCACGGCGGCTCGAGCCGGTCGCCATCCGCTCCCGCGGCGGCGAGCGGCTGAAACCACAGCGCCGGCACGAGGTGGCGCCACGGCGCGCGGATGGCGAGGCGCTTTTCGACGAACGGCCAGCCGACCGCCTCGGCCAGGCCCAGCACCTGGCTCGCCATGCCGACCTTGCCGTCGTGGATCGCCCAGACGCTCGGCGGGGACGCTGCTAACCCCATGGACTTTCTACATCATGTCGCGCGCGGGACGGGCGCGCCAGCCGGTTGCAATATAATTACCGGTCGCTAGGATGAGCAACATTCGGTCGCGTCGCGCGGCCGGTTCGCCAAAAACAAGATCCCGGAGGGTTGGATGCGGCGCATCAAGCTCGACAAGATCGATCGGCGCATCCTTCGCGACCTTCAGGCGAACGGTCGCATCACCAACGTCGAGCTGGCCCGGCGCGCCGGCATCTCCGCGCCGCCGTGCCTGCGGCGCGTGCGGGCGCTCGAGGAAGCGAGCTTCATCCGCGGCTACCACGCCGACGTGAACCCCGAGGCGCTGGGGTTCGGCGTCACGGTGTTCGCGCAGGTCGGGCTGTCGAGCCAGGCCGAGCCCGATCTCAAGGCGTTCGAGGCGCTCACCTCCGGCTGGCCCGAGGTGCGCGAGGCGCACATGCTCGCCGGCGAGACCGATTTCCTGCTGAAGATCGTGGCGACCGACTGGGACAGCTACCAGCGCTTCCTGACGACCAAGCTGACGGCTGCGCCCAACGTCGCCCACGTGCGCTCCTCGCTCGCCATCCGCCCGTCGAAATACGAGCCCGGCGTGCCGATCGAGGTGGATGGAAAGGTCTAGCGGAAGCGGACCTTGATGACTTCGTAGGAGCGCGCGCCGCCGCGCGGGGTCGAAACTTCGACCGTGTCGCCGATGCTCTTGCCGATGAGCGCACGCGCCAGCGGCGAGGTGACCGAGAGCCGGCCCTTGCTGATGTCGGCCTCGTCCTCGCCGACGATCTGGTAGGCGGCCTCCTCGTCCGTCTCCTCGTCGGCCAAGGTCACGGTCGCGCCGAATTTCACCGTCTTGCCCGACAGCTTCGAGACATCGATGACCTCGGCCCGGGCGATCTTGTCCTCGAGCTCGAGCACCCGCCCCTCGATGAAACTCTGCCGCTCGCGGGCCGCCAAGATATTCCCCGTTCTCGGAGATGTCGCCATGCGAGCGCGCCTCCGCGATCTGCTTGATGATGGACGGACGGTCCACGGTCTTGAGCCGTTTGAGCTCGTCCTGCAGGCGGTTGAAGCCGGCCATCGTCATGGGAATCTTGGTCATGACAGGTAAACAGCCACCTTTTGCTGCGACGTTTCTGCCACGGGGATTAACCCGACCGGATCAAAACGATCCGCTAAAATAGGATTGCAGGGGTGCGACTTCAAGGACGCCCGCCCCGAGCGCCGACGATCGCCTGGACCGCCGCCCGGGCCCCGGCGACCGTCGTGTAATAGGGGATGTTGAGGGTCAGCGCGGTGCGCCGCAGGCTGAAGCTGTCGGCGATCGCCTGCGCCCCCTCGGTCGTGTTGAAGACCAGTTGGACCTCGCCCGACAGCATCCGGTCGACGATGTGCGGGCGGCCCTCGTGGACCTTGTTGACGCGCTCGACCGCAACCCCCGACTCGGCGAGAAGCCGCGCCGTGGCCTCGGTCGCGAGCACGGTGAAGCCCAGTTCCACGAGCCGCCGGCACGGCTCGACCATGGCGGGCTTGTCGCGGTCGCGCACCGAGACGAAGACGCGGCCCGCCAGCGGCAGGGTGATGCCGCTGCCGAGCTGCGACTTGGCGAAGGCGCGGCCGAAATCCGAGTCGAGCCCCATCACCTCGCCGGTCGATTTCATCTCGGGGCCCAGAATGAGGTCGACGCCGGGGAATCGCGCGAACGGAAAGACCGCCTCCTTGACCGCGACGTGCTCGCGCAACGCCGGCCGGCGGAGCTGGAACTGGTCGAGCTTGGCGCCGGCCATCAGGCGGGCGGCGATCTTGGCGATCGGGATGCCGGTCGCCTTGGCGACGAACGGCACGGTGCGCGAGGCGCGCGGGTTGACCTCGAGCACGAATACCCTTCCGTCCTGCACCGCGTACTGCACGTTCATCAATCCGACGACGTGGAGCGCGCGGGCAAGCTCCGCGGTCTCGCGTTCGAGCTCGGCGATCACCTCGGCCGGCAGCGTATAGGGCGGCAGCGAGCAGGCGCTGTCGCCGGAATGGATGCCGGCCTCCTCGATATGCTCCATGATGCCGGCGATATAGACCGAGGTGCCGTCGGCCAGCGCATCGACATCGACTTCGATCGCGTCCTGCAGATAGCGGTCGATCAGCACCGGGTTGCGGCCCGAGACATTGACCGCGCGCGTCATGTAGCGCGCGAGCGCCGGCCGGCTCGTGCACGATCTCCATGGCGCGCCCGCCCAGCACATAGGACGGCCGGATCACCACGGGATAGCCGATCCGCGCCGTTACCTCCTCGGCCTCGGCGACCGAGGTGGCGGTGCCGTTCTCCGGCTGGCGCAAGCCCAGCTGCTGCAACAGACCCTGGAAGCGGCGGCGGTCCTCGGCGAGGTCGATCGCATCGGGCGTGGTGCCGAGGATCGGGATGCGGGCCGCCTCGAGCGCCTGCGCGAGCTTCAAGGGCGTCTGCCCGCCGAGCTGCACGATGACGCCCAGCACCTTGCCGTTGGCGCCTTCCGCGCGCACCAGCTCGATCACGTCCTCGGCGGTCAGCGGCTCGAAATAGAGCCGGTCGGACGTGTCGTAATCGGTCGAGACGGTCTCGGGATTGCAGTTCACCATGATGGTCTCGATGCCGGCCTCCTTGAGGCTGTAGGCGGCATGGACGCAGCAATAGTCGAACTCGATCCCCTGCCCGATCCGGTTCGGCCCGCCGCCCAGAATGACGATCTTGTCGCGGCCGGACGGATGCGCCTCGCATTCGGCGCCGCTGCCCTCGTAGCAGGAATACATGTACGAGGTGAGGGACGGAAACTCGGCGGCGCAGGTATCGATCCGCTTCATCACCGGACGGATGCCGTGCCGCTCGCGCCAGCGCGCGACTTCGGCTTCCTCGACCTTGGCGAGCTCGGCGATGCGCGCGTCGGAGAAGCCCATGCGCTTGGCGCGCGCGAGCCGCTCGCGAAACTCCTCCGTCCCCGCGAAGAGCGGCAAGAGCGCGTCCTTGCCGCGGATCGCCGCCTCCTCCTCGACGATGCCGCGGATCTCCTCGAGGAACCAGGGATCGTATTTGCAGGCGGCATTGATCTCGGCCGTGGTGAGGCCGTGGCGATAGGCCTCGGCGATGACGAGAAGCCGGTCGGGCCGCGGCTTTGCCAGCTCGGCGCGGATCGCGTTCTTGTCGCCGGCAAGCGCGCCCGGTATCTCGATCTCGTTGAAGCCGGTCAGGCCCGTCTCCATCGAGCGCAGCGCCTTCTGCGCCGATTCGGCGAACGAGCGCCCGATCGCCATCGCCTCGCCGACCGACTTCATCGAAGTGGTGAGCAGCGGCTCCGCGCCCGGAAACTTCTCGAAGGTGAAGCGCGGCATCTTGGTGACGACGTAGTCGATCGTCGGCTCGAACGAGGCGGGCGTGGTGCCGGTGATCTCGTTCCTGAGCTCGTCGAGCGTGTAGCCGACCGCGAGCTTCGCCGCGACCTTGGCGATCGGAAAGCCGGTCGCCTTCGAGGCGAGCGCGGACGAGCGCGACACGCGCGGATTCATCTCGATCACGACGAGCCGCCCGTCCGCGGGATTGACGGCGAACTGCACGTTCGAGCCGCCGGTATCGACGCCGATCTCGCGCAGCACCGCGATCGCGGCGTTGCGCATGCGCTGATATTCCTTGTCGGTCAGCGTGAGCGCCGGCGCCACGGTCACGGAATCGCCGGTGTGAACGCCCATCGGATCGACGTTCTCGATCGAGCACACGATGATGCAGTTGTCGCGCCGGTCGCGCACCACCTCCATCTCGAACTCTTTCCACCCCAGCACCGATTCCTCGATCAGCACCTCGTGCGTCGGCGAGGCGCGCAGGCCGCCAGATACGATCTCCTCGAATTCCTTCTGGTTGTAGGCGATGCCGCCGCCGGTGCCGCCCAGCGTGAAGGACGGGCGGATGATCGCCGGCAGGCCGACCGCTGGGAGCGCATCGCGCGCTTCGTCGAGCGAGCGCACGAGCCGGCTTTTCGGCGAGACGAGGCCGATCCGGTCCATCGCCTCGCGGAACAGCTGCCGGTCCTCGGCCTTGGCGATCGAGCGCGCGTCGGCGCCGATCAAGGCGACGCGATGGCGCTCCAGCGCGCCCGTGCGCACGAGGTCCATCGCGGTGTTGAGCCCGGTCTGCCCGCCCATCGTCGGCAGCAGCGCGTCGGGGCGCTCGGCGGCGATGATGCGCTCGACGAAATCGGTCGTGATCGGCTCGATGTAGGTCGCATCGGCGAGCCCAGGGTCGGTCATGATCGTCGCCGGGTTCGAGTTCACCAGGACGACGCGGTAGCCCTCTTCCTTCAGCGCCTTCACCGCCTGCACGCCGGCATAATCGAACTCGCATGCCTGGCCGATCACGATCGGCCCGGCGCCGATGATGAGGATGCTCGATATGTCGGTGCGCTTAGGCATGGCCTATCGGGGAGCGGAGTTTTGGCCCGCGAAGCATCGCGCCTCATGTCACTTCGGCCGCGCCATCAATTCGGCGAAGCGGGCGAAGAGATAATGGCTGTCCTGCGGACCAGGGCTCGCTTCCGGATGGTATTGGACGGCGAAAACGGGGCGGTCCTTGAGCCGGAAGCCCTCGTTCGAGCCGTCGAACAGCGAGACGTGCGTTACCTCGGCGTCACGCGGTAGCGTCTCGGGCAGGACGACGAAGCCGTGGTTCTGGCTCGTGATCTCGACCTTGCCGGTGGCGAGCTCCTTGACCGGATGATTGGCGCCGCGGTGCCCCGTCTCCATCTTGCGCGTGCGCGCGCCCAGGGCAAGCGCCAGAAGCTGATGCCCGAGGCAGATGCCGAAGATCGGCTTGCCCGTCTCGATGAGCTTGCGCAGGACCGGCACGGCATATGCGCCGGTCGCCGCCGGATCGCCCGGGCCGTTCGACAGGAAGATCCCGTCGGGGTTGTGGCGCAGGATATCCTGGGCACTGGCCGTGGCCGGCACCACCGTCACGTCGGCGCCGAGCCCGGCGAGCATACGCAGGATGTTGCGCTTGGCGCCGTAATCGACGGCGACCACCTTGAAGCGCGCCTTGGCGAGGCGGCCGTAGCCTTCATCCCAGCGCCACGCCGTCTCGTCCCACGAATAGCTCTGGCGGCAGCTCACTTCCTTGGCGAGGTCCATGCCTTCGAGCCCCGGCCAGGCGCGCGCCATGTCGTGGAGCGCGGCGATGTCGAGCGCGCCGTCGGGCGCATGGCAGAGCGCACCCGTGGGCGCGCCGCCCGCGCGAATGCGGCGCGTCAGCGCGCGCGTGTCGATGCCGCACAGGCCGGCGATGTCGTTGCTCTTGAGCCAGGCATCGAGCGGCTGCAGCGCAGCGCCAGTTGGACGGCTGGGTGATGTCCTGGCGCAGCACGACACCGCGCGCCGCGACAGTCGTCGCCTCGATGTCGGCATCGATTGGTCCCGACATTGCCGATATGGGGAAAGGTGAAGGTGATGATCTGCCCGGCATAGGAGGGATCGGTGATGATCTCCTGGTATCCCGTCATGCTGGTGTTGAAGCAGACTTCGCCGACCCGCCGGCCGGCGGCGCCCAGTCCCTTCCCCCAGAAAACGCTGCCGTCCGCGAGAACGAGCGCGGCGGTGGAGCCGGGAGGACGGGTGGGCACCATCATGCCGTGGGCCGGGTCCTTCTGTTCGCGCGCCAAGAGGCGCCCGCGGAAGCCTCCGCGGCGCTCGCCTTGCGACGTTCGGATTGAAACCGTGAGATAGTCCTCGAATGCGCCCGGGTCAAGTTTGCCGCGACAATTCGGCTCTGCTAAAAGAGCGGCGATGCTGCGGCAGCGCTTCACCGACACCCTGAAGCAGGCGATGCGCGAGAAAGACACGCTCGCGCTGTCGACCGTGCGCCTCATCCTCGCCCGGCTCAAGGAGCGCGACATCGAGGTGCGCCCCAAGGGCAATAGCGAGGGGATCGCGGAGCCCGAGATCCACACGATGCTGCAAGGGATGGTGAAGCAGCGCCGCGAGTCGATCGAGCTGTTCGAGAAGGGCAACCGGCCCGACCTCGCCGAGAAGGAGCGCGGCGAGATCGCCATCATCGAGCGCTTCCTGCCGCAGCAGATGAGCGAGGCCGACATGGAGGCGGCGATCCGCGCGACGATCGCCGCGATCGGCGCCTCGGGCATCAAGGACATGGGCCGCACCATGGCGGCGCTGCGCGAGCATTATGCCGGCCAGATCGACGCGGCCAAGGCAAGCCAGGCGGTGAAGCGGCTTTTGGGGTAGCGGCCGGCCGCGGCGCGCGGGCAGGATGTCAGGCGGTCGTGCGCTGGGTTATCATCGGCACCTGGTGTAGCGGACGCACATGGCCTACCCGCCGCAATTCCTCGACGAAATCAGAAATCGCGTCTCGCTTGCGAGCGTCGTGAGCCGCAACGTCAAGCTCGTGCGGCGCGGGCGCGAGTATGTCGGCCTGTGCCCGTTCCACAACGAGAAGACGCCGTCCTTCACCGTGGTCGAGGACAAGGCGTTCTATCATTGCTTCGGCTGCGGCGCGCACGGCGACGTCATCGGCTTTTCGATGCGCGTCGGCGGCGCCGGATTCCGCGAGGCGGTCGAGGCGCTCGCCAAGGAAGCCGGGCTGCAGATCCCGGACGAGCTGCCCGAGGACCGCGAGCGCGCGGCGCGCACCAAGACGCTGCACGACGTGTGCGAGGCGGCCTGCGCCTTCTTCGAGGCCCAGCTCAAGGAGCCGGGCGCACAGAAAGCGCGCGAATATCTTGCGCGCCGCGGCCTCGATCCGGCGGCGATCGCGCGCTTCCGCCTCGGCTGGGCGCCCAACGCGCGCGACGCACTGAAGCGGGTGCTCGGCAAGGACTTCGAGGCCGCGCTCCTCATCGAGGCGGGGCTCCTGCGCCGGGCCGAAAACGGCGACACGTTCGATTTCTTCCGCAATCGCGTGATCTTTCCGATCTCGGACCGGCAGGGCCGCGTCATCGCCTTCGGCGGCCGCCTCATCGAGGACGGCGAGCCCAAATACCTCAACTCGCCGGACACGCCGATCTTCGAGAAGGGCCGCACGCTTTACGCCGTGCATCTCGCGAAGGCGGCGCCGCGCTCGGACCTCGTGCCGATCGTGGCCGAAGGCTACATGGACGTGATCGCGCTGCACCGCGCGGGCTTTACCGGCGCCGTGGCACCCCTCGGCACGGCGCTTGACCGAGACGCAGCTCGTCGAGCTGTGGCGCTTGGGCGACCGGCCGGTGCTGTGCTTCGACGGCGACAAGGCCGGGCGCAACGCCGCCGTGCGCGCGCTCGACCGCGCGCTGCCGCTGCTGCGGCCCGAGAACGGCCTCAGGTTCGTCCTGCTGCCCGAGGGCGAGGACCCGGACTCGCTCGTCAAGTCGCACGGGGCCGAGGCGCTCAAGACGCATCTCGAGGATGCGGTCCAGACCTCGGAGTTCATCTGGCGCACCGCCACCGAAGAGCGCGAGCCTTCGTTCTTCGACACGCCGGAAAAGATTCTGCGCCTCCAGGCGCGCGTCGATCGCCGCATCCGCACCATTGCCGACGGCCAGGTGCAGCGCGAATTCCAGCATCATCTGGCGGACCGCATCTGGCAGATGCGGCGGCGCGGACGCGTGCGAGCACTCCCGAAGGGGGACGCGCTTTCGCCCGCCGTCCGCGCCACACGCGTCGCGGGCTGGGCCGAAACCACGCGCGTGCGGCGCCAGGAGACGCTCCTCGTCGTGATCGCGCTCAATCACCCCGAGCTGGCACGAAGCAGCATCAACTCGTTCGCCGCGCTGCGTGTGCCCGATCGCGACATGAACGAGCTGTGGCAGCACATGATCGACCAGATCGCCTCGGAGGACGGGCTCACCGGGAGCGAGCTCCACGCCCGGCTCGACCTGCGGCTTCGCAAGATCGCCGACCGGCTCAATTCCTCAATCCTCGATAGAAGTCACTACGCCCATCTTGCCGGAAACCGCGAGTTCGCCGGGCTCGTCTGGCAGGCGGCACGGGCCAAGTACGAGCTGCCCGAGATCGAGCGCGAGCACCAGGAGGCGGTGAAGCAATGGGCCGAGGACGGGAGCGACGAAAACCTCGCCGCCGTCATCGGATACAAGAACGAGATCGCTCGCCTCCGGGAGCAATCCGTTACCGCGGAGTTAACGGCCGGCTGATCGTCCGGATCGGCCCTTGCCGCTTCGCCGACGCCGGGCGAGGGGCGCTTGACAAGGCTTCTCCGGCGTTCTTTAGACGCAACTACCTTCCTGGCCTTGACGCCGTGCTGGCGAGGCTCCACCTCTCCCGCACGGTTCAGGCCCGGACGCAGTGGACGCGAGAACTGAATGCGGCTGCAGCGAGCGTTGCTCGATTGGAAGGGCGGGGACGACGGCACCACGGGCGGGGCAATCCGTTTGCAAGGACCGCGGAACGACGCAAGGTCCGGTGCTCGATCAGGAAGAGAAGCCACGAGGCGCATGGCCGCCGCGGTCGCTTGGCCGCGGAACGCGCGCTCTTTTTGTAAGTGATGGCAGGGCGGGATCGAGATGGCTAGCAAGGCGGCGAACACGGCGGAAGTGACCGAGGCTCGGGAAGACGCCGCGGAGGCGCCGATCCTCGACACGCTCGCTGCGGCGATCAAGAAGATGGTCGCGCGCGGCAAGGAACGCGGTTATGTGACCTACGACGAGCTCAACGCGGCGCTGCCGCCCGAGCAGGTGTCCTCGGAGCAGATCGAGGACACGATGACGATCCTCTCCGAGCTCGGCGTCAACGTCGTCGACAGCGAGGAGGCCGAGGACGCCGCCAGCGATGGCGAGGACGCCGACGGCGAGCCGCGCGCGAGCGGCAATCTCGACGACGAGGATATCGGCCGCACCGACGATCCGGTGCGCATGTATCTGCGCGAGATGGGCTCGGTCGAGCTGTTGTCGCGCGAGGGCGAGATCGCGATCGCCAAGCGCATCGAGGCCGGCCGCGAGATGATGATCGGCGGCCTGTGCGAGAGCCCGCTGACGATTCGCGCGCTGCTCAGCTGGCGCGACGAACTGGTCGAAGGCAAGAAGCTGCTGCGCGACATCGTCGATCTCGACGCGACCTACGGCAACAACACGTTCGACGCGACCGCCGCGCAGATCGCCGAGGACGGCGAAGAGGCCGAAGCGACGGAAGAAGGCCAGGCCCAGGGCGACGGCGAGCAACCGCCCCCCGACGGCACAGCGCCTGACGGCGAGGATCCAGAAGCCGACGCCGAGGAAGCCTCGATCTCGCTCGCCGCGATGGAAGCCGAGCTGAAGCCGCAAGTGTTGGAGAAGCTCGAGACTATCGCCGGGCATTATCGCCGCCTGCAGCGCCGCCAGGAAGAGCGCCTCATCTCGCTCCGCGGCGGCGAGGAGCTGCAGAAACCGTCCGAGAAGCGCTACGACAAGCTCAAGGCCGAGATGGTCGAGCTGATGCAGAGCGTCAAACTGCACAATGCCCGCATCGAATTCCTGGTGGGGCAGCTCTATACCCTGAACCGCCGCCTCGTCTCGGCCGAGGGCAAGCTCCTCAGGATGGCCGAGCAGTGCGGCGTGAAGCGGCAGGATTTCCTCAATCACCATGTCGGCTTCGAGCTGGCGCCCGACTGGGTGCAGCGCGTGCGGCGGCTCCACGGCAAGGGCTGGTCGGGCCTCATCAACCGCTACGGCAGCGAAGTGAAGGGGCTGCGCACCGACATCGCCGCGATCGCGGGCGACGCCGGCTTGCCGCCGTTCGAGTTCCGCCGCGTCGTACAGACGGTGCAGCGCGGCGAGCGCGAGGCGGGCCGCGCCAAGAAGGAGATGGTCGAGGCCAATCTCCGCCTCGTCATCTCGATCGCCAAGAAATACACGAACCGCGGCCTGCAGTTCCTCGACCTGATCCAGGAAGGGAACATCGGCCTGATGAAGGCGGTCGACAAGTTCGAGTACCGCCGCGGCTACAAGTTCTCGACCTATGCGACATGGTGGATCCGGCAGGCGATCACCCGCTCGATCGCCGACCAGGCGCGCACCATCCGCATCCCGGTGCACATGATCGAGACGATCAACAAGCTCGTCCGCACCTCGCGCCAGATGCTGCACGAGATCGGGCGCGAGCCCACGCCCGAGGAGCTCGCCGAAAAGCTCGCCATGCCGCTCGAGAAAGTGCGCAAGGTGCTGAAGATCGCCAAGGAGCCGATCAGCCTCGAGACGCCGATCGGCGACGAGGAGGACAGCCACCTGGGCGACTTCATCGAGGACAAGAACGCGGTGCTTCCGGTCGATGCCGCGATCCAGGCGAACCTGCGCGAGACCACGACGCGGGTCCTCGCCTCGCTCACGCCGCGCGAGGAGCGCGTCCTCAGGATGCGCTTCGGCATCGGCATGAACACCGATCACACGCTCGAGGAAGTCGGCCAGCAATTCTCGGTCACGCGCGAGCGCATACGCCAGATCGAGGCGAAGGCGCTGCGCAAGCTCAAGCATCCGAGCCGCTCGCGCAAGCTCCGCAGCTTCCTCGACACCTGATCCATTCGCCCGCAGCGCCGGGCCCGTAGTTCAGCTGGTCAGAACGCGCCGCTCATAACGGTGTTGTCGCAGGTTCGAGTCCTGCCGGGCCCACCAACTTTTTCAGATGATCTCGCAAACCGTGCGCATGATTGCAAGTGAGCTCTAGTCTAGATCCCACGACTTCGATCCTTTGGCTTAGGCGCAGATCCAAGAAGTTGTTCAGGCTCAACGGTGAGGTTGGTCACGCGCCGCAATACGTACAAATCATCGCGAGGCGGATGCCGATCCAAAAGTAAAAGCGCAATTTCCGAGAGCGTCTCAGGGAATGTCCGCACTTGCGTTCACGCCCGCGAAGATCGACCGCTGTGCCGAAAGAAGTGGAAACCTTCGACCCATTGCCAGATGAGTAGGCCCGGCACTCCCAACGCAATCTCTCGTACCCGCTTGGAGAGGGAAATCGTGAGGGCCATATCCGCGGATAATCCGAACAGTGCGCAGAATGCAATGTAGCTGCCTTCGAGCACGCCCAACGCACCCGGCACCATGAACGCGGCGCCGCGTACGCCGGCGCCAAGGCTTTCGAGGATGAAAGCGTCGATCCCGTCGATCGGCCGCCCCAGGAACCGTGCGACGAGCCAGATCTCGCCTGTGCCTGCGGCCCAGCCAACGAGACGGAGCGTACTGGCTCGGCAAAGGGCAGAACGTTCGCGATAGATCGACACGACGGCATCGTCGATCGCCGAAGCGCCGCCGGCGGCCCCTGAGATGCGGTCATTGCGAAACAAGGCGCCCGCCAAGCGAGCGGAGACGGCGAACATGCCGCGATGCTGAAGCCGCAGGAAGATCGCGATGGCGACGACGAACAGACCAAGGCCGATCAACACGAGCTGCGCCACCGCGGCCACAGTGGGTCCGGAGGATCGAGTCAGCAGCAACAAAGCCACACCGATGGCGACGAACAGCAGCTGCGTAGCCACGCCGACGGTAACGTCGACGACGGTGCTCGCTGCCGCTTGCGGGGCCGGAACTCCGCGCATATAGGCGAGGCGCGCGCCCACGAGATCGCCACCGACGCCCGCCACCGGCAACAGCGACGTGACCGATTCGCGGATCCAGCGGATCCAAGTCACCGTGCCGAAACCGAGACGGCTCGAACGAGGCAGGAGGTCGCGCCACGAGAGCGCGCTGAAAGACATCGGAACGACGTGAAACAGGCTGATCGGAATCAAACCCCACCCGACCAGCAGCATGGCGTGAGCGACATCTCTCGCGCCGCTGTGGACGATCAGGTAGACGATCAGCGCCAAACCGAGCACCGCAGCGACGACCATCCCTAGGCGCATCATGCGAACCCTTGCAAGCGTCGATTTTCGTCGGAATCCGCCGGCAGCGCGCGGGGGACCGAAGCATCGGGTTCCAATGATACTTGTTCGCCACGCCGATTGCAGATAAACCGAAACAGTGTCGAGCGCGCCGATCCTCGTCCTCGTGCAACCATCCTTTGCTGGGCCGTCAACTTCGTGGGCTCCCGCGCCCGAAGGTGAGGATCCGACCATCCTCGGGCTCGGCCTTGTGCGGCGCGCGCTCCTTGCATCGCGCCGCGCCGGCTACGGTCAGCCATTCTATCTGGCGCCGCAGCGGCTTGCGTTGCCAGCAATCGCCACGGTCGCGGACTGGAAGAGTCTCGGCGCCGCACTCGGTGCGGATGGCACGGCGCCGCTCGTCATCGCTCCCGCGACGGTCTTGGCGGAGACCGGCTGGCTCGAGCGTCTGGCGAAAACACGGCTCACGCACGTGCGCTGGGCAGCAATACCGGATCGGGTCGTGATGCTTTCCCCCGCGGCCGCGTGCGAGGCGCTTGCGGCGCTCGCGGCCGAGGATGGCGCCCGCGACTTCGCCGCCATCCAGGAACGGCTGGTGAGCGTTCTTGGCGCTCCCGCCGATTTGCCTCGCGAAATCGATCCTCTCATCGTGACCACGCCGGCCGACATCCGCGCGGCGGAGCGACAGCTCCTGCGCGCCCTGGTCAAGGACACCGACGGCTTCATGGCGAGACACGTCGAGCGGCCGATGTCGCTCGCGATCTCGCGGCTGCTTGCGTCGACCGAGGTCACCCCGAACCAAATGACGGTGATCTCGGTTGCCGTCGGGCTCACCAGCGCGCCCTTCTTCCTATCGGCTGCAGCGCCGCTTCAGACGGTCGGCGCCATGCTGCTGCTCTTCCATTCGATTCTCGATGGCTGCGACGGGGAACTGGCGCGGCTGAAATTCCAGGAATCCCGCTGGGGAGGCATTCTCGATTTCTGGGGCGATAACATCGTCCACAGCGTTACCTTTGCCGCCATGGCCGCGGGATGGGTTCGCGCCGGTGGCGGGGTGCCGGCCGTGCTGTTTGGCGCCGCTGCGGTGGTCGGCACTCTTGCCTCGGCCGGGTTCGTCTATTGGCGGGTAATGCGCCACGAGGACGATGGCGGCCCGCTCTATACCTCCGTTTCGACCCGGCCCGGAGCCCGCCTGACACGATTGCTGGACGCCCTGTCGCGCCGGGATTTCATCTATCTGGTGGTCGCCCTTGCGCTCTTCGGCAAGGCGAGCTGGTTCCTGGTGTTGACCGCTTTGGGTGCGCCTATTTTCTTTTTCCTGCTGATCATCGTTGCCGCACGGGAGCGGAGCGCAAAGCTCCCGGCGCCATCCCGCGTCTAGGCATCGAGTGTGAGCCGCACACCCCCCGCTTCGCTCGAACGCTGCGCGAGGTCGACGAGCCGTGCGCATAGTATCGCTTCGGCCAGGTTGGATGAGGCGCCGCCGACGAGCGCCAAGCGAAACTCCTCGGCCACCCCAGCGAACCAGTCGGGATGATGCGATCCCTCGGACAGGGCGGGTGGACAATGCCAACGTTGCCGTCCGGGCGGCCCTTCGGCAACGACGAACTCGCCATCGACGTGGATGCGGCCGCGCTCGCCCGTAACCACGATATGATTGGCACGCCGGTCGGCGGCCCAGGAGAGGAAGATGTGGGCCGCCCCGGCGCCAAGAGCCAGGTCGAGGGTCGCCGTATCCTCGATCGGCCACTCGTGAAAGCGACGCGTTTCGAGCATCGCGGTCACAGTACTCGGCGCGCCGCCAACCCAGCGAAGAACGCAATAGAGCGCGTGCCAGCCGTGATCAAACAGGATGCCGCCGCCGGCCATTGCCGGATCGACGCGCCAATTGCGGCCGCCGGCCGGGACGACCGCGATCGCGGGCTGGGTCCGCAAGGTCTGCCAATCGACCGATTGCACGGCGCCGATCGCACCTTCGGCGACGAGCGCCGAGATTTTGCGGCAGACCGGCGCCTCGAGCCAATTGTGAACCGTGTGAACGACGCGGCCGGCGCGGGTCGCGGATGCGGCCACCGCGAGCGCGCCTGGACCCCGCGTGACCAGGGGCTTTTCGCACAGCACGTGGAAGCCGGCGGCAAGCGCCTGCTGGATGAGCGCAGCGTGGCTGCCGGGCGGCGCGCAGATGTCGACGAAGTCGAGCGCCTCGCCCGCCAGGAGCCGGTCGACGCTGTCATACCAGCGGCCGCCGGGGCACGCCGCGCTGAAGGCATCCCGGCGCGCGGAGGCGACATCGGTCGCGGCCACAATCGCGATATCCTTACGCAGCCGCCAGCCGGGGAGGTGGCCCTCTGCGGCAACGTTGCCGAAGCCGACGAACGCGCCGCGCAGCACGCCGTGCGGCATCAGGCAAGTCCGAAGCGGCGCTCGATGGCGGCGAACGACTGGTCCAGAATATCGACCCCGCGCAAGGCCTCGTCCTCGGTGATAACGAGGGGCGGGTTGATGCGGATGACGTGTGAATAGGACATGGTGACGAGACCGCGTTCCAGCGCTTCATGGAACAGGGCGCGGGTGATGGTCCTGTCGAGCGGCACCTTGGTCTTGCGGTCGGCCACCATCTCGACGCCGATCATCAGGCCCCGGCCCCGCACGTCGCCGATGAAGCGGTACTTCTCCTGCAGCCGCTTCAGCGCGTCGAGCATGAGCGCGCCGACGCGGGCGGAATTCGACACGAGATTCTCGTCGCGGTAAACCTCCATCGACGCGAGACCCGCGGCTGCGGCGAGCGGATTTCCGCCGTAGCTCGACGAGCTTCCGCTCGGCTCCCCGAACGGCGGCGCCGACATCCGCTCCAGCGAGGAGGCGACGCCGCTCAGCGGGAAGCCGCCGCCCATGCCCTTGCCGATCGTCATGATGTCGGGCTTGAGATCGAATTGCTCGCACGCCCACATGGTTCCGGTGCGGCCGAATCCGGTCAGGATCTCGTCGGCGATCAGCAGCGCGCCGCATTCGTCGGCGATGTCGCGCACCGCATGAATGAAATCGTCCGGCGGAATGACGTTGCCCGCAGTCCCCTGCATGGGCTCGATGACGATTGCGGCGATCTCGTCCTGCGTCTCGTTCTTGATGACGTTGCGCAGATGCTCGGCGCAGGCGAGGCCGCAGGACGGAAATTCGAGATTCCATGGGCAGCGATAGCAGTAGGCGTAAGGACTCAAATGAGTGCCGGTCGGGAACGGCCCCTGGTGGTTGCGGTAGCCACCGCCGAGGAGGCCGATCACGCCCGCGGTCTTGCCGTGATAGCCGCCCCAGAAACCGACGAACTCGAATTTCTTGGTGACCGACTTGGCGAGACGGAAGGCGGCCTCGACCGCTTCCGCGCCGCCGGAGAAGAGCTGGACGTGGGTAAGGCCCTCAGGCAACGCCGCGCCGAGCAGTTCGAGAAATCGGGCACGCGTCTCGGTGGTGAAGCTGCCGAACGTCACGCGATCGAGCTGTTCCTTGAGGCGCTTGACGTAATGGGGATGGGAATGCCCCAAACTGCCGACCGCGATGCCGGCAATGAAGTCGAGATATTCGTTGCCGTCGACATCGGTGATCGTGCAACCTTCCGCGCGGTCCACCGCGATCTGCGAATAGAGCGCGATCGATTGAAGTCCGGGCGCCATGGTTCGGGCCTCACGCTCGAACACCGCCTTCGATCTCGGGCCGGGCACCGCGCGACGTGCGTTGTCGCCCTTTGCGTGCGGTACGTCCCGCGGCCCAGGGGTGTCGTTCATGGGGTCAACTCCCTATCCCGTGAGGACGCGCAGCCCGCGCCGAAAGCGGTTGACGAGGCAATCGGCGATCGCCTCCGCGGCGCGATCGCGGTAGAGCGCATAGCTGGGCCAGGCATTGAGATCGATCACCACGGGTTCGCCGTCGGGACGGATGATAGCGTCGCCGCCGAAAATATCGACGCCCAGCGCCGCCGCGGCGCCGTGCGCGAGCTCGCGGAGTCGCGCCGCGTCGAATGCGTATCCGATCATACCCTTGTCGCTGTGATAGAACCATTCGAACCAGGCGGAGGACGATGCTTCGCCCGATCCATTTGCCACGCCGTAGAATTTGACCAGATCGCCGCGCACGTGCTCCTGCACGACGACGAACGGGATGCCCCGGGCGGCGAAGCGGTCCAATGCTTCGCGCCAGCCCTCCTCCGACGCCGCATACATGACGTCGTCCGATTGCGTCGCGTGGAAATCGTAGCGCTTGACCCAAACGCACGAGCGGGGCGGCGGATTTCGCGCGTTGGAGGCGATGATTTGGCTCGCCGGCGACGGTACGTGGTGCCGGGCGAACAGCTCGACCATGCGATAGCGATAGGTGTTTCGGATCGCATTCGGACTGTTGACGACGATCGCCCCGGCCTGACAAGCAGTTGCCAGCTGATCAAGGATCTCGGCGCGCTCGCACATCGCGAAGATGTTGGCGCCGGGGGTAGCGATCGCAGGATCGAAGGCTTCCGCGTCGAGAAGCTCGACCTCGAGGCCCCGCGCCGCGATCGCCTCGCGGACGCGGTCCATGATGGCTGCGTCATCGCCCACGCGCCCGGGCGAGTGCGCCGCTTCGCGGTAGATGCCCCAGCATCTCCCGCGCGTCCTCATGCGCCATGCCCCATGCTCTCGCCGCGCGATACGCGCTCCGCGGCCTCGATATCGTGCGCCCGATCGATGTCGAAGACGCGGGGCAGAACGATGCCGTACACCGGGTCGCCGCTTGCGACCATCCAGCCGAGATAATCGCGCAGGCGTCCGAAGCGCGCGGCCGGTTCCCGCGGCCGCTGCGCAGGCAGCACATAGAGGCCGGCCGTGACGTGGCTGCCGCTCTCTGCTCCCAATTGTCGGATGCGCCCGTCCGCGGTATCGAGGGTTGCCCACAACGGCGATTCGTCATCGACGAAATCGGTCAATCCGAGAACCATCGCGTTCGCCGGAAATCCGGCGGCGGCCGACATGAAGGCACGAAAATCGGCGATCGGCATGATCCCGTCGACCGTCGTGATCACGGCCGGCGCGCCGACTAGCCTGGACGCGACGAGCTGAAAACTCTCATAAGACGAAGCGGTTGTGCGCACGATCAGGTCGAGATCGAAATCGCCGGCATTCTCGGCGAGCCATGGCTGACAATCTTCGCTGGCGTCATTGATGATGATCGTGAGCCGCCGGATCCCGACAGCGACCAGGCGACGGACGGCGTGCTCGATGAGCGGCCGGCCGCAGACCCGAACCATCGGCTTGCTGCCGCGATTTCCATCGCGACGCAGGCGGCTGCCCTCGCCGGCGGCGATGATGCCGCCCCGCAGAATGGAGCGACCGACGATCGCAGTCACATCAGTATCTCCGCGAGGTGGGTGAGGCGCGTGATTGCGGGATAGTCGAGCGAATCCTCTCCCGTCGCCCGAGCCGCCTCTTGCACGTCGCGGGGAGCGAGCCAGACGAAGTGCATGCCCGCGCGGCGTGCGCCCTCCCGATCGCGATGCAGTAAATCGCCGACGAGCAGCGTCGTCTCGGGCGCCGCTCCGAGCGCTTCGAACGCGGCGCGAAAAATCGCCGGATCGGGTTTCGCCGCGCCGACCCTATGGCTGTCGACGATGACGAGGAACAACCGGGCGAGCTTGGCGGCTCGACACACCGCCTCGAGGTTGCCGTAAAAGTTTGAGACAATGCCCAGCCGATAGCGCGTGCTCAGCGCCTCGAGCAATGGTCGGTTGCGGGCGAAAGCGGCAGCGGACTCGCCAAGGAAGTGCGCCGCGACGCGGCGAGTCCGATCGCGATTGGGTCCGTCCTTGACGCCATGGACGTTGCCGCAAGTCAATCGGGACTCGAGATTGTCGGCGAGACCGTGCACGGTACCGGCGAGATCGGCGTCAAGTGGCAAGCAACCGGCCAAGGCGTCATCCGCGGCGTAAAAGGCCGACGCAAAAGTCTCCGGGGTCACCTCGAACCCCTCGGCCCGATAACAATCATGGAAGCGTTGCTTCCACGCTACCCCATCGGCGTCGAGCGTGCCGCCAAAGTCGAAAAGTACGGTCTCGATCGGCGGCTTCATTGGCAATCTGCTCGTACGATACGCCGGCGCTCGGTCAGCCCACCGCGTCCGAGCACGAGATCGGCTCCTCCGGCAGCTCCAAAACGCGGCCTTCGATGAACGCGTCGCAAGCTTCGCGCGCGACGCTGTCACGAAACTGCCGCGGCGGGCTCTTCATGAAATAGGCCGACGGTCCCAGCAGCGGGCCCGCTTCGCCCCGATCCAACGCGACCTTGGCGCAGCGGATCGCGTCGATGACGACGCCGGCGCTGTTCGGCGAATCCTGTACCGAGAGCCGCAGTTCCAACTCGACCGGCGTGTCGCCGAATCCGCGGCCCTCCATCCGGATGAAGCTCACCTTGTTGTCGCGCTGCCACGGCACATAATCGGATGGACCGACGTGGATGTGCTGAGCGTCGAGCGGGGTGTCCAATTGCGACTGGACGGATTCGGTCTTGGAGATCTTCTTCGACTTCAAACGTTCGCGCTCGAGCATGTTGAGGAAGTCGGTATTGCCGCCGGTGTTGAGCTGATAGGTTCGTTCGAGAACGACGCCGCGGTCGGCGAAAAGCCGCACCAAGGTTCTGTGGACGATGGTCGAGCCGACCTGACTCTTGATGTCGTCGCCGATGATTGGAAGGCCGGCGTCGCGGAATTTGCGCGCCCATTCCGGGTCCGAGGCGAGAAACACCGGAATGCAATTGACCATGGCGACGCGGGCGCTGAGACACGCCTGGGCGTAAAACCTGGCCGCCCGCTCGGAGCCGACCGGCAGGTAGCACAGCAGAACCTCCGCGCCCGATTTGCGCAATTCTATGGCGATGTTGGCGGGCTCGAGGTCGGCTGGGCGAAAGGCGTCGTCATCGGGATAATCAGCCATGTGCGCTGCGATCCCATCCAGCACCGGACCGGCCTGAACGATGACGTTCGATACCGGCAGGGCGCTCTGAAAGACACGCGTGCAGTTGGGCTTGGCGAAGATCGCCTCCTCCAGCGGGCGGCCGATCTTGCGCCGGTCAACATCGAAAGCCGCGACGAATTCGACGTCGGTGCAGCCATAGCCGTCGATGGACTGGTGCATGATGCCATCGAGTGCCGCACCTTGCCGATTCCGGTAGTATTCCACCCCCTGCACAAGGGAGCTGGCGCAGTTGCCGACGCCGACGATAGCGACCTTGATTTTTTTTCGCATACCGCTCGCCTTTCCTTCGCATTCTGCGATCGCCGTTGGTCGAATGTGTTGTCGCAGAGCGGCATGCGACAAAGTATCAAGCGAGGATCGAGTTCTGTCTCTGCCGAAACCTCGATGTGTCGTGATTGGTTTGAGAACCCAACCTGAGGTTATAATGCGTTCGGAGCGGACGAGGCGCAAGACTGCCGACATCGGCTATGAAACCTGCATCGCGCTATCGGGTCGGCCCTGTATTCGTTGGCGAATCGGCGGGCCGTCGCGCACCCAATCGGCGTACAGGCCTTAGTTCCGGGAGCGAAAAATTCCTCGGTTCAG
>CAWDPP010000058.1:0-3998 GCA_963804235.1 uncultured Alphaproteobacteria bacterium
GCTGAGCAGCAATTATCCGCTCCGGCGACGTGCGTCCTTCGACTACGCGCTATGCGCTCCGCTCAGGATGAGGAATTTTCTTTGAGCTTCACCCAAAGCTCCTCATCCTGAGCGTAGCCCCGAAGGGGCGAAGTCGAAGGACGCAAGGTCCCATCAGCCGGCGTCCGGCAGGAATTTTTCCGTCAGGGTGACGAGTGCAAGTGCGGCAGCAGCAGCCGCGCGCATCATGGCGACGACCAGAGAATTTCCGGCTCCTTGGCGCCGACCGCGATCAGCGCCGAGGCGAGCGCATCGCCGGCACCGGCGCGCAGCACGTAGGTGCCGCCCTCCGCGAGCGCGGCATCGCCCGCCAAAATTCCTTCCTCGAGCGAGAGGCCGATGGCGGAACCCGCGCCCGCGCCGAGATAGGGGTTGGGCGGAAGCGCGCCGAGCTCTGCGGCTGCGGCGCGTGAGAGCGCGGCAGCGGATGCGCCGGGGCGCGCTTGGCGCAGCATCGAAGCGAGCGCCGCGCGCGCGCGCGTGAGGCCCTCGCCCGGCCGTGCCGCAATCGTGACGAGCCCTTCGGCCCAGTAACCCGCATGTTGCACGGCCAGCGCCGCCAGGAGCGGATCGAGCACGCGGTCCTCGGGCCCATCGATCGGCAAAGGCGGGCCGCCCGCATGCGCGCTCGCGAGCGTGCGCGCGTCCTGCGCGCCGGCGGCGACGGCCGCACGCTCGAACGCCAAGGATGCCGTGCGCGCGCCGGCCCCGCTGCGGGCGGAGGATATGAAGGCGCCGGATGCGCGGGCGAGGATGCGCGATGCCTCGCGCATCAGGCCGAGCTCGCACGCGGATTTATGGCGCCGGATCGCATCGAGCGCGTCGTCGAGCGAGATGGGCTCCCGGCCGAGCGCCGTCACGATGCCGCGGCGCAGCCCGTGCGCCATCGAGCGCGCGCCCCACAGCGCAAGCCGCGTCGCGGTGCGCTCGCCAAGCCAGCCGGCGACGAGCTTCGGCACGTCGGCCGCCGGGCGCAGATCCTCGACCCAGGTGAGAAGTTTCGCCTGGGTCAGCATGAGCGCCGTGCCCGAGACGATGAGGCGGATGTCGCCCTCCTTCGGCACGAGCGCCACGGCAAGGCCGAGCTTCGGCACGAAATTGGTGAGATAAGCGAGCGCGCCGTATTCGCCCGGAATGCCGTGGACGAGGAGCGCATCGGCGCCCGCCGCCGCCATCGCCGCGCGCACGCGGGCGAGCCGGCCCTCGAACTCGCTCTTCGGCAATAGCGCCGAGTCCCAATCGTAGGGGCCGGTCAGCAGCGTCGTTTGCAGGACCTGCATCGCGGCACCTCAGGCGTCGATCGCGCCGAGCGCGGCCCAGCGCCGCGTCAGCGCCTCGCCGCCCGTCGCCGTGACGCGCACCGGCTCGCCGCACAGCATGTAGCCGGTCTCGGGCAGATACTGGTTCGGGTGGACGACGAACACCATGTCGGGCTCGACGATCGCGTGATTGTCGTAGGCGATGTCGCCCGGCGCGATCGAGCCCGAGCCCATGCCGTGGCCGCGCCGCTTCATGTGCGGCGGACGGCAATATTCGCGATAGCCGGCATCGCTCAGCACCGCGTCGATCGCATCGGCGATCTCGGACACTTTGATGCCGGGCCGCACCGCCTTGATGCCCGCTTCCATCGCGCGCACGACGAGCGCATATTTCTCGGCCAAGACGTTCGACGGCGCGCCGATCGAAACGGTGCGGCAGACCTGCGCGAACTGGCCCTCGTAGGAGGGCGTGAACTCCGCCACCAGCACGTCGCCCTTGGTCAGCGGCCGGTTGCTCGACGCGGCCACGCCATAGCCGTGCGGCAGCGCGCTCAGCATCAGGAAATTGTCGTCGGCGCCGAGCGACTTCGTGAAGAGGTTGCACTCGACCGCGACATCGCATTCGCGCATGCCGGGCCGCGCGAACTCCAAGAGATGCGCGAAGCCCGCCTCGCCGATCGAGGCCGCCTTGCGCGCGCGCTCGATCTCTGCATCGGTCTTGGGCGCGGTCGCCTCGTTCACCGCATCGTCGAAGGGAAGGTCTGTCCGTGCCGATCACGTCGATGAGGCGCGCCGCAATCCCGTGCGGCACGGACCCGAGCCCGGTGGTGGCGATCTTGGCGCGAGCGCGGCCGGCGAGTACGCCGGCGACGCCCGCGGCGAGATCGTCGCTCGCGACGACGGGCACGCGGGGCGAGCGCAGCAATGCGCGCTCGGCATCGAGCGCGGGGGTTGCGACAAGGCGCGCCTCGCCGTCGGCGCACAGCACGAACGCGCTTTCGCCGAGCGAGCGGAAGCCCGAGAGGTGCGTCGCGAGATCGGTGCGCGACATCGAATGCCGCGCCGGCGAGAGCGCCACCAGAAGATCAACATGCGCCTCCGCCATGCGGCGGCGAACCCGGTCCAACCGTGCGGCCTGATCCATCGTCATGCTCCCGCGAAAATCGGTGCGTCCTTCGACTACGCCCCTTCGGGGCTCCGCGTCGAGGATGAGGAATTTTCTTCATGCCATCAAGAACGTCCCTCATCCTGAGCAAAGCGTCCTGACACTGAGCCTTGCGAAGGGGAAGGACGCGCAGTCGAAGGACGCACGTTGTCGTTGCCGTCTATTCCAGCACGTCCGCGACGAGGACGCGGTAGTCCTCGACCGAGGGATGGTGCGGCGCAGTGTTGTTGAACCAGCTCTTGTGCGAATCCTCGGCGAGCTCGGCTGGGTCGCCGCCCTTGTAGCCGAGCTTGCGCATGGTCGGGGGAATGCCGAGGCGCCAGTTCATCTCCGTCACCGCTTGGGCCGGCGTGCCCGGGGTGAAGCCGATCGCGGCGGCGAGCTTCTGCGTCTTCTGCGGATAGCGCGCCTCGTAGCTGCGCAGCACGGCCGGCATGGCGATCGTGACCATGGCGCCGTGATGCAGTCCCTGGTCGCCGAAGGTGTTGGCAAGCGCGTGCACGGGCCCGAGCCCCTTGCCGACATCATCGCCTCGAGCGCCGCCATCATCATGTGCCAGCGCGCCTCGCGGTCCTTGCCGTCGGTCGCCGCGCGCTCGATATAGGTCGAAGACGCGCTGCAGGCCGTCGAGCGCGATCGCGTCGCCGAGCGGATTGCGCTCTGGCGAAGAAAGCCTCGACGCAATGGCCAAGCGCATCCATCCCGGTGCCGGCGGTGAGGCGCGGCGGCAGCGCAAAGGTCAGCTCGGGATCGCAGATCGCGACCGCGGCACGATGTAGGGCTGTTGATGCCGTGGCCGCGGCTCGTGCGCGTCGCGATGGATGCCGGCGCCGCGCGAGGCCTCGCTGCCGGTGCCCGCCGTGGTCGGCACGGCGATGAGCGTGGCCGTGTCGGGCCGGATCCTCTCCGGCCGGCCGAAATAATCGGTGATGCTGCCCGCGATGCGTCGCCAGCACCGCGACGGCCTTGGCGGTGTCGATGACCGAGCCGCCGCCGACCGCCACGATGCCGTCGCATTTCCCCGCCTTGTAGGCGCGATGGCGCGCTCGACGCCGGCGATGGTGGGATTTTCGGGCGTCTCGTCGAAGACGGCGAGCTCGTCCGCGCCCATGGCGCGGCGCACGGCGGCGAAGACGCCCGCCTGGACGAGCCCCTTGTCAGTGACGAAGAGCGGGCGCTTTACGCCGAGCGCTTCGAGCTCCTGCGGCAGGAGCCTGATCGCGCCGAAATCGAACTGGACGCGCGGGTATACGAGCGTCAGCGGCATGCCGCTACTCCGCCGCCTTGCGCGACGCGCGTAGCGCCCGCGTCGCCGCCGCATCGACTTCGCGCGTCTTCGCATCGAGCACGACGCCGTAATCGTCGTGCGCCGCCTTCATGCTGACGAAGCCCTCGATCACGTCCCAGCGCACTTCAGCGGGATCGCGCTCCAGCGGATCGCCCCAGCCGCCGCCGCCGCCGGTACGCCGATCACCTCGAATATCCTCGGGCACGGGATAGCGATAGGCATTCTTCTCGGCAAAATCGTCTCGCCG
>CAWDPP010000059.1:0-98342 GCA_963804235.1 uncultured Alphaproteobacteria bacterium
CCATTCGTGGTGTCGATGGTGGTGGCGCCGGCGAGCACGGCCGGGCCGTTGATGGCGACGGCGCCGCCGGCGGTCTTGATCGGGCCGCTGAAAGTGAGGGCCGAGCCGTCGATGGTCACGGCGCCCAAGGCGGTGGTGCTGCCCAGCGACATGGTGAGGGTGGCGCCGCCGCTCGGCGCGTTGAAGGTGAACGCATCGGCCCCGGCGGTTGTGCCGTCGATCGTGCCGCCAAGCGTGATGCTGCCCGGTCGCGCTCGAGAAATCGATGGTGGTCGCGCCCGACAGGAGGAAATTGCCCGACGCCGAGCCGCCCAGGTTGGTGTCGAACACGATGTCGCCGCCGAGCGTGATCGGCTGCGAGCTCGTGACCGCGAACGTGCCCGAGAACACCGCGCCATCGTTCACCGCGACGCTCGCCCCGCTCGTCGAGGTCAGGTTGGGCGTGGTGACGAGGCCGTTGAAGGTCAGGCTGCCGCTGCTGTTGAGGTCCGAGAACTCGGTGCCGACCGTGACCGCGCCGCCGAACGTGAAGGCGCCGCCGGTGCCGCCCGACGGGATCGCCGTGTTGACGCCGCCGCCGATCGTGATGTCGGCGAGCGACGCAAGGTCGCCGATCGCGCTGGACGTGCTGAACGAGCCGTCGCCCACGGAGATGCGCAGCGATTGGGTGTTGCTCGCCGCGCCCTCGATCGGGCCGGTGACGCTGACCGTGCCGCCGTGAGCGAGGCCGCCGCCTGCCGAGAACCCGACGGACGAGCCGTTATAGTCGCCGTTCGGCACTTCGAGACCGAACAGACTGCCGCCGGTCGTGGTGCCGGTCGCCGGCGCCGAGATGACGACGGTCGTGCCGGTGATGCTGACGATCGAGTTGCCGGCCGGAATGTTGGTGCCGCCGATCCACTCGCCGTCGATGAGGCCGATCGTGCTCGTGACGGTGATCGTGTTCGGGTTCCCCGTCGTACTGGCGGGTGGGGGTCGTCTCGGGGTTGCCGGTGTTGGCGGTGCTGGTGGCGAGAACGGTCGTGCCGCCGGTCCACGTTGAGCGTGATCGTTCCGCCACGCCGTTGAGGACGGCCGGCGACGCGACATCCTCGAAGAACGGCATGCCGATATAGCCGCCGCGCGCGATCAGCGTGCCCTGGAGGCTCGTCGCGGCTCCGGTCGATGGGTCCTGGTTGCCGTAGAGCGTGATGTCGCCGGTGACACCGTTCGTCGCCGTGACGAGATGGCGGCGCCGCTGCCGCCGGTGGCCGCCGCGAACGTGTCGCCGCCCGTTGCGTAAATCCGCGCCGTGGACACCGTGCCGCCGGTGACCGTTATGGCGGCGCCGTTGCCGCCCGAGCCGCCGGTCGATATCCCGCCATTGGCGAAGAGGCCAACCAGGCTGCCGGTCGAGGTCGTGGACGATCCGGCCGGATTGCCGACGGTGATGGCGCCGCTCGAGGTGAGGGCGATCGAGCCCGCGTCGCCGCCGTTGGCGGTCGAGGCGCCGAGCCAGCCGGTGACGGCCGTGCTCGCCCAGGCGACCGGATTCTGCGCCGACGACACCGTGTCGTCGGCCTCGCCGCCGCGGCTCGTCACGCCGAACGGCAGGGTGATGCCGGTGCCGCTTATCATGACGACGCCGCCATTGCCCGGCGATGCTGTGCTGGCCCCCGTGTCGCCGCCGCGCGTTGCGATGCTGGCAGAGGTCAGTTGCAGCTCGTTGTTGTTGTAGCGCGTGATGAGCGTGATGTTGGCGCCGATCGCGACCGCGCCGCCGGCGCTGACCGTCACCGCCCCGCCATTGCCGCCGACGCCGGTGCCGCCGGGATTGCCGCCCACGGTCGAGATCGAGCCGGTAATCGTCACGTTGCCGGTGGCGTTGATCGTCACCGCCTTGCCCGTGCCGCCGTTGGCACTGCCCGAGCTGCCGCCTGTGGCGCGCACGGAGATGGAAGCGGCCGGAGAGGTCGTGCTCTGCAGCGCCACGTCGCCGCCGGTCGCCGTGAGCGCGATCGTTCCGGCATTGCCGCCGGCGCCGATGGCGCCCAAGGCGGTGGCCGTACCGCCGCCGGCGTTGGCGTTGGCGAACAGCGCGATGCTCGTACCGGTCACCGAGATGTTGCCGCCGCTCCCGGCGGTCTGTCCGGAGGCCGCGAATTGCGCCGGATCGTGATTATCGCGTTCTGGGCCGCCGGGTTGAGCAGCGATCCGATCGACACGGCGCCGCCGGCGGTCACCGTCACCGCGCCGCTCACCAGACCGAGCGTGCCGACCCCGCCGCTCATCGTGAAGCCGCCGGCCGCGGTGATCGTCACCGTGCCGCCATTGCCGTCGGGGCCCGAGGGCGAAGTTCCGGCTTGCGCCAGAATGCCGGCGATGGCGGCCGGGAACGCGGTGCTGGCGATCGTGATGCCGCCCGAGGTCGCGTGCAGAGTGACGTTGCCGCCATTGCCGCCGGTGCCGGAGCCAACGGCGTTGCCGCCTGCGGCGTTGGGTCCGGAAAAGAGCGTGATGCTCGTGCCGGTGACCGAGACGTTGCCGCTCGATCCGGCGGTCTGGCCCGAGCCGGCGGTGAAGCCCTCGGTGTAGATCGCGGCAAGGGTCGCCGGGTTGAGGTTGGAGCCGATCGAAACGGTGCCACCCGCGGTGATCGTCACGGCGCCGCCGCTGCCGCCGATATTGGTCGTGCTATTGATCCCGCCGCCGGTGTTGATCGTGCCGGCCATCGACACGTTTCCGCTCGTGGCGATCGAGACGGCGCCGCCGTGCGGATGCGACGTGCCCGAGGTTTCGCCCGCCGTGCGGATGAAGCTCGACGAGGTGAGCGACGCGGCGCTGAGAGTGAAGGCGGTGGCGGCGAAGCCGTCCGAATTGCCCGCGAGCGGCGGCATCGTCATGTTGACGTTGCCGGTCGTGGTGAGGTTCACCGCGCCGAGTGTGACCGCTGTCGGCACCACGCCATTGTCGGACCCGACGCGGCCCGAGAAATCGATGTCGCCGCTTCCGGCGGTGACGGTCAGGTTGTCGGCCCAGAAAACGGCGCCGTCGAGCGTGTTGGCCATCGTCACCGTCGCGCCGGCGGCGTGGCCGGCGTTCGTGGTGTCGATGGCGGTGTTGCCGGCGAGCACCGTCGGGGCGTTGATCGTGACGATGCCGCCCGCGGTCGTAATCGCGCCGCTGAACGTCAGCGCCGAGCCGTTGATCGTCACGGCGCCGAGCGCGGTGGCGCCGCCCAGCACCGAGGTGATGGTGGCGCCGCCGGCCGGCGCGTCGAAGGTCAGCGCCTCGGCTCCGGCCGCCGCGGCGTCGATCGTGCCGCCGAGCGCGACGGCGCCGGTGGCGGCCGAGAAATCGAGCGTGGTCGCGCTCGACAGGACGAAGTTTCCGGACACCGTTCCGCCGAGCGTCGTGTCGAAGACGATGTCGCCGCCGAGCGTGATCGGCGCTGGCGGCGAGCTCGGCGCCGAAAAGGTGCCGGTGAACACCGCCGCCGCCATTGATCGCGAGGCTCGCCCCGCCCGTCACGGTCAGGTTCGGCGTGGTGACGGAACCGTTGAAGACCAAGCTGCCGCTGCTGTTGAGGTCGAGGATCTCGCCGCCGACCGTGACCGCGCCGTTGAACGTGACGGCGCCGCCGTTGCCGCCGGACGGAACCACCGTATTGATGCCGCCGCCGACCGTGACGTTGGCAAGCGGGAGGCTGGCGCCGATCGTGCCGCTCGCACTTGACGTGCCGTCCACCGTGAGAAGCCGCAGCGACTGGGTATTGCCGGCCGCGCCTTCGATCGGGCCGGTCAGCGTGATCGTGCCGCCGTGGCCGAGACCGCCGCTCGCGCTCAACCCCACGGTCGATCCGTTGTTGTCGCCGTTCGGCACCTGGAGCCCGGTGACCGGGCCGGTTCCCGCGCCGGAGACCACCTGCTGGGTCAGCGTGATCGTCCCGTTCGTGGTGCCGCTGACGCTGACGATCGCCGTGCCGGCGGGAATGCCCGGGCCGGAGATCCACTCGCCATTGACGAGGCCGGCCGTGTTCGCGACGCCGGTGATCACGTTCGAGCCGCTCGCCGTCGTGCCGGTCGTGGTCGTGATCGCGTTGCCGGTATTGGCGATGCTGCTGGCGAGGACGATGGTGCCGCCGACCGGCACCTGCACCGTCAGCGAGCCGCCAGCGCCGTTGGCGACGGCCGGAGCGCTGACGTTGCCGAAGGCGGTCAGGCCGATGTCGCCGCCGCGCGCGATCAGTGTTTCCTGGAGCGACGGCGCGGCCGCGGTGGCCGGGTCATTGTTGCCGTAGAGCGTGATCGCGCCGGGCGCGGCGCTCGTCGCGACCAGCGAAATGTTGGCGCCCGTGCCGCCCGTCGTCATGGCGAGCGTATCGCCGCCGCTTGCGGACACGCGCGCCACCGCGATCGTGCCGCCGGTCACGAAATGACCGCGGCGCCGTCGCCGCCGGTGCCGGCGCTCAATTGCCGCCGCGCGCAACGATCGCCGCAAGATCGCCGGTCGCGGTGCTGGACGATCCCGCGGGAGTGCCGACGGTGACGGCGCCGCTCGCCGTCAGGGTGATGGCGCCGGCATTGCCGCCATTGGCGGTCGAGAGGCGCCGGTCCAGCCGGTGACCGCGGTGCTCGCCCAGCCGATCGAGCCGTTCGCGACGAGTAGAGGTCGGCGGCGTCGCCGCCATTGCTCGAGACGCCGAACGGCAGGTTGATGCTGGCGCCGGTGACGACGATCTGGCCGCCGTTGCCCGGCGTGGCCGAGCTCGTATAGGTCAAGCCGCCGCGCGTAAGGATGCTGGCGATATCGGGCCTTGAGCTCGTGCGCGCGCCGCTGCCGCCATATTGCGTGATGAGCGTGAGCCCGGTGCCGATCACGACGGCGCCGCTGCCGCCGCTCACCGTCACCTCGCCGCCGTTGCCGCCGATGCCGCTGCCGCCGGCCTCGCCGCCCACGCTGACGATGTCGGCGGCCGCGGTGATGCCGTGCGCGGTGATGGTGATGGTGTTGCCGTTGCCGCCGTTCGCGGACGCCGCCGCGGTGCCGCCGGTCGGCCGCGATCGCCGTCGGGGCTGCCGCCGGAGACGCTGTCGCCGAGCGTCACGCTGCCGTTCGTCGCCGTCAGCGTCACGTGCCGGCATTGCCGCCCGCGCCGACCGCGCCCGTGACCAAGGCGCTGCCGCCGTTGCTGACGATCGAGGTGCCGATCGTGATGCTCGTGCCGGCGGTGATCGAGACGTTGGCGCCGCTGCCCGCGCCTTGGCCCGGCCGCGGTTGCGCTGGTTCCGGCGGCGAACAGCGTCGAGCTCGAGGTGGCTGAACTCGGATGCCGAGCGCCACGCCGCCGCCGGCCGTGATCGTGATCGCGCCCGCGGTAAGACCGCTGGTGTTGGCGCCGCCGGTGCTGCTGATGGTGCCGCCTGCATGGATATTCACGTTGCCGCCGGCGCCGGCGTTGCCCGAAGTCGAGGTGCCGCCGCTGGCGACGAGCTCGATCGGCGCCGTTTCAAAATTGAAGTTGGCGATGACGACGCTGCCCGACGTCGCGTTGAGCGTCACGTTCCCGCCAGCACCGGCGTTGCCGGTGCCGGTGACCGACGCATTGCCGCCAGTGGCGTTGATCGGGGCGGAGAGGCCGATGTTGCTGCCCGCGCTGGTGCTGGTCGCCGTGATGCTGACATTGCCCGCGCTGCCGGCAGTCTGCCCGGCCGTCGTCGTGTCGAAGCCCCGGGTGAAGATCGACGCGAAGGTCGACGGATTGAGATCGCCACCGATCCTGACCGTGGCCGCGTTGATCGTGACGTTGCCGCCGTTACCGCCGACACCGGTCGTCGTGTTGACGCTCGAGTCGGCGCCGGCCGCGAGCTGGCCCGCGACCCCGACCTCGCCGGTCGTGATGATGGTGATCGGGCCCGCGTTCGCCGGCTGCGACGAAGCTGCCGCCCGACGTGTTGATGCCGGCCCCAGGTTCAGCGTCGCCGCGCCGGCGCTGTTGCCGGCGCCGGCGACGACGAACGAGGCGGCGTTGACCTGAGCGGAGAACGTGTCGTTGGCGGAGCTGGTGATGCTCATCGCGCCAAGCCGCGCCGTGCCGCCGATCGCGGCGGCGGCGCTGATGTCGCCGGACGTGCCGGCGGCGATCGTCAGGGCGTCGGCATAGGCGCTCGCGCCATCGATCGTGCTCGTAAAGCTGACCGTCCCGCCGGCCGAAGTTGGCGCCGCCGTTCGTCGTATCGATCGTGGTGTTCCCTTCGAGCACCGTCGGGCCCTGGAACGTGAGCGGCTGGCCCTTGCTGTTGATCGCGCCGGAAAGCTCGATCTGCCCGCCGGTGCCGTTGGCGAAGATCGTGGTGCGCGCCCGCGAAGGTGACGCCGCCGGCGATGGTGATGAGGCCGGTTTGGTCGGGCGCGCCGGTGCCGATCTGCAACGGCGAGCCGACCGCGCTGAGCGTCGCCTGGCTGAGCGAAAGCGTGCCGGCGCCGGTGCCGACGCCGATTGTCGTGGCCGGCGTCAGTCCGAAGAGCACGGCGATGCCGCTGCCCGTGATCGACGGCGCGCCGCCCGCGAGCGCCGAGAGCGAGATGCTGTCGGCGATGAAGGCGGCGTCAGCCGAGCTATCGGTCAGCGCGATCGTGGCGCCTTGCGATTGGCTGATGCTGCCCGTGCTCGCGGTGAAAGCGGCGGTGTCGGCGATGGTGACGTTGGCGGTCGCGGCGAAGGCGATGCTGTCCGCGGTGAGCGACGGCGCCGCTCGCATCGAAGTACGCTGGTGCCGTCGACGGGGGCGATCGTGAGCGTGGCGGTGGCGTCGAGCGTGATCGTGCCGGTATTGGCGGCGAGATTGCCGATGCTGTTGCTGGCGTTGGTCAGCGTATAGGTGCCGCCGGTGCCGAGAAGCGCGAGCCCGCCCGCGGTGATCGGCTCGGTTCTGCGTCACCGTGCCGGTATCGTTGATGGTGAGATTGCCGGTGAGGGTCGCGCCGATGGTCTGGCTCGCGGGCGGTCCGAGCGTAGTGATCTGAAGGTTCGACGCATCGGCGATGCTCGCGCTGCCGGTGCTGGCGGCGAACGAGCCGAAACTGTTCGCGCGGTTGGTCAGCGTGTAGGTCGCGCCCGATCCGAGGAGAGTGAGGTTGGCGGCGGTGAAGGGCTGGGTTTGTTGCACCGTGCCGCCGACCGTGTCGTTGATCGCGAGCTGAGTGGTGCCGAGATTGATCGGTACGTCGAGAGTGAGAAGCGGCGCGCTGGTGCGAAGACGAGCGTCGACTCGTCCCGCCGGGAGGCTCGGCACGTCGTTGGCGCCGAGGGTGAAGCCGATCCCGGTCCCGCCCGATCCGACCGCCGTGGCGAGATCGTCGAAAATGCCGCTCGCCGTTGCGCCGCTGCTGATGAGGCGCAGCGACGTGCCGTCGAAATTGACGCTGCCGACCGAGCCGTCGGCATTGTCGGCGAACGCGTTCGCCTGCGCTGTAATTGACGCCGCCGCTGACGGACGAGACGATGACTTGGCCGTTCGCCGCCGGGATCGTGCCGTTCTGCAGCAGGAAATAATAAACGCCGTTGGCGCCGGTCACGGTTTCGCCGAAGCTGGTGCCGTTGACCTGGCCGGCGATGATCTCGCCCGCGATCGGGTCGACATTGATGGCGCTATAGGCCGTGCCAGTGACGACTTGCGGCGCGCTGGTGAAGATGCCCGTCGGGTAGGGATAGCTCGCCACCGGCGAGGTCAGGACCGCCCAGTTGCCGTCGTTGAAGCCCGCCGGCAGCGCGCCTTGCAGCGAAGCGGTCGCCATGCCGGTGCCGGCGGCGCTGGTCGCCTGGCCGCTCGTGCTCGTATCCCAGTAGGAGTTCGTGACCTGGGACGTGGTGGCGCCGCCCTGGAACGTGCCGACGAGGCCGCCGCCGCGAAGACGCCCGGCCGCGCTCACCAGGCCGGTCGAATAGGACGTGCTGATCGTGCCGCTGCCGTCGAGATCGCCGACCAGCCCGCCGTCGGTGCTGGTGTTGCCGCCGATGACCGCCGCAGTCGAAAACGAATTGGTGATCGTGCCGGAGTTGAAGGCCGCGAGCCCGCCGGTCAGGTCGCTGTTCAGGACCGCGCCCGCCGCAATAGGACTGCGAGATCGTGCCCTGGTTGCCGCCGACGAGGCCACCGACCTCGAAGGTCACACCGAAGCCGCCACCGCTGAACTCGCCGGCCGCGTAGGATAGGGTGATCGTTCCATTGTTGGAGCCGACGAGGCCGCCGACCACGCCGCCGCCGCCGGTGCCGCTGACCAGTGCCGTAGGCGGAGCTGCTGGTAATGGTGCCGTTGTTGGTGCCGGCGAGCGCACCGACATTGCCCGAAGGCGCAGACGACGAGACGTTGACGTTGCGCAAGGCTCAGATTCTCGACGATCCCGCCGCTGCCGATGTTGCCGAACAGGCCGACATCGGTCGCGCTCGACGAGATCGTCAGGTTGGCGATGGTGTTGCCGCCGCCGTTGAAGCTGCCGGTGAAGGGCGTCGCGGACGAGCCGATCATGAAGGGCGCGAAATTCGCCACCGAGCTGCAGATCGAGCGTGCTGCCGGAATGTCGAGAACGAAATCGCCGGACAAGGTTCGAGTTGATGGCTTCGAGGTCCGACACCGATTCGACATTGAGAGTCGGCGTGAAGCCGCCGCTGCCGGTGGTGACGTGCGAGAGCACGTTCGGATCGTCGATCGGGAAGCTCGCCGGCGCGGTAGTTGAGGTGATGCTGCCGGAGGAGCCCGCGAAATTGATCTCGCCGCTCACGCCGAACACGATCGTGCTGGTCGCGGGATCTGGCCGGCGGCATCGCTGTCGCCGGCGGGGAGATGAGGTTGCCGCGAGCCCGACGGCTCGGTGATCGGCGCGTTGATGACGACGTTCTGGTTGACGAGGAAGAACCCGCCGCCGCCGCCGAGCGTCATCGGCGCTTCGATGTCGAGCCGGTGGTGACGGTGCCGCCGTTGCCGCCGCCGCTGAGGCTGAAGGAAGCCGAGCGGGCGCGAGCCGCCGACCGCGCCGTTGAAGGTGATGGTGTAATCGCCCGAGGTCACGTGCAGCGTGTTGGACGGGCTGAGCTGAAGGTCATCGACCGTGCTGTCGAACGTCACCGGGGCGCCCGCGGCATCGGCGAAATTGTCGGTGCTGTCGACGCTCACGTTCGCCGACACGACGAGTCGGCGCGCTGATCGTGATGGCGCCGCCCTGCGTCAGGAGATTGCCGCCGAGCGCAAGCGTCCCCGTTCCGCCCGAAGATCGACGAGGCTGATCGCGCCGCCGGTCGCGTTGTTGCCGTCGGTCGCGATATTGGCGTTGAGGGCGATGCTGCCGCTGCCGGTGGGCGTGCCGCCGCTGCTCGAATTGGCCGACAGATCTGATGAAGCCGCCGTCCGAGGTGATCGGCGCGCCGACGTTGGTGGAGATGTTGCCGGCGCTGATGATGTTGATGGCGCCGGACGCGGCGGTGAGCGGACCGCCGAGAATGACGCCGTTCGATCCGGCGGTCAGCGTCACGGCGCCGCCCGCGTTCGTCGTGCCGCTGAGCGTGATTTCGCCGCTCGCCACGGCCATCGAGATGTTGACGGTGCCGGCGGTGCTGCCGGCCGTCGAGATCGTCACGCCCGAATTCTCGACGAAGGTCTGCAGCGGCGACGATCCGCTCGCGCTGAACGTGCCGCCGCCGGTCGTGACGTTGGCGGCGACGGTGATCGTGCCCGACGGCGTGGTGAGATCGACGTTGACGGGCGAGCTCGTGCTGCCCGTGATCGCCTGGTTGACGTTGATATTGCCGTTGGCGCTGATCGTGAGGGTCGGCACCGGCCCGGTCGAGCTCGACACCGTGATCGGGCTCGCGACCGTGATGATGCCGTTCTGCGAGCCGGGGATTGGTGGTCTCGACGGTGACGCTCGTGCCGCCGTTGAGCGCGGTCTCGATGGTCGTGACGTTGACTTCCGAATTGTCGCCGGTCGAATTGCACACGAGCGGATTGCCGAGCGTGCAGCTCGAGTTCGACGACACGGTCGTGATGGTGAGGTTCGAGAACGGATCGAGCAGCCAGGTGCCGGCCGTGCCGGATGCCCGCCGACGTGAGGACCGCAGCGGCGCTGCCGACGATGAGCACGCCTTCGCCCGAGGTCTCGACTGCAGCCGCCGTTGCCGCCTTGGGCGCCGCCCTTGGCCAGGATGGTGCCGTCGAACGTGGTCGTGCCGTTCGACCACACCGCGACCTGGCCGCCGTTGCCGGCGGTGATGGCGCTCGCGTTGATGACGGCGCCGGCCGCGATCGTCGTCGTGGTGGCGTCGGCGAAGCGGGCCAGCACCGTGGAAATTGCCGCCCAAGGCGATGCTGCCGCCGCCCTCATCGCCCGAAGCGTCGATCAGCGTGCCGGCATTGACCGTGACGCTGCTGCCCGTCGCCGTGACCGTGCCGCCGGTCTCGCCCGCGAGCTTGCCCGAGACATCGAGCGTGCCGGAGATCTCGCACGCGCGCCGGCGCCGGCATCGAGCACGATCGTGCCGTTCTCCTCGTGCGCCGAGACGGCCTCGATCATGCCGGTGGTGTTGATGACGTTGGTGAGAACGCTGCGCGCCGCGCGCGCCGTCAACAGCACCTGGCCGCCCTCGGCCGCGATCGTGCCGGCATTGGCGACGAGCGCCGCCGCCGGATTGCCGTTGCGATCGAGCGGCGTCTGGCTCACGCCAGCGCCGATCGCGAAGCTGATGAGCTTGTCGCCGGTGAAATCGACCGTGAAGGTATCGGCGCCGGCGAGCACGACGCTGCCGAGCGCGGCCTCGATCATGCCGTTGTTGACCACGCGCGCGCCCGCGAGCACGGCCGCGCCGCCCGGCGCGATCGAGATCGTGCCGTTATTGACCACCGCCGCCGACGGATTGGCGGTCGGCGTCGCGAACGAATAAGGCCCGCCGTTGAGGAAGCTCTGAGTGTTGATGTCGGACGTGGTGGCGATGAGGCCGGCGACGTTGACCGAGCTGCCACGCCCGAAAAACACGCCGGCCGGATCGATGATCCACACCTGCCCGTTCGACAGGATGCTGCCGTTGATGATGGCGACGCCGCTGGTCACGCGGTTCAGCGCGATCGAGGAGCTGCTCGGCTCTATGAACTGGAGGATGCCGCCGGCCGGAAGGTTGAGGCTCGACCAGGTGTAGACCCCGCGCGTCGAGGTCTGATTGATGGTCGTGGTGTTGCCGGCGGTCGTGATCGTGGCGGACTGCCGCCGCTGACCACCGGCCCGGCGGCGCGCGCGGCCGGGATAATCGCCAGGCCAGGCCCCGCGCCGGGCATGGCGATCGCGGCAAGCGCCGCGGCAAGCGCGAGGTTCGCCCGGCGCTTCATGCCGCCCTCACCATATAATCACCATATATATTGCAAGCGTCAGAAGCGGACGGACGCTTCCATCAGGAGCTTCGTCGCCTTCTGGCCGTTGTCGCTGCCGGGCACGGCGCGCAGCGTGCGCGAAATCTCGAAATCCGTGCTGATCGCGTGCGGCAGGAAGAAGCGGATGCCGAACCCGGTCGAGTCGATCGACTGGCCGCCGCCCTGGTTGGGATGGAAGTTCCACACCTTGCCGGTCTCGTAATAGACGTAGGGCTCGAGCGTCTCGAGATAGAAGGACGGGAAATGCTCGTCCCAGCGCAGCTCGGCCGAGCCGCCCGCGCCCTCGTCGCCCGTGATCGCGCCCGGATCGTAGCCGCGCCCGATCTGCGTGCCGCCGAACGTGATCTGCTCGCCCGCGACGAGCGGCGCAAAGCCATATTGACCCTGGCCCGAGAGCGCGAAGCTCAGCGGCCCGATCAAGGTGCGGACGTGACGGAAGCTGCCCGTGACTTTCGTGAACTCGGTCGCGGCGCCAGGATGAGAAAGCGTCAGCGTGCCGTCGGGCGTGGCGCCCAGGATGCCCAGTCCCTGCGCCAGGTCGGTGCTCGCCGACCAGGTGCCGCCCAATGCGACGCGCGAATAGGTCAAGCCCACATCCGCGACGCGCCATTGGTCGTGCGAGAACGGCTCGCCGAGACTCTCGACGTTGGCCTGCTGCACCGTGAAGCCGCCGTCGATCGACAGGCTCTCCGCGCGCGAGCGCAAGATCGGATAGGACAGGCGCGGGCCGACGGCGAGGCTCGTCGTGACGAGATCGAACGGCGTCAAGCCCGCGCCCGGCTGGCCCCACGTTTCGGTGGCGATCAAGCTCGCCGTCATGCCGTCCGTTCCGACCGGCCGGCGATAGCGCAGTTGCGCCGACGATTTCTCGAGCACGTTGGGCGAGGAGGCATAGCTCGCCCCGAGCTGATCGCCGACGCCCGCCAGGCTGTTCACCTCGACGTCGCCGCCCAAGGTCCACACGCCCTGGAATCGCGAGCCGCGATTGTCGACGGCAAGACCGCCCGTCGCCTTCGTCGTGACGATGCTGACGAGGAGCTCCGAAGCGCCCGGCACGTTCGGCGCCGGACGCAGCACGCCCGACGCCGTGACGCCCGGAAGGTCGTTCGCGAGCAGCAGCGCGCGCTCGAGCGCCGCCAAGGACAGCGGCCGCACATCGACCACCGGCTCGATCAAGGAGCGCACGAGCGCCTGCGTCGCGGGATCGCCACCCTCGACCGTCACCGATGCGACATAGCCCTCGACCACGTTGATCTTGAAGACGCCGTTGTTCACGCGCTGCGGCGGAACGAAGGCGTGCGTCAGCACATATCCTTTGCGCCGGTACGCATCCTCGATCGCGTCGGCGACGTCGAGAATGTTCGAGACGGTCACTTCCTGGCCGAGCAGATTCTGGTAGAGCGGACGGAATTCCTGCGCCGGCAAAGTCTGCGCGCCCTCGATCTCGATGTTGGTGAGGGTGAAGCGCAGCTCCTCGACCGCGCGCGGAATCTGCGAGCGCGACGGCGCCTCGATCGTGAAGTCGAACGATGGCTGCGTCGGCACCTCGGGCGGCGGCCGGTCGCGGCCCGGTTCTACGGCGCCGGGAAGCTCGCCACGCGGCGGCTGCACGGCCTGACCATAGGCCAGCCGATCCACTCCCCCCGTGAGCCCTGCGCACAACAGACCGATGCCGACCAGCGCCCCTCTTTGCGTTGGCAACAGTGCGCTTTTCGCCAGCGATAATTCTCCCCACCTCCCACCCAAACGATCACTCGAAAGCGCC
Source organism: uncultured Alphaproteobacteria bacterium (assembly GCA_963804235.1). Classification (GTDB taxonomy): domain Bacteria; phylum Pseudomonadota; class Alphaproteobacteria; order ATCC43930; family CGMCC-115725; genus DATJLY01. Next base: position 13,160 of record CAWDPP010000059.1, read on the forward strand.
GCGCTCCAGCGTCTTGGTGACCCAACTTCCGGGTGACCGACTTCAAATTTCTTGTACTTTCGAGTAAAATTATCACGTGTTGCTGATCCGGCCAAGCCCAATGATCTCTTTGTTAACTTCTGCCGCCGGAGCCGCGCATTTCCGCGGTTTTCAGAGGCTGCGGCGGGCGCCGAAAACGGCCGTGCCGACCCGGACGAGCGTCGCCCCAAAGCGTACGGCGATCTCGAAGTCGGCGCTCATCCCCATGCTGAGCTCGGCCAGACCGTTGCGCCGCGCGATCTCGCGCAGGAGCGCGAAGTGCGGCGACGGCTCCTCGTCCTCGGGCGGAATGCACATCAATCCCGCCACCGGCAGCGCGAGACGGTCGCGGCACAGCGCGATGAACGCATCGGCGTCCTTCGGCAGCACGCCCGATTTCTGCGCTTCCTCGCCGGTATTGACCTCGATGAGGCAGGCCGGGCGTTTGCCCTTGCCGCGCCATCTCGCGCGCGAGCGCCTCGGCAAGGCGCGGCCGGTCGAGCGTCTCGATCGCGTCGAAGAGGGCGACCGCGTCGCGTACCTTGTTGGTTTGCAAGGGCCCGATGAGATGGAGGCGCAGATCGGGCCAGCGCGCGCGGAGATCCGGATATTTCTCGGCCGCCTCCTGCACGCGGTTCTCGCCGTAGAGGAGATGTCCGGCGCCGAGCGCGGCGGCGACCGATGCCGCGGGATGCGTCTTCGACACCGCGACGAGCCTGACGCTCGCGGGATCGCGGCCTGCTTGGCGCGCCGCGGCGGCGATGCGCTCCCCGACCGAACCGAGATTGGCGGCGATCGTGCTCTCTGCCGTGTCGCTGGGCATGGCGAAATGCTACCGCGCGGGCGCCGATCCGTCACCTCGGGGCCGGGCATATTGTTTTGCTGCGCCGCAACGCCCGTTGTAGTATCGCCGCACTGCGGGGGAGTAACCGCGGCGGAGTATTTGAGGGAGTTCTCCTATGTCGGCTCGTGTCGCGCTTGTCGCCTGTATGGCCGCCGGCTTCTTGCTGGCCGGCTGCAGCATGTTCAGTCCAAACAACGACAACGCTCTGGGCCGCAACGATCCTGACTACGCCAAGCGCACCAACGATCCTTATCACACCGATCCCGACTACGACGCCAATCCCGATCAGTTCGGCACGCGCGGCGCCGATGTCGGGACCAAGAACGGAACGCTGCTCTCGGCGATCTTCGGCAGCCAGAAGGACAACGGCGGCGGCGGCGGCGGCGGGGTGGGCATCGGCGTCAATTCCTATCTCTGGCGCGCCACGCTCGACACGGTTTCGTTCATGCCGCTTGCCTCGGCCGATCCGTTCGGCGGCGTCATCATCACCGATTGGTACAGCCCGCCGGACCGGGCGACCGAGCGCTTCAAGGTCAACATCTTCATTCTCGGCCGCGAGCTGCGCGCCGACGGCGTGCGCGCCAGCGTGTTCCGCCAGACGCGCGATCCGGCCGGACAATGGATCGACGCCGCGGTCGACCAGGCAACCGGCACCGATCTCGAGAACGCCATCCTGACGCGGGCGCGGCAGATGCGCCTCAGCACGGCGTCCAACACGCAATAGCGCGGCCTCTGTCACGCTCGCATGACCGACAGGGACAAGCGGCCGCAGCGCTACAACGCGAAAGAGACCGAAGAGAAGTGGCGGTCGATCTGGGCCGAGCCGCGGCACGTTCGCGGTCGAGACCGATCCGGCGCGGCCGAAATACTACGTGCTGGAGATGTTTCCCTACCCGTCCGGCAAGCTCCATGTCGGGCACGTGCGCAACTACACGATGGGCGACGTGGTCGCGCGCTACAAGCGCGCGCAGGGCATGAACGTGCTGCACCCGATGGGGTGGGACGCGTTCGGGCTGCCGGCCGAGAACGCGGCGATGCAAAGCGGCGAGCACCCGGCGCGCTGGACGCTCGAGAACATCGCCGTCATGCGCGAGCAGTTGAAGCGCATGGGGCTGTCCTACGACTGGCGGCGCGAGATCGCGACCTGCCATCCCGAGTATTACCGCCACGAACAGAAGATGTTCCTGGACTTCCTCGCGGCCGATCTCGCCTACCGGCGCGAATCCTGGGTCAACTGGGACCCGGTCGAGAACACCGTGCTCGCCAACGAGCAGGTGATCGACGGGCGCGGCTGGCGCTCGGGCGCGCTCGTCGAGAAGCGGCTCCTGGCGCAATGGTTCCTGCGCATCACGCGTTTTGCCGACGACCTGCTCGCCGGCCTGGCGACGCTCGAGCGCTGGCCCGAGCGCGTGCGCGTCATGCAGGAGAAGTGGATCGGCCGCTCCGAGGGCGCGCGCGTCTTCTTCGCGCTCGACGGCCGGCAGGACCGGCTCGAGGTCTTCACGACGCGGCCCGACACCCTCTTCGGCGCCGCCTTCTGCGCGATCGCGCCCAATCATCCGCTCGCCGAGGAGCTGGCGCGCGGCAATCCGGCGATCTGGCCGAGTTCATCGCCGAGTGCAACCGCATGGGCACGAGCGAGGCCGTGCTCGAGACCGCGGAGAAGCGCGGCTTCGACACCGGCATCCGCGCGCGCCATCCGTTCCGCGCCGGCGCGAGCCTGCCGGTCTATGTCGCCAATTTCGTGCTCATGGAATACGGCACCGGCGCGATCTTCGGCTGTCCCGCGCACGACCAGCGCGACCTCGATTTCGCGCGCAAGTACGCGCTTCCGGTCGTGCCCGTCGTGCTGCCGCCCGATGCCGACGCCAAAAGCTTCGCCATCGGCAGCGAGGCTTATACCGACGAAGAGGGCACCGCCTTCAATTCCGATTTCCTCGATGGGCTTCGAGTGCCCGAGGCGAAGCGCGCCGCCATCGCGCGGCTCGAGCAGCTCCAGTCCGGCACCGGCACGATCGCCTATCGCTTGCGCGACTGGGGCGTGTCGCGGCAGCGCTATTGGGGCTGTCCGATCCCGGTCATCCATTGCGGCAAATGCGGCATCGTGCCGGTGCCGGAGCAGGATCTGCCGGTGCGGCTGCCCGAGGATGTGAGCTTCGACCGGCCGGGCAATCCGCTGGCGCTCCATCCGACCTGGAAGCACGTGCAATGTCCCGTCTGCGGCGGCCCGGCCGAGCGCGAGACCGACACGTTCGACACGTTCTTCGAATCGTCGTGGTACGAGGCGCGCTTCTGCTCGCCGCGCGCGGCCAGCGCGTTCGAGCGGCGCGACGTCGATTACTGGCTCCCCGTCGACCAGTATATCGGCGGCATCGAGCACGCGGTGCTGCATCTCCTCTATGCGCGCTTCTTCACGCGCGCGCTGGCGCAGTGCGGCTATCTGAGCGTCAAGGAGCCGTTCGCCGGCCTCTTCACGCAAGGCATGGTGTGCCACGAAACCTATCGCTCCGCCGACGGCGAGTGGCTCTTTCCCGAGGACGTGCGGCGCGAGGACGGGAGCCCGCGCGACGCCAACGGCCGGCCGGTGACGGTCGGCCGCATCGAGAAGATGTCGAAGTCGAAGAAGAACGTGGTCGGGCTCGAGACGATCGTCGATGCGTTCGGCGCCGACACGGCGCGGCTCTATCTCCTGTCCGACAGCCCGCCCGAGCGCGACCTCGAATGGACCGATGCCGGGATCGAGGGCGCGTGGCGCTATGTCAACCGCCTGTGGCGGCTCGTCACCGATCCGCCGGCGCCGCTCGCGCCCGCCGGCACCGCCGTCCCGCGCGAGCTCGCACCCGCGCTCGATGCGCTGCGCCGCGCCGTCCACCGCACCATCGCCGCCGTGACCGAGGACCTCGACACGTTCCGCTTCAACCGCGCCGTCGCGCACATCCGCGAGCTCACCAACACGATCGAGGGCGCCGAGCCGGAAGCTGGCGCGGGCCCCGTGCTGCGCGAGGCGATCGAGACGGCGGTGCTGCTGTTGGGGCCGATGATGCCGCATCTCGCCGAGGAGCTGTGGCAAGAGCTCGGTCACGCGCGGCTTCTGGCGGACGAGCGCTGGCCCGCGGCCGATCCGGAGCTCGCGCGCGAGGAGCGCGTGACGCTTGCGGTGCAGGTGAACGGCAAGCTGCGCGGCACGGTCGAGCTGCCGCGCGACGCCGGCGAGGATGCGGCCAAGGACGCGGCGCTGGCGCTTCCGGGCGTGCTGCGCGCGCTCGAGGGCAAAGCGCCGCGCAAGACCATCGTCGTGCCCAATCGGATCGTCAATGTCGTGGTCTGACGCCAAGCGCCCGTGGCGCGCGGCCGTGGCGCTCGCGCTGATCCTCGCGGCGCTCAGCGCGTGCGGCTTCCATCCGCTTTATGCCACGCGCCAGCCTTTGGGCTACGACCCCGTCCTTGCCGCGGTCGAAGTCCGTCCGGCGCCCGATCGCGTCGGGCAGATCCTGGTCGCCGCGCTGCGCGAGCAGCTCAATCCCGTGGGCGCGCAATTGAAGCCGCGCTATGTCCTGAACCTCACGCTCACGCTCCTGCCCGCCAATCTCGGCATCCAGCGCGACAACACCAGCACGCATGGCGAGCTGACCTTGATCGCGACCCTGAAGCTCACCCCGGCCGGGAGCAACGAACGTCGTGTTCGAGCAGACGGTGCAGCGCATCGCCTCCTTCGACTATCCGTTCGACGCCTATGCCGCGACCGTCGCCCAGAACAACGCGCGCGACATCGCCGCCAACGATCTCGCGCGCGAGATCGCGGAAAAGCTTGCGATCTATCTGCAGCAGCATCCGCCGCCGGAGCCGTCGTGAAGCTCTTGGGGGCGCGCGCAGAGCGCTTCATCGCCGCGCCCGACGCGGCGATCCGCGCCATACTTCTGTTCGGCGAGGACGAGGGCCAGGTGCGCGAGCGGGCCAAGCGCATCGCGCAAGCGATCGTGCCCGATCTCGGCGATCCGTTCCGCGTCGCCGAGCTTTCCGGCGAAGGCTTGCGCGCCGATCCCGTCCGGCTCGACGACGAGGCGCGCGCGCTGTCGCTCGCCGGCGGCCGCCGCGTCGTGCGCGTCAAGGGCGCGGATGACGCACAGGCGCCGCTGTTCGAGCGCTTCTTCAAGGCGCCGCCGCCCGGCGACAGCCTGGTCGTCGTCGAGGCGGGCGATCTCGGCGGCAAATCCGCGCTGCGTCGCGTGTTCGAGGCGGCGAAGGACGGAGCGGCGCTCCTGTGCAAGGCCGACGGCGCGAGCGAGCTTGCCGCCCTCGTCGACAGCGTCATGGCGGCACACCGCGTGCGCTTGGACCGCGATGCGCGGCGCTATGTCGTCGAGCGCCTCTCGCCCGACCGGCTTTTGAACCGCGGCGAGCTCGAAAAGCTCGCGCTCTATGCCGGCGACGGCGGCGCCGTCTCCTATGACGAGGCGCGCGCGGTGGTGGGCGACAGCGCCGAGATCACGCTCGACGATGCGGTGCGGGCGGCCGCCGCGGGCGATCTTGCCGCGCTCGAGCGCAGCCTCCAGCGCGCCTTCGAGGAGGGCGAGTTGCCGGTCACGGTGCTGCGCGCGGCGCTCCGGTATTTCCAGCGGCTTTACGTCGCCGCCGCGCGCATCGCCGCCGGAACCGCGCCCGAGGACGCGCTGTCGGGCTTTCGCCCGCCGGTTTTCGCCAGCCTGCGCGATGCGCTTTTGGCGCACCTGCGCCTGTGGTCGAAAGGCCGCGCCGCCGCTGCGCTCGAGGCGTTGCACGCGGCCGAGCGCAACACCAAGCGCACCGGCGTGCCGGCCGAGGCGGTCGCCCGCGACGCCTTGCTGCGCGTCGCCCGCGGCGCCCGCCGGGCCCGCTGAGCGCGTTCGCCAACGCCGCGCGCACAGGTTTTCAACCTTCCCCTCATCATTTTCGTTATAAAATGCGGCCTCGCCGAGTCGCCACCGCGAGTCCGATGGAGCCGTCTTGCCCTGGGAGCGCCGCCACCGCCGCCTGATCGAGCGCATGGGCTTTTTCATCGTCGTCGGCGGCGTCTTCGTCATCATCGCCGTGGTCATGACGTTCGTGAACCTGATATCGTCCAGCACCGTGCCCAGCGCCCTGCATTGACGGGCGGCAAAGCTTAGCGCCTATGCTACGATCGGCCCGCTTCCGGGAGGGGAAGTTGGCCGACGCGCTGCGCGAGACCCTGGCGGAGAGTGCGGCGGATGCGCCGCGGCCGCGGCGCGCGCCGCGCCGGCGCCTCTTCCGCAAATACGCGGCCTTCTTCGTCGCCGTCGTGTCGGTGGCGCTCCTCGCCAATGGCGCCTTCGAGATCTGGTTCTCCTACCGCGACCACGAGGCCTCGCTCATCGGCGTCGAGCGCGAGGAGGCGCGCGGCGCCGCCGGCAAGATCGAGCAGTTCGTCAGCGAGATCGAGAGCCAGATCGGCTGGACCACCGAGCTGCCGTGGTCGGCCGCGACCTTGGACCAGCGCAAGCTTCGACGCGCTCCGGCTGTTGCGCCAGGTGCCGGCCATCACCGAGCTGGCGCAGCTCGATGCCGTCGGGCCACGAGCAGCTTCGCGTGTCGCGGCTCGAGATGGACGTGGTCGGCTCCGGCACGGATTATTCGCACGACCCGCGCTTCACCGACGCGATGGCCAAGAAGGCGTGGTTCGGGCCGGTCTATTTCCGGCGCGAGAGCGAGCCCTACATGACGCTCGCCATGGCCGGCGCGCGGCGCGATGCCGGCGTCTCGGTCGCCGAGGTCAATCTCAAATTCATCTGGGACGTCGTCTCGGCGATCAAGATCGGCCAGCACGGCATCGCCTATGTCGTCGACGGCGACGGCCGGCTCATCGCGCATCCCGACATCTCGCTCGTGCTGCGCAACACCAGCCTCGCGCGCCTGCCGCAGGTGGCGGCGGCCTTGCAGGGCATGCCGCAGGAAACATTGCGCGAGGCGGCCGATCCGTCGGGCAAGCCGGTGCTCACCGCCTGGGCCAAGATCGCGCCGATGGGCTGGTACGTGTTCGTCGAACTGCCCTTGGACGAGGCGAACGCGCCGCTCTACGCCTCGATCGAGCGCGCCGGCGCGCTGCTCGCCGGCTGCCTCCTCCTGGCGTTCCTCGCCGCCCTCTTCCTCGCGCGCCGCATGGCGGTGCCGATCGAGGCGTTGCGCGCGGGCGCGGCAAAGATCGGCGGCGGCGACCTCGGCCAGCGCATCTCGATCAAGACCGGCGACGAGCTCGAATCCCTGGCCGATCAGTTCAACGACATGGCGGGGCGGCTCTCGGAATCCTACGCCGGCCTCGAGCGCAAGGTCGAGGAGCGGACGCAGGAACTGTCGCAATCGCTCGAACAGCAGACGGCGATGGCCGAGGTGCTGGGCGTGATCTCGTCCTCGCCGGCCGAGCTTGAACCGGTGTTCGATTCGATGCTGGGAAACGCGGTGCGACTCTGCGATGCAGTCGCCGGAACACTCTATGTCCGCGACGGCGACACACATCGGGTTGCCGCTGTGAACGGCATGACCTCGTCCTTCAATTCTGTTCATGGCCGGAACACCATGATTTACGCGCATTCCGTCGATGGCGAGCCGCCCATCGCCCGGATCGCGCGGTCCCGGCAGACACTTCACATCCCCGATATGTCGCAAGATCCGGGAGCAATGGGGGCGCCGCGCCTCAAGGCTGCGGTTGCCGACGGCATCAAAACCGCGTGCTTCGTGCCCATGCTCCGGGAAAACGAGTTCAGCGGCATGATTGCCCTTTACCGCCGCGAAATCCGTCCGTTCGATGACAAGCAGATCACGCTCGTCGAGAACTTCGCCAAGCAGGCGGTGATCGCCATCGAGAACGCGCGGCTCCTGACCGAGCTGCGCGAATCGCTCGACCGCCAGACCGCGACGTCCGAGGTTCTGGGCGTCATCTCGGCCTCGCCCGGCGAATTGAAACCGGTGTTCGAGACGCATGCTCGCCAATGCGCTGCGACTGTGCGAGGGGCAGTCGGGCGTGCTGCTGCGCTACGACGGCGACATGTTCGAGACGGCGGCGGTGCAGGGCATCCATCCGGATTTCGCCAAGGTCTGGCTCGCGGACCGTTTCCGCATGCCGCCCGATACCAACATGGGCCGCATGCTCGCGACGACGCGACGTGGTTCACGACCTCGATCTCGCCGCGATCGCCCGGATACCTCGCCCGCTCGCCCGATGCCGGTGGCCGGCGTCGAGATCGGCGGCGTCCGCACCATCGCTTCACGTGCCGCTGCTGAAGGAGGGCGCCGTGGTCGGCGCGTTCATCGTTCTGCGCACGGAGGTGCGGGCCGTTCGCCGAGAAGCAGATCGATCTCGTCGAGAATTTCGCAGCGCAGGCCGTCATCGCCATCGAGAACGCGCGGCTCCTCTCCGAGCTGCGCGAGAGCTCGGACCGGCAGACCGCGACCTCGAACGTGCTCGGCGTGATCGCCTCGTCGCCGGGACAGCTCGAGCCCGTGTTCGACACCATCCTCGAGAACGCGCTGCGGCTGTGCGAGACGGATACGGGGCACGTCGCGCGCATCTCGGACGGACAGCTCAACATTGTCGCGCTGCGCGGCGCGCCGGCGGCGTTTGCGGAATTCGTGCACGGCCGGGCCGTGCGCCTGAGGCCGGACAGCCCGGCCGGCCGCGCGGTCGCCGAGCGGCGGCCGGTCGAGACCGCCGACCTTCGCCTGGAGCCGCAATACTTGGCCGGCAATCCGATGACCGTCGCGGCGGTCGAACTGGCCGGGGTGCGGACGGTCCTCTACGTCCCGATCGTCAGGGGCGAGGAGACGATCGGTCTCATCACGATTTATCGCCGCGATGTCCGCGCCTTCGCGCCGAAGCATGTGGAACTCGCGGAGAATTTCGCGCAAACAGGCGGTGATCGCCATCGAGAACGCGCGGCTTCTGTCCGAGCTGCGCGAATCGCTCGACCGGCAGACCGCCACGTCCGAGGTTTTGGGCGTGATCTCGTCCTCGCCCGGCGATCTCCAGCCGGTGTTCGACACCATCCTGCAGAACGCGACGCGCCTCTGCTCGGCGTCGTTGGGCCTGCTCGCGCTCTATGACGGCGACGGGTTCAACGGCGTCGCCGCCTTGGGCATTCCGGGCGAAAGCGCCGATGCGCTGTCGCGCATCCGCCATCCGCCGCCCGAGACCTTGCTCGGCCGCCTCGAGCGCACCCGGCAGACGACCCAGGCGCTCGATGTCCAGAACGATCCCGCCTATGCCGAGGTGTTCGCCGTCAATCCGTGGCTGCGCCAGACCCGGTCCAGCATCAACGTGCCGATGCTCAAGGAGGGCGAACTGGCCGGCGCCATCATCATGGCGCGCGACGAGGTCCGCGCCTTCGATCCGAAAGAGATCGAGCTGGTCGAGAATTTCGCCGCGCAGGCCGTGATCGCCATCGAGAACGCGCGGCTCCTGACCGAGCTGCGCGAGAGCCTGGACCGGCAGACCGCCACGTCCGAGGTGCTCGGTGTGATCTCGTCGTCGCCGGGGCAACTCGGCCCGGTATTCGAGACAATGCTCTCGAACGCGCTTCGCCTCTGTGAGGCCGCCCAGGGATCGGTCTCTTGAGCGAGGACGAACTCGCCTCGCCATGATGCGCGCATCGCGGATCGCGGACTTTGTAGCCGTCCGGATGCGCGGTCCCCTTATCGTGGTGCCGGACGGGCCGCGGCCGTTCGAGAGGATGATGCGGCTCAAGACGACCGTGCATGTAACCGACATGGTCGCCGACGAGGTTTACCTCGACGGCCGGCAGACCTCGATGGAGATCGTGCAGCGCGGCAACGCGCGCGCCATTCTTTGGGTGCCGATGCTCAGGGAGGGCGAGGTGGTCGGCGCCTTTTCGCTGTCGCGCCGCGAGCTCCGCGCGTTCACCGACAAGCAGATCGAACTGGTCGAGAGTTTCGCGAAGCAGGCCGTGATCGCCATCGAGAACGCGCGGCTCCTGTCCGAGCTGCGCGAGAGCTCGACCGGCAGACCGCCACGCCGAGGTTCTGGGCGTCATCTCGTCCTCGCCGGGCGAGCTCGCGCCGGTGTTCGACACGATTTTGGGCAACGCGCTCAATCTCTGCGAAGCGGACACGGGGCACATTTTCCGCAAAGAGGCGGCTGGGTTGCGCCTTGTCGCGACGCGTGGTGCCTTGCCGGCGTTCGAGGCGTTCGTTCGTCAACAAGGGACCGTTGTACCGGCGCCTAACCTTGTTCGTGCGCTGGAGCGGAAAGAGGCGCTCCTGGTCGCGGACGTGCGCGAGCAGCGGGGATACATCGAGGGCAATCGCGAGTTGGTTGCCGCCGTCGAACTCGGCGGCATCCGCAGCTCGCTTCTCGTTCCGCTGGTCAAGGACGAGGAAGCGGTCGGACTCATCATCATCTACCGCCGCGAGGTGCGGCCCTTCTCACAGAAGCACGCCGATGTGGTCGCCAATTTCGCGGCGCAGGCGGTGATCGCCATCGAGAATGCGCGGCTCCTCAGCGAGCTGCGCGAATGCTCGACCGGCAGACCGCGACGGCCGACATCCTGCGCGTCATCTCGGCCTCGCCGGGCGATCTGTCGCCCGTGTTCGATGCCGTGATCACCAACGCGACGCGCCTCTGCGGCGCCGAGTTCGGAACGCTCGTGACATATGACGGCGGATTTCACGGCGCCGCCGTTTCCGGACTGCCGCTCGACTTCGCGACGAACATCACGCCCGGCACGGTGACTTCGGATTCGGCGCTGGACCGGCTGGAACGAACGAAGCACGCGATTCATGTCCACAACGTCCAGGACGATCCCGCATTTGCCAAGGTCATGGAGACATCACCGGGCTTTCACGAGATTCACACGCTGCTCGCCGTACCGATGCTCAACGAGACGGCGCTCCGCGGCGCGATCATCATCTACCGCAAGCGCGTGCAGGATTTCACCGAGAAGGAGATCGCCCTCGTCACGAATTTCGCGGCGCAGGCGGTGATCGCCATCGAGAACGCGCGGCTCCTCTCCGAACTGCGCGAGAGCTTGGACCGGCAGACGGCGACCGCCGACATCCTGCGCGTCATTGCGTCCACGCCGGGCGATCCGCGGCGCGCGCTCGACACCATCGCCGAGACGGCGGCACGCATGTTCGACGCCGCGAGCGTCGCCATCCGCCGCACCGAGGGCGACGTGCTGCGCGGCATCGCCTTCGCCGGCCCGGCCGCCTCGCGGATCGGACGAACCATTGCCGACCTGCGGGTCGACGATGCAAACCCGTTCAGCCAAAGCGTGCGCGAGAACCGGCAGTCTGCCTTCGACGATTTCACGCAGGCCGCCGCCGCCTTCGGCTCCGATGTCGTGCGGATGGCAACGGAGATGCGGGTCCGCACGGTCGCGTTTACGCCGCTGACGCAGGAGGGACGCGCGATCGGCGCCATGGCCGTCCTGCGCGACGAAGTTCGCCCGTTCCAGCCAGACGAGCTTGAGCTGATGAAGGGCTTCGCCGACCAGGCCGTCATCGCCATCGAGAACGCGCGGCTCCTGTCGCGAGCTGCGCGCGCGCACGGACGAGCTGGCGCGCTCGGTCGAGGAATTGCGCGCGCTCGGCGAGGTGCTCGCAGGCGGTCAATTCCTCGCTCGATATCGAGACCGTGCTCACCGCCATCGTGACGAATTCCGTGCGGCTCTCCGCCACCGACGCCGGCGCCATCTATGTCTATGACGAGGGGGCGGACGAGTTCGCGCTGCGCGCCACCTTCGGCATGGACGAGCATCTGATCGCCGCGATCCGCGGCCAGCACATCCGCTTCGGCGCGGCCGGGATCGGCGAGGCGGCGGAACGGCGCGCGCCGGTGCAGATCGCCGATCTGCGTCGCGGGCGAGCGCAGCGCCATCACCGACATCATCGTCGAGGCCGGATTCCGCGCGCTCTTGGTGATGCCGCTCCTGCGCCCCGGCCGCGTCGTCGGCGCGCTCGTCGTGCGCCGCCGCGCGCCCGGCGAATTTACCGCCGCGACGGTCGATCTCCTGCAAACCTTCGCGGCGCAGTCGGTCGCGGCGATCGAGAACGCGCGCCTCTTCGGCGAGATCGAGGAGAAGAGCCGCGAGCTCGTCATCGCGAGCCAGCACAAATCGCAGTTCCTCGCCAACATGAGCCACGAGCTGCGCACGCCGTTGAACGCGATCCTCGGATATACCGAGCTCATCCTCGACGACATCTATGGCGCCGCGCCGGCCCGAATGCGCGAGGTGCTGACGCGCGTGCAGACGAACGGCAAGCACCTCCTCGGCCTCATCAACGACGTGCTCGATCTGTCGAAGATCGAGGCGGGCCAGCTTGTGCTCTCGCTGGCGCCCTATTCGGTCAAGGACATGCTGCACGGCGTCTTTGTCGCGGTCGAGCCGCTCGCGTCCAACAAGAAGATCGCGCTGAAGCTCGATCTCGCGCACGGACCTGCCGCCGGCCAAGGGCGACGAGCGGCGCCTCTCGCAAGTCGTGCTCAACCTCGTCGGCAACGCCATCAAGTTCACCGACGAGGGCGAGGTCACGATCGCGGCGCACGCGGGGAACGGCAGCGTCCTCGTCCAGGTCAAGGACACCGGCCCCGGCATCGCCGAGGCCGATCAGCAGAAAATCTTCGAGGAATTCCAGCAGGCCGACAATTCCGCCACGCGCAGCAAGGGCGGCACCGGATTGGGGCTCGCCATCTCGCGCCGCATCGTCGCGCTGCATGGCGGGCGGCTGTGGGTCGAATCGGCGTTGGGGAAGGGCTCGACCTTCTCCGTTTCGCTGCCCGTGACCGTCGAGCGGCAAGTGGGGAACGCATGACGCAGCGCATCCTGGTCGTCGAGGACCACGAGGACAACCGGCAGATCCTGCGCGATCTCCTGGGCGCGGCCGGCTACGAGATGGTCGAGGCGCATGACGGCGAATCGGCGCATCCGGCGGCGGCGAAGGAGAAGCCCGACCTCATCCTCATGGACATCCAGCTTCCCGGCCTCGACGGCTACGAGGCGACGCGGCGCATCAAGGCCGATCCGGCGCTGAAAGCCATTCCGATCATCGTCGTGACCAGCTATGCGCTTTCGGGCGACGAGGCCAAGGCGCGCGAGGCGGGGTGCGATGATTACGTCGCGAAGCCCTACAGCCCGCGCCAGCTCCTGGCCAAGATCCGCCACTTTTTGTCGGCCGCGCCATGAACGATCCGCCGCTCATTCTCGTCGTCGACGACAACGAGGCCAATCGCGACATCCTGGCGACGCGTCTTGCCGCCAACGACTACCGCATCGTCATGGCCGCGGATGGCGAGGAGGCGCTGGCGATGGCCTATGCCGAGCGGCCCGACCTCATCCTGCTCGACGTCATGATGCCGAAAATCGACGGCATCGAGGTGTGCCGCCGCCTCAAGGCGGATCAGACCTTGCCGTTCATGCCGATCATCCTGGTGACGGCGAAGGGCGATACCAAGGACGTGGTGCACGGGCTCGACGCCGGCGCCGACGAATACCTGACCAAGCCGATCGACCAGGGCGCGCTGGTCGCGCGCGTGCGCTCGGTGCTGCGCTTGAAGTCGCTGCACGACGAGGTCGCGCGCCAGGCGGCGGAGCTCATGGACTGGAACGCGACGCTCGAGGCGCGCGTCGCGGCGCAGCTTGGCGAATTGGAGCGCGCGAGCCGCTTGCGGCGCTTCCTCGCGCCGCAGATCGCCAACGCCATCGCCTCGGGCGACGAGCGCGCGCTCGAGGGCCATCGCCGCGACGTCACCGTCGTGTTCTGCGACCTGCGCGGCTTCACCGCGTTCTCCGAAGGCGCCGAGCCCGAAGAGGTGATCGCCGTGCTGCGCCAGTATCACGCCTCGCTGGGCGAGCTCATCCATCATCACGAAGGCACGCTCGAGCGCTTCACCGGCGACGGCGTGATGGTGTTCTTCAACGACCCGATCCCGTGTCCCGATCCGTCGCTCCGCGCCGTGCGCATGGCGGTGGCGATGCGCCAACGCTTCGACGAGCTCGCCAAGACCTGGCGCAAATACGGCTATACCTTGGGTTTCGGCGTCGGCATCGCGCACGGTTACGCGACCTTGGGGCGCATCGGCTTCGAGGAGCGCTCGGACTATGCCGCCGTGGGCTCGGTCGTGAACCTCGCCGCGCGGCTCTGCGGCGAGGCCGAAGGCGGCCAGATCGTCATCGAGCGCAAGGTGCTGGTCGCGATCGAGGAGCTGGCCGAGACCGAGGAGCTGGGCGCGCTCGAGCTCAAGGGCTTTCACCGCCCGGTCCCGGCCTTCAACGTCGTGCGGCTGAAGGAGTGAGATTGCTGCAATAGCAATCTCACCGCGCCTACTGTTGCGGCGGCGCTTCCTTGGCGGCGGCGGCGGTCTTGAGCCGCGCGAGCCACTGGCTGTCGAGTTCGCCGTCCTTGGCGATCACCGATTTCGGACCCTCGCCGCTCGCGTCGAACTTGACCAGCGCCTGCACCGTGCGCCAGCTCATGACGCCGTCGACGTCGCCATCGTAATAGCCGAGCCGCTTCAGATATTCCTGCGCCTCGCGCACCGACGCATCGCCCGGCGCCACCGCCACGTCGGGCGAGTGCAGCACGCCGACCGGGATTGCGGCGCCGAGCGGATCGCTCGCCGACGACGACGCGACCGCAGGCGCGGCAAAGGGCACGGCCGAGGCGGTCGCAGGAGCGGAAACGGGAACCGAGCGCGCGGCCCGCGCGGGCGCCTTGCCGGCAAACGCGGCAGCTTCGTCGTAGCTCGCCTTGGCGACGGGTGCGGGCGCTGTGCCGGCAAACGCGGCAGCTTCGTCGTAGCTCGCCTTGGTCGCGGGTGCGCGCGCCTTGCCGGCGAAGGCGAGAGATTCGTCGCAATTCGCCGTGGCGGACAGCGCCGGCTTTTCCTTGGTGAAGGCGGCCGCTTCGTCGTGGCTCGCGGACGCTGGCGCCGCGAAGGCGGCGGCCTCGTCATCGCTCGGAGCCAGCGCGCCGGCGCGGGCACGGCGGCGGAGATAGCTGCGATCGCGGCAGGCGCGGGCACGGCGGGGACAGCAGCGATCGCGGCAGGCGTGCCCGCCGGCAGCGCGGCGCCGAGCGGATCGGCGGCGGAATTCGCGGCAGCAGGCGCGACCGGCGCGGCAACCGCAGGCCGCCGCCGGAGCGGCCGGCGCGGCAGCTTCGGCGGCAGGCGCAGTCTCGGCTGGAGCGGCGGCCCTCCGGCGCGCGAGCGCAGGCGCGGGAGCAGCCTCGACTGGAGCGGCGGCCTCCGCCGTGGGCGCGGGCGCAGGCTCGGCCGGCAGCGGCGGCTCTCTGCCGTGGGTGCGGGCGCGGCGCGGGGCTTTGCGCTGCCTCGGCCGGTGCGGCGGCTTCCGGCGCGGAGGGCGGCGGCGGCGGCACCGCAGCCTCGTCGCGCTGTGGCGGCGGCGTTGCCGGCGCCACATCCTGCGTGACGGGCGCGGTTTCGACCGGCGTGCTCGGCGAGGCTTTGGGCACGGCGTCGGCTGAAGCGTCGGGCGCGGCGGCGGGCGCGGGCGCTGCCGCTTGCGGCACCGGCGCCGCTGCCGGCGGCAGAAATACCGGCGCCGGCGGCGGCACGGGCGGCAGGATCACCGGCGGAAGCGGCGGCGCGGGCGGCATCGATGTGGGCGGCGTCAGCGCCACCAATTGCGCCCGCGCGCGCGGCGCCATGAAGTGCAGCGCGTTCTGGACGAGCGGCCCGGCGATGCCGTCCTGCGCCAGGCCATAGTCGCGCTGGTAGGCGAGGATGGCGTGATAGGTGGCCGCGTTCATGGCCCCGGTCGCGGGCCCGGCATCGTAGCCGCGCACCTGCAAGAGACGCTGGATGTCGCTGATGCCGATCGCCTCGAGCGACGGCGCGAAGCCGCTCGGCGGCGGCACTTCGTCAAACGCCAGGGCTCGCCCGGCCGGCACCGCGAGCGCCGTTCCCGCCACCAGCATGAGCACCGCGCCGCGCCTTGCCATGTGCGTACCCCTCCGCCGCGCGAATACAGTATTCCTCTTTCAACCGACAGTCAAACGCGCCCGCGCGCAAATGAAGCCGTTGCGTTCTTTCCGAGTTAATTCAAAGCGCGCCGGGGCGGCAAGGTGATCCGCGTGCGGGCCGCGCCCGTATCCTCAGCCGAACCATCGGGCGAGGCGAAGCCTTGGACGAAGCACAGAAATGGCGCGCGCGTGCGGCGCGCTACCGTGAATTTGCCGAACTCGCCATGGACGGCGCGGCGCGCCTCAAGCGCATCGAGCGGGCGCGCAATTTCGAGCGCCTCGCCGCCGAGCTCGAGGGCAGCCGATCGCCGGCCCCGGCGCGCGCCCGTCCGATCGTATCCGGGTTGCGCCGCACCTTGTCGCGCGTCGCCGGTTTTTGGGTCACGGCGAGCTAATCGTCCCTTACGCGTGTCATTGCGAGGGGCGCGCGCGCCGCCTCGTCAGGCGAGCTCTTTCTCTTTCACCTTTTCTTTCGCGGCGCGCAATTCCATCTCGATGTCGGCGACGAGCGGCAGTGACAGGATGAAGAAGGCGCCGCCGGTCTCGGTCGCGATCTCCTGCACCTCGGCGCCGCCGTGCGGGATGTACATGTAGGTGCCGCGGTCGGCCGTCTTGCCGCCGAGCCAGGTCTTGCCGTCGTAGGTGATGGAGCCGTCGATGAGATAGAAGATCTCGGCGTCCTCGCTCCGATGCGCGGGGATGCGCGCGCCGGGCGCGAGCTGCAGGAGCCGCGCGGCCGAGCGCCGGTCGCCGAACGTGCCGAAATGCTTGTGCTCGACGCCGGCGAGCTTGCGGTCCATGACCCAGCGCTCGTTGTCGCCCTTGACCACGACGGGTGCCGCAAAGCGCGGCGGCGGATAGCGGAATTTCATGCCGGCCGCTTCTTCCCAGCACGCCATATGGCTGTCCTTGTTGATCTTGCGGCCGTCGGGCCTGATCTCGGTATAGACGCCGTTGGCGAAGGTGCCGCCGCGCGCCGCGAGGCGCTCGCGCGCCGCGCGCAGCTCCGCGTGCGTCTCATACGGGATGCCCTCGGGCCCCTGGAATTGCAGGCCCAATCCGGTGCTCGGCATCTTCTGCAATTGCGGGCCGTAGGGCACGCCCTCGGGATAGAAGCCGCAATCGCCGGGATTGAGATAGCCGTCCTTGATCTGCCGGTCGCCGTCCAAGGCATAGCGGAACTGGTCGAAGGCATGCTTGTGGCGCGGCGTGGCATAGCCGGTGTCGTAGGCGTTCCACGAGAATTCCAAGGCGGTGCCGGGCACGCCGGTGTCGAGCGGGAACTGCTTGTAGGTCGCGTTCCCTTCGCGCGCGCCGCCCGAGCCCATCGGCTTGATCTCGGTGATGCTCATGATGATGACGGGGCGCGCCATGATGTGATTCTCCCTTGGATGAAGAAGAGGGTGCTGCGCCCTTTGCGCCGAGTCAAGGCGGCCGGGCGCGGGTCCGAAGGCGGTTCTACGGCCAGTAGTCGAAATCGCCAAAGCGTCTCAAGTAAATCGCGCCGAAGCCGTCGAGCAGCGCTTTGAGCTCGGCGCTCGGGGTGCCGTAAACCGTGAACCGCATTCGGTCCACCATGCTCGAGAAGCGTGCCCCGAACTTCGCCGCGAATTTTTGCAGGTGCGCCAGCGCGGCTTCGGAGTCCGCGTATTGCTCATAGACATGGACGACCTTGTCGTCATCGCTGACGAAGCGGTGGTAGGTGAGCACACCACGCTCGCTGCGTGTGGAGCCGACCATCTCTCCGGTCAATTCCTTGAAGCTCTCGAGCCGGCCAGGCTTGATCGCCAATTCCACGCACCAAGAGATCTGGTCGCTCATCTTGGCAAGCTCCCTCAGCGGCTGAATCTCGTTCGGTAATCCTGCGGCGTCGCGGCGACGAGGCGGGCGAAGCTGCGGCGCAGCGTCTCTTCCGAGCCGAAGCCGCAGCGCTGCGCGATGCGTTTGACCGGCAGGCGCGTGTCGGAGAGAAGCCGCCGCGCCGCCTCGACGCGGAGCCGCTCGACCGCGCGCGCCGGCGTGATCCCGGCCGCCTCGGCATAATGCCGGCTGAAGCTGCGCTCGCTCATCCCGGCCTTGCGCGCGAGCGCGGGCAGCGACAGGTCGTCGCCGAGCCGCCCCGCCATCCAGCCGTTGAGCGCGCCGAAGCGATCGTCGGCGCCCTGCAGCGACAGGACTGTGCTGAACTGCGCCTGCCCGCCGGGGCGCTTCAGGAACATGACGAGCTGGCGCGCCACGGCGAGCGCGAGCGTGCGCCCCGCATCCTCCTCGACCAGCGCCAGCGCCAGGTCGATCGCCGCCGTGACGCCGGCCGAGGTCCAGATCGCGCCGTCGCGCACGAAGATCGGGTCGGGCTCGACGCGGATCGCCGGATAGCGCCGCGCGAGCTCCGCGCACGAGCGCCAGTGCGTCGCCGCGCGCCGCCCGTCGAGCAGTCCCGCCGCCGCGAGGAGGAACGCGCCGGTGCAAACGGACGCAACGCGCCGCGCGCGGCCCGCCCGCGCGCGCACCCAGCGCAGCACTACGGGATCGGCGGCGGCGCGATGGACGCCCGGGCCGCCGGCGATGAGGAGCGTGTCGGGCGCCGGCGCCGCCCGCGCGCGCGGCAGCGGAGCCGCCACGAGCCCGAGCCCGGCCGACGCGGTCACGACCGGCGATGCCGCCGACACCACGCGCGGCGCATAGAGCGGCGCGGCGCCGTCGCGCGCGGCAAGCTCGTTGGCGGATGCGAACACCTGCATCGGCCCGGCGACATCGAGCAGCTGCACCGCAGGATAAGCCAGGATTTCGACCGCGCGCGGGCGCGGGCGGCGTGGCGGAAAGCGAGGGGTCTTTGGCATTTCCGCCACAGCGTGCCACGCTAGATTTCCCTTGTCCACAATGCTCCCGCGCGAGGCCCGCCATGATCCCGCACGACATCCATCTCGAGATCGGCTCGCTCCTGTTCGAAGGCTGCGACCAGATCGATCTGACCGGCCCGTTCGAGGTCTTCGCGCGCATCCCGAATTCGACATACCGCATTTTCGCCAAGACCGCGGCGCCGGTGCGCGATCTGCGCGGGCTGCGCTTGGCGCCCGATGCCGTCCTCGCCGGACGCGCCGCGGCTCGACCTGCTGCACGTGCCGGGCGGCTACGGCCAGGAAGCAATGATGGACGACGAGGAGGTGCTCGCCTGGATCCGCGCACGAGGCCGCGGGCGCGCGCTATGTCTTCCCGGTGTGCACGGGCGCGCTTATTTGCGGCGCGGCCGGGCTGCTCATGGGACGCCGCGCCACGACGCATTGGGCCTCGATGCATCTGCTGCCGTTCTTCGGCGCCATCGCGGTCGATGCGCGCGTCGTGACGGACGGGAACCTCGTCTCCGCCGCGGGCGTCACGGCCGGGATCGACGGTGCGCTCACGGTCGCGGCGCTCTTGCGCGGCGACGAGGCGGCACAGGCGATCCAGCTCCAGATCGCTTACGCGCCCGAGCCGCCGTTCAGCGCCGGCACGCCCGAGGGCGCGCCGCCCGCCGTGCTGGAGCGGGTGCGGCAGTCCTATCGCGCGATCACCGAGCAGCGCGAGCGCACCGCGCGCCGCGTCAGCGCACGCCTCGGCATAAAGGCGGCCTGAACTCCGCGCCGCCGCCCACCACTCTTGTCGTACAAAACACCAGACTTGTAATGCCGCCTGATGTCTTGTGCGATGGGGCGCGCCGGGGGGCGACAGCGATGCACATTTCGACGCGACCATCGTTCGGTCAGATCATGGCGCTGCTGCGCGCCGGTCCGCTGCTGGCGGCCCTGGGCGGGTGCGCGATCCTGTACCAGGATCCGGCGACGGTCCTCGTGCGCGAGCCCGGCCACTATGCCTATAGCGCGCCGCTACCGGTCGATCGGGCGGCCAGGGAATATTGGGAATACGCGACCATCGCCGGGTTGGCATATCCCAACGACGAACTGCCCGATCAGACCGCGTGCGCATCGGCGCAAATTCCGGGCACGGAAAACAAGGCGGTCGCGGGCCTGACG
This sequence comes from uncultured Alphaproteobacteria bacterium, assembly GCA_963804235.1. GTDB lineage: Bacteria > Pseudomonadota > Alphaproteobacteria > ATCC43930 > CGMCC-115725 > DATJLY01. The sequence continues at coordinate 33,020 of CAWDPP010000059.1, forward strand.
AGCGGGGACGTGGCGCTGCTTGGCCACGATAAATTCTCCGCCATCTACACGGCGCTGGTCGATCTCGGCTGGTCGCAATGGCAGGATTTTCCCGACCAGGATCTCAAGGACCGCATGAAGAAACTGGATTTGTACGTCAACGTCTGGGAGCGCAAGACGAAGGATCGGACGACGGTCGTCGTCGCGTTCAAGGGGACCGACTTCTGGTCGTGGCAGGATTGGAACTCCAATCTGCGCTGGTTCACGCGGCTCCTTCCAGGCGACGTCGATCAATATGACGAGGTGGTCGAGGATTTCAGCCCGGCCTTCATCAAGGCCTACAAGACGCATGTCGCCGCCGCGGCCGAAGGCGGACGCAACGTCATCTATGCCGCCGGACATTCGCTCGGCGGCGGCTTGGCACAGCAATTCGCCTATGCGCTGCCCTTGGACGACGCGGCCGATCCGCCCGGCCCGCCCGTTCCCCGGATCAGCAAGGTCTATGCCTTCGATCCGTCGCCGGTCACCGGCTACTATTCCGTGCCGGTCGATCATTCGCGACGTCAACGAAAAGGGCATGGCGGACGAACCGGGCGGCTTGGAGATCGGCCGCATCCTCGAGAAGGGCGAGATATTGTCCTACCTGCGCTACATCGTGGCGCTGGTCTATTTCCCCTCGGGCGAGGACCCGGCGATCGAGGGCGTGAGGTTCAACCTGTTCCCGTCGCTGAGCCCGATCACGTCGCACTCGATCGACGAATTGGCGTGCAAGCTGTTCGACGCGGCGACGAGCACGGGTGCTGCGCCCAAGCACTACGATCCCGAGGTGGAAGAGAAGCGCACGCCGCCGGCGCAGTGACGAGCGCCGCCTTCAATTCCGTGTGGGCTGACCGCGCCTACCGCTTCGGGTGCTTCAGGCGCTCGATCAAATCCTCGAGCTGGTCGAGCGTGCGCCAGCGGATGGTGAGATCGCCGCCGGTGTGTCGATGTTGCGGATCGCGACCTTCATGCCGAGGAGCATCTGCAGATCGCGCTCCGCCGCCTTGACGTTGGCATCGGGCCGCGCCAGCGGGTCGAGCGTCGGCAGGGGCGGTGCGTCCTTGCGCGTAGTTGGTGGCGGCCTCGACCTGGCGCACGCTCATGCCGTAGCGCACGACTTCGCGCGCAAGCGCCACCGGGTCCTTCGCCATCAACAGCGCGCGCGCGTGGCCGGGGCTGATGCGGCCGTCGCTCACCATCGCCTTCACCTCGTCGGGCAGGCCGATGAGGCGCAGGATGTTGGCGACGTGGCTGCGGCTCTTGCCGACGCGTTGCGCCAGTTCCTCCTGCGTATAGCCGAAATCGGACATGAGGCGGTGATAGCCGTCCGCCTCCTCGAGCACGTTCAGATCCTCGCGCTGCACATTCTCAACGAGCGCGAATTCGAGCGCGTCGCGATCGCTCACGTCGCGCACCAGCACCGGCAGCTCGTGCAGCTTCGCGCGCTGCGCCGCGCGCCAGCGCCGCTCGCCGGCGAGGATTTCGAACTCGCCGGCGCGGTCGGGGTGCGGGCGCACGAGCAGCGGCTGCAGCACGCCTTGCGCCGCGATCGACTGCGCGAGCGCGTCGAGCGCTTCCTCGTCAAAGCGCCGGCGCGGCTGGAAGCGGCCGGGGTGAAGGCGCTCGACCGGCACTTGCCTCGCGCCGGCCTCGCGCGCTTGCGGCTCCTCGCCGAGGAGCGCCGAAAGCCCGCGCCCCAAGCCGCGCCGCGGCGCTTCTGGACTCATGCCACCCTCCGTTCGCGCCGCAGCAATTCGCCGGCGAGATGCACGTAAGCCTGCGCACCCGGACAGCGGAAATCGTAAAGCAGCACCGGCTTGCCGTGCGAGGGCGCTTCCGACACGCGCACGTTCCGCGGAATGACGGTGCGATAGACCTTGTCGCCGAAATGGTCGCGCACGTCGGCGGCGACGAGATCGCTCAGATTGTTGCGCTTGTCGAACATGGTGAGCACCACGCCCTCGATCTCGAGCGCGGGATTGAAGCGGCGCTTGACGCGCTCGATCGTGTGGACGAGATGCGACAGGCCTTCGAGCGCCAGAAACTCGCATTGCAGCGGCACCAGGACGGTGTCGCATGCGACGAGCGCGTTCAACGTCAGAAGGCCGAGCGAGGGCGGACAATCGATCAGCACGTGGTCGTGCGGCGATGCTTCGCGTACGAGCGCGTCGCGCAAGCGGAACTCGCGCCGCTCGGCGCCGACCAGCTCGAGCTCGGCGCCGGTGAGTTCAACTGAAGCCGGAACGATTGCGAGGCCAGGAATTTCTGTCGCAATAATTGTAGTTCGCAAGCGTTTCCTCGCCGGTCAAAAGCTCATAGCTCGTGCGCACGCGCGCCTCGCGCGCGATGCCGAGGCCGGTCGAGGCATTGCCCTGCGGGTCGAGATCGATCAGCAGCACCTTGGCGCCGGTGGCGGCAAGGGCGGTCGCGAGGTTGATCGCGGTCGTGGTCTTGCCGACGCCGCCCTTCTGGTTGGCGATGGCGATGACGCGGCGCGCGCCGGCGCCCGTCGCAACCGCAGGTTCTGTCAGCGCCGCGTCGCTCATGGGCGCGCCCGCCGCGCGAGATTCCGCACGATCACGATGGTACCGCCCGGATCGCTGCGGCTCGGCTCGAGCCGCACGCTCATATCCCAGGTTTTGGCTGCTTCGGCCACCTCGTCTCCCGCCCCTCGACCCTTGAGGAAGAGGCAAATGCTGTGGTTCGAGAGGAACCGCTCCGCAATATCTAGCAGATCGGGGAGGGGCGCAAGGGCCCGCGCCGTGACCACGTCGGCGCGTCAGGGCGCCGAGCCGCTCGGCGCGCTGCGGCATGGATTTGCACCGGGGTTGCGGAAATCCGCGCCGCCTCGCGCAGGAAGGCGGCCTTGCGCTGGTCGCTTTCGACGAGATGCACCTCCGGCACGCCGAGGATGGCGAGGACGAGGCCGGGCAAGCCGGCGCCGCTGCCGAGATCGACCAAGGTCCGCGCGCCGGCCGGCAGAAACGGCAGAAGCTGCGCCGAGTTCGAGGATGTGGCGGCGCCACGGATCCCCCATCGTCGTGACGCCGACCAGGTTGATGCGCCGGTTCCAGGCGGTCAGCAGGCCGACATAGGCTTCGAGCCGGGCCAATGTTTCACGTGAAACATTGCTGAGCCGGGCGAACCCGTCGCGGGTCAAGGCCGTGCGCACCGGCCGGTCGTTGACCGGCGCCCGGGCGCTCATGCCTCGGCGGCGAAGGGGGCGGGGGCGGGCGCCTCGCGCCGGACATGGCGCAGCAGCGCCACGAGCGCCGCGGGGGTGACGCCCGAGACGCGGGCAGCGGCGCCCAAGGTCGCCGGCCGCGCCGCCGTCAGCTTCAGCCGCACCTCGGCCGAAAGGCTGCCGATCGTCCCGTAATCGAGGTCGCGCGGCAGCGCCAGCTGCCTCGTCGCGGCGGAAGGCGCGGATCTCGGCCTCCTGGCGCTCGAGATATCCGCGATAGCGGCCGTCGATCTCGATCTCCTCGGCGATCTCGGGCGCGATGCCGCGCAGCTCGGGCCAGATTTGCGCGAGCCGGGCGAGGTCGATGCCGGGATGGCCGAGCAGATCGGCGGCGGAGCGCAAAATCCCGTCGGCATTGACGCTGAGGCCGTGCTTTTCGAGCGCCGGCGGCGACAGCTTCAGGCTTCGCACCAGCGCGCGCGCATGGTCGAGCGCGGCGGCTTTGTCGCGGAAGGCGAGGGCGCGCTCCGGCCCGACGCAGCCGAGCGCCATGCCGAGCGGCGTCAGCCGCTGGTCGGCGTTGTCGGCGCGCAGCACGAGCCGGTATTCGGCGCGCGAGGTGAACATGCGATAGGGCTCGCTCGTGCCCTTGCTCACGAGGTCGTCGATCAGCACGCCGATATAAGAACTCGCGCGGTCGAGCGTGAAGCTCTTGCCGCCGCCGCACAGCAGCGCCGCGTTCAACCCGGCGACGAGTCCTTGCGCCGCCGCTTCCTCGTAGCCCGTGGTGCCGTTGATCTGGCCGGCCAGGAACAGCCCGCGGCAGCGCTTGGTCTCGAGCGTCGCGTAGAGCTCGCGCGGATCGACATAGTCGTACTCGATGGCATAGCCCGGCCGGATCATCGCGCGCGTGCTCGAGCCCCGGGATGGTGGCGACGAGAGCGTGCTGCACCTCGCGCGGCAGCGAGGTCGAGATGCCGTTGGGATAGACGGTGTCGTCGTCGAGCCCCTCGGGCTCGAGGAAAATCTGGTGCCGCGCGCGCTCGGCAAAGCGCACCACCTTGTCCTCGATCGACGGGCAATAGCGCGGGCCGGTCGAGCTGATCTGCCCGGAATACATCGGCGCGCGATGGAGGTTGGCGCGGATGATGTCGTGCGTCGCGGGAGTGGTCGCGGTGATGTGGCAGGGAATTTGCGGCGTCGTGATGCGCTTGGTCAGGAACGAGAAGGGCGGCGGCGGATCGTCGCCATGCTGCGCCTCGAGCCCGGCCCAGTCGATCGTGCGCCCGTCGAGCCGCGGCGGCGTCCCGGTCTTGAGCCGGCCCAAGCGCGAATCCCAGCCGCGCCAGGGTCGCCGCGAGCCCGACCGAAGGCGGCTCGCCGACCCGGCCGGCCGGGATTTTCTCCTCGCCGATATGGATGAGGCCGCGCAGAAACGTCCCCGTGGTGATGACCACTGCGCCGGCGGCGATGGTTTCGCCGTCGGCTGTCACCACGCCCGCCACGGCGCCGGAAGCATCGAGCGCCAGGTCGGCGATCTCGCCTTCGCGGATCGCGAGGTTCGGGATCTCCGCCAGCAGCCCCTGCATGGCTTGGCGATAGAGCTTGCGGTCGGCTTGGGCCCGCGGCCCGCGCACCGCCGGGCCTTTGGAGCGGTTGAGGATGCGGAACTGGATGCCGGCCAAATCGGCGGCGCGCGCGATGACGCCGTCGAGCGCGTCGATCTCGCGCACCAGATGGCCCTTGGCGAGGCCGCCGATCGCCGGGTTGCACGACATCTCGCCGATCGAGCCATGGCGGTGCGTCGCGAGCAGCGTCGTGGCGCCGAGGCGCGCCGCAGCCGCGGCCGCCTCGCAGCCGGCATGGCCGCCGCCGATCACGATCACGTCGTAGCGCATCTTCCGGCACTCTATTGTTTCACGTGAAACACCGCAACCGGGCGCGGCTTTGCGACTAATTGGTTAGGAAATACTTAAGAGAGTATTCACCGAAGGAAGTAATACAACATCTAGTCAAGAGAATCGGAGTCGTCCCCGAGACGTTCCGCGAACCGCCACAAGATACGGGACGGACATGCGCCCATGTTCGCTGTCTGTTCCTACTTGCCGATGCAAAATTGCGCGAAGAGCCGATCGAGCATGTCCTCGACATCGACGCGGCCGGTGATGCGGCCCAAGGCGCGGGCGGCCGCGCGCAGATCCTCGGCGGCAAGCTCGGGCAACGAAGCCCCGCCGAAGCGCACGAGCGCCGCGCGGCAGTCCTCGAGCGCCTCGCGATGGCGCGCGCGCGTGACGATTGCCGCGCCCGACGGCGCCAGACGAGCGGCGACTTCGGCGCCAAGCCGTTCGAGCAGCGCATCCATGCCCGCGCCGGTCTTGACCGACAGCGCCAGGCCTTGTGGCGCGGGCGCGCCGGCGCGCAGCAGATCGATCTTGTTGGCGACCAGGATGGCGTCATCGTCGAGCAGATCGCCGATGGCGACAATTTCATCGGGATTGCTTGCATCGACAACGACGAGCTTCAGATCGGCGCGCCGGGCGCGATCGCGCGCGCGCTTCACGCCTTCTTCCTCGATCGCATCGGTGCTCGCGCGCAATCCTGCCGTGTCGGCGAGCACGACCGGGTACCCGCCGAGATCGAGCGCCACCTCGATCACGTCGCGCGTCGTTCCCGCGGAGGCCGCGGTGATCGCCACCTCGCGCCGCGCGAGCGCGTTCATGAGGCTCGATTTCCCGGCATTGGGCGGGCCCAGGATCGCCACCGACACGCCCTCGCGCACGCGTTCGCCGCGGCGCTCGTCGGCGAGAAATGTTTGCATCTCGGCCGCGAGCGCAGCCGCCGCGCGGCGCGAATGCTCCCACAATCCCGGCGGCAGATCCTCGTCCGGGAAATCGATCGCTGCCTCCAGTTTTGCTTGCATTTGCAACAATTGCTCGCGCCACGCCTCGGTCGTGCGGCCGAGCTCGCCCGCGAGCTGGCGCAGCGCCTGGCGCCGTTGCGCCGCCGTCTCGGCGGCGACGAGATCGGCGAGCCCTTCGGCCGCGGCGAGATCGAGCTTGCCGTTCAAGAACCCGCGGCGCGTGAACTCGCCGGGCGCGGCAAGGCGCAGGCCAAGACGCGCCAAGGCCTCGAACGCGGCAAGAGCACGGCGCGGCTGCCGTGCAGGTGCAGCTCGGCCACGTCCTCGCCGGTGACGCTCGCGGGCGCCGGGAAATAGAGCGCGATCCCTTCGTCGATGGTCTCGCCGTCAGCGTCGCGAAAGCGCGCGAGCGAGGCGCGGCGCGGCGGCGGCACGCGCCCGGCGAGCGCGCCCAGCGCCGCCGCGGCCTCGGGGCCCGACAGCCGCACCACGGCAATGCCGGCGCGGCCCGGCGCGGTCGAGAGCGCGTAGATCGTGTCAACATCGCTCATGGGCGCAGGAGTCTAAAGTCCGATCCAATCGGATGATCCGTCGTTCACGCGCACGCGGGGGCGCAACGAGTGGCGAGTATTGATCCCGGTCGGGTATCGCCCGCAACGCCGAGAAAATCCGACAAATTTTCTTAAAATGTGAAGCGCTTCACACCATGGCGTGCAGGTGGTCGCGTATTAACAATCAGAACGCCGCGCCCGCGGAACCGAAATTGGAGTGAGGAACATGCACCAGCTCACCGCCGTCGCCCTCGTCCCGCCGAGTTTCCGGTCGCGCCACGGCGAACGCCGGTCCCGCCGTCTCGTTCTACGCCAGCCTGCGGCGCTGGCGCCGGCGCGCGAGCCTCGCCGCGATCGCTCGGACGATCAGCGACGTGAACCTCAACCCCTTCCTGTTCCAGATCGAGACCGAGCGCTGAGCCGCACAAGAAAACGCCCCGCCACCGAGGGGGACCGGGGCGGGGCTAGGTCTGCGCGAGCCCCACAGTGTCGCGAGGCCCGAGATGAAACTAACGGAATCGACGATGGTTGGCTAGTACAAACTATTGCCTGCGTAGCGCTTCCGATCCGTCATCGCCGGCCGGCTCTGACGCATGCGCGATCCGCCCCCTAATCCTCGACGTGGTCGTGGCCGCCGATGCGGCCGGGCCGCCAATAGCCCTCGGAATAGATTTGCGCGCGGTCCATGCCGCGCGCGATGAGGTCGTGGCGGCGCGCGCGCACGCTGCCGGTCTCGCCGAGGATGAAGGCATGGCCCTTGCCGGGCGGCAGCTTGAAGCCGGCGACGGCATCGACCAGGAGCGGCAGCGCGCCCGGCGCCGATCCCTTGCGCACGAGCCAGGTGAGCTCGACATCGGCTGCGGCACTGAGCGCCTCCTTCTCGCCGTCGTCGGCGATCTCGAGGAAAATTCGCGCCTTGGCGCCCTTGGGCAGCGCCTCGACGAGCGCGAAGATCGCCGGCAGCGCGGTCTCGTCGCCGGAGAAGAGATGCCACGCCGCGTCCGGCGCCAGCGCGATGCGGCCGCGCGGTCCGCGAATATCGATCGCGTCGCCGGGCTTGACGCGGCGCGCCCATTCGACGCCCGGCGTGGCGTGGTCGTGCAGCACGAAATCGACATCGATGCGCTTGGCCGCGCGATCGTAGCGGCGGATCGTGTAGTGGCGGCGCGCGGGCTCGGCGCCGTCCTGCGGAATTTGCAGCACGATCTCCTGCCCGGGCCGCGGCGTGAATTCGTCGAGATTGTCGCCGGTCAGCTCGACCCGGCGCATGAGGCGCGTCACGTCCTTCGCGCCCACCACGCGCAGCGACCACGGCCGGCCGCGCCGCGCCTCGAGCACCGCCGGATCGATCGGCGGCCGTTCTCTCACATCATCGGCGCTCATCGCGCTCTCCTCATTCCATCATCTGCGGCGTCAGTCTAGCGGATGCGGCGGCGATCTCACGCGGAGAGGTTGACGTTGCGGCCGAGGCTCGGGTTCGACGGGGGCGTTGGCGCGCCGGCGCCACTGCCCTGGGGCGCGCCTGCGGCGGCCGCATCGTTGCGCGGCACCGCCTGGATCAGCTGCTGCTGCAGCGGCAGCGCAATGGGCGGCGCGGCGCTCGCGACGGAATTACACATCGGGATTGCGGGAGCGGGACACGGCGGCCCGAGCCTAAGGCGCGACCGTTAAGATCGAGTTGCGCGGGGTCACCCGCTTGCGGCGCAGCAGCACGTAGAGCGCGCCGTCGCCGCCATGGCGCGGCTGCGCCGGCTCGCTCGCCAGCACGAGCCTGCGGCAGCGCGCCTCGCCGAGCCAGCGCGGCACGGCGCGGCGCAGCACGCCCGGGCCGTCGCCCGCGCCCTCGCGCGCGCCCTTGCCGGTGATGATGAGCACGGTGCGCAGCCCCGCCTCGTGCGATCGTTCGATGAAGCGCACCAGCGCGCGATGCGCCTCGTCCTGCGTCATGCCGTGCAGATCGAGGCGGCCCGCGATCGCCATCTCGCCGCGTTTCAGCCGCGCCGCGTTCTTGCGATCGAGCCCGGCGCCTGGCGGCGCGGCGCGCGCCTCTTGCGCTTTCGCGGGAGCGGCGGCCGGAGCCGGCCGCGGCGGCGCGACAGCGGGCGCGGCCGGCGTCGACATCGCGCATCGCCGCGCGCCACAGCGCGCGCTCTTCGGCCGAGGGACTACGCGCCATCCTCGACCAGCACGATGTGCAGGCGCTTCGGCCCGTGCGCGCCAAGCTCGAGCTTCTGCGCGATGTCGCCGGTGCGCGACGGGCCGGTGATGAAATTGACGATGCGCGGCATGGCGCGCGCGGCGCGCAGCCGCTCCCACGCCTCCTCGTAGGTGCCGACGATGTCGCCGGCGCGCAGCACCACGACATGCGTCTCGGGCAGGAAATTGTTGCGCGTCGGACTTTCGGGACCGGACACCAGCATCAAGGTGCCGGTCTCGGCGATCGCGGCGAAGGACGCGGTGACGCCGACGCTGTCGGCGGCGGCGGCAATGCCGCGCCGGATTTCGAGCGTCGTCTCCTGCCACGGCAAGAGCGTCGAGCCTCGGATCGGGCGTCGCGACGAGGCGCGCCGGCAGATTGCGCTCGGCGAGATAGCGCGCGATCTCGCGCGGCACGTCAGCGGCAGCGGCCGACGCGCGTCACCGTCGCGTCCGCTTCCTCGGCCATGGCGGCGAAGAGATTTTCGCGTGCCTCATCGCCGAGATTTTTGGCGCGGGCGGGAATGAGGTTGCGCGGGTGGTCGCGCAGCCGCGCTTCGGCGTCCGCGCGCGCCTCGTCCGGCCGGCCGCTCGCCACGGCGGACCGGATGCGGCCCAAAATCTCGTCGCGCGCGTCATTCATCGCTTGGCCCACTGGCTCATGAAGCTGCGTCCCTCGGGCGCCGGCAGATCGCGCCCGCGCGTCCAGCCGGAAGCGAGCGGCAGCGCGCGAAAGCGCCCGCGCGATCGTCCGGCCCAGCCGAGCGCGCGCGCCGCCAGCGCCGAGGCCGCGCGGTAGAGCGCGGGGCGCGTGGCGAGGAACGCCCACGCCGCCAAGCCCCAGCGCGCCACGGGCGGCGACAGGCGCTGCGCGAACTCGCGCTCGCGCCAGTGCCGCATCAGCTTCGGCAGCGGGATCTTCACCGGGCACACGCTCTCGCAGCGGCCGCAGAATGTGGAGGCGTTGGGCAGATGCGCAGCCTCGGCGAGGCCGAGCAGCGCCGGCGTCAGCACCGCGCCCATCGGCCCGGGATAGACCCAGCCATAGGCGTGCCCGCCGACCGCGCCATAGACCGGGCAATGGTTGAGGCACGCGCCGCAGCGGATGCAGCGCAGCATGTCCTGCATCTCGCCGCCGAGAAGCGCGCTCCTCCCGTTGTCGAGCATGATGACGTGATACTGCGCCGGGCCGTCGCTATCGTCGGCGCGGCGCGGGCCGGTCGAGACGGTGGTGTATGTCGAGAATTCCTGCCCCGTCGCCGAGCGCGCCAGAAGCCGCAGCATGAGGCATGCGTCCTCGAGCGTCGGCACCACCTTCTCGATCGAGGCGAGCACGATGTGCACCTTGGGCAAGGTCTGCGTCAGGTCGCCGTTGCCCTCGTTGGTGACGATGATGGACGAGCCCGTTTCCGCCACCAGGAAATTCGCGCCGGTGATGCCGACATCGGCGGCGAGGAAGCGCTGGCGCAGGATGGCGCGCGCCTCGTCGAGCATCTGGCGCGGCTCCGAAAGCGGCCGCGCCGGATCGAGCTCGCGGTGCGTCGCGCGGAAACTTTCCGCCACCTGTTCCTTCGCGAGATGGACCGCGGGGGCGATGATGTGGCTCGGCCCCTCGTGCCGGATCTGGATGATGTATTCGCCGAGGTCGGTCTCGACCGGCGCGATGCCGTTCGCTTCGAGATAGTCGTTGAGGGCGATCTCCTCGCCGATCATCGACTTGCCCTTGGTGACGGTGCGCGCATCGGCGCTGCGGCAGATTTCGAGCACTGCGGCGCGCGCCTCGGCGCCATCGCGGCACCAATGGATGTGCGCGCCGGCCGCGGCGGCGTTCTTCTCCCACGTCTCGAGATAGAAATCGAGATTCCGCAGCACGTGGTTCTTGAGGGTCTTGCCTTCCTCGCGCAGATCCTCGAACTCGGGCAGGCGCGCCATCGCCTTGGCGCGGCCGACGGTGAAGCCCGTGCGCGTCATGGTGGCGAGCGCTTCCTGGAGCTGCGCATCGCCCAAGGCGCGCGCGGCATTTTCCTTGAAGGCGCGGCTCGTCGCCTCCATCACGCTTTCCTCGCAACGCCGATCGGCGGCGCATCGGTGAGGCCCGCGAGCACTTCGGCGACATGGCGCACGCGCACCGCGCTGCCGCGGCGCGAGAGTTTCCCCGCCATGTTGAGGAGGCAGCCCATGTCGCCGGCCAAGAGCGTGTCGGCGCCCGAGGCTTCGATGTCGGCCGCCTTGTCGCTCACCATGCGGTCGGAGATCGCCGGATACTTGACGCAGAACGTGCCGCCGAAGCCGCAGCACACTTCCGGGCTCGCCATTTCCTTGAGGCGCAAGCCCGCGACCTGCGCCAGGAGCCGGCGCGGCTGCTCCTTGACGCCGAGCTCGCGCAGGCCCGAGCAGGCGTCGTGATATGTGGCGACGCCGTCATAGCGCGCGCCGGTGCCGCGCGAACGGCATGACGTCGGCCAGGAACGCGACGAGCTCGTAGGTTTTCGCGGCGAGGCTGCGGGCGGCCTCGGCCGTGGCGGGATCGTCGGCGAAGAGCGCGGGATAATGTTCGCGCAGCATGCCGCCGCACGAGCCCGACGGCACGACCACGTAATCGTAGGGCGCGAACGCGGCGATGACCTGGCGCGCCACGGATTTGGCGCCGGCGCGGTCGCCCGAATTGTAGGCCGGCTGGCCGCAGCAGGTCTGCGCGCGCGGCACCTCGACCGTGCAGCCGCACGCTTCGATGAGCTTCACCGCGGCGAAGCCGACGCTCGGGCGGAACAGATCGACGAGGCAGGTGACGAAAAGTCCGACGCGGGGAGGTGCCGCCATGCAGGCGCAGGATTGCCGCGCCGCGCCGCTAAAGGCAAGCGGCGCACGGGCGGCTCACGCGCGGTCCGGCGATGGCGGGCGGCGGGCGACGTCCTCAGCCGCCCGGGGGCGGCGGCGGCGGCGGTAGTAGCCCGGCGGCGGCGGCGGCGCGTAGTAGCCCGGCGGCGGCGGGGGTGCGGCGTAAACCGCGGCGCCGGGCGACGACATAGACGGGCGCGCCATAGACCGCGACATAGCCCGGCACCTGGTTGCCCCTGGAATACATGCACTGCTGGTAGGCGACGTTGTATTGCCGCTGGATGCCCATCTGCGACCATTGCGAGCCGTTGGCGCCATAGGCGGTGCCGACGAGCGCGCCCGATCCGGCGCCGATCGCGGCACCCCGGCCGCCGCCGATCGCGGCGCCGAGCCCGGCGCCCAGCACCGTGCCGATCACGGCCGAGCCGACGGCCCGGTTGTTGGCGGCGTCCGCCTGGCCCTGCACGGCCTGGTTCGCCCAGCCGCGGCAGCCCGCGTCATCCGCCTGAAAGATCTCGAACGGCTTGTTGGGACCCGGCATGACCGCAACCGTGGGTCCCATCGGCGGCGAGGCACACGCGCTCAGCAGGGCGACCGCCGCCAAACCGGCTGCTGCTGTGTTGCGATTTCTCAACGACGCTCTCCGTGATGCTTGATGGTCGAAAAATTCGTCAGCGCACTTGCGCCGGCACTTCGCGCCAGCTCGTCGTGCAGGATGGAACCGTAGGGTAATAGCCTTTGGGGTTGTCGCAGTAGTACCAACTCTGTGGCTTCGGCTGGACCGGCGCGGCCGACGACCGCCGGCGGGTAGTAGTAGCCGGGCGGATAGGCGGGCGTGACGTAAACCGGCGCCGGCGCGACTAGGGATAGGGGTAGGGATAAACCACTTGCGCTCCGGCCGATGCCGTCATCATTGCAAAACCCACCACGAGCGATCCCGCGAGATCGGCGACTGTCCGCTTGCGCCTGGACATGTCTTCCTGCCGCTTTCGGCCGCCAAGGAACGCGGCCGCCAACCGCTACAACCAGCCCGTTCGCAAATCAAGCCGACCTACCCGGAAAAGGCGATTTTGCCTGCTCCCGGGGCAATTTGGCGCGGCAGCAACAGGTAATAGGCGCCTTCCGCGCGCATCCTCCCCGCTTCCGCTTCGGCCGCGGCGCCGAAGCCCCAAAAGAGATCGCCCCTGACCGGCCCGCGAATGGCGCCGCCGGTATCCTGCGCCACGACGAGCCGGCGCAGCGCCACGCCGTCCTGCGCCAAATCGAGCCACATCGGCGCGCCCAGGGGCAGAAAAGCCGGATCGATCGCAAGGCTCCTGCCGGCGGTCAGCACCGCGCCCTCGGCGCCCAGCGGACCTCCGCCCGTCAATTCGCGGTAGAACACGTAGGACGGATTCTCGTCCATCAAGGACTGCGCCTCGCCCGGATGGGCGGCGAGCCAGGCGCGGATGGCGGCGAGCGACACGTCCTCCTTGGCCATCGCGCCGCGCTCGACCAGAAGCCGGCCGATCGGCACATAGGGCCGCCCGTTCTGGCCGTCATAGCCGAGCTGGATCAGCGTGCCGTCGGCGAGCCGAATGCGGCCCGAGCCCTGGATCGACAGCACGAAGGCATCGACCGGATCTTGCCACCCAGAGCAGCGCCAGGTTCATGCGGTCGAGCGCGCCGCGCTCGATTTCGGCGCGCGTGTCATAGGGGCGCAGCGCGCCGTCGACGACGCGGCCGGCGATGCGCTCGCCGCGCCAGTCCGGCCGGAACAGGCCGAGATCGACCGCGACGAGATCGGGCGGCCGCTTCAAGAGCGGCACCGTGAAGCGCCCGCCGGGCGCCAGCGCGCCGGCAAGCTCGGGCTCGAAATATCCCGTGAAGAGCCCGTGCGCGTCATCGTTGTTGGCGACGCGCAGCGGCACGAAATTCGCCGCGAAGAAATTGCGCGCCGCGGCGTCGCTGGCCGAGCCGAGCGCCGCGGCCGCCGCGCAAACCTCGCGCCAATCGCCGGCATGTCCGGCAATGCCGCCCGGCCCTACGGCCGCATCGGGCGCGAGCTTCTGCAGCAGGACGCAGGATTTTTGGAAAGCCGGCAGCGCCGCTGCCGTCGCGTCATCGTTCCAGCCGGCGAGATCGGCAAATGACGCGGGTGCGAGCGTGAGGCGCGGCGGCGGCGCGGGCGGGGGCACGCGCGGCGCGCACGCGGCAAGCGCGAGCAGAAACGCGACGGACGCGGCGCGAGCCGCCATCACGGGCTTTTGGTGGCGACCAGCATCCAGTTGGGGTCGCGCGCGCGCAGCGAGCGGGCGAAGGTCCAGAAATCGACATGCTCGCTGACACGGTCGGGGTCGCCGTCCACCACCTTGCCGTCGGCGGCGTGCGTGACGTTCGACTGATCGGTCACGAACTTGACCGTGACGAAGCCGGTCGAGCCCTCGACCGCGCTATCGACCAGCTCGGCCGATTTCATCGCCACGAGCTTCGTCTCCATCGTCTCGTTGGCGGCGCGGCGCGCGTCGATCGCGCCCATGAAGCTCTGCGCGACCTCCTTGCTGAGCAAGGGTTGCAGCGCCGCCTTGTCGCCCGCGGCAAAGGCGTTGACGATCATCTCGAAGGCGCCGCGCGCGCCTTGCAGGAAGGCCTCGTCGGCGAAGCTCGGATCGGCCGCCTTCAAGACGGCGGCGGGACCGGCGGCGCCGGCGGGGGCGGCGGGCGCGGCACCGCCATTGACGGCGCGCAGTCGCGGCGGGGCCGCGGGCGCGGCGGGCGGCGCGGACGGCGGCTGGAACGGGTCGCGCCGCTGCTCGAGCCCGGTGCGGCGGCCCAGCACGCTCCTCAGCCGGAACACCAGAAACCCGGCGATCGCGGCGAAGAGCAGGATGTCGATGATCTGATAGCCACCGTCCACGCGACTCACATAGGCGCTTTCCACCCGATCGGCAAGAAGCGGCGATTGTCACCTGCGCCGATCCATGCTAGCGAGCGGGATCGCAGCGGGAGCTTCTGTCATGGCGGAAACCAACGGCGGGACGACGCCGCAGCAAGGCGCGCAGCCCGGCGCGCCACCGGGGCAACCCGTGGTGCTCATCAACGCGCAGTACGTCAAGGATCTGTCGTTCGAGAACCCGCGCGCGCCGCAAAGCCTGCTGCAGACGCAGAACCAGCCCGAGGTGCAGATCGGCGTCGACGTCAAGGCGCAGACCGTGGCGCCGGGCCTCTACGAGGTGCAGCTCACGATCAACGCCGACGCCAAGACCGGCGCCGATCGCGTCTTCCTGGTCGAGCTGGTCTATTGCGGCATCGTCACGGTGCAGAACGTGCCCGAGGCAAATTTGGGGCCGATCCTGCTGGTCGAGACGCCGCGCATCCTGTTCCCGTTCGCGCGCGCGATCATCGCCACCGCGACGCGCGAGGGCGGATTCATGCCGCTGTTGCTGCGCCCGATCGATTTCGCCGATCTCCTGCGCCAGCAGCAGGAGCGCGCGCAGGGCCAGACCGCCGTCGCGTAACGGCGCGGCGCGCGATTGCTTCGCTGCGCTCGCAATGACAGCCCTTGGTTGTCATTGCGAGGTGCGGTAGCGACGAAGCAATCTCCCTGAGCTCACCCGGCGCGCCACACCGGCGCGCCAAGCTTTTCCAGGAACGCCGCGTGCGCCGCCAGCTCCTCGGGCGAGGGCGCGTGCGGGCGCGGCGCGCGCAGCGGGCGCGCGATGCCGCCGTTGCCGCGCGCGCCCGTGTCGGCGGCCAGATCGAGTCCCGGCTGGCGGCCGCCGACGAGCTCGAGATAGACCGCGGCCAGAAGCTCGCAATCGAGCCGCGCGCCGTGCTTCTCGCGCGCCGAAAGATCGATCGCGAAGCGCCGGCACAGCGCATCGAGGCTCGCCTGCGCGCCGGGATAGCGCCGCCGCGCGAGCGCCAGCGTGTCGGTGAAGCGGCACGCGAGCGCCGGCCGCTCGAGCCGTTTCAGCTCGGCATTGAGGAAGCGCAAATCGAACTCGGCATTGTGGATGACGAGCGGCCCCTCGCCGATGAATTCGAGCAGCTCGTCGGCGAGCGCGGCGAAGACCGGATGGCGCGCGAGGAACGCGTCGTCGAGCCCGTGCACCAGGAGCGCTTCGACCGGCACCATGCGCTCGGGATTGACGTAGCGGTGAAAGACGCGGCCGGTCGGCAGATGATTCACCAGCTCGATGCAGGCGATCTCGACGATGCGGTGGCCGGCATCGGGGTCGAGGCCCGTCGTTTCGGTGTCGAGCACGATCTCGCGCATCGGCCGAAACTCTACCGGCGCGCGAAAGGGCGAGGCAAGCGCAATCGCCTCACGCGAGGAACGCGCGCGCGATAAAGACGGCGCCCAAGACGCCGAACACGATCGCCGCCACGAAATTCATCGCCCGGATCGGCAGCTTGCCCGAGAGCGCGTCGCCGATGAACACGGCCGGCACGTTGGCGATCAGCATGCCGGCCGTCGATCCGGCGACGACCGCGACGAGATTGGGATATGCCGCCGCGAGCGCCAAGGTCGCGATCTGCGTCTTGTCGCCGATCTCGGCCAGGAAGAAGGCGACGCAGGTGGCGAGGAACGCGCCCTTGTTGCTGATGCGCGGGTTGCCGCCGGAGCGTGTCGGCGTGCAGCACCCAGAGCGCCATCACCAGCATGCTCACGCCCACGAGCACGTCGAGCACGCGCGGCGTCAGCAGCACGCCGAGCCAGCGCCCGAACGCGCCCGCGACGGTATGGTTGGCGATCGTCGCGACGAAGATGCCGGCGATGATCGGCCACGGCTTGCGGTAATGCGCCGCCAATGCCAGCGAGAGAAGCTGCGTGCGGTCGCCGATTTCGGTGATGGCGATCGAGGCGATGGCGACGAGGAATGCGTGCACGGGCCTGCCCCCGAGCGGTCGAGACCACGGTCCCTCGCCTCCGGCTCGGATCCGGAGGCGTGGTGCCGTTGGTCTCGCCATGCCCCAAGGGCCCCGTGCGCCATGGCTCATCGCCAAGCATGTTGACGCACGGCCCGGACACGCAACGCGCCGGGCGGCTACTCCCCAATCGCGGCGGGTTTTATCACGGCGCGCTCAGGCTGCGCCATCGCTTTCGCGGCCGCGCAGCGCGCGCACGGTCCGGGCGAGGCCGCGCCAGGTCGCGGCCCGGCCAAGCCCGCTCGTCACCAGGAAATCGGCGCGGCGGCGCTTTTCGGCATCGCTCGTCTGCTGCGCGCGGATGAAGGCGAAGCGCGCAGGCGTCATGCCGGGGCGTCGCAGCACGCGCGCGCGCTGGATGTGGGGCGGCGCCCACACCACGACCACGGCGTCGCAGCGCCGCTCGCCGTGGCTTTCATAAAGCAGCGGCACGTCGAGCACGACGAGGGGCATTCGCGCCGCCCGTGCGTGCTGAACGAAGCGCCGCTCGGCCGCCGCGACGCGCGGATGGAGGATCGCCTCGAGCCGGGCGAGCGCTGCGCGGTCTCCGAACACGCGAGCGCCGAGCGCGCGCCGGTCGATGCCGCCGTCGGGCCGCGCGACGCCGGGAAATGCGCGCGCGACGCTCCGCGGCCGCGGCGCCGCCCGGCGCCAGCATCGCGTGCACGGCCGCGTCGGCGTCGAACACCGGCACGCGCATGCGCCGCAACATCGCCGCCGCCGTGCTCTTGCCCATGCCGACCGAGCCGGTGAGGCCGAGGATCTTCATCGCGCGAAGGTCGCCAACATCGCCCGGCGCAGCGCGGGGCTCACATCCGGCATGACGCCGTACCAGGCGGCGAAGCCCGGCCGCCCCTGGTGCAGCAGCATGCCGAGCCCGTCGACGGCGCGGTTGCCGCGCGCGCGCGCCGCCGCCAGCAGCGGCGTCTCGAGCGGCACATAGACGATGTCGTTCACCACCGCGTCCTTCGGCAAGCGGTCGAGCGGCAGGTCGAGCGCTGTTCTGCCTTCGAGGCCGAGGCTCGTCGCCTGGACGAGGAGCGCCGCGCCCTCGAGCGCAGCTGCGCGCTCCTGCCACGGCACGAGGACGATGTTGCCGCCCAGCTCCTTCGCGAGCGCCGCGGCGTGCGCCGGCGTGCGGTTGACGAGGCGGATTTCGGGCGCGCCATCATCGAGCAGCGCCGCCGCCACCGCGCGCGCGCCACCGCCGGCGCCGATCAAGACCGCGGGGCCATCGCTCGCGCGCCAGCCGGGCGCGCCTTCGCGCAAGGCTTCGAGAAAGCCGAAGACGTCGCAGTTGCGCCCGCTGAGCCGCCCGCCGGGAGCGACCACGACGGTGTTGACGGCACCGGCGCGGCGCGCCGAAGGATCGATCTCGTCGACGATCTCGAGCGCCGCCTCCTTGTGCGGCAGCGTGAGGTTGCAGCCGGCAAAACCGAGCAGCGGCAGCGCCTTCAGCGCCGCGCGCAGATTGCCGGGCTCGACCGGCAGCGGCACATAGGCGCCGTCGATCTTGTGCGCGGCGAGCCAGAAGCCGTGCAGCGCCGGCGAGCGCGAATGCGCGACCGGCCAGCCCATGACGCCGGCAAGTTTAGCGGCGCCGCTGAGGCTCATGCGGAGAGCGCGCCCTTCTCGCGCAGATATGCGAGGAGCGGCAGCAGCGGCAAGCCCAAGATGGCGAAATAGTCGCCGTCGACTTCCGCGAAGAGCTGCGCGCCCAGCCCTTCGAGCTCGTAGCCGCCGACCGTGCCGAGCACGCGCGCGCCCATCATCGTGAGGTAGCGGTCGAGAAACGCATCGCTGAAACGGCGCATGACGAGGCGCGCGGTCGCGACATGCCGCCACAGGATTTCCCGCGCTCGTGCACGACCGCGGCGGTCACGAGCGCATGCTCCCTGCCACGCAACTGCGCGAGCTGCGCGTGCGCGTCGGCACGATCGCGCGGCTTGTCGAGCCAGCGGCCTTCGCATTCGAGGATCTGGTCGGCGCCGATCACGATGGCGTCTGTCGTGCCGCGCCGCGACGCGTGCGGCCTTGGCGCCGGCGAGCGCCAGCGCGCAATCCCCGGCGCTGTCGCCGCGCGCGCGGCAGGCGCGCTTCACCGCGCTCTCGTCGAGGCCGGCCGGATCGCTCGCGAACTCGACGCCGGCGGCGGCAAGAAGGCGTTTGCGCGCCGCGCTTTCGGAGGCGAGCACGAGCCTCATGTCTCGAGGCCCTGGCGCCGCGCGATGAGCTTCAGGATCGCCGCCGCCGTCTCCTCGATCGAGCGGCGCGTCACGTCGATCACCGGCCAGCGCCGCTCGGTGAACACGCGCCGCGCCAGCAGCACCTCCTCGCGCACCGCGTCGAGATCGGTGTAGTCGGTCTTTTGTTCGGTCTGGTGCAGCTGCGTGAGGCGGTTCTGGCGCACCTGGATGAGGCGCTCGGGATCGTTGGTGAGCGCCACCACCAGCGGGCGCGTCACCGCGAACAGCTCCGGCGGCAGCGCCACGCCCGGCACGACCGGCACGTTCGCCGCCTTGATGCCGCGATTGGCGAGATAGATGCAGGTCGGCGTCTTCGAGGTGCGCGACACGCCGACCAGGATCACGTCGGCCTCGTTCAAGCCCCAGACCGATTGCCCGTCGTCGTGGTTCAAGGCGAAGGTCATGGCGTCGATGCGCTGGAAATACTCGGCGTCGAGCAGATGCTGCTGCCCCGGCAGGCCGCGGCTCTGGCGCCCGAGATATGACGCAAGCGCGCCGATCACCGGGTCGAGCACCGGAATGGTCGGCACCGACAGCTTGCGGCAGCCATCGACCAACGGCACGCGCAGCGCCTCGTTGACGAGCGTATAGAGGACGACGCCGGGATTGAGCGACACGCCATGCACGACCCGCTCGATCTGGCTCTTGGTGCGCACCATCGACCAGATGTGCTCGATCGCCTCGGCGCCTTCGAACTGGACGAGGCAGGCGCGCGCCACGGCATGAACCGTGTCGCCGGTCGAGTCCGAGACGAGGTGGAGGTGGAACGCGCTCATCGAATCTCCTGGGGATAACACCCGCAGATCCCAAGGTGTTAGGCACAGCCCCGAAACGATCCCCGGTGCGGCCCATGTTCCCGTGCCACTTCGGGACCTGTGCACAACTCGAACGTACCCTTCGCGACTCGGGGACGACCCGCCAGCCGGCGCCAGCAATCCCCGTTATGCCCGCCTTTCATCGCATGCGGATTCCGCAGGCCCAGCCTTTCGCTCGTGCCTTATACACGGTTTTGTCGGAGCGGGCGCGCCGGCCGCCGCGCGGTTGGGATTGATTCGGAGGAGTCGGTAATCCCCGATTCGAGTCGCCCCCACTACTACCACTCCTTTAGATTCTTAATAAGAAGAGGTAAGAGAAGTAAGTGGAACAACGGGGGCAACCGGTCCGGAGCGACTCGCCGAAACCGCTCCTGCGGGCGCTTGCCGGCGAAACTCTGGCGGTGCCGCCGTTCTGGCTGATGCGCCAGGCCGGGCGCTACCTGCCGGAATATCGCGAGCTCAGGAAACGCGCCCCATCCTTCCTCGATTTCTGCCTCACGCCCGAGCTCGCCGCCGAGGCGACGCTGCAACCGATCCGCCGCTTCGGCATGGATGCGGCGATCCTGTTCTCGGACATATTGGTGGTGCCGCATGCGCTCGGCCAGGCGGTCACGTTTCGCGACGGCAAGGGCCCGGTGCTCGAGCCGGTGCGCACGCGCGCTGCCGCCGAACGGCTCGAGAGCCTCGGCGCGGCGGAGCGGCTCGCCGCGATCTACGACACCGTGCGCCGCGTCAAGGCGGCGCTGCCGCGCGAGATCGCGCTCATCGGCTTTGCCGGAAGCCCGTGGACGGTCGCGACCTACATGGTCGAAGGCGGCACGAGCCGCGATTTCGCGCATGCGAAGGGCTGGGCCTTTACCGATCCCGACGGGTTCGGCGATCTCATCGACAAGATCACGGACGCCACGATCGAGCATCTGGCGGCGCAGATCGAGGCCGGGGCCGATGCGGTGCAGCTGTTCGACAGCTGGGCCGGCGCGCTCGACGAGCCGAGCTTCCGCCAGTATGTCATCGCGCCGACGCGCCGCATCGTCGCGGAACTGAGGAAGCGCCAGCCCGACGACGCCGATCATCGGCTTTCCGCGCGGCGCCGGCTTGATGTACCGCGCCTATGTGAGCGAGACCGGGATAACCGCGCTCGGCCTCGACACGACCGTGCCGCCCGCGATCGCGCGCAGAACCTTGCAGAGCCTCGTGCCGGTGCAGGGCAATCTCGATCCGGTGCTGCTCGCTGGCGGGCGGCGCGCGGCTCGAGGAAGGGGTCGCCGCGATCCTCGCCTGTTTCCGCGACGGGCCGTTCGTGTTCAATCTCGGCCACGGCGTCCTGCCCGAGACGCCGGTCGCGCATGTGTCGCAGCTCGCCGAGCTCGTGCGCCGCGTTCCATGACGCGCTGCGCCGTCGTGCTGTTCAATCTCGGCGGGCCGGACCAGCTCCAATCGGTCGAGCCGTTCCTGTTCAACCTGTTCAACGATCCGGCGATCATCGCCCTGCCCGCGCTGCTGCGCCGGCCGCTGGCGCGGCTGATCGCGCGCCGGCGCGGCGATGTCGCGCGCGACATCTATCGCGCGCATGGGCGGATCGCTCGCCCCTCCTCGCCAACACCGAGGCGCAGGCGAAAGCGCTCGAAGCGGCACTCGGCCCCGGCTTCCGCACCTTCGTCGCCATGCGCTATTGGCCGCCCTTCACGGCAGAGGCCGCCGCCGCGGTCAAAGCGTGGGAGCGCCGACGAGGTCGTGCTGCTGCCGCTCTACCCCCAGTATTCGAGCACCACGACCGGATCCTCGCTCGCCGCCTGGCGCGAGGCGGCGGCACAGGTGAAGCTCGCAGCGCCCGTCCGCGCGCTGTGCTGCTATCCGGCCGCCGCCGGTTTCATCGCCGCGCTGGCGGCGCGCATCGAGGCCGCGCTTGCCGCATGGCCCAAAGACGTGAAGCTGCGCATCCTGTTGTCGGCGCATGGCCTGCCGGAACGCATCGTCGCCAAGGGCGATCCCTATCGCTGGCAGATCGAGGCGACCGCCGCCGCGCTCGCCCTGCGCATCGGCGGGCGGCACGAAACGATCGTGTGCTACCAGAGCCGGGTCGGCCCGCTCGCATGGCTGAAGCCCGCGACCGATGCGGAGATCCGCCGCGCCGGCGCCGACCGCGTCGGGCTCATCGTCGCGCCGATCGCGTTCGTGTCGGAGCATTCGGAAACGCTGGTCGAGCTCGACCTCGACTATGGCAAGCTCGCGCGCGACGCGGGCGTGCCGCGCTATGTGCGCGTGCCGACGGTGAGCGACGACGCGACGTTCATCGCGGCGCTGGCCGATCTCGTCCGGGCGGCGCGCACGCATGGCAGGATTGCGCCCGCGGCAGGGGCGCGGCTCTGCCCGCAGGAGTTTGCGCTGTGCCCGTGCCGCGGCGGCGTGCCGTGAGCGCGCTCTTTCTCTGGCTCAAGGCGCTGCACATCCTGAGCGTCATCGCCTGGATGGCGGGGCTGCTCTACCTGCCGCGCCTCTTCGTCTATCACGTTAGCGCCCGGCCCGGCTCCGATGCGGCGGAGACGTTCAAGGTCATGGAGCGCCGCCTGCTGCGCGGCATCATGAACCCGGCGCTGATCGGGACCTGGCTGTTCGGGGCGGCGCTCGCCGTGACGCCGGGCGCGGTCGATTGGGCGGCATGGTGGATTTACGTTAAGCTTGCCGCGGTCCTGGGCTTGAGCGCGCTCCATTACGGCTGCGCGCAGTGGCGAAAAGCGTTCGCCGAGGACCGCAACCGGCGCTCGGCCGCGTTCTTCCGGGTGGTAAACGAAATCCCCACCCTCCTCCTCATCGTGATCGTGATCATGGTCGTGGTCCGCCCGTTTTGACGCATCGCAGGATTGGCATTTGACAGCGGCGGCGCTTTCCGATTAGATGATCGGCACCCGCCGCGGCGACTGAATCGCCAGTCGCAATCAAAATCCAAAAAACATAAAGCGTTCGGTCGCATGCGAGGTTCGTTCGCCATTCCGGCGACAGGCTATCGGGCGCGCCTCCACACCCCCCTCTTCAACGAAACCTCATGAATCTCCAGGAACTCAAAGCCAAATCCCCGGCCGAATTGCTGCATTTCGCCGAGGAACTGCATATCGAGAACGCGTCCTCGCTCCGGAAGCAGGACATCATGTTCGCGATCCTGAAGCAGCTCGCCGACAACGACCAGGCGATCTACGGCGACGGGGTGCTCGAAGTCCTGCAGGACGGCTTCGGCTTCCTGCGCAGCCCGCAGGCGAACTATCTGCCCGGGCCCGACGACATCTACGTAAGCCCATCGCAGGTGCGGCGCTTCGGGCTCAGGACGGGCGACACGGTCGAGGGCCAGATCCGCTCGCCCAAGGATGGCGAGCGCTATTTCGCGCTGCTCAAGGTCAACGAGATCAATTTCGACGAGCCCGACAAGGTCCGCCACCGCATCAATTTCGACAATCTGACGCCGCTCTATCCCGAGGAGAAGCTCACGCTCGAGCTCGATGACCCGACGCGGAAGGATCTGACGCCGCGCGTCATC
This sequence comes from uncultured Alphaproteobacteria bacterium, assembly GCA_963804235.1. GTDB lineage: Bacteria > Pseudomonadota > Alphaproteobacteria > ATCC43930 > CGMCC-115725 > DATJLY01. The sequence continues at coordinate 56,168 of CAWDPP010000059.1, forward strand.
GATCTCATCACGCCCCTGGGCAAGGGCCAGCGCGCGCTTATCGTTTCGCCGCCGCGCACCGGCAAGACCGTGATGCTGCAGAACATCGCGCACTCGGTCGCCGCGAACCATCCCGAGGTCTATCTCATCGTGCTCCTGATCGACGAGCGGCCGGAGGAAGTCACCGACATGGCGCGCACGGTCAAGGGCGAGGTCGTGAGCTCGACCTTCGACGAGCCCGCGGTGCGCCACGTCCAGGTCGCCGAGATGGTGATCGAGAAGGCCAAGCGCCTGGTCGAGCACAAGCGCCACGTCGTGATCCTGCTCAACTCGATCACGCGCCTCGCGCGCGCCTACAACACGGTCGTGCCGAGCTCGGGCAAGGTGCTGACCGGCGGCGTCGACGCCAATGCGCTGCAGCGGCCGAAGCGCTTCTTCGGCGCCGCGCGCAACATCGAGGAAGGCGGCTCGCTCACCATCATCGCGACCGCGCTCATCGACACCGGCTCGCGCATGGACGAGGTGATCTTCGAAGAGTTCAAGGGCACCGGCAATTCCGAAATCATTCTCGACCGCAAGGTCGCCGACAAGCGCACCTTCCCCGCGCTCGACATCACCAAGTCCGGCACGCGCAAGGAAGAGCTGCTGGTCGACAAGGCGGTGCTGTCGAAGATGTGGGTGCTGCGCCGCGTCCTCATGCCGATGGGCACCATGGACGGGCTCGAGTTCCTGATCGAGAAGCTGCGCCAGTCGAAGAACAACCACGACTTCTTCGAGGCGATGAATACGTAGCTGTCAGCTCTCAGCTCTCAGCGAACAGCAAAAAACACCGTCACCCCCGGGCTTGTCCCGGAGGTCTACGCGTGGATGGCCGGGACAAGCCGGCCATGACGATTTTACCCGCTGAAAGTGATCGCTGACGGCTGACGGCTTCTTACTCACACCATCAGCACGGTCGAGCCCGTGGTCTTGCGGCTCTCGAGGTCGCGATGCGCGCGCGCCGCCTCGCGCAGCGGATAGGTCTGGTTCACCTCGATCTTGACCGCGCCCTTCTGCACCACGTCGAACAGCTCCTGCGCCATCTGCACCATGTTCTCGCGCTTGGCGCCATAGGTGTTGAGCGTCGGGCGCGTCAGGTAGAGCGAGCCTTTGGCGGCCAGGATGCCGGTGTTGAAATTGTCGACCGGGCCGGAAGCATTGCCGAACAGCACCATGAGCCCCAACGGCGCGAGGCAGTCGAGCGACTTCATGAACGTGTCCTTGCCGACGCCGTCATAGACGACGGGCAGCTTCTTGCCGTCGGTGAGCTCGGCGACGCGCTTTGCGAAATCGTCGCGCGTATAGACGATCGGATGGTCGCAGCCATTGGCCTTGGCGAGCCGCGCCTTGTCGTCGCTGCCGACCGTGCCGATCACGGTCGCGCCGAGATGCTTCGCCCATTGGCACAGGATGAGCCCGACCCCGCCCGCCGCCGCCTGGACCAGGATCGTGTCGCCCTTCTTCACCTTGTAGGTCTGGCGCACGAGATACTGCGCGGTGAGGCCCTTCAGCATCATCGCCGCCGCGCGCTTGTCGTCGATCGCGTCGGGCAGCTTGACGAGCCGGTCGGCCGGGATCACCCGCGCCTCGGCATAGGCGCCCAAGCGGCGAGCTGCCGTAGGCGACGCGGTCGCCGCGCTTCAGGTAATCGACGCCGGGCCCGACCGCCTCGACCACGCCCGCGCCTTCGGCACCAAGCCCCGTCGGCAAGCTGCTCGGGTAGAGCCCGGTGCGCATGTAGACGTCGACGAAATTGAGCCCGACCGCGCTCTGGCGGATGAGCGCCTCGCCCGGTCCGGGGGCGCCGACCTGCACCTCCTCCCACTGCATCACTTCCGGGCCGCCGGTCGTGTGGATGCGGATGGCGTGCGGCATGGGTCGCTCCCTCGTTTGTGATGTGCCGGCGAAGATTAGCCGCCGCGACGAAGGCGAGTCACGGGGCCGGCTGCCGTGATATGCTCGGCGCGATGATGCGGATGCGGGGGCAGTTGCGCGCATGGGGGCTTCGCCTCGCCCTCGTCGCGCTTGCGCTCCAGGCGGCGATCCCGCTCTTCATCCTGGTCGATCAGCGCGCGCTCGCCGCCGAAGCGGCGGCGGATCAGGTCATCGGCCAAAGCCTCTGCCTCCACGACGGCTCGTCGAGCCCCGCCGGCGCGCCCGCGCACCCGTGCAGCCTTGCGGCCTGTCCGCTGTGCGCGGCGCTCGCCGTCGCAGCGGCGCTCGGGGCGCCCGCGCCCGTCGCGCCATCCGCCCCGACCTTCGCGCACAAGGCGCCGTTCGCGCTCCTCGCCGCCGCGGGCGCGGCGCGGGAATCACCACCCCTCTCCTATCGCTCGCGCGCTCCACCGCTGGGCTGAGCCTCACGTGACGGACCGCGCTGCCGGCGCTCTCGCGCCGCGGCGCGCTTTTCCTTGAGCCAGCGGAGTGGAGAGGGATCATGAGAACTCGCAGCTATGTTCGACGGCCGCGCTCGCCGCGGTCCTCGCTTATCCGGCCGGGCCGGCGCGCGCGCACGGCTTTGCCGGCGACCGCTTCTTTCCGGCGACGATCCAGACCGACGACCCGTTCGTCGCCGACGAGATGTCGCTGCCGACCCTGACGCGCAATCCGACCGACGCGACGGGCGACGCAGTCTTATTCGATCGAGACCGACATCTCGAAGCGCCTGACGCCGACTTTCGGCCTGACGGCGCAGTACGAGTGGAACTATTTCCAGCCGCAGGGTGCGGCGCCCTCGCACGGCTTCGGCAGCCTCACGACCGGCGCGCAGTATCAGCTCTTCATCAATCCCCAGCACGAATTCATGGCGCTCGCCAATCTCGACGTGACCTGGGCGCATACCGGCGCGGTGCATCAGGGCATGGCCGACGATCACACCACGTTCTCGCCCGGCATCGATTTCGGCAAGGGCTTCGGCGACCTCCCCGATAGCGTGCCGTGGCTGCGCCCGTTCGCCATCACCGCGAACCTCAGCGTCGATTTCCCGACCCGCGTAAACAGCGCCGGCGCGCTCAACCAGAACGTCTTCAACGCCGGCTTCGCCATCGAATACAGCCTCGAATATCTCGAGCACCATGTCCGCGACGTGGGCTTGAAGGCGCCGTTCGACCGCATGGTCCCGCTCGTCGAGATCACGTCGGCGACGCCCTTCAACCGCAACGCCGTGATGGGCGCGACGAACGCGATGGGGAACGCGACGACCGGACGTCGTGGCGCCCGGCGTGATCTGGGCCGGGCAGTATTACCAGATCGGCGCCGAGGCGCTCATCCCCTACGGCCAGGGACAAGGGCATGGGCATCGGCGGCGTGGTGCAGTTCCACATGTTCCTCGACGATCTCTTCCCCAACTCGATCGGCCGGCCAATGCTGCAATGGTGATGACATGAAACAGACCCTGTTCGGCGCCGCGCTCGCGCTGGGACTCCTCTCGGGCGGCGTGCCCGCGCTTGCGCACGCCTTTCCCGATCACGCCGAGCCCGCCGTCGGCAGCACCGTCGCGGCCGCGCCGGCGCAAATCCGCATCTGGTTCACCGAGGCGCTCGAGCCCGCCTTCAGCGCCATCGACGTGACCGACGCGCAAGGCCACGCGATGGGCAAGGGCAAGGCGAGGCTCGATCCCGGCGATCCGAAACTGCTGGTGCTCGATCTCGCCACGCTGCCGCCGGGGACGTACCGCGTGGCGTGGCACGTCGTCTCGATCGACACCCATCGCACCGAGGGCGATTTCACCTTCACGGTGAAGGGTCCGTGAGCGGGGTGGAGACAGCGCTTGCCGCCGTGCGCTTGGTGCAGTTCGCGGCGGCGATGGTGCTGCTGGGCTCGCCCGCCTTCGCGCTCGGCCTGCAATTCCGCTGTCCCGGCTTCGCCGCGGCCGAGCGCGATTTCGCAGACTGGCTGCGGCGCATCCTCATCGCCGCGGCGCTCGCGGCGCTCGTCTCGGCATTGCTGTGGCTCGATCTCGAAGCGGCCGTCGATGGGCGGCGGCTGGTCCGAGGCGTTCGACCGCGACACGCTCGCGACGGTGCTGTTCGAGACGCTGTTCGGCCACGCCTGGCTTTGGCACCTGGGGCTCGAGGCGGCGCTTCTCGCGGTGCTCCTGGCGTGGCGCGGCACGGGCGCGCTCGTGCTCGTCACGCTGCTTGCGGCCGCCCACGCCGCAAGCCTCGCCTGGGCCGGCCACGCGGTGATGCATCCGGGCGCGGCACCGCTCGCCGCGCAGGTGCTGCATCTTCTCGCGGGCGGATTGTGGCTCGGCAGCTTGCCGGCGCTCTACCATCTCCTCGCGCGTGCGCAGAGCGCGCCCTCGCCCGCGCTCGATCACGCCGTGCGCACGCTGCTGCCGCTTTATTCGCGCGTGGGATATGCCGTCGTGAGCGTCCTCGTGCTGAGCGGCATCGGCAACAGCATCTTCCTCGTCGGCAGCACGGGCGCGCTCCTGGCGACGCCTTATGGCCGCGTGCTCCTGGTCAAGATCGCGCTGGTGCTGGGCATGATCGCCGTGGCGCTCGACAATCGCCTCTCGCAGACGCCGCAGATTCTCGACCGGCATCCCGCTTCGGTCGCATCATTCGCGCGCCAGGTGGCGCTCGAACAGGGAATTGGCGCTTCTGATCCTCGCCGCGGTGAGCGTGTTGGGCCTGTTGCCGCCGGCGCTACAGCAATAGCGCGTGCTCGAGCTGCAGCAGGCGGCGCTTGGTCTCGGCGCCCTCGCCGCCGCTATAGCCGCCCAATGCGCCGTGCGAGCCGACGACGCGATGGCACGGAATGAAGATCGGCAGCGGATTGCGCCCGCACGCGTGGCCGACCGCGCGCGGCGCCAAGGCCAGCGCCTTGCCGAGATCGCCATAGGTGCGCGTCTCGCCGAACGGGATCTCCGCCATGAGCTGCCACACGCGCAGCTGCGTCGCGGTGCCGTCGGGCGCCAGCGGCAGGTCGAATTTCTTGCGCCGGCCGGCGAGGTATTCGCCGAGCTGGCGCTTTGCCTCGAGCAGCAATGGCGAGGGTTTCCCCATCGCGCGCCCGCCCCAATCGAGCGCCACGATCCGGTCCTCGTCCTCGCTGAGGGTGAGGCGGCCGACCCGCGTCTCGAAGGAAAGTTTCCGCATCAGCGCGATGCGAGCGCCGTCTCGAGCGCCCTCGCGTCGGTCAAGGGAAGCGAGCATGTCGTGCCCTCGCAGAGATAGGCTGTCGCGCGCCCGCCGATGGCGCCCTTGCCGGCGGCCGGGATGGGATTCCGGCAGCTCCGCCCCGTGCGCCACGACGAGGAGAATCTTGGTCGGAAGCGGCGCCTCGTTGACGGCGCGCAGCATCGCCTGCGTGTCGGCGCTCGCGCGCTCGCCGACGATGACGATCTGCAGCGCGCGCTGCAAAAGCTCGGCGCCGTTCAGAAGCGTCGCGAGGCCGAAGAGGTTGCTGTTGCAGCTCGCCCGAGAACGCGGCGATCACTTCCTCCGCGCGCGCGCGGAACATCTCCTCGCCGGTCAGGTGATGGAGCCGCGCGAACACTTCGACGAGCGTGCCGTTGCCGGACGGGTTCGGCTGATCCATCGCCTGCTTGGTGCGGACGAGCAGCGCCTCGGCATCGTCGGCGGTGAAGAAATATCCGCCGCGCGGATCGCGGTAATGCGCGTCGCAAATTCCGACCCAGCGCCGCGCCGTTTCGAGGAAACGCACCTCGCCCGTCGCCTCGTAGAGCAGCAACGCGGCGCGGCTCATGTTGGCGTAATCGTCGAGCACGGCGGTATGCGCGCGCTTGCCCGCGCGCCACGCGTGCATGAGCCGCCCGTCCGCGGCGCCGAGATTCTGCACGACGAAATCGAACGAATGCGCGGCGCGGGCAAGCCAATCGTCGCGCCCGAACGCCGAGCCCGCGACCGCGAGCGCCGCGATCATGAGCCCGTTCCAGTCGGCCAATACCTTGTCGTCGAGGCCGGGGCGCACGCGCGCGGTGCGCGCCTCGAACAGGAGCGCGCGGGCTGCGCGCAGCTCGTCTTCCTCGGCGTCGTCGAGCAGAGCGAGGTGGTCCAACCGGTTGAGGATCGTCTTCCCTTCCCAGTTGCCGTCCGGCGTTACGTCGTAGATTTCCTTGAAGTGCTGCGCGCGGGCCCCGAGCAGGCGGTCGATCTCCGCCTCGCTCCAGACATAGAATTTGCCTTCCTCGTGCTCGCTGTCGGCATCGAGGCTCGAGGCGAATCCCCCTTCGGGCAACAGCATCTCGCGCTCGGCCCATTCGATCGTCTCGGCGACGCGCGCGGCATAAAGCTTCGATTTCGTCTCCTGCCACGCGCCGGTCGAGAAGCTCGATCAGGAGCGCGTTGTCGTACAGCATCTTCTCGAAATGCGGCACGAGCCAGCGCGCATCGACCGAATAGCGCGCGAAGCCGCCGCCGGCGTGATCGTAGATGCCGCCCTGCGCGATATGGTCGAGCGTCGTCAGCACCGCGCTCTTGAGCGCCGTCGTTCTTGAGCCTCTTCGCGCCGCGCCACAACAGCGCGAAGAGCGGCGCCTGCGGGAATTTCGGCGCGCCGCCGATGCCGCCTTCGACGCGATCGACCTCCTGCGGCAAGCCGGAGCGCCGCCTGGTCGATGAGCGCGAGCGAAACGCCGGCGCCCGCCGCCGGCTCCGCCAATTTGCCGAGCGCCTTTTTAAGCGCACTCACGTTCGTCGCTATCTGGTCGCGCTTGCCGTGATAGGCCTCGGATATGGCGTGCAGCACGTCGGGAAAGCCCGGCCGGCCCCAGCGCGAGGTCGGCGGGAAATACGTGCCGCCCCAGAACGGCTCGCCCGCGGGCGTCAGGAACATGGTCAGCGGCCAGCCGCCCTGCTCGCCCATGGCGTGCACCGCCTGCATGTAGATCGTGTCGAGATCGGGCCGCTCCTCGCGATCGACCTTGATGCAGACGTAAAGCTCGTTCATGAGCCGCGCGATCGCCTCGTCCTCGAAGCTCTCGTGCGCCATGACGTGGCACCAATGGCAGGCGGCATAGCCGATCGACAGCAGGATCGGCTTGTCGGCCGCGCGCGCCGCCTCGAGCGCGGCCGGGCCCCACGGCTGCCAATGCACCGGATTGTCCTTGTGCTGCAGCAGGTAGGGGCTGGTCTCGCCGGCGAGCGCGTTGCGGTCCATGTCGGAAGAACGCCTCCGCTGTTACTCCGGCTCGTAGTTGCGGTCGAAATCCTCGGGCACCTTGGGGCCCCAGCGATAGAGCGCGTCCTCCGGCCCGTGCTCGCCCGCCTGCCACGAGCCGTCGGCGGGGATCTGGTCGATGTCGCAGAAATACTCGGCCATGCTCAGCCACGGATCGCGCAGGTAGTGGAAGAAGTTCGAGCCCAAGACGTGGCGCCCGAAGCCCCAGCCGTTCTTGTAGCCCGCCTCGAGCACGGTCTGCGCGCCGAGGCCGATCTCGTCGGGCGAATCGACCTCGAAGCTGGCGTGGTGGAAGCCCGGCCGGTCGGATTTCAGCACCGCCACGACATGATGATCGCCGCCCTGCGGCAGATGCATGAAGGCGATGAGGCCCGGCACGTGGTCGGTGAGCTTCAGCCCCACCACCTCGGTATAGAACCGGCACATGCGCTCGGGATCGGGCGTCTGCAGCAGGACATGGCCCAGGCGCACCGGCCGCACCTCGTGGCGCGGCGGGCAGCCGCGGCCGCGCACCATCTCGTGCCCGGGATTGTTGATGACGAACGGCTTGGCGCCGCGCCACGGCTGCGCCTGCTCGGCGCGCACGTTCAAGGCGTGCCCGTCGGGATCGCGCAGCCACAAGCCGCCGCCGAAGATATTGCCGGGCGCGTCGATCTCGGGCACGCCCTTCGCTTTCATGCGCGCGCGGATCGCGGCCATGCCCGCCTCGTCGCTGCCGAAGCGCAGATGGTTCAAGCGCTTCTTCGCGCCCTCGACGAGCAGCACCTGGTCCTGCGCGCGCCCGTCGCAGCGGAACGCCAGCGCGTTGCCGCGCTCGTGCGGCGAGAGCCCGAAGAGCGAATAGAATTTCCGCCCCGCCTCGAGATCGGGCACGGTGAGCGCGTAGCTCAGAAGCGACTGCACCGCCATTTTTCCCTCCGGTCCGCGGAAAACGGCAGCTTATCGCATGCGTCGGGCGGACCCAACCCTCTGCGCCTACTGCGCGCCGCCGTCGACCAGGTGGCCCTCGGCGCGCCAGCGCAGCATGCCGCCGGCGAGGTTGGCGATCTCGGCGAAGCCGGCCTGCGCCAGGAGCGCCACCGCCTGCGCCGAGCGGCTGCCGGCGCGGCACACGGCGACGACGGGGCGATCCTTCGCCAGCTCGCCGATGCGGCCTTGCAGCTCGCCGAGCGGGATCAGCTTCGCCCCGGCGATATGGCCGAGGGGACCGGCGAATTCGGCCGGCTCGCGCACGTCGAGGATCTGCACCGGGCCGGTCATATCCTCGAGCGCCTGCGGCTGGATCTCCCAGATGCCGGCGAAGGTGTAGGCGAGCGCGGCCCAGCCGGGATCGCGGCCGAGCGCGGGCGCGCTCGCGGGCCGGCCGCAGTTCAGATTGGCCGGCACCGCGACATCCATCTGCTTCGGATGCGCGAGCTTCAAATTCGCCATGTAGCCGGTGAAATCCTCGGCCGAGGCGGCGCCGCCGAGGCGCGGGTTGAAGCGCCGCTCCTCGGCGACCGAGGTCACGGTGAGGCCGCGATAATCGTGCGCCGGATAGAGCAGGCACGCCTCCGGCAGCGAGAAGATCTGCTGCCGCACCGAGCGGTACATGGTGCCGGCGTCGCCGGCCTGGAAATCGGTGCGGCCGCAGCCGCGGATCAGGAGGCAGTCGCCGGTGAACGCCATGGAGCGGTCGTCGAGCACATAGGTGAGGCAGCCATCCGTGTGCCCGGGCGTGGCGCGCACCGACAGGCTGCGTGCGCCGAACGCGATCGTGTCGCCGGCCGTGAGCAATCGGTCGGCGCCCGCGGCGGCGCTCGCGCGCGCGAGCGCGATCTTGCTGTCGAGCCGGCGGCGCAGCAGCCACGCGCCCGTGACGTGGTCGGCGTGGACATGCGTCTCGAGCGTCCACAGCAGCTTCAGGCCAAGCTCCTGCACCAGCGCCGCGTCGCGCCGCATCTGCTCGAACACGGGATCGATCAGCACCGCCTCGCCGGCTTCGCTGTCGCCGAGGAGATAGGTGTAGGTCGAGGATTGCGCATCGAACAATTGCCGGAAGATCAGCATCGGCATTCTCCCGCGGACGGAACGCGGCCATGTTAGCATCCGCCGTCATGGCCGGCGCGGTGCGCTTTGCTAGAGTGGCGGCGATGAGGGCCTGTCCGCCATGACCCCGTTCGGCGTGCGCCTGCGCCAGCTCCGCGACGAGCGCGCCATCGCGTTGAAGGACATGGCCGAGGCGCTGGGCGTCTCGGCGGCCTATCTCTCGGCGTTGGAGCACGGCAAGCGCGGCCGGCCGACGCACGCCATGGTGGTGGCGATCTGCGCCCAGCTCAACATCATCTGGGACGAGGCGGACGAGCTGATGCGCCTCGCCAGGCTGTCGCACCCGCGCGTCACGGTCGACACCGGCGGGCTCTCGGCCGAGGCGACCGAGCTTGCCAATCTCCTGGCCGAGCGCATCCGCAAGCTGCCGCCCGAGCGGATTGCGCGCCTCCTCGAACTGGTCAAGACCGCGCCGGGCCCGGCGCCGCGCCGCGCCCAGCGCCGGGTAACAAGGTCTTAACCCCTTCGCGCAAAAATTCCGCCATGCCTGACCTTGACGCCCCCTATCTCCGCCAGCGCGACTTCTCGCGCCGGCGCCTGCAGGAGATGACCCAGGCCGAGCGCGCCGAGCTGTTGCGCCGCTACGCCGATTTCGTCGATCATTTCCGCATCGACGAGGACGAGCCGAAGCCCAAGAACGTGCGCAAGTGGGTGCCGGGGGAAAGCGCCTGAAAAACAATATCGTCGTCCCCGCGCAGGCGGGCTTGGCGCCTGCCGAGCGTCCACCGGACGCTCGGCCCGAACATGCCAATGGCATGTTCGGCGGCGACCAAGGAGCAAGCGGAGTGCAGGCTGCCCTGCGATTGCCGCTTTCGCGGGAATGACGATGAAGACAGTCTCGCCAATCGCTACAGAATGAACTTCGACAGATCGGCGTTCTTGGCGAGCGCGCCGACGCGCTCGCGCACATAGGCGCGGTCGATCGTCACCTTGGTGTCGGGCGGCTGGTCCGAGGCGGTGAAGCTCACCTCTTCGAGAAGGCGCTCGAGCACGGTGTGGAGGCGGCGCGCGCCGATATTCTCGATCGCGGTGTTGATCTCCTCGGCCAGGAGCGCCAGCTCGTCGATCGCGTCCTCGGTGAAGTCGAGCGCCACGCCCTCGGTCTGTAAGAGCGCGCGGTATTGCTTGATGAGGCTCGCCTCGGGCTCGGTCAGGATGCGGCGGAAATCGTCGCGCGTGAGCGGCTTCAACTCGACGCGGATGGGCAGCCGCCCCTGCAATTCCGGCAACAGGTCGGACGGCTTGGCGATGTGGAAGGCGCCCGACGCGATGAACAGTATGTGGTCGGTCTTGACCGCGCCGTGCTTGGTCGCGACCGTCGTTCCCTCGATCAGCGGCAGGAGGTCGCGCTGCACGCCCTCGCGCGACACGTCGGCGCCGAGGCGGTGCTCGCTGCGGCCGCAGATCTTGTCGATCTCGTCGAGGAACACGATGCCGTTCTGCTCGACCGCCGAGATCGCCTCGCGCGTCACCTTCTCCTGGTCGAGGAGCTTGTCGCTCTCCTCCTGGATCAGCACCTGATAGCTGTCGGCGACGCTCAGGCGGCGCGGCTTGGTGCGGTTGCCGAACGCCTTGCCGAATATGTCGCCGATATTGACCATGCCCATCTGCGCGCCGGGCATGCCGGGAATGTCGAAGGTCGGCAGGCCCATGTTGGTGTCCTGCACCTCGATCTCGATCTCGCGCTGGTCGAGCTCGCCCGAGCGCAGCATCTTGCGGAATTTCTGGCGCGTGTCGGGGCTGGCGTTCTGGCCCACCAGCACGTCGAGCACGCGCTCCTCGGCGCGCAATTCGGCGCGCGCCGTCACCTCTTTGCGCAGGCGCTCGCGCGTCATGGCGAGCGCGATCTCGACCAGGTCGCGCACGATCTGCTCGACGTCGCGCCCGACATAGCCCACTTCGGTGAACTTGGTCGCCTCGACCTTGATGAAGGGCGCTTGCGCGAGCTTGGCGAGGCGCCGCGCGATCTCGGTCTTGCCGATGCCGGTCGGCCCGATCATCAGGATGTTCTTCGGCAGCACTTCCTCGCGCAGTTCCTCGGGCAGTTGCTGGCGGCGCCAGCGATTGCGCAGCGCGATCGCGACGGCGCGCTTGGCGTCGCCCTGGCCGACGATGTGGCGGTCGAGCTCGGAGACGATTTCGCGCGGGCTGAAGGACGAGGTCATAGCGCTTCGATCAGGATCTGGTCGTTGGTGTAGATGCAGATCTGGGCGGCGATCGCCATGGCGCGCCGGGCGATCGTGTCGGCGTCGAGCGCCTCGCCGATGAGCGCGCGCGCCGCCGCCAAGGCATAGGGGCCGCCCGAGCCGATGCCGATCAGCCCGTCCTCGGGCTCGAGCACGTCGCCGGTGCCGGACAGGACGAGCGAGACCTCCTTGTCGGCCACCGCCATCATCGCCTCGAGCCGGCGCAGATAGCGGTCGGTGCGCCAGTCCTTGGCCAGCTCGACGCAGGCGCGGGCGAGCTGGTCCGGATGCTGCTCGAGCTTCGATTCGAGCCGCTCGAACAGCGCGAAGGCGTCGGCCGTGGCGCCGGCGAACCCGGCGATGACCCGGCCGTTGCCGAGCCGGCGCAGCTTCTTCGCGTTCGACTTGACGATGGTCTGGCCCATCGTCACCTGGCCGTCGCCGGCGATGACGACGCGCCCGTCCTTGCGCACGCTCAAGATGGTGGTGCCATGCCACGCTTCGGCCATGGCGTGAAATATGGTGGCGCGCGGCGCGCGCGTCCACCGCCTATCGCGGGGGCGGCGGCGGGCTCAGTCCCAGAAGTCGGAGGCGGCGATCGCGAAATTGAGGTTCTGCGAGCCCGGCAGCGAGGCCAGCGTGGTGATGCCGAGGAGATTGCCGCGCTCGTCGAACAGGCCGCCGCCCGACGAGCCGGGCGACAGCGGCGCCGAGGTCTGGATCAGGTTATGCCCCTTGGCCGAGCGCAGGCCCGAGACCAGTCCCTCGGTCAGGGTGCGCTCGAGCGCGCGCGGCGCGCCCAGCGCATAGACATGTTCGCCGACCGCGATGTCGGCGAACGTGCGCACGCCGGCAACGGGCACGAGCGCGCCGCCCTCGCTTTCGAGGACGCAGCGGTCGGACACGGTATCGGCCGCGACGAGCTTGGCGCGGAAGATCACCTTGTCCTGCATCAGGACGATGATCGGCCGGTGATCGACGACATGGCAGTTGGTGAGCAGCAGATGCTCGGAAATGGCGATGGCCGAGCCCTGCATGATGTCGCGCGCGCGCGCATCGCCGACCGAGCGCGCCGCGCCCACCACGAACACCGAGCGCTCGAGCTTCTTGTAGAGCGCCTCGGCCGAAAGCGCCGCGCGCGCGATCCCGTGCGGCCGCTGCGGCAATACCGACGGCGGCAGCGGCAGCTGCACCACGGCCGCCTCCTCGACCGTCGCCTCGGGCTCGGTCATCGCCTTGGCGAGGCCCGCGGCGCTCGCGATCTGATCCTTGTCGTCGGCTTCGGGCGCCGGCGCCGCGGATGTGGCTTCCTTGGCGAGGCAGTCGTTGTAAGGGCCGATGCCGACGCGGCGCAGGTAATTGCAGTCGCGCTCGATGTCGCGGCTCTGCGCCTCGGACAGCTGGGTGCGGTCGGGCGCCGGATGGGTCTTGAGCTGGCCCATCTGCGCGACGACGCAGTCGTCGAACGCGCTCGCGCCCTTCGCATGCGCGGCAAAGCATGCCGCGTTGATGGTGACATTGTCCTCGTAGGAGAGGGAGGACCGGTTCGGCTCGCCGGCAAGGCTCGGCGCCGCCAAGGAAACGGCGGCCAGGGCCGCCATCCGCCACGCGTTGTTCATGGCGCGATCCTCGGACCTCACGGTTGCCCAAGCGTTAAGCCCGTGTCCTTCCGATGCCACAATCGCCCGACTTTTTCCTAAAATGCCGGAATTTGCGCCCTCACCCTCAACGCCGGCGTTCGCTCGCGTTGGGTCCCTCGTCCGCACCGGGGAGGGTGACCGCATGCGGTGACGGTGGGGGGCCGCCGTTTGCCGCAATCCTTGCGACTTGGTAAAAGGCGCGCGTGGCGAAAGCGAAGGAAAAATCCCGGACGGCGAGCGTCGAGCGCAAGACGCGCGAGACCTCGATCACGGCGACGGTCGGTCTCGACGGCACGCGGCGTCTTCGACGTCGCGACCGGCATCGGCTTCCTCGACCACATGCTGGAGCAGCTGTCGCGCCACAGCCTGATCGATCTCGACCGTCAAGGCCGCGGGCGACCTGCACATCGACTTCCATCACACCACCGAGGACACCGGCTATGCCGTCGGCGAGGCGGTGGCGAAGGCGCTGGGCGACCGGCGCGGCATCGCGCGCTGGGGCGACGCGCTCATCCCGATGGACGAGACGCTGACGCGGGTCGCGCTCGACATGTCGGCGCGGCCCTATCTCGTGTGGAAGGTGAATTTCTCGCGCCCCAAGCTCGGCGTCATGGACACCGAGCTGTTCAAGGAGTGGTTCCAGGCGTTCGCGCAATCGGCCGGCGTCACGCTCCATGTCGAGAATCTCTACGGCGAGAACAATCACCACATCGTCGAGTCCTGCTACAAGGGCCTGGCGCGCGCGCTGCGCCAGGCGGTGGCGATCGACCCGCGCCGCGCGGATGAGGTTCCCTCGACCAAGGGCGTGCTCGGCGGCAGCCTCTGATGGCGCTCGTTGCCGTGATCGATTACGGCTCGGGCAATCTGCGCTCGGCCGCCAAGGCCTTCGAGCGCGCGGCGCGCGACAGCGGCGCCGACGACCGCATCGAGGTGACCGGCGATCCCGCGACGGTCGCGCGCGCCGACCGGATCGTGCTGCCGGGCGTCGGCGCCTTCGCCGATTGCCGCCGCGGCCTCGCCGATATTTCCGGCATGGAGGAGGCGCTCGCGGAAGCGGTGCGGAAAAAGGGCCGGCCGTTTCTCGGCATCTGCGTCGGCATGCAGCTCCTCGCGACATGCGGGCGCGAGTTCGAGACGGTGGCGGGTCTCGGCTGGATCGCGGGCGAGGTCGCGGCGATCCATCCCGACGATCCTTCGCTCAAGATCCCGCACATGGGCTGGAACGAGCTGCGGCCGGCCCGCCCGCATCCGCTGCTCGCCGGGCTCGAGCCCGGGACGCACGCCTACTTCGTGCACAGCTTCGGCTTTTTCCCGGCGCGCGCGGAGGACGTGCTCGCGACCGTCGATTATGGCGGCGCGGTCGTGGCGTCCGTCGCGCGCGACAACATCGCCGGCGTGCAGTTCCATCCCGAGAAGAGCCAGGGCGCGGGCTTGCGCGTGATCGCGAATTTCCTCGGCTGGCGGCCGTGATCCTCTATCCCGCGATCGACCTGAAGGACGGGCGCTGCGTCCGCCTGGTGCGCGGCGAGATGAGCGCGGCGACCGTGTTCAACGACGATCCGCCGGCGCAGGCCAAGAGCTTCGCGGCGTCGGGCGCGCGCTGGCTCCATGTCGTCGATCTCGACGGCGCGTTCGCCGGCAAGTCGCGCAACGGCGCCGCGGTCGACGCCATCCTGCGCGCCACGCCGCTCAAAGTGCAGCTCGGCGGCGGCATCCGCTCGGAAAAGGCGATCTCGTTCTGGCTCGCGCGCGGTGCTGCGCGCGTCGTGCTCGGCACGGCGGCGCTCACCGATCCGGCTCTGGTCAAATCCGCCTGCCGCGCCTGGCCCGGCCGCATCGCGCTCGCGATCGACGCGCGCGGCGGCCGCGTCGCGGTCGAAGGCTGGGCGCGCACGTCCGATGTTGCGGCGCTCGACCTGGCGCTCGCCTTCGAGGATGCCGGCGCCGCCGCCATCGTCCACACCGACATCGAGCGCGACGGCGTGCTGGCCGGCGCCAATGTCGCGGCGACGGCTGCGCTCGCGCGCCGCCTCAAGACGCCGGTGATCGCCTCGGGCGGCATCTCGCCCGAGGCCGATATCGCCGCCTTGAAGGCGCACGAGCAGGACGGCATCTCCGGCGCCATCATCGGCCGCGCGCTCTATGACGGGCGCATCGATCTTGCGCGCGCGCTGGCGCTCGCCGAGGGATCATGCTGAAGCGCCGCGTCATCCCCTGCCTCGACGTCAAGGACGGCCGCACCGTCAAGGGCGTCAATTTCGTCCATCTCGTCGATGCCGGCGATCCGGTGGCGCAGGCGAAATTCTATGACGCCGAAGGCGCCGACGAATTGTGCTTCCTCGACATCACCGCCTCGTCCGAGAACCGCGCCACGCTTTACGACGTGGTGCGCCGCACGGCGGAGCAGTGCTTCATGCCGCTGACCGTGGGCGGCGGCGTGCGCTCGGTCGAGGACATCCGCACGTTGCTGCTCGCCGGCGCCGACAAGACCTCGATCAACACCGCCGCCGTCGCGCGCCCCGAGCTGGTGCAGGAGGCGGCGGAGAAATTCGGCAGCCAGTGCATCGTCGTCGCGATCGACGCCAAGGCGTCCGCGCCCGGGCGCTGGGAGGTGTTCACGCATGGCGGCCGGCGCGGCACCGGGCATCGATGCGGTCGACTGGGCGCGCCACGTCGTCGCGCTGGGCGCGGGCGAGATCCTGCTCACCTCGATGGACCGCGACGGCACCGGCGAGGGCTTCGACCTCGCCCTGACGCGCGCCGTCGCCGACGCGGTGAGCGTGCCGGTCATCGCCTCGGGCGGGGTGGGCACGCTCGACCACCTGGTCGAGGGCGTGCGCGACGGCCATGCGAGCGCGGTGCTCGCCGCCTCGATCTTCCATTTCGGCACGTTCCGCATCGCCCAGGCGAAGGCGGCGCTGGCCGAGGCCGGCATCCCGGTGCGGCTGTGAAATTCTCAACATCGTTGCGCGAACACAGCCGCCACGTGTCGAGCGTCGATCAAGTCCGCGCCGTGTCAGGACTGCCAATGAGGCGCGAGCCGAGCGTGGATTTCTGCGGGTACTGGCAGCGCGCGGCAGAGAAAGAATATAATAGTGCTAGGTAGTTAGCCCATAAGCCTAGCGTTCGCCATTTGTTCGAAACTTAGGACTTTTGCAGGCCAACGGGCGTTATCTATAGTACCGCACGAGTTGGCCAACGTGACCAGGATGGCCGCGCATCCCTGTACGTGGTACAACTTGTATAATCGTAGATCATCGGGATGATGACTATGAACGAGCATGAATGGGCTGATCGCTACGAATTCGCGATTCGCCGACTGAATGATTACATCACCCGAGCCGAAGATGGGACCTTCGAATTAAAGGTTCAGGATGGACGGCAAATCGGGATAGATGATCCGGTAGTCTTTGCCGATCTGAAGCGGTCGCTTGAAGAAACCAACAGAATGATTCGCCGCGGCGAGATCGATCCCAAAAGCATTCGATAGTTCTTTTTTCGAGGAGAGGTCTCTGGTCGTCTGGCGGGCGATGTGGGGGGAGCATGGCCACAACGCACTTTACGCGATACGGTTTTGTGATCGAACTTGACCACGCTGAGATCACACAAATTATCGCTGATATAAATCTGGGTGCAGCAACCACTGGCGCTTTGTCGGGCGTTCTGACTGCAATGGGCATCACGGCTCCAATCGCAGTTATCAGCGGCACCGCAAGCGGCCTACTTCTTTTGGGGACTACGATATTGGGCCGATGCGCCGCGCAGCAGAGGGGAATATATCTCAACGTCCTTTGGATAGGTCTTCCTTGGTGTCGATCCCGCTAGCTTGACCGCGCGCTCGATCTCACGCCTTTTCCATGCCGAGCCGGTCAATCCGTTCGTCCCGTTGAAGCCGCCCAAGCGCCCGTATGTCGTCGTTGCACCGCTGGCTTAGCTCGTCCAAGCCGAAATGGCCGGAGCAGTCCGTCCATCCGATACATGGCCATATGCCGTGCACCTTGATGGTGTGGCCTCGGGGCCTCAGAGTGGCGGGCGCGGCGCGCGGCATCGAAGTGCCGCCTGCGATTTGACCGAACGAAGCCAATTTCCGGGGGCCCCCATGCCCGACCTCGACGGCAGCATTCTCGACCGGCTCTATGCGACGCTGACGGACCGCCGCGGCGCCGATCCGGCCGTGTCCTACACGGCGAAGCTCCTGGCCGCGGGCACGCCGCATATCGCCCGCAAGCTCGGCGAGGAGGCGGTCGAGACCGTGGTGGCGGCGCTCTCCGAGGGGCCGGCTGCCTTGGCCGGCGAAAGCGCCGATCTGCTCTACCACCTGCTCGTGCTGTGGCAGGATCGCGGCATCGCGCCCGGCGACGTGTGGCGCGCGCTCGAGGCCCGCATGGGCGTCTCGGGCATCGCCGAGAAGGAAGGCCGCGCGCGCGGCTGACGGAGGCTCCGATGGCGTACGATCCGAACAACGTCTTCGCCCGCATCCTGCGCGGCGAGATCCCGTGCAAGAAGGTGTACGAGGACGACAACGTCCTGGCCTTCCACGACATAAGGCCGCAGGCGCCGGTGCACGTGCTGGTCATCCCGAAGAAGGCTTACGTCTCGCTCGAGGATTTCTCGGCCACGGCGCCGGCCGCGGAGCAAGGCGCGTTTCTCGCCGCGGTCGGGCATGTCGCGCGCCTGCTGGGATTGGCCGATGCCGGCTACCGCATCCTCGCCAATCACGGGCCCAATTCGAACCAGGAGGTGCCGCACCTCCACGTCCACATCTTCGGCGGCCGCAATCTCGGCCGCATGCTGGAGCGGCCCGGCCATGATCGGATCGGCGAATCGCCCTGCGATCCCGCCCGATCCGAATCATGGTCGATCCCTTAGAGGGAGAGCAAGATCGCTGGAATGGAACCGCCGGTCCCATTCCAAGCGATCTTGCTCTCGCGGCGCGTGACGGATTTCTTAACCGTCCCGTTCTAGCATCCTGCCGATCGGGCCGGAGGCCGGAGCGGGGTATGGCGATCGACGGCGCCCTCGGCGGCGCACGCACGGAAGAGCAGCGGCTCCGCGACTATGCCGAGGCCGCGGCCGACTGGTTTTGGGAAATGGACGCGGGCCTGCGCTTCACGCGCATGAGTTCGAGCACGTCGCTCCCGGCCGCCTATGAGAGCCAGGATTTCATCGGCCGCCGCCTCGACGAGGTGCGCGGGCTGGGCGTCGCCGGCGACGACTGGCAGCCGCTCGTCGCCCTCCTCGAAGCGCGCCTGCCGTTCCGCGACGTGCGGCTCATGTGCCGCGGCACCGATGGCGGGCATCTCCATCTCTCGCTCTCGGGCCTGCCGCTGTTCGACGGCGGCGGCGCCTTCGCCGGATATCGCGGCATCGGCCGCGACCTGACGCTCCTGAAGCGCGCCGAGGAGCATGCGGCCGCGGCGCAGCGCGAGCTCGCCGCCACCTCGGTCCTGCTGCGCGCGACGCTCGACAGCATGGAGCAGGGGCTCCTCGTGCTCGACGGCGAGCTGCGCATGCGGCTCTGGAACGACCGCATGTTCTCCCTCTTCGACCACGAGCCCAAGAGTTTCTGGGTCGGCCGTCCGTTCGCCGACATGGTGCGCGACTATGCCGGGCCCGAGGGGCAAGAGCGCGCCAATGTCAGCATCGCCTTCACCCGCCGCGTCAGCGAGACCGGCAAGGCGGCGGTGCGCGAGTTCATGGCGCCCAATCGCCGCTTCATCGAGATGCGCGTGACGCCGATGCCCGAAGGCGGCGCGGTCGCGACATATCTCGACGTCTCCGAGCAGAAGCGCGTCGAGGCCGATCTGCGCCGCGCCAAGGAGGAGGCCGAGCTCGCGAGCCGCAGCAAGAGCGAATTCCTCGCCAACATGAGCCACGAGCTGAGGACGCCGTTGAACGCCATCATCGGCTTCGCCGACATTCTGAAGGGCGCGATTTTCGGACCCATGGGCGATCCCCGCTATGCCGACTACGCCACCGACATACGCGACAGCGGCCTCCATCTCTTGAAGCTCATCAACGACGTGCTCGACGTCTCGAAGGTCGAGTTCGGCAAGATCGAGCTGGCCGAGGAGGCCGTCGACATCGTCAGCGTGATCGAAGGCTGCATCCGGCTGATGCGCGAGCGCATCGATGCCGCGGGCCTGCATCTGACGCAGGCCATGCCGCTGACCTTGCCGCTCGTGCAATGCGACGAGCTGCGCATGAAGCAGGTGGTGCTCAACCTGCTCTCGAACGCGGTGAAGTTCACGCCGGCCGGCGGCAGCATCACGGTGCGCGCCAAGCTCACCGACCAGGGCTTGGGCATCACCGTCGCCGACACCGGCATCGGCATCGCGCCCGGCGACATCGACAAGGCGCTGCGCCCGTTCGGCCAGATCGACAGCCGGCTCGCGCGCAAATACCAGGGCACCGGCTTGGGCTTGCCGCTCGCGAAATCCATGATCGAGCTGCACGGCGGACGGCTCGAGATCGACAGCGCGCCGGGCGCGGGGACGCGCGTGACGCTGTGGCTCCCGGTCGAGCGCATGCTGGTCCCGGCCGGCGCGCGCCTTCTCGCCGCCAACGATATCTAGCTGCGCTTCCGACTCGCCGCGCCGGGACGCGGCCGGCGCCGCGCGCCTGTGGACAAGGGCCGAGTTCGCGCGCCTCTTTCGGGCGCGTCGAGACCCCTTTTGCGTCCGTTAGGAAAAAATTAACCCGCCGACGCGCGGAGTGGGTCTCGTGCGCACCCGAGCAATTGCCTGAGGCGATGTCCGCCCTGCCCGTTACCGATCCGCTTCTCCTGGCGCTGTTGCGCTACTGGCTCACCAAGCGCGGCGCGCGCGCGCTGCCGGCGCGGCGCGACATCGATCCCGTGGAAATCGGCGCCGAACTGCTGCCGCATCTCGTGCTCGCCGATCTGTTCGAGCGCGGCACGCATGTGCGCTTCCGCCTCGTCGGCACGGCGGTGGTGAAGCGCCTCGGCGCCGACCCGACCGGCCGCTATCTCGAGCGCGAGCTGCGCGGCGGCTGGTTCACCGAGCTCGGCTCGCTCTACCGCCTCGTCTATGCCGAGCGCGCGCCGGTCTATGCCGAGAGCGAGCTGCATTGGGGCGCGGGGCGGCGTCTCACCGTCCGCAACCTGCTGCTGCCGCTGACGCAGGACGGGTCCGATCCGGCGATCGCGCTGTGCGGCCTGTCCTTCGCCTCGAGCGAAGTGTTCCCGCCCTCGCTGCGCGCGCTCGCCGAAAGCGGCGCGCACCAGGAGCTGCGCCGGCACGTGCTCGACGAGCTGCCGGCGTTCGAGGCCAGCAAAAGCGCCGGCCGCTTCGTCGCGTAAAGCGCGCGCGCTCCGCTCTAAACTACGCGGCGATAGCGCCGGCAGACGATGCGCAGCTGATCGCGGAAATGCGGCCGCATGCGCTCGGTCCAAGGCGTGTTGGCGGCCTTCTTCCACGCCGCCCCATCCGGCACCTCGGGCGACGCCAGATGGTAGATCGCCACAGAGCGCCGCGCTGCGCCGCCGCTGCCGCGGAAGCGCCGCGCGCGCAAGGTGCCCGGCACCGCCGCAAGCGCCGGGATGTGCTCGCTCTCGTACCACTCGTTGAATTCGCGCTCGTGCTCGGGAGCGATGTTCATGGCGTTCACCAGGAGGGCCGGCGCGTCCTTCGGCGCCGGCTCGTCCCCGGGCGAGATTTGCTCGCCTTCGAAGCGGAGCAATATCTTGATCCGGGCGGTCACGCGCTTTGACCACACCGATAGATTGGCGCTGCCGGCGCCGTGGTTGCCGACCGCCTGGTAGGCCGCGCTCTGAAGAACGTCGAGGCTGTCGAGCTCATAGGTCGCGACCGCGATCCTTGGGTTCTGGACGCTGATCCAACGCGCCGCGGAGCGAAAACCCGGCACGCGCAGCCGCTCGGGGATGTGTTCGGTATCGTACCAGTCGTGGAACTCGTCCTCGGCGATGCCGGTGAAATCGATCGCTGCGATCAGGATGCCGTTCGCCATCGTGCGCTCCCTCCGTGTTGCCGGCCGTTATCGATCTCCGGCGCGCGATCTCAGCTCAGATCTCCACCTGCCCGCCCAGCTCGACGACGCGGTTGGACGGAATGCGGAAATACTCGGTGGCGCTCAGCATCGTGCGGTGCATGAAGATGAACAGGCGCTTCCGCCAGTCCCAGAACGGCGAGTGCCGCCCGATCACGATCTTCTCGCGCCCGACGAAGAACGACGTCTCCATCAGGTTGAAGCGGAACTGCATGAGGCGAAGCTGCGCCAGGGTGCGCGGGATGTTGGGCTCGTCCATGAAGCCGTAATGGATCGTGATGGCGTGGAAATTATGCTCCAGGTGCCGCATCGCGATGCGCTCGCTGTCGGGCACGTGCGGAATGTCCTCGATATCCACCTTCATCAGCACGACGCGCTCGTGCAGCACCTTGTTGTGCTTCAGATTGTGCAGCAGCGCCGGCGGCACGATATCGGAATTGGGCACCATGAAGACGGCGGTGCCGGGAACGCGCAGCGGCCGGTCGGGCCGCAGCGTCTGCAGGAACGTCTCGAGCGGCAGCGCCTCGCGCCAGCGCTCGACCAGAAGCTGCTCGCGCCCGTTGATCCACGTCACCATCAGCAGGAACAGCACCAACCCCACGACCAGCGGGAACCAGCCGCCCTCGACGATCTTCAGGAGGTTCGAGCTGAAGAACACGAGATCGACGACGAGGAAGAAGCCGAACACCGATCCGGCGATGAGCTTGTTGTAGCGCGCGACCGCGACCGCATAGACGAAGGCCAGAATCGTCGTCAGCGTCATCGTGCCGGTGACGGCGACGCCATAGGCGGCGCCGAGATTGTCGGAGCTCTTGAATCCGAGGACGAGCGCCAGCGTGGCGACGAGCAGGAACAGGTTGATCTTCGGCACATAGATCTGGCCGATCGCGGATTCGGACGTGTGGCGGATGTCGAAGCGCGGCAGGTAGCCCAGGAGCACGGCCTGGCGCGTCATCGAGAAGGCGCCCGAGATCACCGCCTGCGAGGCGATCACGGTGGCCGCGGCCGACAGCACCACCATCGGATAAAGCGCCCAGTCGGGCGCGAGGCGATAGAACGGATTGTCGAGCGCGAAGGGCGAATGCAGCACCAGCGCGCCCTGACCGAAATAATTCAAAAGCAGCGACGGGAACACGAAGCACAGCCAATCGACGCGGATCGGCCGGCGCCCGAAATGGCCCATGTCGGCATAGAGCGCCTCGACGCCGGTGAAGGCCAGAACGACGGCGCCCAGCAGCAGCAGCCCCTTGCCCGGGTCGTGCAGCAGCAGCGCCACGCCGTAATAGGGATTGAGCGCCTTCACGATATCGGGCTGGCGCACGATCTCGACCAGACCGAGGAAGCCGATCGTGAGGAACCACACGATCATGACCGGCCCGAACGCGCCGCCGACGCGCGCCGTGCCGCGGCGCTGGAACATGAACAGGAAGAGCAGCAGCACGACGCTGATCGGGATCACGTAAGGGTCGAAGAACGGCGTCGCGACCTTCAGCCCCTCGACCGCGCCCAGGAGCGAGATCGCCGGCGTGATGACGCCGTCGCCATAGAAGAGGGCCGCGCCGAGCAGGCCGGCGGCGAGAATCCACCAGCGCATGCGCGGCTTGCCCTCGCCGGCGCGCAGCGCGAGCGCGGTCAAGGCCAGGATGCCGCCCTCGCCGCGGTTGTCGGCGCGCATGATCACGGTCACGTATTTGAGCGTGACCACCACCATGAGCGCCCAGGTGATGAGCGACAGCACGCCATAGACCGAGGACGTCGACACGTGGCCGCCGAGCTCGATGAAACATTGCTTGATGGTGTAGAGCGGCGACGTGCCGATATCGCCGTAGACGACACCGAGCGCGCCAAGCAGCAACAGCTTCTGGGTGCGGCTGCGCGCCGCCGCCGTTCCGCTGGCCGCGGTAACTTGTGCCATGAATCCCTTGAACCCGGCGGGTTGGGCCGCGCTCTCTAGACAATCCGCCGCCCCGGAGCAACGGGCGCTAAGATTGAAACTTTCGCCCCCGTCCTGTATGTGCGAGGGAGCAAGAGACGGGGGAAAGCGCGGAGCTCGATGGAGACCCCGATCCGGAAACCGGCCGAGGACGCCCGGCGTCTGCTGGCGAATTGCTTTCTCTTTCAAGGGCTTGGCTCGGAGGAGCGGGATCAGCTCGTGAGCCGCGCCCATATCCGGCGGTTTGCCTCGGGCGACCCCATCTTCCGCATGGGGGCGCCGGGCTCGAGCATGATGGCGGTGCTGTCGGGCGAGGTGCGGATCAGCATCTCCTCGCCCGACGGCAAGGAGCTGCTGCTGGCGATCCTGCGCCCCGGCGAGGTGTTCGGCGAGATCGCGCTTCTCGACGGCAAGGAGCGCTCGGCCGACGCCACGGCGATGACCGCGTGCAGCCTCGCCGTGCTCGACCGGCGCGAGGTCATGGTGTTCCTGGAGCGCCATCCCGAGGCGTGGCCGCGCATCGTCGAGGTGCTGTGCGAGCGCTTTCGCGAGAACACCCAGCACGCCGCCGAGGTGTCGCTGATGCAGCTCCCGGCGCGCCTCGCAAAGGCGCTGCTGCGCATGGACAGCGACCATGTCGGCGGCGCCAAGCCGTTGTCGCAGCGCGATCTCGGCAACCTCGTGGGCGCCGCGCGCGAGAGCGTCAACAAGTGCCTCAATGACTGGCAGCGCCGCGGCGTCATCCGCATCGACGACACTTCGATCGCGATCCTCGACCGCGCGCGCGCTCGACGAATTGACGCGCTGAGAAGGTCTGGACGAGCGGCTGTACTCGATAAAGCACAGCGCCGAGCTCCGGCGGCCGAATTCTGCTTCTGACCCAAAGCGGACCTACGTCGGATGGAGAAGAGTGATAAGACGGCGCGTCCGGCCGGTCACGTTGAGGACCTGAAGCAACCAGCGTCCTAAGTGCCATTTCGCGCTCGCGTAGGATCCCGGCGGCCTTTCCCGGCTGCCTGAACGATGCGCTCATGGATCGTGTGAGCTCCACTCACGCGAAGTCGATAGTCCAGCATCGGCTGGCTCACGCCAAAGTTCGCTTTGGGCCACCGACACGAGTCCTTGCCGAACGATATGGATCGCCGCGTCATTGGGGATCAGCAACGCTCCCGCGAGAAAGTTTGCTTCGCCCTCAATCCCGCCGTCGTGGGCGCGCTCTCCGCTCTCAGTGAGGGGCGGTGTAAACTGATGGCCAAGGAAGCAATGCGCCAGCTCGTGGCAGATATTGCTGCGCTGGCGGTAGACGTGGTGCGAATTATTGTGGACGATCGCCGTTTGCCAGCCGCAGGGCACCGTCACCGCCGAGAAGGAGGAGCGACTGGCCCCGAGAAAGGACGAAGAGTTGCAGTCGAGTTCACTAAGCCTCAGAAGCACAATGTCGAAATGGGCGCACACCTCGGCGGGGTCGATCGGATCGAACGGCCCTAGACCCATCTGCTCCCGGACGCGGAGCGAGATGCGGTTAGCCTCTGCTTTGAAACCACGCCGGAAAGTCAATTTCGAGCTGCCCCGAAGCTTGGTATATGTGCTGACCACAATGTCCTCCATCAGCTTCGCGTGCTGCGGGGACAGGTGAGGGTCCGCACGCAGAAGCGCGGTGAGTTTGGCGATTGGTGGCGCCTCCTTCTTGCTAGCACCCCGGATAAACATCTCGGCTTTCAGGTTTGACCATTTTAGAAGCGCTGCCAGGCCATTCACGTCGGGTGCCGCTCCGTGCCCCATCCGCGACAGGGTTGATGCAGCGACCCCTGACTCCTGAGCGATGTCCTTCCAAGTCTTCTGCCGGCTCAAGCGTGCGGCGTTCAGCGCTGCGTAAAGGGCTTCCGTGTCGAAGTTTTCTGCCATGCCATCTCCCATTGTGAATTCCGCATCGATTGCGATGTTGCAATTTGCTCTGCCCAATGTTATGCTTATCAAATCGATTGTGATTTTGCAATCGACGGAAGTGTCAACGCGCGGCTTCCTGCGCTTTTCGAGCTAACCGGAAAGGAGATGTGCCTATGAGCGCTGTCGACGTCGAAGCCTACGGCAAGGCCGAGGAGGCCAAGACCGTCACCATCATCGTCAATGGCCGCCCCAAGACGGTGCCGAAAAACGAGGAGATTACTTTCGATCAGGTCGTCGCCCTCGCCTTTCCCGAACCCGCCGACCGGGGACGGTGTCCAGTTCACCGTCCAGTACACCCGCGGCGAGGGCAACAAGCCGGCTGGCACCCTAGTCGAAGGGCAGTCGGTTAAGGTGAAGGACGGGATGGAATTCGATGTCACGCCGACTAATCGCTCTTAGCCCCAGCCTTCTGAGGCTGCAGAACGAAGGCTACGATCTCGACATTCGGGACGGCTTCCTGCTCGATCCGGGACGTCCCGTTTGCCGATTTGCAGCGCGTGGTACGCCGAGGCGTCCTCATATCCAAGCTTAAGCTGTCCGGCGACATCGCCGAAAAGCCCGACGATCATGTCTGCTATTGGACCGGCGAGCATCCTTGTCACGCCGATGGGTCAAAGATCAGCTCTATCCAGAACTCTTCTGCGCCCCAGGATCTCGCTCCAGGCGTGCGCGCGGATTTCACCTTCTCGGCGAAGGCGGACTACCGCGACTATCATCACAAGATGACCACCTACATTGGCCGCATTTCAGGGGAGGCGGCCAAGCTTGATCTCAACGCCACAGCCTGCACCTCCCCCGTCATCCCGGCCTATGAGACGGACAGCGTCTTCAAATATATCGATACGGCAACGAGCCGCGCCGGGATCGGCACGGTCAATGCTAAGCTTGCCGGGCTGCGAATCGCTATCGCCGGGCTCGGCGGCACCGGCTCCTACATCCTCGATTTCGTGGCTAAAACATCGGTCGCCGAGCTACACATCTTCGATCGCGACGTGTTTTCCCAGCACAACGCCTTTCGCTCGCCGGGAGCGCCGTCGATCGAGGAACTGCGGGCTAAGTGGCAAAAGGTGGCCCGTTTCGCCGGAATTTACTCCAACATGCGCCGGGGAATCGTCGTGCACGATGTCTTCCTAGAGCCCGGCAATGTGGCTCTTCTCGACGGCCTCGATTTCGTGTTCGTCTGCATGGACGTGGGTTCGGCCAAACGGGCTGTTATTGGGCGCCTACTCAGCAACGGCACACCTTTCATCGATGTCGGTATGGGGGTCGTGCTCAACGATGGGCAGTTATCCGGCATTGTTCGAACGGCGACGAGCACGGCGACCACGCGCGACGCCGCAGCGCCGCACATCTCATTTGCCGAGGGCGATGTTGCGGCGAACGAGTATTCCAGCAACATCCAGATTGCCGAGCTAAATGCGCTGAACGCCGCCATCGCGGTGATCGGCTGGAAGAAGCTCTTCGGGGTGTATCGGGACACACGCAAAGAGGTCTATGCGGGCTACTCGATCGCTAGCGGTGAGATTGTCGTTGAATGCGCCATATGAAGCGTGTCTCCCGGGTTCAGCCGAAGGTTTGTCGAATTCATTCCAGAGCGCCTTGAGTTAGGTGTTCTCTATGTTTCGCGGCGGTATTCGACGGCTTCACACCTTTGCCTCTGCGGCTGCGGCCTCGAAGTTGTTACGCCGCTCAATCCGGCGAAGTGGCGCATTATCGAACGCGGCGAGACCGTGTCGCTAGCACCGTCGATCGGCAACTGGAGCTCCCCCTGCAAGTCACACTATTGGATTACGGGCACGGCCGGGTCGAGCGCCTCGCGCAGGCGCTGGAACGCGAGGCGCATGCGCGACTTCACCGTGCCGAGCGGGATCGCCAGGTGGCAGGCGATCTCGCCATGCGACTTGCCCTCGTAGAAGGCGAGGCTGACGACCGCGGCTTGCTCCTGCGGCAGCGCCTCGAGCACGCTGCGCACGCGCTGCTGCTCGGCGGCGAAGGTGAGGCGCGCGTCGGGCTGCGCCACCGCGGCGGGCTTGAGCGCGGGCTCGGCCGGGTCGATGAAGCGGCGCTGTTCGCGGCGCAGCGCGTCGATGCGCAGATTGCGGGCGATGGTGAAGACCCACGAGCTCACCGCCGACTTGGCGGGATCGTAGCTGCCCGATTTGCGCCACACCGTGCACATCACGTCCTGCACCAGCTCCTCGGCCAGCTCGTCCGTGGTGCCGAGCTTCTTCATGTACGCTTTGAGGCGCGGCGCGAAATAATTGTACAGCTCGTGGAAGGCCCTGGTGTCGCGGCGGGCCGTCACCGCGTCGATCAGGCGGCGGTGGCCGGCCCCCGTGTCGCTCGGCACCGGGAACCGCGCGATCGTGGCCGCGATGCGTGTCGTCAAGGGCGTGCGCCGGGTTTCGCGATCGGGTGCGAGAATGGCGGCGTTCATCGGACTTCCCCTGTCTCCCGTGCCGCGCTCCAAACCGCGGCTTCTGGAAACCATAAAAGCAGGGTTCGCCCGCGCCGCCTGTGAGCGGGCTCACAGGCTTTGTAACTTTTCGCCGAATCGGTGATCTAAGTCACAATATTCCGCGTTTTTATGGGGTCGCCGGCGCGGCCCCGTCCGGGCCGCCCGGACCGGGGCCGGCAAAACCGGCTGTCCGCCGGTTTTTCGGCGGAAACTGAGGTTTTGCGCCCGGCGCCGCCCCACCCTCCGGCAGGATGGCGCCGGGTCGCAGTGGGGGTCTAGCCGCGCGCGGCCGCGTCGAGCGTCTCGCGCTGGCCCAGCCCCATGCCGGCAAAGCGCACGTAATAGAGCCGCGCCAGGACGAAGCTCGCGATCGTGTTCTCCCAATACACAGTGACCGCGTTCGGCTGCTTTGAGGCGTTCTGTTTCTCCTCTGTTGTCGTGGCCTGTCGGATGAGAGATTGTCGTTCCTCGTCTCCGAAAACGCTTGTGCGCTTTTCGTACTGACAACCTTTAGCCCCGAAGGGCGCGTGCATGAAGTCGCAGTCCAGAGGCCTTTTGTCGACCGTGATGTTCGCAACTTCCTGGCGTTGTACCTGACTGAGTACCACGCCTTATCCGTCCACCGATCAGGGCCAGAGCCGGGCCAACTCTCTAGCAGGAAGACGAAGACCAAGACCCAAAAGCAGCCGACGCCTCGGACCGGGACCGCAGCGTCGCTAGAATCTGTTTAAGTGTGGAGTTAGCGCTGTCAAGCTCTTTAACCGTCCTCTCTTTAGCATCGTCGCTACTATCAGAATCTTGGCGACGATTCTGCGGCGGGGTGTCGTATCCGGCTGGGGCCTTCACCCCGCAAATCGGGCATACCCACGCTTCGCGTATCACCGCATCGGTAGCGCCACCACGCGCGATACTCCTCGCTATGCAAGGTTTCCGGCATACGCTACTCCGTTGCCTCCCATTGGTTGCCACACCGGGCGCATATCCAACGCCTGTCCCAATCGGTTTGAGCAGTAGCCAGTTGATCTGGGCGCTTCTTTGCGCCTATGCCTCCCAACAAGAACAGAACGCCGACTACACCAACAGCTATGGCAAATCCCTCTGCGCCTTTTTCGTTGGAGCCAATGAAGAGCGCAAAGAACAAGCCGCAAACAATTATGACTAGCCAATCCCGAGAACGCCCTTGACGCTAGTAAAGGGATTACAAGGGTGTACTATTGCTGGTTTTTCCTACGCAGCGCTTTTGATTTATTCGATATGAGTCCCGAAGCCGCTAACTTGTCTTACCTAGAGACAATCCAGAAAGACCTTTCGGCAGGTACTAAAGACCTAATTGATGAAATTGACGGATTATACCGCAGAGATACTGAAATATATTTCTGAAAAATGACGATAGTGAAAATGTAAGGATTAGGCGCTCAGATTACCAACTGTACTTAGAGGTATTTCATGGAGCTTTAACTCAATGGCTTGGTGATTTGAAAGATTATCAAGACAAAGACTCAGCTATTCTAATTGATAAAACTAGTGATACTAAGATAATTGGCAACGCTACAATATCCTACGATGAACATATGATTTGGGTCACCCTACCAACAGAAAAAGACCGATTACCATTAAGGGAAAAGTCATTTAAGCCCAATGGTGGTTACGATAACTTTCTTACATACTTATTTAATAAAGAATACATAGGAGACACTATAACCCCAAAAATCGTACAGGAGCTTCCTATGTGCGATGGATACTATGACCTTGGTGAACTTTTAAGGTATTGCGGGTTCAAGAAACCTCTCAAAGATGTCTTCTTTCCCAAAATGCATTCAACATCGATTAAGTGCATGCCAGAGCAGCCAGTCAATATACAACAAATAAACTTAATCAAACAAAGCTATAAAATAATTCTTAGTACGTCGTAACGCACCGTGAGAAAATCGTAAAATATTTGATTCTAACAGAGGTAGAATATCCCCACGATTTTTATGAAATCATATAGTTGAGTAGCCCTTTGACTAGATATACTCTCTAGTCATGATAAACAATCAAGAACTAGAAACAGCCGTGAAGTTCAGTGAAGCTGAGTGGCTTGAGGCACTTGCTCCCGAATCCCACGAAGCAGTCATAGACTCGCATAAAATATTAACTAAGAGTAGAGCTAATCTAGTAGCAAAGCGTGATAAGGCGCATGTAGCTATTAACGCTGAAAGTGATAATGAAACCTACCGTTACTTTTATAAAGCCGTACTAAATATCAAGCATGGATACGATGAACGACTACGTGATATTGACTCCCAACTAGCAAGACTTCGCAGATATTTAAGAATCATTAATGGGGTAAAAATCCCTGAAGGCGCAATAACAAATGACATGATTCAGGCTGCCAAGGCGGTACCTATTGAATCCATATTTAATCAGCAGTTTAGACAAAGCGGTAACAAGCTATTCGCACACTGTCCATTTCACCAAGAAAGACCGGCTCGTTTTGTCTCTACAAAAACTCCAATCGTTGCTATTGTTTCGGGTGCGGTTTTAAAGGAAACACGATTGATACCTACATGAAACTAAATGACAGTAATTTTAATGTGTCAGTGATGGCGTTGATTGGAGATAAGGTATGGGCGAACGTAGTATGGCGAGTTACATTGTAGATATAGTGCTGAAAAGTAAGGCTGTGATATTTATAGACCAGTACAATAATCCGCACATTGCTTTTGATGGTGATGGCAACAACGTTAGTCTGATTAGTAGCGCTACTTGCAGACAATTTATAACCGAATTAAGTTATGTCCAACTTGACAGTGTACCTTCCTCAACTACTGAAAATCAGGTCATCAAGGTACTTGAAGCTTTAGCAAGACGAAGTGGAGAACGTAACAATCTAGATATTAGTATTACTAACTATCGCAATGCCATAATGTACGACCTTGGACGTGGTGCAGTCCGTATAACCGATAAGAATTGGAGCGTTGTCAAAAAGCCACCAATCTTATTTCGTAAGTCTGTTAATCAACGCCAGCAAGTAAAGCCCAAGCGAGGGGGTGATGTTAAGTCGCTGCTTGAGTTTGCAAATATAACTAACGAATCGGTCAACTACTGTTCCTCTGCTATGTAATTACGACCTTCATCCCCGGTATTCAACACCCTGTTTTAATCCTTCATGGCACTCAAGGAGCTGGCAAGTCTTTATTAATGCAATTTATCAAGTCGCTGGTTGACCACTCCGAGCTTGATGCGGGATTCAACCAACCAAAGGACGAACAAGACCATGCACTCAATGCTTACCATAATTATGTCTTGTTTTACGACAACCTATCCGATATCTCCGAAAAGCTGTCAGACGCATTATGTAGAACGGTTACTGGAAGCACTTTTTCTACTAGAAAACTTTTTACTAATAGCGAACAGTTTGCTTTCAAGTTCAAAAGACCAGTCATTTTAAACGGCTTAAATCAAATCGTAGCAAAGTCAGACTTACTAGACCGTTCCTTAGTTATGCAGCTAGAACGTATTTCGGCTGATAAAAGTAAAGAGCCGAGTATCCTTTGGGCGGAGTTTGATGAAGTCAAACCCTATATATTAGGTGCTATCTTCGACACTTTAATAAAAGCAAAGGCTGTCTTTAATAAGGTGCAGCCCGATAAATCATCTCGCATGGCAGAGTTCGACCATTGGGGTTATGCTATTGCTGAGGCGCTAGGATACGGTAAAGACAAGTTTAAGTTAGCACGTAGTGAAAATATAATGCTGCAACATGGTAATGCGATTGAAGCTAGTTCGGTAGGTCAAGCCATCGCCATGTTCATGGAAGATAGAAATGAGTGGTCTGGCGCTCCCGCTAAATTATATGGCTTGCTTGAACCGATATGGAGCAAGTCACATCTCGAAAAGCCCAAAGACACTCCACGCCTCAGTAAGACCCTAAACACCCTTTTACCTAACCTACTCGCCAAGGGTATTAAGGTCACTAGACCGCCACGCGGAGATAAACGCCTAATAAAAATCACCAAACTTACCGACGCTACCGACGGTAACGACAGTAAAACTGGCTAAATAAGGATAAAGCGTGAGGACTTTCGACCCATCTTCCTGTTATACAGCCAGCAAATCACCCTTTAACTGTAGTGAATCTACTAAATCAGTAAACTTGGTATCATCCTCTAAATCGTGGGCTACCTTACTTAGCAACTTGCATAGTTTGTTGCACCAATTCGTATTTTCAGGGTCATTATGTTCTAAATTGCTTAATTCTTGTAAGGCTTTATAGGGGTAAATTACTTCTAGTGCCAGTTTCTTATCATAAACACTAGAGTTAGCATGTAGCATAAATCGTAGGAGCTTATTCTTGGTAGTTATATCGGCTTCGTTAGTATAATACTTACTATGGACGACAAAGATTCTGAAGATACGGATAAGGCTAAACAAGCTATCGAAGTACTAGCCAACACAACTGGTCTTGAAAACAGGTATTACGCGTTTGCCAGATAAGCCCTCGTTGCCGGTCTGGTAATCTCAGCCTTCTGTTCGTACCACGTCTGTCCGGTCTGTTGTCGTATGCGCTCTAGTTTCAAGAACGCCACCATGCTCGCAAAGATATGTTCACGTTGGGCATGAGCTCTTTGGGCCGAGCAGTTGCCCACGCCAGTAGTTTGCTTCAGGCCTTCATGGAATTCTTCAATCTGCCACCGCTTTCGCCAATGTCTCACCAAGACCTCATAGTCGGCTATGGTTGTATCGCTGCACGCCAGGAAGCGTATGTCATCGTGCTTAATGACCAACTTCGCTACCACTACCTCACCGTAACCTTTCAGCCAGACGTGCTTGACGGTGCCTTCGTCAAGAGACAGGTCACTGATGGCTACGGGTTGGTGGGGCGCAGTTTCAACGAGCCGGTTGCATTTTAAGTTGGTGATCCACTGCCAGCCTTTGCTGCGGATGGCTTTCAGATTCTTGAGACCGCTATACCAGGAATCGAGCAATACGTACTGTGGTGTGAAATTCCGTTTCGCGGCCTTGTCAAGCATCTCCCGGAAGTGAACGTTCTTACCTTTGCCGTCATGATCCGGGGCATAGATGCGGTAGTCGACGGGTATGTATTCATCCTGGTTCGTCCAAAGCAAGTTAACGATATCGATGCCATTGACTAAGCTGTGTTCCCGTCCAGAGTATTGCTTGCGGGCCAGGTCAATGTTGGTGGCGAACGGCTTACCGATGACCGTATCGTCAACGATGAGGTAGCCGGCAGTTTCGTCTACTAATGGCTGCGCGTAGCGCCAGACGTCAGTAGGAGTAAAGTCGGCTCGCATGAGCCAGCGGGTGACGCTGTCGTGGGCCATGGTTCCGTTTGGTTCGACCTTGGATAGTTCTAACCCGGAGTAGCGGTTGTGGTTGGCAATGAGGAAATCACGGTAGAGCGGCAGATTACATTTCTGCGGTTGTGCCATTGCATAACTCCTCCTTTCCAACATCCAGTATGGATGTGGCTAGGCGGCTAGGTCAATGAAACGCGTAATACCTGGCTACATTAAAAACCCCAGCGATTTTAAAGGCCGTTTAGACTTGGAGCGTAATCACCTCTTTCGATAAACCCAATAGTCTGATAGTTAACATCAACAAGCTGGGCTAACTGAGAGCGTGATAGTTTCTTCTCAGTTCTTAATAAAGCTACACTATTATGTATCATTACAGAATAAATAGTTGCATAAGTACAACATTATGTCAAATCAAGATAGCAAAACCCCGCAAGAATGCGGAGCCTAAAACTCTTATGGTTTTGGAGGGCCTTGTGAGAGACTATCTACAACCAAACTTAGAGATACAAATCCATATATCGTAAATCTAAAAAAAAATAATATTGCGTGGAGCACGTGATCTTGTTAACATAATTTTATGAAACAGAACGTGACTGTACAACTAGATAAGTGAATCATAAAAGAAGCAAAAATCATTGCCGCTAGGCAGTCTACGTCTCTGAGTAAATTACTTGCTAATGAAATAAGAAAGATTGCGTCTCAGGAATCTACTTACGACAAAGATAGAGCATTAGCACTAGCAAGATTACGTAAAGGTTACCAATTAGGTCGAGGGGGCAAAGCTGTCCGAACGATCTGAACTGCACAATAGATGAATTTTATTGATACTAACATTTTAGTTTATGCGTACGACAGAAGTGTAAGAACAAAATACACGGTAGCGAAACAATTGGTCGAGGATTGTTGGAATAATAATTCTGGGATATTGAGCACACAAGTATTACAAGAATTTTATGTAACAATTACATCCAAGTTGCCAACAAAACTTGAACACGAAGAGGCAAGGGAGCTGTTACAGGACTACCTGCTTTGGAATATTGAAACTATTTCATCGCGCGACATAATTGTGGCAGCAGAAGTCCAAGACCGTCACAAGTATTCCTTTTGGGATTCTTTGATAATAACAATGGCTCAGAAGTCTGGAGCAGAAAGACTCTATAGCGAAGATCTACAAGACGGCCAAAAATTTGGCGAACTTACCGTAATAAATCCCTTTAAACAAACTTAAACGTTGAGGGCCTAACGGTAAAAAGTTCGCACCCTTGCTATAGCCCCCTAAAAACAAAACCTGCTAAATTGCATAGTGGAATGGCCGATTGCTAACAAAGGCTTGGAAAGCCTGCTTTGTTTCGCTGAATGTATTATGTTGAATATTGCTAACGGCTTGTTTAGCGGTATTCCAAACATGTTCTATCGGGTTATGGTCAGGGGCATACGGCGGCATAGCAATCAGGTGCACTCGTTCTAGTGTCTTTCGCTTAGCAAGAGCTGCCCTTATTTCCTTGCCCTTGTGGAAGGGGGCATTATCCCAGATGAGACAGATAAGTTTATCTGGATGCCGGGTCAGAAATTGCTCAAGTGCCATCAGCACTTCTTGTTGGTTCTGCCAGGACATCTCGAACAATTCACACTGAAAGCTTTTTTGGTTTAAAAAACCAATGTAGCTCTGAACTTCCTTGTCCCGATTAACTTTGATGACTGTTTTCTTACCTTTTTGTAGCCAAGCTCTTCGGGTAATGGCTTCTTGCTCCATCCTTACTTCATCAACTGCAAATACTTCCCATCGCTCATCATGAAACAGCGGTTTAATCTCTGCCTTAATGGTTGCCATACGCTCTTTAATGAAGGTCTCGTCTCGTTTGCGGTCAAAGGTATCCGGATATTTAAATGACAGGTTAGAGAATCTCAGTAAGTAGTGGTAGGCTTGGTCTGACTCATACATTACGTTAAAGGTTGCCTGTACGTACGACTTTAGCTGGGGAACATCCCAAAACTCTTTCGGTAAACCAATATCCGATGGTGGTGATTGCAATACTTGACGAACTTCTGCTCGCTGCTCAGGTGTCAATTTACCGGCGTTATTGTTCTCCTGATGGCCAGTAAAGATGCTACTCAAACGAGAAGTTTGCCAATCTTTGAGCCACTTGCTGACAGTACGTGGTTTACGGTCAAAGCCCTCGGCAATTGTCTCTGCTTTTGCCCCACTGCTAGCCATAATGACTGCTTGAGCCTTGTAGCGGATAAGAGTCAGCGACGATGTTTTGATGAATTGTTTTAGTGCAACTTTTTCTTCGTTAGTAATGTTTGTTTTTGTCATCCCTAAAGGATAACAAAAAGTGCAGGTTTTGTTTTTAGTTAGCTATAGGTTGCAGTAGTATCCTCAAGCTCATCTTTCAAGCTGGCCAATCATAGCCATAGGATTGCAAATTCGTCTGGTAGGCCCAGTAGCCCTTCGACGTCTTCAGGCGCAGCATCAATCGCTAACCGAGAAAAGACTGGGGGCGCCGCATCAACAACTGAATGTACCCACAACTGGTAGGCCCCATCAGCTCCTAAACATGGATTGGCACTTTCAACTCGTAACATTTTGTGACCTCTTGCCATCAAATCAATATACTACAGTTACATAAAAGCGAACAAGATGTTTGGCTTATGCTACTATAGTGTCTTAGAGCTGTGTCGGTATGGCAAAATGACCTTCCATTGAACCCATTTCAAAACTAGTAGGCCCAGTGCATACGTTCCTGTCGCCAGATAGCACTTTGGAGCATAGTTCCGTGGAACTTTAGACCTGTTTGTTTAATTTTACCCATAATTATTACCTTGTTCTCGCTGTTTGCAGAGCTGGAACGCGACCTGATCAGTTCACGGACGAAGGAGGCACTGGCAGCCAAGAGACTGCAAGGGGTACAACTTGGAAAACCGAAGGGCACGATCCAAAAGAGTCAGTTTGACGAGCACCGGGAGCGGATACAGGAGCTGCTTGGGTTAGGGTTGTCGGTGCGGGAGATCGCGAAGCTGCTCGGGTACAGCAGCCATTTGGCGCTCAATACGTATATCAATAAGCGGGGGTTGCGAGTTCTGAAGATGGAGAAAATGCCTTGACCAATGCTGAACTAGCAGGGAGCACTATTGTACCCGTACCGCTCGTTGAGGACGTTATCAGCGTTTGCGACGGGTTGTAGTGATAGATTTGGTCGTGTTTTAGCCGATCCCGAGTTTGCCCTAGGAAAAGCAGGCAATGAGAGCGGGGCAATTATAAGCCGAGCATCCAGCGGCTCCTACTGGCACAATCTCGAAGTGGGTGCAGTTCCGGACCCACCCTCTCGAACTTTTCCGACTGGGGGGATTTCCGTCCGCCCCGCTCACTTGCAGTTCTCGAGCAACAAAGGGGCACTTGGCCTTGTTCGATCGGTATAGAATATCCCGCTTATTTCGATGAGTGGTTTTAATGCCCGGTCCGCATTGAGTCGGGTGCCTAAAACACCGGCGACGATGAGATCCGGCCGGTTAAGGGGACGACCTCACGACTTATATCGTACGCGGACGACGTGGACCGAAGGGACTCTTTGAGGGTACTGCGTCCGCAAGTGCAAGAGCTATGTGGAGGCGCTCGATCGTGCAGTCGTCGCCGGGACACCTGCGCTGATGGCCGCCGCGGGGCTTATGTAGTTGGGCGCCATATGACAAAGAGCCGACTGTCAAGCCGTAAAATCATGCTTGAGATCAAAGGGGAAAGCAGTCGGGGGATTGCCCCAGAAAAGGATAGCATGCGAAGATTTCTTAAGATTGAAGTCTCGGATGTATTGCAGTTCATAGCACGGTGGTCCAAGCACACTTCCCGAGTGACTCTCTGCCGAAGGTGCAGTACATTGTTCAGGAAGAGCCAATGGAAATATTCACCGCAGCGGATAAAGACCTGGTTAGGAGTGTTGGTCAGCGACGACGAAAATGATATGAAACACATCTTTTAGCGTCTGGGTGACACCCTTAAGCTGCGACCGGAACAACTACCCCATCATGAAGTGCTGTCTGGTTGCAGCTACGTATGTACTAGGCCTACATGAAGTGGAGCTGCTCTCAAGCATCCGGGCAGGCCAGTGACTATGCTGCTCGCGTCTTAAGCTGGGTGATGCGCCGTTCGTGGTCAAGGAGCTGCTTGCCCTGGTCGGTCACGGCTGCCTTGATGACGGTAATGTCATCTTGTAGCTTGTCGAGACGTTCTTCGATGGCCGGTATCTTGGCAACATGCTTTTGCATGTCTCCGACCGCTTCTAATACGGCTTTATTCTGGTCGCGTATTTGCTCTAGTAATAAATCTGTGTAGTTATCATCTGAAGTGTTCATACTTGGTATTGTAGGCTGCGGCAGGGATGAGTTACAAGGCGCACAGATTAGTCTTTAGTCTCGTCAGGGTGAACCCAATGGTCTACGTCACCTGCAAGCGGGTCTTCTTGCTCTGCTTCCTCATCTAAAGCATCCTGGTATGCCTGTCGGTCTTCTGCAGCCTTACGCTTCAGCTTACTGTCGCGTAGCTCGGCACAATTTCCTCATCTGACTTGCCTTGGAATCGTTCTGATGGACCATAGAATTGATGTTCGCGGCCGTCAACGTCTACAACTGTCCGGGTGTTGGCAGCGATGTGCTCCCAGGTGCCAGGAGTGGTAGTGCCTATCGTTGCCCTAGTGACCTCGGCATGTGGCTGTTGGCCACCATCAATTACTACGGGAAGGCCATTAACCGTACCAAAGTATTCGTCGTAATCCTTCCAGTATTCGTCAGCGCCGTCGTCGCCAGACATATGAAGGTCTCTAGTGACTTTCTCATCATGGGCTATCTGTTCATCAGAGCGAGTCTCGTCAGGGTGAACCCAATGGTCTACGTCACCTGCTAACGGATCTTCGTGTGTAGGGTATTGATCGTGACTCATAATGTTAATTCCTTAAGTTATCTTACGGGATTTAATGTTTATCTTAAATACATTAGCATAAGCTGTGTAATATGTCAATGTTATTGCCTGTTAGTCATATTGGGCCATAAATATCCCTACATTGCATAATAGATTTTTCAACAGGGGTAACGGTCGGTACGGCCAGCCCTTGACACGCCCTCATATCGCCCAAATAAACGCTCCACCCCCGTTCCCCCACGTCGTAAAAGGGCCATTGTGCGACGTGTTGGCATTCGATACCCCACCGTGCCAACGCCGCGCTGACAACCACGATTTAGGGCACGAACTTTTGCACGTCAGTCTTATCAAGCAGTCGGCTCTTTTTGCAGGTTGCCACGAGCGCTACACTCGGCTTATGCGAGAACCCTATGTACTCAACCGACTTTCCCTTTTTGCTGCGCTAACTTAATGGCCGGGATTAAGTCGGTGTCTGATGATACTAAAATTATGCGGTCTGCTTGGTCCTCATAAGCGGCTACGGCTATTGCCAGGGCGAGCTCAACATCAACACCCTTTTCGTGGTACACACCGTCACTGTATTTGAGCAAGTAGCCGAGCGAATACTTGTAGCTATGTTTTGTGAGATGCGTAAATAGGCGCTGCTGGTCAGCCTGCATACGCTTCGATCGATCGGAGCCGTCCGTCCTGACCTTACCTACATAGTAGGTGGCGCGCTGTATCGTGGCACCGGTACTGAGTGACTGACCAAATGCCGAAAAATCAAAGGTCAGTAAATTGTTGAGTTGCAGGTCTTTGAGCTTAAAGTCGCTCCTGTCAATCAGGATAATGCAGCGCTCTGGTGACATACGGCCAATTATACCCTACCCCATGTGCCACAGGTGGTAAATCT
Source organism: uncultured Alphaproteobacteria bacterium (assembly GCA_963804235.1). Classification (GTDB taxonomy): domain Bacteria; phylum Pseudomonadota; class Alphaproteobacteria; order ATCC43930; family CGMCC-115725; genus DATJLY01. The sequence continues at coordinate 94,719 of CAWDPP010000059.1, forward strand.
AAAAGACCCACAGACATCTTGCGATCCTGTGGGCGGATTTAGTATCTAAAGTGTAGCGTTATTAGGGATATAAGTCAATACTTATTCCCCCTGTTACAAGGAGTTAATTGTTACTTTTGTCAGCGATAATTAGGGTACCGCTGAAATTCGGTAGAGTCAGCCTTGGGTAATCCCGAATAAGGCGTGTACCGTCCTAGGGCATGGTCCGCTAAGAGGTAGCTCGTTGCCCGCGTATGGCCCTCAATAACTGTATGCGGCCCTCTCTCACCGTCAGATAAAATGATTATTGGCCGCATAGTCTCGCCTGCGTCAATCCGACGAGCAACTTCCCAGAAGTTGTCATTACCGACCTCAAACACGACCCTGCCGGCCTTTACGCTTTTGGCACCGTCTTGTACAAGGTGGGTTCCACTACTCAGCTCATCCCAGTAGCTGTAGGTGACGTAGTGTAAGTTCTCAATATCTTCACGGTTCAGCTCTGCCCAATGCCACATGGCATTCGGCGGCCACTCTTTCAACAAACCAAAGTCAACAAGCCAGGGACGGTACTCCAGGAGTATGGCGGCCCGCTGAGCATTCTCTCAGCACTGCTATCGAGGTTTGGCTTCTCGATGAGAGCCTTACTCAGCTTTCGATCGCGTAGTGCTGCCTGGATTGTCTCGAACAAACGAGGTGAGTCTAGCTCACCAAGAAGAAGACGGCAACCATCTCCTCGTTACTACTTGGGCTAAGGAATCCGCATGGCTTTATGGTAGCAAAGTTAGTTAAATACCAATAAAAGACGACGTAGGGGCAATCACTCCAGGGCTCCACGCGAAAGATGCTCAAAAGGAACGTTGTGCGACGCAACGAGTCGTTCTTTTAATCCTGAAACTAACCACCTCCCCTCAAGTAGCTGCAACACTATTTTTGAGGCCTTTCATTTCCACCACATAAATTTTCATTAAATCTGTGTAGCGTCGCTACAACGATTTGCGTGATTTTGTGGTATCTCCGGTATTGGTCGGGGGCTTTGTATAAGTACTAATCGCCAAGGGAGATTGTAGTAATCTCCTAACATAAGGAAATATATAACTGAAATACTTTCCTTATGGACAAGAAACAATTATTAAAACTATCATCACCGATGCCCATGCTGCGGCAACTCCTGAGGTCTGGAAGCGAACACAGGCGATCCCAGTAGACAGTGGTAAGATCATCGCACTAACGGGTGTACGCCGGAGCGGTAAACGTATCATCTCTTTGAAGTGATGAATAAGCTCAAATTAGATGGACTGGCGGCGAAAAATTGTTGTACATCAACTTTGAGACAAACGCCTACATATAGCAGGTAGTGAGATGGACCTGCTGCTGCAAGCCTACCGGGAGCTGTACCCTGACCTTAATCTATCAGAAGCGTCAACTTTTTTCTTTGACGAAATTCAAGAAGTTGACGGCTGGGAACAATTTGTTGATAGGCTCTATCGATCGGTTAGCCAGCATGTATTTGTAACCGGCTCAAACTCGAAGCTTTTGTCCACGGAGATAGCGAGTGTCCTGCGCGGCCGGGCTATCACATTTGAAGTGTACCCCCTGTCATTCAAGGAGTACTTGGAGATTGTTAGCCCAGGACTTAACCCTAACAGTAGTGCTGATAGGGCAAAACTCGTAAATCTATTTGCGGGGTTTTTGCATAATGGTGGCTTCCCGGAGATCGTAAAGCTGGACGCCAGCCTGCATGAGAAATTACTACAGGGCTACTTCAACGTCATGCTTCTGCACGACCTAATAGAACGATACAACGTATCACAGGTTGCGGTTCTCAGGTACTTTTGTAAGCGCGTTATCAAACTGCTGGCGAATTTAGCGTCAACAAAGTGTACAACGACCTGAAGTCGCAAAACTATAAGGTTGGCAAGGATACCCTCTACGACTTTCAAAACTACGTCGAGAATATCGATATGAGCCGCTTCATATCGAAATACGACGAGTCGGTCGTAAAGGCCGAGAACTGGAAGAAGGTGTATGTTATAGACCAAGGACTCGGGGCAGCACTAGATTATAAACTTGCCCAAGATAACGGACGGTTGTTTGAGACAACGGTAGCGCTCGAATTGATAAAACAAGGTAAGCAACTTGCGTATTACCAAGATGGTGCAGAGTGCGATTTTGTTGTCATCCATAAAGATCAGTGTTATTGAGGCAGTGCAAGTGAGCATAGGGATGTCGGATGAACAAACAAGGGGCCGAGAACTTAAGGGGCTAATGCAATGTTGCACGCGGTTCGGCCTAGAGCGGGGCACGATCATCACCCTTGATAGCGAGGAGCAGCTTGAGGCCAACGGCATACAAATGGGAGTTGTTCCGGCCTGGCGTTACTTCATGTAGAAGCTGAGTAATGAAGCTCCAGCTACTCGTACCGATCTAGAGGTAAAATATAAAAAGGTACACCATGCTAATTTTTCGTAGATTGTGAAGAATGAAACTGCACTACGCAAAATCCGTAATCTCAAAATCGGTAAGCCGGATTCCTCCAAAGCTGCTTCTGGTATTCCCGTAAGGGAATATGTTTGACCTCGTACATCGTAGTCTTCATCTGGTTTGCTAGTACGTTGAGCTGATGCCAGACAACAAATGCAATGCAGATATGGTTCCGCTGTTTCCTCCTGATTCGCTTGGCATTTGGCCACGCCGGTGAGCTGTTTGACTTCTCTGTGAAACTGCTCGATCTTCCAACGGAAGCCACCAACCTGTTTGGCAGCCTCTGTGGTCTCGACACGCACATCGTTCGTAACGATGTATTCCGTTCGGTGTTTAGCCGTCATACGGAAAAGTCTCAGAGGTTTGTCATTCGGTAAATCTTCAATGCATACCGTGATGCCATACTGCCGTAATGCTGCAATGGTGTCCCAGTCAAGATCGCCAACATGCTCGGAGACAGCCTTGGCTTTCCCGGTTTTCTCATCAATCTCCTGGCCGAGATAGCTCACTTTACGGCTCTTCGGCATCACGCCGTAGAAGATCTTTTCTTTGCGAACCACGTACTGCATTCGTTTGCAGGTATAGCCTGCGTCAATGAGTACCGTCGTGAACGGAGCCCGCTCCGGATGCAACTCATGCATCGTCTGCCGTATTCGATCATCTCCAGAGCGTGAACAGTTTTCTTCTTGCCGTCCGTTGCCTTGTCGTAGATCCGGTAGTCGAGTATCCAGTACTGATCGAGCTCCGGATTGATGTATACCAAGGTGACCACATCGATACCCGTAGTGATACCGTGTTTTCGTCCGGAGTATTGGGCACTCGGCTACTTCAATCCGTTCCGAGCCGGCTTTATCCATGACGCTGTCGTCAATTGCCAGGTAGCCATCTTCTGAGGGAACAATGAGCTCCACAAGCTTTCTCTCTGACCACCTTGGGTGAGAGCTTGATGCGAGCAATGGAACGACCAATGCTGTCATGTGACACAGTACCGATGACTTCAGAGAAGTATGTAGCCGTGAAGTTATCTATGCCATTGAGGAGCATCTGGGCGTGGTCGGAAGTGACCACTTTCACCATGTATCTCCTTACTTGTTTGTTTTTAAAAGCAGCTAAGGCTACCGCATTACGCTGCTTTTATTTTAGGCCATGAGTGGGTTTTGCGTA
>CAWDPP010000060.1:0-129124 GCA_963804235.1 uncultured Alphaproteobacteria bacterium
CTGACCAACGACAGCTCCCGGCCGGAGCCAGAATGCAAAGGGGGGCGATCACCCCGCCGGGTCGCCGTGCCTCGTCCATGCGGCCGGAAGCCTAGAGATACTTGGTCGGCCGCCGGATGGTGCGCCACATATGGGCCGAGGGGCTGTCGTCGTTGCCGAGCCCTTCCTCGGGCTGGCGGAAATTGCGGCCGACGATGTCGACGAACGGCTCCCAGCTCACCACGGCGTTGGGATCGAACGAGTAGATGTCGTGCACGGTGATCATCCGCGCCGACATGTACCATTTGTGGGCGCGGGCGCGCGTGTAGGCGTCCTTGATATAAGGGTCGGGCACGTAATCCCGGCCGAAATGCTTCACGTATTGGTCGGGATAGGAATAACCCACCGACTCATCGGCGAAGAAGCGCAAGGCCTGGTGCGCGCGGATCGCCCAGCTCACTTCCGCGCTGACATAGGGCTCGATCAGCTGCGCGCCCCAATAGCCGTGATCACTCTTGATGAAGATCGCGTTGGCGATGTCGTGCAGCAGGCAGGCGAGGATGGTCGTCTCCGGCATGCCGGCCTTCAAGGCGTGCGTGGCGCTTTGCAGCAGGTGGTTGGTGCCCTTGGCGCGGTACTTGAAGAAGTCGAGCAGCGTCGGCTTCTCCGGCATCTTCGGCAGGCGCGGATCGTCGCCCATGAGGAAGAACTTGCCGTGTTTCGTGGTGAGGTCGAGCCCCATCCCGACGGCGCCCAATTTCCCGTCCGCCATGTTGAAGAGCGCGGATTTGGAAATGAGCACGTCGAGCTCGTCGCTCATCTTGCGCTCGAGCGCGTCGGCGCGCTCGTCAAGCGTCTGTCCTGTCGTCGCCATCTGCGCTCCTCCAGGCGGCAAAGCCGCCTCTGCCATATGATAATGAGTCTATTCCCGGCCGTCCCGGCCTGGCAACCGGCCCGGCTCAGGGCAGGAATTTCTCGGTATAGACCTCTTTGTCCTTCGGGATCTCGCCGAGCAGCCCGAGCGTGATGAAGGACTGCATGGTGGCATCGACCGCCTTGGGATCGAACCGCCCGTCCAACGACAAGGCCGGCATGTCGTTGTCGAACACCTTGGCCGCGATCTCGGGCGTGAGATTGGTGGCCGGCTGCACCAGGCGGATCGTGTCCGCCTTGTGCGCATCGGCCCATTTCACCGTGTCGAACCACGCGGCGAGGAAACGCGTGACCTGATCCGGATGGCCCTTGATGAGCGCGTCGCTGGCGCAGATGACGTGAGTGATGAACATGTTCATGTCGCCGAAGGTGAGGAGCGCGTGCGCCTTTCCTTGCGCCTCTAGGATGAGCCCGCCCTCGATCGGGCCGACGATGGCGTCGACGTTCTTGACCAGCAGCGCCGGGACCGAGCTGCTCATGCCGCCGATATAGGCGCGCTTCACGCCGTCGGTGCCCCAGCCTTGCCGCTCGGCGAAGGCGAGTGCCAGATAAGAGGTGAGCGATGTCTCCGACGTGACGCCGATCGTCTTGCCCTTGAGGTCCGCGGGCTTGCTGATGTCCTGGTCGTCGCGCACGATGATGGACATGTCCACGGGCGGCCCGGCCATCATCGCCACCGCCATCTGCGGCACGCCCTTGACGATGAAGGCGAGCTCGGAATTGCCCGAGACCGACAGATCGATCGCGCCCGACGTCATGCCCTGGTCGAGCTTGCCGCCGCCGCCGAAATTGATCTTCTCGATCTCGATGCCGTGCTGCGCGAAGATGCCGGCGCCGGTTCCGACATCGAGCAGCGCGAAGACGAAGGCGCTTCCCTCGGGCGTGCCGACGCGAAGTTTGTCGGCCGCCGCAGCGGGCTGAGCGGCGATTGCCGCGGCGAGCGCAGCGCCCGCGACGAGCGGCGCAATTATCCGTGGCAACGGTTTCCTCCCTTTCGCTGTGCGCTATTCCCCGGGCAGCGCCACGGCAAAGCGGCTGTCGACGATGTCGCCGGCCTTGACGCTGTCCTTGAGCATACCCTGGGCATGGTACCAGTCGAGCTGGCGCTGAACGTCCTTCATGTCGATGCGTAGGTCGGCATCGTTGTAGTTGATGTTCGCCTCGATCTGCTCCCGGCTGAGCTTCAGGTATTTCTGCATGATCTGCACGATCTCGGGCGCGGTCGGCCCGTCCTTGCGCGTGCCGCCGGGTCCGACGAACGCATCGTACGAGACCCGCGCGCCCTGGCGCAGCGCGCGCAGGAAGCGCTCGGTCAGGTCCTGCCGCTCGTGCAGCGTTTTGGGCGCGGCCCAAATGAGGGTGACCTGCCACGGCGTCTCATCGCCGATCCAGCCGAGGAGCTTCGCGTTGCCGTGCTGCAAGAGCGGCGCCGCGCCGGCGGAGGTGAGCACGCCTGCGTCGGCCTGTCCGCCGCTCACGGCCGAGGCGACGTTGGCGAAGGATTGCAGCGGCAGCGTCCGCACCGTCGTCATGTCGATCGCGTTGTTCTGCAGCACAAGTGCCAGCGCATAGTGGTATGTCGATCCGACCTGGGTCAGCCCGACGGAGTGGCCGGCGAGCTGCTTGAACGACGTGAGCCCGGCCGCATAGGCGGCGTTCGAGGCGAGGAGGCCGGAGGCCGGGAAGTTCGCCCGATCGTAGGTTCCGCCGCCGATGATGCGGAGCTCGCCTTGGGCCGCGAGCGTATAGAGCGCGCTGGAGAAGCCGGCGGAGCCGAAATCGATCGCTCCCGCCACCGTCGCGACCGCGACCGGCTGTCCGGCGTCGAACGGCACGAGTTCCGCCTCGATCCCCTCTGCGGCGAAATAGCCCTTCTCGATCGCGACATAGAGCGGCGTGCCACCGGTCGTGAGCAGCGTGCCGATCTTCACGTGATCGAGCGCGGCCGCGGGCGCGGCGTGCGCGGCGGCCAATGCCAGCGCCGCGGCGGCAAGGCGCACGCAGAGCGGCCGCAGTGATGTCGAGCCCATCATTCCCTCCCGGAACGAGAAACGCTTAACATGATAACGATCGCGCTTCCAACTTGTCCAGGTCCGTGGAATGATGCGCCGTCCCAGGGAGGCAGCCGGGCATGATCGTCGATACTCACGTCCACGTCGTCTCGGACGACCGCACGGCATATCCGCAGGTGTCCGACGGCGCCCACGGCGCGAGCGCGCCCTCGGTGCGCGACATCGGGCAGCCCGAATGGCCGCCGCTCACCGGCGAGCAATTGATCGCGATGATGGACCAATGCGGGATCGATCGCGCGCTCCTGGTGCAGACCTATTTCACTTACCATTTCGACAACCGCTACATGGTCGATTGCGCGCGGCGCTGGCCCGGCCGGTTCCAGAGCGTGTGCGTCATCGACCAGCTCGCGCCCGACGGCCCGGACGTCTTGAGCGAGCTGGTCGAGCAGCACGCGGTGCGCGGCCTCAGGATGATGGGCGCGCGCGGGCCCGGCGCGCTCAAGGATCCGCGCACGTTCCCGCTTTGGCAGCGCGCCGAGCAGCTCGGAATTCCGATCTGCATCGGCGCCCGGATCGAAGAGCTGGCCGACGCGCGCGCGCCGCTCGAACGCTTCACGAGCGTGCCGGTCGCGCTCGAGCACGTGTGGGGCATCAAGCTCGGCGATCCGCCCTATGGCCAGCTCAAGACGCTGTGGGAAATGGCGGAGTTTCCCAACGTCCGCCTCAAGACGGCACCCAACAACTCGCACGCCGCACGCGAGGGCAACGGTAGCCCGCGCGAGTTCTTCGGCAGGCTCGTCGACACGTTCGGCGCCAAGCGCATCATGTGGGGCTCGAACTATCCCGCGCACTGGCATCACTACGGCGACATGAAAGAGCGGCTCGCCCTCATGGAGGGCGATTTCGCGTTCCTCGGCGCCGAGGACCGCAAATGGATCTTCGGCGAAACGGCGCTCTCGCTCTGGCCGGGCTTGCGGGGGGCCTGAGCCATGACGGCGAGCGAGACGACGCTCAGCGTCGGCGGCAGCGCCATGAGCCTCTTCATCGCCGCGCCCGATGGGCCGGGGCCGCATCCGGCCGTTCTCGTCGCGCATCACCGCAGCGGCGTCGACGAATTCACGCGCCACGTATGCGAGCGCATCGCCGGCATCGGCATCATCGCGGCCGCGCCCAATTTCTATCACCGCCGGCCGGCGGGCGAGGACCCGGTCGCTGCGATGAAGCACCTGCAGGACGGCGAGCTCGTGGACGACACCCATGCGGCGGTCAAGCACCTGCTATCGCTGCCGTCGGTGCGGAAGGACGCGATCGGCATCGTCGGCCATTGCCTCGGCGGCCGGACCGCCTATCTCGGCCTCGTCGCCAATGCCATCTTCAAGGCCGCGGTGCTGCTCTATCACGGCAACATCTTCGAAGCGCGCGGCGCGGGAATGCCGGCCCCGTTCGAGCTGACCAGCAACATCCACTGCCCCGTCATCGGATTTTTCGGCACCGACGATCACAACCCGTCGCCGCAGATGGTGCTGCGTCTGGCGCGCGAGTTCGCGCGGCTCGGCATTCGCCACGTGTTCCACAGCTACGACGGCGCGGGCCACGCCTTCCAGGATCATACGTCGAAGAACAATTACCGCGAGGCCGCGGCCAAGGATGCGTGGCCCAAGATGCTCGCGTTCCTGGGCGCGACGCTTGGCCGTGGCGGCGAATTTCCCGCGCCGCCGGCCGGATGACTCAACCGGAGCCGGGATAGGTCGCCATCGTGCCGTTGCCGCGCGTCTTGCGGCGCGTGGCATTTGCGGCCGCTTCGCGCGCGCCGGCGCTCGCGTCGATCAGCATGTCGAGCGAGCGATGGAGCTCGCGCAAGCGGCCGGGGCCGAGCTCGGCCGCAAGCTCGGCATAGATCCGCTCCGATGCGCGCATCACCGGCGCCACGACGGCGCGCCCGCGCTTCGTGATCGACACGAGAACGCGCCGCGCGTCGGCATCGACCTTCGAGCGCCGCACGATCCCCTTGGCGTGCAGGCGCGGAATGATGCGCGAAAGGCTGGCCGGATGAATGCTGGTCCGCACCGAGAGCTCGCTCATCTCGAGCCGGTCCGCTTCGGCGAGGACGCGCAGGATCCGCCCCTGCTGATCGGTGAGGTTCTGCGCGCGCAAGATACGGACGGAAGCGCTTCATCACCGCGTCGCGCGCGCGCAACAGCTGCATCGGAAGCGCCGGTTCGAGACCGTATTTGGCGGAAGCGTTCCGCGCGGCCTTGGCTGGGTCTCGTTTGGGCACCGTGCGCAAGTCGCAGAAGTTGACGATGGCGCCGACTATGGCAGGGGCAGGATGCCAAGGCGATAGCGCATTCCGGCGCGGCGCTTGGCGATCACCCGTCCGGCGGCGATGTCGAGGGCGGCGAACAGCGACGTCGTGCCTAGGTAGATTCCGAACCTCCCTCGGCCGCGCCGCCCGGCGGTAGGGTACAACCACCATGCGTAGTCTTTGGCAAAGGCTCTAGTTTTCATGGTATCAGTTCGGCCCTTAACTCCGTTGCCTCAGACCATTCGCAACGCGGGCACGAGTGCGGTGCGGCGGCTGGCGCAGATGGAAGGCAAGTATCGCGGTCTGCTCGAGGCGGCGCCGGATGCGATGGTCGTGGTGAATTCGGACGGCGACATCGTGCTGGTGAATGTCCAGACGGAGCGGCAATTCGGCTTCGTCCACGACGAGCTCTTGGGACAGAAAGTCAACGTCATCATTCCGGAAGGCTTCGCCGAGCGGCTCATCGCCGACGACGCCCGCAGCGACGCCGAGGCGCTGGTGCAGCAGATCGGCACGGGGCTGGAACTGATCGGGCGGCGCAAGGACGGCAGCGAGTTTCCGATCGAGCTCATGCTCAGCCCGCTCGAAAGCGCCGAGGGCATCCTGGTGACGGCGGCGATCCGCGACATCTCCGTGCGCAAAGCCGCCGATCGTCATCTGGCGCAGATGGAAGGCAAGTATCGCGGTCTGCTCGAGGCGGCGCCGGATGCGATGGTCGTGGTGAACCGGGGCGGCGACATCGTGCTGGTGAATGTCCAGACGGAGCGGCAATTCGGCTATATGCGCGACGAACTCCTGGGGAAGAAGGTCACGGCCGTCATTCCCGAAGGCTTCGCCGAGCGGCTCATCGCCGACGACGCCCGCAGCGACGCCGAGGCGCTGGTGCAAGCAGATCGGTACGGGGCTGGAACTGATCGGGCGGCGCAAGGACGGCAGCGAGTTCCCGATCGAGCTCATGCTCAGCCCGCTCGAAAGCGCCGAGGGCATCCTGGTGACGGCGGCGATCCGCGACATCTCCGTGCGCAAAGCCGCCGATCGTCATCTGGCGCAGATGGAAGGCAAGTATCGCGGTCTGCTCGAGGCGGCGCCGGATGCGATGGTCGTGGTGAATTCGGACGGCGACATCGTGCTGGTGAATGTCCAGACGGAGCGGCAATTCGGCTTCGTCCGCGACGAGCTCTTGGGACAGAAAGTCAACGTCATCATTCCCGAAGGCTTCGCCGAGCGGCTCATTGCCGACGACGCCCGCAGCGCCGCCGAGGCGCTGGTGCAGCAGATCGGCACGGGGCTGGAACTGATCGGGCGGCGCAAGGACGGCAGCGAGTTCCCGATCGAGCTCATGCTCAGCCCGCTCGAAAGCGCCGAAGGCATCCTGGTGACGGCGGCGATCCGCGATTTGACGGCGCGACACGCCGTCGACGAGCAACTCCGCCAATCCCAGAAGATGGAGGCGATCGGCAATCTCACCGGCGGCATGGCGCACGACTTCAACAACCTGCTCAGCGTCGTCATCGGCAATCTCGATCTCCAGGTTTCGCTCCTGACGCCCGGCGGCGAGGCCATCGAACTGGCGGGCGAAGCGCTCGATGCGGCGCTGCGCGGGGCCGAATTGAACCGGCGTCTCCTGGCCTTCGCCCGGCGCCAGCCCCTGGCGCCACAGCGCATCGCGCTCAACGATCTGGTCGCGGACATCGTCAAGCTGCTCGAACGCACGCTCGGAGAGCGGGTCGCCATCGCGCTGGACCTCGGGACGTCGGTCTGGCCGGTGATGGCCGATCCGACGCAACTCGAGGCGGCGGTCACCAACCTCGCGACCAACGCGCGCGACGCCATGCCCGAGGGCGGCAGCCTCACCATCGCCACCGCCAACCGCCGCCTCGACGACGAATACGTCGCGCTCCATCCCGAGGTGGCGGTCGGCGACTATGCCGTGATCGAGGTGTCCGACACCGGCGCCGGCATGACGCCGGACGTGCAGGCGAGGATTTTCGAGCCGTTCTACACCACCAAGGAGCTCGGCAAGGGCACCGGGCTCGGCCTCAGCATGGTGTTCGGCTTCATCAAGCAGTCGGGCGGCCACGTCAGCGTCTATAGCGAGCCCGGCATTGGCACGACCTTCCGCCTCTATCTGCCGCGCGCGACCGACGAGGCCGAGGATGCCGAGCCGGCGGCGAAGACCGAGACGCCGCTGGCCGGCGGCGAAACCGTGCTGGTGGTGGAGGACAACGCGGCGCTGCGCCGCGTCGCGGTGCGCCAGCTCACGGACCTGGGATACCGGGTGATCGAGGTCGCCAGCGCATCGGACGCGCTCGCGGAATTGGGGCGCGAGAAAATCGACCTCCTGTTCAGCGACATCGTCATGCCCGGAAAATTCGACGGCCATGCCTTGGCGCGGCATGTCGCGGAATTCTGGCCGAGCGTCAAGGTCGTGCTCACCTCAGGGTTCACCGAGACCAATGTCACGGGAACATTCGGCGCGCTGGCGCCGACGGTTCGGCTCTTGAGCAAGCCCTATCGCCGGGACGATCTCGCCCACGCGGTGCGCGACGCGCTCGGTACGCGAGCGCCACGGTGAACTGCATTTCCGCAGCCGCGCGCCCGGCACACGGGCACGCTCACTAAGAGGCTGCCGCGACCGGCGATGCATCCCTGCCGTCGTGCTTGGCGAAATAGAGCGCGGCAGCTTTTGCGGCGTGTTCACGCGTCGCATAGCGCCCAAGAGACACCGACTTGCCCAAATGCTGGATCGTCAGCGACCCTTCTTCGAACGACCACGTCGATGATGGCTTCATGGAATTGCTCATCTCAATCTCCATCTGGCGTCTTCATTGCTGCGACCGGGGAAGTTGCGCGCTCGGTCCGCCCGCGCCGTCCGATCGTCCGATCCTTCACGGCGGGCGCTTGCCATTCGGGTCGAACAGCGGCGCCTCGGGTTGCGTGTTTGTGGTCGACGCGGCACCGTAGCCATTGTCAATGACCGCCGACGGCTCGTGGCTTCGCAACATGAAGAACAGTGCGGAATTGAGCACCACGAACACTGCGAACACGGCGACCCAATATGAGAGCTGACGATTGCCGGGCGCGGTTCCACGCGATGGCGCTTGCGGAGCTTTGGGCGCGGGCAGGAGCGCAATCAGGCGCGTTGCGATAGTTCCGGCATCGGCGCCGGCCCAGCGCCCGTTTGGCAGCCCGGAAATCATTGACGTCAATCTTTGCGACGCCGCGTCCACGGGCAACTGGGCGAGGCGAGCCGCCTCTTGCCAGGGATCGACCCCGATCCTGGCGAGCGCGGATAGGGTGGTCAGAACCATGCCGTTTTCTTCTTCGCCGATCGGCGCATACAGAAAGTCGCCGAATTCGGAATCCTGAAGAGAGAATCTCGGGGACAGTCTCGGGGACAGTATGGCTTCGGATCCGCGCATGCGTCACCCGTACGCGCGGAAAAACGCGAAAGCCGCAATCAGGGCGATGAGCAGGACCGGAACGGCGATTGGGGGGACGAACCACGAGGTCATTTTGCGCACCTCCGCGATCAGGCGGGAGTGCGTGAACCTCTCAGCCGCAGGTGCCCGGATACCAATTCGTGCCTGCGATTACTAACAGATGGGAACGAGAAAGGGCTTTTTCAAGTGAAAACGCGGCGCTTCGTGAGCGCGGGATTGCCCCTCCTTCGACAACGGCTCATGCCCGCAATCAAGACGATCGCACCGTGACATCGAGGACTTGAGAGCAGGGCCTCGTTTCATCGGCCCATTGCAAAACCCTGTCGCGTCGCTATCTCTTGGGCAGCCGCCTGCAAACATGGAGATCTGCGTGGGAAATGTACGTAGGGAAGATTTGACTGCCGAGGAATTCGCATCGCTCAAAGAGATCGGCAACAAGGTTTCACAGAACAGCATCCCCGACGAGCACAAGAAGCGGCTCATCGAGCTGCGCCTGATCAAGGACGAACTCGGCACTTTGCGCCAGACTCCGCACGGAATCATTATCGCAACCCCGGACAGGGATCCTCTCGCCGGCATGCCTCGGTGGCGCCGCGATCGCTGACGAAACACTGCCGCGGCGGCACGCGGCGTCCAAGCTACGGCTGTATCAACCAACTGCAAATGACGGAGAGTCCGCGATGATGGACGTTCATAAATTCACGCCCGGACAGTCCGTCGAATTCGTCCCCAGCGACCTTCGTCTCAAACCGCTCGGCGTCTTCAAGGTCGTTCGCGCGATGCCGAGCGAGCGCGGCATTCAGCAATACCGCATCAAATCCGTTATGGACGGGCACGAGCGCGTGGTGATGGAAGCCGATCTAGCCTGAATGACCCTTCGCCGGCGAGGCCATCGGCTTGCGCCATTGCATTTGCTCGCACTGGCCCCACATACCTCTCGTCAATCGACCTTGGGTCGGCCTGTCGTTCCGCTCAACCGAGTTTGACCCGGTCCCATCCCAAATCCGCGTTTTGACCCGTGGCGCATCCACGCCGCGGCATTTCGTTTATGGAGGGACTGATGTCCACCGGTACAGTCAAATGGTTCGACGCCGCAAAAGGCTACGGCTTCATTCAGCCGGACGATGGCTCCAAGGATGTGTTCGTTCACATCTCGGCCGTCGAGCGCGCCGGCCTTGGCAATCTGCAAGAGGGCCAAAAGCTGAACTTCGCCCTCGAGCGCGGCCAACAGGGCAAGACGTCGGCGGTCAATCTCGAGGCCGCTTAAGGCGAAAGGACGGGGCGGCCGAGGCCGCCCCGTTCCGCTTTTTGCGCAAAGTCGCCCCGCACGGCGCGGCAGCGATCATCCGGCGCCGGATTCATCGATCTCTTCCGTGACAACCGCAAAACTCAGCAGCGTTGCCGGGCCGAAGGTGCCGCTGATTGCCACGTCCGCCGCGTCGCGGCCGCGCGCGATAAGCACCCGGCCGATCCTCGGCATGTTGTTGCGCGGATCGAAAATGTGCCACGAGTTGCCGAGATAGACTTCCATCCAGGCGGCGAAATCCATCGGACCGTAGGGCGGCGGAATGCCGATGTCGCCGAGATAGCCGGTGCAATAGCGCGCCGGGATGTTCATGCAGCGGCAGAACGCGATCGCAAGATGCGCGAAGTCGCGGCAGACGCCGGTCCGTTCGCTGAACGCGTCGAAGGCGCTCTTGGTGGGACGCGCATGCTCGTAGCCGAAGGTGATGTGGTCGTGGACGAAGTCGCAGATCGCCTGAACCCGGCCCCAGCCCGTCGGCGCGTGGTCGAACAGGTCCCATGCCGTTTGCGATAGCCGGTCGGTCTCGCAGTAGCGGCTGCCGAGAAGAAACAGCAGGGTCTCCTGCGGCAGGTCCTGGACCTGATGCTGATAGGCCGTCGCGACGACGGGGTCGGGCAGGCCACTGTCCTTGACCACGGCGCTGCTCGACAGGCGGAGCCGGCCCTGGGGGGCCACGATCCTGGTGCACCAATTGCCGAAGCTGTCGCGATAGGCCGCGAGCGGCACCGCGGGATCGGTCCGCAGATGGTCGGGAAAAACGATGTCGGAGGCGCGGGTATAATGAATGTTCAGGGTCAGTATCATCGGCGTCGGCCGCGGACATTCGTAGATCAACTCGTAACCGACCCGGATCTGCATCATGCCCATCTTCGGCTGCGGCGGCGACGGCGCCGCCTATGTGGCAAATGACGCCCGAGGCTATGCTCCCCCATTCGAGCGCCCTTGCGCCGGGCGCGTCTTGTCGACAACGCTGACTGCAACCTCCATGCCAAGGAAGGAGGAGGCGTAGCCGGTGAACGTGCCCCAGAGCGGCAGGGCCTGCGCCGGGTCCCAAGCGACCGCGACGCGAATGAGATTGCGGTTGCCGATGATGCGGTTGGTCGGATCGAAATCGACCCAACCGGCGCCCGGCAGATAGATCTGCAGCCAGGCATGGGTCGCGCCGCCGCCGAGCGTGCCCGAAGGCTCGGCATCCGGGACGAAAATATAGCCGCTGACGAAGCGCGCGGCGAGGCCGAGGGACCGCACGGCGTCGATCATGAGCAAGGCGAAGTCGCGACAGGAGCCGCTGCCGCGCTGCAAAGTTTCGGCGGGCGTCTGCACGCCGCGCTCGGTGCGGCGCGTGTAAGCGAGCCGATTGCGGATGCCGACCGTCATCGCGCGCAGCAGGGCAATGGTGTCGGTCGAACTCCCGGGCGACAGGAAGCTCGCTGCCCAGCGATCGATGTCGGGAGATGGATTTTGCCGCTGCAGGGCGAGCGAGAGATCGGGCAGATCGGCGGACGGATAGGCGAAGGGATAGATCGCCGCCGCGCGCTCGAGCGCGTAATCGGGCTCTTCGGTTTCGATGTGCTCGAGCGTGACGGTGCTGTCAAACCGCAGCTCAGTCGTTCGCCCCGAAAACGTCACGACGGCGACCGAGTTGTCGAACACGTCGTGGACCCAGCGCAGCTGCGCCGGTTGCGGCGTGATGTCGACCTGCGACGAGATCAGGCGAAGATCGTGGCTCTCGCGCGGCCGGAACATCATGCGATGCTCGCCCAGCGCGACCGGATCGGCATAGCGATAGATTGTGACGTGCCGTACCGTAAGGAGGCTCATACCAAATCCAAACCCCGGCACGGCTCCTGCAAGCGCCAGCGCCCGCTCAGAAGAATTCCTTTTCGATATCGATCGTGGTGCGCTTGCCGAGATGCTCGAAATTCTCGGCGAGCCACTTTTCGGCAGTCGCTCTGCCGAGATCGCGCAGGCCGGTCAGGAAGGACCATTTCGTATTCGACTTGCTCGCCACGGCCAGGCTCGCCATCGTCTCGTCGTGGCGGATCGAGTGCATGAAGATGTAGCGCAGCTTGTGCTTGTGCTCGTCCTTGATCCAGTCGCCTTCCATGATGTCGCGGATGAACTTGACCGCTCGCATCTCTCGCATCAGCGTCGAATTGAAGCTTATCTCGTTGAGGCGATTCATGATCTCGGGCGACGTCTTCGGTAGATCGGGACGCTCGATCGGATTGACGTGAATGATGATGACGTCGCTGCTCTCCATTCCGACGAACATCGGATAGATCGCCGGGTTGCCCATGTAGCCGCCGTCCCAATAATGCTCGCCATCGATCTCAACGGCCTGGAAGAGTTGCGGCAGGCAGGCCGATGCCAGGAGGACGTCGGTCGTGATCTGGTCGTTGTGAAAGATCTTGATCTTGCCGGAGCGCACATTGGTGGCGCAAATTCTGAGCTTGGTGCTGGTGCAATTATGCAGCTTTTCGAAGTCGATCGAGCGGTTCAGCACGTCCTTCAGCGGGTTGAGGTTGAACGGGTTGAACTCGTAGGGCGACATCAGCCGCGAGATCGTTTCGAACATCGCCGCGGAACTCAGCATGTTCAAATTCATGGATTCGAAGATGGCGTCCATCGGATTGCGCGTCTTGTCGCCTTCCTTGCTGATGCGCTGCCAGAAATCGTGCAGTCCCTGGCGCGCCCCGTCCTTGCCGCCGATCATGTGGTGATAGGCATAGACGCCGGCATTCATCGCACCGGCGCTGGTCGCGGAGAGCCCGTCGATGTCGAGCCGGCCATCTTCGAGAATCTTGTCCATCACGCCCCAGGTGAAGGCGCCGTGAGAACCGCCGCCCTGGAGGGCCAGGTTGACGATCCTGCTGTCGCCGTTTCCTCCGCGCGTCATCGTCGCACATCCTAAGGTCGGCGGCCGGAGCCCCGCGTCCGACGCACGATCCTAAGCGGGCAACCCGCATCGGGAGTAGATTCGGAATCTACCTACGCCTATAGATGCGCGAGCGCGCCGCGACTTCCGAATTTGGAGACCTCATGGCTGAGAACCGCAAAGGTACCCCACACCAGGCCAAGCACTTCCAACCCGAGGACCATGCGCACGCGGCCCATCAGCAGAATGCTTCACGTGGCCACACGCAAAAGCCCAGTCAAGACGGCAAGGAGGCTGGCACCAAGCAGGCGCGCAAGACCAGCCATCCGGAAGCGTCCACGCCGAGAGGTCCAAGGCGAGGCCAATAGGCCGGGTTTCGGCCGTCTTTCCGGACAATGAGCGTCTCAGGCGGCGTTCTTGAGCGGGCTGCCTTGAGCCGGGCCGGCCTGGCCGGCCAGAACCAAGGCCGAGGCCGGGTTCATGCTGTCGACCATGGCGGTCGGGATCAGGATGGTGGTCCCGCGCTCCTTCGTCGTCTCGTAGATGATGTTCATGGCGCGCAGCTGGAGCGCAGCGGGATGGTCGGCGTAGATCATGGACGCTTCGACGAACTTGCCGGCAATCTCGGCTTCGGCCGATCCGAGAATGACGCGGGCCTGCTTTTCCCGTTCGGCTTGGGCTTGGCGAGACATCGCATCCTGAAGCGCCACCGGGATGGCGACGTCGCGGATCTCGACGGAGGAGACCGTCACGCCCCATTCCTCCGTCTTGTGCCCGATCTCGTCCTGCAGGCGGTCGTCGGCGGTCCTGCGCTCCGACAGGAGCGCCGCCAGCATCGAGGAGCCGATCATCTCGCGTAGCGAGGTTTGCGCGACCCGGTCGATGGCCTGGCGGTAGTTGGTGATCTTCAACGCCGCCTTCTCCGCGTCATGGACGTGCCAGAAAATGATCGCGTCCACATTCACGGGAACCGTGTCCTTGGTCAGCGCCTGCTCGGCGTTGAAGGCGGTCGTTTGGATGCGCTCGTCGATGACCGCGACGACGTTGTCCCAGATCGGAATGATCGCGAAGACGCCCGGTCCCTTCACGCTTTGCAGCTTGCCGGCCCGCAGGATGACGAATTTCTCCCAGGTGTTGGCCATCTTGAGCGAAAGCGCAACGACGACGGCCGCGACGAAAAAGGGTGCCGCCAGATACGGGTTCACGATTATGCCGAGGGCGAGACCGGCAATGCCGCACGCGAAAACGAAGAAAGCGGTGATCGGATTCATGAACCTTGCTCCTTGTGGCCGCGAAAGAACCAGGCATTCCGCCTCGGAGCGCAGTCGGGCTAGCGCGGCGTGTCCTTGCCGTGATGCTCGACATGGTACTTGGTCGCTTCGTTGCTGTGGCGGACGGCCTGCTGCATGTGCCCGTGCGCGATCAACGCCTGGTGCGCGGCATGGGCATAATCCTTCTCGGTGTAGTGTTTCGAGGCTTGGCGATGGTGTATTGCCGCCTGCTCATGGTGCTCGGCGGCAGCCATGTGGTGTTCGGTCCCCGTGAGAACTTTGGTCATGATGTCTTCAATTCCCGGAATGGGCTTGGGATAAGGTTTCCGAGGGTCGCTCGCCGCAAAATCGCCGCGCGCGAGCGGGCCCTCCCTCCCGGGCGGCGCGAGGCGTCGAAGCCGCGCCGGAATGCCGCGATGTCTGCCGAAATTGGTGCCGACAGCTAGCCCGCCTTGGCGTCCGCGAGCTTTACCGAACATGCGTTCGCAAGATCGTAGTCCGGAGACGTCGATCCGAGCGCGGTTGCCCAGCCCGAGTCCTGAACGATCTGGCTGCGCTTATAGGTCTCTTCCTCGGCGCGAAATTTCGTCAGCTTTGCGTTGTCAGGGTCCTGCTTGGCCTTGGCGACGCAATATGGCACGAGGGCCGTGACGACCGCGGCGTCAGACTGCTCTTTTGCCATCATCGCAGCGTTGTTGGAGGTGCTCCAACCCATGCCCCAAAATCCGACCACCGTCATCGCGATGGCGCCGACGACGGCGCCCCAGAGGCCGGGCTTGATGTACGGGTGCCCGAGCCAGTCCGAAATCTGCATCGCGTTTCCTTCCGATGAGAGAAAGCGGAATTATTCGCCATAACGGTAGGTCGAGCCCTGGATCGCCGATAGGCTCGGAAACTACCTAGCCCTCGCATGCCCGTGCGCAGTCGGCCGAAGCGGCAATCGCCCGTAAGTAGATTCCGATCCTGCCGGGACCTGCTCCTGCTCGTTATCGTTGGCTGTCCGCATCCCTCTAACGCGTGCTGGAGGTGGGTCATGGGGCAAGCGAGTGACTGGCGGGAGAAGGCGACCTATTACTGGAGTTTGTCCAAGTCCACGCGGGATTACGACCTCTGCGAGCAATATGCCGAGCTGGCGGCCCGCTATCTCGACCTCGCGGAAAAGCTCGAAGATCAAGCCATGGACGACACCGGTTTCGGTGGGCAGTTGGCGAAGTCCTAACCTGCTGATTATGGCGGGACAATGCCTCGCCGCACCGCGCCGGTCCAACGCAGCGGTCCGAGCGGACCAGCGACGATTCCGGTTCCGAGATCGCTGCTCGCTTGTATTCGGCAACGCGCCCGCCCATGTAGGGGGCAGACGCTGGCACTCTCGATCCGATAGTGCCAAACCCACTGACAAAAATCGGCACAGGGAGAGGATCGATGAGATTTCGTCCATTGCACGACCGTGTCCTGGTGCGCCGCGTCGACCCCGAAGCGAAGACCGGCGGCGGCATCATCATTCCCGACACGGCGCAGGAAAAGCCGGGCGAAGGCGAGGTTGTCGCCGTCGGGCCGGGCGCACGCGATGCGAACGGCGCGGTGCAACCCCTCGCTATCAAGTCCGGCGATCGCGTTCTGTTCGGGAAGTGGTCGGGCAGCGAGATCAAGCTCGATGGCGAGGATCTCATGATCATGACGGAATCCGACATCCTGGGCGTGATCGACCAGGCCGCCGCGAAGAAGAAAGCCGCATAAGGAAAAGATTGGAGACGGAACCATGGCAGTCAAAGAAGTCAAGTTCAACGGCGATGCGCGCGAGCGAATGCTGCGTGGCATCGACACTCTCGCCAATGCGGTGAAGGTCACGCTCGGCCCCAAGGGCCGCAATGTCGTCCTCGCCAAGTCCTATGGCGCCCCGCGCATTACCAAGGACGGCGTGACCGTGGCCAAGGAGATCGAGCTTTCCGACCGGTTCGAGAACATGGGCGCGCAGATGGTGAAGGAAGTCGCCACCCGGACCAGCGATCTCGCCGGCGACGGCACCACGACCGCGACGGTGCTGGCCCATTCGATCGTGCGCGAAGGCGCGAAGGCGGTCGCCGCCGGCATGAATCCGATGGATTTGAAGCGCGGCATCGACATGGCGGTGGAGGCGGCGGTCGCCAGCATCAAGAAGGTCTCGAAAAAGGTCTCGACCAACGCCGAAATCGCGCAGGTCGGAACGATCTCGGCCAACAACGACCGCGAGATCGGCGAGATGATCGCCGAGGCGATGCAGAAGGTCGGCAACGAGGGCGTGATTACGGTCGAGGAGGCGAAATCCCTGGCGACCGAGCTCGACGTCGTCGAGGGCATGCAGTTCGATCGCGGCTACATTTCGCCCTACTTCGTCACCAACGCCGACAAGATGTTTGCCGAGCTCGAGGCTCCCTACATCCTCTTGCACGAGAAGAAGCTGCCCGGGCTGCAGGCGCTGCTCCCTCTGCTCGAAGCCGTGGTTCAGAGCGGCAAGCCGCTGCTCATCGTCGCCGAGGACATCGAGGGCGAGGCTTTGGCGACGCTCGTCGTCAACAAGCTGCGCGGCGGCCTCAAGGTCGCGGCGGTGAAGGCGCCCGGCTTCGGCGATCGCCGGAAAGCGATGCTCGAGGATATCGCCATCCTCACCGGCGGACAGCTCATCAGCGACGATCTCGGCATGAAGTTCGAGAATGTCACGCTCGACATGCTCGGCCGGGCCAAGAAGGTGCGCATCGAGAAGGAAAATACCACGATCATCGACGGCGCCGGCAAGAAGACCGATATCCAGGCCCGCTGCACCCAGCTGCGCGCGCAGATCGAGGAGACCACCTCGGACTACGACAAGGAAAAGCTGCAGGAGCGGCTGGCGAAGCTCGCCGGCGGCGTCGCGATCATCCGCGTCGGCGGTGCCACCGAGGTCGAAGTGAAGGAGCGCAAGGATCGCGTCGATGACGCGATGCATGCGACCCGCGCGGCGGTCGAGGAAGGCGTCGTCGCCGGCGGCGGTGTCACGCTCCTCTACGCGAGCAAGGCGCTCGGCCGGCTCACTCCCGAAAACGACGACCAGAAGGTCGGCATCGACATCATTCGCCGCGCGCTGCAGGCGCCGGCCCGGCAGATCTTCGCCAATGCGGGCGCGGACAGCTCGGTCATCGTCGGCAAACTCCTCGACAAGGGCGACGCCACTCACGGCTTCGACGCGCAGAGCGGCACCTATGTCGATATGTTGAAGGCGGGGATCATCGACCCGACCAAGGTCGTGCGCCTGGCGCTCCAGGGCGCGGCCTCGGTCGCGGGCCTGCTCATCACCACCGAAGCCATGGTCGCCGAGAAGACGGAGAAAGAAACGCCGGCGATGCCCGGCGGCGGCATGGACGGCGGCGACTACTAAACCTTCCGCGGGATCGGCGGCGGCGCAGGGCCTCGCTTCTCCGCGCAAGCGGCAGAAGCGGGGCCTTGGCCCACCCGCCGGCCTCGCCGTTCCTGTGCTGGCGGCTCGCTCCCGCCGGGAACGATCCCTGGCATTCATGAGGCAGTCATGAACGAGACGACACCCGCCAAGCCCAATCCGAGCACCTCTCACTGGCGGAACGCGCGCGCAACGGACATCGCCGGACGCGCCTCGATCCAATACTCATTGGCCTTTCATCAACTCCAGGAAGCACGCCAGGAGCTTCATCTGGCGCGCTTGCAGTCCTCCGCTCTGTCACCTCTTGAAGGCGAGCGCTTGATCGCCCGTTGCAAAGCAAATCTCGCAATCGCGGAGGAGTGGGTAGCGCGTACGCTGCAGCCCAAGACCGACACCTTGCCGAAGGACCGCCATCCTGATCCCGGCTCGAAAAGATCGCGTGACCCGTGACCACGCGAACGAGCAGCAAGACCATCACTTTCCTGCATCCGTTCCGGCTGAGCGGAGTGGATGACACACAGCCGGCGGGACGTTACCTCGTCGAAACCGATGAGGAGATGATCGAGAGCGTGTCGTTCCCGGCCTACCGGCGGCTTGCGACGTTGCTGCGCCTCGCCGGAAGACCCGGCAGCACCGAATCGGCACGGGTCGTCGACATAAATCCTGCGGAGCTGTCCGCGGCCCTGGCAAAAGACGCCGAAGTCATCTGACACATGCGCGATCGGCGCTCGTGGGCGCGCCCGCCGCTAATGCCCCGACGATAGGGCAAGGCCATCGTTGTCGGATCCGAAGCGGCGTTCGAGCGCCTCATTCAGACCGGTGACAGTCCCGCCGTTTCGCTGAATGATGGCAGCTGCCTCCTCGCGCTCGACGAGCACCAGGCTGATGCCTTCCAAACTCACATCGACGATCTTGTATTGACCGCCGTCCTGGTGCAGACGCCAGTCGATCTCGACTGGACGAGACTGCTCTCGGGGAATCTCGCTGCTGACGACGACGCCTGCCGCACCGTCGGGACGTGTCCGAACAACGGTCCACGCGGCCTCACTGAAGCCTTTCACGCTGCCGGTATAGGTGACGACCAGCCAGCGTTGGAAAAGGTCCGCGAAGGTATCCTGCTCCTGGCGGCTCGCGCCGACGGAATAGCGTCCGAGCACGTAGCGCGAGATGGCGGGAATGTCGAAATGGTCTTGCAACAGACCGCGGATTCTTTGCTCGCGATCCCGGACCGTAAGCGTAGTGTCGCCGAGCGTCTGCTCGAGCGCGGCGATCACCCCAACGATGACAGCGGAAGGAGCTGCAGGCGTTTCACTTTGTCCGCGTGACGTTCCGATTGACGCGCCAGCGATGACGGCAAGGCCGAGCCAAGCGAGAAGAGAAATGTTCAATCGCGCTTTTCGCGCGATGATCTCGTTGACTCTTCTCATGAGTTCTTCTCCTGCCGATACTAACCGACGGGATTTAAGATACTCGGTCGTAAATCTGCGGCGATAGCCTCGGGAACTACTCAGATGAAAGGCGCAGGTTCTGGTTTCGCCGGGGCACATCCCGGAAATCGGCGAGCTAGATACGCTTGCCGAACACAGCCAAAAGCGAGCCGCCGATCGCGGCGGCGGCACCGAGTACGATGTACCACATCGTCTGGTCCGAATACCGTCCGGTCAGCGTATTGGTGAGCCGATCGAGCGGGGCATTCGATGCGTGATAAGCGAAACCTAACAGAACCGCTCCGACGGCGAGCGCCACCACCCCCAATATCTGGATTGGCTTCATGATTGGTCTCCCTGCTGGCAAAAATTCGACCGCGTCGCGCCGACTTGGCGATTACGGGGACTGGTCGGAGGCGAAGACGTCGATCCGAACCGTCATCACGCCGTTGTCGCGCATGCCGAGAGCCGCTGCCGCCGCGGACGACAGGTCGATGATTCGATCCTTCGCGTTGGGACCGCGGTCGTTGATGCGGACCGTTACGGCGTGTCCGGTACTCTCGCTCGTCACGCGCGCGACCGTGTTGAACGGCAGGTCGCGATGGGCGGCGGTCATGGCGTGCATGTCGTAACGCTCGCCATCCGCCGTTTTCTTGCCTTGATGATCGCTTCCGTACCATGACGCGACGCCGGTCTGGCTGAAGGCAGGCTTCTCGGGCTGCGCAGCAGCCGGAGCAGCAGGAACGGATTGCGAAAGTTGCGGCGTGGCGCAGCCGGCAACGCAAATGAGCGCTACCAGAATCAGGTGTCTCGTGCGCATCGGGCCTCTTGCCGACCGAGCCGTCTCGAAGCGACACGCTCGCTTCGAGACCGGCTCAGCGGATTGCACCGCATCGCGCAGTTCAGCGCACGGCCTTATCATCTTTGCCCGTCTCCGCGGCCTGCTCGCGCGCCGGAGCCGGAGGAGCTGCTTCGCTGCGGGCGGCCGGCGGCGGAGCTGCCTCGGTGCGGGCGGCCGGAGCCGGATGCGGGGCTGCCGCGGTGCGCGCGGCCGGAGCCGGATGCGGGGCTGCCTCGGTGCGCGCGGCCGGCGGCGGCGCCGTCGCGTGCGCCGGCTGGATCGCGGCGGGGCGCGGAGCCACGCTCGCTGCACGGGCCTTGGCGGGCTGCGCCGCGGAGACGACGCCCGGGCCCTTGAATTGGGCGGCGTGCGACGTGGCGGCGATCGGCGGACGGCCCTTGTTGTGGCTTACCGCGAGAGCTGGCGTCGCGACGGCCGCGGCGACGTGCTTCGTCTGCTCCGCGGTCGCGGGAGCATGTTGCTCGTGCTCGGCCACACCCTCGGCGGCAACCGGTTGAGTCTTCAGGCCATGCGCGCCGCCGGCATAGCTGACCTTCGTGCGGTTCACGACCGCCACGGGCTGTGCGTAGGCGTTGGCGACCTTGACCTTGCCGAAATTGTTGGCGGTCCGGTTGTAGAGGAAGTTGCTGCCGTCCCAGCGTCCGCCGTCGTAGCCGGTGCCGCCATAGCCGTAGCCGTAATTGATGCCGCCGTAATAGCCGACGTGCGGTCCCCAATAACCGGCATGGAAGAGATAGCCGCCGTTAGCCCAAGCCCAATAAGGCGGCGTCCACAACATGCCGACCGACGGCGGAAGGATCCAGGTGCCGGGCACCCAGTAGTAGCCGCCCTGCTGCGCCCACTGCCAATAGCCGGGCGTCCAGATATATCCGAGCTCGGGAAGCGGCGGCTGCGCGTAATACGGCAAGATCGGCGGCGCGATCTGGACCGAGATCCCGATCTCCGCTTGCGCGGACGCCGGAATGGGCGACGCCAGCATCATGGGGCTCGCGAGAAGCGTCGTGGCGAGCATGAGATTTCGGAAAGTGCGACGTTTGGAGACGGTCATTTTTTCCTCGCTGTGACGCAAATATTGGTCGCCGGCGCTGTCTCCCGTGCGGGGCATCGGAGAAATGCGATCGCCCGCTTCAAGGGGCCCGGCGATTGCGACCATAACCGACGGGCGGGCGCTGGCGGCAGGATCGGAAACTACGCACGAGCCTTGCGCCGATGCAGGCTACCGGCGGCGCGCAAGTCTTATTTCTTGATGCTCTCGCGCATCGTGTCCTTCGCGCCGCCAACGGCATTTTGGATTTTGCCGACTGCCTGTTCGGCCGTGCCGGTGGTTTGCAGCTTGCGGTCGCCGGCGAGTTTCCCGAGTGCTTCCTTGGTGCGGCCGGCGATGACCTTGATCGAACCGGCAATGCGATCCTTGTCCACCATGATGTCTCCTGTGCGAACGCGACGTTGAGATGCTGCGTTCCTAGTCGGTCAGCGCCGGCTGGCCGGTCTGCCCTATCGCGGTGCGATAGAGTCCGATTTGTTGGAGCTGTGTCCGCGCCCGGCAGACGCTGGCGAGTTCCTTGTTCGCCATTTCGCACGCGTCAGCGACCTTCTCCTTCGTCGCCGTGGCCGCGCGCCAGGATCGCTCGCGAGAATTCAATTCCTCGCGGATCAGCGGTGCGAGATTGCGGATCGATGACGTCAGTCCGTGGAGCTCGTCGTATTTTGCCTTGGCCTGCGCCTCGGCCAGAGCCGCGCGCGTCAGCTCGGCCTTGGCAGCATCGAGATCGGCCTCCGCTTTGCCAATTCCGGCATCGACCCGGTCGGCCAAACCTTGATTCTCCGGGACCAATGCCCCGCGGGCGATGGTGATTTCGTGCTGCATCGAAGTCATCCGTCAGCAACTCCTCGCCGTGTCTCGTCGTGTCATTCCGACGCGCGCAGCGTCTCTGGCGCATTGGCGCAATCGAGCTCGGCTTCCGCCTTGGCGAGGAAGCGCTGTACCGTTTGGCGCGTCTCGTCCGTCATGTAGAGGTTCAACAAAGCGCGATAATGCTCGATGTTGGAGCGAATGGCGGTCGGATCATCCATGATCGCACCTCCCGTGGCGCCTGGGGCCGCTCGCGCCGTCAGCGCAGCGACCCGCTTGCCGCCCATTCAGCCTAGGTGTCATCGAGGCGGCGCTGACAAACTCGGAAACTACTCAAATTGGATTTGCCGGCGCGCCCCATGCCGGCGGCATCCAAATGAGTAGAATCCGAGCCTCTCCCGCGGCACAGGCCCCCGATAGTTTGCCCTGGCAATGACGGGAGCCGATGCGATGCGCTCTGCGCAAAAACCGCGCGACATGGTCCTCAAGTATTCGGACATGGCGCAAGCGACGTCGGACGCCAGGCTGCGCGCGCAGTTCCTGGAACTGGCGGCGCGATATCTCGAGCTGGCAGAGGCCGCCGAAATGACGGATAGGCTCGGCGTCCGACCGGCGTTGCTCGCGACCGGGCGAGGCGACGCCGATGCCTCGTGACACGAATTTTCTTGCCTCGGATGTCGATGTTGCCGCCGATGCGTCATCGGCAAGGCCCTCACGGAGCTTGGCCCAGCGATTGCTGTCGATCGCCATTTTCCTATTTTGCTACAGCTACTATGCCGCGACGGTGCTTCTCATCGGATATGGCGTGAAATTGGTGCTCGTCGCGGTGCGATGAAGTCCGCTCCGGCCGGCTCGGCGAGGGTTTCAATCGCGGGCGTTGGCGAGTAGGGGTAGCGCCGTTCGTCCCTGCTTTTACCGTCGAGGGATGCCGCGCCGCGCCGTGTCGGTCGGCCCATACCAGAGACGATAATTGCGCCGGTACTGCGTGCGCTTGATGGCGATAACCAGCAGCCAAACCGCCAGTACCGAGAGCGCGAGCAAGGCCGTTTCGAGCCAGAATGTGGCAGGCAATGGCGTATCCATCGGACTCATCCTTATCCATTCTCACGAAATCCTAGCGAGCGTGGGAGCGCGAGTGCAGACTCGGAGTTTACCTAGAGGGTGCTTCGCGCAAAAAAGAGGCGGCGCCGTTCCTGGCGCCGCCCTTCACTTGGTGAAGAGTACGATCGTTAGTTGATGTAGACCTGGACTACGCGGTTTTTCGCATCGCGCACACCGGCGGCCGTCGGAACGGGCGGCTCGCGGTCGCCGACCCATTTCACGTCGATGCGGTCGGCCGGAAGGCCGTCGGCGACCATGGCGTCGCGCACACTATCGGCACGGCGCTGCGAGAGCGCCATGTTGTAAGGATCGGTGCCGGCGAGATCGGCCTTGCCGATTATGGCGATCCTGCTCGCCTGACTGTCATGCGTCGCATTGACGGCCGCGGTGACGACACCTTGCTCTTTGGCGGTCACCTTCGACCGGTCGAAGGCGAAGTAGACGTTGTAGGCCTCTGGCGTTGCGGAAGACACGGCCTGGCTTGTCGTCGCCTGATCCGCGGACGCAACCGATGAAACGGCGGTGGTGACTGCCATCGATCCGCCATCCAAGCGCCGGGCGAGCGCTTGCAGCGGCCCGCATTCGCTTTGCATCGTCAGATGGCCTCGGTCGCCGGCCATCTGGCCTGCGGCGTGGAAGTTCTGCCACTGGGCCGTCAGGGCGCCGTCGGGCTGAACATTGCCGCTGACCTGGGAGGCGCCGTTGCTGCCGCCGGTCTCGACGACGTTGTTGTCTTCGGGGAACGACCGCCTGAACTGGCCGGTCACCTGGCTATCGATGATATGAACCCTGAGGCGCAGCGCGGGACATACCGCGTTGCTGTCGGCGCCGCTGATCGTGTCGGCCGGAACGTCGATGATCCAGGTACCGTCGAACGGCCCGGTCGCATGGGCAGGGGCCATCGGCAAGGCAAACGCGGCAAGCGCGAGCAGTGAGGTTGCCGCCAACGCGGGAAGAGTTCGTGACATGTGAGATCTCCTGATGTCGTAGGCTCGCAGCTGTAACCAAAGTGACCGAACCGCGAGCTCTGATCCGACCATGGGATTTGCCTTTTCCACCGCCAAGTCTTGGCCGCATTTGCGAAGGCAGGCAGATGCAACCATATAAGGCCGCAAGTCCCGCGCCATAGAGACGGAATATACTCACGCGCGAATTACTGTGTTCGGAAGCCGATCGACGCGCGCTAGTGCGGCGCGTCTGATGGGCGGAAGGTCGGCTTGCGCGGAAGGTGTGGCGTCGGCAACCGACGGCGGTTGCGGGCGAGCGACCAAGCCGAAATAGAAGACCGCCAGGATGACCAGAAACGCCAGGTAGATCGCGCGGGAGCGCGCGTCGCCGCTGATCGGCACGTGCGCGACGGATGGCGCGATGACCTCATGCCGCGGCAAGGCGTCGACCAACCGTCGCGCGATCGCCGGAATATCGACCGCCGTCCATTGGCCGGCCGGCACTCGCGCGATGATCGGCGCCAAGGCATCGATGGCCTTTTCCTTCGATAGTTGGCCAGTCGAGCCGCCTCGCCCCAAGGGTCGATGTTCAGCCGCGTGAGCGCCGAGATGACGCTGAGCGACATACCGTTTCGCTCCGCGCCAATCGGCGCGAAGAGGAAACCGTCGAACTCATGGCTTAAAGTATCGTACGGCGCTCGCAGAGCCACGTTGATCTCACTTCCCGCCCTGAAATACGGGCCTCAATGGCGCGTCATCACTGGCGGAAATGTTGACCGCCACTGTCGCGATCGCCGCCTCGATCCCTGGTCGTTGCGAATGATGCAGCCGGCGAGGAGCACGAACGTGCCAGCGCCGAGGATGCATGTGGCTATTTTCAGTTGCGATCGCGCCGCGCGACAGGGTCGGAAGATACGCAGATGCGAGATGCGGCCGGAAAGCCTGGTGCGCCGATTATGTGAGTAGTTCCCGACTCTGTCGCCGCTCGTTCCCGTCGGCGTAGTGTACGTCTCTGGCAATTCATCGCTTTCGCGCTTTGCCGAGTACCCGAACCGGAGAAAAACCATGAATAACACCACCAGGATCTTCGCCATCGCCCTCGCGCTGGCCCTTCCGCTCTCGATCGGCGCCTGCGCTCAGACCAAGACGAGCGACAGCACCGGCGAATATATCGACGACGCCGCAATCACCAGCAAGGTCAAGACGGCGATCGTGGAGGATTCCGCACTGAAGGTGATGCAGATCGACGTCACGACCACCCGGAACGTCGTCAAGCTGAGCGGTACCGTCGACACGCCGCAGATGGTTGCGCGCGCCGGCGATGTCGCCCGCCGGGTGAATGGCGTCTCATCGGTCGACAACTACCTGCTCGTGAAATGACGTCTCGCGCCTGACGGAAAAGCTCGTGCCATGACCTCGTGGTTTGTTCCGCCGATCGTCGTCCCCATCTTTCTTGGTGCGATGATCGTGGCATACGCGCTCTTCCGCGCGTATGCGTGAAGCAGCAGCGAGGAGAACGGCCATGCGTTTGGAAGGCAAGGTTGCGATCGTAACCGGCGCCGCGAGCGGCATCGGCAAGGAGATTGCGCGCACCTTCATCGCCGAGGGCGCAAAAGTGGTGATCGCCGATCTCAATCGGCAGGGTGCCGAGGCGGTGGCGGCCGAACTCGGCGGCGCTGACAAGCGCGCGTTGGGGGTGGCCGTGGACGTGACCAACGAAGCGCAGGTCGAAGCCGCGACCGCCAAAACCATCGAGGTCTTTGGCCGGATCGATATCCTGGTGAGCAATGCCGGCATCCAAATCGTCGCGCCGCTCGATCAGTTCGATTTCGCGAAATGGAAGCAGCTTCTGGCCATCCATCTCGATGGCGCCTTCCTCACGACGCGCGCGGCTCTCCGGCAGATGTACAAGCAGGGAACCGGCGGCAGCATCATCTACATGGGCTCGGTGCACTCCAAGGAAGCGTCGGTGCTGAAGGCGCCTTATGTCACGGCAAAGCATGGCCTCGAAGGTCTTGCCAAGGTCGTTGCCAAGGAAGGGGCGGCGCACGGCGTTCGCGCCAACGTCATCTGCCCCGGCTTCGTGCGCACGCCCCTTGTCGAGAAGCAGATCCCGGAGCAGGCCAAGGCGCTCGGGATCTCGGAGGAGGCGGTGATCAAGAACGTCATGCTGAAAGACACGGTCGATGGCGAATTCACCACGACGGAAGATGTGGCGCAGACCGCGCTCTTCTTCGCGTCGTTCAACTCGAACGCCCTGACCGGCCAGTCTCTTGTCGTGAGCCACGGCTGGTTCATGCAGTGACCCGCACGCACCTCTGCCGGCCGGCTGTTCGATGCCTTATGATGGCCTCGACCGGGCGGGAGGAGGGCGGAGTTGGATCTCGACTTGCGGGGCAAAAAGGCGGCGGTGACCGGCGCCACGCGCGGCATTGGCCGGGCCATCGTCGAATTGCTCGCCGATGAGGGCTGCGACGTGGCGCTGTGCGCGCGCAACCGGCCGGCGGTCGACGATGCCGTTGCGGCCCTGTCGCGGAAGCGAGTGAGGGCGCATGGCGGCGCGGTCGACGTCGCCGACACGGCCGCGCTCCGCGCTTGGGTCGACGCGGCGGCGGCGGCGCTTGGCGGGCTCGACATCTTCATCGCCAACGTAAGCGCCTTCGGCATGGCGATGGACGAGGAGACCTGGCGGCGCAGCTTCGACATCGACGTGATGGGCACCGTCGCCGGCGTCGAGGCGGCGATCCCATACCTGGAGAAATCGCATGCCGGCGCGGTGGTGATGGTCGGCACCACGGGTGCGATCGAGATCAACGGCCCCATGCGCCCCTATGCCTCGGTCAAGGCCGCGCTCGTCCCCTACGTCAAGGCGATCGCCCGCAATCTTGCGGGCAAAGGTGTGCGCGCCAACATGGTCTCGCCCGGCAACGTCTACTTCAAAGGCGGCGTATGGAATACCGTCGAGGAGCGCGATCCTCAGCGCTTCAAGCACATGCTGTCGCTTAATCCGATGGGTCGCATGGGGCGGCCCGACGAAGTCGCAAATGCCGTCGTTTTCCTGGCAAGTCCGCGCGCCAGCTTCATTACCGGCACGAACGTCATCATCGACGGCGCCTTGACCCAGCGCGTGCAGTTCTAAGGCGGATTTTTTCGTCAGCGCGGCAGGCCGAGGCCGCGGATCGCGATGATGTTGCGCTGAATTTCGGCGGTGCCGCCGCCGATCACGCCCATGATGGAGTGGCGCAGCACCTGTTCCATCTCGCCGATGGGCGCGGACGGCGCCTCTTCGGACAAGAGGCCGCCGGCGCCGAGAATGTCGAGCGCCGCTTCGCCGAGCCGCTCCTGCAATTCGCCGGCGAACACTTTCGTCATCGCCGCCTCGTAAAGCGGCGTGCGGCCCTCCTCGACCAGGCGCGCGTTGCGGATGGCGAATTGCCGCGCCACCTCGATGTCGGCGGCGAGCGCGCCGATGCGGTCGCGGATGACGGCGTTCTCGCGCAGGGGCCGACCGCCCACCTCGGCGTGCTTCACGTACTCGGTCAGGCGATCGAGCGCGCGCCGCAGCAATGCCACGAGCCCGCCGATCATCACGCGCTCGGAGGCGAGCGCGTCGGTGATGACCTTCCAGCCGTTATTGACGCCGCCGACCATGGCGCTCGAAGGCACGCGGACATCGTCGTAAAAGGTGGCCGAGAACGTCTTGCCGTACATCGCGATGCTCGGGCGGATGGTGATCGCGGCCTGCCTCAGCGGGACGATGAACACGCTGATGCCGGCATGTTTGGGCTTGGCGTCGGGATCGGTCCTGACCGCAAGCCAAACCAGCTCGGCCTTGTCGCCGCCGGTCGACCACAGCTTCTGGCCGTTGATGATCCAATCGTCGCCGTCGCGGACGGCGCGCGTCCTGAGCGAGGCGAGATCGGAGCCCGCTTCCGGCTCGCTGTAGCCAAGCCCAAAGCTCATTTCACCGCGCAGGATCGCCGGGAGGTAGTGCGCTTGCTGCTCCGGCGTGCCGTGGCGCATGAGCGCCGGGCCGACGATGGTCTCGCCGACAAGATGGCCGCGCGGCGCGTGGGCATATTCCATCTCCTCGACAAAGGCGAGCTGCTCGGCAGGGCTGCGCGCTTGGCCGCCGAACTCCTTGGGCCAACCGAGGCCGATCCAGCCTTGCCGGCCTACGAGACGCGAGAATTCGGGGTCGTGGCCGCGGTCCTTGAACGGCCGCCGCTGGTGCATTGCCTCGCGCTCGCCATGCCAATGCAGCGCGAGCCACTCGCGCACCTCGCGCCGGAACGCGATCACCGCAGGGTCGAGATCGAAGGCGGGAAGGGTTGCCATGCTCTGTCTCCCCACTTAGCGCGCGGGCGCGGCCGGGCCGAGCAGATAATCGGCGAGATCCGCGCGCGCCCGGTGCGCGCCGCCGAAGCGCGCGAGGTCGGCATGGATGCGCCGGAAATGGCGCGGCATCTCATGCTCTTCGGCATAGCCGATGGCGCCCATCGTGTGATGCGACTCGAGCACCACCTGGCGCAAGGCGGGGCCGGCAAAGGCGAGCGCAGCGGCGGCGAAGACGCGCCAATTTTCGAGCTCGCGATCGAACACCGTGGCGGCCGCGTCGAGCGTCAGCCGCGCGCCATCGAGGCGCGTGAGGCAATCCGCGAGCTTGTGCTGGATAGCCTGGAACTGGCCGATGAACTGGCCGAATTGCTTGCGCATCTTGGCGTGTTCGAGCGCCAGCTCGAAGCCGCGTTGTGCCGCACCGAGCGCGCGCGCGGCGCAGCACAGTCGCGCGATCTCGGCGAGCTCGGCCAGTCGTGCGGCCGGCACATCGATGAGCGCCGCGTTCGTGCCGGCGAAGGAAAGCTCGCTCAAGGCCGGAACGGCGAGGCCGGGCGTCTGCGTGACCGTCATGACGGCGCCGGCCGGAAGAACGACCACACCCGCCGGCGCATCGGCGAACAGCACGAAATGCGTGGCACTCGCCGCGTTCTCGACAAAGGCGGCGCGTCCGCTGACCGCGCCGCCCGCGCACGACACCTGTCCTGCGGCGGCGTCTCCGTCGAAGGCAGCGAACGCAACCGCCGCCGCGGCCGAGCCGTCGTGCAGCGCCGCGCACAGGCCGGCAAGCCCGTCTGCCACGCCGCGTTGCCGGCGCGCGAGCAGGCTGACGATCACCGCGCCCAAGAGCGGCGCCGGACACGAGGCGCGGCCCAGCTCCTCGAACACAAGCAGGATCTCGCGCAGGCCGCCTTCGTCGGAATCGAAGCCCAGCTTCGTCAGGCCTTGCGCGGCGAGGCTCCGCCAGATGCGGTTCAGCGCCGCGGGATCGTTCGCCCGCTCGACCGCGCCGTCGGCGGGCCATTGCTCGGCCAGCAGCCCGCGCACCGTGTCGCGCAGCAGCGTGCGTTCCTCGTCTCCGATCGCCGCGCTTTGCCTCGCCATCGGCTCCTCCTCACGTTTCAGCGTGGCAAATGATGAGGGCGTCGAGCGCCGTCACGCCCCTTCCATCGCGATGAGCCATGAGCGGGTTGATGTCGATCTCCAAGATCTCGGGCGCGGTCAGCATCAGCCGCCCGACTTGCGCGACGGCATGCGCGACGGCGGTCACGTCGACCGGCTTCGCGCCACGGAACTCGCCGAGCAGCTTTGCCGCCTTCAAGCGGTGCAGCTCCTCGACGATCGCGTCTTGCGGCAGATCGGGCGGCAGCAGCCGGACGTCGCCGAGCGCCTCGATCCAAACCCCGCCCAGCCCGACCATCAGGATCGGGCCCCATGCGGGATCGCGCCGCGCGCCGATCGCGAGCTCGAGCCCGGGCGCGCCCATCGCTTCGACCAGGATGCCGTCGAGCTCGAGCCCTGGCCGCGCGCGCGCGACATTGGCGTGCAGCGTCTCCCAGCTTTGCGCGAGCGCCGCCGCATCGGCGACGGCGAGCAGCACGCCGCCGGCCTCGGTCTTATGCGCGAGCGAAGCGGCCTGCGCTTTCATGGCGACGGGATAGCCCACGCGCTCGGCGATCGCGCGCGCCTCGGGCAGCGAGCGCGCGACGGCGCCCGCCGGAACCGGGATGCCGATCGCGCGCAGAACCTCTTTGCCAAGCCATTCCGGCTGCAGGCCTTGCCCGAGCGCCGGCAGATCGCGGAACGGCATGGGAGTCGGCGCGGCGCGCACGGCGGCAAGACCTTTGCCATAGGCGGTGAGCCGCGCCATCGCGCGAAAGGCGCGCTCGGGCGAGCGCAGCAGGACGAGCCGGTTCTGCTCGACGACGCTTGCGACCTGGGGCGAAAGCGGCGCGGTCTCGTTGTGCAGCACGACGACCATCGGCTTCGGCGAGCCGCGCGTTCCCTCGACGAGACGCTCGAGCCAGATCGCGCCCATGGCCGAACTGTGCCCCGGGATCGAAACGACGAGGCTGCCGGTCGCGGGGTCCGCCATGAGCGCTTCCGCCCCGAGCCGCACGAGGTCCGGCTTCCAAGCGGTGATGGTGCCTTGATCGAGCGGATTTTCCGGCGGATTGAAGGCTTCCATGTTCGGCCGGAGCTTGTCCTTCTGCGCCCGCGACATCGGCGGCAGGTCGAGCCCAAGCGTCTCGCAGTAATCCTGGGCGATCGCGCACAACGCGCCGGAGAATGTCAGGACGCCGGCGCCGGCGGTCGGCGGCACGGGATAGCGCAGCAGGAGTTGTCCGACATCGATCATCTCCTCGAGCGTTTCGACGAGCACGACGCCGGCGCGCTGCACCGCGACGCGCATCGCCGCATGGTCGCCCGTGAGGGCGCCGGTGTGCGAGCGCGCGGCGGCCTGCGCGCGCACGCTGCGGCCGGGGTGGAACAGCACGACCGGCTTGCCCCGTCGCGCGCGCGGCGGCCACCGCGGCGAGGAATTGGGCCGGGCGGCGGATCTGTTCGCCGTAGGCGAGGATGATGCCGGTGGACGGATCGTCGGCGAGATGCTCGATGAACTCGGCCAAGCCGATGCCGGCCTCGTTCCCGACGGTGATCGAATACGAGACCGGCACGCCTCTCGCTTCGAGCCCGCCAATGACATGGCCGCCCATCCCGCCGCTCTGCGCGATCACCGCCACGCCCGGTCCCGCAGCCGCGTCGAGCCGCTTCACCCGCGGAAACGACATGAAGCCGATGCACAATCCGTCGACGTGGTTGGTGTAGCCGAGGCAATTGGGGCCGACGAGGGCGAGACGGCCTTGGCTCGCCGCGGCGCCGATCTCGTGCTGGCGGGCGCGCTCGTCATCGCCCATCTCGGCGAAGCCCGAGGCGAAGGTGATGGCGGATTTCACCTTGCGCCGGACGCAGGCGGCAACCGCTTCGCCGACGGCGCCGGCCGGAACCGTGAGCACGGCGAGGTCGATGTCGTCCGGCAATGCGTCGATGCTGGCGAGACACGGGCGCCCTTCGATCTCCGTGACATTGCGCCCGACGAGATGAATGTCGCCGCCGAATTCGTTCGCAACGAGGTTGGCGAGCACCATGTGGCCGGCGGAGCCGGCGCGCGTGGAGACGCCGACGACCGCGATCGAGCGCGGCCGCAGCAAAGCCTCGACGGCGGCAACCTCCCAGCGCGCCGCCATTGTGCTGGCGTCGGTCATGTCGTCCCCTACCCTCCATGAGGCTTTTGCTTGCCATGCCGAGCCTATAGCATGCTGCACTCAAGGGATAGATTGGAGAAGAGCCGTTGGCCGAACAAGTCGTGACCTATGAATGCGACGGAACGCTCGCGCTCATCGGGCTCAACCGGACCGCGAAGAGGAATGCCCTCAACGAGGCGCTGGAGACGCAGCTACGCGACGCGGCGCTGCGCGCGCATGACGAGGCGAAAGTCGGCGTGATCTACAGCCACGGCAAGGATTTCTGCGCCGGCCTCGATCTCGTCGAAGCCGCTTCCTGGATCAACGATCCGGCCGATCGCGCGCGCCGGCGCCGCCGGCGCTTCCAGCGCGCCTTCGACGAGATCGCGCGCGGACCCATCCCGTTCGTCGCGGCCGTGTCGGGCGCCTGCGTCGGCGGCGGACTTGAGCTCGCCATCTCGTGCCATGTGCGCGTCGCCGACGAGACCAGCTTCTTCGCGCTGCCGGAGGGGCAGCGCGGCATTTTCGTAGGCGCGGGCGGCTCGGTGCGCATCGCCCGCGCGCTCGGCGTCGAACGCATGTCCGACCTGATGCTCACGGGCCGCGTGCTCACGGCCGAGGAGGGCGAGCGCTACAACCTCGTCCAATATCTCGTCGCCAAGGGCGAGGCGTTCGAGCGGGCGAAATCGCTCGCGGCGCGGATCGGCGAGAATGCGCCGATGTCGAATTGGGCGATCGTCAATTGCCTGCCGCGCATTCCCGATCTTTCCTATGACGACGGCCTGTTCGTCGAGCGGCTTGTCACCGGCGCCGTGTCGAGCGCCGAATCCATCGAACGGCTCAAGGAGTTCGCCGAGAAGCGGGCGAAGCGCCTGGCCGAACCGGGAAGCTCGGGCGACGGCCGCAGCGCGATACGGGAGAAGTGACATGGCATTGCGCGACACGGCGATCGTCGGCTTCGCCGAGACCAAGATCGTCGAGAAGGCCGATCGCGACATCTGGGAACTGGGCGCCGAAATCCTCGACACCCTTCTCACCGGCACCGGCTTCGAGAAGCAGGAGATCGACGGGCTGGTCCTCAGCGCGTCGATGACCGGAGCGGGCAACCCGTTCTGGTCGCAAACGACCGCCGACCAGCTCGGGCTCGAGCTCGATTTCTGCCAGACGGTGGATATCGGCGGCAGCTCGCCGCTGGGCGCGCTCGCCCGCGCCAGCGCCGCGATCGATGCCGGCCTCTGCACCACCGCGCTGCTGCTCTTCGCCGACACGCAATCGGCCGAACCCAATGCGCGCATGCGCTCCTTCAATGCGGAATGGACCAACGCCTACGGGCTCTTGGGACCGCCGGGCGCGTTCGGCCTCCTGTCGAAGCGCTACGAGCATCTCTATGGGCTCGACTACCGCATGCTCGCGAAGCTGGCGGTGGCGCAGCGCGGCCACGCCGTGCTCAACCCCAACGCGGTCGAGAAGCTGCGCCAGCCGATCACCATCGACGACTACATGACTTCGCGCATGATCGCCGAGCCGATCCGGCTGCTCGACAGCGTGATGGTGTGCGACGGCGCGAGCGGTCTCCTCGTCACCAGCCGGGCGCGCGCGAAGCAGAAGCACGTGGCGAAATTCGTGACGCCGATCGGCTATGGCGAGCGCACCAATTTCCGCATCGGCAAGTCCGTCGTCGACGTGACGCAGTCGGGCCACCTCGCCGCCGGCAAGAAGGCGTTCGCCGGCGCCGGGCTCGCGCCCAAGGACATCTGCTCGTTCCATCCCTATGACGATTTCATCATCGCCATGATGATCCAGATGGAGATGCTCGGCTTCTGCAAGCCGGGCCAGGGCTGCGCCTTCATCGCCGAGCACGATTTCACCCATACCGGCGATCTGCCGCTCAACACCGGCGGCGGCCAGATCTCGGCGGGCCAGCCCGGCCTCGCCGGCGGCGGCGTCAATCTCGTCGAAGCGGTGCGGCAGTTGACCGGGGCCGGCGGCGCGCGGCAGATCAAGCGGATCGACAATGCGATGGTCACCGGGATCGGCGGCATCCCTTACGGCCGCAACTGGGCGACCAGCACCGTCATGATCCTCACCCCCGACGCCTGAGGAGCACGAGATGAGCGAGACCGTCAACGACACCCTCGACGTGGTGCGCGAGCCGCCGACGCCGCGCAGCTTCTCGCGGCCCTATTGGGACGGCACGCGGCAGAAGAAGCTGCTCCTGCAATTCGACCGCAGAAGCGGCAAGTACCAGTTCTTCCCGCGCCCCGTGAGCCTCTTCAACGGCCATCGCGATCTCGAATGGCGCGAGGTCTCGGGCCTGGGCGAAGTCTTCACCTACACGATCGCGCGGCGCGGCCCGCCCGGCTTCCGCGGCAAGGAGCCATACCTGATCGCGACGGTGACGCTCGATGCCGGCGTCAACGTCATCGCCAACATCGTGCATTGCGGGCTCGAGGAGATCGCGATCGGCATGAAGGTCAAGCCGTACTGGCTGCCGCTCGCCAACGGCACGCACCTGCTGATGTTCGAGCCGGTCCGTTGACGGGCGTCACGCCCGGCCCAGGAACGGCATGCCGATCGGCAGCACGAAGGCCTCCATCAGGTTGGTCTCGTCGGGCAGCCGCGCGATCAGCAGCGCGATTTCGGCGATCTCCTCGGCCTGCATCATCTGCGTCGCCGGCCGCTTCGGCCGCGACGCGCCGCCGGCGAGATGGCTCTCGGTCACCCCCGGATCGATGATCGAGACCGTGATGCCGTGCTCGCGCCCGTCGAGCGCCATCGACTGGGTGATGCCGTGCAGGCCGAACTTCGCCGCGGCATAGCCGATCGTGTGCGGCCGCGGCCGGCGCGACGAGACGCTGCCGATATTGATGATGCGGCCGCGCTTCTGCTTCACCATCACCCGCATCGCCTCGCGCCCGCACAGGAACGGGCCGGTCAGCATCGTGTCGATCGAGCGATGCCAATCCGCCAAGGTGAGATCGACGGTCGCGATGTGGTCGGCGAGGCCGGCATTGTTGACCAGGATGTCGACGCGCCCATAAGCCGCCATCGTGCGCTCGAACAGCCGCACCACCTGCGGCTCGACGGTGATGTCCGTCGCGCAGGCCAGCGCCGTGCCGCCTTTGGCCCCGATCTCGGCGGCGATCGCATCGAGCTTGTCGAGCCGAGCGGGCCGCCAGCACCGTCTTGACCCCGGCGGCGGCAAACATTGCGCGCGATCGCGGCGCCGATGCCGGAACTCGCGCCCGTGACGATCGCGACGCGCTCGGACATATCCTTCATCGCAATTTGCTCCTCGGTGGCGTGGCGTGAGGCTAACATCTATCCCAATAAACCTGGGGAGGATGAGATGAAGCGTTCGGTTCCCATCAGGCTGCTGCCGGCCGCGCTTGCAGCGCTCATCGCGGCGGCAGCCGGGCCGGCCGCAGCCGGACAATATGACACCGGCGCCAGCGACAGCACGATCAAGATCGGCCAGACCTATCCCTATAGCGGCGCCGGCTCGGGCGCCTCGTCCGGGGCTCGCGCCATGGCGGGCTACTTCGCCATGCTGAACGACCACGGCGGCATCAATGGCCGGAAGGTCGATTTCATCAGCCTCGATGACGGCTACAGCCCGCCCAAGACGGTCGAGCAGACGCGGCGGCTCGTCGAGCAGGAGGGCGTGCTCGCGATCTTCGCCTCGCTCGGAACGCCGACCGGCGAGGCGGTCAGGCCCTATCTCAACAACAAGAAAGTGCCGCAGCTCTTCCTCATCACCGGCGCCAGCGCCGTGGTCGATCCGCAGAAATATCCGTGGACGATGGTCGGGCTGCCAAGCTACGCGGCCGAGGGCCGCATCTTCGCGAAATACCTGCTCGCCGAAAAGCCGGACGCCAAGGTCGGCATCCTTTATCAGGACGATGATTTCGGCCGCGACCATCTCGACGCGTTTCTCGCCCAGCTTGGCGGCCGGGCGGCAAAGATGGTCGTCGCCAAGGCGTCCTATCAGGTTACCGATACGACGCTCTCCTCGCAGATGATCACGTTGAAGGGCGCGGGTGCCGATGCGGTCTATCTCATCACGCAGGGGCGCGCATCGCCGCAGTCGGTCACTGCCGTGCGCGCGCTCGATTGGACGCCGCTGGTGCTGTTGCCGTCCGTCTCGACCTCGAAAGGCATCATCGGCCCCGCCGGCGACGAGGCTCTGAAAGGCGTGATCTCGGCCGGTTATGAGAAAGACCCGGCCAGTCCGGCGCTGGCCGACGACCCCGCGGTGAAGGCGTATCTCGCCTGGATGAAGAAATACACGCCGTCGACCGACTGGGGCAGCGATCAATCCTCGCCCGTCGGCTATGACATGGCGGGGCTGATGGCCGAGGTGCTGCGGCGCTGCGGCGACGATCTGACCCGCGCCAACGTGCTGAAGCAGGCGACCGGCCTGAAGGATTTTACCATGCCGATGCTGCTGCCGGGACTCACGGTCAACACCAGCCCCACGAACTACTTTCCCATCGGCGGAATGCAGATGGAGCGCTATGACGGCGTGCGCTGGGTCCCGTTCGGCAAGCCGGTCAGCGGCTAGGACCGGGCGCTCCGCGCTAGGCGAACAAGCAGGCGACGCCGACCGCCAGCGCCGCCGCCGCCGCAAAGCCACAGAGGGCGTCCGAAATATTGTCGCGGATTTGGCGTTTCAGGCGCGACGCGATGCAGCGCATCGCCACACCGTACGGAATGTCTGCAAAATCCCGATCGAGCAGCGATGAACGTACGATCACGGTACTTGCCCTTTTTTTCCGTGTACCACTTTCGCAGAGAGCGCATCCGCATGACAAATTTGAGGCGGACGGCCGCATCGCCGCTGCTTTTCGCGCGAAGCTGAGATAAAGGCGGCTAGGACCGCGCGGCGTTGCCCGGCGGCGGGCGCTCGGGCTGCTCGGCGGAGGCGCCCGAGCGCAGCGAGGCCGCGATCTCGGCCCAGCGATAGCCCGTGAGATCGAGCACGGGATGAACCGCGCCGCACGATTTGCAGGTGCGGTGCGCGGCGTCGGCGTTGAATGTCCGGCACGAGCGCAGATAGCCCTCTTGCGGCAGCTCCGCCGCCGTGTCCCAGACCTGACGCCACAGCTCCTCGCCGCAGCGCTCGCAATACCAGCTCACGCCCTCGCGGCCGGGATGCTCGGGCTTGAAGCGGTACTGCACCGATTCCGTGGCCGGCACGAAGCGGTGCGGCGTGCGCGCCGGCACATAGACGAAATCGCCGGGCTCGAGCGTTTGGTAATTGACCGGCCCGCCGCGAAACAGCACGCGGCCCGCGCCCGACATCTGCACGATGACCGTGTCGTGCTCGCAGATGAGATAGAACGGCTGCGGCCGGTCGTTGCGGCTCAAGCAGAGCTGCGGATCGATCCCGGGCGGAAATGTGGGAAACTCGTCGTAAGGTCCGGCCTCGGGCGCCTCGCGCGCGGTCAGGTATTGGCGCTTCTGCCGCATGCTCGCCTCCCTCAGATGAGCCCGGCCTGGCGGTAGTAGCGCGCAGCGCCGGGATGAAGCGGGATCGAAGTCGCCGCGATCTTCTTCGGATCGAGCGGCCAGGTCACGGGGCTGCGCTCGGGCGCGATGTGGCGATACTGGCGCTCGAGGATCTCCTTGGTCTCGCACATCGCCCAGGCGAGGAAATAAGCCAGATCGTCGTCGAGATCGTCGCGCGCGATCATCAGGAAATCCGAGAAGTCGACGGTGGCGAAGGGCGCGTCGATGCCGCGCTGATAGCCCGCGGGGACGATGCGGCGGCGCCAGCCGAGCGTGCGCTCGAGCCGCTCCAGCACCTCGTCCTCGACCGGGATGAAATTGAGCTCGTTGCGTGTCGGCGAATTTCTTCCAGTAGGGCGTCATGAACGCCTCGTAGAACACGGCGTCGGCCTTGCCGTCCTGGGCGAAGCCGATGCATTCGTGCGGCGGCCCGCCCTCGACGTAGGCGCCGCCCCAGGCTTCGAACGTGGCGCGCGGGATGCCCGACGCCGCCATGATGGTCTGCACCGCGTAGCCGAGCGTGTTGTTGCCGTCATCGAGCGAGGCCGCGATCCGGAGCGCCGGGCGCTTGGCGCGGAAATCGGCGAAGCTCTTGATGCCGTAGCGGGCGGGAATGGCGAGCACGAGCGGATCGGTCTGCGGCATGGTGCCGAGCGCGCGCAGATTGGGGAAAGCCTTGCCGTTGAAATATCCCCGCCCGTCGAGCGCCATCGGCACGAAGCTCGCCGGCACGAACGCCGACATGTGAATCTGGCCGCTCGTCACCGCCTCGACCGCGTCGATGCCGGCGCCGCCCGTCCACACCGCGACGCGCGTGCCCGATCTGCTGTGCGACAGCACCTCGGAGGCAAGCCAGCCGCAGATGCGGTGCAGATTGGCCCAGCCCCAATCGCCCTGGAAATGCAGCTCGAGCTTGCGGTCGATGAAGGGTGCCTCGGTCATCGCTTGCCCCCTCCCCGCTCACGGCGTCTTCGCCGCCATCACCGTCTCGAACAGCGTACGGCCGCGGCGCACCTTGTCGCTTTGCGAGGCATAGCGGTCGACGCCCCAGAGCTCGAGCGGGAACGGCGGGTTGACGTGGCCGCACTTGCCGCAGGTGCGATGCTCGTCGTTATAGGCGCGATAGGTTGCGACGCTTGCGACGATGGTGGTGAAGGGCGCGTGCGCGCCGCGCGCCTCGCGCTGCCGCCCGCGCGGCGCCGGCGTCGCGTCGAATTCGTGGTTCAGAAGTTCCGCTTTGCACTTGGCGCAGCGGAACACGACGCGCTCCTTTTGCGGCCGGCCGACGAGCTGACGCTGGG
Organism: uncultured Alphaproteobacteria bacterium; assembly: GCA_963804235.1. Taxonomy (GTDB): domain Bacteria; phylum Pseudomonadota; class Alphaproteobacteria; order ATCC43930; family CGMCC-115725; genus DATJLY01. Next base: position 38,121 of record CAWDPP010000060.1, read on the forward strand.
TGATGACGATGAGGGCGTAGGCGTTCTGGTCGTCCTCGGCGCCGAACGGATTGCCGACGAAATGCTGGCGCGGGCCGACCCGGACGAAACCGGGGCGATAGCGCGAGCCTTCGGCCGCGAAGGTGATCGAGACCTCGTCGACGTCGTTATAGTGCTCGAAGCTGCCGTAAAAGGTGCCGGGACCGCCGTCGAACAGCGTGCCGCACGGCACGATCGCGCCTTCGTCGAGATAGGGGAAAAGCGGGATCAGCGCCGAATTCGCGCCCTTCATGAACTCGAAGATATTGACCTTGAGCGGCTCCTTGTCGGAGGCCGGCGGCGCCAGTGTGAGGTTATCCCGGTCGGCTGTCATGGCATCCCCTGCGCGCGAAGCCACGTAGGAGCCTCACTCTAATCGCCTGCCGGCGGCCTGACAACGCGCGGCATTTTCGTCCTCGCGGTTCGGGAGGCCGAGCTAAGGCACGCCCGGCGGGGATGCCGGCTGCGGCTGCGCCGGCCCGAGCTCGCCATAGATCATGGCGCAGACGAGCAGATTGACGTCTACCCCGTCATCGGACAGCGGCAGCCACAATGCCTCGTAACGCGATGTCCAGCCGTCCAGCATGAGGTCGTTCATCAGCAGCAGAGGCTCGCCCTTTGCCGCCAGGCCGCGGCAGCGATCCAATATGTAAGCGCGCCATTCGGGCCGCGGCACCTCGTCGAGCAATTTGCCGGTCATGTCGTAATGCATCCGCGCCACGACGTTCGTGCCATGCAAGCGGACACGGAAGCGTTGCGGATCGCGCAGGACATCGATCAGCATGAGATCGCCGAGCACGTAGGGAAAATCCAGCGGATCGAGGTCGCGGCGCGCGGGCATTCGCCGATGGCCGCGTTTGCCGAGCCAATAGTCGTAGAACCGCCGCAGTTTGGGGTCGCGCAGGTTGGCGGCGACGTCGGGCGCCAGCGTGCCCTGCGGCGCGACGTTCTGCGGCTCCATGTTCGCTGCCGCGATCGTCATCGCGTCACCGGCCGCCCGAGCCGGCAACCGCCTTGCGTCGTCACCATGATCGGGAAAAGCGTGCTCATGAACAGGCGGTCATTGCGGCGACAGTGAGCGTCGATCGTCGCACGGGCAAGTCAGAAAATGGTTAACCGGCATTCCCCAATGTTTATCGTCTCGTTAACCGTGCTCGCGCGTGGGCGAGCGTGCCCGTTCCTCGGCTGCGACGGCGGCGAGGCCGGCCAGGGCGTATTTCAGCATGTGGTCGGCGACGGTGGCGCCGTCGCCGGGGCTGTAGCCGAATTTCGGGAAGGCGCGCTTCAAGAGGTCGCGGTTGGCGATCCCGAGGAAAACGCAAGGACCCATGACGCTGACGCAGCTGCGCGCGACGACGGGATGGTCGGGCGGAAATCCGATCAGTTCGCCGACGATCGCTTTCAGGATCCTGAGCTTCGGCAGGATCTCCTTGTCGCGCAAGCGCTCGAACGCCGGCGACGGCGCCACGAACTCGCGCCCCAGAATGCGCATGACCCACGATGCCGACGCAGGTCCCGCGAGGGTCCCGATCACGAGATTTATGAGCGCCGCAAGCTTCGCCGTGGCGTCCGGCTTGCCGGCGATCGCCGCCGCCACCATGTCGAGCGTGAAGAGGCGGCTGTGCGCCTCCTCGAGGACGGCGGCATAGAGCCCGTCCATGCCGCCGAAATAGTAGTTGATGGCGGCGGCGTTGGCGCCGGCGCGCTCGGTGATGTCCTTGCCGGTGGCGCGATCGAAACCCTCCTCGGCGAAGACGTGCGCCGCCGCTTCGAGGAGGCGCGCCCGCGTATCCGGCCGTACCGGTTCGCGGCGCGGCCGCGCGCGCAAGCGCTCTCTGCCCAGGGCCATGCAGGCCGGAGGCTAGGCGATCCGCCGACAAAACTCAAATATAAAATTGAAATTTGAATTTGACTTCCATCCAGGCCGTTTCTATCCTTTCGCGCGATGAAGAGGTGGCTCCTCGCCGTGATCGTCATCGCCGCCGCCGCGGCGGGAGGGGCCTACTGGTATGCGAACCGGCCGCAGGCGGCGAGCGAGCTTCTCCTCTACGGCAACGTCGATTTGCGCCAGGTCGATCTCGCCTTCAACGACAGCGAGCGCATCGACCAGGTGCTGGTGCAGGAGGGCGACCGCGTCGCCAAGGGCGCGGTCGTCGCGCGCCTCGATACGCGCCGGCTCGAGCCCCAGGTCGCCGAGGCGAAGGCGCAGATGACGGCGCAGCAGGCGGCGGTCGAGCGGCTCCACAACGGCAACCGGCCCGAGGAGATCGCCGAGGCGCGCGCGACGCTCGTCTCGGCCAAGGCCGACGCCGAGAACGCGCGCCAGCAATACGAACGCTTGCGCAATCTCGCCACGCTCTCGAGCGGGCGCGCCGCGAGCCAGCAGGATCTCGACAATGCGCATGCCGCGCTCGACGTGGCGAGTGCGCGCGCGGACGCGAATGCGAAGGCGCTCGATCTCCAGGTGCTGGGCCCGCGCAAGGAGGATGTGGCCCAGGCCGAGGCGCAGCTCGGCGCCGAAGCCGCGCATCTCGCCTACCTCGAGCAGCAACTGGACGATGCGACGCTCAAGGCGCCGGTCGATGCCGTGGTGCGTTCGCGCCTCATGGAGCCGGGCGAGATGGCGTCGCCGCAAAAGCCGGTCTTCACGCTGGCGGTGATCGATCCGAAATGGGTCCGGGCATATGTCGCGGAGGCGGATCTCGGCAAGATTCGCCCGGGCGAGACCGCAGCCGTGACCGTCGACAGTTTCCCGGATCGCCGCTTCGACGGCTGGATCGGCTTCATCTCGCCGGTCGCCGAGTTCACGCCCAAGACGGTCGAGACCGAGCAGCTTCGCACCAGCCTCGTCTACGAGGTCCGCGTCTTCGTGAAGGACGCGGCGGACGAGCTGCGGCTCGGCATGCCCGCGACCGTCCATCTGCCGCTCGATGCGGGCGCGCCGAAATGAGCGCCGCCGACGCGGCGGTCCTGGGCCGCGACATCAGGAAGCATTTCCGGCGCGCCACCGGCGAGGTGGTGAACGCGCTCGACGGCGTGTCGCTCGCGGTGCGGCCCGGCACGCTCGCGGCGCTGGTCGGGCCGGACGGCGCCGGCAAGACCACGTTCATCCGTCTCGTCGCGGGCCTCATGCGCGCCGATGGCGGCACGCTCCAGGTGCTGGGGCTCGACGCGGCAACCGAGCCGCAGGCGATCCAGGATCGCATCGCCTACATGCCGCAACGCTTCGGCCTTTATGAAGACCTGACGGTCGCGGAGAACATCGATCTCTATGCGAGCCTGCACGGCGTTTCTGCCGCCGAGCGCGCCGAGCGCTATCCGCAGCTCTACGAGATGACGGCGCTCGGACCCTTCACGCACCGTCAGGCCGGGCAACTGTCGGGCGGGATGAAGCAGAAGCTCGGGCTCGCCTGCACGCTCGTGCGCGCGCCCGGCCTGCTCCTGCTCGACGAGCCGACGGTGGGCGTCGATCCGCTGTCGCGGCGCGAGCTGTGGCAGATCATCCACCGTCTGGTGCAGGAGCACGGCCTCACCGTGCTCATGAGCACGTCGTATCTCGACGAGGCCGAGCGCTGCGATGATGCGTTCGTGCTGCGCGAGGGCAAGCTGCTCGCGAGCGGCCCGCCCGGCGACGTGACGCGGCTTGCCGACGGCCGCACCTTCGAAGTGCCGCCGGCGCCGGGCGAGCCCGCGCGCGCCTTGCAGGCGCGGCTCTTCAACGAGCCCGGGATCGTCGATGCCGTGCCGCGGGCGGGCCGCGTGCATCTCGTGCGCGCCGAGACGGGCGCCGGGCCGGGACCCTACGGCCTCACCGCGACGCCGGCGCATTTCGAGGACGGGTTCATGGTCCTCTTGCGCGGCACAGCGGGCGGCGAGCGGCCCGGCCAAGTCCTGCCGCCCGGCGGCACGGGCGATGTTTCCCATGAAACGAGCGCCGAGATCGAAATCGAGGTGCGCGACCTCGTGCGCAAGTTCGGCGCCTTCACCGCCGTCGACCGCGTCAATTTCAGGGTCCGGCGCGGCGAGATCTTCGGTCTTCTCGGCCCGAACGGCGCCGGCAAGACCACGACCTTTCGCATGCTGTGCGGCCTCCTGCCCGCCACGTCGGGCACCTTGCGCGTCGCCGGGCCTCGACCTGCGCACCGCACGCGCATCGGCGCGCCAGCATATCGGCTACGTGGCGCAGAAATTCTCGCTCTACTCGCAGCTCTCGGTCGGCGAGAACCTGGATTTTTTCGCGAGCGCCTATGGCTTGCGCGGGGCGAAGCGGCACGAGCGCATCGAATGGGCGCTCGCCGAGTTCGGGCTGAAGCCGCTCCTTCACCTCGCGAGCGGGCAATTGCCGGGCGGCTACAAGCAGCGCCTGGCCATGGCGGCCGCGCTGCTGCACGAGCCGCAGATCCTGTTCCTCGACGAGCCGACGAGCGGCGCCGACCCCTTGGCGCGGCGCGAGTTCTGGCAGCGCATCACGGCGCTCGCCGAGGCTGGCGTCACGGTCGTCGTCACCACGCATTTCATGGAAGAGGCCGAATATTGCGACGCCATCGCCATCCTCGATGCCGGCCGCGTGCTGGCCGAAGGGACGCCGGCCGAGGTGCGCAGCCGCGCGCGGCCGGGTGAAGCCACGATGGAAGACGCCTTCATCGCGATCGTGGAAGAGTCGCGCGCGGCGGCGGCGGCCGGCGCCAGGCGCATGAGAGCGCGCCCCTCCGCATCGCTTCCGGCGCGGGCGAGCGCGCGTCGCGGCGCTGGTGCGGAAAGAGACGTTGCAGCTCATCCGCGATCCGAGCAGCCTCGCCATCGGCGTGGTCATGCCGGTCCTCCTCATCCTGATGTTCGGCTACGCGCTCTCGCTCGACGTGACCGACGTGCCGGTGGCGGTGGTGCTGGAACAGCCCTCGCCCGCCGCGACCGAGCTCGCGGCGAGCTTCGTGCTGTCGCCCTATTTCGATGCGCACCTGATGACGGCGATGCCGCCCGCCGAAGAGCTTCTGCTGCGCCAGAGCGTCGACGGCATCATCCGCATCCGGCCGGATTTCGCGCGCCGCCTCAGCGCCGGCGACGCCGAGGTCGGGATCGTGGTCAACGGGTCGGACGCCAACCGCGCGCGCATCATCGAGACCTATGCCCAAGGCGCGGTCGGGCAATGGCTCGCGCGCCGCACCGCGGAGGGACGCGCGACCGCAAGCGTCGGATCGGCCCAGATGCTGAGCCGGCTTTGGTACAACGAGGCGGACGACAGCCACTATTTCCTCGTGCCCGGCCTCATCGTGCTCATCATGACGCTGGTCGGCGCGTTCATGACGGCGCTGGTGATGGCGCGCGAATGGGAGCGCGGCACGCTCGAGGCGATCTTCGTCACGCCGGTGCGCACCGGCGAGATCCTGCTGGCGAAGATGATCCCCTATTTCGCGCTCGGGATGCTGGGATTGGGGCTCTGCCTCCTCTCCGCCAAGTTCCTGTTCGGCGTGCCGTTCCGCGGCTCGGTCACGATCCTCGCCGGCGTTTCGATCCTCTATCTGCTCGTGGCGCTGGCGATCGGGCTCCTCATCTCGTCGCTGACCAAGAACCAGTTCGTCGCCAGCATGGTGACGCTCGTCGTGACGTTCCTGCCGGCGCTTTTTCTCTCCGGCTTCCTGTTCGACTTGCGCAGCATGCCGGCCGCGGTACGCGTGCTCAGCTACGCGTTGCCGGCGCGCTATTACGTGACGCTGCTGCAGACGATATTCCTCGCCGGCGATGTCTGGGCCGTCATCCTGCCCAACGCGGCGGCGCTTGCGGCGATGGCGTGCGTGCTCCTGACGCTGACGCGCGTCGTCACGAAGAAGCGATTGGTGTGAGACGGCGATGGGCTCCCTCCTCCGCATCCTCGCCCTCATCCGCAAGGAGCTGCTCGCGGTGCTCAAGGATCCGCGCAGCCGCGCGAGCCTTTTCGCGCCGCCGGTGCTGCAATGCCTCGTCTTCGGCTACGCCGCGACCTACGACCTCAACAGCGTGCCGTACGCGGTGCTGGACCAGGACCGCAGCGCCGCCTCGCACGAGCTGCTGGCGTCGCTCGACGGATCGGGCGTTTTCGAGCGCGTCGCCAACCTCACCCGCGCCGCCGACATCGCGCCGATGATCGACGGCGGGCGCGCCCTCCTCGTCGTCGAGATCGGCCAGGATTTCGAGCGCGACCTGCAGGCGGGCCGCGCCGCGCCCGTCGCCGTCATCGCCGACGGCCGCAATTCCAATACCGGCGGCACGGCCTTGAGCTATGTCAGCAGCATCGTCGACGGCTTCAATGCGCGCTGGGCCGCCGATCACGGCGGCAGCGCCGGGCCGCTCGCGGCCACGGTGCGCGCCTGGTACAACGCCAATCTCGAGACGCGCTGGTTCATGATACCGGCGCTCATCGGCACGCTCACGCTGTTGCAGACGATGCTGCTCACCGCGATGTCGGTCGCGCGCGAGCGCGAGCAAGGCACGTTCGATCAGCTCCTGGTGACGCCGTTCCGTCCGTACGAGATCATGGTCGGCAAGGCGCTCCCCTCCGTGCTGATCGGGCTCGTGCAGGCGACGCTCATCCTGCTGGTGGCGCAGCTCTGGTTCCAAATCCCGTTCGCCGGATCCTATGTCACGCTCTACGCCGGTCTTTCGCTCTTCCTCATGGCGGCGGTCGGGATCGGCCTCATGCTGTCGGCTGTCGTCGCCAACATGCAGCAGGCGATGCTTTATGCCTTCGTCGTCATGATGCCGTTCGCGCTGCTCTCGGGCCTGACCACGCCGATCAGCAACATGCCGCGGGCGTTCCAGCTTCTGACGCTCGTCAATCCGCTGCGCTATGCGATCGACATGGCGCACCAGGTCTATCTCGAGGGCGCGGGGCTCGAGCGGCTCGTGCCCGATCTCTGGCCCATGGCGCTCATCGCCGCGCTCACGCTCGGGGTGGCGGCGTGGCTGTTCCGCCGCGGCATCGAATGAGGGGACCGATGCGGAGAGGATTGCTGTGCGCCGCGCTGCTCCTCGGCGGCTGCACCGTCGGACCGGACTTCGTGCCGCCCAAGGCCGAGACGCCCGCCGCCTGGGTCACGCCGTCGAGCCGGGCGAGCGCCGCGCCCGTCACGTCGCTGGCGTGGTGGAAGAATTTCGACGATCCGCTCCTGACCTCGCTCACCGAGCGCGCGGCGACGTCCAATCTCGATGTGAAGGCGGCCGTGCTCAGGATCGCCGAGGCGCGCGCCAACCGCGATATCGCCGCGGCCAGCGCCTTTCCGACCTTGTCGGCGAACGCGTCCTACGAGCGCGAGCGCATCAGCGAGAAGACGGCCTTCACCTCGCTGCTCGGCAGCTTCGGCGGCGCCGGAACCTCGGTCGGCCACGCGCCCGGCGGCGGCGTGAGCGGCGCGCCGCCCGGGCTCGTCAATCCGTTCAACCAATACCAGGTCGGCTTCGACGCTTCGTGGGAGATCGATCTGTGGGGCCGCGTCCGGCGCTCGGTCGAGGCCGCCGATGCCGACACGCAAGCGTCGGTCGAGGACGGCCGCAACGTTCTCGTGTCGCTCTTCGCCGAGCTCGGACGCGACTATGTCGATCTCCGCGCGGCGCAGCTCAGGCGCACGGTGCTCGAGGAGAATCTCGCGACGCAGCGCGACATCCTGCAGCTCGCGCGCGATCGCGCGCGCGCCGGGGTCGGCAACGACCTCGACGTCGCCAACGCAGCGGCCGAAGTGGCGAGCACCGAAGCGGAGCTTCCCACCGAGGAAACCCGCATCGCGCAGGACATCAACCAGCTGAGCTTCCTGCTGGGCGAGCCGCCGGGCGCGCTCGGCGCCGAGCTTGCGAGTGCGGAGCCGGTGCCGCCGGTGCCGCCGCAGGTGCCGATCGGGCTTCCGGCCGATCTGGTGCGGCGCCGTCCCGACATCCGCGAAGCCGAGGCCCAACTGCACGCGGCGACGGCGCGCATCGGCGTTGCCGTCGCGGACCTCTTCCCGCGCCTCACCTTGAACGCAGCCGCGGGAACGCAGGCGGCGCAGGCCGGCGACCTCGGCCTCTGGGCCAGCCGCTTCTTCTCGATCGGCCCCACCCTCGAGCTGCCGATCTTCAACGGCGGCGCGCTGCAAGGGGCGATCGAGCTGAACGATGCGAAGACCAAGGAAGCCGCGATCGCCTATGCGCGCGCCGTGCTCTCGGCGCTGCACGAGGTCGAGAATGCGCTCACGGCCTATGGTGCGCAGGCAAGCCGCCGGTCCTCGCTCGAGATCAGCGTGGCGCAGAACCGCGAAGCGCTCGCCTTGGCGCGGCAGCGCTATACGGCCGGCATCACCACCTTCCTCGACGTGCTCGACGCCGAGCGCAGCCTGCAGCAGTCCGAACTGGCGCTGGCCGACAGCACGGCGGCGCTCTCGACCGACCTGGTGGCGCTCTATAAGGCTCTGGGCGGCGGCTGGGAGGACGAGGATCAGGTCGCACACGCGGCGGCGCGCTGATCCATGCGGACGTTGCGCCGCACGGCGTGACGTGCGCGGGCCGCTTCGTTGACCGCTCGGGAGTGCCGGCGTTAGTGTCCCCGCAACGTCCCGAGGTCGGATCGGAGGCGGCGGCGGCGTGGACTGTCCCAAGTGCCAACAAGAGAATCCGCCGCATGCCAAGTTCTGTCTCGGCTGCGGCGCACGGCTGACGGCGAGCTGCGGGCGCTGCGGCGCCGACCTGCCGGAAGGTGCAAAATTCTGCTCCGCGTGCGGACAGGCGGTTCCCGCCGCCGCCCAGCCCGAGCCGCGCTCCGTCCTGCCCGGAGCCCATATCCCGAAGCATTTGGCCGAACGCATCCTGAGATCGAAGGCCTCGCTCGAGGGCGAGCGCAAGCAGGTGACCGTTCTCTTCGCCGATCTGAAAGGATCGATGGAACTGCTCGCCGATCGCGATCCCGAGGACGCGCGCCGCATCCTCGACCCCGTGCTCGAGCGGATGATGGAAGCCGTGCATCATTTCGAAGGCACGGTGAATCAGGTGATGGGCGACGGCGTGATGGCGCTCTTCGGCGCGCCGATCGCGCACGAGGACCACGCGGTCCGGGCGTGCTACGCGGCGCTGCGCATGCAGGAGGCGGTGGGACGATACGCCGAGGAACTGCGCCGCCATCAGGGCCTCGATGTGCAGATCCGCATCGGGCTCAATTCCGGCGAAGTCGTCGTCCGCTCGATCGGCAGCGATCTGCACGTCGATTACACCGCGGTCGGGCAGACGACGCACTTGGCCGCCCGCATGGAGCAGCTGGCGCGCCCGGCACCACGCTTCTGACCGACTCCGTGCTGCGCGGCGCCGAGGGCCGCATCGAGGTCAAGACGCTCGGCTTGACGCCGATCAAGGGATTGGCCGAACCGGTGCAGGTCTACGAGATCGTCGGCGCCGGCGCCGCCCGTACGCGCCTCGAGGTGGCCGTGGCGCGCGGGCTCACTCAGTTCGTCGGCCGCGAGTCCGAGGTCGAGCGGCTGCGCCTGGCGTTGGACCAGGCGGCGCATGGGCGGGGACAAGTGGTGGCCGTCGTCGGCGAGCCCGGCGTCGGCAAATCGCGGCTGTTCTACGAGTTCATTCACTCGCACCGCACGCACGGGTGGCTGGTGCTCGAGGCGAGCTCGGTCTCCTACGGCAAGGCCACTTCGTACATGCCGTTGATCTTCCTGCTCAAGGCCTACTTCAAAATTTCCGAGCGCGACGACACGCGGACCATTCGCGCGAAGATCACGGGGAACGTGCTGACGCTCGACGAAGGGTTGAAGGACGGCATTCCCGCGCTCCTGCGTCTCCTCGACGCGCTGCCCGAGGAGCACGAATTCCACCGGCTCGATGCCGCCGCGCGCCGCGCCGCCACGCTCGAATGGGTGAAGCGCATCCTGCTGCGCGAGAGCCGCAACCAGCCCGTGCTGCTCGTCTTCGAGGATCTGCACTGGATCGATGCCGAGACCCAGGCGCTGCTCGACGCGCTCGTCGACAGCGTGCCGGCGACGCCCCTCCTGCTTGCCGTCAATTACCGTCCCGAGTACCGCCACGCTTGGGGCAACAAGAGCTACTACCAGCAGCTCCAGATCGTGGCGCTGCCGCCCGAGAGCGGCGGCCGCCATGCTGCGGCCGCTGCTCGGCGACGATCCCGCCCTCGACGTCCGTGCGCCGCCTCCTGGTCGAACGCACGGAGGGCAATCCGCTCTTCCTCGAAGAGAGCGTGCGCTCGCTGGTCGACACCGGGGTCCTCGTCGGCGAGCGCGGCGCCTATCGCCTCGGCAAGGACCCGGTCGGGATCCAGGTACCCGGCACGGTTCACGCGATCATCGCCGCGCGCATCGACGGCCTGCAGCCCGAAGACAAGCAGCTCCTGCAAGCGGCCTCGGTCATCGGCAAGGACGTGCCGCAGGCGCTCCTCGCGGGCATCGCCGATTGTTCCGATGAGGATTTGCGCAGCGGCCTCGCGCGCCTTCAGACCGCCGAATTCATTTACGAGCTCAGGCTCTTTCCCGATCTCGAATACACCTTCAAGCATGCCTTGACGCTCGAGGTCGCGCTACAACAGCCTGCTGCAGAGCCGCCGGCGCGATCTCCATGCCCGCATCATCGGCGTGATCGAGCGCGTGCACGCCGACCGCCTGCCCGAGCATTTCAACATCCTTGTCCACCACGCCTTCCGCGGCGAGGTTTGGCCCAAGGCGCTGCATTACTTGAATCAGACGACCTCCTCCGCGGCGCGGCAGAGCATCGACTCGGTGCTGGGCGGGCCCGAGAGCCCGGGGCATCTGTGGTGGCGCGGCCTGCACGAGCGCGCCGTCGTGCTGACGCAGCGCGAGCGCGCCGTGCCTGCGAGCTTCCGCAATTTCGGCAGGGACTGTGACCGCGAACTTTCGGCTCGGACAAGCGATGCCACTCGCTCGGCGAGTACGCCAAGGCGGTCGAACGTGCTGGCGCGCAATATCGAACTGCTCGAGGGCGATCTGCAACGCGAGCTGTTCGGGCTGGCGGGCTTTCCGTCAGTGCTGTCCCGCGTCTGGCTTGCTTTGTGCGAGGCCGAGCAGGACCGCATCGAGGAAGCCGAGCGGCACATCGGCGAGGCGGTGGAGATCGCCGACGGCGCGGCACATTCGTTCAGCCAGATCGTCGCTCTCGCCGGCCAGGGAGCCATCCGCCTGCTCATCGGCGATGGCGAGAACGCGACGCGCTCGCTCGAACGCGCGCTCGTGCTCGACCGGGTCGCGAACGCACCGGTGCTCCTCCCGTTGGTCGCGCCGCCCCTTGGCCTCGCCTACGCCCGCGCCGGGCGGCACGAGGAGGGTATCAAGCTGGCCATCGAAGGGATCGAGCGCGCCGAGGCGATCGAGTTCGCGGCAAACCACGCGCTTCGTCTCGTCTGGCTCGGCGAAGCGCACCTGCTCGCCGGTCAGAACGACTTGGCAAAACGCGTTGCATCGCGCGCGCTCGAGACCGCACGGCGCTACGGCGAACGCGGCCACGAGGCTTACGCGCTGAACCTCCTCGGCGACATCATGCTGCGGGGAAATCCGCCGGACCGCGCCGGCGCCGAGGAGGCCTATCGCGACGCGCTTGCCGTGGCCGAACCGCTCGGCATGCGGCGGCTGTCGGCGGCCCTGACCCTCAGCCGCCTTCCTTGACCTCGATGATGTCGTCGGCGACGAAGCCATGCGCCTCGCGGTGCACCGCCGCCGCCGCTTCCTTGCTCGGCGCCTCGACCAGGCAGAACACTTTGCCGGTGCCCTCGTCGACCCAGTAGCGCAGATATTTCACGCCATACTTCGCCTGAACTTCGAGGTCCCTTCCGGTGCGCGTCGGCGGCGCCATCGGCGGTCAGCCCTTCGATATGATTGTGGACGTCGAGATAAAGCGGCATGCGGGTGTACTCCTGATACGGGGAAATGCGGATGAGCGGTCAGCCCCAGCGCGGCTGCTCGCCGAGGCCGATGCCGAGCACCGATTTGCCGACTATTTCGTGCGCGAGGAGCGTATTGGCGGGATGGAAGCCGCCGCAACGGACATCGCGATAGAGGCGCTCCAGCTCGCTCGTCTTGAACATGCCGGTACCGCCGGAGACGGACATGGCCAGGTCGACCACCTTCTTCGCCGCCTCGACGCAATTGTGCTTGGCGGCCACCAGCTTCATCGGCCAATTCATCCCGTGATCGACGCCGTTCGACCAGTCCTCGGCGATGCGCTCGACCTGAGGGCTCGCCCCCTCGAGCGCGAGCTGCATTTCCGAGAAGCAGCGCTGCACCTCGGGATGGTAGGCCATCGAGCGCGTGAGCGCGAGCGAGGTGCGTTTCTTGACCGACGCGGCCGCGATGTCGCGCGCGCGCTCGGCCAAGCCCAGATAGATGCTGCCGAAGGTCGGCTCCGCCCAGCCGAAGATCGACAGCACGTAGAGATCCGCCGCACCCGCGGGCAGCACGCGCGCGATGTAGCGGTCGGGCACGAAGGCGCCCTCGAGGATCGTGTCGTCGCTGCGCGTCGCGCGCATGCCGAGCGTGTCCCACGTTTCCTTGATCGTGTAGCCCTTGGTATCGCGCGGCATGAAGGCGTGCACGACTTGCGGCCCGCGCGCGTCCTTCGTGTCCATGGCGTGGATGCCGAGCCGCGTCCACACCGGCGTCAGGCTGCTGAAGATCTTGTGGCCCTTGAAGCGGTAGCCGCCATCGACACGCTCGGCCGTCGAACTCGACAGAAAGAGCGGCAGGTCGTTGCCAGCCTCGCCGTGCCCGGCGGCGAACACCTCGCCCGCCGCGGCCTCGCGCAGCAGCCACTCGAGCGAGGCGTCGCCGTGCTGCGCGCAAGGTGGTGGCGAGGCCCGTCCAATAGAGATGCATGTTGACGGCGAGCGCGGTCGCGGGCGCGCGATAGGCGAGCCGGCGCTGCTCGCGGCACACCTCGGCGAGCGACAGGCCGTGGCCGCCCAATTCCTTCGGCACGGCGATCTTCAGATATCCCGCCGCGCGCAACGCCTCGAAGTCCTCGGTGAAGAAGCGGTTTTCGCGATCGTAAGTGGCCGCGCGCTCGCCGCAGTCCTGGATCAGTGCTTCCGATAATACGGACGTGGGAGCCATTTGCGTCACCCCATAGCCATAGCCGGCGAAAAAAGCGCCAAGCGACTCATGCGCGCCCGGCGGACCAGACGGGGTAGTAAGACCACGCAGATTAATTCTTGTTAATGAACAGTGCCGTTGTATCCAACCGACTGTCAAGCGGGACAAACGGGTGAGAGCGCGCGAACCCGCGCCATCGCGCTCGGTTTTGCGCGGCGCGCTGACGATAGGGTCGCGGCGAACCGCTCGATATTCCACCCTTGCGCTGAGGTTTCGGGCCGCGCTCGCACGCGCGTTGCGTCGATGATTTTGCCTCAACTGCATGACAGTTCGATTGGACGCAAAGGTCTGACGAAACAATCTCAACCCGCCTGTAACACTGCATGATCGCACGCTCGCGCGGGCGCATGATCTTCCTTTGTCGAAGGGAGTGATTTGATGCGCGGGCGCGAATGCTATCTGGCCATTGCCGTCGCGTTGGCATCTTCGGCGGCGCAAGCGAGGTCGCGCGGCGAGACGGGCGTCGCGTCTTGGTACGATCTCAGCGGCCGCATGACAGCGAGCGGCGAAATCTTCGACCGGCAGCGCTTGACGGCGGCGCACCCCTCGCTGCCGTTCGGTTCGGTGATCGAGGTCCGCAACAAGCGAAACGGCCGCACGGTGCTGGTGACCGTGAACGACCGCGGCCCGTACTTCAAGGCCCGCATCATCGACTTGTCGCCCGCCGCCGCGGCCGTGCTGGGCATGCGGCACAAGGGCGTCGCCGTGGTCGAAATTCGCCCAGCCAACTTCGAATAAGGAAGCGCCGTCATGGTCCATGGCAAATCCCATCACGGAATTCGATTGCGCCGATGTCGCACGCGACGACGAGGATGCAGGAGACCTTATGGCACAAGATCGCATCGACCCGCATGAAGCCGCCGCAGGCTTCGCCGTCCTCGGCGTGGTCGTCGTGAGCCAGGTCATGCTGATCCTCGGCGCGACGCACCACGACATGCCGCTGTCGCCGCTCGCCCAACTGGTCTCGCGCATGTTCGGCGCCTAGCGCACCGAAGCTGCCGTGAACCGGCACGATTGAGCCAAGCGGCCGGTTTGCGGCAGACTGCGTCCGCGCCACCCTCTTTGGCGCGGCGACTGCGCGAGGCCGAACCCGCTTGAGCCAAGCTCCTTCGACCCGAGTTGCGGTGATCGGCGCCGGCATCGGCGGCCTCGCCGCGGCGAACGCCTTGGCGCGCATCGGCGTCGCCGTCGACGTGTTCGAGCAGGCGCCGCAATTCCAGCGCGTCGGCACCGCCATCAATCTCACGCCCAATGCCGTCAAGGCGGTGGCGGGGTTGGGCCTCGGCGAGCGCGTCCGCGAAACTTCGTGCCGCCCGACCCACAGGGTGAGCCGCATCTGGGACAGCGGCGCGGAAACCTCGCGCCTCGAGATGAGCCGCGCCGCCGAGCAACGCTATGGCGCGCCGCAACTGACGATGCACCGGGCCGATCTCCTTGCCGCGCTCGAGGCGGCGCTGCCGCAGGGAACCATCCATCTGGGCAAGAAGCTGGTCGGCCTGACGCAGGACCCGGACGGCGTCGCACTCGCGTTCGCGGACGGGACCGGCGCGCGCGTCGCGGCCGCGATCGGCGCCGACGGCATCCATTCCTCGGTGCGCGAGCTGGTGTTCGGCACGCAGGCGCCGCGCTTTGCCGGCATGGTGCGGATATCGCAGCCTGGTCCCGGCGCGGCGCGTCGCAAACTACGATGCCGCCGCGTTCATCAAATGGTGGGGCCCGACGCAGCAAAGCATGCTGATCACGTTCCTCATCAACCGCGGCGAGGACCTCTATATCTTCGCCACGCGCGCCGAGGAATCCTGGCGTCAGGAAATCCTGGTCGAGCCAGGGCGACGTGGCGGAACTGCGCGCCGCCTATGCGGGCTATCACCGCGAAGCCCGCGCCGTGCTGGAGCAGTGCGAGGATGTGCTGCGGACGGCGCTCTACGAGCGCGACCCGCTGCCGCATTGGACCAAGGGGCGCGTCAGCCTGCTCGGCGACGCCTGCCATCCGATGATGCCGTTCATGGCGCAAGGCGCCGCCATGGGGCTCGAGGACGCGGCGATCCTCGCCCGCTGCGTCGCGGCCGAAAGCAGCATCGAGGCCGCGCTCGAGCGCTACGAGAAATCGCGCATCGGCCGCGCCAGCACCATGCAGCTCGTCTCGCGCGAGAACGAATTCCTGCGCACCGGGATCGACGCCGACTGGGTCTATGGCTACGACGCGTGGCAGGCGGCGCTGAGCTGAGCGGGCCGGTTGCCAGGCCGGGACGGCGGGGAATAAACTCATTATCATAGGACAGACGCACTCGGCGCGAGCCCCTGAGGAGGAAGCTATGGACACCCATCTCGCAACCCTGACCGCCGACAAGTACGTCACCGTCGACGGCTTGCGCCTGCGCTATATCGAGGAGGGATCGGGCCATCCCGCTCTGCTCTTGCACGGCGCGTCGCTCGGCTCCTCGGCCGACGTGTTCCGGCGCAATCTCGGGCCGCTGGCACGGGCAGGATTGCGCGCCATCGCGTTCGACCTGCCGGGCTACGGCCTGTCCGAGGTCGGCGGCGATCTGTCGCTCGCCTATCAGACCGCCTCGATCCCGAAATTCAGCGACGCGCTCGGCCTGAAGAAGCCGGCGCTCATCGCCCATTCGCGCTCGGGCGGCATGGCGGTACAGCTCGCGCTGAAGGAGCCGGAGCGCTATTCGCACCTCGTCGTGCTCGGCACCGGCACGCTGCTGCCGCCGCTGCCCGACGATGTCGAGGGCCGCTATGCGCAAGTGGCGCAGCGCGTCGATCGCCAGATGGCGGCGAGCGAGCCGAGCCCCGACGACACGAAGAAACTGATGCAGGCCGACCTCTATCACACCGACATGGTGACGCCGGAAGAGCTCGCGCTCAGGCACCGCCACAGCACCGGCGCGGCGTTCGCCACCTTCACCGCGCGCGCCAATGCCGAAACCGGCGGCGGCGCGCAGCCGGCGGTGCCGCTGTGGCAGCGCATGCTCGAGCTCAAGATCCCGCTGCTGCTGATCTTCGGGCGCAACGACCGCGCCCATGCCGGCGACCGCGCCGAGCTGCTCAAGAAGATGCATCCCGAAGCTCAACCTGCATATCGTCGAGAACTGCAAGCACATGGTGCCGTGGGACGCCGAGCAGGAGGTCTATCGCCTGGCCATTCCCTTCATCAAGGCCGGCTGAGCGCAGGTTGGGCGCGGGGAGGCTCGCATGAGCGCGCACGATTACGGCTTCGTTGCGATCGACGGCGGCGATCTGCCGCTCGCTTCGTGGCGCGGCCGGCCGGTGCTCGTGGTCAACACCGCGTCCTTCTGCGGCTACACGCCGCAATATAAGGGGCTCGAGGCGCTGTGGCGGGCCGAGCGCGCGCGCGGCCTCGTCGTGCTCGGCGTTCCGTCCAACGATTTCGGCGCGCAGGAGCCCGGCACCGAGGCCGAGATCAAGTCGTTCTGCGCGACCTACGAGGTCTCGTTCCCGCTGACGCGCAAGGTCAAGGTGACGGGGCCGCAAGCGCATCCGTTCTATCGCTGGCTTGCGGGCGAGCTGGGCGAGCGCGGCGTGCCGCGCTGGAACTTCCACAAATACCTGATCGACGGCGACGGGCGCGCCGCCGGCGCGTGGCCGTCCGCGACCGGGCCGCAAGCAAAAGAGATCGCCGCCGCCATCGCGTCCGTGCTGCCGCCGCGCGGCTAGGCTGCACATGGGACAGTTCGGCATCGGACAATCGGTACCGCGCGAGGAAGACCCGCGGCTCTTGCGCGGCGAGGGCGAATTCATCGCCGACATGGCGCGGCCCAACATGGCCTATGGCCATGTCCTGCGCTCGCCGCACGCGCACGCGCGCATCCGCGCGATCGACACGCGCGCGGCCAAGCAAATGCCCGGCGTGCTCGCGGTCTTCACCGCCGAGGATCTCGCGGCCGACGGCATCGGCACGCTGCGCGTGCGCATGCCGAGGAAGCGCCCGGACGGATCGCCGCTCCATCAGAGCCCGCACCCCGGCCTCGCGCGCGGTGCTGCGCATTACGTCGGCGATCCGGTGGCCTATGTCGTCGCCGAAACGCTCGCCGAGGCGAAGGACGCGGCCGAGCGCATCGCCGTCGATTACGAGCCTCTGCCCTCGGTCGTGCTGGTGAGCGACGCGGTGAAGCCGGGCGCGCCCTCCGTGTGGGAGGCGTGCCCCGACAATATCTCCAACGTGTTCGAGCTCGGCGACAAGGCGGCGGTCGATGCCGCCTTCGCCAAGGCGGCGCATGTCACGCGCCAGCATTTCGTCATCTCGCGCATCATGCACAATGCGATCGAGCCGCGCGGCTCGATCGGCGAATACGACCGGCGCAGCGGCCGCTTCACGCTTTATGGCTGCGTCGGCTCGATCCACGGCGTGCGGCGCGCCTTCGCCGAGGATATTTTCAAGGTGCCGGAGAACCGCTTCCGCGTCGTCGCCGGCGATATCGGCGGCGCGTTCGGCTCGAAGGGCAATACCGCGCCGGAGAACACGCTGGCGCTTTACGCCGCGAAGAAGCTCGGCCGGCCGGTCAAATGGATCGCCGAGCGCAGCGAATGCTTCCTGTCGGACGATCATTGCCGCGACAACGTGACGGATGCCGAGCTCGCGCTCGACAAGGACGGCAATTTTCTGGCGCTCCGCGTCAAGACGCTCGCCAGTCTCGGGGCCTATCTCAGCGCCGACACCAATCTCCTCCCGACCTTCGCCAATCTCGGCACCTTGGCCGGCGTCTATCGCACGCCGGCGATCCATGTCTCCGTGCTCGGCGTCTTCACCAACGCGACCGCGACCGCGCCCTATCGCGGCGCCGGCCGCCCCGAGGCGTGCTATGTCATCGAAGGCATGATCGACCGCGCCGCGCGCGAGCTTGGGCTCGACCGGGTCGAGCTGCGCCGGCGCAACATCATCCCGCCCGCCGCCATGCCGTTCAAAACCGGGCTCGTCTATACCTATGACTGCGGCGAGTTCGAGAAGATCATGGACATGGCGCTCGCGCGCGCGGATTACGCCGGCTTCGAGCGGCGCCGGGCCGAGGCGCGCGGGCGCGGCAAGCTGCGCGGCTTCGGCATTTCCAATCCGATCGAGCGCGCGGCGGCGCCGCCGGGCGCCGAGACCGCCGAGATCCGCTTTGATCCCACGGGCTCGGTCACGCTCGTCGTCGGCACGACGGCGCAAGGCCAAAGCCACGAGACCATGTACAAGATCATCCTCTCGGAAAAGCTCGGTCTCGACTTCAACGACATCGGCTTCTTGCAAGGCGACACCGACAAGGTCGTGTGGGGCACCGGCACCTTCGGCTCGCGCGCGGCGGTGATCGGCGGCTCGGCCGCGGTGCGCGCTTCGGAAAAGATCATCGCCAAGGGCCGCAAGATCGCCGCGCACATCTTCGAGGCGGCCGAGGCCGACGTCGAATTCACGCCCGCGCAAAGCAGCTTCGCCGTCGCCGGCACCGACAAGCGCCTGTCGCTCAAGGATGTCGCGCGCGCCGCGTTCCAGCCCGGCCGTGTGCCCAAAGGGATGGAGCCGGGTCTGTTCGAGACCGGCGTCTTCGACCCGGTGGCGCAGACGTTTCCGTGCGGCACGCATGTCTGCGAGCTCGAGATCGACGCCGACACCGGCCGGATCGAGATCGTGCGCTATGTCGCGGTCGACGATGTCGGCGTCGTCATCAACGCGCTGACGCTGCACGGCCAGGTCCATGGCGGCATCGCGCAAGGCGTGGGCCAGGCGCTCTCCGAGCGCATCGCCTACGACCCGGAGAGCGGACAGCTCCTGTCCGGCTCGTTCATGGATTACGGCATGCCGCGCGCCGACGATCTCTGCGCCATCGAGGTCGACGATCATGCCGTGCCGACCAAGACCAATCCCCTGGGCGCGAAAGGCGCCGGCGAGGCCGGCACGGTCGGCGCGCTGCCCGCGGTGATGAGCGCCGCGATCGATGCGCTGGCGCCGCTCGGCATCCGCCACATCGAGATGCCGCTGACGCCCGAGCGCGTGTGGCAGGCGATCCGCGGCGCGAGGCAAAGCTAGCATGGTCGAATTGATCCGCGACGGCGATGTCGCGCGCTATGCCGATTTCGACAATCGCGCGCTTGGAGGGGAGCACCGGCGCGTGGCACTCGAACACGTGCCGGTCATCGACATCTCGCCCTTTCTCCGGATGGCACGCAAGACGAGCGCCTGCTGACGGCGCGCGCGATCCGCAGCGCCTGCATCGATATCGGCTTCTTCTATCTCGCGGGCCACGGGTTCGCCGACGCCGAGCTCGATCAGCGTCCTCGCCGCGGCGCTGGGCTTCTTCGCGCTGCCGTTGCCCGAGAAGATGAAGGTCGATGCGCGGCAGAGCGACGACCGCCAGGGCTTCATCCGCACCGGCGGCGTCGAGCCCGACGCCAATCCCGATCTTGCCACCGACATCAAGGAACGCTTCTTCATGAGCCGCGAGCTGCTGCCCGAGGAGCCCGCGCGCGGCCGCTTCAAGTCGGGCCAGTCGCGCTGGCCGGCGCCCGATGTGGTGCCCGGCTTCGAGGCGGCGATGAAGGCTTATATCGTGCGCCTCCTCGACCTTTCGACGGCGCTGGGCCGCGCCTTCGCCGTGAGCCTCGGCCTGCCCGAGGATTATTTCGATCCGCATTACCGGCATCCGGGCGCGGTGCTGGCGCTCAACTACTATCCGCCGCTCGATCCCGGCACGCTCAAGCCGACGCAGTGGAGCTTCTCGCCGCATACCGATTACGGCACGTTTACCATCCTGCTGCAGGACGATCGCGGCGGCCTGCAGGTGCGCAATGCGTCGGGGACATGGATCGACGTGCCGCCGCGCCCGGGCACCTTCGTGGTAAATCTCGGCGACCTGTTCCAGCGCTGGAGCAACGACCTCTATGTCTCGACGCTGCATCGCGCCGTCAATTTCGGGGGCCAGGCGCGGGTTTCGGCCGCGTTCTTCGTCTCGCCGCATGGCGCGACCATCGTGCGCTGCCTGCCGACCTGCCAGGGCCCGGACAATCCGCCGCGCTACGAGCCGGTCGAATCCGAGGAGTACAACCGCGCGTTGGTGGAGCAGTCGAACCGCACCGGGCGGCCCGGCGTCGCGCTCGAAACGGCGCAGCGCCTCAAGAGCACCTGAACCGTTGCGCAGGCCAAGGGAACTGTCTCAGTTTGAACAAGGGGGCTGCCATGCGGCTTGTCTGGGTCGTTCTTGTGCTTGCGGCGACGGGCTGCGCACCAACCGACACCGCTTACATGAAGAACCCAGCGACGGGGCAGGTTGCTACATGCGGCCCGTATGTTATGCGGATCGACTATGCGGACGCGATGGCGGCGATGGAGCGCGGCTGTGTCGAGGACTATCAACGGCAAGGCTATGTGCGGGTGCCGGGGCCAAATTCAAACTGAGACAGCGCCACCCAATCGGTACGTGTATACCGAAGATTGGTGAAGTCGTTGTTTCACTTGTCTTTCGATCGTGAAGCCGCTGGCTTGCTCGAGCGATATGTCTCGCCCGTTTTCCGCTTCGACAGGCTCGCCGCCCGCGCTTGCGCCGTTCCGCTTGCGCCCGAGCTCGGCGGCGGGGCCTTTCCCGCTTAGGCGCGATCTGCAGCGATGATCTCGCCGGTCGCGATCTCGCCGCCGAGCGGCAGCGCCTGCTACGTCGCCGGACAAGCGAAGCTTCGTGGCCTTGCGGTTCTTAGGCGTCTGCCGCATGCACCCGGTGCCGAAGCAACGACCTATCTCCGTCGCCACGCGGAGCTACGCTCACCTTTACGGTAGACGCCAAGCCGACTTCACAGCGGATGCGGGTTAGGTATTCACGAAAGCGTCTATGGCGCGACGTATATGTCAGCGTTTGCCGGAGCTGTACGAATTTGTCCAGTTCCCGGGTAGATAGTCTTCATGGGTCGTACCCTTTGCCGGGTTACCGCTAATGCCTATAGGAAGACGCGTCCGATGCGACAGCGATCGACGGAAGGGAAGCGAATCTGAAGCTCGGAGGAATGTTGCTCATCGCGACTTGCGCAACCGGTTCATTTCCTGTTGCGGGCGCGGCGCAGTCGCCGCGCTACAAGCGTCGTCAGTTTCGCAATCATCGAGCCGACGCGAACATAGCGAACTGCTCGTGCCGATAGCTATCAACCGCTGTACGGGCGAAACGTGGCTGTTGGCGTCAGAACCGCCAACGTTCGCATCAAAAAGGGAGAATCGGTGGGTCGAGTTCACATACAGCTATGGCACCCTATCCAGCACGCGGACGATGCCGGCCGCTCTCGTCGGGAACCGCCGCAGCTTCGGGGCCGGTTATTGTGCGGCGGACCCGCGCGGCGCGATCAAAATTCAAACTGAGACACTGCCCGGCAAAGCCGCCCGTCGTCGCGGCGGGCGGCCTGTGGTAGTATCGGCCCCTACGTCGCGTGACTACACCCGGGGAGAGGTGCCATGACGTCGCTGCAAGATTCCGAGATCCTGACCCGCGTCGGCCCGGGCACGCCGATGGGCAATCTCATGCGCCATTATTGGCTGCCGGCGCTCAAATCGTCCGAGCTCAAGGCCGATGGCGCGCCGGTGCGGCTCATGCTCCTGGGCGAGAAGCTCGTCGCCTTCCGCGACACGTCGGGCCGGGTCGGCGTCATGGATCACCGCTGCCCGCATCGCTGCGTCTCGCTGTTTTTGGGCCGCAACGAGGAGAACGGGCTGCGCTGCATCTATCACGGCTGGAAATACGACGTCGAGGGCAACTGCGTCGATCAGCCGAACCTGCCGCCGCACCAGCAGTTCATGGAGAAGGTGCGCGCCAAGGCCTATCGCGCGGCCGAGCGCAACGGCGTCGTCTATGTCTATATGGGCGCCGCCCAGAAGGCGCCGCCGCTGCCCGACATCGCCGCGACGCACATCCCGGAGAGCGAGGCGACCATCAGCTTCGTCATGCGCGAGTGCAACTGGCTCCAGGGGCTCGAGGGCGACATCGACACCTCGCACCTCAATTTCCTGCATTTCGGCTCGATGGGCGGCGGCGATTTCGCGCCGACCGATCCGAACCGCTTCGGCGCGATCCACCGCGATCCCGAATACAAGGTGTTGGAGACCGAGCTCGGCACCATGTACGGCGCCTACCGCCCGGCCGAGAACAGCCAGCTCTACTGGCGCATCGCGCATTTCATGTTCCCGTGCTGGACGCTGCCGCCCTACATCGCGTTCGAGCACTACCGCATCGCGCGCGCCTGGGTCCCGCTCGACGACACGCACATGATGTTCGTCGTGATCGGCCCCAAATCGGGCCCGGGCCAGCAGCATGAGGTCGGGCCGCTCCTGCCCAACACGAGCGACTGGCTCGGCCGCTTCCGCTGCACCCAGAACCGCGAGAACGACTGGCTCCTCGACCGCGAGGTGCAGAAGACGCGCACCTTCACCGGCATCGAGGGCATCCACCAGCAGGACCAGGCCGCGACCGAAAGCATGGGCGGGATCACCGACCACGGCTTCGAGAATCTCGGCGGCGAGCGACCGCATGGTGGTGGCGACGCGCCGGCGCATCCTGGGCGCGGCGAAGGACCTGGCCGAGCACGGCACGCTGCCGCCTTGCGCGCATGACGGCGCCACGGACGGCGGCGCTTATGGCCGGGTGCGCGCCGGCTTCTTCCTCGCGTCGGACACGCGCGCGTGGCCCGAGCGTCTACCATCTCCAGCGCGCCGACATCGGCGACCCGGCGGTCCAGGCGGCGGAATAACGGGAGGAACCCATGATCATCGACATCCACGGCCATGTCAGCGCGCCGGCGCAGCTCTATGCCTACAAGGCCGGGCTCCTCGCCGCGCGCGGCTCGCACGGGCGCGGCGGCCCCAAGTTCAGCGACGAGCAGCTGAAGGCGGTGCTGAACGGCACCGGCGGCTCGGAGGGATTGGGCGCGCACCTGCCGCTCCTCGACAAGCACGGCACGGACTATCAGCTCATCTCGCCGCGCCCGTTCCAGATGATGCACAGCGAGAAGCCGGCGCGCATCGTGCAGTGGTGGCACGAGGAGGTGCACAACGTCATCCACCGCCACGTGCAGCTCTATCCCACACGGTTCGGCGGCGTGTGCATGCTGCCGCAGATTTCGGGCGAGCCCATCACCGTGGCGCTGCCCGAGCTCGAGCGCTGCGTGAAGCAGCTGGGCTTCGTCGGCTGCCTCGTCAATTCCGATCCGTACGAGAATGGCGGCGATGGCGCCGCACCGGGCATGGGCGACCGCTACTGGTATCCGCTTTACGAGAAGCTCGTCGAGCTCGACGTGCCGGCGATGCATCACGGCTCGGGCTCGCGCGCCGAGCGCGTCAGCTACTCGACCCACTTCATCAACGAGGAGACGCTCTCGGTCGTCAACCTCGTCAATTCCAAGGTGTTCGACGATTTCCCGACCTTGAAGTTCGTCATTCCGCACGGCGGCGGCGCGGTGCCCTATCAGATCGGCCGCTGGGAATCGATGTCGCTGCGCGGCGGCGGCAAACGGTTCTCCGAAAAAATGCGCAATTTGTGGTTCGATTCGGGCCTCTACACGCCCGAGGCGCTCGAGCTCCTGATCAAGGTGGTGGGCGCCGACCGCATCATGTTCGCGACCGAATGCCCCGGCACCGGCTCGGCGATCGATCCGCGCACCAACCGCTCCATGGACGACACCGCGCACTGGATCCAGGAGTTCAACTGGCTCAGCGCCGCCGACAAGAAACTGATCTTCGAGGACAACGCGCGCAAGGTCTACAAGCTCGACAAGCTGCTGGCGCGCTGACGCTTCGCAAAGGAGTAACGATGGCCAAAATCGTCCTCGGCATCGGCACCTCGCACGGGCCGCTGCTCTCGACGCCGCCCGACATGTGGCATCTGCGCGCCGAATGGGACACGACGCAGCTCCATCCCTTCCGCGGCCGCGACTACACCTACGAGGAGCTGCGCGCCGCGCGGCAGGGCGAGAACATCGCCGCGCAGATCACGCCCGACGAGCGGCGGCGGCGCTTTGATGCGTGCCAGGTCGCGATCGAGCGGCTGGCGCAGGTGTGGGCAGCCGCGAAGCCCGATGTCGCGGTCATCTTCGGCAACGACCAGATGGAGATTTTCGGCACCAATCTCATGCCGGCCTTCTTCGTCTATGCCGGCGAGACGATCGAGAACGGCCCCGTCTCGGAGGAACGCAAGGCCAAGATGGAGCCCGGCATCGCCGTCTCGCTCGACGGCCACAAGCCGAAGCAGCCGCGTGGTCTATCCGGGCCTGCCGGAATTGGGCCAGCGCGTCATCGGCGCGCTCATGGCGGAGGAGTTCGACGTGTCGATCTCGGCGAAGCTGCCGACCGGCCCGCGCGGCTCGGCCGACATTCCGCATGCCTTCGGCTTCGTCTACGAGCGCATCATGAAGGGCAAGGTCGTGCCCAACCTGCCGCTCTTCACCAACACCTTCTATCCGCCCAATCAGCCGTCGGCCAAGCGCTGCTACCGCTTCGGCGAGATCGTCGGCAACGCGATCGCGTCGTGGAACAGCGATGTTCGCGTCGCCGTGTTCGGCTCGGGCGGGCTCAGCCACTTCGCCGTCAACGAGCCCTTCGACAAGGAGGTGATCGCCGCCGTCCGAAGCGGCGACAAGGCGAAGCTGACTTCGCTGCCGCACGAGCTGCTGCAGGAAGGCACGTCGGAGATCAAGAACTGGGTCCCGCTCGCCGCCGTCATGTCGCAAACGAAGCTCGCGCCCAATTTCATCGACTACGTGCCGTGCTATCGCTCCGAGGCCGGAACCGGCAACGCCATGGCGTTCATGTACTGGCAATAACAAGAATCGATTGAGGGAGGTTTTGCGTGAACCCAATCGCCGCCGCTGCGCTGGCACTCTTGTGCTGTGCGCCCGCGCTCG
This sequence comes from uncultured Alphaproteobacteria bacterium, assembly GCA_963804235.1. Lineage (GTDB taxonomy): Bacteria > Pseudomonadota > Alphaproteobacteria > ATCC43930 > CGMCC-115725 > DATJLY01. Next base: position 63,128 of record CAWDPP010000060.1, read on the forward strand.
CGCACGCCGCCGGCACCTACGATCCCGGCGCCACCGACACGCACGATCAAGCTCGGCAACACCTTCCCCTATTCCGGCCCGGTCTCCGTCACCAGCCCGCAAGCGCGGGAGATGGTCGGTTATCTCAACAAGATCAACGACGAGGGCGGGATCAACGGGCGCAAGATCGACTTCGTCAGCCTCGATGACGGCTATACGCCGCCCAAGACCGTGGAGCTGACGCGCCGGCTCGTCGAGCAGGACCAGGTGCTGGCGATGTTCGGCTCGGAAGGAACGCCGACCCAGATCGCGGTGCAGCCCTATCTCAACAGCCGCAAGGTGCCGCAGCTCTTCGTCCTCACCGGCTCGAACACCCTCGTCAATCCGAAGAAATTCCCGTGGACGGTGGCGTCGGGATCGAGCTACGGGTTCGAGGGCATCGTGTGGGCGAAATACATCCTCGCCGTGCGTCCCAACGCCAAGATCGGCATCCTCTCTCAGGACGACGATTTCGGCAGCGACCACATGGGCCCGTTCCTTGCCACGCTCGGCGACAAGGCCAAGACGATGGTGGTGGGCAAGGAAAGCTACGCCGTCACCGATCCGACCGTCACCTCGCAGATCATCTCGCTCGAAGGCCGCCGGCGCCGACACGTTCGTGCTGTTCGCCCAGAGCCGCGCCGCGGCGCAGGCCATTTCCGTGGCGCGCGACCAGGCCGGCCCCGACGCGCTCATCTTCGTGCCTTATGTCGCGAGCGCGCGGAGCGTCTTGGGCGCCGTCGGCGACGAGAAATTGACCGGCGTGATCTCGACCGACACCACCAAGGACGCGGCCGATCCGGCCTGGGCCAACGATCCGGCCGTGAAGGACTATCTCGCCTTCCTCGACAAATACACGCCCGCCGCCGACCGGCAGAGCGACGCGTCCTCGCCCGGAAGCTATATGACGGCGCAGATGATGGTCGAGGTGCTGAAGCGCTGCGGCGACAACCTGACCCGCGCCAATCTGATGAAGGTGGTGACGAGCATAAAGAACTTGTCGTTCCCGCTGTTCCTCCCGGGCATCAGCTTCAACACTTCGCCCGACAACCTCTTTCCGCTGCACGTGACGCAGATCAAGCGCCACAGCGGTTCGCGCTGGGAGCTCGTCGGCACGCCGATCTCGGAGTGACCGCGCGGGCGCTTGAAACCGGCGCGGCGTGATGAAGGCGGGCCGCCAAACCTGCGTCCTTCGACTGCGCTCGCTGACGCTCGCTCCGCTCAGGATGAGGGATTTTCTCAATGCATAAAGAAAGGTCCTCATCCTGAGCGTAGCGAAGCGAAGTCGAAGGACGCACGCTGTGGCGCCTTTCGGGTAGAGCACGATCAGTTCAATCAGAGGCACGAATTGGTTCACGTCATGCCCGGCCTTGTGCCGGGCATCCACGTGTTGACGCAGCACGAAAGAACCCGTGGATGGCCGGGACAAGCCCGGCCATGACGAGTTGCAACGTGCTGTAACTGATGCGATTGCGCTCTAAACTCCCGCCCATGATCTATCGCGCCGGCAAGGGCAATATCCGCATGACGCTCGGCGGCGACGCCATGCCGGCGCGCCGTCTCGTGCCGTTCGACGAGCCCGATTTCCTCGCGCTGGCGCAGCTCTTCCGCGACGCCGATGTGGGCTTCGCCAATCTCGAGACGACCGTGCGCGAGCCGCACGAGGGCACGCCCATCGTCACGCAAGGCACGCCGATGAGCACGCCGCCGGCGCTTCTCGACGAGCTGAAATGGTTCGGCATCGCCATGATGTCGTGCGCCAACAATCATGCGACCGATTGGGGCGCCGACGGGCTCGCCGCCATGCTGGCGCATCTGCGCGCGCACGCCATGCCGGCCGCGGGCGCCGGCCTCAACCTCGCCGAGGCGTTGCGCCCCGCATATCTCGACACCGCCGCGGGCCGCGTCGCCCTTCTCGCCGCGACCTCGTTCTTTCCGAGCTGGACGCGCGCCGCCGATCAGCGCCCCGACGCGCGCGGGCGCCCCGGCGTCAACGCGGTGGCATTCTCGAATACCTATACCGTCGACGATGCGGCCCTTGCCGCGCTCGGCGCCATCGGCGCGCGGCTCGGCCTTTCGCAGCATCGCGCGCGCCAGCGCAAGATGTTCTTCAGCGCGCAGGAAGCGCCCGAGGACAGCGCCGGCGAGATCAATTTCCTCGGCGAGCGCTTCGTGCGCGGGGCGGAGTTCGCCGTATCGACGCGCGCCAACCCGCGCGACGTCGAGAACAATCTGCGCTGGGTCGCGCGAGGCGCGGCGCCAGGCCGATTGGGTCGTCTTCTCGTTCCATTGTCACGAATTCGGCGCCGCCGGTCGGCTCACGGCCGAGAGCCATGTCGGCATGGAGGAGCCGGCGCAATTCGCCGTCGATTTCGCCCATGCCGTGATCGACGCCGGCGCCGATGCAGTGGTCGGGCACGGGCCGCATCTGACGCTCGGGGTCGAGCTCTACAAGGGCCGGCCGATCTTCTACAGCCTCGGCAATCTCATCTTCCAGAACGACAATGTGCCGGTCTTTCCGGCGGAATCCTACGCGCGCTTCGGCCTCGACCATCGCGCGACGCCCACGGATTTCCTCGACGCGCGCACCGGCAACGAGACGAGGGGATTTCCGGCCGAGCGCGAATTCTGGCACGGCCTCGCCGCGTCATGCGCGTTCGCCGGCGGAAAACTGGCGGAACTGCGCCTCCATCCGCTCGACCTCGGCGCCGGGCTCCCGCGCTCGCAGCGCGGCCGCCCCGTGCTCGCGCGCGGCGATGTGGCGCAAGCGATCCTGGCGCGCGTCAAGCGCCTCTCCGCCCGCTTCGGCACAGAGATCGCGCTCGACGGCGAAACCGCGCTGGTGCGGCTCGGCGCAGGGTGACACCGAACGAGGCGCGGAAGCCGTAGTGCGCTCCCTTCAAGCTGCATCGATCTAGGTTCGTCATGGCCGGGCTTGTCCCGGCCATCCACGATTTTTTGGAACTGAAACACGTGGATGCCCGGCACAGGGCCGGGCATGACGAATTGAAAGTGATGCTACCCACGCTTTAGAGCGCCGACCGCCCAGAATGAGAGCGGAAGTCCGGGCAAAAGTAACCGCCCCTTATACGATGACGCTTTGCGAGGAGGACGGTGCCGGCCCGTAGCTCGTCAGCGTCGCAGTCGTTCCGTTCGCATAGGTGACGACCGTGGTGATGACGCCCGTTGTCGAGGTGGTGGTCGTCTCGCTCACCACCGTCGTCGCCGAAGATGACGACGCGCGCCGCCGGAGCCGCCGCCGCGCCCGCCGCCGCCCGTGCCGGAATGATGGCTGCCCAGCCCGCCCTGCGCCGGCGCCGCCGCTTGCAGCGCCGAAAAAGCCTGCTGCGCGGCGGCGACATTGCCCGATTTCAGCGCCTGGCCGAGTGCCTCGATACGATTTTGCTGCGGATTGTTCTGCGCTGGTGCGGCAGTCTGCTGCAAGGCCGCGAACGCCTGCTGTGCGCCGGCCAGGTTGCCGGCCGCGAGACTCTGCTGCAGCTTGTCGAAATTCGCGCGCGCCTGCTGCAGCTTGACTTGAAGTGCTGCGGCCGCGCTGTTGGAACTCGGATCGATGCTGCCGACCGTCAACGCCGACCTCCTCGCCGTGGAGATTCCCTGCGCCTCGACCCCTCGCGGCACGAGCATAGCGGCGGAACGGTTAAGCTCTGCTGGCGATTTCCTTACCGCGGCCTTACCAAGGGCGCCGCCGCTCAGCGGATTTCGGCGACCTTCAGCGTCTGCACGATCCCGGCGTGGCTCCCGGCCCAACTGACGGCGTCGCGGCCGGCATAGTCGTTGATCCTCGGATCGGCGTGGTATTGCAGCAGGAGACGCACGGCCTCGTTCTGGCCGTTGCTGGCCGCGAGCATGAGCGGCGTGAGGCCTTGGCGGCTTTGCACGTCGACGCTCGCCTTCGCCTGCAACAGCACGCGCATCACGTTGATGCTGGCGCGTTCGGCCGCCCAATGCAGCGCCGTCTTGCCGAGATTGTCGCGCACGTCGAGCTTGGCGCCCCGGGCCACGAGCGCCTGCGCGATCTCGGCGTTGTTGTTCATCGCCGCGTAGATGAGCGGGGTGCGGCCGTATTCCTCGGTCTCGTTGGGGCTCACCTGCGCGTCGAGCAGGCCGTTGACGGCGAGCGAATCGTTGGCCGCCGCCGCCGTCACCAGGCGCAGCGTGTCGTCTCCCGACGGCCCGGTCTGCCCGCCGATGAGCGGGAATGTCTTGGGGATGTTCGGCGCGGAATCAAACGGCGTGCTCGCGCTTCTGTCTTGCGCGGCAGCACCCGGCGCGGCCGCAGCGAGCAGCAGGGCAACGAGCGCCATCCCCTCAAGCCAGCGAATCATTGGGCCCCCCTCGCGCGAATGACCCGATCGTGCCTGTCTGCGCAGGCCTCCAACTCCCATACTTCACCCGAACGGGCCAAGTCTGCCCCGATCCGGCGCCAAAGCCAAGCCCGCAAACGGGCCGGCCGCCGCGCCCCACCCCCGGCACTTGTGCCTCGCCGGAGCCTCCATATGCTTTGCGGCAAGGATCAGCAGCCGCGGAAGGAGCGAGCGATGGACCGGGCACCGAATGCTCTGAGCCCCGAAGAGAAGGAAAAGTTTCACCGCGAGGCCGAAGCGCGCATCCGCACCTTCAGCTATCGCAAGCCGGAAGAGAACGGCGAAGTCAAGCAGATCGCCAACCTCTTTCGCAGCGATTTGATCCGGCTCAATGTCCAGATCGTCGCCGAGGGCGGCGAGAACAACATGCACTATCACACCGGCGGCGACAATTGCTGGATGGTGCTGCGCGGCGCCGCGCGCTTCTACGGCATCGACGACAAGCTCCTCGGCGAGTTCCGCCAGAACGAAGGCATCCTGCTGCCCGGCGGCTCGCGCTACTGGTTCGAGAAGATCGGCAGCGAGGACCTCGAGATCCTGCAGATCGTGTGCAAGGAAACGCGCACCGCCAAGACCGAGCGCATCAATCTCGAACAGCACAAGGACTGGATGACCGACGATTTCCTCCAGGTCTACGACAAAGCGCCCCAGGCCTGAGGCCACGACCCGGTCGTCGGCACCGGATGCGCTGCAAAAATATAGCGCGAGGCGAGCGGTGAGGAGACTCCTCGCGCCTGGCATCGTGCTTGCCGCGGCGGCAATCGCGTTGGCGGGGCCGGTCCGCGCCGCCGACGCCTTGCACGTCGGCAAGGCGTCGCAGACCGCGTCGGCGACGTTGCCGGTCGATGTCGGCATCGAGACCGGCCTCTTCGCCAAGCACGGGCTCGACGTGCAGCTCACGGATTTCGAGGGCAGCAGCCGGATGCATCAGGCCATGGTCGCCGGCAACATCGACATCGGCGTCGGCGCCGGACCGGAGCTGGTGCTGATCGCCAAGGGCTCGCCCGAGCTCGCCGTGTGCGACGCCGATCCGGCGCCCACCTTCCTCGGCATCGCGGTGCCGGAAGATTCGCCGATCCATACGCTCGCCGAGCTCAAGGGCAAGAAGATGAGCGTCTCGAGCGTCGGCGGGCTGACCTATTGGCTGGCGCTCGAGCTCGCCCGCAAGGAAGGCTGGGGCGAGGACGGCATCACGATGGTCACCATCGGCAATGCTTCGTCGAGCGTGGTGGCGGCGCTGCAGCGCACACATCGTCGACGCGGCCTACACTTCGACGGCGCTCGCCTTCCTGCTCGAGGAGCAAAAGCAGGGGCGGCTTCTCGCGCCGGCCTCGAGCTATGCCGGCAATGTCGGCGGCGGCATGATCTTCGCGACCGAGCACCTGATCGCGACCGCGCCCGACGCGGTGCGCCGCTTCCTCGCGGCCTGGCTCGACACCATCGCTTCATGCGCACGCACAAGGCCGAGACGGTCAAGATCGAGAGCGCCGTGACCGGCTTTCCGCCAAGCGGTGCAGCAAAAGGAATTCGATCTCACCATCGGCATGTTCAGCGACGATTGCAAATTCGACGCCGACACGCTCGCGAACTTGCAGCGCTCCTTCGCCGATCTGAAGCTGTTGCCGGCGCCGCCCGACATGTCGAAGCTCTATACCGAGGCATTCCTGCCGAAACATTAGTGGCGTCGCAGATGGACTCTGTTGGGGGAACGAACCGGCCATGCGAATGAGATCTTGGACGCGATCGATCGTCTTTGCCGCCTGCGCCTTTGCCGCCGCGCCGTCGGGCGCCGAAGGCATCAAGATCGGGGCGGTGAAGACCGGCGCGAGCGGCGTCGTCTTCATCGCGCAGGAAAAAGGCTTTTTCGCCGACGAGGGCATTCCGGCCGAGCTCGTCTATTTCGAATCGGCGCAGCCCATCGCCGTCGCGGCGGCTTCGGGCGCGATCGATTTCGGCGTCACCGCGCCGACCGCCGCGCTTTACAGCCTGGGCAGCCAGGGCTCGGTCCGCATCATCGCCGGCGCGGTTCAGGAAGAGCCGGGCTTCAAGGGCGCGGCCTACCTCGTCTCCAAGGCCGCCTATGAGGCCGGCCTTCATTCGTTCAAGGATTTCGCCGGCCACTCGTTCGGCGTGTCGCAGGTGGGCTCGCCGCCGCATTACGCGCTGGGGCTCTTGGCCGAGAAATACGGGTTCGACATCAAGTCCATGCGCGTGGTGCCGCTGCAGTCGATCCCGAACATCGCGTCGGCCATCGCCGGCGGGCAGGTGGATGCGACGATCCTGACCCAATCGCCGGCGCTCCTTCCCATGGTCGAGCGCGGCGACGTGAAGCGGCTCGGCTGGGTCGGCGACGAAACGCCGTGGCAATTCAATCTCGCCTTCGCCTCGACGCGCACCGCCGACGAGCGCGGCGACACGGTGGCAAAGTTCCTGCGCGCCTATCGTCGCGCCGCGCGCCTTTATCATGACGCCTTCACCGGCGCAGACGGCAAGGAGCACGAGGGGCCCGGCGCGCCCGAGCTGCTCGCGATCATGGGAAAATACCTCGGCCAATCGATCGATCAGGTGCGGCTCGGCATCGGCTATCTCGATGCCGATGTGCGGCTCGACGTGCCCGACGTTCTGCACCAGATCGCGTGGTTCAAGTCCGAGGGCATGCTCAAGGACGAGGTCGACGGCAATGCGCTCATCGACAAGCGCTATGTGAGCCCGCTGCCGCCGCGCTGAAGGTTTACGCGCGGCAAACTCTAGGCCATGCCGGGCGGCAGGACGGGTTTTTCGCCGAGCACTTCCTCGCGGTAGAGATCGGAAATCGACGCCCAGCGCAGCTCGCACGCCACCCGCGCGACTTCGAGTGCGCGCGCCTGCAATTCCGGCGTGCCGAGATGCTTGGCGCACAGCTCGATCTGGCGGCGGCTGTGCTCGACATCGGCCGCGTCGTGCTCGGTGAAGAACTCGATCTCGCGCGCGTTGCGCTTGAAGCCGTAATGCTTCTCGAACGCCGGCAGCAGCACCTCGCTGATGAGGCCGGGCATCTGCCCTTCCTGCGTCGTCTGCATCGCCAGCACGACGCCCACCGGTTCGGTCGCGGTCGTGTGGTAATAGAACAGCGAGCGCGCCCACCAGGCGGGCGTCATGCGCATGGCGCGCACCTCGGCATCGCTGAAGCCCGCGGCGCGGCAGAAGCGGAAGATCAGCTCGTTATGGTCGTGCGCCTCGTGCCCCGGCTGCGGGAATCGCCTTCAGCCCTTCTTCCTCGGAAACATTCTCGGCGATCATCTTGCGCACGTCCTCGAAACCATAGGCCCGGCAGTAGAGCAGGCCGAAGCTCGGCAGCGCCAGCGAGACATAGTGGAAATGGAGCGCCTGATAGCGCCCCATCGCGCGCAGCGGCAGCTTGCCCTCGGCAAAGACGCGGAAGAACGGATGGTGCTTCGTGTGCCAGCGATCGCGGATCGCGGCGATTTCATCGGTGATGGATGCCGACGATCCGAATTTGGTGTCCGGCGCCATGATCGTTCCTTCCGCTCGGTCTTTAGGACCGGCTGAGCGTACTCGCGGTCGGGCGTGGCGGCAATTGCCGCGGTCCGGCGGCCGGTCGAGCGTTCGATCACGCCCCAACTCCTCAATCGGGGGTTGACCGAATCGGCAAGGCAATGGGACCATTGCGCCGGGCCCAAGGGCGGGGATTGGGATGAGCAAGCGATGGATTTGGTGGTCGCTTCCGGTGCTCGCGCTGTGCAGCGCCGCGCCGGGCACTGCCCGCGCCGATGACCTCAAGAACCAGGATGCGCTCGTCGGCAAGATCATCACGCCGGATGGGCCGGACGTCCTCAATTTTCGCGGCGCGGGCCTCCATCCGATCAGGCTCCGCCCGGCAACCCCGCCGGTCGCCGAATTCGATATCGAATTCGCCACGCACGCAACCCAACTCTCGGCCCAGGCGAAAGAGCTGATCCGCGCGCACGGCGCCGATTTTGCCGCCGCACCCGGCGACACCGTGCGCTTCGTCATCGCCACGCGCGGCGATCCCGGGAGCGCGCCCGCGGACGCGGAGCAGCGGGCGGGTTCGGTGCGCGACTACATCGTCAAGGAATTCGGCATCGATCCGGCGCGCATCGAAATCGCCGCGGGCGGCGCGGGTGCGGACACGAGCGCCCTCCCGGCCGATCCGCTGCGCGTGCATGTGGCAAAGTTCGCACAGTGAGCCGCCCCCTGGCCGCGTCATGCCGAGCGCCTGGCCGCGCTAGGCCCCATCTTGCATGAAGCGACATCCGTGCGGCGCGCGGCGGATCATCGCCCTCGCCCGCTTGGTGCTGCGCGGCGCGCCGCTGGCGCTTCTCGTCCTCTGGCACGGGCTGGCGCAGGCGCAAGTCGGCGCGGGGGTGATCGCGCCACCCGCCTCGCCGATCGAGCGGATGCAGCCGCCGGTGCAGCCCCAGGTGGCGCCGCCCGAGGCGCCGCCGTCTGAAGCGGCGCCCGAGGAAGCCGGCCCGGCAATCCACGTCACCGCGTCGCGATCGACGGCGCGACCGTCTATCCCGCCGCCGAGCTCGCCGCCTTCTTCGCCGCCATCGACGGCGCCACCGTGCCGCGCAGCCGCATCGCCGCGGCGGTCCGCGCGCTGCAGACCAAATATCGCGACGACGGATATTTCCTCACCGTCGTGCGCAGCACGCTCGAGCCCGGCCCGTCGGGCGACCTGCTGCGCGTGCAGGTCATCGAAGGCTATATCAGCGACGTCAAGATCGACGGCGAGGTCGGTCCGGTCGGAGTGCTCGTCTACAACTACTTGCGCCACCTGACCGACAGCCGGCCGACGAAGATCGGCGACGTCGAACGCTATGTGCTGCTGGCAAAGGGCATTCCCGGCATCACCATCCGCACCATCCTGCGTCCGGCGCGCGACGAGCCCGGCGCGGTCGAGCTGATCGCGCAGATCGAGAAAAAGAGCGTCGACGTGCTTCTCACCGACGACAATCGCGGACCGCGCACCGCCGGCCCCAACGAGATGCTGCTCGGCGTCAGCGCCAATTCCTTCACCAGCCTCGGCGACCGCACGCAACTCTACGTCTACGACACGCCGTTCGACGCCGAGCAGGTGTTCGGACAGCTCGCCTTCGAGACCTTCATCGGCTCGCAAGGGCTGAAATTCCGCGCCTACGGCGGATATGGCACCTCGACGCCCGGCAACGTCCTCGCCCTCACCGGCTATCACAGCAACCTTCTCCTCGCCGGCGGATCGTTCGAATACCCGCTCCTCCTGAGCCGCAGCCTGTCGCTGACGCTGAAGGCGGGGCTCGACTACAACCAGTCGCAAATCGGGCTCATCGGCAGCAATGGCCTGGTCGAGCCGGTGAGCAAGGTCAGGCTGCGCATTCTGCGCGTCGGCGAATCCCTCACGGTGCAGGACGATCTTCTCGGGCCCGGCCGCACTGCCGCCAACACGGCCGACATCACCGTCCATCGCGGCCTGCCGCAGCTCGTCGGCTCGGACAATACCGCGCCGTTCATCCCGCGGCCGGGCGAACGCAACGACTTCTACAAGTTCACCGGCGAATTCGTCCGCATACAGAACCTCTTCGTGTGGAGCGCCTATACGGTCGACCTCAAGGTGGCGTTCACCGGGCAGTGGACGCCGGCGATCCTGCCGCCGACCGAGAAATTCCAGCTCGGCGGCGAGCAATATGGCCGCGGCTTCTATTCCGGCGAGGTTAACGGCGACAAGGCCGCCGCCGGTACGATCGAGCCGCAGCTCAACCAGACGCTCGACGGCGAAATTTTCGGTCACGCCTATCACGTCAACACGCAATATTACGCATTCTTCGACATCGGCCAGGTCTGGAGCAACGCTCTCGGCGATCCGACCACACACATCGAGTTCGACCGGCACCGGTATTCGTGCCAATCTAACGTCCTGGTTGAGCGCGCAGGTCGAAGGCGTTGAAAGGTTTACCCGCCGGCCCAACGCCGCAACAGGCCCGCGCGAACTGGAGCACGCTGCCTATTTCCGGCTGACCGTGCATTTGTGAGCCGATAACAAGAAACGAGCGGCTGGCGGGCCGAGGTGGAGGCGAAGGACGTGAATGCCGCGAGGCGGCATCCGGTTGGGTGCGCGCGCCAGTACTGTCGGCACGGTTGGGCTGCCGCGGCCCTAGGGCTGGCCGCCCTCTTGGCGGGACCGGCGCTTGCCAACCCGGCTGGCGGGACGGTCGCGGCCGGCAGTGCCACGATCACCACGCCGTCCCCCAGCACCGTCACGGTCGTCGAGCAATCCGAGCGCGCCATCATCAATTGGCAGAGCTTCAGCATCGGCGCCGGCGAGACGACGCAATTCATCCAGCCGAATTCCGGTGCCTTCATCCTCAATCGCGTGTTGGGCGGCGACCCCTCGCTCATCGCCGGCCATCTCATCGCCAATGGCGGCATCGCGATCGTCAACGGCGCCGGCATCCTGTTCCTGAACGGCAGCGTCGTCGACGTGAATTCCCTGGTGGCGACGCCGGCCGACATCACCAACGCAAACTTCATGGCCGGGCGGCTCATCTTCGACATTCCGTCGGCCAACCAAGCCGCGACCGTCGTGAACGAGGGGCACATCTCGGTCAAGGACCATGGGCTCGCGGCGCTGGTGGCGCCGGGTGTCGCGAATTCCGGCGTCATCGAGGCGAAGCTCGGCAAGGTCGTGCTCGGCGGCGCCGAGACTTTCACCGTCGATCTCTATGGCGACGGGCTCATCAATTTCGCCGTCGGCAGCGCGCCGGCCGCCGCCACGCTCGTCAGCAACACCGGCCGCATTTCGGCCGACGGCGGCACGATCCTGCTGTCCGCCGATGCCGCCGACGCGATCGTCAGCAACGTCGTCACCGGCGGCACGCTCGAGGCGCGCTCGGTGGGTGCGAAGACCGGCACCGTGGCGATCGAAGGCGGCGCGGCCGCAGGTCGGCGGCCGGATCGATGTCTCGGGCGCAAAGCCCGGCGAGACCGGCGGCACGGTCGAGGTGACGGGGACGAGCGTTGCTGTCGCATCGGGCGCCACGATCGACGCCTCCGGTGCGGCGGGCGGCGGCACCGTGCTGATCGGCGGCGGTTTCCACGGCGCCGGGCCGCTCGCCAACGCCGCAACGACGACCGTGGCCGCGGGCGCCGCCATAACGGCCGACGCACTGACAAGCGGCAATGGCGGCAACGTCGCGGTGTGGTCGAACGGGACGACGGTGTTCGACGGCTCGATCAGCGCGCAAGGCGGCGCCGCGGGCGGCAATGGCGGCTATGTCGAGACATCCGGAAGCTCGGTCGTTCTTGCCGGCAGCGTCGACACGCGCGCCGGCGCCGGCACGACCGGCACATGGCTCATCGATCCCGACAACCTGCTCATCGGCTCGACCGTCGCCGCCACCATCAACACCGCGGCGACGAATGTGGCCGTCGAGGCGTCGGGCAACATCATCGTCGCGAGCGACTTGACGCCAATGGCGGGAGTTTCGCTCGGCCTCGACGCCGGCGGCAACATCGCGCTCAACGCCAACATCAATTTCGCCACCAATTCGGACAGCGCGGGCAACCTGTTCCTGACCGCGGGCGGCGCCATCACTCAGGGCACCGGCGCAACCATCACCATGGCCGGCGGCACGGCGTCGCTTTCCGCCGGGATCGGCATCGGCACCGGCTCGGCGCCGATCGCGACGGCAGGGCTCGGCACGATGGCGGCGAGCACCACCGCCGGCGGGATATTCCTCGCCAACGGCACGAGCGGCGCCGTGATCGTCGGCGCGCCGTCCGGCCTCGTCTTCACCGCCGGAACGTCGCCGACGACGACCCCGGCGACCGACGATGCCGCTGCGACGATCCAGGAATCGACCGGTACCGGCGCCGACGGCGCCAATGCGCTCGTCATCACGACGAATGACCTCTCGAACACGGCGGTCACGTTCGGCGCCTTGAGCGGAATTTCCGGCGCGGGCGACATCTCGCTCGCCAACGCGGCCGGCGACATCACGATCGATCAATCGGTCGACACCGGCGGATCGATCACCTTGAGCGCGTCGGGCAATCTCGACCTCGAGGCCGCTGTCGGCGCGACGGCGACGGGAGCGATCACGCTCGCCGCCGATTCCGGCGCGGCCGGAACCGGGCTCCTCACCGTGAATGGCGCGGTGGGAAGCAGCGGCGCTGGCGCCGTCACGCTCAGCGCGGCGACGATCACGATAAGCGCGGCGGTCGAAGGCGGCGGCAGCTTGACCCTCGCGCCGAGCACCGCCGCATCAGGCATCGCGCTCGGCGACGGCGCCACCGGCTCGTTCGCGCTGAGCTCCGCGAGCCTCGGCAATCTCGGCAGCGGCGGCGGCATCGGGTCGGGCTTCGCCGCCATCACGATCGGCCGCCCCGACGGCACTGGCGCCATCGACGTCGACAACGGCGCGACCGGCACCTTGTCGTTCGCGGCGCCGCTCACGCTCGAAAGCCCGGGCGCCGGCGGCACCATCACCGTCGCGACGGCGCTCGGGGGCTCGGCCGGGCTTGCGCTGGAAGCCGGCGGCACTGCCGCTTCGACCGCCATATCGATCGCCGCGGACGTCACGGCGACGGACGATGTGGGGCTCGTGGCGTCGGCCGGAGATATCACGCTGACCGGCAACGTGACCGGCGCCAACGTGCTGTTGAGCGCCGCGAACGGCGTCGTCACGGAGACGGGGGGCGCGATCGGCGCCGGCGACCTCATCGTCCTGGCCAAACACGCCACGGCGCTCAACACCGCAAGCAACAGCGTTGCCGTCTTGGCGGCGGACGTGACCGGCCCCGGCGCCGGCTTCGCCTTCACCAACGCCGGCGGCTTCGCGGCCGGCGCGGCATCGGTGAGCCCGCCCGGCCTCGGCACGGTCACGCAGGATGGCGTGTCCGCGAATGGCGATGTGGGCCTCGTGGCATCGGCGGGAACGGTGACGCTCGAACAGAACGTGTCGGGCGCCAACGTGCTGCTGAGCGCCCTGTCGGGCGCCGTCACGGAGAGCGGCGGCGCCGTAACCGCCACCGACCTGATCGTCCTGGCGCAGACCAACTCCGCGCTCAATGCGAGCAACAGCGCCAGCGTTCTGGCGGCGGACGTGACCGGCGGCGGCCTCGCCTTCACGAACGCCGGCGGCTTCGCGGTCGATGCGGCGAGCGTGAGCCCGCCAGGCATCGCTTCGGCGACGCAGAGCGGCATCAGCGCGACCGGCGATGTCGGCCTCGTGGCATCGGCCGGAACCTTGACGCTCAATCAGAATGTGTCGGGCGCCAACGTAGTGTTGGGCGCGACGACGGGCGCGGTGACGCGAGAACGGCGGCGCGGTGAGCGCAGGCGACCTCATCGTCGTCGCGGTCGGCGACACGGTGCTGAATAGTTCGAGCAACAGCGTCAACGTTTTGGCGGCGGACGTGAGCGCGGGCGGCCTTGCCTTCACCAACGCGGGCGGTTTCGCCGTCGGCGCGGCGTCGGTGAATCCGGCGAATACCGGTGCGACCTCGCAAAGCGGCATCACCGCGACCGGCGATGTCGGCCTCGTCGCGTCGGCCGGAACCTTGACGCTCACCCAGAACGTGTCGGGCGCCAACGTGCTGCTGAGCGCCACGTCGGGCGCGGTCACGGAGAACGGCGGCGCCGTCTCCGCCACCGACCTGATCGTCCTGGCGCAGACCAATTCCGCGCTCACCTCGAGCGGCAACAGCGTCGGCGTCTTGGCGGCGAACGTGACCGGCGGCGGCCTCGCCTTCACGAATGGCGGCAGCTTCGCGGTGAACCAGGCATCAGTGAACCCGGCGAACACAGGTGCGATCACGCAGTCCAACGTCGCCGCGACCGGCGATGTGGGCCTCGTCGCGTCGGCCGGAACCCTGACGCTCGACCAGAACGTGACCGGCGCCAACGTGCTGCTGAGCGCGACGGGGGCCGCCGTCACGGAATCGGGCGGCGCCGTCAGCGCGACCGACCTCATCGTCAAGGCCGCGAGCGCCACGGCCCTCAACACCACGACCAACAGCGCCAGCGTTCTGGCGGCAAACGTAACGAGCGGCGGCTTCGCCTTCACCAACGCGGGCGCCTTCACGGCCGGCGCGGCCTCGGTGAACCCGGCCGACCTCGGCGCCATCACGCTCGAACGGCGTCACCGCGAGCGGCGATAGCGCGCTCGTCGCCAGCAGCGGCGGCATCGCCATCGCCAAGGCGGTGAGCGTCGGCAGCTTCAATTTGCTCCTCCACGCGGCGGGCGCGGTGAGCGAGAGCGGCACCGGGGCGGTGACGGCCGGCGGGCTGCTGCTGCGCGCCGGCACCGACCGTCGACATGCCGAACGCGAACCAGGTCGGGATCGTGGCGGCGCGCTATGGCAGCGGGCTCGCATTGGCGAACGGCACGGCGCTGACGGTGGGATCCGTCTCGGTATCGGCGCCCGGGATCAGCGACGCGAGCAACAACACCGGCGTCGGCGACGGCAGCGGCAGCGGCGACGTGGCGCTGGTCGTCACCAGCGGCAGCCTGACCCTGAGCGACGCTGTCGATGTGGGCGCGCACAACCTGCTGCTGGCATCGGACACGTCCACGGTCGGCGGCGCGGGCACGATCACGGCCAACGGCCTCGCGCTGGTGATGACCGGCGACGAGACGATGTCGGGCGTCGTACGCGGAGATCGGCGCGTCGATCACGAGCGGCGGCTTCTCCTATACCGGCGCTTCGTCGTATCAGGCCGGCGTGAGCGTGAATTCGCCGTCGCTTGGCGGCACGTTCGGGGTCGCGGCGACGGGCGATGTCGGCCTCGTCGCGACGACCGGGACCCTCACCCTCGCCCAGAATGTATCCGGCGCGAACGTCTATCTCGACGCGCCGGCCGGCGCGGTCACGGAGACGAGCGGCGGCGTGATCGCGCATTCCGGCACCGGCGGTCTCGTCGTCGTGGCGGAAAACGATTCGGTGCTCAATGCGACAGCGAACAGCGTCGGCGTTCTTGCGGCGAGCGTGACCGGCGGCGGCTTCGCCTTCACCAACGCGGGCAGCTTCACGGTGAACGCAGCGTCGGTCAGCCCGCCGTCGCTCGGCACGGTGACGCAGAACAACGTCAGCGCGAGCGGCGACGTCGGGCTCGTGTCTTCGGCCGGAAGCATCACGCTCGCCGAAAATGTCGCCGCCGCGAACGTGCTGTTGAGCGCCCCGCTGGGCGGAGTCAACGAAACGACCGGCCAGGTCGCCGCGAATTCCGGCGCGGGCGACCTGATCGTCCTGGCCGAGACCGATTCCGCGCTCGATGCCGCGAACAGCATCGGCATCTTCGGCGCGAACGTGAGCGTAGGCGGCCTTGCCTTCACCAATTCGGCCGGCTTCACGGTCGGCGCCGCCTCGGTGAACCCGGCCAACACCGGCGCGATCACGCGGAACGGCGCCACCGCCGGCGCCGATATCGGGCTGGTGGCGTCGGCCGATGATCTCACGCTCGCGAAGAACGTGACCGGCGCCGACGCGCTCTTGAGCGCGACCTCGGGCGCCGTCACGGAAACGACGGGCGCCATCATCGCGGGCTCAGGCGCCGGCAGCCTGATCGTCGAGGCCCTGAACGACACCTCGCTCGCCAGCGCAAGCAACAGCGTCGGCGTCATCGCCGCGAACGTGAGCGACGGCAGCTTCTCCTTCACGAACGCCGGCGGGTTCGCGATCGGCAGCGTCACGCTGTCGATCCCGGCCACAGTCGTCGCCGGGGCAAGCTCCGTCGCGGCGTCTCTTTCCGGCATCGACGTGCCCATGAATCTCGCGCTCACCGCCAAGACCGGCAGCATCAGCCAGACGCGTGCGCTTACCGTCGAGGGCACGTCGGTCATCGCAACTGACGGGACGGGCGGATCGATCACGCTGACCAACACTGGAAACGACCTTACCGGCGCGGTGACGCTCGACACGTCAGGCGCGTCGAGCGATGCGAGCCTCACGAACGACGCGGCCGGCGGCACCAGCCTCACCGCGGCGACCGTGACCGGCAACCTCACGGTCATCGCTTCAGCCGGCGACATCACCGAGACCGGAACGATCGCCAGCGGCGGCAACCTCGCGCTCAAGGCAAGCGCGGGCTCGATCGCGATCGACGAGACGCTGCAATCGAGCCACGGCAGTCTTTTCCTCGAGGCAGACGGCAGCGGTTCGACCGTCACGCTCGCCGGCGGCGTTCTGGCGCTCGGCGGGACGGGCAGCGTATCGATCGTCGCCAATGCCGGGATCGGCGGCAGCGGCGCCGGGCAGTTCATTCCGCTCACGGACTCCGGCGGAGTTCTGACGCTCTCGGCTTCGACCGCAACGGGCGGCATCTATGTCGCCGCCACCGATGCATCCGGCGCGACGCTCGGCGCGCAGGCAACGCCGCCAACCGGCTTCACGTCGATCGCGGGCGGCGGGGTCGCGGCCCCGAACGGCGACGTGGCGATCGAGAACACGAACGGATCGCTTGCCGTCGCGGCGAAAGTGAGCAGCACCGCGGGCAGCATCTATCTCGAGGCGGACGGGTCGGGCGCGGCCATCACATCCTCGGGCGGCGCGATCGATCTCGCGGGCGGCGCAGTGTCGCTCGTCGCCAATGCCGGCGTCGGCAGCACGAGCGCGCCGGTTGCCGTCGTCGACGCATCGGCGCTCACCATCGCCGGCACGACCCTGACCGGCGGCTGGTATGTGAGCGCGTCGAGCCCCAATGCCGCGGGCGCCGCAGTGACGATCGGCTCGGCGACGCCACCCGCTGCGTTCGCGACGACGCCAGTGACGGGGATCACGGTCACGAGCAGCGGCGATGTCGGCGTGCGGAACGCGGGCGGCACGGCGACGGGCGGCGGGATCGTTTTGAGCGACAACATCGCCGTGGCCGGCAGCGTGTTCCTCGAGGCGGACGGAACCGGCGCCGCCATCACGACGAGCGGCGGCACGATCACGTTCGGAGGTCCGGACCTGTCGCTCGTCGCCAATGCCGGCATCGGCACGGCCGCGACACCGCTCGAGGCGGTGAATGGCGGCGCGTTCACGCTCGGCGGCGCGACCGCGACGGGCGGCTTCTCGCTGCTCGTGACGAGCCCCGACGCGGCCGGCGCCGCGGTGACGATCGGCGTGGTGACGCCGCCCGCCTTCTTCGCCACGACGCCCCTCACGGGCGTGACCGTCACGACGAGCGGCAACGTCGCGATCGAGAACGCGGGCGGCACGTTGACCGGCGGTTCGATCACGCTCGGAAATTCCATCATCGACGACCCGGGAAACGTGTTCCTTGAAGCTGACGGAGCGGGATCCGAAATCGTGGGGTTGGGTAGCCACTCGATCGAGCTTGCGGGCGGCGATCTGTCGCTCGTCGCGAATGCCGGCGTCGGCTCGGCGAGCGAGCCGGTGCGCATCGTCGACGCATCGCCGCTGACCATCGCCGGCACGAGCGTGACCGGCGGCTTCTATGTGAGCGTGTCGGGTCCGGCGGCCGCGAGCGCCGCGGTGACGATCGGCGCGGTGACGCCGCCCGCCTGGTTCGAGACGACTTCGGTAACGGGCATCACGACCACGACGAGCGGCGATGTCGCGCTCGAGAACGCCGGCGGCACGGTGAGCGGCGGCTCGATCGTGCTGACGGACAATATCAATGCCGCCGGCAACGTCTTCCTCGAAGCCGACGAGACGGGCGCGACGATCGTCACGGGCGGCGGCACCATCACGCTCGCGGGCAGCGCCGTTTCGCTCTGGGCAAGTTCAGCGGTGGGAACGGCCAGCGCGCCGATCGGCATCGTGGGCGGCGCCGCGCTGACGCTCGGCGGCGCGGGTGGACCGAGCGGCTGGTACGTCGGCACCTCGAGCCTCGCCGCGAGCGAAACGGTCACGGTCGGCACGGTAACGCCGCCGCCCAATTTCTTCGTGGCGACGTCGGTCACCGGCATCACAGATACCTCGGGCGGCGCTATCGCGCTCCTGAGCGCGGGCGGCACGAGCGGCGGCGGCTCGATCGCGTTGGCGGACAACATGACCGCATCCGCAAACGTGTTCCTCGACGCCGGCCAATCGGGCGCGCAGATCGTCGCAGCGGGCGGCACGATCACGCTCACGAACGGTGGCCTGTCGCTCGTCGCGAACGCAGGGATCGGCGCCGCCGCCGCGCCGATCGAGATCGTGGACGGCGGAGCGCTGACGCTCGCCGGCACGACCGCTACCGGCGGTTTCTACGTGAACACGTCGAGCCCTGTGGCAGCAGGCGGATCGGTGACGATCGGCGACTTTGACGCCGCCCGCCTTCTTCCTGTCGGCGCCGGTAAGCGGCGTCACGGTCGCGACGAGCGGCGACGTCGCGCTGCGTAACGCCGGCGGCACCGCGAGCGGCGGCTCGATCGTTCTGGCGGACGCTGTCGCGACACCCGGCAACGTCTTCTTCGAAGCCGACAAGCCGGGCGCGACGATTGCCGCGTCGGGCGGCGCGATCGATCTCTCGGGCGGCAGCCTCTCGCTCGTCGCGCACGGGCGGCGTCGGGACGGCGAGCGCGCCGGTCGACGGTGATCGACAGCGACGCGCTGACGCTCGCCGGCGCGGCCGCCACCGGCGGCTGGTATGTGAGCGCGTCGAGCGCTGCGGCGGCGGGCGCAGCGGTGACGATCGGCACGGTCGCGCCGCCCGCGTTCTTCAGCACGACGCCGGTCTCCGGCGTGACGGTCGCGACGAGCGGCGATGTCGCGCTGCAGAACGCGGGCGGTACGGCAACGGGCGGATCGATCGTGCTTGCGAACGATGCGAGCGCGGCCGGCAATCTGTTCCTCGAGGCGACCGGCGCCGGTTCGACGATCGCCAGCTCCGGCGGCACGATCGGGCTTGCCGGCGGCTCTCTGTCGCTGTTCGCGACCGCCGGGATCGGCACGAGTGCGAGCGGCATAACCGTGTCTGACACGAGCGCGCTCACGCTCGCGGCGGAGACGACGACGGGCGGCGTCTACCTGTCGGCGTCGGACCCGGTGCGCGTGACGGTCGGCCACGCCGCGGCGGCGCCGTCCTTCTTCGCCAACGGAGCGAGCGGCCTCGAGAGCCTTGCGAGCTCTTCGAGCGGCGATGTCGCGCTGCAGAACACGAGCGGCTCGATAAGCCTCGCCACCACGATCGATCTCGCGTCGGCCGGCAGCGTCTATCTCGAGGCGGATGGCGCCGGCGCCAGGATCACGGCGTCGGGCGGCACGATCGATCTCGCCGGCGGCGGACTGTCGCTCGTGGCGGGTGCGGGCGTCGGCACGGCGAGCGCGCCGGTGCGGGTGGTGGATGGCTCGGCTCTCACCATTGCCGGCGCGACGGGAACCGGCGGCTGGTATGTGAGCGTGTCGAGCCCGGCCGCTGCCGGCGCCGCGGTAACGGTCGGCGCGCTGACGCCGCCCGCCTTCTTCGCGACGACGCCGGTGACCGGCGTGACCGTCGCGACCGGCGGCGATGTCGCCTTGCAGAACCTGGGCGGTACCGCGAGCGGCGGCTCGATCGTGCTGGCGGACAACATCGACCTCTCGGGCGACGCCGGCGGCAACGTATTTTTGGAGGCCGACGGAGCGGCCGCGACGATCGCTGCAAGCGGCGGCTCGATCCGGCTCGACGGCACCAACCTGGCGCTGATCGCGCAGGGCGGCATCGGCACGAGCGCCGCGCCGATCGTCACCTCCGATGCCGGCCCCCTGACGGTGGCGGCCAGCACGCTTGCCGGCGGCGTGTTCCTGAGCGATGCGAGCCCGGTCGCGGCGGGCGCCGCGGTCACGGTCGGCCAGGTCGCGACGCCGGGCTTCTTCGCAACGCCGCTCGTCACCGGCATCGCGTCGCCCAACGGCGGCAACGTCACGCTTGCCAACGCCGGCGGCAGCTCGACCGGCGGGGCGATCGTGCTCGCCGATCCGCTGACGCTCAACTCCGCGACGGGCACGCTCACGCTGGCCGCCACGGGACCGATCTCCCAGACCGGCGGCGCGATCACCGCCAACCTGCTCACGCTGTCGGCCGGGGGCAGCGCGAGCCTGGCGATGAATAACGCGATCGCAAACCTCGGCGCGGTCACGGTCAGCGCTACCGGGGACGGCGACTTCGTGCTCCAGGACACCAGCAATCTCGCGCTCGTCGGCAACGCTTCGGTCGCGAACGGAGCGATCGCAATCGCCACGACCGGCACGATGACGGTCGCGGGCAGCCTCGCATTCACGTCCACCGGTCACGTCGGGCTCGGCTCGGCGGGCTTCAACGAAGCCGGCAGCTTCACGATCAGCGGCGCGCCCGCGGTGATCGTCGACGCGACCGGCCTCACCGCCGTGCAACTGGACGCGATCACGGTGACGAACTCGAGCCAGGCAAGCTCGCTTCCGCTCGGACCCGGCGTGAGTGGAGGCCCCGTGATCAGTTTCGGCGGCTTCGATGCGGCGGGGTCGACGCTCCTTATCTCAGTCGACAACGGCAGCGTGACCGGCAACGTCATGGTGGCGGGGCTGGGCATCAGCGGGTCCGGCGATACGATCGACCTGTTCGGCTCGATCGCCGGCGTCTCGAACGAGTTCGCGGCGATCCTCGCCGTGCGCGCCCAGGGCCCCGACAACGACGACCGCTTCAATTCATGCGCGATCGGCAGCCCCGCCTGCGTCGTCGAACCGATCCTCGTCCCGGTCATTCCGCCGTCGCTCGACAACGTCGATTTCCTGACCCTGCCGGCGCCGCTCGATCCGCTCGATATCGACCGCCTCAATACCGGTAACGAAGATGATCTCTAGCCCTGCCGCGCGCTCGGCGCTCGCCCTCGGGGTCGCGGCCTTGGCGCTCGTCGCCTGTGCCAAGCTGCCGCCCGGCGCCAAAGTCGACGCGACGCAGCCGGGAGCGACGGCCGGCAAATCGCAGCGCGCCGGCACCAACCAGATGGGCGAGCCGTGCCGCTTCGAGGCGAGCGCGGATGTGCTCGGCGGCGCATTCACGGCCGCCTATAACGTCTATTGCGGCACCTGGCAGCAGCCGAGCGGCCGCATCTTCGAGGGGGCAGCGCCGGCAGGCGCCGATACGCTGCAGCGTCTCGCGGTCTCGAGTCCGTGGCGCGTGGCGCTCAACGAAATCGTCGATTGCGACGAGCCGAGCGCGGCCAAGGTGCTTTCCGACGCGCCGGCCGAGCTCATGCGCTGCTCGCGCAAGAGCGGCGACTGGCCGCACCTCGCGCTCGTCGCCGATGTTTCCGGCAAGACCTATTTCGTCGACGGCGTGCCGTCCGCGCTTCCCGCGCTCGAGACCGCGCTCGCCACGCTTTCGGGCCAGGCGGCGCCGTCGGCCGATCAATCCTCGAAGATGGCGGAGATTTCCGCGGCGATCTCCTCGCACCCGTTCGGCAGCGGCGATCTCGATGCCTATTTCACCTTGATGCGGCTCGGCAATGCCGCCAACGACGGCAGCAACTATGCCGCGGCCGAACAGGCATTCCGCAGCGCGCTCGCGGTCCAGGAGCGGATCCTGGGGCCGAGCGATCCCGGCCTTGCCACGCCGATCATGAATCTCGCCTTGCAGATCAGCAATCAGGGCCGCTACCTCGAGGCCGATCAGCTCTTCGCGCGCGCGAACCAGCTCGTGACGGAGTCGGCCGACCCGCTCGAAAAGGCGCGCTACGACCTCTACATCGGCGAGCATGAGACCAACCGCTCCAACCTCACCGAGGCCGAGGCGAGCAATGCGATCGCCGCGCGCGAATATCTCGAGCTCGTGCCGGCGTCCTTGGTCGATGCCGCGCGCGGCTTCGCCGCGACACGCGGCAACAGCTATACCGATGCGCTGATGCTCGGGCCCGACGGCCAGAACGCGATCGCGGGGCTCGCGGCAAGCTGGACCTTGGGCGCGCTCATCGCCTATCGCAACGGCGATTACGCGCGCGTGCAAGTCTTGAACAACTCGATCGACGCGCTGCTGCGTCTGAGCGGTCTGCGCCCGCCCGGGCTCGAGCCCCGCGCGGTGCGGCTGGCGGCGCTCGGCGATGCGCACGAGGGCGCCGCCAACGAAGCCGTGACGAGGCTCAATACCGCGGCCCAGCTCTTCGCGCGCTATGGCGAAAACGAGCGCCCGGTCGCGGTGACGCTGTTCCTGGCGGGGCGATCCGCGCTTGCCGGCGGCAAGCCCGAGGAGGCGCTGGCGCTCTTCCGCAAGGGCGCGGCGATGGCGCGCAGCGCCCATCTCGGCCTGCCCGAGGCGCTCGTCGGCGATTATCTCCAGGCGATCGATCAGGCCGCCGCGGCGGCGGGCGGCGACCACGAAACCTACGCCGCCGAGATGTTCCAGGCCTCGCAGCTCATCCAGGGCAACGTCACCGGGCAAGTCGTAGCGCAGGCCCTCGCGCGGCTTGCCGCCGGCGACGTCGCGACGCGCGACCTCTTGCGCCAGATGCAGGACGCCGACCTCAAATTGCAGCAGCTTTATGCCGCGCGCGATCAGGAAACGCGTCTGCCGGCGGCGCAAGTCGACCAACACAAGATCGCCAAGATCGACGCCGAGATCGCCGCGACGCAAGCGGCGCGCGCGGACGCGGATTCGGCGGCGCAGGCGGCCTCGCCCGATTACGCGCAGCTCGTTTCCAAGGAAGCGTCCGCGACCGAGGTGCAGAACGTGCTCGCCGCGCACGAGGGGCTCGTGAGCTTCGTCGTCGGCGGCACGGTCACGTTCGGAATTCTCGTCGAGAAAAACCGGATCGAGGAATATCGCATCGCGCTGTCGCCGTTCGAGCTCGCCAAGGCGGTCGCCCAGCTTCGCGCGACGATCGTGCCGTCCGGGGAAAACGGCGAGGTCGCCCTTCCGGTGTTCGACGTCGGCGCCGCGCATCGTCTCTACGAGAAGCTGTTCGGTCCCGTGCAGGAGCGGATCGACGCGCTCGAACGGCTCGTCATCGTGCCGAGCGGCGCGCTCACCTCGTTGCCGCTCGAGGTGCTGGTGACGAACGACACGCCGCCCGTCACCGACGGCAACTACAAGAACGTGCCGTTCCTCATCAAGCGGCTGGCCATCAACTACGTCCCGGCGCCGCAGACGCTCGTGGTGCTGCGCGACAACACGAAGCCGTCATCCGCCCCCAACCCCTATATCGGCTTCGGCGACTTCCAGCCGGCGACGCGCGCCCAGATCGCGGCGAGCTATCCGCCGTCGACCTGCACGCGCGATTTCCTGAGCCTCGTCGATCTGCCGCCCCTGCCGGGAACGCGGAAGGAGATCGACGCGGTCGGCCGCCTCGTGTTTCACGTGAAACCGCAGGACATGGTGCTGGGCGCGGGGTTCACCAAGGCGGCGCTGACCGGCACGGACCTGACGCAATTCCGCATCGTCCATCTCGCGACCCATGCGCTCTTGCCGAGCGAGCTGCGCTGCCGCTCCGAACCCTTGATCGCGCTCTCGGCCGATCCGGCGGCGACCGATGCCTCCTCGGCGTTCCTCGGTTTGTCCGAAGTGCTGTCGATCAAACTCGACGCGGATCTCGTGCTGCTCTCGGCGTGCAACACCGCGGGACCCGGTGGCGACGGCGCGGGCGACGCGCTCTCGGGCCTCGCCAAGGCGTTCTTCTTCGCCGGCGCGCGCGGCCTCATGGTGACGCACTGGGAGCTCGAGGACACGGCGGGCCCGGTGCTGACCGCGCTCACGCTGTCGCAATGGGGCGCCGCGCGCGACTGCGCCGCCGACCTGCGCCGCGCCAAGCTCTATATGATCGTGGCACTCGGCAGCAAGCCGGGGCCGAGCTTCGCCTTCTTCACGCACCCGTTCGCCTGGGCGCCGTTCGTCCTCATCGGCGACGGCATCCGCGCGGCCGCGCCATCGTCGTGACGAAGCGCTGCCCGTCGCCGCGGCGCGAGCTATAATCGCGCCGGGAGGAGCCTGGCGATGACGCGGAAATTCTTCTTCTTCTCGGAGATGGGCTACAACGCCTATCCGAGCGAAGCGATCGAGAAGTACGGCTATTCGGCGCTCATGTTCCCGAACAGCATCTTCGACCGCGAGAAGGCGCGCGACCTGTGGCAGATGTTCCTGCAGCGAGCACGAGCACGCCTCCGAGATGGGCTTCGACGGATCGGTCTGCAACGAGCATCACAACAACGTCCTCTCGATGCAGGAGAGCGTCAACATCTCGGCCGCCGTGGTGAGCCAGCGCATCAAGGGCACGATCGCGCTGATCGGCAATCCGCTCCCGATTCACGACAATCCCGTGCGCGTCGCCGAGGAGATCGCGATGCTCGATCTCATCTCGGGCGGCCGCATCATCTCCGGATTCGTGCGCGGCACCGGCATCGAGCAGCTCTCCGACGAACGCCAACCCCGCCTACAACCGCGAGCGCTTCGAGGAAGCGTTCGAGCTCATCAAGAAGGCCTGGACCGTGCCGGGCCCGTTCCGCTGGGAGGGCAAGCACTATCACCTGCGCGTCGTCAATCCGTGGCAGCTGCCGCTGCAAAAGCCGCACCCGCCGATCTGGGCCGCCGGAATCTTGAGCCCCGAGACCATCCGCTGGGCGGCGAAGCAGCGCATCACCTATCTCGTCCTCGGCAGCGCGCTCGAGGCGACGGCCTCGTGCCGCGAGATCTATCACGAGGTCGCGCGCGCAGGACGGCTGGACGCCGACGCCGCAGCATCTCGGCTATCTCATCCACACCTGCGTCATGGACACCGACGAGGAGGCGTTCGAGATGGGCCGCCACCATTACGGCGGCGCCTCCGTGATCGGGCGGAGCGGCGGCGCCGCGGCCTCGGCGCTGACCGCCGGCACGGGCTCGGCCGGCGCCACGGGCGGCGGCCCGCATCCCGAATGGATGGCGCCGCCCGGCTACATGTCGAAGCAGGCCAAGACCGGCAACATGGCGAAAGAGCGGCGCATGTCCGAAGGCAGCTACGAGGCCGCCGTTCGCGCCGGCCTCATCGTCACCGGCAGCCCCAAGACGATCATCCAGAAATTCAAGCACATCATCGACCGCACCGATCCCGGCTACCTGACCTTCT
Organism: uncultured Alphaproteobacteria bacterium; assembly: GCA_963804235.1. Classification (GTDB taxonomy): domain Bacteria; phylum Pseudomonadota; class Alphaproteobacteria; order ATCC43930; family CGMCC-115725; genus DATJLY01. The sequence continues at coordinate 88,512 of CAWDPP010000060.1, forward strand.
GGGCGCGCGAGGGCAAGAAGCCGCACGAGGCGACCATGCGCGGCATCGAGTTGCTCGGGCGCGAAGTGATCCCCGCGCTGCGCGAGCATCAATCCGCGCTCGTGACCGGAAGGGAGGTCACGCCATGGCCGCAGTGACGCAGACGCAGATCGACGCGGCCGGCATCTCGCTCGAACTCAGGCGCGGCGGCACGGGCGCGCCGCTCCTCTTCATCCACGGCGAGCTGGGCGTGCCGGGCTGGCTCGAGAGCTTCGCGCGCCTGGCCGAGCATTACGACGTGATCGTTCCGTCGCTGCCGGGCTATGGCCGGTCGGCGCGGCCCGACTGGATCATGGGCGTGCACGATCTCGCCGCGTGGGTCACGTGGCTCGCGCGCGACCTCGACATCCGCACGCCCGTCAACGTGATCGGCTCCTCGCTCGGCGGCTGGGTCGCGGCCGAGATCGCGACGGTCGCGCCGCAATTCATCGACAAGCTGGTGCTGGTGGGCGCCATGGGCGTGAAGCCCGACGAGGGCGAGATCTTCGACTATTTCCTCGAGTCAGGATTGACCGGGCTGCGCCGCGCGTTCCATCGCCCCGATCAATCGGCCGAGTTCAAACGCTTCTGGGGCAAGGAATTGACGCCCGACGAGACCGATCTCGTCGAGCAGCATCGCGAGATGACCTGCCGGATCGCGTGGAAGCCCTATATGCACAGCCTCACGCTGCGCCATCTCCTGCCGGGCGTGCGCACTCCGACGCTTGTCGTCTGGGGCGAGGAGGACGCCATCACGCCGCGCAGCAGCGGCGAGATCTACGCGCGCGCCATCCCGCGCGCGCGCCTCGCCACGATCGCCGACTGCGGCCACATGCCGGAGATGGAGAAGCCCGCGGAATTCGTCGAGCTCGTGCGGAACTTCCTCGGCACATGAGCGACGAGCAAGAGATGCACGACGCCGAGTTCGAGCACGAGCATGTCGAGCCGGGCGATGAAGAGCGCGCCGAGCTCGCGCGCTTCATCTGGAGCCAGGAGCATGTCGAGCTGACGACGGTCGGCGTCGATATCGGCAGCTCGACCTCGCATCTGCTCTTCGCCAAGGTGCTGCTGCAGCGTCACAGCCAGGGTCTGTCGAGCCGCTTCGTCGTGGTCGACCGGCAGGTCGTGTGGCGCTCGCCCATCATGCTGACGCCGTTCCTGGCCGACGGCACGATCGACGCCGGGAGCCTCGCGCACTTCATCGAGCAGTGCTACCGGGACGCGGGGCTCGCGCGCGGCGACATCGACAGCGGCGCGGTGATCCTGACGGGCGAGGCGATCAAGCGGCGCAATGCGCGCGCGATCGACGAACTGTTCGCCGCGGAAGCGGGGAAATTCGTGTGCGCGACCGCCGGCCATATCCTCGAATGCCGGCTCGCCGCGCACGGCTCGGGCGCGGTGCGGCTGTCGCGCGAGCGCGGGCAATGCCTGCTCCATGTCGATATCGGCGGCGGCACGACCAAGCTCGCGCTCATCGACCGCGGCACGGTGCTGAGCTCGGCCGCGATCGCGACCGGCGGCCGGCTCGTCGCGCGGGACGAGCGCGGCGCGTGGACGCGCGTCGATGATTCGGCGCGCCTCGTCGCCGAAGAGCTTGGCCTCGCCACCGATCCGCGCGCGCTCGCCGATCCGGCAACGCGCGAGGCGCTCGCGCGCCGGCTCGCCTCGGTCATGGCGGATCATATTCTCGACGCGCCGCTCGATCGGCTCGGCACGGCGCTGAAGCTGACCGAGGGCTTGCGCCGCACCGCGACGCCCGCGGCGCTCACGTTTTCGGGCGGCGTGTCGGAATACATCTTCGGGCGCGAGACCGAGGAATTCGGCGACATCGCCCTGCCGCTCGCGCGCGCCCTTGCCGCCGAGCTCGCCCGGCGCACGAAATTGCCGCTCGTCGATCCCGGCCAGCGCATCCGCGCGACCGTGATCGGCGCCTCGCAATTCACCATCCAAGTGAGCGGCAAGACGATCTATCTCTCCGATCCCGTCCGTCCTGCCCGTGCACGGCGTTCCGGTCGTGCATGTCGGGCACGCGGAAGAGACGGATGGGGACGCGCTCGCGGAAAAAATCCGCCGCGGCCTCACCGAGCTTGACCTCGATCCCGAGGCGCGCGTCGCGATCGCGTTCTCGTGGCACGGCGATCCCGAATACCAGCGCCTTGCCGCCTTGGGCCGCGCCATCGTCGCCGCGACGGCGCCCAGGGGCCATCGCCACGAGCCGCTCTTCCTGATGATCGACGGCGATATCGGCCGCACGCTCGGCCGGCTGCTGCACCGCGAGCTCGAGCTCGAGGGCCCGCTCGTGTCGATCGACGGCGTGCAGCTGCAAGACCTCGATTATGTCGATGTCGGCGCCATGATCTCGCCGCCGGGCGTGGTGCCCGTCGTGATCAAGTCGCTCTTGTTTTCCTGAGGAGACGCGCATGACCGATGAACCGAAGCTGCGCTATCGCATCGACTCATACGGCAACTGGATCAAGGGCGAGGGCGTGCCGATCTATGAGGATTACGGCATCGACCTGTTCTCGGTGGCGACGAAGCCGTGGCCGCGCTTCGGCGTCAAGGGCGCCGCCTGCCATTTGAAGGGCCGCGGCGATTTCGCCAGCATGTTCCTGTTCGAGATTCCGCCGGGCGGCTCCTCGATCCAGCAGCGCCATCTCTACGAAGAGGTGACCTACGTGCTCGAAGGCACCGGCAGCACGCAGCTCGAATTCCCGGACGGCGCCAAGCGCAGCTTCGAATGGGGCGAGCGCAGCCTGTTCGCGATCCCGTTGAACGCGCGGCACCGCCATTTCAACGGCAGCGGCCAGAAGCGCGCGCTCCTCGTCAGCACGACCAACATGCCGCTCGTCATGAACGTCTTCCACAACGAGCACTTCATCTTCGACACGAATGCCGTGTTCGCCGACCGCATGGGCAAGGACGAGTATTACAACGGCGAGGGCGATCTCGTGATGGTCCGGCCCGGCAACCACATGTGGGAGACGAACTTCGTCCCCGACCTCGAGCAGCTCGAGCTGCAATCCTGGGAGGATCGCGGCGGCGGCAGCTCCAACATCATGTTCGTGCTCGCCGATTCGAGCATGCACGCGCACATCTCGGAAATGCCGCCCGGCACCTACAAGAAGGCGCACCGGCACGGGCCCGGCGCGCACGTCATGTGCGTCGTCGGCACCGGCTATTCGCTCCTGTGGTTCGAGGGCGAGAAGGATTTCCTGCGCCTCGACTGGAAGCACGGCGTGGTGTTTCCGCCGGCCGACCGGCAGCTCCATCAGCATTTCAACACCAGCAGCGTTCCCGCGCGCTATCTCGCGACCAACATCGGCGGCATCCGCTATCCGTTCACCGCGGCGGCGTGGCGCTCGGGCGGCGACGGCACCGGCAAGAAACAGGCCGTCTCGCTCAGCATCAAGGAAGGCGGCGACCAGGTCGAATACGAGGACCAGGATCCGCGCATCCATCCGCTGTGGCTCGCCGAACTCAAGAAGAACGGCGGGACGATGTCGCCGAAGATGGAGAAATATTTTCCGAGCGGAACGCGGTCCGCGGCGGAATAGAGCGCAGGATCAGCCGCTCGGCACCTGGCGCGTCAATGCGATGTCGCGGTGCGTGCGCGAGGATTGGAGGATGCCGAGGCAGACTTCGAGCGTCGCGCGTCCCCATGTGCCGTCGGGGAAGACCGGCCGGCCCGTGGCAAGCGCGTCGTTGAGCTCGATGAGTTCGGCCGCGCGTCCGACATGGCGCGCGACCGGCACTTCCTCGCACCCGCTCTCGGTATAAAGATAGAGCCCGTCCGGCGACTGGCGGATGACGCCGCGCTCGCAGCTCACCACCGTCAGGCCGTAGAACGGCTGGCGCTCGCCGCGCTGGTACACGTCTTGCGAGGCTTGCGTCGCGACGTAGCGGTATTTCTCCTCGGCGGCGAGCGCGCCGGTGCGGCGCGGCCGCGGTTTTCTCGCGCGCGGATCGCGCTGCTGGCCGCCTTCGCCGATGCCCCAGGTCAGCTCGGTGATGTCGAAATAGCCATAGCCGTTGAGGGCGAGCGAGGCGCAGGCGCCGTCTTCGAACTCGAGGAAGGCCGAGAAATTCCCCTCGGTGTCGAAATGCGGGTCCCACCGGCCGGCGACGGCGCGCACGCTCGTGGCGAGCCCGCCCGCGACATAGCGCACGACGTCCACAATGTGCGGCCCCTGGCGATAGACCAGGCCGCCGCCGAGCCGCGTGTCGACTTCCGAGGCAAGGCGCGGGCGTTGCAGCCAGTCGTTGAAGTTCCAGCTATTGACCTGGATGACGCGGCCAAGCCGGCCGCTTGCCACGACGGCGCGCATGGCGCGGACCGGCGCATCGAAGATCTTGGAATGGCCTTGCAGCAGCTTGACGCCGTTGCGCCGCGCCGCCTCGATCATCGCGTCGCACTCCGCGAGCGTGACCGCCATCGGCTTCTCGCAGATGACATGCTTGCCGTTCTCGGCCGCGGCGACTGCGTGCTCGCAATGAACGCGGATTTGGCGTCGCGATCCAGACCACGTCGATCGCGCCCGCGCGGCACATCTCTGCGACATCTTCGTAGGCCGGAAGATCGTACGATTTCTGGAACGCGGCGCGCGCTTCCTTGCGCACATCTGCGGCCGCGCCAAGCCGCACGCCCGGAACGTCGCGAAAGCTCGGCAGGATTTGCGCCGCGACCGAACCCAATCCGGCGACGCCAACGCGCAGTTCCGCTGCCATCCCGCTCCTCCCCGCTGTCACCGGTCGGCGGTCAGCGCGCAATAATAGCGCCACAGCGCCGCCGTCCGCGGCGGCGCCCGGTCCGCGCCGGCGCCCGCGCGTTCGCGCGCGCGCGCCATGCCGCGAAACGCGTCCTGATCCTCCTTCGAGATCGGCACCGGATCGCCCAAAAGCCGGGCCTGGTAATTGACCGTCGCAAGATCGTTCAGATGGATCGCGGCGAGCGCCGCCTCCTCCACGCTGGCGCCGACCGTGGTGATGCCGTGGCCGCGCATCATGCAGGTGCTGGCGCCGCCCATCGCGCGCACCAGATCGGCGCCGAGCTGCGGCGTGCTGATGAGGATGCTGCGCTCGTAGGTCGGGATGCCTTCGAGCGCGAGCGCGAGGCTCGCGGGATCGTAGGCGCCGTAAAGCGGCAGCAGCGGCTTCCCGCAGATGGTGAAGAGCACGACCGCCGTCGGATGGACATGCACCACCGCGTTGACATCGGGCCGGGCGCGATAGACCGCGGTGTGGATGAACACCTCGATCGGAGATTCGAGCCCTTCCTGCGGCACGCCGATTGCCTTGCCGTCGAAATCGACCTCGATGATCTGCTGCGCCGTGGTGTAGCGCACGCCGAGCTCGCCCGGGCCGCGCGCGCGCACGAGCGCGCGCTCGGCGCCGGGAACGCGGGCGCTGACATGGCCCGTCGCCGCCTTGGTGAGATCGAGCCGGGCGAGCACCCGGCAGGCTTCGGCCACGCGCTCGCGCAGATCACGCTCACTCATCGCATCACCTCGCAAGATCGTCGTATGAGACCGAGCGGTCGGCCCACGTCTCGTAGCCGCCGTGGCCGTGCTCGGCGTTCCATTCGAGCACGTCGAACATTCTTCCGGTGAGGCCCTTCGCGTCCTGCGCGGCGAGATGGAGCACGAGCGGCACCATGTGCTCGGGCACGACCGGCACCGGACCGGGCCTCAGGCCCATGGCGAGCCGCGCGCGGTTCTGTTCCTCGAACCCGGTCGTGCGCGTGTGGCCCGGGATGACGACGTTGACGGCGACGTTCGCCTCGCGCACCTCGTCGGCAAGGTAGAAGCTCATTGTCGCCAGCGCCGCCTTCGAGGATTGATAGGGCATCTCGCGGCTGTTCGGGCGCAGCGCGACATAGGCGCCGCCATGCGAGTGATTGAGGATGCCGCTCGACACCGTGTTGACGATGCTGCCGCGCTTTTTCTCCAGCATCGGCCGGATGAAGCGCCGGATCACCTTGAGCGGCCCAAAAATGTTCACGGCGAAGGATTTCTGCCAGTCGCTGTCCTTGGTCTCGAGCGTCGTCACGCGGCCCGACGGCGGGAACAGGTCGCGCTGACGCATGGCGGCGTTGTTGACGAGCGCGTCGATCGTGCCGAAGCGCGCCATCGCGGTGGCGAAAGCCTGGTCGATCTGCGCGTCGTCGGTCACGTCCATGTCGGCGAAGAGGATGTTGCGGCCAGCGCCGGTGAGGTCATTGGGCGGCCGCTCGGCACCCTGCCACGACCGGTCGGCCGCCACGATTTTGGCGCCCGCCGCAAGGAAGGCGTGCGTCAAGGCGCGGCCCATGCCGCGCGCGGCGCCGGTGACGACGACGACGCGGTCCTGCAAAGCGGATGTGGCGTTGTCCACGCGAGCCTCCTTGCGAAATCTCCAGGCGGCGCTCTCGGCCGCGCGGCTCTAATGCGCTTCCGGCAACGGCTTGGCAAGGGCGGCGTGGCAGGCCAAGAATACCGTCAAAGGGAGATTCCTGATGGCAGGCCATGACATCTATCTCGTCGGATCCGTGCCGCTGGCGAACAGCGAGGACGTGTTCACGACACTGAGCGCCGCCTTGGGTGCGCGCTTGAAGCGCATGCCCGATGGCGAAACCGGAAAGCGGCTGGATTGGATCACGTGGCTCGAGCCGGTCTTCGCCGAGAGCCCTGCGTTCGAGCTGTCGGACGAGGTGTTTCAGCTGCACGCCACGGCCCCGGCGCGCCGGCGCTATCGCCTGCGGCCGGGAAAGTCCCTTGCGGATTTCCGCATCGACAATCTCTTCTATGCCGACATCGCCAAGGACTCCTATGCGGTGTTCCGGCGCTTGCGCGATGCGCGGAAAGATTCCCGCCGGGACGCGCTTCCAGGTCGACCTCGTCCCGGCGCATTCGGTCATCTGGCTCTTCGTCGCCGCGCATCTGCAAGAAGCGATCGACCCGATCTACAACGATGCGCTCGGGCGCGAGATCGACAAGCTCGCGGCCGCGATCCCGCAGAGCGACCTCGCGATCCAGTTCGATGTCGCGTCGGCCGTCTTCGCGCGCCTCCAGCGCAACGAGACCGGCGTCTATGGCGCGACCAAGGCGGCAGATGCAGGCGAAATTCGCCGCGATCCTGGCGCAGCTCGCAAACCGCGTGCCGGCCGGCATCGATCTGCTGTTCCATTTCTGCTACGGCGACAGCAACCATCGCCATGTCGTGGAGCCGACCGACATGGCCGACATGGTCGAGATGGCCGAGCGGCTCGGCTCGCTCGTCACGCGGCCGATCAATCTCATTCACATGCCGGTGCCGCGCGACCGCTCGGACGACGGCTATTTCGCGCCGTTGCGGCGCTTGCATCTGCGGCCGGAGACGCAGCTCGCGCTCGGCCTCGTCCACCATACCGACGCCATCGAGGGGACGCGCCGGCGCATGGCGACGGCAGCGAAATACGCGCACGACTTCGCGATCGGGACCGAGTGCGGCTTCGGCCGCCGCAAGCCCGACACGATCACGGAACTCCTGCGCATTCACGCGGCGGCGGCCGAGATCGGCGGCTGAGCGCGGCGGCCGGGTCAGCGCACCGAGGCGAGATCCTGGCGCAGCGCGTCGGCGCCGTGATTGCTGACCGAGCGCTTCGTGACGATGTCGGACACCTTGACGGCGTGGCCGTAGTAAGCATCGTTCCAGCTCGCGCGCGGCCTGATGATCGAGCCGTTGACCGAGATGCCGGCATAGGCGCCGCTCGCCGAGGCCCACACGACGATGTCGGCGCCGGCCGCGCGGGTCGTCGCCGCCTCGGCGCTCGAGCCCAGCGTCACGATGGCGAGGCCGGCATCGGCGCCGACCTTGAACTCGCTGCGCAGGATCGCCGACAACGCCTTGTCGTTCATCACGATCATGATCAGCTCGGCCTGTTCCAAGCCGATCTGCAGGCCGAACGAACCGGAGGCGAGCGTGTAGAAGGCGGGATAGCTCCACACGCCCGCGTTCCTCGTCAGGAGCACGCCCGATCCGCCTTCGCCGCCGACGAAGAAGCCGCCCTTAAGCAGCGCCGGAACGATCAACACGCCGCGCGCCTTGCCGCAAAAGCGCGACGGCATTGCCGAATTCCTGGTCCTTCTTGAGATTGTCGATGGTGATGCGCGCTTCATCGACCAGATTTTCCTGGTCGGATGCCGCGCGCGCCGCGGGCGACAGGAAAATTACCATCGCGATGATCGCGGCGAATGCGATTTTCGTCATGCTGAACATGCTTCGGCCTCCCCTCGAGCGGCGCCCATTAAAACGAGTCCGCCGGGCGATGCCTACAGAAAGAAAGTAGGCCGCCGCACCCTGCCGGTGCGACCATTTCATTTGACTTGATCGCGGACCGGTCTCGGGCCTTCATGGATAGCCCGAGCGGATGCCGCTCCTTGGAGACCGCGATGACCACAGAGGACTATGTCGAACGCGCCCGCGGCCTCGCGCCGCTGCTCGAGCGCGCGGCGCCGCAGATGGAGCGCCTACGGCAGCTGACGCCCGAGGTCGTCGCTGCCCTGCACGATGCCGGGTTTTACCGCCTCTGCCTGCCGCGCTCGTTCGGGGGCGCGGAGCTGCCGCCGGCGGATTTCGTCGAGGTGGTCGAGGCCATCGCCAAGGCCGATGCCAGCACCGCCTGGTGCCTCGGCCAAGCCGGCGGCTGCGCGTTTGCGGCAGCCTATCTCGAGCCGGCGACGGCACGCGAAATCTTCGCGCCGCGCGACGCGGTGCTGGCCTGGGGCCCGCCCAACCGCAGCGGCCGCGCCCAGCCGGTCGATGGCGGCTACATCGTCAACGGCACCTGGCAATTCGCGAGCGGCAGCCGCCATGCGACATGGCTCGGCGCGCACGCGGCGCGGGTCGGCGCCGACGGGAAGCCGCCGCCGGGCCCCGCGCGCCCCATGAGCGAGCCGACGCTGCTCTTCCCGCGGTCGAGCGCCACCATCACCGATACCTGGCAGGTGATCGGCCTCAAGGCGACCGGCAGCGACAGTTATACGGTGAAGGATTTGTTCGTGCCGATGAGCCACGTGCTCCAGCGCGATGAGGCGGGCTCGCGGCGCGAGGCGGGGCCGCTCTACCGCTTCACCAATTTTCAGCTCTATGGCGCCGCCTTCGGCGGGGTGGCGCTCGGGATCGCGCGCGCCGTGCAGGATGCCTTCATCGCGCTCGCGCGGGAAAAGACGCCGTTCCTTTCGAGCGCCGCGCTGCGCGACAGCCCCGCCATCCAGCTCCAGGTCGCGGAGTGCGAGGTGAAGCTGCGCGCGGCGCGGCTCTTCCTGCTCGATACGTTGCGCGCGGCCTATGACGAAGCCTCGCGCCGCGGCGAGATCAGTCTCGACCGGCGCGTGGCGATGCGCCTCGCCTCGACCTCGGCGACGCGCCAGGCCGCCGAAGTGGTCGATGCGTGCTATCAGGCCGCGGGTGCCACCGCGATCTTCGAGACCAATCCGTTCGAGCGCCGCTTTCGCGACATGCATGCCGTGGCGCAGCAATCGCAGGCGCGTCCCTCGCAGCTCGAATCCGCGGGCCGCATCCTGCTCGGCTTCGACACGCTGGCTTATGCGGTGTGACCACAAGGGGAGAGCTCGGCGATGGCGGCTCATGACGCGCTCCGCAGTCTCTTGCCGCTCGCCGGCTGGCCCGAGGAGCGCGCCGGCGCGGTCGAGATCGAGCGGCGGCGGCGATCCGGTCCTGCGGACGCCGTTCCGTGTCGGCGAGGCCGCTGCCGCCGCCATCGCCGCGACCGGGCTCGCCGCGTCCGATCTATGGCAGTTGCGCACCGGACGCCGGCAGAGCGTCGCGGTCGATGTGCGCCATGCGGCCGCATCGCTGCGCAGCGCCCATTACATCGAGGTGAACGACGTCAAGGCCGATACCGAGCGCAACGCGGTGATGGGGATGTACCCGGCGAAGAATGGCCGCTGGAGCTACGTCCATGCCAATTTCCCCAATCATCGCGCCGCCGCCTTGCGCGTGCTCGGCGTGCCGGAAGACCGCGCCGCGGTGCGCAACGCGGTCGCGAACTGGGATGCGCTCGAACTCGAGGCGGCGATCATCGCGGCGGGAGGCGCCGGCGGCATGGTGCGGAGCCAGGCGGAATGGGCCGCGCATCCGCAGGGCATCGCCGTCGCCGCGCTGCCGCTCCTGGAGATCGTCAAGATCGGCGAGAGCGCTCCCGAGGCGCTGCCGCGCGGCGAGCGCCCGCTCGCCGGCATCCGCGTGCTCGATCTGACGCGCGTGCTGGCGGGCCCGACCTGCGGCCGCACCTTGGCCGAGCACGGCGCCGATGTGCTGAAGATCACCGCGCCGCATCTGCACAGCATCGAATATCAGGAATACGACACCGGTCACGGCAAGCTGTCGGCGCGGCTCGACCTGCGCGAGCCCAAGGAGCTCGCGACGCTGAAAGCGCTCGTGCGCGAGGCCGACGTGTTCTCGCAGGGCTATCGCCTCGGCACGCTCGCCGAGCGCGGCCTCGCGCCGGAAGATCTGTGCGCGCTGCGGCCCGGCCTCGTCTATCTCTCGCTCTGCGCGTTCGGCCATGGCGGACCCTGGGCTTCGCGCCGCGGCTTCGACACGGTGGTGCAGAACGTGAGCGGCATGACCCTGCGCCAGGGCGCGCTGTTCCCGGGCCGGGAGCCGGGCGCGCCGCAATTCTATCCGTGCTCGGCGATCGATTACCTGACCGGCTATCTGATGGCGTGGGGCGCAATGGTTGCGCTCCACCGCCGCGCCCACGAGGGTGGAAGCTGGCTCGTGCGCATCTCCTTGGCGCAGACCGGCCGTTGGCTCGTCGGGCGCGGCGAAGTGCCGGAGAACGAGCTCAAAGACGTGCCCGCCGAATTCGCCAGCGCGGAGCTGGCGCGCTGGATCACCCTGAGCGATGTGCCGGCGGGGCGGCTGCGCCATCTGCGACCGGTCGTACAATTGTCGGAGACGCCGCCCGCTTGGGCGCGGCCCGCCGTGCCGCTCGGCTATAACGAGCCGGCCTGGCCGGCGCGCGCTTAGCGGCCGCGCTTCGCGCGGAGGGAGGAGGAACGCATGATCAAGAATTTCCACGTCCTCTATGTCGGCCAGATCGAGCTCGACAATATCGGGCTCGACGGCACCCCGGCCAACGAGCGGCGCTATTCCGACGAGCGGCTGCGCGAGGCGTTCTTCACCGCGCGCGACATCGCCCAGCTCATGGACGAGCTTGGCTTCGACGTGCTGTGGACGGCCGAGCATCATTTCCAGCGCGAGGGCTACGAGGTCTTCCCGAATCTGATCCAGCTCGGCCTGTGGCTCGCGACGCAGACGAAGCGCCTCAAATTCGGCTGCGCCTTCAACGTCCTGCCGATGTGGCATCCGCTGCGCCTGGCCGAGGACTACGCCATGGCCGACATCGTCACGGACGGCCGCATCATCATGGGCGTGGGCCGCGGCTATCACACGCGCGAGCTCGAGACGTTCGGCGCGCCGCTGCATCGACGCGGCCAAGAACCGCGAGCTGTTCGAGGAACAGCTCCGGCTCCTGCTCGCCGCCTTCAACGAGCAATCGTTCCATTTCAAGGGCAAGTTCTACGAGTGCCCGCCGCCGGTCGAATATCGCGGATACCAGCTCAAAGACATCACGCTCGTGCCGCGGCCGAAACATCTGCCGGTCGACATCTGGATGCCGATCGCGAGCGGCAAGACCATCGAGCTGATGGCGCACTATGGCTTGAAGGCGATGGTCACGCTCAACGGCGAGAAGATCCTCGACGATGTCGTGCGCGCCTACCACGCCGCGTGCCGCAAGGCCGGCCGCGACAAGGAGCTCGGCGAGGACATGATCTGGGGCGCTGGCGTCTATCTCGCCGACAGCCGCGCCGAGGCGATGCGCCGGCTCGAGCCCGCGCATGACGAGCGCTTCAAGTGGTTCGCGCCGTTCGGCTTCGTGCGTTATGCGGACGAAGAGGGCCGCATCTGGGGCTCGCCCGGCGCGCCCGCGCGCCAGCCTTCGTTGAAGGACGGCGTCGAGCAAAAAGCCTGGTTCTGCGGCCCGCCCGGCGACGTGATCGACGGCATCAAATCGATCGCGGCGAAATATCCCGGCCTCGAGACCTTCATGCTGCATTGGCCCGAAGGCTTGACGCCCGAAGAATTCAAAGATCAGCTTCGCCGCTTCGCGAAGGACGTGATGCCGGCCTTCAAGCGAAGCTGAGCGGCGGCCACGCTGATTCGGGCCACGCGTGCTCAATTTCGCGCGCTTTTGTCTAAAGCTTTCGCGATGTGGGAGTTTGCAAACCAACTCCAACAGCTAGGAGGAGGCGCCAGTCGGGACCGCATCCTCGCGCGCAGCTATCGCTTGGCTGATCATCCTCTGAACAGGCTCACTCGTTCTTATCGCCATGACGTTGATGCCAGGATGGCTCGCCTTATACACCCGGAAGATTTCGTCCGCGAACGGCTGGCCGATCTCTGACACACCCTGAAAATCCAGCAGCACCTCAGAGAATCGCTCGAACCTGGCAAGTATCCGCTTCGCTTGGGATCGCGACACAAGCTGCTCCCCCGGATACTTTGCGAGTTTCACTGGAACGTGAGTGCGCCGGAAACCGATGTCATCGTTCTGATACGAGTTGAAGACTTCCAGCATCGTCCAGTGTGCATCCGTCGAAATGCGCATGTTTACGACGGTCCCGATCTCGTATCGTGGCCGCTCTTCCGTTTCGATTAGCCAATCGGAATCATCCTTCCGAACACGCGAGTAGAAGAGATATCCAGACCTGATGTCGAACTCATCGAACATCCGGGACGTGTAGAAAATACCTTCGCCCGAATGACGCGATGTGTCCGACGTGAGCTTGCCCTTTGACAATTCCAGCAACGCGCTTCTAGCGTCTATGAGATCGAAGTCTTTTTGTATCTTGTCGAAGATGCCCACGCCGTGATCGATGATGCTCAAGAAAATTTGCGTGTAGGTCTGTTCGACAACGACAAGTGCGTCGTTGCTGGCAGAATGATCGATAGCGTTATTCAACATTTCCGTGAAGCCGTACTGGCAAATATCCAGCACGTTCTGCTTCACATTCTTCAGGTGGGGCACGAACTCGAAACCGCCATACCGCATCCTCAGAAAGCCCCGCGCTCAGCCCGATTGAGAAAACGAGATTGACAGTCTTGTTTAGGCTGTACCGTCGGGCATACGTGTTGCCGGTGGCCGAAATTAGATCCTCGGCAACCAGCCGTTTCATGTAACTGGAGACCGTTGTACGGGTCAGCCCGAACTTCTCTGCGGCTAGTCGGGCCACAGAGCCGGGATGCTCCGCGACGTTCCTAAGGATGAATTCGCGGACTTCTGGGTTTTGACGGCTAGGCCGTGCCATATGCGGGACCTTGTAAAGGATATGGCCATGCCTTGTCAAGTTTAGCTTGCAACCTTGGCAGGGGTGGCGTATAACTTTGTCAAGGATAAGACGCGAGCTTTGCAATGATAAGCATTTCGTACCACCCTTGACCGCCGCCCCAATCGCGCGCGAAATCTACGCTTTTCCTTGACATATGTACGTAAAGAGGATACTAATACGTGCATCGGCTCGGGGCGATTTGCGGCGCTCCATGGCGCCAAAAGCGATTGAAAGGACCGGAAGGGCGATTTGCGAACGGCTGGCGGAAGGGGCGATATGAACGTATTTAACATACATATCAAGCGGTTGCACCGAAAGGAGCGGCTTCGCGCCGCGCGCCGATGGGCGTGGATGGGCATTTGCCGCCTTCTAACGCCGCGCCAGCGCGCAGCCATGGTCCTGCAAAGTCTCGCTGCTGCCGAGATCGCCGTGCAGCGGATCGGCGCGGTCGGCCAAGAGGATGAACCCCGGCCGCCCCGCAAAGGTCGCGCCGGCGACGAAGAGCGTGTAGTCGCCCATGTGCTCCGCCGCATCGGGCGCGGCTGCGGCGACGAGACGGAACGGATTGACCTGCGCGAGGTCGTCGCCGAGCACGCGGCGCGCGATATAGGCGTGGCCGGCAAGCGGCTCGGGAAACGCCTTCCACCCGTCTTCGATCGAATCGCGATCGCGCAGGAGCGCGGCGCGCACGGCCACCTTGACGCAGTCGATATGGATATGAAGCTGGTTCTGCGAGCGGCCGGGCACCGAATTGATGGCAAGCGAGATGTCCTCGCGCGCGAGCGGCGCCGGCACCCGCGCCAGGACGAACCGGCGCGCCTCCCACGCATCCTCCATGAAGTTCGGCGCATCGGGTGCCAGCAGCAGCGCGCTTTCGATGCCGGCGACACGCGCGGTCGGCAGCAGGAGATACTGCGTCGCGCCGACGATGTCCTTCAGCACGACATAGCCGCGCGCGACGCCTTGCGACAGATCGACGAGCGCGCACGGGCTCGGATCGTGGTGCGCGATCTCGTCGGGAACGCAGCCCTCATCGACGATGCGCCAAAGGATCGACGGGTCGGCCGCATGCCCGGCGCCGATGGCGGCAAGCGCCAGCAGCACCGCGCAGCAAGCGAGAGCGAGCCGCCGCACCGGCATGGGCGCGCGCCTACTCTTCGCTCTTCGATTGCAGCTGCACGTAATTCTGGATGCCGATCTTCGTGATGAGGACGAGCTGCGTTTCGATGAAATCGATGCCGGCCTCCTCGCTTGCGAGAATCTCGGAGAGGAGATCGCGGCTGACGAAATCCCGTACCGTCTCGCAATGAAGGATCGCGGCGCGCAGATCGCTCACGCCTTTCTGTTCGAGCTTCAAGTCGCAGTCGAGGACCTCCTCCACGTCCTCGCCGATCAGCAGCTTGTCGAGGTCCTGCAGGTTCGGCAGCCCGTCGAGGAAGAGGATGCGATTGATGAGCCGGTCGGCATGCTTCATTTCCTCGAGCGATTCGTCGTATTCGTGCTTGCCGAGCTTCGTCACGCCCCAATGGCCCAGCATGCGGGCGTGCAGGAAATACTGGTTGATGGCGGTGAGCTCGTTCTTGAGCACGATGTTGAGGTGCTGCAGCACCTGCGCGTCCGCTTGCATGGCCTTCTCCGCTCGCCTCCGGGCTCGCGCGAGCCTAGGCGGGCAGCGGGCCCTGCACCAGCCGCTGGTCCGGCGCGCTCTCCGAGGCCTTGCGCACGATCTCCTTCACCATCGGCACGCATTTGCCGCAGCGCGGGCGAACGCCCAAGGCGCGATAGACAGAAGCGGTCGATCCGCCCGCCGCTTCGGGAAGCGCGCGAACCTGGCGGTCGGTGAAGCCATGGCACATGCACACGTACATTTCACGCCCTCTCGAACAGACGCTGGCCCACGAACTCGCCCTCGGCGATGCCGCCCGGGCACGCGAAGAGTCCGCCGCCGACATGGGTTGCGAATTGGTTCATCATGTCGAACTTCGACATGCGCTCGTAGATCTTGAGGAAGCCGGTACGCGGGTCGCGCTGATAGCACAGGAAGAACAGGCCCGCGTCGTACTCCATGCCCTGGCGCCACGGCGGCCAGCGCTCGGCGGTGAAGTTGACGCCGTCGTTGTAGGAATAGGGGCGGCGCAGGATCCGCGCGCCGCCGTTGCTCTCGGCCGCGGCGAGCCGCACATGCGCGTTCTCGGGCGTGAGCGGGTTGCCGTCCTTGCCGGCCGCCTTCAGATCGAGCGCGTCGAATTCGTTCTTCCTGCCGAGCGGCGCGCCCGAAGCCTTGTGGCGCCCGATCGTCTGCTCCTGGAATGCGAGCTGCGTGCGATCCCAATGCTCGAGCGCGATGCGGATGCGCCGCGCCACCATGTAGCTGCCGCCGCGCATCCAGAGGGGGCCCTCGTCGCCGACCATGACGAAGCCCGCCATGTCGTTCGGCGTTGCCGATCTGCGGATTGTTCGTGCCGTCCTTGAAGCCCATGAGATTGCGCGGCGTCTCCTTGGCGGAAAAGCGCGGCATGAATCCCGCCTGGGTCCAGCGCACTTGCGCCGCGTCGCCCGCGATGCGCGCGAGCTGCCGCACGGCGTGGAAGGCGACCTGCGGGTCGTCGGCGCAGGCCTGCACCGAAAGATCGCCGCCGGTATGCTCCGGCACGAGCTGATCGCCGACGAAGCGCGGCATGTCGACGAACGCCTCCGGCCGCTGCCGCGCCAGGCCATAGCGGTCCGCGCCGTCCTTGACGAAGAGGCCGGGGCCGAAGCCGAACGTCACGGTGAGACGCGCGGCGGTCAATCCGATCGTCTCGCCGCTGTCCGGCGCCGCGACGGTCGTGGTCGCCGTGCCGCCGGTGTCGTAGGACTGTCGTCGTCGTCGTCGTCGTATCGAGATCGGCGGCGGCGGCGATCTGCGTCTCGGCGAATGGCTCGATCGCCAGTCCGCGCGTCATGCGCGCAGCCGCTTTCGTCCAGGCTTGCAGCAGCTTCACGACGTCGTCGCGTTTCGTCGTCGACGAGGTCGAACGCGGCGAAATAGCTGTGCGCTTGGAGCGGCGTCAGAATGCCGCCCTGATGCGCGCCCCAGAACGGCTCGACCGGATCGCGCAGCTCCGGCGCGAGGCGGGAATTGGCCGGCGCCTCGGCCGCGGCCGCAGCACCCCCGCCAAGCGCAGCCCCCGCGGCGGCGGCGAGACCCGCCGTGCTGGTCAGGAAGCCGCGCCGGGTCGAGCTGGGGCGCTGGCCGCGCTCGTCCGTCATCGCACCGCTTCCATGAGCGTGTTCACGTCGTCCTCGACGTAATAGAACCCCTGTCCGTCAGGCGTCATGGCGATGCCGAACAGATCGCCATTGCCGGGCGGCGACTGCGCCTGGTTCGTGTCGATCCACTGCGCATAGAGCTGCTTGCCGGTGGCGAGATTGACCTCGACGAGCTGGCCGTTGACCGCATTGCACACCAGCACGTGCCCGTCGGGCGTCATGGCGAGCGCCAGCGGTCGCTTCAAAAGCCCGCCCTCCGTCACGGTCTGGCCCGTTCCCGCGCTGTCGCTGCGCGTCGTCGCATTGGGGATCGCGACGATCCGGTTCGCGAGCGCATCGGAGGCGTAGAGCGTGCCGTCGGCCGCGAGGGCGAGGCCGGTCGGGCCGATCATGAACACGCCCTTGTCGGCGCGGGCGCCGAAACCGCTGGCGATTACGGTCTCGTCGGTGATGGCGGGCGGCTTGCCGTCGGGAATGGCAAGCGTGAGCCGCACCACGGTCGCCTTCTGCATCGTCACGGGATATCCCGTCGCGGGATCGCGCACCTCGGGACCCGGAATGTCGAACCCGGCCATGCTGACGAACAGGAGCGCGCTTCGACCCGTTGTCGAGCGTCGCCATGTTGCCCCACGGCCCGTTGATGTTCGGATCCGCCCAGGTGGCGACGAGCTGGCCGTTCGCATCGAACACCACAAGGCAGCCCGCGCCCTTGGTGCGCGTGGTGCCGTCGTTGCTGGGCGTGCTGCCGACGATCACGAAGCCGCTCTTCAGCATCGTCATGGCGGTGGTGAGGCCGATGCCGCCCGGACATTGCGGCAGGTTCTGCGGCAGCTTCGCGAACAGCGCGGTCGCTTTCGTCGCGGGGTTGTAGTCGACGATGGTCGTGCCGGTGCCTTGCAGGTTCGAGACGTTGTTGAAATTGTCGATCAGCACGTCGCCCTGCTTTATTTTTCCAGCGGAAATCGGCGCGACCACCACGGCATAGGGGTTGAGGTCGCCATTGTCGGTCACGGTCGAGGTGCGGGTGACGTGCTTGTGGATGGTCTCGAGCAGGCCTTGCGGGCCGTCGGCGCGGGCCGCAGCGGGCGCGGCTGCGGCGAGCACGGCCAACAGGGCCAGGACGGTACGAGTCGCGCGCATGAGGAGCCCTGTCTTTTCCACCCGAGGGCGGCAACGGCCGCCGGTCAAATGCGAATGCGAATGATTGTCATTAACAATAGGGTCGATTCGCCCGCCCGTCAAGCCGCTGTATTTTCCCGCGCCCGCGCTCCCTTTTCCCGCACCCGCGCTCCGTTTGCGCGCACGCGCGCCCCGTTTGCGCGCACCCTCGCCCCGGTTTCCCGACCCGCCGCGCATTTCGCCCTCCCCCTAGAACAGGATGTTGGTGCGGACGCCGAGCACGGCCTCGTCGCCGACCTTGGCGGTGCCGGCCGCGTTGGCGATGCCGCCGCCGGGGTTGAACACGTATTGGAAGTCGGGCTGGACCTGGAGCCAGGGCGTCACCGCGTATTGGTAGGTCACCTCGACGAAGGTCTCGCTGCTGCGGATGGGCGTCAGCGACCCGGTGAAGAAGGCGGTATCGCGGTCGAGCCCGGCGGCGCGGCTGCTGACCTTGGCGTAGCCCAGGCCGATGCCGAAACTGTCGGCGTCGCGGTGCAGGATCGGCTCGTGAAAGTTCAGGCCGAGATTGGCGCTGAACACGACGAGGTTGCGGTCGGGCTCGGGCGTTCCCATCGCGCGCGCGAACAGGTTGATGTTGCGATCGGACTCGTCCGGATCGAGCCACACCATCTGGTCGGCGACGGCATAGATGCTGTAATCGCCGCGATGCTGCTGCGGGATGCCCGTGCGTCAGCGGCGAGGCGAGCGACGTGCCGGTGTTGTCGAAGCGCAGATCGGGGAAGCTTTCGGTGTCGTACCAGAAGCCGAGCTTGTACGTGCGCGCCGAGCGGCTCGGCCTGGTCCGCGTAGAGCATCGTGCCGAGCGACGGGTAGCTGTATTGCAGCTCGGCGATCGCGAGCGTGCCGCCGTTCAAGGGAAAGCTCGTGCCGGAGCCATCCGCCTGCTGCGCGTCGGGGATCGCGTTGTTGGGCGACGGGCTGCCGTTGAAGACGCCGACCAGCACCGTCAGCGGATCGATCGGGCGCGCGCGAAACCGGATGCCCGGCGTCGACAGCGGATAGGCCGGCCCGCCGCCCGGCAGATCCGCCGACGGCACCATCGGCCAGCCGAACATGGTGTTGACGAAGAGCAGCGCGTTCTGGCTGACCATGAACTCCTGGTCGAGGCTCTGCTGCCCGATCTTGATGTCGAGCCGGTCCTCGGACAGGAATTTCTGGTCGTACCACAGCTCCCACAGGCGCGTGGCGCGATCGGCCTCGATGCCGCTCGCGGTCTGCAGCGTGCCGAGGTGGTCGGCGCGACAGGCTGCGGCCGTGATACTGCAGCGCGCTCGCGTTGAACGTGCCGCCGTACCAGCCGAAGGCGCGGCTGGTGTCGAGCTGCAGCAGCATCGTGGTGAGCCCGTCATAGCTCGAAGCCCTGGGCGAGGCCGCCGCTGACGTTGCCGAGCACTTCGCTCGTCTCCTGCAAGGCGAACGACATGCCGTAGCGGCTGAGGAGGGTGCGCAGGCCGGCCATGTCGCCGAGCAGGAAATTGGTGCGCTGAAGCGAGCTGATGAAGTCGGCGCCGCCGGGCGGCGTGCCCGGCTGAAGCTGCTCCTCGGTCGGCACCGCAAGCTGCGGCGGCGCGGCGAGCGCCGTATCGCCGCAGCCGACGAGCGCCGCCGCCCCGGCCGCAAGCGCGATCCGGCGCGGACGTCATGTCCGCCGCGCGACGCCGCGCCGCGTGCGCGCGCCGCGACCGCCGCGACACTCCGCACACCCCGCCTCGATGCCCCCATTGCCCGCACTCCCCGACCCCGAGTTGTGCATGCTAACGATAATCATTCGCAACATGCAAGCAAATAATTCGCATTCGCACGCCTTCGTCGTGTAGCGCTATTGCCCTTGCCGTCCTGCGCTGGCCGGCGCCCCGCGCGCTATAGAATCTGATCCGCCCCGATATAGGCATGTGCCCGCCGCACCCACGAAAGCGGGCTTGGCGCCCGCCGAGCACGTCCACCGGACGCACGGCCCGGCGCTGCTCGAATCAACGTGCGTCCTTCGACTTCGCCCCTGCGGGGCTTCGCTCAGGATGAGGACCTTTCTTTTCTTTGTGCTCCGCCCAAACTCCTCATCCTGAGCGGAGCGCGAGAGCGCGCAGTCGAAGGACTGCGTAGCGGCTCCGTCTAACAGATCACACTCTTTAGGTTCGCGGCGACCGCGGCCTCGGGTAGTGCCGTCATTCGGATTGCAAAACGCGCCGTGCGACTCCCCCTAAGCGTCCGTCAGTTGCGCGGTAAGAAGATCGGCCAAGAACGCATCCATTACGGACAGGTCCAGATTGCCTTGTTCCCAAGCGTGGTCTGCCGCTCTTAGGGCCGCTACGTATTGGTGGCGATTCTCTCTAATGCGCTCCGGAACAATTTTGCGGCCGGGGAGCAACGCTCCAGATCTGGCGCACAGCAGATAGTAGCAAGTAGCTCGTGCGGTGCGGCCGTTGCCTTCGATGAACGGGTGGACCCAGTTCAATCGCCAAAGGCCATATGCAGCCAAGAAGTTGGCGTGAGGGTGTGCCAGTTCTCATGAATGAAGGAGATGAAGCGATCCATAAGTTCCGGCACCTCACGAAAATGAGGCGGAACATGCGAACCGACATAAATCGGTTCCTGGCGGAAGCGCCCCCCAAACTGGGATATTGATGCAACCGCGACGTGGTTTAGCGCCCATAGAGAGTATTTGTCGAAGGCAGACGCACCTTGCTTCAGTTCTATCTCCACAAAGTTCGTCAGAAGGTCGTACTGCCTGATTAGAATTCTTTTCTTGGATTCTGTCATACAACGCAGGGTCATCTTGTTCCCGAATGAGCATCTCAAAATAAAAGGCCCGGTTTTCACCGGGCCTTCCCCCTCAAGAATGCGGTTCACGCACGTTTCAGGATGCGGATGCTTCTTGAAGCTTCCCGCACGGATTCTTCGTGATGCGGCTGCCCTCCGGGGCATTGCCGTAAGCGAAGCTGACCCTTTGCTCCTGAAGCTGGTCGTCCGTCACGACGGTCGTGCGCGCGGCTTCCAAGAGGCGCTCCAAGTCCGCACGTTGCGGTGGCGGTGTGATCGAAACCTTGCGCGCTGCCATGTCTCCCTCCGTGGCCCTAGACACGTAATATACTGCGAGAACGTTTCAAGAAACACATTGATCTGGGGGAGAATGATGCGACTTTATGTCTATTCCTGGTTGGGGAATCTTGCCCCGAAATTGGCTAACCCACGAGGAACGAACCATCTTTCAGCGAGTTCGCCCCCCGTAATGAGCGCCACGATATCCTCCACTGTCCAAAGCCTATCGGTCACTCTCGCCGCCATCGTTGGCGTCACGCGCAGCGTCTTATGGATGCGGCAGAAATTGTAATACATGAAGTGAAGCGCGACGGCATGCGCATTGGTCAGCCGGGCAAAGTGCCGCATGCTCATCCGCATGGTGAGGTTCTGGCGCTCTACGAAACTCGTGGAAATGTGCTTCGGTCCGGCCTGCCTTCAACGCGGCTCCGTCTAACAGATCACACACTAGAGCTTCGCGGAGACCGCTGCGGGCTTCTTCGCGGCGACCAGTGCGCATCGGCGATCATCATCTTCGCCGTGATCGCCTTCAATTCGATCCGTGGCGACGAGGAAGCCCGCCAGACCGTCGCCAGAAATAAACCAGCAGATAACTTCGGATCGCGGACGTAAGGCTCGAGGCAGATCGCCGCTGGTCTATCGTCGTGGCCAGATCGTGGACGGTCTGCCGCCGGGCCGACGCAATCGCGTTAAGCGCGTCCCACATGGCTCTCTCGAGGCGAACGCTGGTGCGCCGTCCACGGACGCGTAGGTTGCGATTGATGAGAGTAGACGTGGTACGCGGCTTTGGCTCAATCATGTAGAGATATTGAAGTACTTCTGCATCCAGAAATGGTGTCCCGAAATTCAAATCTGACGGGGGCCGCACCTCCCCCAACCGCAACGATAATTCTACCCGTTCCGGCGACCGCGGCCGGCGGGCTTCTTCGCGGCGACCTTGCGCATCAGCGCGACGATGACGAGGATTGTCGCGAGATAGACGACCAGCTGCGCGCCCGAGGGCTGATCGGTGTAGCCGATCAGCGTGTGCAGGAGGCGCCCCAGGAGACTGTCGTCGGACAAGCAGCCACGACGTGTTCCACACCGGCGCGGTCAGGATCTCGGCATCGCCCGCCTGCTGGATGAAGGCGACGGCTTGCGCCGCAAGCCCGGCCGCGAGCAGCGTGATGAGGCCGGAGGTCGCGGCGAAGAGCCGGCTCGCCGGAATCGCCAGAAGGCCGAAATAGAGGAGCGCCGACACGGCCGCGCCGGCGGCGAGGCCGAGCACGCCGCCCGCGAGCATCGCCGGCGCCGACGTGCCGCCCGACGCGGCGATGCCGTAGAGGAAGAGCACGATCTCCGAGCCCTCGCGCAGCACGGCGACGCCGGCCACGATCGACAGCGCGGCGAGCGGGCGCCGCCCGGCCGCGACCGCGGCGCCGACTTCGCGCATCTCGCGCGCCATGGCGCGGCCGTGGCTCGCCATCCAGGCGTTGTGCCAGGTCAGCATGACGACGGCGACGGCGAGGATGCTGGCGTTGAAGAGCTCCTGGCCGGAGCCCGCGAACAAGGACGCGAGCTGACCGGCAAAGGCCTGCGACGAGGCAGGCGCCGGCGGCGCCGGCCGCGACGCCGTAAGCCACCCACCAGCCGCGCCGCGGGACGCCCGAAGACGCCGCCAGCACGATGCCGACGATGAGGCCGGCCTCGATGATCTCGCGGAACACGATGATGAGCGTCGCCAGCATGAGGGTTCGCCTATTTCGAGATCACGACGCCCTTGGCGGTGTCTTCATGGTACTCGCCCATGAACGGATATGTCCCCGGCGCGAGCGGGCGCAGGCGCACCGTGCCGTAGGTCCCGCCGGCGATGACTTTCTCGACCTTGAGCGCAGTGGAGTTCGAACTCCTCCGCGGTCGCGTCCTGATTGGTGATGGTGAGCACGACCGGCTTGCCGGCGGGAACTTCGATCTCCGACGGCACGAATTTATGGTCCTTGATCGTCACCGGAATGGTGAGCGGCTCGTCCGCCGCCGCGCTTCGGCCCGCCAGCGCGCCGAGCAGCACGCCGGCGAGGACGAGCCCCAATGCACCCTTCATGCCGTCTCCCGTCGCTTCGGCCGAACCTATAGGGCCCATTGCAATTGCAAGTCAATCGCAGCCGAACCGGCCTGCTCTCGCGGGCAAAAATCCCGCTCTATGCCGCCCTGGGTGCGGCACTATAGTCGGTCCTTCGCGATCACTGACGGGAGGGCGCCATGACGACGGCGCGCGAGAACGAGCTTCTGACCCGGGTCGGGCCGGGCACGAAGATGGGCGCGGTGATGCGCCAGTATTGGGTCCCGGTCGCACTTTCGGACGAGGTCGCGGCCGACGGCAATCCGCTGCGGCTCATGGCGTTGGGCGAGCAGCTCATCGCGTTTCGCGATTCGTCCGGCCGGATCGGCGTCATGGATCATCGCTGCCCGCACCGCTGCGCCTCGTTGTTCTTCGGGCGCAACGAAGCGGACGGCATACGCTGCATCTATCACGGCTGGAAGTACGACGTGGACGGCAACTGCGTCGATCAGCCGAACCTGCCGCCGCACCAGGATTTCAAGAGCAAGGTGAAGGCCAAGGCGTACAAGGCGGTCGAGCGCTATGGCGTGATCTGGGTCCATATGGGCGAGCAGGCCAAGGCGCCGCCCTTCCCCGATTTCGAGCTCAACGATCTCGCGCCCAATGAGATCGGCGTGCGCGTCATCCAGCAGGAATACAACTGGCTGCAAGGGCTCGAGAACGACATCGACACCTCGCATTTCGGTTTCCTGCATCTCGGCAGCGTCGATCCGGCGACGCTCGATCCGAAAGAGACCTTCTATTACCTCGCCGCCGACCGCGCGCCGCAGTTCCACATCGAGGACACGCCGCTCGGGCCTCATGTACGGGGCCTATCGCCCGGCCGATCAAGGCAACACGCATTGGCGGCTCGCGCATTTCATCGCGCCGTTCTGGGTCATCCCGCCCGCCGGCATGCTCGCCGACCAGATCATGATGAAGGGCTACATCCCGATGGATGATACCCACACGCTCGTCATCACGATCCAGCGCGGCAATGCCGGGCGCACGCCGTTCCAGTACCGGCTCGCCTCGGGCGCGCCGATCCCGGGCCTCGGCACGCCGATGCCCGAGCGCGGATCAGTACCGCCCCAACACGACCGACTGGTTCGGGCGCTTCCGCCTTCGCAACGAAGCCGGCAACGACTTCCTGATCGACCGCGAGGCGCAGCGCAACGGCGGCGTGTTCAGCGGCATCATGGGCCTTGCCGTGCAGGACGCGGCGATCGCCGGCACGATGGGGCCGATCATGGACCGCACGTTCGAGAACCTCGCGCCGAGCGATGCCATGATCGCGCGCATGCGGCGGAAGCTGCTCACTCTCGCCGATGCCGTGGCCAAGGACAAGGCGGCGAAGCTGCCGGGCGTCGATGATGCGAGCGTCTATCGCGGCCACCGCGCCGGCAATTTCATCGCGCCCGCCGGCAAGCCGTTCCGCGCCGCCTACGAGGACGAGATGCGCCGGCACGCCAAATCCGCGCCGCGCTGGGCGGCGGAGTAGCCGCGCGCCGCTCGCGCCGCGCGCGGACTGGCATTGGCCTTGCGGCATCTTATCTTATGCGGCACGGGGGCCGATGGCTCCGGCGAAAACGGCATCAGATGAGAAGGGTCAGATGAAAAGTTTTGCGCTCGTCGCACTGTTCGCGTGGCTCGCGCTGGCGGGCGCCGCGCGGGCCGACGATCTCGGCTGCATCAGCACGACCTTCCGCATGATGTCGCCGAACGACAAGGTCTGCGTCAGCGATTTCGACGATCCGCGCGTGCCGGGCGTGGTGTGCCACATCTCGCAGGCGAGAAAGGGCGGCTGGGGCCAGCCGTTCGGGCTCAACGAGGATCCGTCGAACTTCTCCGTCGCCTGCCGCCAGGTCGGGCCGATCAAGGTCGACCTCGACAAGCTGCCGGACAACGAGGAAACCTTCACCGAGAAGACCAGCATCTTCTTCAAGGCGACGCGCATCTACCGCGTCATCGACAAGAAGCACAATACGCTCGTCTATCTCGCGGTGAGCTCGAAGATCATCAACGGATCGCCGGCCAATTCGATCAGCACGGTGCCGATCATGCCGTGGCCCGCGCCGGGCGAGCACGCCGACGCCGCGAAATAGCTCAGGGCGTGAAGCCGTAGAGCCGCGCGGGATTGTCGACGAGGAGTTTCTGGCGCGTCGCTTCGTCGGGCGCGTAGAGCGGAATGAGATCGACGAGGTCGGCGTCGTCGGGCCGCCACTTGCTCGTCGGATGGGGCCAGTCCGTCCCCCACAGCACGCGGTCGGGCGCGGCGGCGATGAGCGCCTGCGCGAACGGCACGGCGTCGGCGAAGGGCGGCCCCGCGCTCGAGATGCGGTCGGCGCCTGACACCTTGACCCAGGCATTGTCGCGCTTCACGAGCTCGACCAGCGCCTTGAAGCCGGGCGCGTCGAGCCCGTCCTTGGTCTGGCCGCGGCCCATGTGGTCGATCACGAAGTTGGTGCGGATGGCGTGCAGCAGCGTGAGGTTGATCAAGAGGTCGGCCGGGTCGATGAGGAACGTCACGTGCCAGCCGAGCGGGCGGATGCGATCGATGACGCGGCGCACGACGGCGAGATCGGGCGCGCCGCCCAGATGCGCGACGAAGGTGAAGCGCACGCCGCGCACGCCCGCCGCATGGAGGTCTTCGAGCTCCTTGTCGCTCGCCGCGTCGCTGACACGCGCGATGCCGCGATAGCGCCCGCGGCTGGCGGCGAGCGCTGCGACCGTCACGTCGCGGGCGTTTTCGTTCGCTTCGACGATCACGGCATGGTCGAAGCCCAGACGGTCGTGCAGCGCGTTGAGTCGCGCGGCGTCGAGCTCCGGGTTGGGCGTGCCCGTGCCGAAGACGTGGCAATGGATGTCGCAGGCGCCCTTGGGCGGCACGAAGCGCGGCTTGCGGATGTTCGGATCGGGATAGGCCATGTGCTCCTCCGCGCGATGCTCAGTGCGCCCAGGGATGGATGAAGGGCCAGGGCGAGGCTTCGCTGCCCGGCTCGGTGAGGACTTCGATCAGCGTCGGCGCATTGCGCCGCGAGCGCGCGGGCGAGCGCCGGGCGCAGTTCCTCGGGCGCGCCGACGGTGGCGGATCGCGGCGCCGAAGCTGCCGGCCATCGCCGCGAAATCGGGATTACGCAGGCGCTCGCCGATGTGGCGGCCGCCGAAATTGAGGCGCTGGTCGCGCAGCACGTTGCCGAAGCTGCGGTTGTTGAAGACGAGGACGACGACGTTGATGTTGTGCTGCACGGCGGTGGCGAGCTCCTGCACGCCGTACATGAAGCCGCCGTCGCCGCTGATCGAGACGACCGGCCGGCCGGGATGCGCGAGCTTCACGCCGAGCGCGGTCTGGAAGCCGAAGCCCAAATTGTCCTGATAGCCGCACGAGATGTAGGTGCGCGGCGCCAGCACCGGAAAGGCGAAGCGCGCGGCGAAGCCCACCTGGCAGATCTCCTCGACGAACAGGCCGTCGCGCGGCAGGAGCTCGCGGATGATGTCGAGATAGGCCACTTGCGGCTGCACGCTCTCGTATTTCTTGCGCGCGTTGGCCTTGATGGCGGCGAATTCCGCGGCGCGCGACGCGCGGCGTCCGACCTTGCCGCGCAAGGCATCGGCGAGCGCGCGCACGCCCAAGGCGGCATCGCTCACGATCGCCACGTCGGCCTTGCGCCGCGCCATCTCGGCCGGGTCGATGTCGATGCGGACGATCTTCAAGTCGGGCGGGAATTTGCGCCAGCGCAGATATTGCAGCTCCATCCGCGTGCCGACGGCGATGAGCACGTCGGTGCGCTGCCACGGCTCATGAGCCGCGGCGAAATTCATGCCGAGCGGCGCGTCGTCGGCAACGATGCCGCGCCCGCTCCGGTGCGAGGTGACCGGGCATTGCAGCAGCTCGGCAAGCTCGGCGATTTCCGCGCCCGCGTCCATCGCGCCCGAGCCGAGCATGATCATCGGCTGCTGTGCCGCGCTGATGATGTCGGCGGCCTTGACGATAAGCGCGGGATCGGGCTCGGGCGGCGCATCGGGCGTCAGCGGCGCAAGCGGCGCCACCGGCGCCTTCTGCGGCAGCACGTCCCACGGGCATTCGAGCGCCGCCGGCCCTTGCCGCCCGCTCAGCATGCGCGCGAACGCCTCGTTGACGAGGCGGGGCGCGGCACTCGGATGCTCGATCCGCTCGGCCCAGCGCACGAGCGTGCGGAGCGTGCCGAGCTGATCCGGCAGCTCGTGCAGGATGCCGTGGCCCTGGCCGATCTCGGCCGCCGGGATTTCGCCGGTGAGGCACAGCACCGGCGTGTTGGCGCCAAAGGCCGTGCACAGCGCCGCCGTGGTGTTGAGCATGCCGGGGCCGGGCACGCAGGTATAGACGGCGGGCTTGCCCGAGGCGCGCGCATAGCCGAACGCCATGTAGGCCGCGCCCTGCTCGTGCCGCGTGCCGATGAAGCGGATCTCGTTGCGGCGCTCGTAGAGCGCGTCCATGAGCGCGTAAGTGTGCGCGCCGGGAATGCCGAAGATCAGCTCGACGCCGTTGCGGATGAGGCCGTCGACGATGGCCTGGCCCGCGCTCATGCTGCGGTTGCTCATGGCAGCAGCACCACGGAGCCGAAATTGCGCCGCGCCTCGAGGTCGCGATGGGCCGAGGCCGCATCGCTCAACGCATAGGTGCGGCCGATCTCGATGCGCAGCACGCCGCGCGTGACCAGATCGAAGAGTTCCGCCGTCGCCGTTTCGATCACGCCCGGCTCGCCGAGATAGGTGCTGATGCCGGGCCGCGACATGGCGAGCGAGCCTTTCTTGCTGAGCAGGATGAGATCGACCGGCGGCACGTGGCCCGAGGTGTTGCCGAAATTGACCAGCATGCCGAACGGCCGCGTGCAGTCGAGCGACGCCACGAACGTGTCCTTGCCGACGCCGTCGAACACGGCATCGACGCCGGCCGGCGCGATCTTCTTCACCGCGGCAACGAAGTTGTCGTAGAGGAGCGCGTGGTCGCAGCCATGCGCGGCCGCGACCTCGGCCTTGTCGCGCGATCCCGCCGTGCCGATCACGCGTGCGCCCAGATGCTTTGCCCATTGGCACAGGATGAGCCCGACCCCGCTCGCCGCGCCGTGGACGAGGATCGTGTCGCCCGGCTTCGGGCGATAGCAGCGGTTCACCACCATCGACGCCGTCAGGCCCTTCAGCATCATCGCCGCCGCGCGCTTGTCGTCGATCGCGTCGGGGAGCGGGATGAGGCACGAAGCGGGCAGGTTGCGCTCCTCGGCATAGGCGCCGGTGCGCTCGTAGAACGGGCCGCCGGCGCCGACATAGGCGACGCGGTCGCCGCGCCGCAACGCGCGTCACGCCCGGCCCGAGCGCGGTGACGATGCCGGCCGCCTCGTTGCCGAGGATGAGCGGAAAGCGCACCGGGGCGGCGAGATAGAAGCCGCCGCGGCGCACATTCACGTCGGAGAAATTGAAGGCGATCGCGCCGTGCCGCACGCGCACCTCGCCCGGCTTCGGGCGGCGGCAGCTCGACCTCCTCCCAGCGCATGATTTCCGGCCCGCCATGCGCGTGGATGCGGATCGCCTTCATCGCCTCAATGCCACGGCGACAGCGCGGTCGGCGTCACCAGGATGTTCTGCTGCTTCAACAGCACCGCCTCGGGCCGCGATTTCGGCGGCCACACGCCCTTCTCGTGCACCTCGTGGCGGACGCGCTGACGCTCGGCGAAATCCTTGTAGGCCCAGATGTGGATCCACAAATTCTGCACGCCGAACTCGGAATATCCGGCGAAGACGAGCGGCGAATATTTCTGGCGCTCCTCGATGCGCCCGCCCCACGCCTCCATCACGTGCGGGATCGAGCCCGCGGCATAAGTGTATGTGCGGATCTCGTAGATCTCGCCGTATTGGCGCGGCTGTACCGGCGGCGCGAAGGGTGCTGCGTTCCAGACGCGCACGTCGAGCTCGACGCCGAGATCGCTCATCGGCGGCGGATAGTTCTCGACCTTGACCGTGCGCAAGCGCTCGCGCTCGGCAAGATTGGCATAAGGCCACATCATGTGGATTTGATTGAGCGTGCCGATCTCGGATTGGAAGAATCCGGCGATCGGCGACACCTTGGTGCGCCCCGGCAGGCGCTCGCTGAAGCGCCCCAAGGCCTGCGGCACCGCGCCGATGCGCAGAGTGTAGCTGCGGATTTCGAGAATCATGCGGCTCCTCCCGTTCGGTTGGCGGGGCGCGGCAGCCATTCCGGCTTGGACGCGCCCCAGGGTTGCGGCGGAATTTCCCAGAATGCCTTGGTTTCGGAAAAGCGCGTGACCGGCGCCGGATGCTCGATCTCGCCGAACACGGTCGGCGTGCGCATCATGTCGGCGGCGCGCGGCTGCGGCAGCGGCGGGCGTCCGCGCGAGCGGTCGGGCCACAGCGCGCGCGGCAAGGCGCCCAGCTCCAGCACCCACATGGAGGTGCGCGTCAGCGACGCCTTGACGTGATAGCTGCCGCCTTCGCGCGCGCGGCGCAGGAGCGCAGCCACCGTTCCGGCCGCGGCGAGATAGGCCGTCGCGTAGTCGTTGAGCGTGAAGGTCGGCGCCAGCATCGGCTCGTCGGGCGAGCCTTCGGCGACGGCGAGGCCGGAGGCGGTCTGGCCGATCGGCTCATAGCCGCCGCGCGACGCCCACGGGCCGCCATAGCCGTAGCAGCTCACCGTGACATAGATCATGCCGGGCCGGCGCCGCGCCATCTCGGCCGCCCCAAGCCCATGCCGCTCGAGGCTGCCGGGGCGCCAGGAATGGACGAAGATGTCGGCCTCGGCGGCGAGCTTCTGGACGAGCGCTGCGCCGCCACGGTCGAGATCGGCGAAGGCGCGGCGCTTGCCGAATGCCGGTGTCGAGCACGTGCACGAACTGGTCGAGCTGATGCGGCGCCGAGACATGCAGCACGTCGGCGCCCTGCTCGGCCAGGACGCGCGTCGTCACGGGACCCGCCAGCACATGCGCCATGTCGAGGACGCGCACGCCGCGAAAGCGGCCGCGACGCGGGCGCGAACGGCTCGGGCGCGCTGTCGCCGATCTTCTCGATCTCGACCGGCGCGCGCGCGGCGAGCCATTGCCCTTGCGGGTGCGCGAGCCACTCCTCGCGCGTGCGCGCGATGGTGCCGATGATCTTCTTCTCGGCCAGTGCCTCCTCGAGCTCGTCGCTGCGCCAGCGCGCGACGGCGGCGCCGAGCGCTTCCGTCGTGTTGGCGCAGTGGAAGAAATCGAGGAGGCGCAGCATGTGCGGCACATAGGCCGGCGCGCGCAGGATATAGAGGCGCCGCCCGTCCTTGGCGGCAAAGAAATTCGCGGCCATGGCGGGATTGCGCCCGCGATCGACCGGTATGACCGTTCTGGCTCAGATGGTCGGAGGTGCACAGGCCCGGCACGGCGGCCTGGCAGAGATCGATATCGACCGACTGGCCGCGCCCCGAGCGCCGGCGCCAGATCGCGGCGATCCCGGCCCCTTGCGCCGCGAGCGCGACGGCGCTCGCCGTGGCGAGCCGGTGGCGGCTCGGCACCGCCGGCTCCTCGCCGTGGATCGAGATCGGCGCCCCCGGAATCACTCTCCGCCAGGCCGATCTGCGCCAGGAGTTTTTCGAGCGCGGCGCGCGCGGCTTCTTCCATGCGGCGATTTCAACAGATTTCGCGGCGCGAAGCTAGGCGGCGGCGATGCGGTCGAGGGGGCCGAGCTCGCGCTCGAGCATCGGCCGCACCTCGCGCACCAGGCGCTCGGTCGTGCGCATCGCCACCTCGTGCGGCGTGTCGCCGACCTTGCACGAGAAGCACACATGCGCGGGCTCGAGGATGCGGATCTCGGCCGCGAGTTTTTGCGCGACCTCGTCGGCGCTGCCGATCAGCAGGTTCTTGCGGATGTCCGCGAGCGGCTCCTCGCCCGGCACCGGCCGGTCGATGAGGATGGTGCCGTCCATCGCCTCCTCGCGCCGGCGCAGCTGGCTCGCGAGCCGCGCCTGGTAGCGCGCGTTCTCGGCAAAGCGCATCGCCTCGTCGCGATCGTCGGTGATGCAGCAGAAGCGGTTGATGGCGAAATGCGCCGCCGCATAGGATTTTCCTTCGGCGCGATAGGCCTCTTCGGCGACGTGGCGCTGCTCCTTCATCGCCGCGGCCGATCCGGTGCGGCCCGAGCTCAGCGCGCGATATCCGCGCCGCGCCGACATGCGGAAGATGTGATCGCTATGGCCGGCAAGCCACACCGGGATCTTCTTCTGCACCGGGCGGCAGGCGATGTGGGTTTCCGGAATCTTGTAGTGCCGCCCGTCGAAGCTGAAGAAATCCTGCGCGAAGGCCGCCTCGATCATGTCGCAGAATTCCTCGGTCATTTCGAGGTTCTTGGCGAGATCGACGCCGAAGCGGTCGAACTCGTAGGGCTGATATCCCGCGCCGACGCCGAGCACGAGGCGTCCGCCCGACATCGCGTCCGCCATGGCGATCTCGGCCAGAAGCCGCGCCGGATGGTAGAGCGGCAGGACGACGACCGCGGTGCCGAGCGCGATCTTCTTGGTCAGCGGCGCGCAATGCGCCACCATCATCAAGGGCGACGCGCAGAGACAGTAGTTCGAGAAATGGTGCTCGGCGAACCAGGCGATCTTGTAGCCGAGCTCGTCGGCGAGCCGCGTCTGCTCGGCGACCTCGGCGAAGACGGCGGCGCCCGGCTTGTCGCGCTCGCGCGCGCCCATCAGGTTGAAGATGCCGAAATCCATGGCTGCACCTTTCTTCAGTCGAAGGTCAGGACCGTGCGCGCGACCTCGCCCGCCTTCATCGCGCGGAACGCCTCGTTGATGTCGGACAGCTTGCCGCGCCGGCTCACCATCTCGTCGAGCATGAGCCGGCCCTGGCGGTAGAAATCGAGATAGAGCGGGATGTCGCTGCGGAAGCGGTTCGAGCCCATGCGGCAGGTCTGCACCTTGCATTCGGGCCGGATCGCCATCCACGGGAATTCGATCATGGCGTCGGGCGGCAGCACGCCGACGATCGTCGCCGTGCCGCGGATGGCGAGGCTCTCGATCGCCTGGCGCACGATCTTGGCGACGCCGACGGCCTCGAACGCGTGATCGACGCCGGCGCCGCCGGTCAGGGCGCGCACGGCTTTGACCGCATCGTCCTGCCCCGCATCGACGGAGTGCGTGGCGCCGACGCGCTTGGCCATTTCGAGCTTCTGCGCAAACACATCGACGGCGATGATCTGGCGCGCGCCGGCGATGCGCGCGCCCTGGATGATCGACAGCCCGACGCCGCCGCAGCCGAACACCGCCACGGTCTCGCCCGCGGCCAGGCCCGAGGTGCGCAGCGCAGCACCCACGCCCGTCAGCACGCCGCAGCCGACGAGCGCGGCGCGGTCGAGCGGCAGATCGGGATCGATCCGCACCAGCGAATTCTCGTGCAGCAGCATGCGCTCGGCATAGCTCGAGATGCCGAGGAACTGGCGGAACGGCGCGCCGCCCTGCGACAGGCGCGGGCGTGCGCTGTCGGGGCGCGCGACGATCGCGCCGGTGCAGAGATTGGGATGGCCGCTCAGGCACTGCGCGCAGGTGCCGCAAAAGCCCGAGAGGCAGGCGACGACGTGATCGCCCGGCCGCAGCGTCGTGACATCGGGGCCGACCGTCTCGACGATGCCCGCGCCCTCGTGCCCCAGCACCATCGGCCGGTCGAGCGCGAAGCGGCCGAGCCCGTCGACGACATGGAGATCGCTGTGGCACACGCCGGTCGCGACCGTGCGCACCAGCACCTCGCGGCCCATGGGCTGGTCGATCTCCACCCCCTCGATGGCGAGCGGCTCGTGCACCCGGCGGAAGATTGCAGCCTTGATTTCCATGGCGACCTCCCGCTTCCATTATGACCGAACCAAGGGAGAAGGCGAGATGCAGGTGGGCTTCATTGGCGTCGGCACGATGGGGGCCAGCATGGCCGCCAATCTGCAGAAGGCGGGGCACCGGCTCGTGGTGCACGATGTGAAGCGCGCAGCGGCCGAGCCGCATATTGCGGCGGGCGCTGAGTGGGCCGAGACGCCGGCGCGCGCGGCGGCCGAGGCCGAGATCGTGTTCACCTCGCTCCCCGGCCCGCCCGAGGTCGAGGCGGTCGCGCTTGGCCCCGACGGGCTTCTGGCGGCGATGCGGCCAGGCACCGCCTATTTCGACCTCTCGACCAACTCGCCGACCTTGGTGCGGCGCATCCACGCGCGCTTTGCCGAGCGCGCGCGTCAACATGCTCGACGCGCCGGTGAGCGGCGGCCCGCGCGGCGCCAAGACCGGGCGCCTCGCCATCTGGGTCGGCGGCGAGCGCGCCGTCTTCGACCAGCACAAGAAAGTGCTCGACGCGATCGGCGACCAGGCGCGCTATGTCGGCGCGATCGGCGCCGGCACGGTGGCGAAGCTCGTCCATAATTGCGCCGGCTATACGATCCAGTGCGCGCTGGCCGAGGTCTTCACCCTCGGCGTCAAGGCGGGGCTCGACCCGGCCGCCTTGTTCGAGGCGGTGCGCCAGGGCGCGGCGGGACGGCGCCGCACGTTCGACGCGCTCGTCGACCAGTTCCTGCCGGGCGTCTACGACCCGCCGGCGTTTTCCTTGAAGCTCGCGCACAAGGATGTCGGGCTCGCGACGGCATTGGGGCGCGAGCTGAGCGTGCCGATGCGCGCCGCCAATCTCGCGCTCGAGGAGCTGACGGAAGCCATGAATCGCGGCTGGGCGCAGCGCGATTCCCGCGTCGCCATGCTGTTGCAGGAGGAGCGCGCCGGGGTCGAGATCGCGGTCGATCCGCAGCGCCTCAAGGAATTTCAGCGCGACAAGGGCTGACGCGCAGACGCCGACATCGCATTGTCATTGCGAGCGAAGCGAAGCAATCCCCTTGCCGAGGGGATGCTTCGTCGCTTGCGCTCCTCGCAATGACAGGCGTGGACGCATTCCCTTCACAGCTTGATGCTGATCGCGGTCCGGCCCCCTTCGGCGGCAAAGCTCGTGAGGAATTGCTTGGGATCGGCGAGCGCCGCGCGATAGGCATCGCCGCGCCCGACATCGAGATTGGTGCTGATGAGCACGCCCCCGGGCCGCAGCAGCCGGCGGAATTCGGCGAGATGCGCGAGCGTCGGGCCGAAGCCGTCGAAGAAGCCCACATCGTAAGGCGGCGCCAAGTGCGGCAGCACGGTCTCGAAATCGCCTTCGTGCACGGTGATGCGCTCGCTCATTCCGGCGGCGTCGAAATTGGCGCGCGCGAGGCGCACGTGCTCGGGATCGCGCTCGATCGTATCGACCTTCGCGCCATCGGCGCCGTGCGCGAGCCACAGCGCCGTATATCCCAACGCGGTGCCGAGCTCGACGATGCGGCGCGCGTTCGCGGCCGCGGCGATGACGCCGAGGAGCGGCCCCTCGGTATAGGAATGGGCGCCGCACCCGTGCCGCGCGCGATGCGTCTGGGTCGCGCTGCGTATCTCGGCGAAGAGATCGGCCGCGTTCTGTCGCGAGAGTGCCACCCTCACCTCCTTGTCCGGGCGCGAGCTTACCGCCCCGTTGCGGCTGGCGCAGCAGGGACGGATACTCGCCGGAAAGGGAGGGCTGCCCCATGAGCGGATACAGCAATCTGCGCGGCTCCGAGGTTCGCGCCAAGCTCGATTATCCCATAATCGACGCCGATGCGCACATCGTCGAATGCAATTTCGCGCTGATGGATTGCCTCGAGCAGGTCGGCGGCAAGGCGCTTGCCGCGCGCGCGGCGGCGGCGTCGCAGAACGCCGGCGCGCATGGCGCGTCGGTCAAGGGCTTCTGGTGGGGCCTGTCCTCGGGCGAGCACACGAGCGACCGCGCCTTGGCGATGCTGCCGCGCTATTTCCGCTCGCGCATGGACGAGCTCGGCATCGATTTCGCGCATTGCTACACGACGCTCGGCCTGGCGCACGTCTATATCGTCGACGACGAGCTGCGCCAGGCGACCTGCCGCGCCCTCAACGTCATGTATGCCGACATGTTCCGCGACGTGGGCGATCGCCTGCGCCCGGTCGCGGTGATCCCGACCTACACGCCCGAGGAGGCGATCCGCGAGCTCGACTACGCGGTGAACGAGCTGGGCTTCAAGGCGGTGATGATCGGCACCGAGCTGCGCGGGCCGGGCCAGGACGCGCTCGGCAATGATCCGCGCAAATTCCAGACGCAATCGACGCGCTCGATCGTGATGGACCGGGGACGCAGGACTGCTCAGCGCGGCCAAGCAGGATCTGATCGACGCGATGCGCGGAGAGCGTGTGCATCTGGCGCGGTTCGCTCGCGCGATCGAGGCGTTTCCGTCCCCGATCGGGCTTTTCAACAATCTCGTGACCTCGAAGGCCGAGGGCGACGCCCTCGACCTGAAGAAGGGCGGCGTCTTCCCGATCGTGCACGGCGTGCGCGCGCTGGCGCTGGAAAAAGGCCTCGACGAGACCGGCACGGCGGCGCGCATCGCCCGGCTCGCTGAACTTGGAATGTTTGAACCCCAGTTCGCGCGCGAACTGACCGAGGCTCTCCGCTACCTCATGACCATGAGGCTCGACGCTGAGATCGCGGAGCAAGCCTCGACCAGCCTTGTAAGGCCGCGGGAACTCACGACCATGGAGCGCGACGCCCTTCGCGACGCCTTCCAGGTCGCGAAGAGACTGCGCGAGATGGTGCGGCGCCACTTCAATCTGGCGATGTTCTGATGCTGCTTTCGATCAAGCGGCGCCTTGACCGATATCGATTGCGGGATCCCGAGTTTCGCTTCCTGTTCGAGCGCCCGCCGCCGGACGAGGCGGTGGCGATCGACTGCGAGACGACGGGGCTCGATACGCGCCGGGACGACATCGTGACCATCGCGGCCGTGCCCATTCACGGCTCCTGTATTCTGGCGAGCCGTCGGTTCGAGGCGATGGTCCGCCCCAGCGCCAGGATGAAGGCGGAGGCGATCAAAACGCATCGGCTGCGCGAAGGCGACGTGGCCGGCGGCCGAAGGATCGAGGACGTGCTGCCGGAGCTGTTGCGCTTCATCGGCTCGCGGCCGCTGGTCGGCTATTATCTCGAATTCGACATCGCCATGATCAACAGGCCGATGCGGCGCCTCATCGGGATCGAGCTTCCCAACGCCCGGATCGAGGTCTCCGGGCTCTATTATGAACGCAAGTATGGCGACGCGCCGCCGGGCGCTGAGGTCGATTTGCGGTTCGCCGCCATCGTCGCGGACCTCGGCTTGCCGGCCCTCGACCAGCATGACGCCGCATCCGACGCCCTCATGGCGGCGATGATGTACGTTTGCCTCAGCGATCTCAGGCAGCGCAGGGTCCGCATCCCGCGCCGGCGCTTAAGGCCCATCGTCCACTTCGGCGGCGCGTGAGCATTCTCGCGCGCGCCGCCATCCGCCCCGAGCGGTCAGAAAATCTGGCGGAAGATAACGTACAGCAGGCCGGCCATGATCATCGCCGCCGGCAGCGTCAGCACCCAGGCCAGGGCGATGCTGCGCACCGTCGACCATTGCATTCCCGAGCCGTTGGCCACCATCGTCCCGGCGACGCCGGACGACAGGACGTGGGTCGTCGACACGGGCAAGCCGAAGCCGTCGGCCGCGCCGATCGTCGCCGCGGCGATGATTTCCGCCGCTGCGCCCTGGCCGTAGGTCAGGTGGGTCTTGCCGATCTTCTCGCCGACGGTGACGACGATGCGCTTCCATCCGACCATCGTGCCGAGACCGAGCGCGATCGCCACGCAGATCTTGACCCACAACGGGATGAACTTGGTCGAGAAATCGAGCTGCTTCTTGAAGTCGGCGATTTGCCCCTTCTCCGCGGCCGTCAGCTCGTTCTCCTTGTCCTTCGCCAGAACGCGGAAAGCCTCAGAGGTGAGATACATGTCGTTGCGGAGATTCTCGACCTTGTCGAGCGGCGTATGGGCGACAGAGCCGTATTGTTGGACCTGGTCGCTTATCTGTTTCACCAGCACCGCGAGCGACGGATAGGTGCCTTCTGAGATCTGATGGGCGTGGATGTAATCTGTCACCGCCGGGCGCGGATCGCCGATGATGTTGTATCCGGCGCCATGGGCTTCGACGATCTTCGAAGCCGCCTGCGCCGCGGCGATGAACTGCGCGGCATGATTTTCCGGTGGCGAGCGGTTGAGCGCATAGGCCGTCGGCGCGACGCCAATCAGGATCAACATGATGAGGCCCATGCCCTTCTGGCCGTCATTGGAGCCGTGAAAGAACGAGACCAGCGTGCAGGTGAGCACGAGCAAGCCGCGGATCCAAAGCGTCGGCGGCTTGTTGGTGGTCGGGGCGGTGTAAAGCTCCGGCGCGCGGATGACGGCCTTCATCACCAGGAGCAGCAGGATCGCCGAGAGGACAAAGCCGAACAGCGGCGAGAACAGTAGGGCCTCGCCGACCTTGGTGACCTGGTCCCAATCCACGCCGGCGGTGCCGTCCTTGCCGCGAATCAGTGCGTTGGCGACGCCGACGCCGACGATCGAGCCGATCAGGGTGTGCGAGCTCGAGGCGGGAATGCCAAGCCACCACGTGCCCAGGTTCCAGATGATCGCGGCGATGAGCAGCGCGAACACCATCGCGTAGCCGGCGCTGGAGCCGACCTGAAGAATGAGCTCGACCGGCAGCAGCGAGACGATGCCGAAGGCCACCGCGCCGCTCGAAGCCAAAACACCGAGGAGATTCCAGCAGCCCGACCACACAACCGCAATCTGGGCCGGCAAAGCGTGGGTGTAGATGACGGTCGCGACGGCGTTGGCGGTGTCGTGGAAGCCGTTGACGAATTCGAAGCCGAGCGCGATCAGCATCGCAACGCCGAGCAGGAGGAACGGCAGAATCGTCGTCGGTCCGCCGCCGGACTCAGCGATGTCCGATCGGATCGAATAGGCCATGTAGAACAGGCCGAGGGCGAGGACGGCGAGGAGGATGAGCGCTAATCGAATGTCGAACGGGTGATCGAGGTGCGGCTTGACCGGCGCTTCGGCGTGGGGGCCGAGTTCGAGCGTCGAATGCGGCGGACATGAGGTCCCCTCCTTGTCGCTGTCAGCCTCTACTGTCGCGAGCGCCGCATGACAGGAGTGTGAAGGGGGCCAAGGCCGAGGCCCGCGCGCGGCCGATCGTGCCGATCGAGGGCCGCATACGACAGAAGTGGCATTGCCAAATCGCGGCGGATGGGCAATTTTGACATCTGTTGCGTGGAACAGCGGTTGCCCGGCCGTCAAAGGCGAGGGCGCGATCGGCTTCGCGCCAAGTAAAGGGATGGACGCGCCTGATGAGTCTGTTGTCGATACTCGACCGTAGCCATTCGATCGCCAAGCCGGGGTTCAACCGGTGGATGGTCCCGCCGGCGGCGCTCTGCATCCACCTTTGCATCGGCCAAGTCTATGCCTTCAGCGTCTTCAATCTGCCGATGACCAAGCTGATCGGCATCACCAAATCCGCGCCGGACGACTGGAAGCTCACCGAGCTCGGCTGGATCTTCTCGATCGCGATTTTCTTCCTCGGGGTTTCCGCTGCGGTGTTCGGCCGCTGGGTCGAGGAGGGCGGGCCGCCCTCCTGGACCCAGCGGCCAACGCGTCCGACGCCGAGGAAGAAAATCGCGATCGAGAAGATCCAGCCGAGCTCGGTGAGCTTCCATGCCGTCCGGCGCGGATTTGGTGATGCCGATCAGCTTGGTCATCGGCAGATTGAAGACGCTGAAGGCATAGACTCGGCCGATGCGAGGGTAAGCAAAGCGCCGCCGGCGGAACCATCCAGCGGCTGAACCCGGGTTTGGCGATTGTGTGGTTTCGGTCGAGTATCGACAATAGGCTCATCAGGCGCGCGTCCCCTGATTCTTGGCACGAAGCCGATCGCGCCCTCCACCTTTTTGACGGCCGGGCACCCGCTGTTCCACGCAACAGATGTCAAAATTGCATCTGCCGCGATTTGGCAATGCCACTTCTGTCGTATGCGGCCCTCGATCGGCACGATCGGCCGCGCGCGGCCTCGGCCTTGGCCCCTTCATACTCCTGTCATGCGGCGTCCCGAGCGGTGAGGCTGCCAGGAGGAGAGTCATGTCCGCCGCATTCGACGCTCGAACTAGGCCCACACGCCGAAGCGCCGGTGAAGCCGCACCTCGATCACCCGTTCGACATTCGATTAGCGCTCATCCTTCTCGCCGTCATCGCCTGGCCTGTTCTTCATGGCCTATTCGATCCAATCGGACGTCTCGGAGTCCGGCGGCGGCCCGACGAGATTGTGCCGTTTCTGCTGCTCGGCGTTGCGATGCTGATCGCGCTCGGCTTCGAGTTCGTCAACGGCTTCCACGACACGGCCAACGCCGTCGCGACGGTCATCTACACCCATCGCTTTGAAGCCGCGGATCGCGGTGGTCTGGTCGGGCTGCTGGAAT
Source organism: uncultured Alphaproteobacteria bacterium (assembly GCA_963804235.1). Taxonomy (GTDB): domain Bacteria; phylum Pseudomonadota; class Alphaproteobacteria; order ATCC43930; family CGMCC-115725; genus DATJLY01. Next base: position 127,843 of record CAWDPP010000060.1, read on the forward strand.
CTGATCGGCGTCCTGACGTCGACCGGCGCGGTGGCCTTCGGCATCGTCGCGCTGCTGCCGGTGGAGCTGAGTCCTCAAGGTCGGCTCGGGGGCCGGCTTCGCGATGGTGTTCGCCCTGCTGATCTCCGCCATCATCTGGAACCTCGGCACGTGGTATCTGGGCCTGCCGGCCTCCAGCTCGCACACGTTGATCGGCGCAATCATGGGCGTCGGCCTGGCCAACTCGTGGATGGCGGCCATGGATGGCACCGACGGCATCAACTGGGCCAAGGCATCGGAGGTCGGCGGCACTGCTGCTCTCGCCGCTGGTCGGCTTTGTCTGCGCCGCTTCTGCTGCTGGTGTTGATGAAGGCGCTCATCAAGCGCGCCGGATCTCTACGCCGCGCCCGACAGCGAACAAGCCGCCGCCGTTGTGGATTCGCGGCTTGCTGGTGCTCACCTGCACCGGCGTAAGCTTCTTCCACGGCTCCAACGACGGCCAGAAGGGCATGGGCCTCATCATGCTGATCCTGATCGGCGTCGCGCCGACCGCCTACGCGCTCAACCGCGCGCTGCCGGAAAACCAGACGGCGCGTTCGTCGCCGCTTCGACGCCGCTTCCAAGATCGTCGAAGCCCATGGCGCCGGATACGCGATCATCGGCGATCCGCGGCCGGCGGTCACCGACTACGTGCACGCCCACAAGATTTCCGAGGGCACCTATCCGTCGCTCGCGGTGCTGATGAAACAGATCTCCGACGAGGTGCAGCAGTACGGCTCGCTCGCCAAGACTCCGCTCGACAAGGTCCAGAACATGCGCAACGACATGTATCTGACCTCGGAGGCGTTCGCGCGTTCTGGCGAAGGACAAGGAGAGCGAGCTGACGGCGCCGAGAAAGCGCGACGCTCAACGCCTACAAGAAGCAGCTCGATCTCTCGACCAAGTTCATCCCGACCTGGGTCAAGATCTTGCGTCGCGATCGCGCTCGGCCTCGGCACGATGGTCGGCTGGAAGCGCATCGTCGTCACCGTCGGCGAGAAGATCGGCAAGACGCATCTGACCTACGGCCAAGGCGCGGCGGCCGAGCTCGTCGCCATGGCGACGATCGGCGCGGCCGACGGCCTCGGCCTGCCGGTGTCGACGACGCACGTGCTCTCGTCCGGCGTCGCCGGCACGATGATGGCCAACGGCTCGGGCATGCAATGGTCGACCCTGCGCAACATCGCGCTCGGCCTGGGTGCTGACGCTGCCGGCGGCGATCATCATGTCGGGAATGCTGTACTTCATCTTCCGCCACATTTTC
>CAWDPP010000061.1:0-37522 GCA_963804235.1 uncultured Alphaproteobacteria bacterium
GTCCATACCCTCGGACGAAGTTTCTCGCGCGCTCAAATAAGCCCCAATTCGCGCAGCTCGCGCGCCATCCCGCTCGGCATCTCGGTGCCGCGCTTGCCCTTGGGCCGGTCGCGCGGCGCCTCTTTCGGCGTCAGATAGCGCCAGCCCTGAAAGGCGCGGCGCGGCTGATACTCCGTCGGCGTGAGCTTCGCCTCGAGCTTCACCAGCACCGCCGGGCGGCCGCGGCGATTGACGATCGGCACGAAGCCGCGGATGCGCTGGCGCACCTGGATGAAGCCCTTGATCACCCAATAGACCGAGCCGCCATCCAACACCTCGTCCTCGCGCCGCGGCGTGTTGCGCGTGTAGAAGCAATAGAAGCCGCGCTCCTTCTTGCGCGCGCGCTGCGCCTCGCGCAATTCGGCGACGTCCTCGACGCCCACCGCAAGTTTCAGAATGTGCACCGTCATGCTTTACGCCGCCTTGGCCGAAAGAGCGCGCGCCGCTTTCGAGGCCGGCTCGCGCCCGAGTTCGTGCGAGATGAAGCGCCCGGCCGCCGCGAGCTTGCCGAGATCGATGCCGGTGCGGATGCCGAGCCCGTTCATGAGATAGACCACATCCTCGCTCGCGACATTGCCGGCGGCGCCGGGCGCATAGGGACAGCCGCCGAGCCCCGCGACCGAGCTGTCGACGACGGCGACGCCCTTGCCGAGCGCCGCCAGGATATTCGCGACCGCCTGGCCATAGGTGTCGTGGAAATGCGCCGCAAGACGCGCCACCGGCACGCGCGCTGCGACTGCGTCGATCATCGCCTCGACGCGGCCCGCGGTGCCGGTGCCGACCGTGTCGCCGAGCGAAACCTCGTAGCAGCCGAGCGCCAGAAGACGCGCCGCGACATCGGCAACGGCCGCCGGTGCGACCGCCCCCTCATAAGGACAATCGATGACGCACGACACATATCCCCGCACCTTGACGCCGTCGCGGCGCGCGGCTTCGGCCACGGGCGCGAAGCGCTCGATGCTCTCGGCGATGCTGCAATTGGTGTTGCGGCGGGAGAAACTTTCCGTTGCCGCGGCAAAGATTGCGACTTCATCGACATGCGCCGCGCGCGCCCCTTCGTAGCCCTTCATGTTGGGCACGAGCACCGAATAGCTCACGCCCGGCTTCCTGTGCAGGCCCGCGAGCACCGCGGCGGTATCCGCCATCTGCGGCACCCACTTCGGCGAGACGAAGCTGCCCGCCTCGATCGTCGTGATGCCCGCATCGGCGAGGCGCTCGATCAGCGCGATCTTGACCGCGGCCGAGACATTGCGCGCCTCGTTCTGCAATCCGTCGCGCGGCGCCACCTCGACGAGCCGCACGTCCTTCGGCCATTGCATCGCGCTCTCCTCAACCGGCGGCAAACGCGATGAGGAGCGCGCCCTCCTCGACCACGTCGCCCGCGGCAAAATTCACCGCTTCCACGACCCCGTCGGCCGGAGCGGTGATGGCATGCTCCATTTTCATCGCCTCGAGCACAAGGAGCAACTGCCCGCGCACGACCTTGGCGCCGGGCGCCACATGGACCGCGAGGACCTTGCCCGGCATGGGCGCGGCGAGGCGCGCGGCGACGGCGCCCGCCTCCGCCGGCGGCGCCAGGACGTCGCGCAGCAACAGGCGGCGCGTCTCGTCGGGCAGAATGACGGTGATTTCGTCTTTCTGGCGCACCACGGTCGCGGCGACGCGCGTGCCGTCGAGCTCGAGCTCGAGCTCGGCGCCAGTGTTTCCCGTGAAACATAATCCGACAGATTGATTGTCGATTTCGAGCGAAAGTCCGGATCGGCCGGGCGTCAGGCGCACCACCCGCTCGGCCTCGCCGTCGAGGAAATGCAGCGCGCGCGCCTCGCGGCCGGCGATGCGCCAGCCGTCGCGGCCAGTCCATGGCGAAAATGGGTCATTGCGCGCGGCCGAACGCGACGCCCGCGCATCCTCGTCATTGGCGACGGCAATTGCAGCAGCGGCGAGCGCGGCAGATGTCGCGCGCTCGGCTGGAAGCAGCGTGTCGCCATGGCGCGCGAGAAATCCGGTGTCGATCGCGCCCGCGGCGAATGCCGGCTCGCGCAGCACCCGGATCAGGTAATCGCGGTTGGTGACGACGCCGGCGATGCGCGTCTCGGCCAGCGCCGCGGCGAGGCGCGCGATCGCCTGCGTGCGGTCCGCGCCATGCGCCACGAGCTTTGCCAGAAGCCCGTCGTAATGAACGCCGACCGTATCGCCGGCGCGCACGCCCGTCTCGATGCGCACATCCGCATCGGCCTCCGGCATGCCGAAATGGCGCAGCACGCCTCCTTGCGGCAGGAACGCGCGCGACGGGTCTTCGGCATAGAGCCGCACCTCGATCGCATGCCCATGATGCGCGATCTCGTCCTGGCGCAGCGGCAACGGCTCGCCCGCCGCGACGCGGAGCTGCCATTCGACCAGATCGAGGCCGGTGATCATCTCGGTCACCGGATGCTCGACCTGAAGGCGCGCATTCATCTCGATGAAGTAGAAGGAGTCCCCTTCGACCAGGAACTCGACCGTGCCGGCGCCGACATAGCCCGCGGCGCGCGCGGCGGCGACCGCGGTCGCGCACAGCTTCTGGCGCAAGCTCTCCGCAAGCGCGATGGCGGGCGCTTCCTCGAGGATCTTCTGGTGGCGGCGCTGGAGCGAGCAATCGCGCTCGAACATATGGACCGCGCCGCCCTGCGCATCGGCGAAAATCTGCACCTCGATGTGGCGCGGCCGCGCGAGATAGCGCTCGAGGATGAGGCGGCTGTCGGCGAATGCGCCCTGCGATTCGCGCCGCGCCGAGGCGAGCGCAGCTGCGAGCTCGTCGGCACGCGCGACGATGCGCATGCCGCGGCCGCCGCCGCCCGCCGCCGCCTTCACCAGCAGCGGGAAGCCCAGGCGCTGCGCCTCGGCGGCAAAGCGCGCGTCGTCCTGTTCGGCGCCGTTGTAGCCCGGCAGCACGGGCACGCCGGCCGCTGCCATGATCGACTTCGCGTGCGCCTTGTCGCCCATGGCGCGCATCGCATCGGGTGGAGGCCCGACGAAGATGACGCCCTCGGCCGCGCACGCCGCCGCGAAATCGGCATTCTCCGAGAGAAACCCATAGCCCGGGTGGATCGCCTCGGCGCCGCTGCGGCGCGCCGCGTCCATGATGCGCGCGATGTCGAGATAGCTCTCGCGCGCCGGCGCCGGACCGATCTCGAATGCCTCATCGGCGAGTGCCACATGAAGCGCGCCGCGGTCGGCTTCGGAATGAACCGCGATCGTGTGCAGGCCGAGGCGCTTTGCCGTGCGCAGGACGCGGCAGGCGATTTCGCCGCGATTGGCGATGAGGAGGCGGCGGAACAAGGTCAACGGCGCCAGGAGGGCGGCCGCTTGTCGAGAAAGGCCGAGACGCCTTCGCGCCCCTCGGGCGATGCGCGCGCTTCGGCAATGGTGCGGGCGGTGAGCGCCATCACCTCCTCGTCGACCGCGCGCGCGTTGACCTCGCCGATGAGGCGCTTGGCGCGGCCCTGCGCGGCGGGCGCGCCCTGGAGCAGGCCGGCGACGACCCGCTCGAGCGCCGCGTCAAGCTCGTCCGCGGGTGCGACCTCGTGCACGAGGCCGATGCGGTGCGCGTCGGCGGCGCGCAAAGGTTTCGGCGGTGAGGCAGTAGCGCCGTGCCGCGCGCGCGCCGATCGCGGCCACGACATAGGGGCCGATCGTCGCCGGCACCAGGCCGAGCCGCACTTCGGAGATCGAGAACACGGCATTCGCCGCCGCCACCGCTATGTCGCAGCAGCAGATGAGGCCGACGCCGCCGGCAAAGGCCGCGCCGTTGACGCGCGCGACCGTCGGCTTCGTCAGCGTGTCGAGCGCGCGCAGCATCGAGGCGAGCGCCATCGCATCGGCGTAATTCTCGGCTTGGCTGTAGCCCGCCATGCGCCGCATCCAGTTGAGATCGCCGCCCGCCGAGAACGCGCTTCCCGCCCCGGTCAGCACGAGGAGGCGAACGGCATCATCAGCAGCGACGCGCCGAAAGGCCTCGGTCAGATCGCGGATGAGCGCGTCGTCGAACGCGTTGCGCAGCGCCGGCCGGTTGAGAGTAAGCGTGGCGACGCCGCGCGCGTCGGTCGAAAGGAGAATGTCGCTCATCCGATCACATCCGGAATATGCCGAATTCGGTCTTGGCGATGGGCGCGTTGAGGCTTGCCGAAATGGCGAGCGCGAGCACGCGCCGCGTGTCGGCCGGATCGATCACGCCGTCGTCCCAGAGCCGCGCGCTCGCGTAATAGGGATGGCCCTGCGTCTCGTATTGCGCGCGGATGGGCGCCTTGAAGGCTTCCTCATCGGCGCCGCTCCACTGGTCGCCGCGCCGTTCGACATTGTCGCGATGCACGGTCGCGAGCACGGTCGCCGCCTGCTCTCCCCCCATCACCGAGATGCGCGCATTGGGCCACATCCACAAGAAGCGCGGGGCAAAGGCGCGGCCGCACATGCCGTAATTGCCGGCGCCGAAACTGCCGCCGACGATCACCGTGAATTTCGGCACGTTGGCGCAAGCGACCGCCGTCACCATCTTGGCGCCGTCCTTGGCGATGCCGCCCGCCTCGTACTTGCGCCCGACCATGAAGCCCGTGATGTTCTGCAGGAACACGAGCGGGATGCCGCGCCGCGCGCACAGCTCGATGAAATGCGCGCCCTTCAACGCGCTTTCGGAAAAGAGGATGCCGTTGTTGGCGACGATGCCGATGGGATAGCCCCAGAGGCGAGCGAAGCCGGTGACGAGCGTCTCGCCATAGAGCGGCTTGAATTCGTCGAGCCGGCTGCCGTCGACGAGGCGCGCGATCACCTCGCGCACGTCATAGGGTTTGCGCGGATCGCTCGACACGGCGCCATAAATGCCGGCGGCATCGTAAAGCGGCTCTTCCGGCGTGGCGATGTCGATGCCGCCCGGCTTGACGCGGTTGAGATTGGCGACGATGCGGCGGGCGATGCCCAAGGCATGCGCGTCGTCCATCGCGTAATGATCGGCGACGCCCGAGATGCGGGCGTGCACCTCGGCGCCGCCCAGATCCTCGGCGCTCACGATCTCGCCGGTCGCGGCTTTGACGAGCGGCGGCCCGCCCAGGAAGATCGTGCCCTCGTTCCTGACGATGATGCACTCGTCCGACATCGCCGGCACATAGGCGCCGCCCGCCGTGCACGAGCCCATGACGGCGGCGATCTGCGGAATGCCGGCCGCCGACAGCGTCGCCTGGTTATAGAAAATGCGGCCGAAATGGTCGCGGTCGGGAAACACATCGTCCTGGTTCGGCAGATTGGCGCCGCCGGAATCGACGAGATAGATGCACGGCAGATGGTTGTCGCGCGCGATTTCCTGGGCGCGCAGATGCTTCTTCACGGTCAGCGGGTAATAGGTCCCGCCCTTCACCGTCGCGTCGTTGACGACGATGACGCATTCCTTGCCCATGACCGGGCCGATGCCGGTGACGATGCCGGCGGCGGGAATATCCTCGCCATACATGCCGTAGGCCGCGAGCGGCGAAAGCTCGAGGAAGGGCGCGCCCGGATCGAGCAAGAGGCGGATGCGCTCGCGCGGCAAGAGCTTGCCGCGGGCAAGGTGGCGCTCGCGCGCGGCGTCGCCGCCGCCGTGGCGGATGCGTTCGAGCTTTTGCGCGAGATCGGCGACGAGGCCCCGCATCGCCTCGTCATTCGCCTGGTAGAGGGGCGAATGCGGATCGAGCGATGTGGCGAGGACGGACATCGCGCTACCAGGGCAGAACGCTGCCGTCATAGCGCAAGAAGCCGCCGCTCTCCGATTGCGTGAGGCGCGCGATGACCTGGCGCATTCCCTTGACGCTTTCCTCGGGTGGAAGCGGCGCATCCGGATTCATGTCGGTCCTGACGCGCGCGGGCGAGAGCACGGTGGCGATGATCTCGGGATGATCGAAGGCGAGCGTGCGCCATGACACATGCAGCGCCGCCTTCGACGAGCGATAGGCATAGCCGCCGCCATAGCGGATCTGCGTGATCGAGGCGGCGGCGCTGCCGAGCGCGATCATCTTGCGCTCCGTCGAGCGCTTGACCTGCGGCAGAAAGGCCGCGGCACACACCATCGGGGCGATCGCGTTGACGGCGAAGCTTTCCTCCCAGGCGGCATCTTCGAGCGCTTCGAGCGCCAGGCCCTTGTCGAGATAGACGCCGGCATTGGCGATGAGCACATCGATCGCGTCGCCGGCGAGCGCGCGCGACAGCGCGGCGACGCCGGCATGGTCCGTCACGTCGAGGCGGCGGAGCTCGGCGCCGGGCGCCGCGGCGCGGAGCTTATCGGCGCGCGCGGGATCGCGGCAGGTGGCGATGACGCGCCAGCCTTGGCCCGCGTATTGCCGCGCGAATTCGAGGCCGATGCCGCGACTGGCGCCGGTGATCAGCACCGTCGGCATTCAGCTCGTCTCCTCGAAGAGCTCGCGCCCGATCAGCATGCGCCGGATCTCGGACGTGCCGGCGCCGATCTCGTAGAGCTTGGCGTCGCGCAGCAGGCGGCCGGTGGGGAACTCGTTGATGTAGCCGTTGCCGCCCAGCACCTGGATCGCATCGAGCGCCATGTGCGTCGCCCTCTCGGCCGCATAAAGAATGGCGCCTGCCGCATCCTTGCGCGCAGTGCGGCCCTGGTCGCAGGCGCGCGCCACGGCATAGACGTAGGCACGCGCCGCATTCATGCCGGTATACATGTCGGCGAGCTTGCCCTTGCATGAGCTGGAACTCGCCGATGGGCCGGCCGAACTGGCGCCGCTCGTGGACATAGGGAATGACCGCGTCGAGGCACGACTGCATGATGCCGAGCGGCCCGCCCGCCAAGACCGCGCGCTCGTAATCGAGCCCGCTCATCAGCACCTTCACGCCCTCGTTGACGGCGCCGAGCACGTTCGCGTCCGGCACCTCGCACTCCTCGAACACCAGCTCTGCCGTGGGCGATCCGCGCATGCCGAGCTTGTCGAGCTTCTGCGCCGGGCGGAATCCCTTCATGCCTTTCTCGATGAGGAAGGCGGTGATGCCGCGCGGGCCGGCGGCGGGATCGGTCTTGGCATAGACGACGAGCGTATCGGCTTCGGAGCCGTTGGTGATCCACATCTTGCTGCCGGTGAGGATATAGCGATCACCCTTCTTCTCGGCGCGCGTCGTCATCGACACGACATCGGAGCCGGCGCCCACCTCGCTCATGGCGAGCGCGCCGACATGCTCGCCCGAGATGAGCTTCGGCAGATAGCGGCGCTTCTGCGCGGGCGTGCCGTTGCGGCGGATCTGGTTCACGCACAAGTTCGAGTGCGCGCCATAGGAGAGACCGACCGAGGCCGAGCCGCGGCTCACCTCTTCCATCGCCACGACATGCGCGAGATAGCCCATGCCGGCGCCGCCCAGCTCCTCCTCGACGGTGATGCCGAGCAGGCCGATCGCGCCGAGCTTCGGCCACAAATCGCGCGGGAACGCATCGTCGCGGTCGATCGCCGCCGCGCGCGGCGCGATCTCGGCATCGGCGAAATCGCGCACGCTGTCGCGCAGCATGTCGATCTCGGCGCCGAGATCGAAATCGAGCATCGGGTAGCGATTGGCGGGCACCGCGCCTCCGTGCCTGGATTACACCAGTGTAACGGTGCGGCCGTGCCGCGCAAAGGGATGGCGCGGCGTCGGCGGGCCTAGAATCAGCGAGCCCGTAATCGGCCAACCCATGGAGAAACCCGTCGTGCCTAACAGGAAATTGAGCTTCGCCGCCGCCGCCCTTGCAGTTGCCCTCGGCAGCGCCGGCGCGATCACGCTGCCGACACTGCCTGCCGCGGCGCAGCAAAGCGCAGCCCCGCCCGCGCCTTCCGCGCCCGCCGCACCGCAACAGCAGCAGCAACGGCCGCAGCGCCCGCCGCGCGCGAGCCACATCGAGGGCCGCATCGCCTACCTCAAGACCGAGCTGCACATCACACCGGCGCAGGAGGAGCAGTGGGAGAAGGTCGCGCAGGCGATGCGCCAGGACTCGACCGAGCGGCGCCAGGCGTTCGAGCAGATGCAGCAGGAGCGCACCGCGCCGCCTGACGCGTTGCGGCGGCTCGAAACCACGGCACGGCTGTCGGCGATGCGCTCGCAGCAGACCGAGCGCTTCCTCGCCGTCTTCCGGCCGCTCTACGACGGTTTGTCCGACTCGCAGAAGACGGCCGCGAACGATCTGTTCGGGCCGCACGGACACCACTTCCACCATCGCGGCTGAGCCAGCCCCCTCCCCCCGCTCGGCCGCGCCTCGTCTTGCCGCTGCTCCTCCGGCGGCAAGACGAGTGCTATTTCACATAACCGCAATGTGAGATAATTCGGCCGGCCTCAGACGAGACTTTTCTGCGTCTCCTCGGCATAGCCCTTGGCGTAGCCGACATCGGCGCGCTTCTCGCGCAGCATGTCGGATTTCTGCGGGAAGATCACGACCTGCTGCGCCGGGTCGCGGATGATGCAGGGCGGATCGCGCCCTTCTTCCACCGCGGCCAATGCCTCGCGCATCATCTGGCGCATGCGGATGATGCCGCCGTCCGACGCGCCCAGATGCTCGTTCGGCCGGTCGGCGATGACGCCCTGCTGCTCGACCGCCATACGGTCCTGATCGACCACGTCGATGCCCCACCAGTCGCTCGCGAGCGGCGCGTACTGGCCCACCGGCGCATCGCGCCGCGAACTGTTGAGGACGCGCTTCGCGCTCGGATAGAAGCGCACGAAATAGAGCAGCGTCGCGGCATCGTCGGCCGGCACGCGATAGATCATCGAGCGCACCAGCTCGCCGTTCTTGTCGATGGGCGGCAGCGAGAAGCGGTTCACCGTGGGGAAGCCGTAGCACGAGACGTGCGTATCGTTGATGCCTTCGATCAGCATCACGTTGTTGAGCCCGAAATGCGTGCGCTCCCAGTGATAGGTCACCTTCTTCGCGCCATAGGCCGGGAAGGTATAGCCGTGCAGCCACGCCAGGTGGCTGATATCGACGATGTTCTCGACGTGATTGAACCAGTTGGCGTGGATCGTCTGGACCTGCACGTCCTTGACCCCGTCCTCCATCAGGAGAACGTCGTAGAGCGGCAGGAGCGGCGCGGGCTCGGGCCCCATATAGGCGAACACCAGGCCGCCGGCCTCCTGCGTGCGATAGCTGGCGAGGCGGATCTTCTCCTTGAACGAGCTGCCCTCGGGCTCGGCCGGCTGTTCGAGGCATTGGCCCGTGCGGTCATAGAGCCAGCCGTGATAGGCGCAGCGGATGCTGTCGCCCTCGATCCGCCCGTAATCGAGCGCGAGGCTGCGATGGGCGCAGCGCAGCTGCATCAACGCGGGCGCGCCGCTCGTGCCGCGATAGAGCACGAGCTCCTCGCCCAACACCTTGACGCGCTGCGGCTTCGAGGTGACGAACTGCGAGCAGCCGACCGGATGCCAATAGCGCCGCAACATCGCCCCCATCCCGGTGCCGGGGCCGATGGCGGTCAGAAGCGTATTCTCCTCGCGGCTCAGCATTGGCGCGTCTCCTCCGTTGCGCTGGCCGTCACGCTATCACCGCGCCGCTCGGCGCGTCCAGTAAGCTTCAGCCGCGCGCGGCGGCGCGCTGCGCGTCGTGGACGGCGACGGCGGTCATGTTGAGGAGGCCGCGCACGGTGACCGATGGCGTCACGATATGTGCCGAGCGGCTCATGCCGAGCAGGATCGGCCCGACCGAGAGTCCGTCGGCCAGCACCGTCAGCAGCGAGTGCGCGATGTTGGCGGCATCGAGGCTCGGCATCACCAGGAGATTGGCGGCGCCGTCATAGCGCGCGTTGGGAAAGATACGGCGCCGGATCGCCGGCGAGAGCGCCGCGTCGGCATGCATTTCGCCCTCGGCCTCGAGCTCTGGCGCACGCTCGCGCAGCAGTTCGAGCGCGCGCCTCATGCGCGCGGCCGATGGATCGTCGGCGCTGCCGAAATTCGAATGCGATAGCAGCGCGACCTTGGGCTCGATCCCGAAGAGCCGCACGGCGTCGGCCGCGCGCAGCGTCGTCTCGGCGATCGCCTCGGCGCTCGGCGGATCGGCGACGAAGGTGTCGCAGAGAAAGTACGTGCCCTTGGGCGTGATCATCACCGACAGCGCCGCCGGCGCGTGCGCGCCCGGCGTCAGGCCGACGATGTCGACGAGATGGCGCAGATGGCGGTGATACTGTCCGACGACGCCGCACAGCATCGCGTCGGCATCGCCGCGCCGCACCATCAGCGCGGCGATGACAGTGTTGCGCGTGCGCACGAGGCGGCGGGCATAGTCGGGATCGATGCCCTTCCGCTCCATCAGCGAATGGTAGAAGCGCCAATATTCGCCGAAGCGCCGGTCGCCCGCCGGATCGATGAACTCCACGTCGCGGCCGGGCGCAAGGCGCAGATTGAGGCTTGCGATGCGGCTCTTCATGATCTCGGGCCGGCCGATCAGGATCGGCTTGCAAAAGCCCTCGTCGAGCGCCTGTTGCGCGGCGCGCAGGACGCGCTCGTCCTCGCCCTCGGCATAGGCAACACGCTTCGGCTCGGCCCGCGCGCGGTCGAACACCGGCTTCATGGCGAGGCCCGAACGGAACACGAATTCGGTGAGGCGCTGGCGATAAGCCGCCGGATCGGCGAGCGGCCGCGTCGCGACGCCGCTTTCGCTCGCGGCCTTCGCGACCGCGGGCGCAAGCTGAAGGATGAGGCGCGGATCGAACGGCTTCGGGATGAGATAGTCCGGGCCGAATACGAGCGATGTCTCGCCGTAGGCGGCCGCCACCACGTCGGACGGCTCGGCCAGCGCGAGATCGGCCAAGGCCTCGACGCAGGCGATCTTCATCGCCTCGTTGATGGCGGTGGCGCCGACATCGAGCGCGCCGCGAAAGATGAAGGGGAAGCACAGGACGTTGTTGACCTGGTTCGGATAGTCGCTGCGTCCGGTGGCGATGATGGCATCGGGCCGCACGGCGCGCGCGGCTTCGGGCATGATCTCGGGCGTCGGATTGGCGAGCGCGAGGATGATCGGCTTCTCGCCCATTTTCGCCACCATTTCCGGCTTGCAGCACGCCGGGCGCGGACAGGCCGAGGAAGATGTCGGCGCCGGCGATCACGTCGGCGAGGCTGCGCGCGTTCGTGTCCTTGGCGTAGCGGTCCTTGCGCGGATCCATCTCCTCCTTGCGGCCGCGCCAGACGACGCCGAACCGGTCGGTCGCGATCACGTTCTCGACCTTGAGCCCCATGTCGACGAGAAGATCGAGGCAGGCGATCGCCGCGGCGCCCGCGCCCGAGGTGACGAGCTTCACCTCGCCAAGGCGCTTGCCGACGAGGCGCAGCGCGTTGCGGACGGCGGCGCCGACGATGATCGCGGTGCCGTGCTGGTCGTCGTGGAACACCGGGATTTTCATGCGCGCCCGGAGCTTCGCTTCGACCTCGAAGCATTCGGGCGCCTTCACGTCCTCGAGATTGATCGCGCCGAACGTGGGCTCGAGCGCGGCGATCACATCGACGAGCCGGCCGGGATCGCGCTCGTCGATCTCGAGGTCGAACACGTCGATGCCGGCGAATTTCTTGAAGAGGACGGCCTTTCCTTCCATCACCGGTTTCGCTGCGAGCGGGCCGATCGCGCCGAGGCCGAGGACGGCCGTGCCGTTCGTCACGACGGCGACGAGGTTGGCGCGCGCGGTGAGGGTGGACGCCTCGTTCGGGTCCTTGGCAATTGCGAGCGAGGCCGCGGCCACGCCCGGCGTATAGGCCAGCGCCAGGTCGTGCTGCGTGGCGAGCGGCTTCGTCGCGACGACCGCGATCTTTCCCGGCGGCGGCAAGCGGTGATATTCGAGCGCGCCGCCGCCCTCGTCTTCGGCCATGTGCAGTCCCTCCCGCTCGATCCCGCGGCCTTATATCATGGGGAGCACAGCCTTGCCGTCACCGCGGCGAGAGCCGGGCTCCGGGGCACGCGGCGCGCGCACATCCTGGGTCCCGGCTTTCGCGGGACGACGATCGAATGAATTGCTGGAGCTATGGTGCGGTCGAGTTGATTCGAGCAAAAATCGCCCTAAGTGGCTGCTATCGAAACAATCCACCCTGGCCGCCAGATATACCGACCCGGCTTGGTCAGGACAGGGCTTGGCTCACAAAGAAACGTGTAAGCTACAAGGATCAGTTCCTACCGGTGTTCATGTACGGCGAGTGATGCTGGATAAAATATCGTTCCTCGGCCAATGATCCGTCTATCATACCCATTCCGGTAGCCTCGAACTGCGTGCCTGCGCGAGCCCAGACCGTTCCGCCCTCAGGATGTGCGTCGAGACGCTCCGCCCATTTCTCTGCTTCGTCCCTGCCGATGTACGGTCTTGGATGCCCCGCGTGATATTTGGTCACGATGGTTCCCCGATGGATCACGCGAGCGACTAGGTCTTGCTCAGTTGTGCCGACCCGACAAACCTCGTCGTTTTTAACGAATGCGTATATACCGGCTTGAGGCGAAGGCGTGGTGCCGCCCCTTGTCACAGTCATCTTCCTCATTTCGAGGTCCCAGTGAATCGCTGCAATTTGCAAAAATCCGTAGCGTTGGAGGTCAGCGGTACTTGCCGGTGTTGGCATGTTTCGCCTCCTGGTCTTTGAAGTGTGGCTTCGCTCAATCTATTGTTCGCAAGGCCACCAACCAAATCCAGACGGAAATGTCTCTGACGATCGATCGAATGCCAGGAACGCGCCTTCACGGCTGTTATAGGGTTGCTAACGGCCCGAAGAGCTATCACTCCAGGGCGGATTTCCAGGCTTTTCTAGGAGCTATGGTGCGGTCGAGAAGACTCGAACTTCCACGAGGTTTCCCCCACAGCGACCTCAACGCTGCGCGTCTACCAGTTCCGCCACGACCGCGGCCGTGGCTCATTACCAAATCCGCCAAGGGCGAGCAACAAGACCCTCGCTCTACCAGGGAGACTGCATCGCTTTCCCCTCACCCTGCCCTCTCCCCCGAGGGGAGAGGGTTGTGAGCATCGAGTGGCGCATCGCGCCCGCGCCGGTGGAATACGAGGCGGCGGTCAGGGCAATGGAGGAGCGTGTCGCGGCGATCCGCGCCGGCACGGCGCCGGAGCTCGTGTGGCTCCTGGAGCATCCGCCGCTCTACACCGCCGGAACGAGCGCGCGCGCGGAAGATCTGGTCGAGGCGATCTTCCCGGTCCACCGCACCGGGCGCGGCGGCCAGTTCACCTATCACGGGCCGGGCCAGCGCGTGGGCTATGTCATGCTCGATCTGAGGCGGCGCGGGCTCGACCTCAAGACCTACGTGCGCGGCCTCGAGGCGTGGCTCATCGCCACGCTCGCGGAATTCGGCGTAACGGGCGAGCGGCGCGCCGGACGGGTCGGCATCTGGATCGACGAGGGCGGGCGCGAGAGCAAGATCGCTGCCATCGGCGTGCGCGTGCGCCATTGGGTGAGCTATCACGGCGTTTCGCTCAACCTCGATCCCGATCTCGGCCATTACCGCGGCATCGTCCCGTGCGGCATCCGCGAGCACGGCGTCACCTCGCTGCGCGCGCTGGGCCACACGGCCACGATGGCGGACCTCGATGGCGCCCTCAAGCGCGGTTTCGGCTATTTGCCGATGTGTTCAGGGATCTGGCGACGAGCCCAGGAGATCGCCACTCGCGGCGACGACGACTGCGGGCACTGAAGATGACACCATGATGCCGCACCTTGTTCGCCCTCCTTCTCGCCGCCGCCTGCCTCGCCCTCCCGGCCCACGCGCAGACGCGCGCCGTGCCGGAGAGCCGCGAGGCGGTCAAGCTCTCCTATGCGCCGATCGTCAAGCGCGTGGCGCCGGCAGTGGTCAACGTCTATTCGCGCCGCGTCGTGCGGCAGCAGCCACCGCCGCTGCTCGAAGACCCGTTCTTCCGCCGCTTCTTCGGCGAGAACGCGCCGTTCGGCATGTCGCGCGAGCGGGTGCTGAATTCGCTCGGCTCGGGCGTCATCGTCGATCCCGCAGGGCCTCATCGTCACGAACGGCCACGTCATCACCCAGGCCGAAGAGATCCGCGTCGTGCTGAGCGACCGGCGCGAGTTCGAGGCGAAGGTGAAGCTGCTCGACGAGCATGCCGATCTCGCCGTGCTCACGATCGACACGCATGGCGAGAAGCTGCCGGCGCTCGAACTCGGCGACAGCGACGGGCTCGAAGTGGGCGACATCGTGCTCGCGATCGGCAACCCGTTCGGCGTCGGCCAGACGGTGACGACCGGCATCGTCTCGGCGCTGGCGCGCTCGATCGGCGCGTCGGATTTCCGCTCCTTCATCCAGACCGACGCGGCGATCAACCCGGGCAATTCCGGCGGCGCGCTGGTCGATCTCGACGGCAGGCTCGTCGGCATCAACACCGCGATCTTCTCGCGCTCGGGCGGCTCGATGGGATTGGGCTTCGCCATCCCGTCGGCCATGGTCCGCGTCGAGATCGACGCGGCGCATCACGGCGGCAAGGTGATGCGGCCATGGCTCGGCGTCTCCGGACAGGAAGTGACGTCGGAGCTTGCCGAGGGGCTGAAGCTCGATCGCCCCGCGGGCGTGCTGGTGAAGGATATCGCGGCCGAAGGCCCGGCCGCCGCGGCGGGCCTGCGCATCGGCGACGTGATCCTTGCCGTCAACGGGCACGAGGTCGACGATCCGCAGTCGCTCATCTTCCGCATCGCCACGCTCCCGCCCAACACGCCGGCGAAGCTCGACTATTGGCGCGGCGGCGAAAGCCACAGCGCGAGCGTGACGCTCGCCGCGCTGCCCGAGGATCCGCCGCGCGCGTTGAAGGAGCTTTCCGGCGCCAATCCGCTCGCGGGCGCCACCGTCGGCAATCTCAATCCCGCCTTCGACGACGATCTCGGCCTCGACACCACCCAGCGCGGCGTCGTCGTTGCCTCGCTCGAGCAAGGGAGCGCGGCGCAGCGCCTGGGGCTCGAGCCGGGCGACATGCTCGTCAGCCTCAACAATCAGCCGGTCGACAGCGTCGCCAGCTTGCAGGATACGCTCGGCGCGGCGAAGGCGCCGTGGACGATCGCGGTGCGGCGCAAGGGCAAGCTCCTCACCGTGACGGTGCGATGAGTCTGTTCGAGAAGAACGCGCCGCGGCCTTTGGCCGACCGATTGAGGCCGCGGCGGCTCGACGAGGTGGTGGGGCAGGATCAACTGCTTGAAGCCCGACGGGCCGATCGGGCGCATGGTGGCGCAGCGGCGGCTTGCGTCGATGATCCTGTGGGGCCCGCCCGGCTGCGGCAAGACCACGATCGCGCGCCTTCTCGCCGAGGCGACGAACATGCATTTCGAGCCGCTTTCGGCGGTGTTCTCCGGCGTCGCCGATCTGCGCAAGGTATTCGACGCGGCCAAGAAGCGGCGCGTCGGCGGCCAGGGCACGCTGCTCTTCGTCGACGAGATCCACCGCTTCAACCGGGCGCAGCAGGACAGTTTCCTGCCCTATGTCGAGGACGGCACCGTCGTGCTGATCGGCGCCACGACCGAGAACCCGTCGTTCGAATTGAACGGCGCGCTGCTGTCGCGCTGCCAGGTGTTCGTGCTGAACCGCTTGGACGATGCGGCGCTCGACATCCTCATCGCGCGCGCCGAGACGGCGTTGCAGAAGAAGCTGCCGCTCGACGCCGAGGCGCGCCAGGCACTGAAGGCGATGGCCGACGGCGATGGCCGCTTCATCTTCAACCTGGCCGAGGAGCTGGTCGCGCTGCCGCCCGGGACCGTGCTCGACACGGCCGGCCTTACCGCCGCGGTGCAGCGCCGCGCGCCGCTTTACGACAAGGCCCAGGAAGGCCACTACAACCTCATCAGCGCGCTGCACAAATCGGTGCGCGGCTCGGACGTCGATGCGGCGCTCTATTGGCTCGCGCGCATGCTCGTGGGCGGCGAGCATCCGATCTATATCGCGCGGCGCATGGTGCGCATGGCGGTCGAGGATATCGGCCTCGCCGAGCCGCAGGCGCTGGTGCAGACGATCGCCGCCTGGGAGGCCTATGACCGGCTCGGCTCGCCCGAAGGCGAGCTCGCGCTGGCGCAGGCGGTGATTTTCCTGGCGACTTGCCCGAAGTCGAACGCCGCCTACGTCGCTTTCGGCGCGGCGCAGCGCGCGGCCAAGGAGAGCGGCTCGCTCATGCCGCCGCTGCACGCGGTCAATGCCCCGACCCGGCTCATGCGCGATCTCGGCTATAGCGCCGGCTATGTCTACGACCCCAATACCGAAGAGGGATTCTCCGGCCTCAATTATTTTCCGGATGACGTGCCGCGGCAGGTCTTCTATCAGCCGGGCGAGCGCGGCTTCGAGCGCGA
The DNA here is from genome assembly GCA_963804235.1 of uncultured Alphaproteobacteria bacterium. GTDB lineage: Bacteria > Pseudomonadota > Alphaproteobacteria > ATCC43930 > CGMCC-115725 > DATJLY01. The sequence goes on from CAWDPP010000061.1 coordinate 16,315, forward strand.
GATCAGGAAGCGGCTCGACTATTGGGCGAAATTGCGCGAACGAAAATAGCGCCCGGATTGGCATTGGCTTATTGTCCGCCGTAGCGCGGTTCGAGCGGGAGCACATGATGCGAACGAAAATTGTTGCGGCGGCCGTGATCCTTCTGTCCTTGGCGGCCGGCGGCATGGCCGGGGCACAGTCCTACGCGCCGCCGCCGCCGCAGGCGGAAATGGCGCCGCCGCCGCCGCCCTCGCCGGGCGCCTGGGTGTGGCGCCCGGGCTACTGGCGCTGGGACGGACGGGCCTATATCTGGGTCGGCGGACGCTATGTCCATCCGCCGCGCGAACACGCGATGTGGGTTCCCGGCCATTGGGACGCCCGGCCGCGCGGCTGGGTCTGGGTTCCCGGCCACTGGGGCTGAGCCGGGATGGTGCGGCCTCGGGGCGGCGGCTAGAGTCGGCGCCCTCATGGCGGGCGTCCGCACCATCGCGGTGACCGCGGACGAGGCGGAAATCCGGCTCGACCGCTGGTTCAAGCGGCATTTTCCCGATCTGGCGCACGGGCGGCTGGAAAAGCTGCTGCGGACCGGCCAGGTGCAACTCGACGGCAAGCGCGCCGCCGCTGGCGACCGCGTGGCGCCGGGCCAACAGGTGCGCGTGCCGCCGCTCGGCGAAGCGTCCGCGCCGCGCCCAGCGGCGGACAGTCCAGCCATTCGGCCGGCCGACCGGGCGATGCTGCGCAACGCCGTGCTTTATGAGGACGATGAGGTCATCGTCATCGACAAGCCGGCGGGGCTCGCGGTGCAGGGTGGCACCGGCACCGGTCGGCATCTCGACGCCATGCTCGACGCGCTTGCCGATAGCGGCGAGCGGCCGCGGCTGGTGCATCGCCTCGACCGCGACACGAGCGGCGCGCTCGTCCTTGCGCGAAGCGCCCGCGCGGCATCGTTCCTCGCCGCCGCCTTCCGCGGCAAGGAGGTGAGGAAGGCCTATTGGGCCCTTTCCGTCGGCGTGCCGAAGCCGCGCCAGGGGCGTATCGACCTGCCGCTCGCCAAGCTCATGACGAAGGGCGCCGAGCGCGTCGTGACCGACGACGACGGACAGCGCGCCCTCACCTTCTATCGCGCCGTCTCGCACGCCGGCGGCAAAATCGCGTGGCTCGCGCTCGAACCCTTGACGGGCCGCACGCATCAGCTCCGCGCCCATCTCGCCGCGATCGGCACGCCGATCCTGGGCGACGGCAAATATGGCGGCGCATCGGCCCATCCGCCGGGCATTCCCAACGCGCGGCAGCTCCATCTGCACGCCCGCGCGATCTCGTTTCCGCATCCCAAGGGGCGGCGCATCGCGGTGACGGCGCCCCTGCCGCAGCACATGCGCGAGACCTTCGCCTTTTTCGGCTTCGGCGAGGGCGACGAGCGCGATCCGTTCGCCGGACTTGCCGGCGATGGCTAGCCGGCCGCGGCGCATCTATCGCCATGCCGGAGTTGCGGAAGCCGACGGCGGCGGCTTCCTCATCGTGCTCGACGGCAAGCCGGTGCGCACGCCGGCCAAGGCAACGCTCGCCGTGTCGAGCCGCGCGCTTGGCGAGGCGATCGCATCCGAGTGGCAGGCGCAGGGCGAGCGCATCGATCCCGAACTCGATGCCGCTCACCCGCATCGCCAGCATCGCCATCGATCTCGTGGCGCCGCGGCGCGAAGGCGTGATCGCCGAGCTCGCGAAATATGCCGGCACGGACCTCGTGTGCTATCGCGCGGAACGCCCGGAGGCGCTGGTCATGCGCCAGCACACGGCCTGGCAGCCGCTCGTCGAATGGACGAGGGAGCGCTATGGCGCCGAGCTGGCAGTGACGGCGGGGATCGTGCCGCGGGATCAGCCCGAGGCGGCGATCCGCGCGCTTTCCGAAGCAGTCGCTGCGTACAACTCGATGAAGCTCGCGGCGCTCCATCTGGCCTGCGCCGTGTGCGGCTCGGTCGTGGTCGCGCTGGCGCTCGTCGAGGGCAGGCTCGACGCCGACGCCGCGTTCGCGGCGGCCGAGCTCGACCAGACGTTCGAGATCGAACAATGGGGCGAGGATGCGGAGCAGACGCGCCGGCGCGCAGACCTGCGCGCCGAGATTGCCGCCGCCGCCCGCTTCCTCGCTCTTCTCGGCGCGTGATACTGGCGCGCCCGTGCCCGAGGTGATATCTCCGATCGTTCCCGAGGAGAGCCCGATGCAAGACATCCTGCGGCGATTGGACGGAAAAGCGCGCGGCGGCGCGGCTTGGCGGCGGCGAGCGCCGCATCGCGCAGCAGCACGCCAAGGGCAGGCTCACCGCGCGCGAGCGGCTCGATCTCCTGTTCGATCCGGGCTCGTTCGAGGAATGGGACATGTTCGTCGAGCACCGCAGCCACGATTTCGGCATGGACGAGACGCGGATTCCCGGCGACGGCGTCGTCACCGGGCATGGGCTCGTCAACGGACGGCGCATCTTCGCCTTCAGCCAGGACTTCACCGTGTTCGGCGGCGCGCTGTCCGAGGCGCATGCCGAGAAGATCTGCAAGGTGATGGACAAGGCGATGCTGGTGGGCGCGCCGATCGTCGGCTTGAACGATTCGGGCGGCGCGCGCATCCAGGACGGCGTGGCGTCTCTTGCGGGCTATGCCGAAGTGTTCGAGCGCAACGTCTTGTCCTCGGGCGTCGTGCCGCAGATCTCGCTCGTCATGGGACCATGCGCCGGCGGCGCCGTCTATTCGCCGGCGATGACCGACTTCATCTTCATGGTGAAGGACAGTTCCTACATGTTCGTGACCGGCCCGGACGTGGTCAAGACGGTGACGCACGAGACCGTGACGCACGAGGAGCTGGGCGGGGCGCTCACCCATGCGACGCGCTCGGGCGTGGCCGATCTCGCCTTCGAGAACGATCTCGAGGCGATCGTCGAGCTGCGGCGCTTTCTCGGATTCCTGCCGTCGTCGAACCGCGCGTCCTTGCCCGAGCGCGAATGCACCGATCCGACCGAGCGCGACGATGCCTCGCTCGACACGCTGGTGCCGGCGAACGCCAACAAGCCCTACGACATGAAGGAATTGATCGGCAAGGTGGTGGACGACGGCGAATTCTTCGAGCTCGCCCCGCTCTACGCCAAGAACATCATCATCGGATTCGGGCGGATGGAGGGATCGCCCGTCGGCATCGTCGCGAACCAGCCGATGGTGCTGGCCGGCTGCCTCGATATCGACAGCTCGCGCAAGGCCGCGCGCTTCGTGCGCTTCTGCGACTGCTTCAACATCCCGATCCTGACGTTCGTCGACGTGCCGGGGTTCCTGCCGGGCACGGCGCAGGAATATGGCGCCATCATCAAGCATGGCGCGAAGCTGCTCTATGCTTTTGCCGAGGCGACCGTGCCCAAGGTGACGGTCATCACGCGCAAGGCCTATGGCGGCGCCTACGACGTCATGAGCTCGAAGCATCTGCGCGGCGACGTGAACTATGCCTGGCCCACCGCCGAGATCGCGGTGATGGGCCCCAAAGGCGCGGTCGAGATCATCTTTCGCGGCGATCTCGGCGATCCCGCCAAGATCGAGAGCCGGGCCGAGGAATACCGCGAGAAATTCGCCAATCCCTTCGTCGCCGCGAGCCGCGGCTTCATCGACGACGTGATCATGCCGCACGGCACGCGCCGCCGGGTGTGCCGCGCGCTTGCCATGCTGCGCGGCAAGAAGCTCGAAAATCCCTGGAAGAAGCACGACAACATCCCGCTCTGAGCCCCAGGATGTTCAGGACAATCCTCATCGCCAATCGCGGCGAGATCGCCTGCCGCATCGTGCGCGCGGCGCGGCGCATGGGGATAAGGTCGGTTGCCGTCTATAGCGATGCCGATGAAGGCGCGCTTCACGTGCAGATGGCGGACGAGGCGGTCAGGATCGGCCCAGCACCTTCGGCCGACAGCTATCTCCGCATCGACCGGATCCTCGAGGCGTGCCGCATGACGCATGCCGAGGCGGTCCATCCGGGCTACGGGTTCTTGTCGGAAAATGCCGATTTCGCGGCCGCGCTCGAAGCGGCCGGCATCGTCTTCATCGGACCCGACGCGCGCGCCATTGCCATGATGGGCGACAAGATCGAGGCGAAAAAACTCGCGCAAAGTGCAGGTGTCGCGACCGTGCCCGGACGGCTCGAGGCGATCCCTGATGCCGAAGCCGCCGTCATTGTCGCGCGCGAGGTGGGCTTCCCGGTGATGCTCAAGGCGGCCGCGGGGGGCGGCGGCAAGGGCATGCGCATCGCGCGGAGCGATGCCGAGGTGCGCGACGGATTCCGCCTTGCCTCCGGCGAGGCGCGCGCGAGCTTTGGCGATGCGCGCATCTTCATCGAGCGCTACGTCGAAGAGCCGCGCCACATCGAGATCCAGGTCCTCGGCGACACGCACGGCAACATCGTCCACCTGTTCGAGCGCGAATGCTCGATCCAGCGCCGGCACCAGAAGGTGATCGAGGAGGCGCCGAGCCCTTTTCTCGACGAGGCGACGCGGGCCGCGATGGGCGCGCAGGCGGTGGCGCTGGCGCAGGCGGCGAATTATCGCTCGGCCGGCACCGTCGAGTTCATCGTCGATCGCGAGCGGCGCTTCTACTTCCTCGAGATGAACACGCGGCTCCAGGTCGAGCATCCGGTGACGGAGCTCGTGACCGGGCTCGATCTCGTCGAGCTCATGATCCGCATCGCCGCGGGCGAGGCCTTGCCGTTCCGGCAGGAGGATCTGCGCTTGAGCGGCGCCGCGATCGAGGCGCGCGTTTACGCCGAGGACCCGTTCCGCAATTTCCTGCCGTCGATCGGGCGGCTCGTGCGCTATCAGCCGCCCGAGGGCGACGGCGTGCGCGTCGATACCGGCGTTTATGAAGGCGCGGAGATCAGCCTCTATTACGATCCGATGATCGCCAAGCTCGTGACTTCGGCGGGAACGCGCGAGGCGGCGATCGAGCGCATGGCCGACGCGCTCGATTCGTTCTACATCAAGGGTCTGTCGCACAATCTGCCGTTTCTTGCCGCTCTCGTCCGCACCCCGCGCTTTCGCGCCGGCGCGCTTTCGACCTCGTTCATCGCCGAGGAATATCCCGCCGGATTTTCCGGCGCGCCGATTGCGCCGGAGGAAGCGCAGCGCGCCTACGCCGTGGCGGCGGCGGCGCAGCGCATCCTCGCCGAGCGCGACATGGGCCAGGCGGCCGCCGAGGAATGGGTCGTCTGCCGCGGCGCCGAGCGGCATCCGGTGCGCGTGACGCGCGCAGGCGCGGAGCTTGTGGTGGCGGGCGATGGCGCGGCGCGGCGGGTTGCGACCTCGTGGCACCCGGGGCAGCCGCTGATGCGCGCGAGTGTGGATGGCGTGCCCGGCATCTGGCAGATCGCGCGCCACGGCATTGGGTTCGCGCTGTCGCACGCGGGATGGCGCCTCGAACTCATTGTTTTGCCGCCGCGCGCCGCGGAACTGCTGGCGCGCATGCCGGAAAAACGCCAGGCGGATTTGTCGCACCTCCTGCTCGCGCCGATGCCGGGATTGCTCGTCTCGATCGCGGTCGCGGAGGGACAGGAGGTGAAGCCGGGCGAGGAACTGGCCGTGATCGAGGCGATGAAGATGGAAAACGTGCTGCGCGCCGAGCGCGAAGGGAAGATCGCCAAGATCCACGCGCGTCAGGGCGACAGTCTTGCCGCCGACCAGATCATCCTCGAATTCGCATGAGCGCGATGGCCGACAGCGCCGAGCGCATCGTCATCGAGGGCCGCGTGCAAGGCGTGGGCTTCCGCGCCTGGGCCATGGACGAGGCGGAACGCAGGAGCATCCGCGGCTGGGTCCGCAACCGGCGCGACGGCACGGTCGAGGCATTATTGATCGCGCCGCGCGACGAGCATCGAGGCCATGATCGAGGCCTGCCGGCGCGGGCCCGGTCTTGCCCGCGTCAGCAACATCGTGCGTGAAGGCGCCTCTGACGACGGCAGCTCGGGCTTCCGCGAACGGCCGACGGTCTGATGCCTGTACCGACCGCGCAGCTTCGCCTGCTTGCGACCCGGCGGCTCCTGCCGCTCTTCACGGCGCAGTTCTTCGGCGCGGTGAACGACAATTTGTTCAAGAACGCGCTGGTCATCCTGATCGCCTATCGCGACACGTCGAGCGCGCGCGCCACGGAAATTCTCGTGACGCTCGCCGGCGCCGTGTTCATCCTGCCCTATTTCCTGTTCTCGGCGCCGGCCGGGCAGATCGCCGACAAGTTCGAGAAGCGCTATCTCGTGCGCATCGTCAAGCTGTGGGAGATCGGCATCATGCTGGTCGCGGCGGCGGGCTTCGCGCTGAACAACATCTATTTCCAGCTTGCCGTGCTGTTCGGGCTCGGCATCCAGGCGACGTTTTTCGGCCCGGTGAAATACGCGATCATCCCCGAGCTTCTGGCGCCGGAGGAGCTGATGGGCGGCAACGCGCTCATCGAGGCGGGCACGTTCCTCGCCATCCTCATCGGCACGATCGCCGGCGGGCTCTTGATCCTCGCCCCGCACGGTTTTGTCATCGTGACGGCAGCACTTCTCGTCATGGCGGTGATCGGCTGGGGCGCCGCCAACTTCCTGCCGGCCGGACGCGCCGCCTCGCCCGATCTGCGGCTCGCGCCGAACATCTTCGCCGAGACGTGGCGCATCCTCGACTACGCCTATGCGCGCGCCGATCTGCGCGTGCCGCTCATGGGGATTTCGTGGTTCTGGTTCCTCGGCATCGCCTATCTCGCGCAGTTCCCGAATTTCGCCAAGGAAATCCTGCACGCCAACAACGAGGTGGTAACGCTGTTCCTGACGCTGTTCTCGGTCGGGATCGGCGCGGGCGCGCTCTTGTGCGGGCGAATTCAGAGAGGGGCCATCAATGCGCGCCTCGTGCCCTTGGGCGCGCTCGGCCTCGCCGTGTTCGGCCTCGATTTCTGGCTCGCCAGCAAGTCCCAAGGGTCGGCCGCGCAGCTCATCGGCGCCGTGCAGTTCCTCCTCAGTCCTGCGAACTGGCGCATCGTCGTCGATCTGTTTGCGCTCGCGCTCGCCGGCGGCATCTATTGCGTGCCGCTTTACGCGTTGATGCAGGTGCGCAGCGAAACGGCGCATCGCGCGCGCGTCATCGCCGCCAACAACATCATGAATGCGCTGTTCATGGTGGTGGCCGGGATCGCCAGCGCGTTGATGCTGGCGGCGGGACTGGGGATCCCCAGCATCTTCCTCGCGATCGGCATCGGCAACGTCGCCGTCGCGGCGGCGATGTGGAAGACCGCGCGCTGACGGCTGCGCTCAGCTCGCGGCGGCTTCGGTCTCTTCGGCTTCGACCTCGACGGGACCGGAATCCTGGCCCTTGGCGTCGGGGTCGCGATCGACGAGCTCGATGACCGCCATCGCCGCCGCGTCGCCGTGGCGGAAGCCCGCCTTGAGGATGCGGCAATATCCGCCGGGCCGTGCGGCATAGCGCTCGGCCAAGGTGGTCATCACCTTGTCGGCGAGCTTCGCATCCTGGAGCGTCGCGATCACCTGGCGGCGCGCGTGGAGGCCGCCGCGCTTGCCGAGCGTGATGAGCTTCTCGACGACCGGGCGCAGATCCTTGGCCTTGGGCAGGGTCGTCGTGATCTGCTCATGCTTCAGGAGCGCATGCGCCATGTTGTCGAACATGGCCTTGCGGTGAGCGGAGGTGCGGCTGAAACTGCGGCCGCGCAGGCGATGGCGCATCGTCGCTCTCTCAATAAGGTTCCTCGAGGCGCTTTGCCAGCTCCTCGATGTTCTCGGGCGGCCAGTTCGGAATCTCCATGCCGAGATGGAGGCCCATCTGCGCCAGCACCTCCTTGATCTCGTTCAAGGACTTGCGGCCGAAATTGGGCGTCCGAAGCATTTCCGCCTCGGTCTTCTGCACGAGATCGCCGATATAGACGATATTGTCGTTCTTGAGGCAATTGGCCGAGCGCACCGAAAGCTCGAGCTCGTCGACCTTGCGCAGGAGGTTCTTGTTGAACGGCAACTCGCTCGGCCGCTCTTCTTCGGTGGCGGCGCGCGGCTCCTCGAAATTGATGAAGATCTGCAGCTGGTCCTGGAGGATGCGCGCGGCGATCGCCACCGAATCCTCCGGCGTCACCGCGCCGTTCGTCTCGATGTCCATCGACAGCTTGTCGTAATCGGTGCGCTGGCCGCGGCGCGTGTTCTCGACCTTGTAGCTGACCTTGCGCACCGGGCTGAACAGAGCGTCGACGGGGATGAGGCCGATCGGCGCGTCCTCGGGCCGGTTGTCGGTCGCCGGGCGATAGCCCTTGCCGCTTTCGACCGTCAATTCCATCGCGATCTTGGCGCCGCTGTCGAGCGTGCAGATGAGATGGTCCGGGTTCATGATCTCGATGTCGTGCCCGGTCTCGATCTTGTTGGCGCGCACCTCGCCCGGGCCGTTGGCGCGAAGCCGCATGCGCTTCGGCCCGTCGCCATGCATGCGCAGCGCGATGCCCTTCAAGTTCAGCACGATGTCGGTGATGTCCTCGAGCACGCCCGGGAGCGAGGAGAACTCGTGCAGCACGCCTTCGATCTGCGCCGAGGTGATGGCGGCGCCCTGGAGCGAGGACAGCAGCACGCGCCGGAGCGCGTTGCCGAGCGTCAGGCCGAAGCCGCGCTCCAGCGCGCCCACGACGATGACGGCCTTGCGCTTTGGATCGTCGCCGGCCTCGACCACGGGCTTGTCGGGATGTTCAAGCGCCTGCCAATTCTTTTGGATCTGACTCACGAGCCGCACCTCATATTGCTTGACGCGAATGACCCCGACCGCTTTTTCGACATGCCACCCGCGCCGTTGCGGCAACCGGGCGGCCGAAGCGCCGGGGCTTCGCGGACTAAACCCGTCGCCGCTTGGGCGGCCGACATCCGTTATGCGGAATCGTCGTGACGTCGCGAATCGACGTCACGGCGAAGCCCACGGCCTGGAGCGCACGGAGCGCCGATTCGCGGCCCGAGCCCGGACCCTTCACCTCGATTTCGAGCGTGCGCATGCCATGCTCCATGGCCTTCTTGCCGGCGTCCTCGGCCGCGACCTGCGCCGCATAGGGCGTCGATTTGCGCGAGCCCTTGAAGCCCAGGCTTCCCGACGACGACCACGCGATCGTGTTGCCCTGCGCGTCGGTGATGGTGATCATCGTGTTGTTGAACGTCGCATTCACGTGCGCCACGCCGGACGTGATGTTCTTGCGCTCACGACGCCTGACGCGCGGCGCTGCTGCTGCCTTGGCCATCAGACGACTTTTTTCTTGCCGGCGATGGGACGGGCCGGGCCCTTGCGCGTGCGCGCGTTGGTGTGCGTGCGCTGGCCACGCACCGGCAGGCCCTTGCGATGACGAAGCCCGCGATAGCAGCCGAGGTCCATGAGCCGCTTGATGTTCATGGCGACGAGCCGGCGCAAATCGCCCTCGACCGTGTATTCGCGGTCGATGAGCTCGCGGATGCGCAGCGTTTCGTCGTCGGTGAGCTCGTGCGCGCGGCGCTGCGGCGGAATGCCGAGGCGCTCGCAGATCTGGCTGGCCGTGGTGCGGCCGATCCCGTGGATATAGGTCAGCGCGATCGGCACGCGCTTCTGATTCGGTATGTTGACGCCAGCGATGCGCGCCACCTGCGCTTCTCCTTCAGGTCACGGATGTGGGACGACGCCACGAACCGGGGTTTGGCCGAGGGCGGACATTATAAGAATGGTAAAGAGGAAGTCAACTCCGCGAACCCCCCGCTGCATTGCCGAGAAGCCGTTCAATTTCCTCGGTAACCCGGTCCGGCGGGGCCATGCCGTCGATGGTCCGCAACAGCCCCCGCGCCCGGTAATAGGGCAGAATCGGCGCGGTTTGTTCGCGATAGGCCTTGAGGCGCGCGCGCACCGTCTCGGGCTTGTCGTCGGGCCGATGCACGAACTCGGCGTTGCCGCAGATGTCGCAGATCCCGGCCTGGCGCGGCCGGTTGAAGCGCTCGTGGTAGCTCGCGCCGCATTTGGCGCAGCTGAACCGTCCGGCGATGCGCTCGACGAGGGCCGCTTCATCGACCGCCATCTCGATCACGAAATCGAGCTTCAGATGCTTTGCCGCGAGCATGCGGTCGAGCGCTTCGGCCTGCGGCACGGTGCGCGGGAAACCGTCCAGGATGAAGCCCTTGGCGCCTTCGGGATGTTCCATGCGGCTGCCGATGAGAGCGATCATGATGTCGTCCGAGACGAGCTGGCCGGCATCCATGATGGCCTGGACCTGTCGGCCCAAGGCGCTGCCCGAGGCGCGCTCGGCGCGCAGCATGTCGCCGGTTGCGAGCTGTTTCAGTCCGTGCCGCTCTTCGAGGCGCTTTGCCTGGGTTCCCTTCCCCGCGCCGGGCGGACCAAGCAGGATGATGTTCACCCACGTCTCCCCCGCAGCTTGGCTTTCTTGATAAGGCCCTCGTATTGATGCGCGAGGAGGTGCGAGTGGATTTGCGCCACCGTGTCCATGGTGACGCTGACGACGATCAGGAGGCTGGTGCCGCCGAAATAGAACGGCACGTTGTATTGCGCGACGAGAATTTCAGGCAGAACGCACACGCCCGCGAGGTAGAGCGCGCCCACCATGGTGAGGCGCGTCAGCACGTAGTCGAGATGGTCGGCCGTGTTCTTGCCGGGCCTGATGCCCGGGACGAAGCCGCCGTATTTCCGCAGATTGTCGGCGGTCTCGGTCGGGTTGAACACGATCGCGGTATAGAAGAACGCAAAGAAAATGATGAGCGCGACATAGAGCAGGATGTAGAGCGGCTTGCCGTGGCCCAGATTGGCGGCGATCTCGGCGAGGATGCCGGACTGGTTCGCGTTGAAGCTCGCCACGGTCGCAGGCAAGAGCAGGAGCGATGAGGCGAAGATCGGCGGGATGACGCCCGAGGTGTTGAGCTTCAGCGGCAGGTGCGAGGCCTCGCCGCCGAACATCTTGTTGCCGACCTGGCGCTTTGGATATTGCACCAGGATGCGGCGCTGCGCCCGCTCCATGAAGACGATGAAGGTCACGACCGCGACGGCGACGACGAGGAAGATGATGATGAAGAATGTGGAGAGCGCGCCGGTGCGGCCCAATTCGAGGAGCGCCGCCAGCGCCGCCGGCATGCGCGCGACGATGCCCGAGAAGATGATGAGCGAGATGCCGTTGCCGACGCCGCGCGCGGTGATCTGCTCGCCAAGCCACATGAGGAAGATGGTGCCGCCGGTCAGCGTCACGACCGTGGTGAGGCGGAAGAAGAGGCCGGGATCGATGACGGCGAGCCCGGACGGTCCGCGCAAGCCCTCGAGCCCGACCGAGATGCCATAGGCCTGCACCGGCGGCAAGCAGCACGGTGCCGTAGCGCGTGTACTGGTTGAGCTTCTTGCGCCCGGTCTCGCCCTCCTTCTTCAGCGCTTCGAGCTGCGGCGAGACCGCGGTCAGGAGCTGCACGATGATCGAGGACGAGATGTACGGCATGATCGTTCAAGGCGAAGATCGTCATGCGCCCGAGCGCGCCGCCCGAGAACATGTCGAACATGCCGAGGATGCCGCCGGCGTTCTGCTGGAACACCTGCGCCAGGACCTGCGGGTCGATGCCGGGCAAGGGGATGTAGGTCCCGAGCCGGTAGATCACCAAGGCACCCAGCGTGAACCAGATGCGGTTCTTGAGATCCGTCGCCTTGGCGAACGCCGAGAAATTGATGCTCGACGCGAGTTGTTCGGCGGCTGACGCCATTTCAGTCCATCCTCGGGGCCCGGGGCCCCAACCCGGTCACGCGGCTGCTGGCTTTGCCGCGGCGGGCAAGATCACCTTGCCGCCCAGTTTCTCGACCGCGTCGACCGCGGCCTTGGAGGCGCCCGCCACCTCGATCGTGAGCGGCGCCTTCAACTCGCCCTTGGCGAGGAGACGTACGCCGTCGCCCGTCCGGCGCAGAATGCCGGCGGCGACGAGTGCCGCGCCGTCGACGGTGGCGCCCGGCTTGAGCACGCCCGCATCGACCGCCGCTTGCAGCCGGCCCAGGTTGACGATGTGGAAATCCTTGCGGAACGGCTTGTGGTTGAAGCCGCGCTTCGGCAGGCGGCGATGGAGCGGCGTCTGGCCGCCCTCGAAGCCGGCCAAGGCTACGCCCGAGCGCGCGGTCTGGCCCTTGCCGCCGCGGCCGCTCGTCTTGCCCTTGCCGGAGCCAATGCCGCGCCCGACCCGCTTGGCGCGATAATGCGCGCCGTCGTTATCTCTGATCTCGTTGAGCTTCATCGTCCTTCGCGCCTTCGGACTTGCCTGCCATTATCGCACCGCCGCCGCCTCAGGGGCAATCACGCCACCGACTCGACCCGGAGGAGGTGCTTCACACTTTCGATCATGCCGCGCACCGCGGGCGTATCCTCGAGGACGCGCGAGCGATGCAGCTTGTTGAGGCCGAGCCCCTTCAAAGTGTCGCGCTGATAGGATTGGCGGCCGATCGGGCTGCCTACCTGCGTCACCTTGACCTGCTGTTTGCCCCGCGGCGCGGCCTTCGCCGGGGCCTTGCGCGTGCGGCGCTTCGGTGCGCTGCTTTCGCTGTCCGCCATGTCCTACTCCCGCGCCTCGGTGCCTTCGCGCCGGCCCAGGATCTCCGACACTTTCTTGCCGCGCCGGGCCGCCACGGCGCGCGGATTGGTCGAGCGGCCCAACGCCTGGAACGTCGCCTTCACCATGTTGTGCGGGTTCGACGTGCCGATCGATTTCGCCACCACGTCCTGCACGCCGAGCGCCTCGAATATGGCGCGCATCGGGCCGCCGGCGATGATGCCGGTGCCGGCCGGCGCGGCGCGCACCACCACCTCGCCCGCGCCGTAGCGGCCGATGATGTCGTGATGCAGCGTGCGGCCGTCCCTGAGCGGCACGCGGATCATGCCGCGGCGCGCCTGCTCGGTTGCCTTGCGGATCGCCTCCGGCACCTCGCGCGCCTTGCCCGAGCCGTAGCCGACGCGGCCCTTGCTGTCGCCGGCGACGACGAGTGCCGCGAAGCCGAACCGCCGCCCGCCCTTCACGACCTTGGCGACGCGATTGATGCTGACGAGCTTCTCGACGAATTCGCTGTCCTCGCGGTCGCGGCCCTGGCGGTCGCCGTCGCCGCGGCGGCCGCGCTGCGGCCGGTCGCCGCCTTCGCCGCGGGGCCCTCGCGGTCCGCTGCCGGGACCCCGCGCGCCGCCGCCTTGTGTGCGTGCCATCTCTGCCTCTTCCTAGAACTTGAGGCCGCCCTCGCGGGCGGCATCGGCCAGGGCCTTCACCCGGCCATGAAACAGATAGCCGCCGCGATCGAACACGACGGACGTGACGCCGGCGGCAGTGGCGCGCTCGGCGATGAGCTTGCCGACGAGCGCGGCGGCCGCCTTGTTGGCGCCGCTCTTCATCTGCTCGCGCAGCGATTTGTCGAGCGAGGAGGCGGCCGCGACGGTGCGCGCCTTGGCGTCGTCGATCACCTGGGCATAGATGTGCTGCGAGGAGCGGAACACGGACAGCCGCAGGCGGCCGTGCGCGGCGACATCGATGGTATGCCGCACGCGCCGGCGGCGACGGGCGAACAGGGCCTTGGAATTGTTGATCATCGCCAGCGCCTTCTACTTCTTCTTGCCTTCCTTGCGGCGGACATGCTCATCGACGTACTTGATGCCCTTGCCCTTGTACGGTTCGGGCAGGCGGAAACCGCGGATCACCGCCGCGACCTGGCCGACGCGCTGCTTGTCGGCGCCGGTCACGGTGATCGACGTCGGCTTCTCGCACACGATCTTCACGTCATCGGGGATGGGAAAATTGATGTCGTGGCTGTAGCCCAGTTGCAGCACGAGGTTCTTGCCCTGGACCGCGGCGCGATAGCCCACGCCGTTGATCTCGAGGCCGCGGCTGAAGCCCTGCGAGACGCCGCGCACCATGTTGTTGACGAGGGCGCGCGTCGTGCCCCACAGCATGCGCGCGCGCTTCGTTTCGTGGCGCGGCGTCACCACGAACTTGCCGTCCGCGACCGTGGCCTCGACCTCGGGGCTGATGGGAAGAGTGAGGTTGCCGAGCCGTCCCTTGATCGCCACGGAGGCGCCGCTCACCTGGGCGCTCACGCCCTGCGGCAGGTTGACGGGATGTTTGCCGATGCGCGACATGGCTCTACCTCAGAAGACGCGGCACAGCACCTCGCCGCCGACATTGGCGGCGCGGGCTTCGTTGTCGGACATGACGCCGTGCGGCGTCGACAGGATGGCGATGCCGAGGCCGTTATAGATGCGCGGCAGATCGGAAATGCGCGAGTAGATGCGCCGGCCGGGCTTGGAGACGCGCGTGATCTCGCGGATCACCGGTTCGCCGTCGACATATTTGAGCTCGATCTTGAGCTCGGCCACGCCAGGGCGAACCTCCGCGCGCGAGTAGCCGCGGATATATCCTTCGCGCTGCAGCACCTCGAGCACGTTCGCGCGGATCTTCGACGCAGGCGACTGCACCGACGGCTTCTTCGCGCGCTGCCCGTTTCTGATGCGCGTGAGCAAATCGCCTAAAGGATCGGTCATGGTCATGCCGCGTGATCTCCTACCAGCTCGACTTCACCATTCCGGGAATCTGGCCGGACGAGGCGAGGGCGCGGAGCGCGATCCGCGACAGCTTGAACTTGCGGTAATAGCCGCGCGGCCGGCCGCTCAATTCGCACCGGTTGCGAATGCGCACCGCGGACGAATTGCGCGGCAGCTCGGCGAGCTTGAGGCGGGCGGCGAAGCGATCTTCCGGCGGCAGCGAGCGATCCTCGGCGATCGCCTTCAGGCGCGCGCGCTTCGGCGCAAAGCGCTTCGTCATCTGCGCGCGACGCCGGTTCTTGTTGATGGAGCTGGTCTTTGCCATAGGGAGTGCCCGTTAGCTGGTGAAAGGCATCTGGAAAGCGGCGAGCAGCGCCCTCGCCTCGGCATCGGTGCGCGCCGTCGTGCAGATCACGATGTCCAGGCCGCGCACCGCATCGACCTGGTCGTAATTGATTTCCGGAAAGACGATCTGTTCCTTCAGGCCCAGCGCGAAATTGCCGCGCCCGTCGAAACTCTTCGGCGACAATCCGCGGAAGTCGCGCACGCGCGGCAGCGCGATGTTGACGAGCCGATCGAGGAATTCGTACATGCGCTCGCGGCGCAGCGTGACCTTGCAGCCGATCGGCATGTTCTCGCGGAGCTTGTAGGTCGCGATCGACTTCTTGGCCTTGGTGACGATCGCCTTCTGGCCGGTGATGGCGGTCAGGTCCTTGGCCGCGGCATCGACCTTCTTCGCGTCCTGCACCGCCTCGCCGACGCCCATGTTGAGGACGATCTTTTCGAGCCGCGGCACCTGGAGCGCGTTCGTGTAGCCGAACTGCTTCATCAGCTCGGGCCGCACCTTCTTTTCGTATTCGTCCTTCAAGCGGGCTGGCATGGCGCTTCCTCAGGCGTCGAGGACTTCGCCGGAGCGCTTGGCGAAGCGCACCTTGCGACCGTCCTCGAGGATCTTGAAGCCGACGCGCGTCGGCTTCTGCGATTTGGGATCGACATGGGCGATATTCGAGACGTGGATCGCCGCTTCCTTCTCGACGATGCCGCCGGGCTCGCCGGGACGCGGCCGCGTGTGGCGCTTCACCATGTTCACGCCCTGCACCAGCGCGCGATTCTCCTCGACCAGGACGCGCAGCACCTCGCCGCTCTTGCCCTTGTCGCGGCCGGAAATGACGACGACCTTGTCGCCCTTCTTGATCTTGAGCTTCGCCATCGTCACAGCACCTCGGGCGCGAGCGAGACGATCTTCATGAACTTGCGCGCGCGCAGCTCGCGCGTCACGGGGCCGAAGATGCGCGTGCCGATCGGTTCGCCCTGCTTGGTGATGAGGACCGCGGCGTTGCGGTCGAAGCGGATCGCGCTGCCGTCGGGGCGGCGAATCTCCTTCGCCGTGCGCACGATCACCGCCTGGTGCACGTCGCCCTTCTTGACGCGGCCGCGCGGGATCGCCTCCTTGACCGAGACGACGATCACGTCGCCGACCGTCGCCGTCTTGCGCTTCGAGCCGCCCAGCACCTTGATGCACTGCACCCGGCGCGCGCCGGAATTGTCGGCGACGTCGAGATTGGTCTGCATCTGGATCATGGCGCGCTACTCCTGCCGCGCGACGGGCGCTGCGCCGCCGGCCCCGGCGCGGCCGAGGACGACCCAGCATTTGCGCTTCGAGATCGGGCGACTTTCCTCGATGCGGACGAGATCGCCGGTCTTGAAGGCGTTGTTCTCGTCGTGCGCCGCGTATTTCTTCGAGCGCGTGATGAACTTCTTGTAGACGGGGTGCATGACGCGGCGCTCGACGCGGACGATCACGGTCTTGTCCGCCTTGTCGCTCACCACCACCCCTTGCAGGACTCTTTTCGGCATCTCGCTTCCCCTAAGACGCCTTGCCGCGCGCGTTGGCCGAGCACGGTCTTGATGCGCGCCATGTCGCGCCGCACCTGCCGCACCCGCGAGGTGTTCTCGAGCTGGCCGCGAGACGCGCTGAAAGCGCAGGTTGAACTTCTCCTTGCCGAGCTTCTCGAGCTCGGCCTTGAGCTCGTCGTCGGTCTTGGCCCGGACATCGCCCGCCTTCATGGCTTGGCCTCCTCGAACCGCGTGACGATACGCGTGCTGGATCGGCAGCTTGGCCGAGGCGAGCGTCGAACGCCTCGCGCGCCACGTCGTTCGGCACGCCGTCGAGCTCGAACATGATGCGGCCGGGCTTGACCCGGCAGACCCAGAATTCCGGCGTGCCCTTGCCGCTGCCCATGCGCACTTCGGCCGGCTTCTGCGACACCGGCACGTCCGGGAAGATGCGGATCCAGACGCGGCCGACGCGGCGGATGTGGCGCGTGATGGCGCGGCGCGCCGCCTCGATCTGGCGCGCGGTGAGGCGGCCGGGTTCGACGGCCTTCAGGCCGATCGAGCCGAAATTGAGCTCGGCGCCCGCCTTGGCGAGGCCGTGGATGCGGCCCTTGTGCGCCTTGCGGTATTTCGTGCGTTTCGGCGAAAGCATTGTCCCTGACCTTTATTCCTTCGCTCAGGCGCGCGCCGGCTGCGCTTCGGCGGCGCGCTTTTCCTGCGCCATCGGGTCGTGCGCCAGCACCTCGCCCTTGAACACCCAGACCTTGACGCCGCACGTGCCGTAGGTCGTCATGGCCGTGCCGTAGCCGAAATCGACGTCGGCGCGCAGCGTGTGGAGCGGCACGCGGCCCTCGCGATACCATTCCATGCGCGCGATCTCGGCGCCGCCCAATCGCCCCGAGCAATTGATGCGGATGCCCAAGGCGCCAAGCCGCATCGCCGACTGCACGGCGCGCTTCATGGCGCGGCGGAAGGCGACACGGCGCTCAAGCTGCTGGGAGATGCCTTCGGCGATGAGCTTGGCGTCGATTTCGGGCTTCCTGATTTCGACGATGTTGAGGCTCACTTCGCTGTTCGTCATCTTGGCGATGTCGACGCGCAGCTTCTCGATGTCGGCGCCCTTCTTGCCGATGACGACGCCGGGCCGCGCGGAGTGAATGGTGATGCGCGTCTTCTTGGCGGCGCGCTCGATGACGATGCGGCTGACGCCCGCCTGCTGCAGACGCTCGCTGAGGAAGCCGCGGAGCTTCAGATCCTCGTGCAGCAGGTTCGAATAATCCTTGCGCGCGTACCAGCGCGAGTCCCACGTGCGATTGATGCCGAGCCGCAAGCCGATCGGATTGACCTTCTGGCCCATCAGGACTTCTCCTCTTCGCTTTCGCGCACCACGACCAAAAGATTGGCGAAATGCTTCTCGACGCGCGCCGCACGGCCGCGGCCGCGCGCGTGGAAGCGCTTCAGGACGAAGGCGCGCCCGACGCTCGCCTCCTTCACGACGAGGCGGTCGACGTCGAGCTGGTGATTGTTCTCGGCGTTGGCGATCGCCGCCTGCAACACCTTCTTCACGTCCTGGGCGATGCGCCGGCGCGAGAAGGTGAGCTCGTTCAAGGCCACGCTCGCGCGCATGCCGCGGATCGATTGCGCCACGAGATTGAGCTTGCGCGCGCTCACGTGAATCGCACGAGCGTAAGCCTGGGCCTCGGTGTCGGCGAGGCGGCGGGGTTGCGCTTCCTTGCTCACGGCGTCCTCTTCGCCTTCTTGTCGGCCGCGTGACCGTAAAAGGTCCGCGTCGGCGCGAACTCGCCGAACTTGTGGCCGATCATGTGCTCGGTCACGAGCACGGGAATGAATTTATGGCCGTTATAGACGCCGAAGGTGAGGCCGACGAATTGCGGGAAGATGGTCGAGCGCCGCGACCAGGTGCGGATGATCTCGTTGCGGCCGGTGCCGCGCGACTTCTCCGCCTTCTTCAGGAGATAGCCGTCGACGAACGGGCCTTTCCAAACCGAGCGTGTCACGAACCCCTCCGCCTAGACTCTTCCGCCGCCGCACGATCATGCGGTCGGTCGCCTTGTTGTGCCGCGTCTTGGTGCCCTTGGTGCCCTTGCCCCACGGCGTCACCGGGTGGCGCCCGCCCGAGGTGCGGCCCTCGCCGCCGCCGTGCGGATGATCGATCGGATTCATCGCGACGCCGCGCACCGACGGGCGCTTGCCGAGCCAGCGGTTGCGCCCGGCCTTGCCGATCGAGATGTTCTGGCGGTCGGGATTGGAGACGGCGCCGATCGACGCCATGCAGGCGGCGCGCACCTTACGCACCTCGCCCGAGGAAAGCCGCAAGCAGCGCATAGCCGGCATCGCGCCCGACGAGCTGCGCATAGGTGCCGGCGGCGCGCGCGAGCTGGCCGCCTTTGCCGGGCTTCATCTCGACATTGTGGATGATGGTGCCGACCGGGATGTTGCGCATCGGCATGGCGTTGCCGGGCTTCACGTCGACGCGCTCGCCCGAGACGACCTTGTCGCCTTCCTTCAAACGCTGCGGCGCCAGCACGTAGGACAACTCGCCGTCCTCGTACTTGATGAGGGCGATGAAGCCGCTGCGGTTCGGATCGTATTCGAGGCGCACGACCTCGGCCGGCATGTCGTACTTCTGGCGCAGGAAATCGATCTTGCGATAGCGCCGCTTGTGGCCGCCGCCGCGCCAGCGCTGGGTGATGCGGCCCATATTGTTGCGCCCGCCCTTGCCGCGCTTGCCTTCGGTCAGCGCTTTCACCGGGTCGCCCGCCCACAGCTCGCTCCGGTCGATCAGGACGAGCTGGCGGCGTCCCGGCGAGGTCGGTTTGTATGTCTTGAGCGCCATGCCTCAGAGTCCCGTGGTGATGTCGATCTTCGAGCCCTCGGCGAGGGTGACGATCGCTTTCTTGTAGTCGGAGCGTTGTCCGGGCCGGCCCTTGAAGCGCTTGGTCTTGCCCTTGACGCGAATGGTGTTGACGGCCGCGACCTTGACGTTGAACAGGCCTTCGACCGCGGCCTTGACCGCGCGCTTGTCGGTCTCGAGCGGCACGCGGAACGTGACCTGGTTGTGCTCGGAGATGTTGGTCGCCTTCTCGGTCACGACCGGCGCGCGCACGATCTCGTACATCGCCTCGCGCGAGAGCTTGGGCACGTGCCGCGGGATGAAGCGGAACCGGCTCATCTGAGGCGCGCCTCCAGCGCCTGGACGGCATCCTGCGTCAAGACGAGCGTGTCGCGGCGCAGGATGTCATATACATTTGCCCCCTGTTGCGGCAGGACATCCACCTTGGGGATGTTGCGGGCGGCGCGGGCGAAATTTTCGTCGAGCACCGCACCGCCGATGATCAGCACCGAATCCCAGCCAAGTGCCCGGAATCGCTCGGCAAGCGCGCTTGTCTTGGGCGCCTCGACCGCGGCCCTGTCGAGCACGACGAGCTTGCCCTCGGCCTGCTTCGCCGAGAGCGCGGTCTTCAAGGCCAAGCGCCGCACCTTCTTCTGCAGGCCGAACTCGTGGCTGCGCACCACCGGGCCGAAGATCACCGCGCCGCCGCGGAACTGCGGCGAGCGCAGGCTTCCCTGGCGCGCGCGGCCGGTGCCTTTCTGGCGCCACGGCTTCTTGGTCGTGCCGGAGATGTCGCTGACGCCCTTGGTTTTGTGCGTGCCGGCGCGGCGCTTGGCGAGCTGCCAGTTGACCATGCGCGCGAGGATGTCGCGGCGCACCGGGAGGCCAAAAATCTCCTCCGCCAGCTCGATGCTGCCGACCTCTTTGTTCTCGAGACTGAAGACTTGGAGCTTCACGACGCACCTCCGGCCGACGGGCTCGGCGGGGGCCGCGCGCAGCGCCGCGGGGAGCGGTATATCTTTGGGCGCTTTGCGCTTAGCGGCGTCGCGCACGAGGACGATGCTGCCGGGCGCGCCGGGCACGGCGCCCTCGACCAGGATGAGGCCCCTCGCCTCGTCGCTCGACACGATGCGGAGATTCTGCGTGGTCACGCGGGCGGCTCCGTAATGTCCCGCCATCTTCTTGTTCTTAAAGACTTTTCCGGGGTCCTGGCGCTGCCCGGTCGAGCCGTGGCTGCGATGCGAGACCGAGACGCCGTGGGTCGCGCGCAGGCCGCCGAAATTGTGCCGGCGGATGACGCCCGAGAAACCGCGGCCGATGCTCGTGCCGGTTACATCGACGAACTGGCCGGGCACGAAATGCGCCACCGACAATTCCGCGCCCACCTCGATCAGCGCGTCGGGCGTCACGCGGAACTCGACCAGCTTCTCCTTGGGCTCGACCTTGGCCTTGGCATAGTGGCCGCGCATCGGCTGGGTGACGTTCTTCACCTTCGCCTTGCCGACGCCGAGCTGAACCGCGGTGTAGCCGTCCCTTTCCTCGGTGCGGACCGCCACGACCTGACAATTGTCGACCTTCAGCACCGTCACGGGCACATGATCGCCCGTCTCGGTGAAGACCCGGGTCATGCCGAGCTTTTTCGCGATGAGGCCGGTCCGCATTCCCCGCTCCTCAGAGCTTGATCTCGACATCGACGCCGGCGGCGAGGTCGAGCTTCATCAGCGCGTCCACCGTCTGCGGCGTCGGATCGACGATGTCGAGGACGCGCTTGTGCGTCCTGATCTCGAATTGCTCGCGCGACTTCTTGTCGATGTGGGGCGAGCGCAGCACCGTGAATTTCTCGATGCGGGTCGGAAGCGGGATCGGTCCCCGCACCCGCGCGCCCGTGCGCTTCGCGGTGTTGACGATCTCGCTCGTCGACTGATCGAGGATGCGATGATCGTACGCCCGGAGGCGGATGCGGATGTTTTGATTGTCTGCCATGTCCCTCTGCCGCGCGCCGCGCGGTACCCCTC
>CAWDPP010000062.1:0-94113 GCA_963804235.1 uncultured Alphaproteobacteria bacterium
GCGTGGAACTACTACGCCGGCATGAGCGCCGCCGAGATCGAGCGCGAGATCCGCAACGATACGGTGTGGCAGCGGCCGACCTGGCCGATGGGGGTGCGCGGCGGCTTCGGCTACCGGCCGCGCTTCCAGGATTTCGGCCTGTTCGACGACGGCGAGACCGAGGAGAAGCGCAGCGCGCCGCGGCGCCATCGGCCTTCGCCGCAGGAGCAGGCCTTGACCGTCTTCAACCTCGTGCCGCCCTTGACCCTCGTTGCCTTGAAGGCGCGCTATAAGGAACTGGTGAAGCTCAACCACCCCGACGTCCATGGCGGCGATAAGGCGGCGGAAGAGCGTCTCAAGATCATCAACCTCGCCTATTCGACCCTGAAGGCGAGCTACTTTCCCTGACGAACCATCCGCGAAAGCATCATGGCCCCGCAAGAATCCACGAACGGCACCGCGCTCTTTCCGCTCGACCGGCCGGACATCCAGGTCTCGGTGCGGCAAACCTTCGGCCTCGACAGCGACATGCAGGTTCCGGCCTTCTCGGTGCCGGGGGCGCACGTCCCCGATCTCGACGAGGCCTATCGCTTCGACCACGACACCACGCTCGCGATCCTCGCCGGCTTCGCCCACAACCGCCGCGTCATGATCCAGGGCTATCACGGCACTGGCAAATCGACGCATGTGGAGCAGGTCGCCTCGCGCCTCAACTGGCCGCTCATCCGCATCAACCTCGACAGCCACATCAGCCGCATCGATCTCGTCGGCAAGGACGCGATCGTGCTGGTCGACGGCAAGCAGGTCACCGAGTTCCGCGAGGGGCTGCTGCCGTGGGCGATCCAGCATCCGATCGCGCTCTGCTTCGACGAATACGACGCCGGCCGTCCCGACGTGATGTTCGTGATCCAGCGCGTGCTCGAGGTCGAAGGGCAAGCTCACGCTGCTCGATCAGAATCGCGTCATCCGCCCGCACCCGTACTTCCGTCTCTTCTCCACCACCAACACGATCGGGCTGGGCGACACGACCGGCCTCTATCACGGCACGCAGCAGATCAATCAGGGGCAGATGGACCGCTGGAACGTGGTCGCGACGCTCAATTACCTGCCGCACGACGCCGAGCTCGAGATCGTGCTGGCCAAGGCGCCGTCCTACGACAACGACGAAGGCCGCCGCATGATCAACGCCATGGTGGCGCTCGCGGAGCTGACGCGCTCGGGCTTCATGAACGGCGACATCTCGACCGTGATGTCGCCGCGCACGGTCATCACCTGGGCCGAGAACAACCGCATCTTCAACGACCTCGGGTTCGCCTTCCGGGTCACCTTCCTCAACAAGTGCGACGAGATGGAGCGCGCCACGGTGGCGGAATACTACCAGCGCTGCTTCGGCACGGAGTTGAAGGAGACGGGCGTCCGCGCGACGCTGGTGTGAAGCGATGGCTGATGCCGCCTCGCCGATAGAAGCCTTCAAGCGCTCGACCGCGGCGACGCTCCGCGCGATCGCCGAACGCGACGACGTGACCGTGACTTATGGCGCCGAGCCGCCGGGTGCGGCGGGCACGCGCGTGCGCCTGCCGGTGCCGGGCCGCGAATTGGCCGAGCGCGAGGCGGCACCGGTCAGGGGCGCCGCCGACGCGCTCGCGCTGCGCCTGCGCTATCACGACGCGGCGCTGCACGCCAAGCGCATGCCCGCGAGCGAGACCGCGCGCGCCATTTTCGATGGCGTCGAGCAGGCGCGGGTCGAGGCCTTGGGCGCGCGGCGCATGGCCGGCGTCTCGGCCAACCTCGCCGCCATGCTCGAGGAGCGCTATCGCCGCCAGGGCTACGAGCACATGATCGAGCGCAACGACGTGACGCTCGCCGAGGCGGTGCGGCTGCTCGGCGCGCGAGGCGTTGACCGGTGCGGCGCCGCCGCCGGCCGCGCGCCAGGTGGTCGACGCCTGGCGCCCGCTGCTCGAAGGCAAGGTCGCGCGCGACCTGGTCGAGCTGAACCGCCACGCCGCGCACCAGGATGCCTACGCCAAGGTGGTGCGCCGCCTCATCCAGGACCTCGATCTCGAGCTCGGCGAGCCCGACGAGGGCGACGAAAGCGAAAGCGCCGAAGGCGAGGGCGAGGACGAGGAAGGCGAGAGCGACGCCGAAGGCAAGGAGGGCGCGGCCTCGGGCCAGAAGGGCGCGCTCGACGGCGGCGTGCCGCAGGAGGGAAAGGACCAGGGCGACGACAGCGCCGAGGAGATGCAGGGCGAGCTGATGCCGGGCTCGGGCGACGAGGATCCGAACCGGCCGGGCCGGCCCGGCGTCTTGCCGCGCAACCCGAGGGGGGGCGACGATCCCAACGCCTATCACGCCTTCACCGCCGAATGCGACGAGATCGTCTCGGCCGAGGATCTGTGCGACGCCGACGAGCTGACGCGTCTGCGCACCCTCCTCGACCAGCAGCTCGCGCATCTGCAAAGCGTGGTCGCGCGGCTTGCGAACCGCCTGCAGCGCCGCCTCATGGCCAAGCAGATGCGCTCGTGGGAGTTCGATCTCGAGGAGGGGCTGCTCGATACCGGACGGCTCTCGCGCGTCGTCACCAATCCCATCTATCCGCTCTCCTACAAGCGCGAGAAGGAGACGACGTTCCGCGACACGGTGGTGACGCTGCTCATCGACAATTCCGGCTCGATGCGCGGGCGCCCCATCACGGTCGCGGCGATGAGCGCCGACATCCTCGCCCGCACGCTCGAGCGCTGCGGCGTCAAGGTCGAGATCCTGGGCTTCACCACGCGCGCGTGGAAGGGCGGCCAGTCGCGCGAGCGCTGGATCGCCGCGGGCAAGCCGCCCAATCCCGGCCGCCTCAACGATCTGCGCCACATCGTCTACAAGGCGGCCGACGCGCCGTGGCGGCGCGCGCGGCGCTCCTTGGGCCTGATGCTGCGCGAGGGCATCCTCAAGGAGAACATCGACGGCGAGGCGCTCGCCTGGGCGCATGCGCGCCTCGTCGCGCGCACCGAGCAGCGCCGCATCCTGATGGTGATCTCCGACGGCGCGCCGGTCGACGATTCGACCCTCTCGGTCAATCCCGGCAACTACCTCGAGCGCCATCTGCGCGAGGTGATCGGCCAGATCGAGCGCACCTCGCCGATCCAGCTCGTCGCCATCGGCATCGGCCACGACGTGACGCGCTATTACCACCGCGCCGTCACCATCGTCGATGCCGAGCAGTTGGGCGGCACCATGCTGGAAAAGCTCGCCGAGCTGTTCGAGGAGGGCGAGGACGGAAGCTATTCCGCCGGCGCCCGCATCGTCGTCTAAGGCTCAGTCGAGCGGTTCGACCTTCACCAGTGCTGCGCCGTGGTTGCTGCCGGTCCAGAACGTGACAGGATTCGTGCTGTTGTCGATGAACACCGTGCGCATGTTGGTGTCGCTCGGCATCAGATATTCGACCGACTGGCCGGTCTTGGGATCGGTGCGCACGACGCGGTCGGCGTTCATGCCGCCGGTCCAGATCTCGCCGTTCTTGTCGGTCTGCGCGCGGTAGGGGCCGAACCACGGCACCGGCATCGGATATTCCGTGATCTTTTCCGTGACGGGATCGAAGATGGCGACCTTGTTGCCCTGATACTCGGTGACGATGACGCGGTCCGCGGCATCGATCTCGATGCGCCGCGCGCGCGCATGCTGGGTCGGCAGGTCGTACCACGTCACCTTGCCGGTCTTGGCGTCGATCTTGCCGAGGTGGCCGTCGGTGAATTCGGCCATCCACAGATTGTTGTGCGAGTCGGACTCCACCTGATAGACGTTGCGCCTGCCATCGGCCGCCAGCAGCTTGGTCGGATCGAACGCGTCCCATTTCCCGCTCGCGAGATCGAGGCGATAGATGTGCTGCGAGCCGACATCCTTGGTCCACACCTTGCCGTCGACCTCATGGCGCAGGCCGACGAAATTGAGCTGCACGCCCTTGTTGTCGTATTGCGGCGGCAGCGGATAGAGGTTCATCTTCCCGGTCGCCGGGTCGAGGCTGCCGAGCGCGCCCTGGAACATCGTGTCGAACCACAATGTCCCTTCCTTGTCCGCTTCGAGGTCGAGATTGCCCTCGGGGAAGCCGGGCTTCAGCTCCTTCACCGGATATTCGGTGAGCTTCAGCGTCTTCGGATCGAACTTCGAGATGAAGCATCTCGCCGAAATCGGAGTACCACACCGATCCCTCCTTATCGACGAGCACGTCGTGCGGCTCGATCGTCTCGCGCGGGAGCTGGTATTCGGTGACGATGACGTGGGTCGCGCGGCCCGTGGGCCGCGGCAGCGTCTGCAGCGGATATTGCCACTGTCGGCCGCGCTCAGATTGATCGAGGCGAGATACTGCGCCTGCGCCTTGTATTGATCGGGCGTGCCGGCGCGCCCTTCGTCCGGCAGGCGCTGCGGCTTGATCGGCTGGCTCACCGGCGCGTAGCCCTTCATGCGCGTGATGACCTGGGCCCATTCGGCGGCGTCATGCGTCGAGCGCGCGATGCGCTCGAACGTGTGGCAGCCGTTGCAGTCGAGGAGGAAGTTCTTCTGCGCGTCCGTCCCCGGCATGCTCGCGAGCCATTCGGCGTTGGTGAGCTGCGACGCGAGCTTCCTCGTCTTCTTGAGCTTCAGGTCGTGCGTCGCGGTCGCTTCCGTCGCCACGTCGGCGGCGGCGGCCGCCGGTCGCATCGAGCTCGTAGCCCGCGGCGCGGATCGCGATGCTGTAATGGCCCGGCTCGAGCCGGTCGGCCGGGAAGCTGTAGCGCCCGGACTTGTCGCTGACGACGCTGATGCTGACGATCGAGCCGTCGCGCTTGGCGGTGACGACGACGCCTTCCATCGCGCCGTCCGTGGCCGAGCTCACGACGCCGGTGAGCGCCGCGTCTCCTGCCGCGCGCGCGACAGGAGCGCCCGCGGCCAGTGCGAGAATTCCTAAGACTGCCCCAATGGTCCCGATTCGCAGCATCGTTTCCTCCCTCGATGCACGCTTGGACCCCCCATTATCGATCGGCGAGCCCGTCGCCGCTGCGTTCGATCCGGCTCAGCACCTGCGCGAGCTCGCGCCAGCCATAGGCCACCGCGTCGACCGGCTGGCCGCCCACGGGAATGGGCCGGTGCATCACCTGCTTGCCGCCGAGCCGCTCGTAGAAATAGCGCGCGGGATTGGCGCGTATGACCCACACCAGCGCCGAACCGTGCCCGCTCGCGACGAGTCGCGAAAACAGCGCCAGCACGAGCGCGCGGCCGGCGCCCTGGCTCTGCGCGTCCGGCAGGACATAGAGCGTGTAGATCTCGCCCTCGAAATCGAGCCCGCTGTCGCGCTGCGCGCCGCAATTGCCGAAGCCCGTGATGGTGCCGCGCGGCGTGTGCGCGATGCGCACGTCGTCCGGCCGATGGCGCAGGAAATGGCCCCACGAGGCGGTCTGCCGCCGCTCCGACATGTTGAGCAACACGCGGTCGGGCAGCATGCCGGCATAGGTCGTGCGCCAAGTCTCGACCTCGATGCGGGCGATCGTTTCCGCATCGACGAGACGCGCTGCTCTGACGAGATTGATCACGTCCCGCCTCCTCGCTGCCATCATAGACCGGGGGCGGTGCTGCGACTACGAGCTTGCGAGCGCGGCGGCCGGGCGGATCTCGCCGACCAATGCCCCCGCGACATTGCGCACCGGCGGACGGAAGCGCTCGGCGAGCGCAGCAACCGCCGAGGGGCCGAGCGCGCCGAGCCGACGTCAGGATCGCGCCCAGCGCCACCTCGCTCGCGCGGCCGGCGCCGTCCTCGATCTTGAGCGCGAGCCCCAGCTTCAAGCGCGGCAACGCGGCGGCATAGACGCCCTCGGCGCCGGGCTTGGCGCACACCTCCGCGCCCGCGGCGCGCAGCAGCGCCGTCGCGAAGCCGGTGCTGCCGCTCACCATGAGCGGCTCTGCCGCCATCGCCGCCAACAGCCGCTGCGAGGCGGCGGCGAGGCCGGGCGGAACATCCCGTGGATCGGCCATGCGCGCCATCGCCCGCGCGAGGCCGGAAAGCGGGATCGCCACCACCGGGATGCCGCAGCCGTCGGTGCCGCGCGGCGCGTGCGACAGGTCGAGGCCGCTCATCGCCTCGACCGCCGCGATGACGCGGCGCTGCGCCGGATGCTCTGCCGCGATGTAGCCGCGCGTCGGCTCGCCGAGATGCCGCGCCGTGGTCAGGAACCCCGCGTGCTTGCCCGAGCAGTTGTTGTGCAGCGCCGACGGCGCTTCGCCCGCGCGCACGAGCGCCTCGGCAGCGGCCGGGATCGATCGGCCGGTGCGCGCCGCATTCGAGATCGGACGCTTGGCAGCCGATGCGATGGAGCCAGCCTTGCACCCGCTCGACATGCGCGGGCTCGCCGTGATGCGAGCCGCAGGCGAGCGCCAGTTCCGCATCGCTCAGCCCGAACGCGTCGGCGGCGCCGCTCGCGACGAGCGGCAACGCCTGGAGCGGCTTCAGCGCCGAGCGCGCATAGATCGGGCGTTCGACGTCGCCCCATGCCATCACGATGCGGCCCGCTTCGTCGCACACGGCGGCGCTGCCGCGGTGGCGGCTCTCGACCATGCCGCCGCGCGTCGCTCGACCAGGACCGGCGCCTCGCTCATCCCGCTACCCGCTTGCCGCGAACCCTCTTTGCCGATATCGAGAGCATAGCCAAGGGAGGTTGCGATGGCTCAGACGCAATACGAGGTCTATGCGCTCCGCTATGCCCATGCGCCGCAAAGCTCGATCCGCACGTTCCTGCTGCCGGATCCGCACGATGCGCCGGTGCCGATGGATTTCTACGTCTGGGCCATCGTCGGCGGCGGCCGCACCATCGTGGTCGATACCGGCTTCAAGGCCGAGGTCGGCGCGAGGAAGCGCCCCGACTGGAAGTTCCTCGAATCGCCCGACCAGGCCTCTGTCGCATCTCGGCATCGATGCGGCGACGGCGAGCGACGTGGTGGTGACGCATCTCGACTGGGATCATTGCGGCAACACCGATTTCTTTCCCAAGGCGACCTTCCACATCCAGGACGAGGAGGTGGCGTTCCGCACCGGCCGCCTCATGGCGCAGCCGTTCTATGCCATGCGCTCCGAGCTCGACGATGTGCTGACGACGGTGCGCAACGTCTATGCCGGCCGCGTGCGCTTCCACGACGGCACGTCGGAGATCGCGCCGGGCGTCACGCTGCATCTCATCGGCGGCCACACCGCCGGGATGCAGGTGGTGCGCGTGCCGACGGCGCGCGGCTGGGTCGTGCTGGCGAGCGATGCGGCGCATTACTGGGCCAATTTCCGCGAGCGCCGTCCCTTCCCGCTCGTGCTCGATGTCGGCAAGATGCTCGAAGGCTACCGCACCATGGCCGAGCTCGCCGACGGCCCCGATCACGTCATCCCCGGCCACGATCCCGAGGTGGTAGCGCGCTTCCCGTCGCTGCAAAGCCATCCCGATATCGTCCGCCTCGACCGCAAGCCGTCGAACTAATTCGCCCCACCTCTCCCTCCCGCCGCTTCGCGACGGGTCCCTCCTCTCCGCCCCTCGGGGGCGGAGAGGTGACCGCATGCGGTGACGGGAGAGGTGGGGGCGTTTGACGAATGAAGGAGACAGGGTTTGGAATTCCGCAGGCTCGGAAATTCGGGGCCGTCCGTGTCGCTGCTCGGGCTCGGCTGCAACAATTTCGGCCGCCGCATCGGCTTCGAGGACTCGGTGCCCGTGGTCGAGAAGGCGCTCGCCTTGGCGTCACCTTCTTCGACACGGCCGATGCCTATGGCGAGGGCCTGTCGGAGGAATGGCTCGGCCGCATCCTCGGGCCCCGCCGCAAGACCGTGGTGGTCGCCACCAAGTTCGGCATGGCGATGCCGGCTGGCAGCGGCGCCGCGCCGCGCTATGTCGCGCGCGCGGCCGAGGCGAGCCTGAAGCGCCTCGGCACCGACTATATCGACCTCTATCAGCTCCACCGCCCCGATCCCGCGACGCCGATCGAGGACACGCTCGGCGCCATGGACAAGCTCGTGCGCGACGGCAAGGTGCGGCAGATCGGCTGCACCTATCTGACCGGCGCGGAGTATCGCGCGCTCGCGCGCGGCGGCGGCGAAGAAGGGCTTCCATCCCTTCACCACGTGCCAGAACGAATACAATCTCCTCGTCCGCGGCATCGAGCGCGATCTCGTGCCCGAGATCGACAAGACGGGCGCGGGGTTCATGCCTTATCTGCCGCTCGCCGGCGGGTTCCTGACCGGCAAGTACCGGCGCGGCGCGGCGGTGCCCGAGGATTCGCGCTTCGCCAAGGTGCGCTGGCAGGCGAGCCAGGTGATGAGCGAGCGCAACTGGCGCATCCTGGGCCGGCTCGAGGAATTCTGCGCCGCGCGCGGGCGCAGCGTGATCGAGCTCGCCATGAGCTGGCTCGCGCAGCGTCCGTTCGTCACCACCGTCATCGCCGGCGCAACAAAGGCCGCGCAGGTCGAGGGCAACCTGCGCGCGCTGTCCTGGACGCTTTCGGCGCGACGAGCTGGCGGAGATCGACCGATCGACGCTCACGCCTTGAGCTTGTAGCCCGAGGCGAACATGCGGTGGCAGAGCGCGAGGAGCGCCAGATCGAGCGCCGTCATCACGGCGATGCCGAGCCAGATCGAGCCGTCGGCGTGACCGATGAAGCCGGCGCGGAACCCGTCGATCATGTAGAAGAACGGATCGCAGAACGCCACCATCCGCCACGCCTCGGGCAAGCGCTCGATCGAATAGAACGTGCCCGACAGGAACGAGAGCGGCGTCACGATGAAATTCGTCACCGCCGCGATGTGGTCGAACTTGTCGGCCCAGACCGCGGCGATGATGCCCAGCACCGACATGAGGAGCGAGGCGGCCACCGCGTGGAAGAGGATGAGGCCGGGATAGGCAAGCGGCATCGGCACCACGACCGCCATCGCCGCCGCGACGACAAGTCCGACGACGAGGCCGCGCGTCACGCCGCCGAGCGCCAGCCCGATCGTCAGCTCGAGCGGGCTCAAGGGCGGCATCAGCAGGTCGACGATGTTGCCCTGGAACTTGGCGATCATCAGCGAGGAGGTCGTGTTGGCGAACGCGTTCTGCACCATCGCCATCATGATGAGGCCGGGCGCGAGGAACGATGAGGAACGGCACGCCGGCGACGCTGCGCTGCTGCCCCGAAAGCGCCAGAAGGAAGATCGCGAGGAAGAGAAGCGTGGTCACGACCGGCGCCGCGATCGTCTGCATGCCGACCTTGACGAAGCGCCGCACCTCGCGCTCGTAGAGCGTCCACAGGCCGAGCCAGTTGACCGCGCCGAAATGCCGTACGCTCGGCGCCGCGGCCGCTTCGCCGTTGCCGTCCATTGCCGCGGCTTTTAGAGCGCGCGGCAGTTGATGGCATTAACAAAATTCCTCATCCTGCGCGGAGCCCCGCAGGGGCGCACTCGAAGGACGCACGATTGACCAAGGCGGCGCTCGACGGCGATTCGCTCGAGAAAGCGGCGCTCGACTATCTCGGGCACTATGCGAGCTCGGCCGAGAATCTGCGCCGCGTGCTCGTGCGGCGCATCGCGCGCGCCGGCGCGGAGCGGGCCGAGGCCGAGTTCGGCCCGAAGCGCCATCGACGGAATCGTCGCGCGGCTCGTCGGCCAGAACCTGCTCGACGACCGGCTCTACGCCGCGCAGCTTGCCGCAAGCCTCCATCGCCGCGGCATGTCGGCGGCGCAAATCCGCGCCCGCCTCGCCGCGAAGGGCGTGGCCGGGGACGACGCCAAGGCGGCGCTCGCCGCGCTTGGCGGCAAGGCGGAGAGCGAGCTTGCCGCTGCCTGCGTGCTCGTGCGGCGCCGGCGCATCGGCCCCTTCCGCGCGAGCGGCGACGCGCGCATCGTTCCGCGAGCGCGATCTCGGCGTCCTCGCCCGCGCCGGCTTCGCCCTCGACCTCGCCCGCCGCGTGCTCGGCGCGCGCGACGAGCAGGACCTCGAGCGGCTCCTGCGCGAGGACGATTGAGCCGGCTCACGCCTTGGCGTCGGGCAGGTAGTGCGTCTGGTTTGCCGCCGGCATCTCGATGCCGGCCGCGTCGAACGCCTTCTTCATGCGGCGGTTGAATTCGCGCTGCACCTCGAACTGCTGCAGCGGCTCGGTCTTGAGCCGCACGCGGATGATCTGCGCGCTGTCGGTGAAGCGGTCGAGCCCGACCACCTCGAG
Source organism: uncultured Alphaproteobacteria bacterium (assembly GCA_963804235.1). Taxonomy (GTDB): domain Bacteria; phylum Pseudomonadota; class Alphaproteobacteria; order ATCC43930; family CGMCC-115725; genus DATJLY01. Next base: position 10,162 of record CAWDPP010000062.1, read on the forward strand.
CGGCGCCAGGATGCGCGCCCGCCAGTGCGGATCGGCGCGCATCTCGTCCGCCACCTCGCGCAGCACGGCAACGACCTTGTCGGTATCGAAGCGATAGAGCACGCCCACGTCGTGCAGCGCATAGGCGAACTCGCGCGTCATGTTCTTGATCGTCGTCACCTCGCTGAACGGGATGGTGAGGAGCGCGCCCGATGCGTCGCGTATGCGCAGCGCCCGCACCGTCAAGGTCTCGATCACGCCTTCGCCCGCGCCGACATTGACATAGTCGCCGACCGCGAGCGTGTCTTCGGCCAGGATGATGAGGCCGATGATGAGATCCTTCAGAAGCGCCTGCGAGGCGAAGCCGACGGCCAGCCCGACGACGCCCGCGCCGGCCAGGAGCGGCGCGATGTTGACGCCGATCTGCGCCAGCACGATCAATCCCACGAACGTGACGATGACGACGAGGACGCTGGCGCGGATGATCGGCAGAAGCGTGCGCGCCCGGGCGCTCCGCGCCGTGGGCCGGCCGGCGGCGTCGTGCAGAAAGCGCTCGACGCCCGAGCTGAACAGCTCCCAGGCGATGAGCGCGACGACGATGACGATGGCGATCGTCACGGCCGTGCCGGTGGTCTGGCGGCCGGCATCGGTGTCGAGCCAGGAATAGGCGCTGATGCCCCAGGCCTGCAGCAGGGTCAGCACGGCCGCGGCATAGATGATCGCCGCCGCGACGTAGTAGAGCACCGGCACATAGCGATTGGCGCGCGCCTCGAGCGTCGGATAGCGCGCCCGCACATCGGGCGAGATGGCGAAGCCGCGCTCGCTCAAGTGCCGGATGGAGCGCAGGATGAGCGCGGAGCCCAGCAGCACCACCACGCTCGCAAGCGTCGCGCGCAGCAGGAACAGATATCCGTTCGACACGTCGAGCACATAGACGCCGAACGTGCCGGCGACATAGATGACCGCCAGCACGTGCCAGGTATCGGCCAGGCGATGGCGGATCGTGCGCCAGCCGCCGCCGTCGCCTTCGTCGCCGCCATGCAGCCAGTCGCTGACGCCGCGGCGGTTCTGCAACACGAAGATGACGGCGAGAATGGCAAGCACCACCGCCGCGGTGCGCAGGATGAGCGCATAGATCGCGCCGGGCACGCCGAGCCACCAGCTCGCGTCGGCGAGCGAGAAGCCATAGACCGCCCAGTTCGTGAAGCGCCGCGTCCAGATGTAGAGGTATTGGCGCAATTCGGCGCCGAGCGAATAGAGCGCGGCCGCCGCGCCGCTGAGGAGCGCCGCACGCGCCGACGCGCGGATGATGCGCGCCCACAGGATCGCCGCGATCAGCACGTGCGCCACCTGGCGCGTGCCGAAATCGGGTTGGGTGAACGGCACGGCGAGCGAGGCCGCCGCGGCGAAGACGGCGACCGGGGCCGCCTCGACGACGATGCCGAGCAGAATCAGGAAGAGCCGTGATCCGAGCGATGTCCCGGGCATGGCATCGACGCGTCGCGCAGCGCGGCGCAGCAGGAGAAAGGCGACGCGCTCGGCGATAAAGCCCGCGCCGAAGATGATGGCGAGCCGCGCCAGGACGCCGATCCAGAATCCGCGCAAATCCTCGTTCGCGATCTGCGCCCTGGTCCAATGGACGAGGCGCGGCGCATCGACCGCGACCTGCGCCGCCGCCAGGATCTCGCCGGTGATGGTGTCGATCTGGCCCGACACGCGGTCGAAGAAGCTCTGCGGCGCGGGCGCTTTGCCGGGCGCGCCGCGCTCGGCCGCGATCAAGGCCTGGAGCGCGGTGACGAGGGTCTGGCGCTGGGCCGGATTGTTCAGCGAATCGACGAGGCGTTGCAGCTCGTCGGCGGAGACGGGCTGCTCGGCGGCGGGCGGGGCCGCGGCGGATTGGGCGCGCGCTGGAGCCGCAAGCGCGAGGAAAGCGGCCATGATGAGCGCGACCCCCCGGCGAAAGCGGGGGCAATGCGGCATGTTCGGACTTCTAGCTAAGGTGCCGCCCACGCCACAATCCGGGCGCTCTTTAGAGCCGCACGCCGGCCAGGCCGAGGCCCGCCGCGGCCAAAAGCCCAATGCCCGAAAGCATGAGGACGGCGCCCGAAATCAGGTTCATGGCGGCGAGGCGGAACGGCCGCGCGCGCCGCCGCATGGCGACGATGCCTCCGGTCAGGCCGAGCCACCACGCGGCCGAGCCCGCGAACACTCCGGCGATCAGCACGGCGATCGTGCCGAACGTCGCATCAGGGTTGAGCCCGACCTTGGCGATGATCGCGGTAAAGCCGAAGATCGCGATCGGATTGGTGATGACGAGCGCGAAGGCCGAAGCGAAGGCGCCGAGCACGCGCTCGCCCGCGAGCGGCTCGGGCTCGGGCACGTCGCGCGTCGCGAGCGCCCGCGCGCCGGCGACGACGAGGAACAGGCCGCCCGCCGCGCCGAGCAAATCCTGATAGCCCAGCACCACGTCGCGCACGGCCGTGAGGCCGAAGCCCGCGACGATGCCGAACGACCGTGTCCGCGAGCGCCGCACCGAGCCCCGATGCGAGCCCGAACCACGCGCCCTCGAACAGCGTGCGGCGCACGCACAGCACGCCCACCGGGCCGACCGGCAGCGCAATCACGATTCCGACCGCTATGCCTTTGAGGAACGTGAGGATCAGCATGCCCAGCGTGCGACGATGCCGGAGTACATTACAGCGATTTTAGCGGCGCATCCGGCTCCGGGGCTTGATTTTACCCCGTGAAATGCGGCACATGGCGCGGGATAACGCGCGGCGCAAACGAATCGGGCCAATAAGGGTCCGCGCCCTGGGAGACGGGACCGGCATGGACGCGATGATCGACGTGCGCCAACTGCATCGGCGCTTCGGCCCGATCCTGGCCGTCGACGGCGTGACGTTCCAGGTGCCGCGCGGCGAGGTGCTGGGGTTCCTCGGCCCGAACGGCGCCGGCAAATCGACGACGATGAAGATGATCACGGGCTTTCTCACGCCGACCTCCGGCACCGCCATCGTGTGCGGGCACGACATCGTCGCCGATCCGATCGCGGCCAAGCGCACGATCGGCTACCTGCCCGAGGGCGCGCCGTGCTATCCCGACATGACGGCGGCGTCGTTCCTGCGCTTCATCGCCAGGATCCGCGGCTTCGACGGCGCCGACGCGCGCCGGGTCATCGAGCTTGCGATCGAGCGGACGGCGCTGCATTCCGTGCTGGCGCAACCGATCGAGACGCTGTCGAAGGGCTACAAGCGCCGCGTCGGATTGGCGCAGGCGCTCTTGCACGATCCCCCTGTGCTGATCCTCGACGAGCCGACCGACGGGCTCGACCCCAACCAGAAGCACGAGGTCCGCGCCCTCATCAACGCGCTGGCGCCGGAAAAGGCGATCATCATCTCGACCCACCTGCTCGAGGAGGTGGACGCCGTCTGCTCGCGCGCCATCATCATCGCGCAAGGGCCGCATCGTCGCCGACGGCACGCCGGTCGAGCTCGAGGCGCGCTCGCGCCATCACAACGCGGTGCGCCTGGTGCTGGCGCGGGACGACGGCATCGACGCGGCCGCGGCGCTGATGCGGCTCCCGGGCGTCGCCTCGGTCGAGGCGATCGACGACGACGGGCCGGGCCTCATGATCTTCCCCAAGAACGGGCGCCCGATCGTCGCCGAGGTGAGCGATCTCGTCCGCACCGCGCAGTGGCCGCTGCAGGCGCTGACGCTCGAGCGCGGGCGGCTCGACGACGTGTTCCGCGCCATGACCTCGGGCTGAGCCCATGCTGCGCAGCACCTGGATCATCTTCCGGCGCGAGCTTGCGAGCTATTTCGCGACGCCCTTGGCCTATGTCTTCATCGTCATCTTCCTGGCGCTCGCCGGCGCGCTGGCGTTCTTCCTCGGCAATTTCTTCGACCGCGGCCAGGACGATCTCGGGCCGTTCTTCAGCTTCCATCCGTGGCTCTATCTCGTGCTCATTCCGGCGCTCGCCATGCGGCTTTGGGCCGAGGAGCGCAAGAGCGGCACGATCGAGCTGTTCCTGACGCTGCCGATCTCGGTCGCGAGCGCCGTCCTCGGCAAGTTCCTCGCGAGCTGGGCCTTCGCCGGGATCGCGCTGGCGCTGACGTTTCCGTTCTGGATCACGGTCAACATCCTGGGCGCGCCCGACAACGGCGTGATCGTCGCAAGCTATATCGGCAGTTTCCTGATGGCGGGGGCCTTTCTCGCGGTGGGATCCGCGCTCTCCGCGCTCACCAAGAACCAGGTGATCGCCTTCGTTCTGACGGCGGCGCTGTGCTTCCTCTTCACCGTGAGCGGCTCCGATCTCGTCCTCGGGTTTCTCACCGGCTGGGCGCCGCAACGGCTGCTGAACGCCGTTTCGTCGTTCAGCTTCCTCACGCATTTCAGCGCGATCGTGCGCGGCGTGATCGATCTGCGCGATGCCGTGTTCTTCGTCTCGCTGATCGCGTTCTTCCTGTTCGCCAACACGGTCGTGGTCGAAGTGAAAAAGGCGGATTGAGATGAGGTTCTCCCGCGGCGCCCGCGCGCTCACCGCGCTTTTGCTCGCCGCCGTGCTGTTCGTGGCCGTCAACGTCATCGCCGACAGGACGTTGCGGACGACGCGCATCGATTTGACGGACCAGCATCTCTATACGCTCTCGCAAGGCACGCGCGACACGCTCAAGAAGCTCGACGAGCCGATCGTCATGCGCTTCTACTATTCGCCGCAACTCGGCGACGAGATCGCGAGCTACGGCGTCTATGCGCAGCGCGTGCGCGAGATGCTCGAGGAATACGAGGCCGCGTCGAACGGCAAGATCGAGCTGCAAATCCTCAATCCCGAGCCGTTCTCGCCGGTCGAGGACCGCGCCGTCGCCTTCGGCCTCCAGGGCGTGCCGGTCGATCAGGGCGGCGAGCAGGTCTATTTCGGCCTCGCCGCCACCAACTCGACCGACGACCAGCAGACCATCCCGTTCTTCCAGCCCGAACGCGAGCGCTTTCTCGAATACGATCTGACCAAGCTCGTGCACAGCCTCGCCTTCCCGAAGAAGCCGGTCGTCGGGCTGATGACGGCGCTGCCGCTGGAAGGCGACCTGATGGCGGCGATGCAGGGCCGCCCGATGGTGCCCTATGTCGTGATCGAGCAGCTGAAACAGCTGTACGACGTGCAGTCGGTCTCGACCGAGGTCGACAAGGTGCCGGACAACGTCGACGTACTGATGGTCGTCCATCCGCAGAGCCTGCCCGACAAGACGCTCTATGCCATCGACCAGTTCGTGCTGAAGGGCGGCCGTGCGCTCGTCTTCGTCGATCCCGATTCGCAGACGCAGCAGATGCATCCGAGCCAGCTCAATCCGCCCGGCATGCCGACCGACAGCGACATGGAGAAGGTGCTCAATGCGTGGGGCCTGCGCCTGGTGCCGAAGGTGGTGGCGGGCGATCTTCCGGCCGCGCGCAAGGTCAACGCCGGCACGGACCAGCGCGTCGTGCCGGTCGATTATGTCGCCTGGCTCGCGCTCAAGAAGGCCAATTTCAACGCCGACGACCAGGTCACCGGCGATCTCTCGACCATCACCATGGCGACGCCCGGCATCCTCGAGCCGACCGAGGGCGCCAAGACAAGTTTCGAGCCGCTCATCCAGACCTCGACGCAGTCGGAGGCGATACCGGTCGACAAGGTGCAGGGCATGCCCGACGTCGCGGCGCTGCTCAAGGACTTCACGCCGGGCGGCAAGCGCCTCACCCTGGCCGCGCGCGTGACCGGCCCGGCCGCGACGGCCTTTCCCGATGGCCCGCCGCCCGAGCCGAAGAAGGACGAGGACAAGGACAAGCCCGCCGCCGCCGCCACCGCCGCGAACGAGCCGCCCAAAGACCCGCTGCCGCCGCAAGTGAAGAACTCGGCGCAGCCGATCAACGTCATCGTCGTCGCCGACACCGACATCCTCGAGGACAAGTTCTGGGTTCAGGTGCAGGATTTCTTCGGCCAGAAGGTCGAGCTGCCGGTCGCGAACAACGGCGATTTCGTCGACAACGCAGTCGATAGCTTGGCCGGCGGCAACGACCTCATCGGGCTCAGAAGCCGCGGCACGTCGGCGCGGCCGTTCCTGCTCGTCGACGACATCCAGCAGGCCGCCGACGAGAAATACCAGGCGACCGCCAAGACGCTCGAGGACAAGCTCAAGGACACGCAGCAGAAGATCAAGGACCTCAGCGACAAGGAGAAGAATCCCGGCGTGACGCAGACGGCGGGCGAGGAGCAGGCGCTCGAGAGCTTCCGCACCGACATGATCCGCACGCGCCAGCAGCTCCGCCAGGTGCAGCTCGCCGAGCGCGAGGACATCAACACCTTGAAAGGCTGGATCGAGTTCTTCGATATCGGCGCCATGCCGATCCTGGTCGGGCTCGCCGCCTTGGTCGTCGGCATCGTCCGCCTCGAGCGGAGGAAGCGTCGCGTCCGGATCGCGTGAGGGGAAGATGCAGAACAAGGGACTGATCGGCCTCTTCGCGGTGACGCTCGCGGCGGTGATCGTGGCATTCCTGGTCGCGCGCGGGGGCGTCGCGGCGCGCACCGATCCGCTCGTCGGCACGCATGTCCTGCCGCAGGTGGCGAGCGGGCTCGACGGCGTCGCGCGCGTGGCGCTCGTCACCGGCGGCGTCAAGACCACGCTGGTGCGCCAGGGCAACGACTGGACCGTCGAGGAGCGCGGCTTCTATCGCGCCGACGGCGACAAGATGCACAAGGCGCTGCTGGGGCTCGCCGATCTCACCTATGTCGAGCCGAAGACCCGGAAGCCCGATCTCTACCCGCGCCTCGAGCTCGATGATGCGGACAAGCCGGGCGCCAAATCGACGCTCGTCACGCTCAGCGACGCGCAGGGCTCGCTCCTGGGCGAGATCATCGCCGGCAAGCACAGCGTCGATCAGTTGGGCGGCGGCAATGACGGCGTCTATGTGAGGAAGCCGGGCGATGCGCAATCGTGGCTCGCGCGGGGATCGCTCGATCTTTCCGGCGGCACGGCGGACTGGCTCGACAAGAAGCTCATGGACCTGCCGGCGGCGCAGGTCAAAAGCGTCGCGCTGACGCAGGCGGGCGGGGGCCAGCTTTCCTTCGCGCGGCAAAAGCCCGAAGACAAGTTCGCGCTCGCCGCGCCGCCGCCCGCCGGCAAGAAGTTGAAAAGCGACAGCGCGCTCGACGAGCCCGCGGGCGCATTGGGCGCGCTCGAGTTCGAGCGACGTGCGCCCGGCCAAGGATTTCGATTTCCCGCCTCAGGGCGTGGCCGCGGCGCGGTTCGAAAGCTTCGACGGGCTCGTCGTGACGGTGTCGCTCGCCGACAAGGACGGCGCGCACTGGGCGAAGATCGCGGCAAGCGGCAGCGGCGAGGCCGCAAGCCGCGCCGCCGAGCTCAACGGGAAATTCCAGCCCTGGGTGTTCGGCCTGCCCGACTACAAGGCCAAGGCGCTCGAGACCAAGCTCGATGACGTGGTGGAGACGCCCAAGGGCTCGTAGGCCCTGATCGTCTGATAACCCTCTCCCCGAGGGGAGAGGGTTCCCCTCCGATCACCTTCGTCCCCCTTGACGCAATCCCCATATAGATTTGGGAAGAGCCAAGAGGTGCGGCGATGAGGGACCAGGCGTTGAAGATCAGGCCGGTGGCGCGGCTCGTGCGCGGCGTGCCGGCGAGCGACGGGGCGGGAGTGAAGCTCACCCGCGTCATCGGCACGCAGGCCTTGGACGCGGTCGATCCGTTCCTGCTGCTCGACGAGATCCGCTCCGACGAAGGGGCCGATTACGCCGCCGGATTTCCCGATCATCCGCATCGCGGCTTCGAGACCGTGACCTATGTGCTCGCGGGCCGCATGCGCCATGGCGACAATCACGGCAACAGCGGACTTCTGACGCCGGGCAGCGTGCAGTGGATGACGGCCGGGCGCGGCATCGTCCATTCCGAGATGCCGGAGCAGGAGAACGGCCTCATGTGGGGCTTTCAGCTCTGGGTCAATCTGCCGGCCAAGGACAAGATGATCGCGCCGCGCTACCAGGACATCGCGCCCGAGCGCATTCCCGGAGACCGTCGCTCGAAGGCGGCGCCAAGGCGCGCGTGCTGGCGGGATCGTTCGCGGGCGTGACCGGCCCGGTCGAAGGCATCGTCACCGAGCCGCTGCTGCTCGATCTCGCGGTGCCGGAAGGCGCGCGCGTCGTCGTGCCGCTGCCCGCGGGCCATCACGCCTTCGCCTATTGCTTCGAGGGGCGGGTCACGATCGGCGAACCGGCGCAGGAGGTGCCGCGCGGCAGCGCCGCGGTGCTGGGCGCGGGCGATGCGGCGCTCGTCACGCGGCGGCACGGGCGGCGGGCGCGTGCTGCTGGCGGCGGCGCGGCCCTTGGCCGAGCCGGTCGCGCGCTATGGCCCGTTCGTCATGAACACGCCCGACGAGATCCGCCAGGCGGTCACTGATTTTCAGGCCGGCCGGTTCTGATCAGGGCTTGGGCGGATCGATCGGCGGCAGGCTCGCCGGATCGGGATAAAGCCCGGTATAGCCGCTGATGCGCTCGGGCTGGGCGTGGTTGAAGCAGTCCACGGTCGCAAGCGTGCGATAGCAGAACTGCTGCGGAATGGGCGGCGGCGCCGCGTCGGCCTGGGCGGGCGACGGCTCGGTCTCCTTCCAGCGGCTTTGCGGCGCGGCGAATTCGGCCCGGTTCTGAAACGCGTTGCAGGCCGAAAGCGTCAGCACGGACAATACGATAAGAGCGCGCAGGGAAGGCCGACATGCGCTATCCTAGGGCGATAACTGTTAAGCAAGGATTGCCAGCCATGGGCCGGATTTTGGCGCTCGCGACGTGTCTCATGGCGCTCGCCGCCTGCGCCGGGCCGCGCTGGCAGAAGCCAGGCGCCGACGCCAATCAGGTGTCGGCCGATTTCGCCGATTGCAGCGGCATGGCCCAGGATGCGGTGTCGCGCGACAGCAACATCGACGCCGACATAATGGCGAGCCGCGGGCGCGACTGGCAGGACCAGGGCACGCTCAGCCAGCACCGCACGATCATCGCGTCGGAAACCGGCGCGCGCTCGGACGACGTCTTGAACGCCTGCATGGCGCAAAAAGGCTACGCGCCGCAAAAGTAGCGCGGGTTCAGCTTTCCTGCGTCGCGGGCGCCGGGCGCTTGGCCGGAGCCATGCCATAGGTATGCTCGAGCCCCGGGAAGCGGCGCGCGCGCACGTCGTCGGCATAAGACGATGCCGCCGCGGTGATGGCGCCGCCCAGTTCGGCATAGCGCTTGACGAATTTCGGCTGGAACTCGCCGAAGATGCCGAGCATGTCCTCGGTGACGAGGATCTGTCCGTCGCAGGCGGGCGACGCGCCGATGCCGATGGTCGGCACCGCGACCTCCGAGGTGAGGCGGCGCGCGACCGGCTCCGCCGTGCCCTCGACCACGAGCGCGAAGGCGCCGGCATCCGCCACCGCGTGCGCGTCGGCGATGACGCGCTGGGCCTCGATCTCGTTCCGCCCCTGCGCGCGGAAGCCGCCGAGCGCGTTGACCGATTGCGGCTGCAGCCCGATATGGCCCAAGACCGGAATGCCGCGCTCGACCAGGAAGCGCACGGTCTCGGCCATCGGCTCGCCGCCTTCGAGCTTCACGCCGGCGCAGCCGGTCTCGCGCATGATGCGGGCGGCGTTGCGGAACGCCTGGGCCGGGTCTTCCTGGTACGTGCCGAACGGCATGTCGACGATGACGCAGGATTTGCGCGCGCCGCGCACCACGGCGGCGCCGTGCGCGATCATGATGTCGAGCGTCACCGGCAGCGTGCTGTCGAACCCATAGATGACCATGGCGAGCGAATCGCCGACGAGCAGCAGATCGGCGGTCGGCATCGAGCAGGCGCGCCATCGGCGCCGTATAGGCGGTGAGGCACACGATCGGCACGCCGCCCTTCCTGGCGCGCAATTCCGACGGCGTGTGCTTCTTGTCGCTGATGGTGACGCTCACTCTCTGACCTCGCATCGACCGCGGCGCGCGAACACTGGCGCCAAGCGCTTGCCCGGTCAAGGACCCGCCCGGGGTCAACTGACGCCGGCGCGGTCCAGCTCGGCGCGCAGCCGCCCGGTCGCGGCGAGGAACAGCATGCGGAAATCGGCCGCGAACGACCACAGCGGATGGGAGAAGGTGGCGGGCTTGTTGTGCTCGAAGAAAGCGTGCGCGGCCCAGGCCGGGGCGTAGCCGGCGATGGGCGCCGCCACGAGCGCCCACCAGCCGCCGCCCGCGGCAAAGCACACCAACAGGCCGACGCCGAGCGCCGTGCCGCAATAATGCGTGGCCCGCGTCTTCGGGTCGGCGTGCGCCCTGAGATATGTCGGCCAGAAATCGCGGAAACTCGCGCTTGTCGAGGCGGGAGGGCTTGTCATGGTCCGAATGGCAGCCTATGGGAAGCGCCCGATGCGCTCCAAGGAGCAGGGTCCATGGCCTGGAAGGTAGCGGTGGTGGGCGCCACCGGCAATGTCGGCCGCGAGATGCTGAACATTCTCGCCGAGCGGAAATTTCCGGTGTCGGAAGTGCACGCCGTGGCGAGCGAGCGTTCGGCCGGCGCCGAAATCTCGTTCGGCGAGAACGCGGTGCTCAAGGTGCACCAGCTCGACCGCTTCGACTTCAAGGGCATCGATATCGCGCTGTTCTCGCCGGGCGCGAAAATCTCCGCCGTCCATGCGCCGCGCGCGGCCAAGGCCGGCGCCGTCGTCATCGACAACACCTCGTACTTCCGCATGGACAAGGACGTGCCCCTGGTCGTGCCCGAGGTCAACCCGCACGCCATCGCGAATTACGAGAAGCGCGGCATCATCGCCAATCCCAACTGCTCGACCATCCAGATGGTGGTGGCGCTGAAGCCGCTCCACGACCTGGCGCGCGTCAAGCGCGTCGTGGTGGCGACGTACCAGTCGGTCTCGGGCGCGGGCCGCGCGGCGATGGACGAGCTCTTCACCCAGACGCGCGGCGTCTATGTGAACGACACGGTTCCGGCCGAGCAGTTCACCAAGCAGATCGCCTTCAACTGCATTCCTCAGATCGACATCTTCATGGATGACGGCGCCACCAAGGAGGAATGGAAGATGGCGGTCGAGACGCGCAAGATTCTCGACCCCGACATCATGGTGCAGGCGACCTGCGTGCGCGTGCCGGTGTTCATCGGCCACGCCGAGGCGGTCAATGTCGAGTTCGAGCGTCCCTTGTCCGAGAACGCGGCGCGCGCGGCCTTGCGCGCGGCGCCCGGCGTCGTCGTGGTCGACAACCGGACGGACGAAGGTTATGTCACGCCGGTCGAGTCGGCGGGCGAGGACGCGGTCTATGTGAGCCGCATTCGCACCGATCCGACCGCGCAGAACGCGCTCTCGATGTGGGTCGTGTCCGACAATCTGCGCAAGGGCGCGGCCTTGAACGCGGTGCAGATCGCCGAAGTGCTGGTGCGCGATCATCTTCAGGCGGCGCGCGCCGCGCCGCCGCTACGCCGGCTGAGCGCCTCTGCCGGCGGACGCCCGCCCGCGCCGCAGCGCCCTCTTCGTGCCGGGCTCGAATGCGCGCGCGCTCGACAAGGCGCGCGACGCTCGATGCCGACGTGCTGATCTTCGATCTCGAGGACGCGGTGGCGCCGGCGCAGAAGGAGTCCGCGCGTGGCGCCATCGCCGCGGCGCTCGGGAAGGGCGGCTTCGGCCCGCGCGAGCTTGCGCTCCGCGTCAACGCGCTGGCGACGCCGTGGGGTGCTGCCGACCTCGCTTTCGCCGCCACGCTGCCGGTCGACGGGCGTGCTGCTGCCGAAGGTCGAGAGCGCCGAGGACGTGGCGGCGGCGGTCGACGCGCTCGAGGCGGCGGGCGCGCGCGAGACGCCGCGCCTCTGGTGCATGATCGAGACGCCGCGCGGGTTCCTGCACGCCGAGGCGATCGCCGCGGCGAGCCCGCGCATCGCCGCCCTCGTCATGGGCACGGCCGATCTCGCCAAGGATCTGCGCGCGCAGGAGACGAAGGACCGCAGCCCCCTTCTTCCCGCGCTGGCCCTCGGGCTTTTGGCGGCACGCGCCTATGGGCTTGCGGCGCTCGATGGCATCCACGCCGATCTCGACGACGACGCCGGCTTCGAAGCCGCGTGCCGCCAGGGCCGTGCCATGGGGTTCGACGGCAAGTCGCTCATCCATCCGAAAACCATCGCCGCCGCCAACCGCATTTTCGCGCCATCGCCCGAGGAGCTTGCCCGTGCGCGCCGCATGATCGAAGCGCATGACGAAGCCGTCGCCAAGGGCAGCGGCGTGACGCTGGTCGACGGACGGCTCGTCGAGCGGCTCCATGTCGCGGAGGCGCGCCGTCTCCTCGCGCTTGCCGACGCGATCGAAGCGCACGGGCACTGAAAAATAGCGCTGTCATTGCGAGGAGCGGATGCTTCGAAGCAATCCCCCGGCGGCGGGAGATTGCTTCGGCTCGCGCTCGCAATGACGACTGCTAAATCTAATTGATGCGCTTGATCGCCTCGTCGAGGATGTCGAGCCCCGAATATTGCTGCACGTCGAGCTTTTCTTCAGGAACCCCATCTGCTGCGTCACGTCGATGGCGCGTTGCAGGTACGCGAGGTTGGGGCGCATGTCGGGGCTGCGGTAACCCGTCCTGGCCGGTGAAGACATAGCCGATGCGCTCGGGCGGCTGCTTGGCGATCTTGGCGGCGATCTGCGACCGTCTCGGCGTGGTTCTTGGGATCGCTGAGGAAGCGCGCCACGCGCACCGCGTCCTCGAACAGATCGACCATCGCGGCGCGGTTCTTGTCGAGGAAATCCTTGTGCGCGGTCCAGATGATGGTCTGGGTCGGGCCTTGCATCGCCTCGGTGACGTTGAAGAGCGGCCGCGTGTTGTCCTGGAGCGCGGATCGAGCGCGAATGGGTTGACCGCCGGGATCAGGTCGACCTTGCGGTCGAGCATCATCGCCAGCATGTTGGGAAACGCCACTTCGACCATGGTGTAGTCGCGCTGGTCCTCGAACCCGTGCCGGCGCATGATGGCGCGCACGGGAATGTCGAGCGCGGCGCCGGTGCCACCGTGCCGACGACCCGGCCCTTGAGGTCGTCAACGGTTTTGACCGGCCCGTCCTTCTCGGTCGACGTAGTTCACCGAGGTATAGCCCGTGACGCCGTCCTGCGCCTCGTCGGCGATGACGCGCAGATCGGTCATGCCGGCGTTCTCGACCGCGATGCGCGAACGACGAATAGGCGAGGTCGGCGATGTCGAGCTCACCCGCGGCAAGCGCCGCGATCATCGTCGGCGTCGATTGGAAATGAATGGGCTCGACCGTGTAGGTCTTGCCGTAATGCGTCATCAGATCCTTTTTCTCGTACAGGATCGAGGCCCAGTTGCCGACCGGCACGACCCAGGCGACGCGGACGTTGAGGGGATCGGCCGTGGCGCCCGTCGCGAGCGACAGGGCACCGGCGAACGCCGCGGCGAGCGGCATGAGAATGCGCATTTTTCCTCCCGTTCTTTCCGCGACTATATCGCGGCGGGCGGAAAAATGAGAGGCGTCAGGGCCTTTCGGCACGCTGACGCCTCTCGGGGAGCCTCGCGGCTCCGGGCTCGTCGAACGGGCGCCCCTCGCCCGCGGCACGGCGCGGGCTCCGAAGAACCCGTGGGGCCGAATGAGGCGTACGGCATCAAGCGTCGCGCGGGAGCCGCCCGGGCCGAGCGGCCGGCGCGTCAGCGCTCCGTCGTCGTGTCGCCCCCTTCTCACGCCACCGGGACGGGACGTCCCGGCAACGCTCGCCGTCGATCCGCTTGAGGGCGGATCGCGTCCCGGCGCGGCGACCGGCACCCGCTCACCATCGGGAGCGGATCCATGCGCGCCGCGCCGACGCTCTCGCGAGCCGCAACGATGCTCGCGCAACGCGCGCGGCCGAACAAGGAAAGGATCGCGCGCGCGCGCAGAATCTTGTGCATAAGACGCGTGCGCTTGCACATTCGATCCTCCGCATGTCCCCAGTTCTGTCCACGTGGCTTCGGGCGCGGCCGATTGACTTGCGCCGATGCGGCGGCTAATCCTTTGATCCGGCATTTGAAGCCGCCCGTCCGCGCTCCCAGGAACATGAGATGACGCCCGCGCCTCGGCCGTTGTCGCCGCATCTGCAAATCTACAAGCCGCAGCTCACTTCGGTCCTCTCGATCACGCATCGCCTCGCCGGCATCGTGCTGAGCGTCGGCAGCCTCTTCCTCGTGTGGTGGCTCGTCGCCGCCGCCTCGAGCAATGCCGCGTTCGCCGCGGCGCAATCGTTCTGGGGCTCGTGGTTCGGCATCCTGCTGCTGGTCGGCTGGACGTTCGCGCTGTTCTTCCATCTTGCGAACGGCATCCGCCATCTCGTGTGGGACGCGGGCTACGGCTTCGGCTTGCGCGAGGCGTATCTCTCCGGCTGGATCGTGCTGGCGGCGAGCGCGGCCTTGACGCTCGCCGCCTGGATCGCCGCGCTCGTGGCGTGGACGCCGCCATGAGCGCGCGCGACGACATGCGCACGCCCTTGGGCCGCGCGCTCGGCCTCGGCTCGGCCAAGGAGGGGGTGGCGCACTGGTGGGCGCAGCGCGTCACGGCGGTGGCGCTCGTGCCGTTGGCGCTGTGGTTCGTCGCGTCCCTCATCGCGCATCTGGGCGCGCAGCGCGAAGCGGTGCTGAACTGGATCGGCGCGCCCGTGCCGGCGATCCTGATGCTGCTCTTCCTCGCCGCCGCCTTCCACCACTTGGCGCTCGGGCTCCAGGTGGTGATCGAGGATTACGTCGAGCCGCCGCTCGCGCGCATCGCCTCGATCGTCGTCATGAAGTTCGTTGCCTACGGGTTCGCCGTCGCCGGCGCGTTCGCCGTGCTGAGCATCGCTTTCGGAGGCTGAGGTGTCCGAGACCTATCCGATCACCGATCACGTCTACGACGTCGTCGTCGTCGGCGCCGGCGGCGGTGGCTTGCGCGCGACCCTGGGCATGACGCAGGCGGGCCTCAAGACCGCGTGCATCTCCAAGGTGTTCCCGACGCGCAGCCACACGGTGGCGGCGCAGGGCGGCATCGGCGCCGCGCTCGGCAACATGGGCGAGGACGACTGGCGCTGGCACATGTACGACACGGTCAAGGGCTCCGACTGGCTCGGCGACCAGGACGCGATCGAATACATGTGCCGCGAGGGCATTCCGGCGATCATCGAGCTCGAGCATTGGGGCGTGCCGTTCTCGCGCCTCGAGAACGGCAAGATCTATCAGCGCGCGTTCGGCGGCATGACGACGCATTACGGCAAGGGCATCGCGCAGCGCACCGCCGCCGCGGCCGACCGCACCGGCCACGCCATGCTGCACACGCTCTACCAGCAATGCCTCAAGCACGACGCCGAGTTCTTCGTCGAGTATTACGCGCTCGATCTCATCATGGACGAGGACGGCGCCTGCCGCGGCGTCATGGCGTGGTGCCTCGAGGACGGCAGCATCCACCGTTTCCGCGCGCACATGGTCGTGCTCGCCACGGGCGGCTGCGGGCGCGTCTATTTCTCGACGACGCAGGCGCACACCTGCACCGGCGACGGCAATGCGATGGCGCTCCGCGCCGGCCTCGCCCTCCAGGACATGGAGTTCATCCAGTTCCATCCGACCGGCATCTATGGCGCCGGCTGCCTCATCACCGAGGGCGCGCGCGGCGAGGGCGGGTACCTCGACCAATTCCGAGGGCGAGCGCTTCATGGAGCGCTACGCGCCTTCGGCCAAGGACCTCGCCTCGCGCGACGTGGTGAGCCGCGCCATCACCATCGAGCTGCGCGAGGGGCGCGGCTGCGGCCCGCAGAAGGATCACGTGTTCCTCCACTTCGAGCACCTGGAGCCGAAGCTTCTGCACGAGCGGCTTCCCGGCATTTCCGAGACGGCGCGCATCTTCTCCGGCGTCGACGTGACGCGCGAGCCGATCCCGGTGCTGCCGACCGTGCACTACAACATGGGCGGCATCCCGACGAATTATCACGGCGAGGTCATCAACCCGACCCCGTCCGATCCCGAGCACGTCGTGCCGGGGCTCATGGCGATCGGCGAGGCGGCGTGCGTCTCGGTCCATGGCGCCAACCGCCTCGGCTCGAACTCGCTCCTCGACCTCGTCGTGTTCGGGCGCGCCGCGGCCTTGCGCGCGGCCGAGCTGCTGCGGCCGGGCACGCCGTTGAAGCCCTTGTCGAACGGCGCCGGCGAGGCGGCGCTCGCGCGGCTCGACCGCGTGCGCAACTCCAAGGGCAAGTTCAAGACGAACGACATCCGCCTCAACATGCAGCGCACCATGCAGAGCGACTGCGCCGTGTTCCGCACCGAGGCGACGCTGGCCGAAGGCGTGCACAAGATCACCGATGTCGCCTCCTCGATGGCGGAGCTCGGCATCACCGACCGCTCGATGATCTGGAACAGCGATCTCGCCGAGGCCTTGGAGCTCGACAATCTCGTGGCGCAATCGGTCGTGGCGCTGCATTCCGCCTTGAACCGCAAGGAAAGCCGCGGCGCCCACGCGCGCGAGGATTTCCCCGACCGCGACGACGAGAACTGGATGAAGCACACGGTCGCCTGGCTCTCGGGCGCCAAGGTGCGCATCGACTATCGCCCGGTGCACGACTACACCATGTCGAACGAGGTGCAGCCGTTCCCGCCCAAGGCGCGGGTCTACTGAGATGGCGCAATTCACCCTGCCGCGCAATTCGCAGGTCGGCACCGGCACCAGTTTTCCGGCGCCGCCCGGGGCAAAGCGCGTCGCGCTCCTTCAAGGTCTATCGCTGGAATCCCGAGGACGCGAAGAACCCGCGCCTCGACACCTACGAGATCGATCTCGCCGAGTGCGGCCCGATGGTTTTGGACGCGCTCATCAAGATCAAGAACGAGGTCGACACGACGCTGACCTTCCGGCGCTCGTGCCGCGAGGGCATCTGCGGCAGTTGCGCCATGAACATCGACGGCGTCAACACGCTCGCGTGCTTGAAGGCGATCGACGACGTGAAGGGCGACGTGCGGATTTATCCGCTGCCGCACTTGCCGGTGGTGAAGGACCTGGTGCCTGATCTCACGCACATCATCGCGCAATACCGCTCGATCGAGCCGTGGCTGCAAAGCGGCACGCCGCCGCCGCCCGACCGCGAGCGCCTGCAATCGGAGGCCGAGCGCCGGAAGCTCGACGGGCTGTGGGAATGCATCCTGTGCTTCTGCTGCACGACGAGCTGCCCCTCCTACTGGTGGCAGGGCGAGCGCTATCTCGGCCCCGCGATCCTGTTGCAGGCCTATCGCTGGCTCGCCGACAGCCGCGACGAGAAGACCGGCGAGCGCCTCGACCAGCTCGAGGACCCGTTCCGGCTCTATCGCTGCCACACCATCATGAACTGCACCCGCACCTGCCCCAAGAACCTCAATCCGGCGAAGGCGATCGCCGAGATCAAGAAGATGCTGGTGCTGCGGCGCTAGCGGCGCCGCGTTCGAGCGCATAGAGCCGCCATTCGCCCGGCACGCCCTTCAAGGATTGCACGCCGCGATCGGCGAAGCCGAGGCCCGAGCCCGCGACCAGGTCCTTCACCGTGCTCGAGACCAGAACCTCGCCCGGGCCCGCGAGCGAAGCGACGCGCGCGCCGATATGGACGGCGATGCCGCCCAGCTTCTCGCCCATCACCTCGCATTCGCCGGTATGGCAGCCGGCGCGGATTTCGATGCCGAGCGGGCGGACATCGTCGGAAATGTCGCGGGCGCATCGCACGGCGCGCGCCGGGCCATCGAACGAGGCGAGAAAGCCGTCGCCCGCGGTATCGATCTCGCGCCCGCGGAAGCGGGCAAGGGCGCGGCGCACCGCGGCGTGATGGCCTTCGAGCAGCTCGCGCCAGCGCCGGTCGCCGAGCGACGCCGCCTTTTCGGTCGCGCCGACGATGTCGGTGAACATCACGGTTGCGAGCACGCGGTCGGGCTCGGCCGCACCGCGGACGCGCCGGTCAGGAACTCGGCGATCTCGTCGACGACCCGGTCGCCATCGGCGAGCCACGGGAGATGATCGGGGCCGTCGAGTTCGACGAGTTTCGCGCCGGCGATGCGCTCGGCGATGTAGCGGCCGTGGCGTACATCGGGACGAGCTCGTCGTTCACGCTGTGTAGGACCAACGTTGGGACGCGAATGGCAGGCAGCACGTGGCGCGCGTCGGTCTCCGTCGACGATGCGGATCGATCATGGCCGCAGCCGGCGGGGCTAGCGCTCATCCGCTGGTAGCGCGCGAACCATTGCCGATAGGCCGGGTCGTCGGCGATCGATGGCGGCGATCATGCCGGAGCGCGACTAGGCGCGCCCCATTCGTCGGACGGCGAGGCTGTGCGAAGTTCGAACCAGATCTTCGGCTTCAGCCGATCGGATAATCGGGTGCCCAGGCGTAGCGCGCAGCGCACCGCAGACGAGCGCCAGGGCGCAGTGCGTTCGGGATACGTCGCGGCGAACAGCAGGCGACATCGCGCCGCCCTCGGAAACGCCGCAGGAGCGCCGCGCCGCCGGAGCCGGCGGCATCCATGACGGCGCGCACATCATCCATGCGGGCCTCGAGGCTGGCGATGTCCGCGCATGCGATCGGACAGCCCGGTGCCGCGCTTGTCGAAGACGATGAGACGCGAGAACGACGCAAGGCGCTTCGAGGAAGCGCGCGTAGTGCGGCTCATCCCAGGCGATCTCGATGTTCGAGACGAAGCCCGGCACCATGACGAAGGTCGTGCGGACCGTCGCCGACGACCTGATACGCGATGCTCACGTCGCCGTTGCGCGCGTAGCGTGTCTCCGGTCCCATCGCAGCCCCCCGCGACCTTGTCGCGCTTTGTGGCGCGTCAGAACCCGCCCAGGAACTCCCGCACGCGCGCGCCCACGTCGTCCTGCTCGCTGCCGAGGCTGTCGACCGTCGAGACGTGGTTGTGGCCGCGGAAGAAGGCGAATTGCGGCGCCTTGCCGTCGCGCTGAGCGACACGGCGCGCGCGAGATCGAAGCTCGCCGCGGCAAGGAAGCCCGGATCGTATTCGGCGGCGCTCAGGAACAGCGGCACCTTGCTCTTGCCGACATGCGTCGATGGGCGAGCGCGCCTCGTACTGCGAAGCGTCGCTGCCATAGTACGCCACCTGGTTGGGCGCGGGGTTGGCCGCGACGCGATAGCCGCCGCCGCTCATCAATATGCCCGCCGTGACGCCGACGCCCGCGGCGGCATGGAATTGCGGGTCGAACAGATAGCTCGCCACGTGCGTGGCGCCGGCCGATTGGCCGAACAGGAAGACGCGGGTTGCGTCGCCGCCATGGGCTTCGGCTTCCTTCTTCGCCCAGGCCACCACGCCCGCCACGTCCTGCGCGCCCGCCGGCCACGGATGCGCCGGCGCCAGGCGATAGTTCGCGATGAGCGCGAGATAGCCGTGTCGCGCGAAATAGACGCCGACATTGCGGTAGAACACGCCGTCGGCGTTCTTGTCGCCGCGCACGAAGCCGCCGCCCGGAATGTAGATGAGGATCGGCAGGCGCCGCCCCTGCGGCCGGTAGAGATCGAGCTTCTGGCGCGGATCGGCGCCATAGGCGATGTCGGCGGTGATGGTGAGGCCCGAGGTGGGCTGGCGCTCGAGCTGCGGGCGATAGAACGCGCGCGTCGCGGTGTTGATCTCCTCGTCGAATTTCGCGCCGATCGCCGTGATCTTGTCCGCCACGCCGGGCGGGAAGCCGCCGTCTGCCATCTCAAACCTCCTCAAGTATTCCCGTCATTGCGAGGCGCCGCAGGCGGCGAAGCAATCCCCCGCCTTCGGCCCCCATTCCAGGAGAGTGCGTCGCTTTGCTCGCAATGACAACAAGCCAATGACAAGACGCCTCAATCGAGCGCGATCTCGCCGTCGATCTCGTGGTCGAGCCCGATCTCGGGAATGGTGAGGCGCATCTTCGCCTTGAGCTTCGCGCCCGGCTTGAGCTTGCCGCCCTGCGCCGCATTCCGCGCGCCCTGCTCGATCTCGCGCTGCGAGGTGACGCCGACGAGCTTCAGGAATTTCCGCACCTCGATGTTGAGCGTGTCCTCGTTCATCGCCTTCTCCCGGCGCTTTTGCCGCCTCTATCTATTTCCGCTAAGAGAGAGTGTCCATGCCTCGTTCGGGCGTCCCGCATCTTGCCTCTCGCGTCTCCCGCCATTCCCGAAGGTCCGCTCGCGCGCTACCGCGCCTGGCGCGCGCAAGGCCAGATCCTGCACGATCCGGCGCAGGAGCTTGCGGCGATGAAGCTGCAAAGCCTCGCCCGCGCGCTTGCCGACTATCGCCCGCGCGAGGGCGAGGGCGGCTGGCGCGCGCGCCTGGGCCTGGTCGAGGAGCCGGCGCCGCCGCCGATGGGGCTCTACATCTTCGGCAAGGTCGGGCGCGGCAAGAGCATGCTGATGGACATGTTCTTCGACTGCGTCGCGCTGCCGAAAAA
The DNA here is from genome assembly GCA_963804235.1 of uncultured Alphaproteobacteria bacterium. Lineage (GTDB taxonomy): Bacteria > Pseudomonadota > Alphaproteobacteria > ATCC43930 > CGMCC-115725 > DATJLY01. The sequence goes on from CAWDPP010000062.1 coordinate 30,579, forward strand.
GCGGCGCGTCCATTTCTACGCCTTCATGCAGGAAATCCACGCCCGCATCCACGCGCGCCGCGCCGAGCCGGGCGATCCGATCGGCCCGGTGGCGCGCGCCGTCGCCGAGGATGCGACGCTGCTCTGCTTCGACGAGTTCCAGGTGACCGACATCGCCGACGCGATGATCCTGGGCCGGCTCTTTCAGGCGCTCTTCGCCGCGGGCGTGGTGGTCGTCGCGACCTCGAACCGCGCGCCCGACGAGCTCTACAAGGACGGGCTGCAGCGCGACCGCTTCCTCCCCTTCATCGCGCTTCTGAAGGAGCGGCTCGACGTGCTGGAGCTCGAAGGGAACCGCGATTGGCGCCTCGCGCGCTTCGTCGGCCGCCAGGTCTATTTCACGCCGGCCAACGACGCGTCATATCGCGCGCTCGAGCGCGCCTTCGCCGACCTCACCGACAATGCCTCGGCGCGCAAGGTGACGCTCGCGGTCCAGGGCCGCACGCTCGCCGTGCCGCGCGCGGCCAAGGGCGTCGCCTGGTTCGGCTTCGACGCGCTGTTCCGCGCGCCGCTGGGCCCCGCGGATTATCTCGCGCTGTGCCGCAATTTCCGCAGCTTCGTCGTCGAGGGCATTCCGCGTTTGAGCGCGGCCGAGCGCAACGAGGCCAGGCGCCTCAACATCTTCATCGACACGCTCTACGAGGCGCACGGCAATCTCGTCTGCTCGGCCGACGCGCCGCCGGCCGAGCTCTACCCCGAAGGCGACGGCTCGTTCGAATTCGACCGCACCGTCTCGCGCCTCATCGAGATGCAGAGCGAGGACTACATCGCGCGCCAGGTGTGAGCGTCAGTTCGTGAACCGGCAGGTGCCGTCCTGGGCGATGCGGTTGAGAAGATCGAGCTCCCAGGCGAGATATTCCTCCATCGCCGCCTTGACGCCGCTCTGGCGCTCATAGGCCTTGAGCCACAGATCCATGGGCTCGTCCGCCATGTGCTCGGCGCCTTGCGCGAGCGGCCGGCCCGATGCGGCCCAGCCCTCCGTGCCGCCGGCGAGGAAGCGCACCTGGCCTCGCGCGAAGGCTTCCGCTTCGCGGACCGCAAGCCGCGCCAGGATGCCGTCTTCCGACGTCAGCACCAAAGTCTTGCGCGCGGGCACGCGCGGCAGCGCATGTTCGAGGCGCGCGCGGATCGCGAACCATGCGCCCGCGATATGGCCCTCGCGGTAGGATTTGCTCGAGCCGAGATCGACCACGCTCGCCTCCTCCCGCGCCAACAGTGTTTCGAGCTCCGCCGGCTCGAGTCCCTGCGCGGGCGCTTCGTCGAGCCCCAGGATCGTGGGCGCGGGGCGGCCCGTCACGCGTCCCTGCCGCGGCGAGCACGAACACGTCGCGCCAGCCCATGCGTTTCAACCACGCGCCGGTCATCAGCGCGCGCGCTTCGAGCGGATCGGCGAGCACGATGCGCGCGCCCATCGTGCCGGCATACTGGTCGGTCGCCTGGACGAGCTGCCCGCCCGGCGCCGAGACCGCGCCCGGCAGATGCCCGGCCTCGTACTCGGCCGGATCGCGCACGTCGAAGAGATAGGTCGTGCGCGTCGCATCCTCGCGCCAGCGCGCCAAGGCCGCTTCGTCGGTGCGCAGGACGCCATAGCGCGATGCCACGCGCTCGGCCGCCTCTTTCGCCCAACTTCGCGCGGCGGGAGACGGCGCGGGCGCCTTGCGGTCCGCGCCATGCGCCGGCTGGAACCCGGCGAGCGTCCAGCCCATCGTGCCGTTGCGCAATGCCACGACCTTGTTCGGCAGGCCGGCATCGATGAGCGACTGCGCGCCGATGATGCTGCGCGTGCGGCCGGCGCAGTTGACGACGACGAGCGTCTGCGGGATCGGGCGCCATGTCGCGCGCGCGCAGCACCAGCTCCGCCCCCGGCACGTCGATGCCGCCGGGGATGGCGATGCGGCGGTATTCGTCCCACGGCCGGCTGTCGAGCACGACCATGTCGGCGCGGCTCTCCATCAGCGCGTGCAGCTCCGCCGCGCCGATCGACGGCGTGCCGCTTTCGTGCTCGATGAATTCGCCGAACGCCTTGCTCGGCACGTTGGTGCCGGAAAAGAGCGTGAAGCCCGCCTTCCCCCACGCGGCGGTGCCGCCCGCGAGCACGCTCACGTCGCCATACCGGTAATGGGTGATTTTCGCGGCCGCGCGCAGGGCCAGACCCTCGCCATCGTCGACCAGCACGATGGGCGTCGCGCGCCGCGGCACGAGCTCGCCGAGCCTCAGCTCGAGCCGCGACAGCGGCAGCGAGCGCGCATGCAGCAGATGGCTTTCCGAGAAAGGCAGCTCTTCGCGCACGTCGATGATGGCGAGCTCGCCGCCCGCTTCGATCATTCCCCGCAGCTGCTGCGCCGTCACGGTCCGCGTCATGTCCCACCTCGGTCAAAACCGTACGCGAGTTTCCTGCACTCCGGCTTCGGACGCCAGAGTCCGCCACCGGCGCCTGTGCTAGGTTGCGCGCAGGGATTCAATCGACTGCTTAGGAATGGCGAACCGGACGCCGACCATCGGACAAGCTGGATCGCCGCGACTGAGGGCAATTGCGGCGTTCGGCTCGAGCGCGCTGCTCGGGCTGACCGTTCCAACCGCGCTCGAATTCGCGGCAAACCACAAACGGTATTTCTGGCGGCTCGGGGATGACGCCGAGTGGTTGATCGCCGTTACCGGCTCGACATTCCTTTCGTGGATCGCTGTCGGGGGATTTGCCTATTACGTTCTTTCGACGCGCCCGCCGCGCTTCGGGATGGGCCACATCGGCGCGGTGCTTGGCGCGATCGGCGGCTTGACCGCCGCCACCGGGATTTTGGAGACGCCGAGCAGCCGCGAAATGTTGGGATGGATGATCTTGGTGTTCCCCGTCTTCATGTTCGTCTGGTCCGCGGTCGCGACCGCGCTGGGCGGCGCCTTGGGCTTTATGATCGGTTGGCTTGCCGGCCGGGCGGCCCACCTCGCCGCGCCACGCTAGGATGCGCCGCGCGCTTGCCGGCAACGGCAAAGGCGGCTAAGACGCGAACCCGGCGCTCCCCCCAGTAACGAGGTTCCCATGGCACGCAACAGGATCGCGCTCATCGGCGCCGGCCAGATCGGCGGCACGCTTGCGCTGCTCGCCGGCTTGAAGGAACTGGGCGATGTCGTGCTGTGCGATGTCGTCGAGGGCGTGCCGCAGGGAAAATCGCTCGACCTCGCCGAAGCCTCGCCGATCGAGGGGTTCGACGCGCGCATCACCGGCTCCAACGACTATGCCGCCATCAAGGGCGCCGACATCGTCATCGTCACGGCGGGCGTGCCGAGGAAGCCCGGCATGAGCCGCGACGACCTCATCGGCATCAACGCCAAGATCGTGCAGCAGGTGGGATCCGCCATCAAGCAGAACGCGCCCGACGCGTTCGTCATCTGCATCACCAATCCCTTGGACGTGATGGTGATGGTGATGCGCGATGCGACGGGATTGCCGCATCATCGCGTCGTCGGCATGGCGGGCGTGCTCGACAGCGCGCGCTTCCGCTATTTCCTGGCCGAGGAGTTCCAGGTCTCGGTCGAGGACGTGACCGCGTTCGTGCTCGGCGGGCACGGCGATCTGATGGTGCCGCTCGTGCGCTATGCGACGGTCGCCGGCATCCCGGTCCCCGACCTCATCAAGATGGGCTGGACGACGCAGGACAAGCTCGAAAAGATCGTGCAGCGCACGCGCGACGGCGGCGGCGAGATCGTCAATCTGCTGAAGACCGGCTCGGCCTTCTACGCGCCGGCCTCCTCGGCGATCGCCATGGCGGAATCCTACCTGCGCGACAAGAAGCGCGTGCTGCCCGTGCGCCGCCTGGCTCACCGGCCAATATGGCGTCAAGGACCTCTATGTCGGCGTGCCGGTGGTGATCGGCGTCGAAGGGCGTCGAGCGCATCGTCGAGCTGCAGCTCAATCCCGACGAGCGCGCCGGGTTCGACAAATCGATCGCCGCGGTGCGGAGCCTGTGCGACGTCGGCAAGAAGCTTTTGGCCGAGGCGGCGGCCAAAGGCTGAAAAGGCGACGCGTGGCCGGTTGGGTTAACCGCCCCCTAAGGGCGGACATGGCAGTATCCCGGGGCCTAGGGAAGCCGGCCGCGAATGCCAATCTCTAGGCCGTGGAGCCCGCCGGAAAACCGGGCCCGGTCCCCCGTTCTTTGCAGAAAATTCAATTCGGACAAGCGCTTATGTCGCGTCTCACCGATCCCACCTTCCTCAGCGGCCCGAACGCCGCCTTCATCGCCGAGCTTTACGCGCGCTATCTCGAGGACCCGCAATCGGTCGACGCGAGCTGGCGCGGCTTCTTCGCTGATCTCGCCGACCCGCCCGGTGCGGTCGAGCGCGAGCTCGACGGGCCCGGCTGGGGCGAGGCGCGCCCGCACCTCATCGGCAATGGCGCGCTCGCCGCGAACGGCCACGCCGCCGCGTCCGTGCTCCCCGGCGATGCGCAGCAGGCGGCGCTCGATTCCGTGCGCGCGGTTGCGCTCATCCGCGGCTACCGCGTGCGCGGGCATCTGATCGCCGATCTCGATCCGTTGGGCCTGACGAAGCGCGCGTCTCATCCCGATCTCGATCCCGCGACCTACGGCTTCACCGAAGCCGACTACGACCGCCCGATCTTCATCAACGACCTTCTGGGTTTCCGCACCGCGACCGTGCGCCAGATGCTCGCTGCGTTGAAAGTGATCTACTGCGGCACGGTCGGCGTCGAATACATGCACATGCAGGAGCTCGAGGAGCGGCGCTGGATCCAGGCGCGCATCGAGCTGCCGCGCAACCAGACCGAGTTCACGCCCGAAGGCAAGCGCGCCATCCTCGAGCGCCTGACCGCTTCCGAGCAGCTCGAGCGCTTCCTCGATCGGCGCTACACCGGGACGAAGCGCTTCGGCCTCGAAGGCGCCGAGGCGCTCATCCCGGCCTTGGAACAGGTCATCAAGCGCGGCGGCCAGCTCGGCATGCAGGAGCTGGTGATCGGCATGCCGCATCGCGGCCGGCTCAACGTGCTGACCAACGTCATGGGCAAGCCTTATGCGGCGCTCTTCTCCGAGTTCCAGGGCAATCCCGCCAATCCCGAGGACGTGCAGGGCTCGGGCGACGTGAAGTATCATCTCGGCACCTCGACCGACCGCGAGATCGGCGAGGTGAAGATGCATCTGTCGCTGACCGCCAACCCGTCGCATCTCGAAGCGGTCAATCCCGTCGTGCTCGGCAAGGTGCGGGCGAAGCAGCGCCAGCGCGGCGGCGACAATGCGCGCGACGTGGTCGTCGGCCTGCTCATGCACGGCGACGCCGCGTTCGCGGGCCAGGGGCTCGTGGCGGAATCGCTCGATCTGTCCGAGCTCAGGGGCTACCGCACCGGCGGCACCATCCACGTCATCGTCAACAACCAGATCGGCTTCACCACGAGCCCGGCGCATGCGCGCTCTTCGCCCTATCCCTCCGACGTCGCCAAGGGCAACCAGGCGCCGATCTTCCACGTCAACGGCGACGATGCCGAGGCCGTCGTGCATGTCGCGCGCATCGCCACCGAATTCCGCCAGCGCTTCAAGAAGGACGTGGTGGTCGACATCTTCTGCTATCGCCGCCACGGCCACAACGAGGCGGACGAGCCGGCCTTCACCCAGCCGCTGATGTACCGCGCGATCGCCTCGCACCCGACGACGCGCGAGATCTATGCCGCGCGGCTTGCCGCCGAAGGTCTCGTCAGCGCCGACGAGGCGGAGAAGATGCGCACCGATTTCCTCGCCCGGCTCGAGCACGATTTCGAGGCGGCGAAAAGCTATCGCCCGAACAAGGCGGATTGGCTCGAAGGCGCGTGGTCGGGCCTCACTGTCGCGTCGAACGACGATCGCCGCGGCGAGACCGCGGTGCCGATGGAATTGCTGCGCGAAGTGGGCTCGGCCCTGACGCGCGTGCCGGAGAACTTCCACCTCAATCCCAAGATCGCGCGCCAGCTCGAGCAGAAGAGCCAGGCGCTTCGCGCGCGGCGAGGGCATCGACTGGGCGACGGCCGAGGCGCTCGCCGTCGGCACGCTGTGCGCCGAGGGCACGTTCGTGCGGCTCTCGGGCCAGGACAGCGGCCGCGGCACGTTCTCGCAGCGCCACGCCGTTCTCGTCGATCAGGAGAGCGAGGACCGCTTCGTTCCCTTGAACCACGTGCGCGACGGCCAGGCCGCGTTCGAGATCGTCGACAGCCCGCTCTCCGAGGCGGCGGTGCTCGGCTTCGAATACGGCTACAGCCTCGCCGAGCCGCACGCGCTCGTCATGTGGGAGGCGCAGTTCGGCGATTTCGCCAACGGCGCGCAGGTCATCATCGATCAGTTCATCGCCTCGGGCGAAGCGAAGTGGCTGCGCATGTCGGGCGTCACTGCTGCTCTTGCCGCACGGCTACGAGGGGCAGGGGCCGGAACATTCCTCGGCGCGCCTCGAGCGCTATCTCCAGCTGTGCGGCGAGGACAATCTGCAAATCTGCTGTCTCACCACGGCGGCCAATTATTTCCATGCGTTGCGGCGCCAGGTGCGGCGCAATTTCAGGAAGCCGCTCGTCCTCATGACGCCGAAATCGCTCCTGCGCGCGCCCGAGCTGGCCTCGCCCCTGAGCGAGATGGGACCGGGCACGTCGTTCCACCGCCTCATCCACGAGACCGACACGATCGCGCCCGCCGACAAGGTGCGGCGCGTCGTGCTGTGCAGCGGCAAGATCTATTTCGATCTGCTGAAGGCGCGGCGCGAGCACAAGATCGACGATGTCGCGATCCTCCGGCTCGAGCAGATCTATCCTTTCCCGGCGCAGACCTTCGCGCAGATGATGGCGCCCTACCGCAACTGCCGAACTCGTTTGGTGCCAGGAGGAGCCGGAGAACATGGGCGCGTGGTCGTTCATCGACCGGCGCATCGAGAAGGCATTGGCAGCGGTCGACGCGAAGATGAAGCGCGCGCGCTATGTCGGCCGGCCCGAGGCGGCGGCGACGGCGACCGGCCTGTTGCGGCGCCACACTGCCGAGCAGGCGCGCGTCGTCGCGGCGGCGCTGCAACCTTGACGGAAGGGGGCTCCATGGCGACCGAGATAGTCGTGCCGACGGTCGGCGAATCGGTGACCGAGGTCACGGTCGCGCGCTGGCTCAAGAAAGTCGGCGAGGCCGTTTCGCTCGACGATCCGCTGGTCGAGCTCGAGACCGACAAGGCGACGCAGGAGCTGGCCGCGCAGGCGACCGGCACCTTGACCGAAATCGTGGCACCCGAAGGCGCCACCATCAAGGTCGGCGGCCTCTTGGGGCGCATCGGCGACGGGCCCGTGAAATCCGCGCCGGCGAAAAAACCCTCCCCCCTTGAGGGGGAGGGCAGGGTGGGGGTGCCGCCGCGAAGCAATTGGCGCCTGATCTCCTCGCGCGCTCCGGCCCCGCCGCGCGCAAGCTCGCGGCCGAAACCGGCGTCGACGTGACGAAGATCGAGCCCTCGGGCAAGGGCGGCCGCGTCACGCCTGCGGACATTCGCGCCGCAGCGGCGCAGCCCGCCGCCGCGTCCGCTCCTGCCCCGGCGCAGGCGCGCGCGCCCGCGCCGCAACGTGCGCCGGCTGCCGGCGAGCAGCGCGTGCGCATGACGCGGCTCAGGAAACGCATCGCCGAGCGCCTCAAGGAGGCGCAGAACACCGCCGCCATGCTTACGACATTCAACGAGGCGGACATGAGCGCGGTGATGGCGCTGCGCGAGCACTATCGCGACACGTTCGAGAAGAAGCACGGCGTGCGATTGGGCTTCATGTCGTTCTTCGTCAAGGCGTCGATCGTGGCGTTGAAGGAAATTCCCGCCGCCAATGCCGAGATCGACGGCGACGACATCGTCTACAAGAATTTCTACGACATCGGCGTCGCGGTCGGCGCCGAGCAGGGGCTGGTCGTGCCGGTCGTGCGCGGCGCCGATGGCATGAGCTTCGCCGAGATCGAGAAGAAGGTCGCCGATCTCGGCCGCCGCGCGCGCGACGGCAAGCTCGCGCTCGACGAGCTTTCGGGCGGCACCTTCACCATCACCAACGGCGGCGTGTTCGGCTCGCTGCTTTCGACGCCGATCCTCAATCCGCCGCAGGCCGCCATCCTCGGCATGCACAAGATCGAGCGCCGCCCCGTCGCGATCGGCGACAAGGTCGAGATCCGGCCGATGATGTACCTGGCGTTGACCTACGATCACCGCCTCATCGACGGGCGCGAGGCGGTCACGTTCCTGGTGCGCGTCAAGGAATGCATCGAAGAGCCGCAGCGGCTCCTGTTCGACATGTGAGGCCGATGAGCGACAGCTACGACGTCATCGTCATCGGCGCCGGCCCCGGCGGCTATGTCGCCGCGATCCGCGCGGCGCAGCTCGGCATGAGCGTCGCCTGCGTCGAGAAGCGCGCGACCTTGGGCGGCACCTGCCTCAATGTCGGCTGCATCCCGTCGAAGGCGCTGCTGCAATCGTCGGAGAAATACGCGGAAGCCAAGGGCGCGCTCGCGGTCCACGGCGTCACCGTCGGCAACGTCGCGCTCGACCTCGCCAAGATGATGGCGCGGAAAGACAAGGTCGTCGCCGAGAACACGCGCGGCATCGAGTTCCTGTTCCGCAAGAACAAGGTCGCGCACGTCAAGGGCGCGGCGAAATTCTTGGCGCCGGACCGGATCGAGGTCGATGGCCAGTCGCTCACGGCCAAGCGCGGCATCGTCATCGCCACCGGCTCCGACATCATCCCGCTGCAGGGCGTCGAGATCGACGAGAAGACCGTGCTCTCCTCGACCGGCGCGCTCGCGCTCGACGCCGTGCCGAAGCGGCTCGTCGTCGTCGGCGCCGGCTATATCGGGCTCGAACTGGGCTCGGTGTGGCGGCGGCTCGGCGCGCAGGTGACGGTGGTCGAGTTCCTCGACCGCGTCGCGCCCGGCATGGATATGGAATTGGGCACGGCGCTCCAGCGCACGCTGACGAAGCAAGGGCTCGAATTCCGCCTCGCCACCAAGGTGGTCGAAGCCAAGCGCAGCAACGGCGGCGTCGCGCTCGCGCTCGAGCCTTCGACCGGCGGCGCGCGCGAGAGCCTGCCGGCCGACGCCGTGCTCGTCTCGATCGGGCGGCGCCCTTATACCGACGGGCTCGGCCTCGAGACGGTCGGCGTGCTGCGCGACAATCGCGGCCGCATCAAGGTCGATGAGCGCTATGCCACGAACGTGCCCGGCATCTACGCGATCGGCGACGTGATCGCGGGCCCGATGCTCGCGCACAAGGCGTCCGACGAAGGCGCGGCCTTGGCCGAGATCATCGCCGGCGAGCGCCCGCAGCTCGATTACGACGCGATCCCGGCGGTGATCTACACCTGGCCCGAAGTCGCCTCGGTCGGCAAGACCGAGGAGGATCTGAAGGAGGCGGGCGTTGCCTACCGCACCGGCAAATTCCCGTTCTCGGCCAATCCGCGCGCGCGCGCCAACGCCGACACGGAAGGGTTCGTGAAGGTGCTGGCCGATGCCGCGACGGGCCGCGTCCTCGGCGTCCACATCATCGGCCCCGATGCCGGCACGATGATCGCCGAGGCCGTGCTCGCGATGGAATTCGGCGCCACGGCCGAGGACATCGCGCGCACCTGCCATGCGCACCCGACCTTGAGCGAAGCCTTGAAGGAAGCCGCCCTCGCGGTCGACGGGCGCGCGATCCATATGTAATGTATGCGGGCTTGATCCCGCTATTCGTACCGTATAAGGTACATTCGCTTGGACGTTGGCAAGCGCATAGCGGCAATCTTTTGGCGCTCCCTGGCGGGCGACGAGCCGGTACGAGAATTTCTGAGACGCTTGCCGCCGGAAGATCGCAAGGTCGTTGGACGAGATATTGGCAGATGCGAATTTGGGTGGCCGCTCGGCATGCCCGTGGCCCGCTCCCTGCTCGGAGGACTTTGGGAGGTTCGCTCGAGCCTTGCGAGCCGGCGCGAGGTTCGCGTGTTCTTCTACGTAGATGGGGGCGAGATGGTACTGCTGCACGCGGTCGTGAAGAAATCTGCCCGGGCGCCGGTGCGGGAATTGGCCTTGGCGCGAAGGCGGATGACGGCGCATCAAAGAGGGGTGATATGAAAAAACGCAACCCCTATAGCGGTTCGAGCTTTCGTTCGTGGCTTGAAGAAGAAGGGATCGCGGACGAGGTCGAAGAGGCGTCCGTCAAGGCCGTGATCGCCTGGCAGCTCAAGCAGACGATGGAGCGGCAGGGACTTAGCAAGGCGGCACTGGCGGCAAAGCTCGGCACGTCGCGATCCGAGGTCTACCGTCTGCTCGATCCGGGGAACGAGGCGGTGTCGCTCGGGACGATGCGCCGCGCTGCCGCTGCGATCGGCAAGCGGTTGAAAGTCACACTCGCGAATTCCCGCTGAGTGGGTTCTGAGACGGCTCACTTCGCGCGCGGATGGGCCGCGTCGTAGGTCTTGGCGAGCGAGGCGCCGTCGATCGCGGTATAGCGCTGCGTCGTCGACAGGCTCGCGTGGCCCAAGAGCTCCTGGATCGCGCGCAGATCGGCGCCGCCGGCGAGAAGATGCGTCGCAAAACTGTGGCGCAGCGCGTGCGGCGTGGCGCCCTCGGGCAAGCCCAGCAGCGCGCGAATCTCGGCCATCCGTCCCTGCACGAGGCGCGGGTTGAGCGGCCCGCCGCGCGCGCCGACGAAGAGCGGGCCCGATGCCGCGAGGCGATAGGGGCAATGCGCGAGATAATCGCCGACCGCTTCCGCCACTGCCGGCAGCACCGGCACGAGCCGCGTCTTCGCTCCTTTGCCGGTGATGCGGATCGTGCCCGCTGCGACCGGCGCCTCGCCGCGCTTCAAGCCAAGCGCCTCGCCGAGCCTGAGGCCGCAGCCGTAAAGCAGCGTCAGGATGCGCGAGGTCGCGCTTCTGCTGCCACGTGGTGCGCGCCAGGGTGGGTGCCGCGGCGAGCGTCTCGGCGGCGTCGCTCTCGCTCAGCGCCTTCGGCACGTGCGCCGCGCGTTTGGGCGCGCGCACCGCCGCGAGCGCCGCGTTGTGGAGATATCCGCGCCGGTCGAGGAAGCGGAAGAATCCGCGCACCACCGACATGAAGCGCGCCGACGAGCTGCGCTTCAGGCCGTCGGCCATGCGCGCGGCAAGGGCGGCGCGGAAATCGGCCGCGGCAAGATCGCCGAGCGCCGCGAGATCGGGCAGGCGCCCCAGATGCACCGTGAGAAATTCGAGGAAGGCCGCGAGGTCGAGCCCATAGGCCGCGCGCGTGTGCGGCGAGACGCGGCGCTCGTCGCCAAGCCACGCGTCCCACGCGGCGATCGCGCGGGCCAAGTCGGATGACGCAGGGAAACGGTCGAGCGGAACGGCGGCGGGCGGGCGCGGAAACGCCGTCACGCCGGCAGGTCGAGCCATGCCGCGATGGTGATGGCGAGCGAGCGCGCGAGGAATCCGAGCAGCTCCGTGCCCTGGCCGGGATGGAATTTCCCCGACCGGCGCGTGCCGATGCAGAGCAGGCCGGGCGGCGCCGCCGCGCTCACCGCGAGCCTGAGGATCGCCGCCGAGCGCACCAATCCCGCGCCGTTGCCGAAGAGTTTCGGATCGCCGCTGATGTCGGGGAACAGCATGACCTCGCGCTCGGGCCCCAACACGCGCATCGACCGTGCCGGCATCGAGGATCTGCACGCCCTGATGGTTGAGGCGCGGCCGCTGCGGCCCGATCTGCTCGACCCCGATCGTCACCACGTCGGCATCGAGCAAGACGGCGAAGTCGGTCGTGACGACCTGGATGAGCTGCTCGAAGCTTTGCGCGGCCATGAGCGTGAGGACGGCGGCATGGACGCGGCTTTGGCTGGCGAGATTGGCGCGCGTCGTGGCGATGAGCGTGCGCTGCTGCAGCTTCAGGCGCGTGATCTCGGCGCGCTGGCGCTCCAGCATGAAATGCTGCATGTCGACGACGCGCTCGCCGCGGTTCAACGCGGGCGGCGTCAGCACTTCCAGAAGCTCGTCATGCTCCACGAGGAAATCGGGATGCTGGCGGAGATACGCGAGAACGTCGGCCGACCCGACGATGCTGCGCGGCGGCAGCGCCGGCCGTGGCGGCTCGAGCGTGGCTTTATCCTTGGGGCGATCCAACTTCATGCTCCGCGACTATTCCGCCGCAACACGCGTTTCTCCCAGAATCGACTGTCCCGTCTTCTTCCAGTCGGCGAGGAAAGCGTTGAGACCCTTCTCCGTCAAGGGATGAACGAACATCTGGCGCAATACGGCGGGCGGGAGCGTGCCCACATGGGCGCCCAATTTGGCGGCTTCGACGACATGCATCGGATGGCGGATCGAAGCGACCAGCACCTCGGTCCGGAACGCCGGATAATTGCGATAGATCGGCGACGATGTCGCGGATCAGCTCCATGCCGGAGGATCCCACATCGTCGAGGCGGCCGACGAACGGCGACACGAACGTGGCGCCCGCCTTCGCCGCCAGAATCGCCTGCGCCGCGGAAAAGCACAAGGTCACGTTCACCATCGTGCCTTCGTCGCTGAGCGCGCGGCATGCCTTCAACCCGTCCGGCGTCAGCGGCACCTTGACGGTGACGTTCTTCGCGATCTTCGCGAGCTTGCGTCCTTCGGCGAGCATGGTGGGCTGATCGAGCGCGGTCACCTCGGCGCTCACCGGCCCCGGCACGACGGCGCAGATCTCGGCGATCACGTCGAGGAAGTTGCGGCCCGATTTCGCGATGAGCGAGGGATTGGTCGTGACGCCGTCGACGAGCCCGGTCGCGGCAAGATCGCGGATCTCGGACAGTTCGGCGCTATCGATGAAGAACTTCATGGGCCCCCGCGCCACTCCCCTGGCACGCACGCATATTTTCCGCTAAGAGTGTAACCCATGCCCGACCGCCACGCCAGATGCGCCGCCCAAACGGCGCGTGTGCGCGTGCTGTTGCCGCTGCCGTTGGGTGGGGCTTACGACTATGCGGCGGCGCCCGAATTGGCGCTGTCGCCCGGCGATTTCGTGCGCGTGCCGCTGGGGCCGCGCGACGTGGCGGGCGTCGTGTGGGATGGCGCGGCGGGCAATGTTTCCGAGGCGAAGCTGAAGCATGTCGCCGAGCGCTTGCCCGCGCCGGCGCTGAAGGAGGAGCTGCGCCGCTTCATCGAATGGGTGGCGAATTACACGCTCGCGCCCGCGGGCGCGGTGCTGCGCATGGCGATGAGCGTGCCCGATGCGCTCGTCCCGGCGCGGGGCCGCATCGTCTTTGCGCTCGCCGAAGCGGGCCGTGCGGCGCTCGGCGGCGGCGACTCGGCCACACCGGCGCGCCGGCGCGTGCTCGAAGTTCTGGCCTCCGGGCCGCCGCTGCCGGCGATCGAGCTCGCGCGCCAGGCGGCGTGCGGCGCGGGCGTGGTGCGCGCGCTCGCGGCGGCGGGATTGATCGAGCCGGTTACGGTGCCGCGCCGCCTGCCGCCCAAGGCGCCCGACTGGCAGACGCCCGGCCCCGATCTTTCGCCAGAGCAACAGGAGGCCGCCAACGCACTTACCGCCACCGTCGCCGAAAACGGGTTCGCCGTCACGCTGCTCGACGGCGTCACCGGCTCGGGCAAGACCGAAGTCTATTTCGCGGCGATCGCGGCGGCGCTGGCGCGCGGCCGCCAGGCGCTGGTGCTGTTGCCGGAGATCGCGCTTTCGGCGCAATGGCTCGCGCGCTTTGCCGAGCGGTTCGGCGCGGCGCCGGCCGAATGGCATTCCGATCTCTCGCCGTCGCAGCGCGCGGCCACGTGGCGCGATGTCGCCGAGGGGCAGGCGAAGGTCGTGGTCGGCGCGCGCTCGGCGCTGTTCCTGCCGTTCGCCGATCTCGGCCTCATCGTCGTCGACGAAGAGCAGGACGCCTCCTTCAAGCAGGAGGACGGCGTCTTCTATCACGCGCGCGACATGGCGGTGGTGCGCGCCTCGATCGCGAAGATCCCGATCGTGCTCGTGTCGGCGACGCCGTCGCTCGAGACCGTGGTCAACGTGCAGCAGGGCCGCTATCGCCACCTGAACCTGCCGTCGCGGCACGGGCGGCGCGCGGCTGCCGGAGATCCGCGTCATCGACATGCGCCGCGCCGGGCATTTGCGGCAGCGCTTCTTGGCGCCCGAGCTGGCCGATGCGCTGGCCGCGACGCTTGCGGCGCACGAGCAGGCGATGCTGTTCCTCAACCGGCGCGGCTATGCGCCGCTGACGCTGTGCCGCGCCTGCGGCCATCGCATGAATTGCCCGAACTGCACGGCGTGGCTGGTCGAGCACCGCTTCATCGGCACGCTGCAATGCCATCATTGCGGCCATAGCGAGCGCGTGCCGCCGCTTTGTCCCGCGTGCGGCGCGGCCTCGAGCTTCGCGCCGTGCGGGCCGGGCGTCGAGCGGCTCGCCGAGGAGGTGACGGCGCGCTTTCCCGGCGCGCGCCTCGCGATCATGGCGAGCGACACGCTGACCAGCCCGCGCGCCGCCGCCGAGCTCATGGCAGCGGTCGAGGGCCACGCGATCGACATCCTGATCGGCACGCAGGTGGTGGCGAAGGGGCACCACTTCCCGCTGCTGACGCTGGTCGGCGCGGTCGATGCCGATCTCGGCCTTTCGGGCGGCGATTTGCGCGCGGCCGAACGCACGTTCCAGCTCTTGCACCAGGTCGCCGGCCGCGCCGGCCGCGCCGACCGGCCGGGCGTCGTCTATCTCCAGACCTACATGCCGGAGAACGCGGTGATCCGCGCCCTCGTCGCCAACGACCGCGACCGCTTCCTCGCCGCCGAGGCCGAGGCGCGCGAGGAAGCGGGCCTGCCGCCCTTCGGCCGGCTCGCCGCCCTCATCCTGTCGGCGCCCGATGCCGAGGCCGCCGATTTCGCCGCGCGCGCCTTTGCCCGCGCCGCACCGCACATGCCGGGGGTCGAGACCTGGGGACCGGCGCCGGCGCCGCTCACGATCCTGCGCGCGCGCCACCGCCGCCGCTTTCTCGTCAAGGCGGGCAAGCGCGTTCACGTCCAGGCCGTGCTGCGGCAGTGGCTGGCGCGCGTCAAGGTCGCGAACCAGGTGCGCGTGCAGGTCGATATCGACCCGTACAGCTTCTTGTAGGCCCTGCCGCTTTTTGCCGAGCGCCGATCGCTTACGTTTGGCGCAGCGAGAACGCCTCGATCCGTTCGGCCAGCACCTCGGCCCGTTCTTTTCCCGCCTCGAGCACGATCGTCTCCGCGATCGACGCGATCTTGCCGGAGACCGCGTGCCCCGACAGCGTGAAGAGCGTGACGATCGCGTCCGGGTGCTCGGCGTGCGCGCGCTTCAGTTTTTCGAGGATGGGCTGGTCCATGCCCCCTTATAGCACCGATGACGCTCCGGCGCAGAGCGCGGCGCGCGGGCGCCCGTTCCGTCACTTCACGGCGATTTATGAGTTGGCAACGTCGTTCGGATAAAACCGTCGGTTGAATGCGGCCCCAGCCTTGCCTTGAGCGGGCCACGAAATGGCCTGATTCAACGGGAAGATAAGGGGTATGAACGAAACCTTGACGAGCCTGTCCGACTACCCCCTCGCGCGCCGCGGCGAAAGCGCAGGGAAAAGCCGCCGGCGCGCCCGCCCGCTGCGCTCGCTTGCCGCAGCCTTGGCCGTGCTCGGCGCCGTGGCCTTCCTCTTCGCCAACGAGCCGCATGGCGGCGGCATTCGCGCCGATCTCGCCGCCGCTGCTGCGCGCCTCAAGGACGTGCCGCAAAATGCCAGCGCCGCGCGCGTCACGGCGGATCTGCGCGGCGAATTCACCGGCGAGAACGCGACGATCGATCCGTCGGGATTTCCGGCCGCGGTCACGGTCACGCTGCACGCGCTCGACCGCGCGAGCTGCGCCACCGCGCTGCGCTCGGCGCGCCGGATCGAGGGCCGCGTCGTGGTCGTGCTCGAGGGCTATGCCTCGAGCGCCGAATGCGCCGACAGCAACGACATGACCTGGCGCCTCATGCCGTGAGCGCGCGCGCCTCGAGCCATTCGAGGAGCGGAGCGGCAAAGGGCGCGATCGCCTTGTAGCGCTGCATATCGTCCGGCATGGTGCGAATGGCGCCGGCCAAATCCGCGGCATCCGCGCGCGTGCGAAGCGCGCTGCCGAGCGGCGCGATCTGCGTCTTGATCGTGAAGACCACGGCCCCCGTCTCGCGGCAGCTTGCGCAGCGTCTGCCGCTCGAGGCGCAGGTAGAGCGCCTCGCCGGCATTCTGCGCCGTGATCGGCAACGCGCGCGGCGAGTTCCACCGGTTGGAACCGCTCGCGCCGGTCGGCGATGCCCCAGTTGACGCGCCCGACGAGTTTTTCCGGGCGCGCCTCGCTCATGAATCGATCCACCGGCCGCGCCAGCACCTCGCCATAGCCCGGCACGACGTCGTGGATGCCAAGGAGCGGCCGCCCGATCTTTTCGCCGAGGCGCCAGCGGTTGGGCGCGCACAGAGTTGCGCCCGCCAGCACGTATCCCGCGGCGCCCGGCAGCATCAGGCAGAAATCCTCCTGGACGAGCCGCCCGGCGAGATCGAGCGGATGAAGTTTTGCCGCGCGCAGATCCCAGCTCTCGCCGGTGCGGATGTTCAACAGCCTGTCGCCGTCGCGCCGGTAGAAATCTTGGTGATGGCGCGGCAGATGCTCCGCGACGAGCGCCAATAGCTCTGCGGCCGCCTCCTCGCAGTGCGGCAGCGCTTGAAAAACCTCGTCGTGGCGCGCGGCGAGAAGGGCGCGCTTTTCCGCAAGCTCGGCCGCGAAATCGCCGTCGAGCGCGAGCCACGCCTCGGGCGCCACCGCGCGCAGCCCCATCTGGAGCCGCCATTGCCCGCCGGCGAAGGGAAATTCGCTCACGCGTAACGTCCTGTCATTGCGAGGAGCGAATGCTCCGAAGCAATCTCCTCGGGGATTGCTTCGCTGCGCTCGCAATGACAAGGTTGGCGAACGGGACGGGGAGGGATCATGGCCGGCATCGATGCGCTCATCGAGGACATCGTCATAGCAAACCGCATCCTCGCGGCGGAAGGCATCACCGATGCCTACGGCCACGTCGCGGTGCGCCATCCCGAGCGCCCCGACCGCTATCTCCTGTCGCGCGCGCGCTCGCCGCAATGCATCGAGGCGGCCGACATCGTCGAATATGCGCTCGACGGCACGCCGATCGACCTGCGCGGCGGCTCATCCTATCTCGAGCGCTTCATCCATGGCGCCCTCTTCGAGATGCGGCCCGAGGTCAACGCGGTCGTGCACAGCCACAGCCTCAGCTCGATCCCGTTCGGCGTCGGCGGCGAGACGATCCGGCCGATGCTGCACAATTGCGCCGTGATCGGCGCGTCGGTGCCGATCTGGGATTCGCGCGACCGCTTCGGCGACACCGATCTGCTCGTGCGCGACATGGAGATGGGGCGCGATCTCGCGCGCACGGTCGGGCGCGGTCCGACCGCATTGATGCGCGGCCACGGCTCGGTCGTGGCCGAGCGCTCGCTCCGGCGCGCCGTCTATTGCGCGATCGCGCTGCAGACGTCGGCCAATCTGCAGCGCGAGGTCGCGCGTTACGAGCGCGCGAAGTTCCTTTCGCCCGGCGAGATCGAGCACTGCCTGCGCATCTTCGACGAATCCGAAGGGCGCCCGCAGCAGGGCATCGACCGCGCCTGGGAATATTTCTGCACCCGCGCCGGCATGACGTACCGGCCGGGCTGAACTATTTCAGCGCGGAGTAAGCCGTCGGGCTGAGGATCTCGTTCTCGAGCGAGGCGACGAGCGCGCCGTCACCCTCGCTCTTGGCGCGCGCCGCGACCCATTCCGGATCCTGCTGGAAGGCCGCGAATTTCCGCGCGCGCTCGTCGAGCGAATCCCAGCGCAGGATATAGATGAAATCCTGGTTCGATTGGCCGATCGCCACGGTCCAGTAGCCGACCTGCTGGAAGCCGTGCTTCTCGAACAGATGGACGGTGGTCGTCTCGAACCGCTTTACGAGTGCCGCGAGTTTCCCCGGCATGGCATGATATCTGCGAAGCTCGTAGATCATGGGCGCTTCCTTTCGCTAGGCGCGCGATGATCGAAGCGGGCAGGGACCGAGTCAAGGGCAGGGGGATGGGCATGGATGCGATCGAGCTCGAAGTCGTCAACCAGGCGACCCTTCAGATCGCGCGCGAGCTGACGCTCAACATGCTGCGCACGGGCTATTCGACCATCATCAAGGAGAGCCAGGATTTCACCTTCGCGATCTTCGACGGCGAGGGCCGCATGGTGGCGCAGGGGATTCCGCAGCCCCTCCATATCGGCCCGCTCGCGGCGCAGGTGAACGAGGTGCGGCGCGCCTTTGCCGGCCGGATCGACGAGGGCGACGCCTTCATCGTCAACCATCCTTATCGCGCCTGCCAGAACCATGCGACCGACATCACCGTGATTTCGCCGCTCTACGATCGCGGCCGCATCGCCGGCTTCATCGGCAACATCGCGCACAAGCCCGACCTCGGCGGCAAGGTGCCCGGCACCAACAGCGGCGACGCGACCGACCTGTTCCAGGAGGGCTCCTCATCCCGCCCTTGAAGCTCATGCGGCAGGGCGTGCTCAACGAAGATTTGCGCCAGATGATCGAGGCCAACACGCGCACGCCCGAGACGACCTGGGGCGACGTCGCGGCGCAGCTCAACACCAACCGCTATGGCGAGAAGAAATTCGCCGAGCTGTTCGCCAAGTACGGCACGGACGAGGTCTTGCAAGCATGGCGCGACTGGATGGACATCGCCGAGCGCGAATTGCGCAAGGCGATCCAAAAAATTCCCGACGGCGTCTATGGCCCCGAGACCGATTATCTCGACGACGACGGGGTCGAGCTCGGGCACCCGCACCGCATCGCCGTTACGCTCGAGGTGAAGGACGACACGCTCCACTTCATCCTCGACAGCGATCGCGAGGCGAGGGGCCCCATCAATCTCCGCCCGTGCGTCTCGCGCAATTTCATCGAGTGCTGCGTCAAGATGGCGTTCGGGGCCGAGCTTCCGGTCAATGACGGGATCGGCCGCCCGATCCGCGTCACGTATCCGCCCGAAGGCTCGCTCCTCAATCCGCGCTATCCCGCGCCCGTCAACATGTATGTGCGGCCCTCGCAGATCGCGACCTCGCTCGTGCTGCGCTGCCTCGCGCGCGCGGTGCCGGACGCCGTGCCCGCGCCGGGCAGCGCCGGCGGCGGCTCGATCAGCACGGCCGGGCGCGATCCCGTCTCGGGCCGCTGGTATTCGCATTACGAGATCAACAACGGCGGCAGCGGCGCGCGCCCCTTCGCCGACGGCGTAAGCGCGATGGACGAGCTCGTCGTCAACGTCATGAACACGCCGGTCGAGGCGGTCGAGACCGAGTTTCCCGTGCGCGTCGAGCAATACGCCCTCGTCACCGACAGCGCCGGCGCCGGGCAATTCCGCGGCGGGCTCGGCACGCGGCGCGACTGGCGCATCCTTGCCGCGGAGTCCGTCATCAACATCCGCTCCGACCGCTTCAAGTTCTCCTCGCCCGGCATTTTCGGCGCGAAGCCCGCACGCTCCACGCGCGCGCGCATCAACCCCGGCGAAGCGGGGGAGCGCGCGCTCGGCTCCAAAGTCGGCGGCTTGCGCTTGACGCGCGGCGATTGCCTCTCGTGGGAATTGGCCGGCGGCGGCGGCTGGGGCGACCCGATGACGCGCGAGCCCGAGCGCGTGCGCCTCGACGTGCTGCGCGGATATGTCTCGCCCGAGGCGGCGCGGCGCGACTATGGCGTGGCGATCGCGGCCGACGGCTCGGTCGACGAAGCCGAAACGAAGCGTCTTCGCGGCGCATCCCTCCCAGGGGGCGGCAAGGGTGAAGCGTGCGTCTGCGCATCGGCATCGACGTCGGCGGCACCTTCACCGACCTCACCGGCTTCGACGAAGAGAGCGGGCGCGTCGTGCTGACGCGCAAATATCACTCCGAGCCCGGCGCGGCCCGGCGCCGTGATGGAAAAGATCGCGCGCGAGCTTGCGGCGGAATTCGGAGCGCAAGCCGTGGCGCTCGTGCTGCACGGCTCGACCGTCGCGCTCAACACCATCCTCGAGGAAAAGGGCGTCAAGGTCGGGCTCCTCACGACGGCGGGATTCCGCGACGTTTACGAGATCGGCCGGCAATGGCGCGGCGCCGACGTCTTCAACATCTTCGCGCCGGCGCCGAAAATGTTCCTGCCGCGCGAGCGCATCGCCGAAGTGACGGAACGGCTCGACGCGAAGGGCGCGGTGCTCGTGCCGCTCGACGCTGCCGCGGTCGCGGCCACGATCCGCGCGCTCGCGGCGCAAGGGATCGAAGCGCTCGCGGTCTCGTTCCTGTTCGCTTACGCCAACCCGGCGCACGAGGAAGACGTGGCGAAGATCGCCCGCGCGGCGGCGCCAAATCTCTTCCTTTCGCTTTCGAGCGAGGTCAACCCCGAATGGCGCGAGTACGAGCGCACCGCCTCGACCGTCGCCAACGCCTATATCGGCCCGCCGGTGGTGCGCTACATGAGTGATATCGAGCGCCTGTGCCATGCGCGCTTTCCCGCCGCGCGCGCGCTCATGATGAAGTCGGACGGCGGTGCGGCGTCGGCGCGCATGCTCGCCCGCACGCCGATCGAGACGATCCTCTCCGGTCCCGTCGCCGGCGTCATCGGCAGCCGCTTCTTGGGCGACGTGAAGGGGCTCCGGAATCTCATCTCGTTCGACACCGGCGGCACCAGCTCGGACATGGCGGTGATCCCGGGCGATCCGCTCTACCGATCCGAGATCGCCGTCGCGCGCCATCCGGTGCGCACCCGCACCGTCGATATCGAGACGATCGGCGCGGGCGGCGGCAGCATCGCGTCCTTGCAGCTTGGCGGCGTGCTGAAGGTCGGGCCCGAAAGCGCTGGCGCCGATCCCGGCCCTGCGTGTTATGACCGCGGCGGCGATCGGCCGACCTTGACCGATGCGCTCGTCGTGCTCGGCCATCTCAATCCCGACGCACTCTTGGACGGCGCCATGCCGATCGCGCGCGAGAGGGCCGCGCGCGCGATCGAGGCGCGCATCGCCAGGCCGCTCGGGCTTTCGCTTCCCGCGGCGGCCGCGGGCATCCTGCGCGTCCTTGCCGCCAACGTCATGGCGGCGATGCGCACCATCACCATCGAGCGCGGCTACGATCCGCGCGAATTCACCCTCGTCGCGTTCGGCGGCATGGGGCCGGCGCTTGCCGGGGCGGTGGCGCGCGAGCTGGGCCTCGCGCGCATCCTCGTGCCGCGCGATCCCGGCACGTTCAGCGCCTGGGGCATGCTGGTGACGGACGTGCAGCAATCGAAGAGCGTGACGCGCTTGACGCCCTTGGCCGCGGCGAGCGCCCGATCGCTCGACGACGTGTTCCGCCCGATCGAGGATGCGGCGCGGGCCGAGCTTGCCGCCGAGGGTTTCGCGCCGGGCCACGTGACGATCCTGCGCCACGCTGGCATGCGCTATGCGCGGCAATCCTACGAGGTGACGGTCGCGGTGCCCGATCTTGCCGCCGCCGACGGCGTGGCCGAGCTGGCGCGGCGCTTCCACGCGGCGCATGCGCGGCGCTATGGCCACATGGCCGAGGGCGAGCCGGTCGAGATCGTGAATTTCGCCGTGACCGCGTTGGGCGCGCTCGGCAAGCCGAGGCTCGAGGCCTTGCCGCTTGCGGCCGATAAGCCGTTGCCGGCGCAAACTCGCGCCGTCCATTTCGCGCCCGGCGAGGCGCAACAGGTTCCCGTCCATCGCCGCAGCGATCTGGCGCCCGGCATGGTGCTCGCCGGCCCCGCCATCATCGAGGAGCAGACCGCGACGACCGTGCTCTATCCCGGCCAGCGCGCGCGCATCGACGAATATCTCAATATCGAGATCGAGACATAGGCTGGCGCCGCTCTCATTCGATGACTTCGTCGGCGAGCGCGAGCACCGCCGGCGGCAGCTCGAGACCGAGCGCTTTTGCCGTCTTCAGGTTGATCACGAACAGATAGTGCGTCGGCTCCTCGAACGGCAGATCGGCAGGCTTCGCGCCCTTGACGATGCGATCGACGAGGGACGCGGCGCGTCCGTACGACTCCTTCAAATCCGCACCATAGGACATGAGGCCGCCGGCGCGCGCGAAGGGATCATTTTCATAGATCGCCGGCAGGCGGTGTGCGGCCGCGTAGTCGAACACGCGTTGGCGATTGAGGATCGTGAGCGGATCGGAGATCATGAGGATCGCGTCCGGCGGATCACGGTCCATCGCCGCGAACGCTTCCGCAAAATCGTCGGGCTCGCCGACGCCGAGCGGTTGCACGATGACGCCGAGCGACTTGGCGGCATCGGCCGAGGCCTGATAACGCACGGTCATGCCGAAATCGTTCTTGTTCCACAGCATCGCGACCTTGCGGATCGTCGGTACGGCCTCTTTGAGCAGCCCGAGACGCTTCGTGCTCAAGGTCGTCGCGTTATCCGAAATGCCGGTTATGTTGCCGCCGGGATGCGCCAGGCTGCTGATGAGACCCGTGGCGACGGGATCGCCGGCGCCGACCGCAACCACGGTGGGAACGCCGGTGCCCTTCATCGCGGCGGCCGCCGGATAGCCAAGGACGACGGCCACGTCCGCCTTGCTCGCCGCGATGTCCTGGGCGAGTTGCGGCAGCCGCGCCAGCTGCATGTCGGCGCCGTAGGGCTGGTAGTCCAGGTTTTGGCCAAGCGTGTAGCCGTGCTCCGCCAATGCCGAGAACAGCATGACGCCGTTGGGACTTTTCGCGGCAAGGGGACCGCCCGCCGACAGTGTCGCAAGACGGACGGTCCTGGCGCTCGTCTGCGCCGCAACGCGGAACGGCGCGATGATCGCGGCGCCGACAAGCCCTCGAACAAGATCCCGACGGTTCATGGCTGACCTCCCGCGCCCGGCATGGGCGAGCACGCGCGAGTGCGTGCGCTACTTTATCACCTCGGAACGGTCTGTCAGCTAGTCCTGGCGGTCGCGCTAACGCGAGATCGCCTCGCTGCGCGCGCGGCTCGGGGAGCGCACCGTCGGCATCGGCCGCAACAGGGTGCGGCCCGCCTCGGCGATCGGGCGCAGCGCGAGGAGCGCGAGCGCGCCCACGCCGCAGGCGGCGAGGAACACGACGGCCACAGGCTCGATGTCGATGACGAACAGGCTGCCGAGCGCGACATGGACGGGCGTTCCGGCCAAGGACTGCGCGAGGAGCCCGCCGGCGATCGGGGCCACGCCGCCGCACACGGATTTGATCAGGCCGTTGGTGCCGAGATAGACCGTCGTCTCGCCGTGCGGCGCGCTTTTGTAGGCGAGGTTGCCGCAGGCGAGGTCGAGGCCGGCGCCGGCCGCGCCGACCAGGAGCTGCACGGCAAAGATCAGCGGCAGCGTGAAGGCGTGCGGCGCGGGCTCCGCCGCCGCGACCCAAAGCAGGATCGAGAGGATGAGGGCGGGCCCGGCGAGCGCGATCACCGCCTTGTTGGAGGAGCGGTCGCACATCCGGCCCCACCACGGCAATGACGCCGCGTTGGCGAGCTGCCCGACCACCGTCAGCACGATCGGCACGCTGAGCGGCGTGCCCAGATCCTGCACGAGATATACGGTAAAGAACGGCATCGCCAAATTCACCGCGAAATTCCATGCCGCCAGGAAAATCATGACGCGGCGGTAATTCCTGTCGCGGAACGGCCGCTGGAAGAGACGCGCGAGCGAGGCGGGCGGCGCGGCAGTCATCGGCACGTCCGGCATGCGCGACAGGAACCACGTGCTGAGCATCGCCGCCGCGATCGCAAGGCCGAACACGCCGCAATATCCGCCCATTCGGAATTGCGGGAATTGCTGCGCCCACAGATCGACGAGCCCGGCGCCCAACAGCCCGGCCAAGGTGGCCGCGAGATTGGCGCAGAGCTGGCGGCGCGCGAAGACGCGGCCGAGATGCGCGCGCGGCACGAGGTCCGAGGTCCACGACATCCAGGCGCAGCCGCCGACCGCGCCCAAGGGACCGACCACCGCCAGGAACCCGGCGAGCAGCAGGAGCGCGAGATCGCGGTTCGCCGTGAGCGGCACGAGAAGGAGCGGCAGCAGCATGAGCCGGGCGGCGAGCGTCACGGCGATGCAGATCGCCTTCCGGCGCCGCACGCGCTCGATCAGGATGACGGCCGGGACGTGCGCCAACTGCGACAGGAGCGGGATGGCCGACAGGATCCCGACATAGGCCGGAGACGCGCCCAAGGCCAAGGCGCAGCCGACCAGAAGCGCGCCGCTCGTCAGCACGCCCAATGCCTGCGAGAACACGCCGTCGAGCACGAGCGCGCGGAAAGCGGCGCGCGGCAGCGTGTCTTTAACGGCTATTTCCGGGAGATCGAAATCGCGCGGCACGAGAATGTAATCAACAGAACCGGGGCTAACTATATGGTGCCCACGGTACGAATTTTTTGGTTAAAGATTGGTGAGTCCGGGCACGATCATGCGTCCTTCGACTTCGCCCTGGACTTTTTCTTTACCTCATACTGAGCGGAGCGTCCGAGCTTTGCTCAGGACGCGCGAGATCGAAGGACGCACTCCTTCGTCAATCGTCGCCGGCCGCGGGCGCCGGCTGCGCCGATGGCCCGCGCGCGGACGTCCATTCGGCGTAGTAGAGCGGCGTCAGGATGAGCGCGTTGATGAGGCCCAGCACGAGCGGAATGGTGGCGATCCAGAAAAGATGCTGCATCGGCAGTTTCATGGCGATGAGATAGCCGCCGACATAGGGCCCGATCACCGAGCCGACGCGGCCGGCGCCGAAGCACGATCCGACGCCCCACGAGCGGATATAGGTCGGATACATGTTCGTCTCGCAGGCGATGTTGCCGAACTGGAGACCGAGCAGGCAGAAGCCGATCGCGGCGACGAGCGTGATCGTCATCGCCTCGCTCAGGCCCGGCGTGCCGGTCAAGGCGACGATCGGGATCGCGAGCGCGAACAGGATCGGCACCGGGATGAAGCCCCATTTGTCGAGCGGCCGCATGATGATGAGCCCGCCCAATGTGCCGGCGAACTGGAACGCGGTGGTGGCGAGCTGCGCGTGCGCGACCGGCACGCCGTTGCCCGACAGGATCGTCGGGATCCACTGGTTGACGAAATAGAAGATCATCAGGTTGATGGCGTTCGAGAACCAGAACAGCGGCGTGATCCAGGCAAGCCGCCCCTTGAAGATCGCGGTGTAGGAGAATTTTTTGCGGTTGTCCTCGTCGCCGATGGTGAAATGCGCGGCGGGATCGAGCTTGAGCCCCGTCTCCATGCGCCCCAGAAGCCGCGTCACGTCGGCGCCCCGCCCGGGCTGGAGCGACAGGTACTTGATCGATTCCGGAAGCACGGCCAAGACGAGGAACCCGATCAGGATCGGCACGATGCCGCCGATGGTGAACATGATGCGCCAGCCATGGTCGGCCATGAGACGCGCGCCGACGATGCCCGGCAAGCCGCCGCCGAACGTGACGCCCGAGAACATGATGACGAAGAGAGTGGCGCGCACGCGCCGCGGCGCGTACTCGATGACGAGCGCCGTGGTGATCGGCAGCACGCCCGAGATGCCGATCCCGGCGATGAAGCGCAGCAGCGCGAGCTGCCCGATGCTGCTCGACAGCACCGTCAGCCAGGTGAAGGCGCCGAAGAAGAACAATCCGCCCGCGATCGCCGCGCGCCGCCCGTAATGGTCCGAGACCCAGCCGAAGATGAGCGGCCCGAACAATCCGGCGAAGAGCCCGGCGCTGAACATCTGGCCGATGTCGACCGGGCTCGGGTGCCATTCGCGCATGATCCCCGGTACCGCGACCGCCGCCGCGCCGATGTCGTAGCCGTCGACCATGACGACGATGAAGGCGACGACGATCAATCCGATGTGAAAGGAGCCGATCCGCTGCCGGTCGATGATCGGCGCGAGATCGATGGTGCGTGCGGCGGCCATGGCGTTCCCTGTGCTTTTCTTTATGCGCAATAGTTTTGTCGGATTTAGACGTTGGGATCAAGACCCGCCGACTGATGCCACGGGATGAGAAGGCGGCGCAACAGGCCCACGGCGAAATAGAAGACGAAGCCGAGGATCGTCATGTGGATCATGACGGCGAAGAGCCCGTCCGTCTCGAACGCGTTCATTTTCGAGATGAGGAGAAAGCCAAGCCCACTGTTGCCGCCCAAGTATTCGCCCACGATGGCGCCGATGATGGCGAGCACGATGCCCACCTCCATGCCGGACAGGATGTAGGGCAGCGCGCTCGGCAGCTCGAGCCGCCACAGCACGGCCCAGCGCGAGGCGTTGAGGCTCGTCATCACGTCGCGATGGCCGCTGTCGATCGATTTGACGCCCAGCACCGTGTTGCTGAGGATCGGGAAGAACGCCAACACCGCCGACACGATCACCTTGCTGGTGATGCCGAAGCCGAACCACACGACGAAGAGCGGCACGAACGCCACTTTCGGCACCACCTGGATCGCGACGATGAACGGGTTCAAGGTCATTTCGAGCCAGCGGATGCGCCCGATCGCGACGCCCAATCCGACGCCGATCGCGAGGCCCCAGGCGAATCCCACCGTGGTCTCGTAGACGGTCGTCCTTGCATGGCCCCAGGCGCGCGGCGATTGCAGGAGATCGAGCCACGCCCGCCACACCGCAGCCGGCGCCGGCATGATGAAGGCGGAGACGTGCGATTGCGTCACGTAGAGATGCCAGGCGAAGATCAGGACCGCGGCGAGAAGCGGCGTCGAGATCCACGGCAGGCTCGCCCTTCCGGTCTTGCGCGGCGTCGCGGGAGCGGAGATCTCGGCCATCGCCCGCTCCTTCAGGAAATCTCGACGAGCCGGTGGCGCAAGCGCACGGCGATCGCCTGGAACTCGGGCGATGCCTGCACGTCGAGCGTGCGCGGGCGCGGGAACGCCACCGGCACGATCGTGTCGATCCGCCCCGGCCGCGGCGACAACAGCACGACCCGGTCGGCCAGGAACACCGCCTCGCCGATCGAATGGGTGACGAGCACGATGGTCTTGCCCGTTTCCATCCAGATGCGCTGCAGCTCGAGATTCATCTGGTCGCGCGTCATCGCGTCGAGCGCGCCGAACGGCTCGTCCATCAGCAGCACTTCGGGATCGTAGGACAGCGCCCGCGCGATCGCCGCGCGCTGGCGCATGCCGCCCGACAATTCGCGCGGCCAGCGTTTCTCGAAGCCGGATATGCCGACGAGCTGCATGAGCTTGCGCGCGCGCTCGCGCCGCTCCGCCTTCGCCACGCCGCGCAATTCGAGCGGCAGGGTGATGTTGCCTTCGACCGAAAGCCACGGGAAGAGATTGGCGTCCTGGAACACGATGCCCATGCTGCTCGCGGCGTCGCCGTGGCGCTGGCCGCCGCGCCAGAGATCGTGGCCCAGAACGCGCACCGCGCCCTTCGTCGGCGGGATGAGGCCGCCGGTGATGCGCAGGAGCGTGGTCTTGCCGCAGCCCGAGGGCCCGAGCACGACGACGAACTCGCCCGTCGCCACGGCAAGGTTGGTCGGGGCCAGCGCGTGGACCGGCTCGTCCTTGGTCTTGAACCACTTGTCGACGCCGGCGAGCTCGATGGCCGGCGCCGGCACGGGTGAACTCGTCCGCGAGCGCGCTCATCCCGTCATCATGCGGCGCGCGCGCGCGCTTTGCCAAGCCGGTTGCGGCCGGCGCGCGGTGCTTTAGGGGAGCGCCGCATGAAGCTCGAAAACGCCTTCGACGTGCCGCTGCCCGCAGCCGATGCGTGGCGCGTGCTGCTCGACATCGAGCGCGTGGCGCCGTGCCTGCCCGGCGCGGAGCTGCTCGAGACGCTGCCCGACAAGAGCTTCAAGGGCAAGGTCGCGGTGCGGCTCGGGCCGGTCGCGGTGTCGTTCCTCGGCACGGCGCGCTTCGAGGCGGTCGACGAGGCGGCGCGCCGCGTCCGCGTCAAGGCGAGCGGCACCGAGCAGAAGGGCCGCGGCGGGGCGCAGGCCTTGGTCGATTTCTCGCTGCAGGAGACGGCGCCGCGCCTGACGCACGTCGCCATCGTGACCGACCTCACCTTGAACGGCGCGGTCGCGCAATATGGCCGCGGCGCCGCCATGATCGAGGACGTGGCGCAGCAGATGGTGCGGCGCTTTGCCGAAACGCTGAAAGTGCAGATCGAGGGAAGCGAAGGGGAGCGCAAGGAAGCCCTCGCCGAGGCCCGGAAACCGGTCTCGGGCCTCGCCCTCTTCTTCGGCGCCCTGTGGCGCGCGCTGAAGCGGCTTTTCGGCGTTCCGGCTTGACCCGGGCCGGCCGCTCGCACCATGTACGCTAAATACGTTTTACGTGAAGGGGATCAATCCGATGTCGCACCACCAGAGAGCGGTCGGAGCGGCGGTCGCGCTCAACACCGCGATTTCCGTCGGTGGAGGGGATCGCGGGCTATCAGGCCAACAGCCTGAGCCTGCTGACCGACAGCGCGCACAACCTGTCCGACGAGATGGCGCTGGTGGCGCTGTGGCTCGCCTTCATCGTCGCGCACGGCCCCTCGCGGGCGCTGCTCAGGTCGGCCAACATCTTCAACTCGGCCGGCCTCATCGCCGTGAGCGGGGTGCTGCTGTGGCAGGCGGTGGAGCGCTTCCTGCATCCGGTCCCGGTGCAGGGGCTTGTCCCGATCGTCGTGGGCCTGGCCGCCGCCGCGGCGAATTGGGGCGTCGCGCGCTTGCTGCTGGCGCCGAGCGCGCATAACGCCGCGATCCGGCTCGCCTATATCCACAATCTCGGCGACGTGTGGGTCTCGTTCGCGCCGGTGGCGGCGGGGCTGTTGCTGGTGGCGACGGGCACGCCGGTGTTCGACCCCCTCATCGCCGGCGCGGTGGCGCTGTGGCTCATCGCGAGCACGGCGCGGGAGGTGATCGCGTCGGGCGACGAGCTGATCTGGCCCGACAAGATCGTGTGCTGCCACACCCAGCATGAGCGGGCGGCTTAGCGGCGCGCCGAACGAACCCAATTTGACCGAACGAACCCAATTCCGCGCGAACGAAGCCAATCCGGCCTATCTATCTGAAAATACTTGATCTTTCGCAAAAAGATCGGGCGGGTCGGCGCGCGTCGCCGGGACCAGGTCGTGCGCCGTGACGCCGACCAGGCGGTAGCGCGCCCCGTCGAGGTGGCGCGCCAGCACGGGCCGCACGGTGGCGAGGATGGTCTCCGCCTTGAGCGTCGGGTCGCGCGGCCGGCAGGCATGGGTCGTGGTATGCCGGTCGGCGCGGCGCAGCTTCAGCGTCAGGCTCGTCGCGGCGAGCCCGGCGCGCGTCAGGCGCTCGGCGACGCGGGCGCACAGCTGCGCCAGCACCGGCTCGATCTCGGCCATGTCCTTGAGGTCGTGCTCGAACGTGCGCTCGGCGCCGACCGTGACCGCGCGCCGCCGTCCGTCGCCGACGCGGCGCCCGTCCTCGCCGGCGGCAAAGCGCGCGAGCCGCTCGCCCCAGCGGCCGAGGCGGTGGGCGAGCTCCTGCGCCGGCGCGTTGCGCAGGTCGGCGCACGTGGCAAAGCCCAGCGCCTCGAGCTTCTGCGCCGTCACCGGCCCCACGCCCGGCAGCACGCGCACCTGCATCGGCCCCAGCACCTGCGCCGCGTCGCTCGCGCCGATGATGCGGAATCCCCGCGGCTTGCCGAGATCGCTCGCGACCTTGGCCAGCATCTTGTTGGGGCCGAGCCCGATCGACACGGTGACGCCGATCCGCCGCTCGACCAGCAGCG
The DNA here is from genome assembly GCA_963804235.1 of uncultured Alphaproteobacteria bacterium. Lineage (GTDB taxonomy): Bacteria > Pseudomonadota > Alphaproteobacteria > ATCC43930 > CGMCC-115725 > DATJLY01. The sequence continues at coordinate 60,287 of CAWDPP010000062.1, forward strand.
CCAGCCTTGCCAGCGCGCGCGCCGGCGGCTCGCGCTCGATCGCGCTCGACAAATCGAGATAGGCTTCGTCGATCGACACCGGCTCCACGACCGGCGAAACCTGCTCCATCAGCTCGCGGATGCGGAGCGACTCGCGGCGGTATTTCTCCATGTCGGGCCGGATCACGGTCGCGTCCGGGCAGAGCCGCATGGCATGCGCCATCGCCATCGCCGAGCGCACGCCCGAGCGCCGCGCCACGTAGCAGCACGTCAACACCACGCCGCGCAGGCTGCCGCCGACGATCACCGGCTGGTCGGCGAGCTCGGGCCGGCCGCGCTTCTCGACGCTGGCGTAGAAGGCATCGCAATCGACATGCGCGATGGCGAGGCTGGCGAGCTCCTCATGCGCGACGATGCGCGCCGAGCCGCAGGCGGGGCACGTCTCGCTCGCGTGCGGCATCGCCTCGTCGAGGCGGCCGCAATCCCGGCAGAGCCGCGTCGGCGCGCCCATCACCCGGCGAGTTTTCCGATGAGGCGCTGCAAGCGCGGCGCGCCCGCGAGCGCGCGGCGGAGCGCCGCAAGGTCGGCCTCGTCGATGATGAGCGGCGCGCGCTGGAAGCGGCCGCGATGGTCGTAGAAGCAGAAGCGGATCTCGTAGCTGCCCTTGGCCGCGCCCTCGGTGAATTTCAGGAGCTGGATGGTCGGCCGGTGATATTCCGTCGCGATCTGCACCTCCTCCTCGACCACGCCGCTGCCCCAATGGAACGCGAAGGTCTTGGGCTTGTCCTTTGCCGCGCGCATTCCTCTCCCCCGCTCGGGTTCGCCCGCATTCTATCGCGCCGCCCGGGTAGGCTAAAATCATGGCCATGATCACGGCCACCGAACTTCGCGCGCGCCTCGGGCCCGGACGCGTCCATCGCTCGCTCTACAACGATCCCGAGATCTTCGCGCTCGAGCTCGAACGCATCTTCGGCCGCGCCTGGATCTATGTCGGGCATGAGAGCCAGGTGCCGAACGCGGGCGATTTCTGGCAGACGCGCATCGGCTTGAAGCCCATGCTCCTGGTGCGGCAAGCGGACGGCTCGGTGCGCGTCCTCCACAACCAGTGCGCCCACCGCGGCGCGATGGTGGTGGCGGCCGAGAGCGGCCAGGCCCAGGAATTCCGCTGCTGCTATCACGGCTGGACCTATGGAACCGACGGGCGGCTCAAATTCGCGCCGCTCTTGAACGGCTATCCCGGCACGTTCGACCCCGCCGATCCGCGCGTTTCGATGAACGCGGCGCGCTCGGCCAACTATCGCGGCTTCGTGTTCGCGACCTTGGCGCAGGACGGCCCGAGCCTCGAGGAGTTCCTCGGGCCGATGACGCAGTCCTTCGACGACATGGTGGACCGCGCGCCCGATGGCGCGATCGAGGTCGCGGGCGGCGTCCTCAAGCATGCCTATGACGGCAACTGGAAGCTCTATCTCGAGAATCTGTGCGACGCGGCGCATCCGATCTTCGTGCACCAATCCTCGATCGAGGCGGCGCGCGCGCAGTCCGACAACGTGCCCTCGGACGGCGCCGGCGAGATCGCCATCCGCCAGATGCGCCAGAACGGCGCGCCCTACAGTTTCTGGGAAACGCAGGTCGGCATCTGGACCTACGGCAACGGCCACTCCTATCTCGGCGACTATCACGACGACGCCAAGCTCGTGGCCGCGCTCGAAGACGCCGATTTCCGCGACTACATCGCGGCGCTCGAAGCACGGCACGGCGCGGCGCGCACCAAGGAAATCCTCGACGTGCGGCGCTGGAACAGCAACGTCTATCCGAACCTCTCCTTCATGAGCCAGTTCCAGCAGCTCCGCGTCGTCCATCCGCTGACGCCGACGCGCACCGTCGTCTATACCTATAATTTCCGCCTGAAGGGCGCGCCGCCCTCGTTCTTCCGCCGCACCATCGCGTTCGCCAACACCGTCAACGGCACCGGCTCGCTCGTGCTCACCGACGATCTCGAGACCTACAACCGCATCCGCATGGGGCTGTCGAGCGCGGGCGCCGAATGGCTCCAGATCGGCCGCGGCTATCGAGACCGACGAAGCGAACGATGACGGCGGCCGGCGCGGCCTCAATTCGACGAGCGAGATCTTCATCCGCAACATGTTCGACGCCTGGCTCGACTACATGACGGCGGCGCCGTGACGATCGCGCTTGCCGCGGCCGAGCGGTTTCTCGTCGCCGAGGCGCGGCTTCTCGACGAGGGGCGCTTCGACGACTGGCTCGCGCTTTTCACCGAGGATGCGTGGTACTGGGTCCCGAGCACGCCGGGCCAGGACAATCCGCACGACACGGTCTCGCTCATCTATGACGACCGGCGCCTCCTCGAAACGCGCGTGCGCCGCCTTGCCAATCCCAACATCCATGCGCAGAACCCGCCCTCGCGCGCCTCGCGCATCGTGGCGAACGTGACGGCGGAGGACTCCGCGCCCGACGCGCTGTTGACGCGCTCGAAGCTGCTGATGGTCGAATACCGCCGCAACGCGCAGCGTCTCTTCGCCGCCACCTGCCATCATCGCCTCGTCGCGCGCGGGGCCGGGATCGCCATCGCCTCAAAGCGCGTCGATCTGGTCAATTGCGACGCCGAGCTCGAAGGGCTGGTGCTGCCGTTTTAGCGCCTATACTCGCAAGCGATCCGCCGACAGGAGCGTCCATGACCGAGCACCAACATCCGCCGCAGGCGGAGATTTTCAACATCATCGGCGGATACTGGCTCTCACGGGCCGTCTATCTTGCCGCCCGGCTCAAACTTGCCGACGCCGTCGGCGACAACCCGGCAGCGCTTGCAGACATCGCCGCCGCAACCGCGACCCGGCCCGGCGAGCTGCGGCGACTCCTGCGCGCGCTTTCGGCGCACGGCATCTTCAAGGAGGAAGCCGACGGCCGGTTCAGCCAGACGCCGGTGTCGGATGTCCTGCGCTCGGCCCGGCCCGGCGGTATGCGCGCCATCGCCGAGGTCGAGCTCGGACACGACCATTACGAATCCTGGCGCGACGTCGAGAGCTGCCTGCGCCGGGGCGGTACCGCGTTTGAGCGACTCTATGGAATGCCGGTCTTTCGCTATTACGGCGCGCACGCCGAGCTCGAAGCGATGTTCGCCGAAGCTATGACCAACCTGACGGCCATCGCGCATGCCGGCATCCTCGGGTCCTACGAGTTCCAGGGCTTCCGCAAGGCGGTCGATGTCGGCGGCGGGCAAGGCTCGTTCCTCGCCGCCATTCTCGATCGCAACCCAAGCGCCGACGGGATTCTCTTCGACCTGCCGTCGGTCGCCGCCGATGCGGCAAAGGGCGAGCATGCGAACCGTCTCCACGGGCGTCTCCAGACGGTCGGCGGCGACTTCTTTCGCGATGTCCCGGAGGGCGGCGATCTCTATATTCTGAAATTCATCCTGCACGACTGGGACGATGCGGACGCGCTCCGGCTCCTGGCCAATATTCGCAAGGCCATGGCGCCGCAAGGCCGGCTTTCGATCGTCGAGTTGGTCCTGCCGCAGCGCAACGAGCCGCACATCGGCCCGCTCATGGACCTCAACATGATGGTGATGACCGGCGGGGTCGAGCGCTCGACGCCGGAATACGGCGCCCTCCTGTCGAAGTCTGGTTTCCGCCTCGAGCGCGCCGTCCCCACCCGATCGCCCTTCAGCGTGATCGAGGCCGTTCCCGTCTAGGGCGTGGCCAAGGCAATGATTCACATACGCGCGACGCGAGGGTCCGTGACGCCGCGCCAGATCTTGAGGCACATCTCGGCCAGGTCGTCGAGATTGTTCTTGCGCTCGGCCGGCGCCGTGTGCGGCATGAGGATGACGTTCTTCATGGCGAGCAGCGGCTCGCTCGCGGGCGCCGGCTCCTGGTAGCCGACGTCGAGCGCGAAGCCGGCAAGCCGGCCGCTCGCGAGCGCGGCAACGAGCGCATCGTGATCGACGAGCTCGCCGCGCGCCACGTTGACCAGCATCGCGCCGGGCTTCACATGCGCGAGCTCGGCCTTGCCGATGATGCCGCGCGTAGAGTCATTGAGGGGCAGGGCCGGCGTGATGTAATCGGAGTTCCGCCATGAGCGCGTCGAGCGCCGCGTAGCGCGCCTTGAGCGCCGCCTCGTCGAGCGGCGCGATGCGGTTCCTCTGGTGATAGAGCACGTTCATGCCGAAGGCGGCCGCGCGCGCCGCGATCTCGCGCCCGATCTCGCCCATGCCGACGATGCCGAGCGTCGCACCCGACAGCGTGCGCAGGCCGCTGATGCGCGCGAAATTGGAATTGCCGGTATAGCGGCGGTCGAACGGGCGCGGATCGTAGCCCGCCGCGCGCAGCGCGCTTTCCGTGACGACGCCCGCGAGTTCCGGCACGCGCTTGGCGAGCGCCAGCATCAGCGCCAGCGCCTGCTCCGCCACGGCGACGTTGACGCGCCGGCGCTGCACATCGACCTGGACGCCCGCGGCAAAGCACGCCGCCGCGTCGATATTGTGCGCGAGCCCGCCGAATTTCTGCACGATCTTGAGCTTCGGCGCCGCGCGCAGTTCCTCGGGCCCGACCGAGAAACCCTCGACCACGAGCGCGTCCGCCGACACAAGCTTCGCCCGCATGTCGGCCTCGTCGCGCGCGAACGACACTTTCGCCGGGTAAAGCCCCGGAAGCTGCTGCTGCAGGCGCGCGAGCCAGCCCAGGAAATCGGGCTCGTCGAAACTGTACCAGTCGGCGACGGCGCGGCGGTGCTCCTCGGATACGGCCGGGTCGAGCGCCACCGCCACGGCGCGCAGCACCGCATCCGCTTCGACCAGCACCTCGACCATACGCTCCCTCCGCCGCTTGACCGCGCCGCTGCGCGACCCCGACTATGCACCGGCGATCGGCGAAGGAGAAGTGAGTGGCGGCAAGGGACTTGCGCGATCTCGTCGATGACCGGCCCGAGGACGGCGTCTTCCGCGTGCACCGCGACGTGTTCGCCGATCCCGAGCTGCACGAGCTCGAGCGCAAATTCATCTTCGAGCGCACCTGGAATTTCCTCACCATCGAAGCGCAGGTTTCGAAGCCCAACGATTTCGTGACCTGCTGGATCGCGAAGACGCCCGTCATCGTCACGCGCGATGCGCAAAACCGCGTGCGCGGCTTCCTCAATGTCTGCCGCCACAAGGGCGCGATGATCGTGGCGAGCGAGCAAGGCAATGCGCGCTATCTCGTCTGTCCCTATCACGGCTGGACCTATGATTGCGCCAGGCCAGAACCGCGACATCAAGGACCGCGCCGCGGCGGCCTATGCGCCGAGCTTCGATGCCGAGAGCCACGATCTCGTCCCTCTGCCGCGCATCGAAAGCTACAAGGGCCTCGTCTTCGGCTCGCTGTCGCCGGACGTGCCGCCGCTCGAGGAATTCCTGGGCGAGATGAAGGTGTTCCTCGATCTCGCCATGGAGCAGGGCCCGAACGGCATGGAGTTCGTGCCCGGCCGCGTCGCCTATACCTATCGCGGCAACTGGAAGCTCCAGCTCGACAACGGCATCGATCCCTATCACCTCACCTCGACGCATGTGAGCTTCATCGGCATCCAGGCGCGGCGCCGCGAAGGCGCGGGCAATCTCGAGGCGCGCCAGTTCGACTGGGCCAAGCGCGCGCGGCGCGAGGCCGGCGTGTTCTGCTTTCCGAACGGGCATTCGGTGTTCTGGACCGACCAGCCCGAGGCGGAAAAGCGCCCGATCTATCCGACCATCGACGAGGTGCGTGCGCGCGTCGGAGCGGTGCGCGCCGAATGGATGCTGCGCGCGCGCAACATCCAGGTCTTTCCCAACATGCAGATCGCCGACGCGATGACGCTCATGCTGCGCACCTTCCGCCCGGTCGCGGTCGACCGCACCGAGATGCGCAGCTTCTGCCTGGCGCCGATCGGCGAGAAGCCCGAGCTGCGCGCCTGGCGGCTCCGCCAGTTCGAGGATTTCTTCAATCCCACCGGCCTCGCCACGCCCGACGACACGGTGACCTACGAGGATTGCCAGCGCGGCATGGGTGCTGCGGGATTCTCCTGGCTCCAGGGCTATGCGCGCGGCATCGCCGATCTCAAGCCGGGCGCCAACGCGCCGGCCGAGGCGCTGGGCGTGACGCCCGCCGCGAGCGCCGTCGGCACGTTCGAGACCGGGCCCGAGACGCCGTTCCATCCGGCCTATCGCGAATGGCGCCGCCTCATGGCGGCGGGCATCGCCGGCCGCAAAGCCTATTGATGGCGCGCGGCCGCAACATCGACGAGAAGGATCTGCTCGCCGCCGGGACCGAGCTCATCGAGCGCGAGGCGGCGCTGATCGACGAGCGGCGCTGGGACGAATGGCTCGCACTCTTCACGCCGGATTGCGAATACTGGATGCCGGCCTGGAAGCCCGACGACACGCTGACATCCGACCCTGGCCGCGAACTGTCGCATTTCTATTATGCGAGCCGCGCCGGGCTCGAGGACCGCATCTACCGCATCCGCTCGAACCGCTCGCCCGCCTCGACGCCGCTGCCGCGCACGACGCACATCCTCAGCAACGTGCGCGCGCTCGAGCCGCCGGCGCCCGAGCGGATGCGGCTGCGCGCCAATTGGGTGAGCCACGTCTTCTTCCCGCGGAGCGAGCTGTCGCACGCCTTCTTCGGCCATGTCGAGCACACGCTCGTCCTGCGCGACACGTGGCTGATCGCGCGGAAGCGGATCGTGCTGCAGAACGATTACATCCCGACCATGCTCGATATCTATTGCGTCTGAGGCGGCGGGCGGAGCGGGCGGCGCGCGGCTTCGTTCGCGCACCGTTAACTTTCTGCCCATTTCTTCCCGCCAAGATGGGCGGGTGAGTCACCTTCCCTATATAGACCGCCCGCGCTTTCAGCCCGGGACAGTGCAAGCCTATGCCGTCGCCGGCCTGATCGCGCTCGTCGCGACGGCGCTGCGGCTGATGCTGGCGCGGTGGCTTGCGGGCCTGCCGTTCGTCACGTTCTTTCCGGCGGTCATCGTCGCGACGTTCCTGTGCGGATCGGCGGCGGGGCTCGCGACGGCCGGCGTGTCGGCGGCGGTGGCGTGGCTCTTCATCCTTCCGCCGCACATCACGTACCTGGCGCTGTTCCAGAATGCCGCCTTCGCGATCGGCAGCCTCACGATCGCGGCGATCGTCGCGCTGATGCGCGCCGCGGGCGAGCACGTCCATCGCCTCAACGAGAAGCTGCGCCGCGACGTCGCCGCGCGCATCGAGATCGAGGCGCGGCTCGAGGAGGCGAGCAAGGCCAAATCGGAATTTCTCGCGCAGATGAGCCACGAGCTGCGCACGCCCTTGAATGCGATCATCGGCTTTTCCGAAATGATCGCCGACGCGGTGATCGGTCCGCTCGACGCGCGCTATCGCGAGTACGGCAAGGACATCAACGGCGCCGGCCGCCATCTCCAGAACATCATCAACGACATTCTCGACATCTCGAAGCTCGAGGACGGGCGCCTCGAGCTGCGCGAGGAGGTCGTGTCGATCGGCGATACCGTCGAGGCGTGCCGGCGCATCGTCGCGGCGATGGCCGAAGCCGCCGGCGTTGCGCTGCTGATCGCCATTCCCGGCGCGCTGCCGCTCATTCGCTCCGACCAGCTTCGCTTCCGCCAGATCCTGCTCAACCTCATGTCGAACGGCGTCAAGTTCACGCCCTCGGGCGGGCGCGTCAGCGTGTGGGCCGCGATCGAGCCGGACGGGGTGGTCATCGCGGTCGATGACACCGGGATCGGCATGAAGGCCGCGGACATCCCGATCGCGCTCGAGCCGTTCCGCCAGATCGACGGCGCCTTGAGCCGCCGCTTCGACGGCACGGGGCTTGGCTTGCCGCTCGCGAAGGCGCTCGTCGAGCTGCATGGCGGCCGCCTCCACATCGAGAGCGCGCCGGGCCAGGGAACGGCCGTGCGCGTCACCTTGCCGCTCGATCGCGTGGTGTCCGTGGCGGCCTGACTCAGCCGCCGAGGTGTCGTCGGAGTGCGGCTCCTGTCAGGCGCGCGTCTTGCGGCGGCGGATCACGCCGAGCCCGGCGAGGGCGGCGCCCAGAAGCGAAAGAGTGCCGGGTTCGGGCACCGAAGTGGTGGGCGGCGTGATCGTCACGCCGGCCGTCACGAGGCTCAGGCTCAGATACGCCCCGGTGTCCTCTCGATCGTCATAGAAGACCTCGATCGTGTTCTCTCCCGCAGGCAGAACCGCCGAAGTGAAATCCACGTCGGTCACGCCGTGAATCCCAGGATTCTGGCCGATCAGGGTCCCATCGACATAGATGAACGAATCGTCGTCGGAGCCGAGTGCGAATTCGACCGCCTCGGGGGCGCTCAGAGTGAACGCGCCCTTGAAGACCGCGGTCTCGAAAAACGAGGCGTCATTGGTTCCGGTGCTGTTCGGCGCGTACATATTGCTGCCGTAGGGCAGCGTGATGGTGCCCGTACCGGTTTGCACGACGGCAGAGTTCAGGGCCGGGCTCCACCACGTGATTTCGTTTGTCGAGGGATTGATGTCCGAGACGCCAAACGGGCTGGTCGCGACCGGGAGGCCATTCGGTCCGAGCGAACTGCCGACCGCGACATTCGGGTAGCCCGAGCCGCCGAAATCCGGCGGATTGCAGCTATCGCAAACCTCGTAATAGGTCGCGGACAGCGTGGCGGAAATCGGGTCGGCCTGCGCGGGGGCCATGGCCAAGGACGCTAGAGTTGCTAAGCCGGCGGCCCCAACCAGGAGTTGCGGACGTAGCATAAATGGGCTCCTCTCTGCGCTTCGGCGGGATTTTCCGGATTACGACGTGCCCACCGCTCTTGCGAAGGAGCCATTCACGTATCGTGCCATATCCGGGAAATCGGCAAATTCAATGGCTTCGACGTTGGCAACGGGCGCGACTGTAAAACTTTCCGACAGTTGATTACGCAACTATTCGCGCAGGCCTACCGTAGCGCGCGTCGGCGTTAACCATGCTCTCCGGCGAATGCCGAGAGAAGCGCAGCGAAGCAATCTCACGCGCGCAAATGCGTGCGGAAGAATTCGAGCGTCAGCGCCAGCGCGCGATCGGATTCGGCCTTGCGATATGTCCTGCCGCCGTGGCGCGCGAAAGCGTGGTCGGCGTCGGGATATTTCGCGATGGTGACGAAGGGGCTGGGCGCAAGCCGCCGCTCCAGCATGTCGTTCACCTCGGCCTGCACCCAGCGGTCCTTCATCGCCATGTGCAGCAGGAACGGGCGGTGCAGGTTCGCGGATTCGCGGATGTTGTGCTCGATATAGGTCCCGTAATACGCCACGGCGCAGTCGATATCGGTGCGGCAGCACAGCAGGTAGCAGAGCTTGCCGCCGAGGCAATATCCGACCGCGCCGGCCTTGCCGCTGCATTCCGGCATGCGCGCGAGATGCGCGACCGTGTCCTCCATGTCGCGCACGCCGAGGTCGTAATCGAACTCGTAATAGAGATCGAACGCCTTCTGGGTATGCGCCGGGTTCGCGTCGCTGAGCTCGACGCCCGGCTCCTGCCGCCAGAAGAGATCGGGCACGAGGCAGCAGAATCCGGCCTCCGCGAATTCCTGGGCGTGCCGGCGCATCGTGTCGTTGACGCCCCAGATCTCCATGATGGCGACGATGCCGGGCGCGGGCAGCCGCTCGGGCAGCGCGAGCCACGCGCCCATCTCGCCGTCGCGCAGCTTCACGCGGATCGCTTGCGCCGTCATAGCTTCAAGAGCGCCGTCGCGTTGCCGGCGAGGATGCGGGCCTGCTCGTCGCTCGGCGTCTCGAGCGCCTTCACCGCGCGTGATCGTGCCGCTCATGAGATAGCGGCCGCGCTCGCTATCGAACGGCGCGTCGGTCGCGAAGAGGCAATGCGGCGTGGTGAAGAAATCGTGGCCGCAGCGCGTCGGCGCGATGGCGCCGTTCAGCGCCGTGTCGGCATAGAGCATGTGGAAATAGTCGAGCGGCGGGCGCTTCAGGCCGCGCTCCTCGGCAAGCGGGTTCTTGGCATTCGTGCCCCAGAAAATCTGGCGGAAGCCCAAGCCGATCTTGTTGGCGAAATAGGGGATCATCCCGCCCATGTGGTGCGTGATGATCTTGAGGTTCGGCAGCTCGTCGTAGATGCCGGAATAAATGAGCCGCGTCACCGCCGCGCTCGTCTCGTAGGGCCAGCCGAAGGTGAACCAGACCTCGTCCTCCGACACGGTCTCGTCGGCATAGTCGGGGAAATTGGGGCCGCGGACCGGATGGATCCACACCGGCAGGTCGCGCTCCGCCATGGCGCGGAAGATCGGCCGGAATTGCGGCGCCGAAAGCGGCGTGCCGAGCACGTTGGTGAAGATCTGGATGCCGCGCGCGCCGAGCTCGCCGACCGCGCGCTCGATCTCGACGAGCGCCGCCGGCACGTTGTTCATCGGCATCGAGGCGATGAAGGCGGGGAAGCGCTCGGGATATTTGTCGACGCAGCGCCGCCAGCCCGTCATTCGCCATGCGCGCCACGACGGGCGTGCGGTCGGGCGGGCCCATCATCTCGATCGGCGGATTGGCGAGCGACAGCACTTGGCGCATGTCGGGAAACCCGTCGAGCAGCCGCAATCGCGCGTCGATGTCGTAGAGCGTCGGCAGCTCGCGGAAGGCCTTCACCGCGATGTGCCCCGGGATGAGGTCGCCGAGGCGCTGCCAGATCGTTTGCGGGATGAAATGGTTGTAGATGTCGATGATCATCGCTGCCCTCAGATCGGGTGGATCTGGCCGCCATGCTGGTCGATCACCGCGCCATGGAGCCAGCGCCCGTGCGGCGAGGCGACGAAGGCGACGAGGTCGGCCACATCCTGCGGCAATCCGATCCGGCTCACGCCCAGCGTCTTGCGATAGTGCTCGCGCGCGCCGGCCTCGTCGAGCCCGGTCTCGGCCTTGAGCGCGTCGATGCGCCGTTGCAGGCGCCCGGTATCGACATGGCCGGGGCTCACGACATTGACCTGGACGCCGGCCTCGTTGCCGAGCTGCGCCAGCGCCACGGCGAAGGAATTGATGGCGCCGTTGACCGACGCGCCGACGATCGAGACGGCGGTCGGCTGCTTGCCCGCGGTGCCGCCGATGATGACGAGCGAGCCCTTGCTCTCGACGAGAAGCGGCCAGGCGGCGCGGGCAAGCCGCACATGGGCGAAGAATTTGAGCGCGAAGCCTTCCTCCCAATCCGAGTCGGGCTGCTTCAGGAAATCGCCGCGCGTCGTCGTGCCGGCATTGTTGACGAGGATGTCGAGCCGCCCGTACTCGCGCCGCACCGCCGCCACGAGCGTCGCCGCCGCGTCCTGGCGCCGCAGATCGAGTGCCGCCGTCTTGGCCGATGCGCCGAGCCGGGACGCCGCCGCCTCCGCCGCGGCGAGGAGCGGCTCGTCGCGCCCGGTCAACAGCAGGCGGCAGCCCTCGGCCGCGAGCGCGTCGGCGATGGCGCGGCCGATGCCGCGCGTGGCGCCCGTCACCAGCGCCACTTTGCCCTTCAAGCCCAGATCCATGCCGCCCTCGCCCGGAAAAGAGGGGCCAAGACTACCGCAGCTTCATCGCGCCCGCGACAGTCGGGGAATGTGCTATAGAAAGCCGCCATGCGCGGACTCGTCCCGCGCGTCCACGCGTCGAAACGATAAAGCATAGGCGTGGATGGCCGGGACCAGCCCGGCCGTGACGATCGGAGAGCGGAAGCGGCTGCGCCGATGGCGGTCAAACGGGCACTCGTCATTCTCACCATCGCCGTGCTGGCGTGGGCGCCGGCCCGCGCGCAGCCGCGCGACGTCTACACCGTGGCCGTCCGTCCCGGTCGATGCCACCGCCGCCAACGCCAATGCCGCCCGCGACGACGCGCGCCGCGACGGCGAGCACCGCGCCTATCGGATGCTGCTCGAGCGCCTGACGCTCGATGCCGACCACGCGCGCCTGCCGGCCGCGACCGATTCGGCTCTCGACGATCTGATCAGCGGCTTCGAGGTCGCGAACGAGCGCACCTCGGGCGTGCGCTATCTCGCCAACTACACGTTCCATTTCAGCGCCGATGCCGTGCGCAAGCTGTTGCGCCAGGCGCAGATCCCGTTCTGCGAGACGCCGAGCAAGCCGCTCGCCGTGCTGCCCGTGTTCGAGGGCGGCGGCGCGCCGGCGCTGTGGGAGGATCCCAATCCCTGGCGCGAGGCGTGGGGCGCGAAGCCGCCGCCAGCGGGCCTCGTGCCGCTCGTCCTGCCCAACGGCGATGTCGAGGACGTGCAGGCGATCGACGCCGAAGCCGCCGTGAAGGGCGATCCGGCGCGGCTCCAGGCGATTTCGAGCCGCTATGGCGGCGCCGACGTGCTGGTCGCCGACGCCGCGCTCAAATCCGACGTGGCGCCGCACACGCTCGCCGTGACCGCGACGCGCTTCGCGCCCGGCAATGAGGCGCCGCCGCAAAGCGCGACCAGGACCTTGACCGCCGCGCCCGGCGAAAGCGACGCCGATCTTCTCGCCGACGGCGTCGCGCAAACGGCCGATGCCGTCGCCGAGGCCTGGAAAGAGGCCAACATCCTCGATTACAGCCATACCGGCACGATCACGGTGCGCGTGCCGCTGAGCGATATCGCCGACATCGTCGACGTGCGCAGCCGGCTTGCCGGCATTCCCGCGATCCAGAGGAGCGCGCTCGTGGCATTGAACCGCGCGCAGGCGACGCTCGCGATCCGTTATTTCGGCGATCCGGCGCAGCTCCGCACCGCGCTCGCGCAGCGCGACCTCGCGCTCGAGGGGCAGGATCCCGATTTCGTGCTCGAACGCGCGCAACCGCCGCCGCACTGAAGAGCGCACGTGAGCATCCCGAATTTCATCACGCTGGGCCGGCTGCTCTCGGTGCCGCTCGCGATCTGGCTCGTGCTCGACGGCGCGATGGGGTTCGCGTTCTGGATCTTCGTCGCGGCGGGCGTGTCGGATGCGGTCGACGGCTATATCGCCAAGCACTTCGACCAGCGCTCGCGGCTCGGCGCGCTGCTCGATCCCTTGGCCGACAAGGCGCTGCTCATCAGCATGTACGTGACCTTGGGCCTGGCCGAGCATCTGCCGAGTTGGCTCGTCATCCTGGTCGTGTTCCGCGACGCGCTCATCATCGGCGGGTTCCTGCTCGCGACGGCGGTGGCGCAGACGATGCCGATCCAGCCGCTCGCCGTCAGCAAGCTCAACACCGCCTTGCAGATCGCGCTCATCGCCGTCGTGCTCGGGCGGCTCGGGCTTGGCGTCGGGGATTGGGGCGCGACGAGCGTGCTCATCTATGCCGTGGCGCTCACCACCGTCCTGTCGGGCGGGGGCTATCTCGTCCGCTGGGTGCGCGGTCCCGCGCGCGAGAGCGCCTGATGCCGCGCCGCGTGCCCTATTTCTGGCTCGGCGCGCTCGCGCTTTTCGTGGCCGCGCTGTGGCTGCTCTCCGGCATCCTCCTGCCGTTCGTCGCCGGCTGCGCCATCGCCTATTTCCTCGATCCCGTGGTCGACCGGCTCGAACGGCGGCACGTGCCGCGCACGCTCGCGACGGCGATCGTGCTGGCGCTGTTCTTCGTCGGGCTCGTGCTGCTGCTGCTGCTGGTGCTGCCGCTCCTGGAGCTCGAGGCGGTGCAGCTCGCGGCGCTCGTGCCGCAGGCGGTCGCGTTCGGCCGCGAGCAGGTCGATGCGCTCGCTCGAGATGGCGCGGCAGATGCTTTCGCCCGACGACATGGCGAAGGCTGCAAGGACATGGCGGGCGGGGTTGCCGCCACGGCCTTGGGCTATGCCGCCTCGTTCATCGAGCGGCTCCTGACGAGCGGGCTCGCGCTCGCGAACCTGCTGTCGTTCGTCATCGTCACGCCGGTCGTGTCGTTCTTCCTGCTGCGCGACTGGGACCGCATCGTCGCCCGCATCGACCAGTGGCTGCCGCGCCGCCACGTCGACACGATCCGCGAGCAGGCCCGCCTCATCGACCGCACGCTCGCCGGCTTCGTGCACGGACAGGTGCTGGTCGGCGTGGTCGACGCCGTCTATTACGGCGCGGCGCTGTCGCTCGCGGGGCTCGATTTCGCCGTCATCATCGGCATCATCGTCGGCGTCCTGTCCTTCATCCCGTTCGCGGGCGTCGCCACCGGCACTGGTGCTGGCGCTGGGGCTCGGCCTGGCGCAATTCGGCTGGACGGCGCGGCTCCTGGTGCTGCTCGCGATCTTCGCGGTGGGCTATGCCGTCGAGAGCAACATCCTGTCGCCGCGCCTCGTCGGCGGCAGGGTCCATCTGCACCCGGTCGCGGTGATCTTCGCCTTCTTCGCGTTCTGGAGCCTGTTCGGCTTCATCGGCCTGCTGCTCGCCGTGCCGGTGGCGGCGGTGATCGGCGTGCTGGTGCGCTTCGCCATCGAGCGCTATCTCGCGAGCCCGATCTACGACCCCGACCAGTGATGGCGCAGCTTCCGCTCGATCTCGCGCATCGCCCGGCGCTCGGGCCGCGACGATTTTCTGGTGGCGCCGGCCAACGAGGAAGCGGTCGCCTGGCTCGACCGCTGGCCGCATTGGCCCGCGCCCGCGCTCGTGCTGACCGGCCCCGCCGGCAGCGGCAAGACGCACCTGGCGCAGGTTTTCGCCAAGCGCTCCGGCGCCGCCGTGCTCGCGCCGCGAAGTCTCGTCGTGGCGCGCCTGCCCGAGCTCTTGGGCAGCGCTCCCGCCGCCATCGTCGAGGACGCCGCGAGCGCGCACGACGCGGCGTTGCTCCATCTCTACAACCTTCTCGCCGAGCGCGGCGGGCATCTGCTGCTGCCGGCGCGCGAGCCGCCGGCGCGCTGGGGCATCGCGCTCGCCGACCTGCGCTCGCGCCTCCTCGCCGCGCCTGTGGCGGAGTTGCAGCCGCCCGACGACACGCTGCTGGCGGCCATCCTGGTGAAGCTTTTCGCCGACCGCCAGCTTGGCGTCGGCGCCGAGGTGCTGGCGTATCTCGTGCCGCGGCTCGAGCGCTCGTTCGACGCGGCCGCCCGCATCGTCGCGGCACTCGACCGGGCGGCGCTCGCGGCGCACCGGCCGGTCACCGTGCCGCTGGCGCGCGAGGTGCTGGCGGCGTTCTAGGCGCCGAGCTCCTTGGGGGTGACGAACTCGACGAGCCGCGCCGCGCCCGGCCCGAGCGCGGCCCAGGCCCCGTCCAGCTCGAACACGGCAAGCGCCCCCGTCGGCATGCTGTCCTTGAGGCGGCGGGCCAGCGCCCCGGCGCCCGAGTGCAGCAGCAGCACGGCGAGCTCGTGCAGGCCGGGATTGTGGCCGACGACGAGAACGCTGGCGCACGCTCCCGGCACTTTGCGGAGCCGGCTCAGCAAGGATTTTGCGTCGGCGAGATAGATCCCGTCCTCGAACACGGTCTCGGGGTCCTTGAGCTTCCCCGCGATGAGGGCAAGCGTCTGCCGCGTCCGGGCGGCGCTCGAGCACAGCACCAGCTCGGGCCTGATCCGGCGCTCTTCGGCCCAGGCCGCGAGCTGGCGCATCTGGCGCGCGCCCTTGTCGGCCAAGGGCCGGTCCCGGTCGGCCATCCCGTCGTCGGCCTGCACCGCCTTGGCGTGGCGCAGGAGCAACAGACGGGTCATCGCCGGCCCCGGTCCTGAAATGATATTTTCATGGCGCCGTTATAGACTGTACCGTCCCTGGCGGGGAATGGAGGGCCAGAATGGCCGAAGCCGCGCGCACGGCTGACGCGACCACGGTCGGCGAACACTCGCCCGAGCGCTTCATCAATCGCGAGCTGTCGTGGCTCGCCTTCAACGAGCGCGTCCTCGCCGAGGCCGACAATCCGCGCCATCCGCTGCTCGAACGGCTGCGCTTCCTGTCGATCTCGGCCAACAACCTCGACGAGTTCGACATGGTGCGGGTCGCCGGCCTCAAGGGCCAGGTCCAGGCCGGCATCGCCACGCCGTCGCAGGACGGGCTGACGCCGGCGCAGCAGCTCGACGCCATCAACAAGCGCGCGAGCCGCCTGATGCGCGACCAGCAGGTGACGTGGCGCGCGCTCAAGCGCGAGCTCGACGAGGCCGGCGTCGCGGTCGTGGGCACGGCCGATCTGACGCACGAGGAGCATACCTGGCTCGCCCAGCGCTTCCGGAGCGAGGTATTCCCGGTCCTGACGCCGCTCGCGATCGACCCGGCGCATCCGTTCCCGTTCATCGTCAATCTCGGCCTCGGCCTCGCGCTGCAGCTCAACCGCAAGAGCGACGGCGAGCGCACCGAGGCGCTCCTCCTCATCCCCGGCGCGATCGCGCGCTTCATCAGGCTGCCCGGCAAGGCGCACCGCTTCATCACGATGGAGCAGATGATCGGGCTTTATCTCGACCAGCTGTTCCCCGGCTTCGAGGTGGTCGGGCGCGGCATGTTCCGCATCCTGCGCGACAGCGACATCGAGATCGAGGAAGAGGCCGAGGACCTGGTCCGGCTCTACGAGTCGGCGCTGAAGCGGCGCCGGCGCGGCCACGTCATCCGCCTCACGGTCGACGAGAGCATGCCGGTCGATCTGCAGAAATTCCTGGCCGAGCGGCTCGACGTGTCGGGCGACGACGTGTTCCAGCTCGACGGGCTTCTCGGTCTCGCCGATACGCGCCAGCTCATCGTCGACGACCGGCCGGACCTCGTCTTCACGCCCTACAACGCGCGCTTCCCCGAGCGCATCCGCGATTTCGGCGGCGACTGCTTCGCCGCGATCCGGCAGAAGGACATCATCGTCCACCATCCGTACGAGAGCGTTCGACGTGGTGGTGCAGTTCCTGCGCCAGGCGGCGCGCGATCCCTCGGTCGTGGCGGTGAAGCAGACGCTCTACCGCACCAGCGACGACAGCCCGATCGTGCGCGCGCTCGTCGATGCCGCCGAGGCCGGCAAATCGGTCACGGCGCTGGTCGAGCTGAAGGCGCGCTTCGACGAGGAAGCGAACATCCGCTGGGCGCGCGATCTCGAGCGCGCCGGCGTCCAGGTCGTCTATGGCTTCGTCCACTTGAAGACGCACGCCAAGGTCTCGCTCGTCGTGCGGCGCGAGGCGGGCGGCCTGCGCTCCTATGTCCATTACGGCACCGGCAACTATCACCCCTACACGGCGAAGGTCTATACCGACCTCAGCTTCTTCACGTGCGATCCCGCGCTCTGCGCCGACGCGCAGCGGCTCTTCAACTACATGACCGGGTATGCGACGCCGGCGACGCTCGAGAAGATCTCGATCGCGCCGATCAGCCTGCGCCAGCGCCTCTACGAGCTGATCGATGCCGAGATCGAGCACGCGCGCGCCGGGCGCCCGGCGGCGATCTGGGCCAAGATGAACGCGCTGGTCGATCCCGCCATCATCGACCGGCTCTATCGCGCCTCGCAGGAAGGGGTGGGGATCGACCTCGTGGTGCGCGGCATCTGCTGCCTGCGGCCGGGCGTGCCGGGCCTCAGCGAGAATATCCGCGTCACCTCGATCATCGGCCGCTTCCTCGAGCATGGCCGCATCGTCTGCTTCGGCAACGGCCACAAGCTCCCTTCGCCCGAGGCCCTGGTGTACATCTCCTCGGCCGACTGGATGCCGCGCAATTTCGACTGGCGCGTCGAGGCGCTGGTGCCGATCGAGAACGAGACCGTGCATCGCCAGGTGCTCGAGGAGATCATGGTGCACAGCCTCAAGGACGAGGCGCAAAGCTGGTGGCTCGACGCCGACGGCGTCTATCATCGCGTCAGCACCGATCCCGAGGCGTTCAGCGCGCACACCTATTTCATGACCAATCCGAGCCTGTCCGGCCGCGGCAGCGCGCTCCATCGCACGCGGCCGCCGCCGCGCCTCGTGAGCGAAAGGGGTGCGCCCTGAGCGCCGACAGCCGCGCCTCCGCGCTTCCGCTCGAGGCGGCGGGCCGCGACAGCGTCGCCGTCATCGACATCGGCTCGAATTCGCTGCGTCTCGTCGTCTATGACGGCATCCGCCGCGCCGCGCGCATGCTCTTGAACGAGAAGGTGCTGTGCGGGCTGGGCCGCGGCCTCGGCGAGACCGGCCGCCTCAATCCCGAGGGCATGGAGCTCGCGCGCGTCAATCTGCAGCGCTTCGTGGCCTTGGCGCGCGCCGTCGGCGCCGGCGCGCCTCGACGTGCTCGCCACCGCCGCGATGCGCGATGCCGCCGACGGCAAGGATTTCGCGCTCGAGATCGAGCGCCGTTTCGGCGTGCGCGTGCGCGTGCTGGCCGGCGCCGAGGAAGGCCGCTATTCCGCCTTGGGCGTGCTCTCCGGCATTCCCGACGCGCAGGGCGTGGCGGGCGATCTCGGCGGCGGCAGCGTCGAGCTCGTGCCGTTGGGGCGCGGGCGCGCCGGCTCGGGCGCGACCTTGCCCCTCGGTCCGTTGCGGCTCCAGTCGCTCGCCGACGACGAGAAGCGCTTGAAGGACGCGATCGACCGGCAGATTCAGGGCGTGCCGTTTCTCACGCGCGAGACGGGCGGCAATTTCTATGCCGTCGGCGGCGCCTGGCGCGCGCTCGCGCGCCTCCACATGGAGCAGACGAACTATCCGCTCCACATCGTCCAGTCCTACACGCTGCCGCGCGCCGAGGCCGAGAAATATCTCGACGTGATCGCGCGCCAGTCGCGCAAGTCATTGGAACGCATCGGCACCATCTCGAAGAAGCGGCTCGAGGTCGTGCCGCTCGCGGCGCGCCTCCTGCTGCGCCTGCTGAAGCGGCTCGAGCCGAAGGAGCTGGTGTTCTCGGCCGGCGGCTTGCGCGAGGGCCATCTCTACAGCCTCCTGGACGCGGCCGAGCAGCGCACCGATCCGTTGATCGCCGCCTGCCTCGAGCAGGCCGAGCAGAACCCGCGCTTCGGCCTCATGGGCGAGGCGCTCTACCAGTGGGCGGCGCCGCTCTTCCCGCGCGAGGCGCCGGCGCGCCAGAGGCTGCGCCGCGCCGCCGCGATCCTGTCCGACATCGCCTGGCCCGAGCATCCCGACTATCGCGCCGAACAGGCGCTGCGCCACGCGCTCTACATGCCGGTCAACGGCATCACGCATCGCGAGCGCGCCTTCCTCGCGCTGGCGCTCTATGCGCGCTATGGCGGGCGCGGCAGCGTCGAGCTGGCGGCATCGCTCGAGCTTCTCGACGAGGAGGAGCTCGCGGCCGCGCGCATCATCGGCCTCGCCATGCGGCTCGGCTACACCATCTCGGGCGGCGCGCCGGCGCTCCTGGGCGGCGTCGGATTGTCCTTGGGCGAGGGCATCGTCGCGCTCTCCTTCCAGCAGAGCGGCGCCGGCCGCTACGGCGAGACCGTGCAGCGCCGGCTCGACGCGCTCGGCCGCGCCATGGGCCGCCGCACCGACGCGCGGGGGGTCTAGCCCGCTACTGCGCCGCTTCCGCCTCGCTCCCCGGCCGCACCAGCTTGACGCGCTTGCCGGCGGCGGTGAGCGCGAGGCGCCCGTGCTTCAGATCGAGCGCGTCCTTGCCGAAGAGCTCCCAGCGCCAGCCGCGCAGCGCCGCCACGTCGGCGTCGTCGTCGGCGGCGATCTGCTCCAGATCGTCGGCATCGGCGACGAGCTTCACCGCCACGTCGTTCTCCTCGCACCGGTGCTTCAGCAGCACGCGCAGCAGATCGGTGAGCGGCCCCAGCCCCGGCGGCAACGCGCGGCGCTGCGGCGGCTCGGGATAGTCCTCCTCCGGCAGCGCGAGCGTCTTCGCGACGACCGCCAGGATCTCGCCGCCGAAGCGGCTTTCGGCGAAGCCCTTGCCGAGGCCGCGCATGTGCGCGAGCTCGTCGGCGGTCTTGGGCGCGTGCGCGGCGATTTCGAGCAGCTGCTCGTCGCGCACGACGCGGTTGCGCGGCAGGTTGCGCTGCTGCGCCGTCGCCTCGCGCCATTCCGCGAGCGTCCGGACGAGCGCGAGCATGCGGCGGTTGTTGCTGCGCACCTTGAGGCGCTGCCACGCCGCCGCCGGATCGAGCCGGTATGTCGCCGGATCGGTGAGCGCCGCCATCTCCTCCTCGAGCCAGATGCGCGCGCCCGGTGGCGGCGAGCCGCGCCGACAGCTTCTCGTAGACGCGGCGCAGATACGTGACGTCTTCGAGCGCGTATTTCACCTGGCGCTCGGTCAGGGGCCGGCGCGCCCAATCGGTGAAGCGCGAGGATTTGTCGACGTGGGCGCCGGCGAGCCGGCTCGCCAAGGTCTCATAGCTCACCGCGTCGCCGAAGCCGCACACCATCGCCGCCACTTGCGTGTCGAACAGCGGCGCCGGCACCGCGCCGGTCAGGTTGTAGAAGATCTCGATGTCCTGGCGCGCCGCGTGAAAGACCTTGAGCAGGCTCGATTTGCGCATCAGCGCATAGAGCGGCTCGAGATCGATGCCGGGCGCCAACGGATCGAGCGCCGCCGCGCTCTCGGGCCCGGCCACCTGGACGAGGCACAGGATCGGCCAATAGGTCCGGTCGCGCATGAACTCGGTGTCGATGGCGATGAACGGCGCCGCTTCCTGCTGGCGGCAGAATTCGGCGAGCCCTTGGGAATCGGCGATCACGGTCATCACCCGTGCTATACACTGAAACGACAGCGCGCAGAAGCCGCGCCCAACCGGGAGAACGTCCGATGCGGCCGTATATCCTGTGTCTCGTGCTGGCGCTTGCCGCCTGCGCCCCGTGGACGAAGCCGGGCGCCGCGGAGGGCGATCTGTCGACGGCCCAATCCGCCTGCAATTCCGAGGCGATGGAGAAGGCGCCGCCGACGCTTGGCCGCGTGCCGGGCGCCGCCGAGCAGAATTTCGCGCCGAGCTATGCCTGCGCGCCGGGCAAGGGCTGCGTGCCGACCGGCATGAGCACGGCGCCGACCGCGCCCGACGTCACCGACGTCAACGCCGACGCGCGCGCGCAGATCTTCAACACGTGCATGACGCAGGCGCGGCTGGTCGAAATAGCGGCCGCGCGCGGCGCAGCGCCCGCTGCGCCATGACAGCATGGCGGTTATCCGCTATGGATGGCCCATGCATGCCTACCGGACACATACGTGCGGCGCGCTGCGCCGGGCCGATGCGGGGCAGACGGCGCGGCTCTCGGGCTGGGTGCACCGCAAGCGCGATCACGGCCAGCTCCTGTTCGTCGATCTGCGCGACCATTACGGCGTGACGCAATGCGTCATCGACATCGCGAGCCCGCTGTTCAAGGCGGCTGACGCCTTGCGCCTCGAAAGCGTCGTGACGCTCACCGGCAAGGTGGTCGAGCGCTCGGCCGAGACCGTCAATCCGAAGCTCGCGACCGGCGAGGTCGAGCTGCAGATCGCCGAGCTCGCGCTCGTCTCCGAGGCCGAGCCGCTGCCCTTCCCGGTCAACACCGAAGCCGATTATCCCGAGGAGATGCGGCTCAAATACCGCTTCCTCGATCTGCGCCGCGAGACCGTGCATGCCAACATCATGCTGCGCTCGGCGGTGATCGCCTCGCATTCGCCGGCGCATGATCGAGCAGGGCTTCACCGAGTTCCAGACCCCGATCCTGACCGCGTCCTCGCCCGAGGGCGCGCGCGACTATCTCGTGCCGAGCCGGCATCCATCCCGGCAAGTTCTACGCGCTGCCGCAGGCGCCGCAGCAGTTCAAGCAGCTGCTGATGGTGGCGGGCTTCGACCGCTATTTCCAGATCGCGCCGTGCTTCCGCGACGAGGCGAGCCGCGCCGACCGTTCGCCCGGCGAGTTCTATCAGCTCGATTTCGAGATGTCGTTCGTGACGCAGGACGACGTGTTCGCGGCGATCGAGCCGGTGCTTGGCGGGCGTGTTCGAGGAATTCGCCCGCGGCCGCGCCGTGACGAAGCCGCCGTTCCGGCGCATTCCCTATGCCGAGGCGATCGCGCGCTACGGCACCGACAAGCCCGATCTGCGCAATCCGATGCGCATGGAGGACGTGACCGATGCGTTCCGCGGCTCGGGCTTCCGCGTCTTCGCGGGGCAGATCGCGTCCGACGCCAACGTGCGCGTCTGGGCCATTCCGGCGCCCGCGGGCGG
This sequence comes from uncultured Alphaproteobacteria bacterium, assembly GCA_963804235.1. Classification (GTDB taxonomy): domain Bacteria; phylum Pseudomonadota; class Alphaproteobacteria; order ATCC43930; family CGMCC-115725; genus DATJLY01. The sequence goes on from CAWDPP010000062.1 coordinate 82,218, forward strand.
CAACCGCGCCTTCTGCGACCGCATGAATTCCTGGGCGCAGGGCGAGGGCCAGCCCGGGCTCGGCTACATCTTCTTCCGCGACGGCGCAGGGCGCCGGCCCGATCGCCAACAATCTCGGGCCCGAGCGCACCGCTTCGATCCGCGCCCAGCTTGCGCTCAACGACGGCGACGCCGTGTTCTTCGTCTGCGGCGTGCCCAAGGTCTTCGCCGCGTTCGCCGGCCAGGCGCGGACGCGCCTCGGCCACGAGCTCGGCCTCGTCAGGGACGGCGTGTTCGAGTTCTGCTGGATCACCGACTTCCCGATGTACGAGCTCAACGAGGAGACCGGGCAGATCGAGTTCTCGCACAACCCGTTCTCGATGCCGCAGGGCGGGCTCGAGGCGCTCGAGACGCAAGACCCGCTCGACGATCAAGGCGTTCCAGTACGACATCGTGTGCAACGGCGTCGAGCTGTCCTCGGGCGCGATCCGCAATCATCGCCCCGACATCATGTACAAGGCGTTCGCGATCGCGGGCTATGCCGCGGCCGATGTCGAGGCGCGCTTCGGCGGCATGCTCAACGCCTTCAAGTTCGGCGCGCCGCCGCATGGCGGCTCGGCGCCCGGCATCGACCGCATCGTCATGCTGCTTGGCCGACACGCCCAACATCCGCGAGGTCGTGACCTTCCCGATGAACCAGCAGGCGCAGGATCTGATGATGCAGGCGCCGTCGGAAGTGCCGCCCGAGCGCTTGCGCGAGCTGCACATCCGCCTCGCGTTGCCGCCCGAGCCGAAGAAGAGCTCGAGGCTCAGCTCGGCTTCTGGAACTTGATGACGAAGGCGTCGATCGGGATCTTCGAATTGAAGATGATGAAGTCGTGCGTGTCGGCGGGATTGCGCAGGAAACTCGCTTCGCCGACGAGCTTGAACCCGGCCGCCTCGACCTCGCTCTTCTCGATGTTCTCGTCGAGCCGGTGGAACTGCTTGCCGGTCGTGACCGGCGCGCCCGGCAGCGCCGCGTAATCGGCGATGACGAGATATCCCCCCGGCTTCAGCGCATCGAACATCGCCTTGTCCATCTTGGCGCGGTCGACCGGCATGTAGGTCGTGTCGTGATAGGCGAAGAAGAAGGTGACGAGGTCGAGATTTTTCACGTCGGGCGGCACCGGGTCGTCGAACTTGCGCCGGTCGTCGACCACGTTCTTCATGGCCGGGCTCTTCATGCGCTCCTGGAACGCGGTGATCGCGCGCCCCATGGCGTCGGGCGGGTTCTGGCCATAGACCGTGCCGCCGGGCGCCACGGCGCGCGCCAAGAGTTCGGTGCTGTAGCCGGCATCGGCGCCCATATCGAGCACCTTCATGCCCGGGCGCACGCCGGTGAAGGCGAGCAGCTCGGCGGCATGGCGCCGCTCGTCGTTTTTCTTGTCGGCATCGGTGCGGTCGGGCGCGGCGAGGATCGCGGCATAATCCGCCGGCGTCGGCGCGGGCGGGTCGGCCGGCGTGGCGCAGGCGGAGAGGAGTGCCGCGAACGCGACGGCGCCGAGGCTGGTCGTTGCAAATGCCCTCATGGTGTTTCCTCGCTGTTGGGCCCGGCCCCTTGTGCGCGCGGGGCCGCCATTGTCCCGACGATCAGGATGAGGCGCGCACGATAGCGGCCGCGCCGCGCGGGCGAAAGCCGGATGTCCCAAGCGGCCGTTTCCGCTTGCCGGATGTACGTATATATGATAAATTACGTTCGGCCGGAAACCGCTCTGGCGCGGACCCGGCCGGGTGACGCGGATGTGCGAAGAAAGTGCAATTTTACTGGTGAAACGGGCGCCAAGAGTGATTGGCAGAGCCGGCAGAGCGATTGCGCGACGGTGGCAAATGGACGCTAGAGTACGTATTTTACAGTGCGATCAAAATGTTGCGACGGAAAGCTCAGCTCGGGCGTTCGGCACTGATAGGCATGGATGGGCATGGCGCCGCACGGAGCGCCGGCGGGCAGCGCGACTCGGGCGCCGGCGCTGTCATTGCGAGCGCGAGCGAAGCAATCTCCCGGCCGGCGGGGGATTGCTTCGTCGCAAGCACGCGCGCGCTCCTCGCAATGACAATCTTGCTCAGGCCTCACCCCGCCTGGCGCGATTGGAGCGCGGCGTGCTGGTGCTTCTCGCGATACATGCTCACGTCGGCACGATTGAGCACGCTCACCTCGTCCTCGCTGCCGTCGTACTCCGCGAGCCCGAAGCTCGCCGAGAGCGGCAGGCTAAGCCGTTGACCTTGGGCGCGATCGCCGAGATGCCGCGGTGAAAGCTTTCGAGCCGCCGCTGCGCCGAGCGCATGTCGGCGCCGATCAGCAGAAGCGCGAACTCGTCGCCGCCGAGCCGCGCCGCCACGTCCATGCGGCGCACCCCGCGCAGCAAAAGCGCCGCGACCTTGCGCAGCACCTCGTCGCCGACGGCGTGGCCGAGGCGGTCGTTCACCGTCTTGAAGCCGTCGAGGTCGCAGATGATGAGAACGCCTTTTTGCGCGCCGCGCCGCGCCGCGTCGAGCGCGCGCGCGAATTCCATGAGGAAGCCGCGCCGGTTCATCGCCCCGGTCAGCTCGTCGGTCACCGCCAGGTCCTCGAGGAAGGCGATCCGCGCCTCGAGCTCGGCGACGCGGCGCTCGGCCGCGGCGGCGACCGAGAGCGCCCAATCGCGCAGGTTCGGCTGATCGGCGAGCGGCGGGCTCTGGCGGAAGAGCCGGACCTTGCCCTCGAGCCGGGCGGCATCTTCCGGCGAGAGCGCGCTCTGCATCGTGAGCGACATGGCGGCACCGTGACTGTTTGTTCCGGCCGAGGCAAAGCAAGTCCCATGCCAGCGGAATCCAGCCAAAAAGGGCCAAATCCGACCCTTTCGTAGGGAAAAATCTGCCGCTGCGGCAGAGCGTGCCGGGGCAAGTGCCGCTATCCTGCCTGCGGCCGGCGTGACATACTCGCCTCTGATCCGGGAATCGGTTGTATGACGCAAGGAATTTTCCGTCTTCTCGCTGCCTCTCTCGCGGCATTCGTGCTGCTCGCGCCGGCGGCGCGCGCCACCGACATCGATCCGCACCGGGCGCTCTACAGCCTGACGCTCGGCTCGTCGAAAATGGCGAGCGGCGTGCTCGGCGCCACGGGCGCCATGTATTACGAATGGGGCGAGACGTGCGACGGCTGGACCGTCGAGCAGCGCTTTCGCCTGCGCATCTCCTATGCCGAATCCGGCAGCAGCGAGCTGAGCTCGACGCTGGTCACGTGGGAATCGAAGGATGGGCTGCGCTACCGCTTCAACGAGCGGCGCCTGCGCAACGGCGAGCCCGACGAGGAGCTGCACGGCGAGGCGCATCTCGACGGCGCCGGCAAGGGCGGCGGCGCCGACTTCACCAAGCCGCAGAGCGCCAACATCAAGCTCGCGCCGGGCGTGATCTTTCCGACCGCGCACACGCTCGTGCTGATCGACCGCGCGCTCGCCGGCGACCAGTTCGTGTCGCGCAAGGTGTTCGACGGATCGGCGGTCGAGAACGCGTCGCAGATCACGGCGGTGATCGGACCGAAGCTCGATCCCGGCACGGCGGTCGCGGGCGACGACGAAGAGAAGCCGAGCGACGCGGCGGCCAAGAGCCCGCTGCTGCAGCATCCGGGCTGGCGCGTGCGCCTGGCGTTCTTCCCGCCCGATTCGACGGAAGAGACGCCCGACTACGAGCTCGGCATGCGGCTCCTGTCGAACGGCGTGTCGCAGGACATGGAGCTCGATTACGGCGACTACGTCATCAAGGCGCGCCTCGACGAGATCGAGCCCTTGTCGAAGCCTTCGTGCTGAGCGCGGGATCGTCCGCCCACAGCCACGCGGCGCCGCGCACGCCGCTCGAATCGCCCCACAGCGGCGGCACCAGCCGGGTCGCGACCGCGTCGGAAAAGATATGGCGGCCCCAGAGGCGCGGCACGCGCTCGTAAAGCCGCGCGATCTGGCCGAGGCCGCCGCCCAGCACGATCGCGTCCGGGTCGAGCAGGTTGATCACCAGCGCCAACCCGCGCGCGAGCCGCTCCTCGTAGCGCGCGAGCGCGGCCTCGGCCGCCGGGTGGCCCTGCGCCGCCGCTTCGGCCGCGGCGGCGGCATCGCGGGCGCCGGCGTCGCGCGCGAGCGCCGGGCCGGACAGAAAAGTCTCGATGCAGCCGCGCCGGCCGCAATAGCAGAGCGGTCCCGGGCGCTCGTCGTCGGCGGGCCAGGGCAGGGGAACGTGCCCCCATTCGCCGGCAATGGCGTTGGCGCCGACGAGCGGCCGCCGGTCGATGACGAAGCCGCCGCCGACCCCGGTGCCGAGGATGGCGCCGAACACCGCGCGCGCCCCGCGGGCCGCGCCATCGACCGCTTCCGAAAGGGCGAAGCAGTTGGCGTCGTTGGCAAATCTCACCTCGCGCCCGAGCGCCGCCCGAACGTCCCGGTCGAACGCCCGGCCATTGAGGCAGGTCGAGTTCGAGTTCTTGACGAGGCCCGTCGCGGGCGAAATCGCGCCCGGCATGCCGACCCCGACCGAGCAGGCTTCGCCGATTTCGGCCTCGATCCCGCGCGCCAGGTCGCTGACCGCCGCGACCGTGGCGTCATAGTCGCCCTGGGGCGTCGGCACGCGGCGCCGGACCGCGATTCGCCCCGCCCGGTCGAGCGCCGCCCCTTCGATCTTGCTGCCGCCAAGGTCGATGCCGATCCGCATGCTGCCGCCCCCCACCCCCAAAGTCTTTCGCGTCTTGGTTACACTTCGTTAATCCAAATCGCTTAATACGTTGGGGCTCGCTTGCGCGATTTTAACTTTTTTGCCGCCTAATGCGCAGTGCAGCGGGGTGGAACAATTCATGTTTTCCGAAGCCCAGCACCTTCCGGCGCCAAAGCGTGTCCTCATCGTCGAGGACAACGACCTCAACATGAAGCTCTTCCACGACCTGCTGGAGGCGCACGGCTACGACATCCTGACGACGAAGGACGGGATGGAGGCGCTGCGGCTCGCGCGCCAGCACCACCCCGATCTCATTCTCATGGACATCCAGTTGCCCGAGGTCTCCGGCCTCGAGGTCACGAAATGGATCAAGGAGGATGACGATCTCCGCGCCATCCCGATCATCGCCGTGACGGCCTTTGCGATGAAGGGCGACGAGGAAAAGATCCGCGAGGGCGGCTGCGAGGCTTATATCGCCAAGCCCATTTCCGTCGTCAATTTCCTGCAGACCGTCGAGCGCTTCCTCAGCTAGGCCCGCCATGTCGGCCCGCATTCTCGTCGTCGACGACGTCGAAGTGAACGTGCGTCTGCTCGAGGCCAAGCTCTCGGCCGAATACTTCAACGTGCTGTCCGCGAACGACGGCTATGCCGCATTGAAAATCGCGGCCGAGGAGCGGCCCGACCTCATCCTGCTCGACGTCATGATGCCGAAGCTCGACGGCTTCGAGGTGTGCCGCCGCCTCAAGGCGGACGAGGCGACGGCCGACATCCCGGTCGTGATGGTGACGGCGCTGTCGGAAACGTCCGACCGCGTGCGCGGGCTCGAGGCCGGCGCCGACGATTTCCTGACCAAGCCCGTCAACGACATCGGGCTCTTCGCGCGCGTCCGTTCGCTCGTGCGGCTCCGGCGCATGATGGACGAATGGCGCCACCGCGAGGACGTCTACGGCCGCTTCAGCGCGCTCATGGAGGAAAGCCGCGCCGCCGAGGAAACGTCGCCCGCGCGCATCCTGCTGTGGGAGGAAAGCGCCTTCGCCGCGACGCGGATGGCCGACATGCTGTCGCCCTTGGCGAACGAGTTGATCCGCCCCAGCGCGCCCGAGGATCTGGCGCCGCAATGCGAGGGCTCGGTCGATCTCGTCATCCTCAACACGACCGGCAAGGTCGATGCGTTGCGCATCGTCGGCAAGCTGCGCGCCCAGGAGATGAGCCGGCTCGTTCCCATCCTGCTGATCGGCGATCCCGAGGAGCTGCCGCGCGTCGCCAAAGGTCTCGACCTCGGCGCCACCGACTATCTGCTGCGGCCCTTGGACCGCAACGAGATCGTGGCGCGCGTGCGCACGCAGGTGCGCAGGAAGCGCCTCCAGGACCGGTTGCAGGAGAATTATCGCAAGAGCCTGTCGCTGGCGCTCACGGACGGGCTCACCGGCCTCTACAACCGGCGCTACCTCGGCGTTCATCTCGACGGGCTTTTGGCGCGGCTTGCCGACGGCGCGACGGGGCCGTCCTTGCTTCTCATCGACATCGACTGGTTCAAGCGCGTCAACGACACGCACGGCCACGCCGCGGGCGATGCCGTGCTGCGCGAGCTCACGTCGCGCATCGCGCGCTACGTGCGCACCTTCGATCTCTTCGCGCGCTACGGCGGCGAGGAATTCGTCGTGGTCCTGCCCGAGACCGACCGGCGCGTCGCGGAAGGCGTCGCCGAGCGGTTGCGCATGGTGGTCGCCGAAATGCCGTTCCGTGTCGGCGAAGCCGCGACCGAAGTGCTCGGTCACGATCAGCATCGGCCTCGCCGTGACGGCCGACGCGCGCGAGACGTCGGACTCGCTGCTTGCGCCGCGCCGATGCGGCGCTCTATGCGGCCAAGGAAGCGGGCCGCAACCGCGTCGTCAGCGACCGCGATCTCGAAGCCCTCAAAGGCGCCGTCGCGTAAATGAAAAAGCCGCCCTCGGGGCGGCTTTTCGCGCTGCTGTCAGACGCCCGCTATTTGATCTTCTGTTCCTTGAACAGGACGTGCTTCCGCGCGACCGGATCGTATTTCTTCAATTCGAGCTTCTCGGTTTTCGCGCGCGGGTTCTTTTTCGACACGTAGAAATAGCCCGTATCTGCGCTGCTCACGAGCTTGATGAGCACTGTGTTCGACTTTGCCATGGCGCGAATCCCAAGTGGCGTGACGCTCACCCAACGATAGCGCGCGCCCTCGCCGTGTCAAGGCGACGGCACCGCTGGCGGCAAACCTCGTTCCGGCTCCGCGATCGATCCGCTTCCGGCCCGCGGCGATAGGAAAATATTAACCACACGGCGCGACCTTCGGGCTGCTGCATTTTTTTGCGCGGCGAGTGTTGCATGTCGATTCTGAAACATGACGTATTGGCCTTGAGCGACGGGATCGCCCGCTGCGATGTCGTGCCGCAAGCGGGCGGCGCCATCGCCGGGTTCTGGTGGGAATGTGGCGAGCGGCGCATCGATTGGCTCCGGCCCGCGCGCGCGGCCGATGTCGCGCGCGCCGATGCCGCGAAGATGGCCGCTTATCCGCTCGTGCCGTGGGGCGGCCGCATCCGCGACGGCAGCTTCCACTTCGGCGGCGAGGAGGTTGCCGAGGGCTGCGATGCGCTCAACGGCCACGGCTGGCGCCGGTCCTGGCGCGTCGTCGGCCGCTCGGCGACGGAGGTCGCGCTCGAATATCGTCACGACGGGGGCTCCTGGCCGTGGCCCTATCGCGCGCGCCAGACCATCGCACTGGCCGACGGCGCGCTCTCGCTCACGCTCGATCTCGCCAACGAATCGGACCGGCTGATGCCGGCGGGATTGGGCTTCCTGTCCGCTTTCCCGTTTGCCTCCGAGGCATCGCTCGAGGCGGCGGTGCAGGGGGTTTGGCCGGAGGATGGGGCGGGGACACCGCGCGAAGGGCGCGCCGTGCCGTCGTCTTGCGAGCTCGCTGCGCGCGGCCGAAGAAGCGGGCGATCCCGTCTTCACCGGCTGGGACGGATCGGCCGCGATCGCATGGCCCGGACGCGGCATGGAGCTTCGTCTCGCGGCGGAATGGCCGCTTCTGTCCTTCCTCGCCGTCCGCCGCTCCGCCCATCTTTCGGTGGCGCCGATGAGCCATTGCGTCGATGCCTTCAATCTCGCCCGCGCCGGCGTCGCCGGAACGGGGGTGCGCGTGCTCGCCCCCGGCGCGAGCCGCAGCGCCACGGTCAAGCTCGTGCCGCACCTTTCGCGGCATTGACGAGCTCCGCCCGGAACCTCGAAACTCCGGCGCGGAGGGATTTTTGCACGACGCCCCATCGCCACGGTTCGCGGCTTCCATCTGCGGCATCGACGAGCTCGACGGATTCTGGGCCGCCGGCGTCACGCATCTGCTGACGCTGCTCGATCCCGACTGGCCGACGCCGCCATCGCTCGGCGGTTTCACAGGCCATCGCCATCTCGACCTGCGCTTCCATGACATCATCGAGGCGCAGCCGGGTTTTCGCGCGCCGGAGCCCGAAGACGTGACGGCGCTCCTCGAATTCGGCGGCCTGCTCGGCGATACGCCCGAGGCAAATCTCCTGGTCCATTGCCAGAAGGGCCTGTCGCGCTCGACCGCGGCGGTGATGCTCATCCTGGCGCAGGCGCGGCCGCGCATGGCGGCCGGCCGACATCGTCGCCGAGATCGTGCGCATCAGGCCGCGCGCCTGGCCCAATCTGCGCCTCGTCGAATTGGGCGATGCGCGTCTTTGCCGCGGCGGTACGCTCGTGACCGCGACGGCAGCGGTTTATCGCGCGCAGCTCGCCGAGCGGCCGCGGCTCTTCGATGCGATGATCGGCATGGGCCGCTCGCGCGAGCTCGATCTCGCCCAGCGCGCCTAGCTGCCGAAGATCGCGACGGCGCGGGTCCAGCCCGCCGATGCGCCGCGGATCTTCACCGGGAAGCAGCTCACCACGAAGCCGTCGCCCGGCAGCGCTTCGAGATTGTGCAGCTTTTCGAGATGGCAATAGCCGATCTCGCGCCCGGCCTTGTGCCCTTCCCAGATGAGGCTCGCGTCATGCGTCGCTGCGTATTTGTCCTTGGTGTGGACGAACGGCGCGTCCCAGCTCCATCCGTCCGTGCCGGTGAGACGGACGCCGCGCTCGAGCAGATAAAGCGTCGCCTCGCGTCCGACGCCGCATCCGGCCGAAACGTAATCGGGCCTGCCATAGGCGCTGCCGGCGCGCGTGTTCACCAGCACGATATCGAGCGGCTTCAAGTCGTGGCCGATGCGGGCAAGCTCGTCACGCACGTCGGCCGCGGTCGCGACATAGCCGTCGGGAAAGCGCCGGAAATCGAGCTTCACGCCGGGCTGGAGACACCAGTCGAGCGGCACCTCGTCGATCGTGATGGCGCGCTCGCCGCGATTCATGGTCGAGTGGAAATGATAGGGCGCGTCGAGATGCGTGCCGTTGTGCGTCATCAGCCTGATCCACTCGAGCGCCCAGCCCTCGCCGTCGGGCAGATCCTCCTGCTTCAGGCCGGGGAAGAATTTGATGACGTCGGCAGCCGAGCTCTTGTGCGTCACATAGTCGATGTGCGGGCCATAGCCGGGCGGGTCCGAGGCCACGTCGTTCTCGAGATGCATCGAGATGTCGATGAGCGTGCGGGCCATGGCGCATCCTCCGATTGGCGGCGCTCTCCCTTTAGCACGGCGGTGCGGCAAGGACGAGGCGCCAGGATCGGGCGCGAAGGATGAGGCGGCCCCGCTCAGCGCGTCACGAGCGGGCGTTCGTTGAGGAGATGCCGGATCGCCGTCATCTCGCGGCTGATGTTGATGATCGTCGCGAGAAAGCCCGAGACGAGCGCCGCGACGATGACGCCCACGACGAAGCCGATCGCGGTCGCGATCGCCCGCTCGAGCGGACTGTCGAGCACGACGACGTACGTTCCGAAATGGCCCCAATATCCCGAGACCGTGCTCGATACGACGATCACGATCGCCAAAAGCTTATTGAGCCCGTCGAGAATGCCTATGAGCAGCCAGTTCATTGTCCGCCCCTTTCGCGAAGACACGCCACCGCGCCGCAGCAAGCATGGGTTGCGGCGGCGAGGGGAAAACGACGTGCGGCGCGGGTTCGTTCCTAGGGGGCGCCGGCGGCGGGGCGGCCGGCGAAAGAAGTTGCGGGGGCGGGGCTGAGATGTCCTGACGGTCTCACGAGCAAACCCGGGAAACTCGGAGAACACTATCGGACATCGGGCCCCACACGCGCGTGCCTTTGTCCCCCGCAACTCTGCAAAGTGAGGCCGGGGACGCGCAATGTCAATTGCGGCCCCCGACGTTTCTTCTAAATCACGACTTCAAACTTTTGAGATAGGCGATGATGGCCTGACGCTCGGCCGGGTTCTTGACGCCGATGAACAGCATCTTGTTGCCGGGCACGGTCGTTTTCGGGTTGCTCAGATACTTGTCGAGCGACTGTTCGTCCCAGGTGATGTGCGCGCTCGCCATCCCTTCGGAATAGGTGAAGCCCGGTTCCGAGCCCGACGGGCGGCCGACGACGCCGGCAAGCGAGGGGCCGAGCTTGTTCTGACCCGGCTCGTTCGAATGGCAGACGGAGCAATAGCGGTGGAAGAGCGTGTCGCCGCTGTCGGCCGCCCGCGCCGGGGCGGCGGTAAATGATGCGAGCGCGAGCGCGGCGCAGGCCGGGACGAGGGACTTCATGTGCGGGCGGGCTCCGTTTCTCACGGTTGCGCGAGGGGCGCGCGATTATGCCCAGGGAGCGTTAACACGCAAGCGAGCAGCGTTGTCGCGGGGGCGGGGGCGGGCCATAATCGGCCGGCGAAAGGACAAGGCCATGCCCAGGCACGCGAGCTACGTTCCCCACGGCGTCATTCCCGCGCTGCTGCTGCCGTTCTTCGACGATCTCGCGATCGACGAGGCCTCGTTCCGGCGCCACCTCGCCGATATCGCGACCGTGCCGGGCCTCAGCGCGGTCACGATCAACGCGCATGCCTCGGAGGTCGCCTCGTGCAGCTTCGACGAGCAGCGCCGCGTGCTCGAGATCGCGGACGACGAGATCGGCGCGCGCCTGCCGATCATCAACGGCATTTACGCCGAGGGCAGCCTCGAGGCGGCGCGGCTCGCGCGCATGGCGCATGAGGGCGGCGCCTCGGCGCTTCTCGTGTTCCCGCCCGGGCCCTTCGTGCTCGGACAGCGCCCGGAGATGGTGCTGGCGCATTTCCGCCGCATCGCCGACGCGTCGGACCTGCCGCTCATCGCCTTCCAGTATCCGCGCGCGACGCAAGGCTATCCGCTCGAGACGCTGCTGAAGCTCGCCGAGGCGGTGCCGACGCTGCGCGCCATCAAGGATTGGACGCCGAACGTGCCGCTGCACGAGCGCCATGTGCGCACGCTGCAAGGGCTGCCGCGGCCCATCACGGTGCTCAGCACCAACAGCGCTTTCCTGCTGAGCTCGCTCGTGCTCGGCTGCAAGGGGCTTCTCTCCGGCTCGGGCAGCGTCATCGCCGATCTCCAGGCGCGGCTCTTCCGCGCCGTCGAGGCGAACGATCTCGCCGAGGCGCGCCGCCTCAACGACCGCATCTTCCCGGTGTCCGAGGCGTTCTATGCCGAGCCCTTCGTCGACATGCACAACCGCATGAAGGAAGCGCTCGTGCTCTTGGGCAAGCAGCCGCGCGCGGTGGTGCGCCCGCCGCTCGTGAAGCTGCCCGGGCTTCGAGATCGACCGCATCCGCGCCGCGCTCATCGCCGCGGGATTGCTCTCCGCCGAAGGCAAGCGCAGCGCCGCGTGACCATCGCTGCCGCGCGCGGTGGCGCCCTCGGGCGCGGGCTCGCCTTGCGCGTGCTCGCGCCGCTCGGCGCCGCGTTCCTCCTCAGCAACTACTATCGCGGCGTCAACGCCGTGCTCTCGCCCTATCTCATCGCCGACCTGCATCTGGGCGCGGCCTCGCTGGGCCTCGTCACGTCGGTCTATTTCTTCACCTCGGCCGTGTTCCAGGCGCCGTTGGGCCTGTTCATGGACCGCTACGGGCCGCGCCGCGTGCAGGGCGCGATGGCGCTCCTCGCCGCCGCCGGCGTCGTCATGTTCGCGCTGAGCCGCGACATTGGCGTGCTCGTCGTCGCCCGCGCCATCATGGGCGTGGGCGCGGCGAGCGCGCTCATGACCTGCTTCCAGGCGATCGTGCTGTGGTTCCCGCGCGCGCGCTGGCCCGCCTTGAACGGCTGGATCCTGG